>JAWLHU010000001.1:0-366220 GCA_041690255.1 Symbiobacteriaceae bacterium
TCCAGTTCTGGTTGCGATTCGGGTTGTGGCCTCATTGCCATTTCTTCCACCTCTCCTTCATCCTTATCATCCCTCTACACAATCTTCATGTCCACTCCCTGTCCACTCCCCCGAGACCTTCCGTGGATATCGCGTGGGTCTGCCGTGGATGTGACGTGGATGTGACGTGGACCCTCCGTGGATGTGACGTGGACCTTCCGTGGATGTGACATGGACCTTCCGTGGATGTGACGTGGACCTTCCGTGGATGTGCGTGGATCTGCCGTGGATGTAACGTGGGTCTACCGTGGTGTTACGTGGGTCTACCGTGGTGTTACGTGGGGTACCCGCCCCGCTGCCCCGGGCTACTTAACCCCAGACACAAGCCAGCCCTGGTCCTTGCGGGTCAGCTTCGACATCACCAGTTCCTCCCCGTGCGCCAGGGGGAAGTCTAGCTGCTGCAGGTCCTTCGGTACCTGGGTCCGGTGGCGCTTGGGGATCAGCGCCCAGTCCCGCTTCTCCAGCATCCGCTCCGTTCTGCTGTACATGCTCGGGGCCTGCCAGCGGACCAGCCCCGCCTGGGGCAGGCACCGTCGCTGGTCGACTTCCATCGCAGAGTGCATCTGTTCCCGTCACCAGTCGGGCCTGACGACATCCGACCAGGAAGAGCAGCATGGCAGACAGGATCTGTCCGACCGGTCCATACCGCTGGGCAGAGTCGCCGCATCGCGCGGCGGCGCTTTTTTGTGCCCCTCAGTCGGACCCGCAGGCAGATGAGCCGATCCCCCTCCCTTGCTACGATGTAGACAGACTGCGGGAGGTCTACCCGCAACTGAGGAGGACTCACCCTATGAGCAGCCGCCCATCCTGCGTACTCGTTGTCGACGGCGGTGTCGATCTGCCCGCCGGCTTTGCCCGGGAGTATGGCATTTTCCTGATTCCGCTTATGGTCAACTTCGGCAGTGACTCCTACCGGAGCGGTGTCGACATGACCGCCAAGGAGTTCTACGAGCGCCTCCGTGAGCGCGGCGAGTTCCCGACCACTTCGCAGCCCTCCGCCGGCGACTACAAGGCCATCTACGAGGAGGCGGCCGGGACCGGCCTGCCGATCCTGTCGATCCATGTCTCCTCCGGCCTCTCCGGCTCGATCAGCTCGGCCCGGACCGCCCGGGAGATGCTGCCCGACCTGGATATCACCCTGGTCGACACCAAGACCCTCTCCGGCGAGATGGCCATGCAGGTCATGGTCGCGGCCTCCATGGCACGGGAGGGGCGCCCGGTGGATGAGATCGTCGCCAGTCTGACCTCCCTTCACACCGACTCCAACCTCTTCTTCACCATCGACAAGTTGGACTATCTGCGCAAGGGCGGCCGCATCGGGCGGGTTGCGGGGGCCGTGGGAAGCCTCCTCGGCATCCGACCGGTGGTGACCGTGGACAAGGAGAACGGGACCTACATTCCGGCCGGCAAGGCTCGCTCCTTCCGCCGCGCGCTCGATGAGATCGCCGAGAAGATCATCGCTGATGTCGGTGAGGGGAAAGACGTCAGCATCATGTTCCTGCAGGGCGATGTGCCCGCCGAGGTGGAGCGACTCTCCGCGATGCTCAAGAGCCGGCTGAACGTGGTCTGGATGGAGGTCATGTACGTCAATCCCAGCCTGGGCGCCCATATCGGGCCCGATGCCATGGGGATTGCATATTATCCCGGCGCTCTGCCCATTCTGTCCCTGGAGCCTGTGGGGGCTCGCTAACGCTCAGGGGGAGAGTCTCGGAACAAGGGAAAGGGGATCAGTCGGATGACGGAAATGCGTACCATGGGGTGGTATGCACAACAGATCGCCCCACACTTGCCGCCGGAGGCGTTCAAGCCCGCCCGGGGCCGGCTCTGGGGCGGATTGGCCTACCTGGTGCTTGCGGTCGGATCGATCGCGGTCCTCGGATTCTATGATCTACACCCGCTCTTTAACCTCGGTCTGGCGCTGATCATTGGTCAGGCCTTTGCCGGCCTTGGCTTCCTGGGCCACGAGATCCTGCATGGTACGGTCGTGAAGAATGCCCGCCTGCGGGACTTCCTGGGGTCGATCGCCTTCGCCCAGTTCAGCCTGGGCCCGAAGCTCTGGCGGAAGTGGCACAACATGGAGCACCATGCCCATACTCAGGAAGCGGAGACGGATCCGGACGCCATGGGTACGCTGGAGACGTTCTATCAGCGGCCGTTCCTCAAGTGGCTTTACCGCATCAATCCGAGCGTACGGAGCCTGATCAGCTTCACGTCGTTCCTGCTCTTCTTCTCGATCTTCTGCCTGAAGATGCTGACCCGGTTCTACCCGGAGTTCAAGCGTGAGGAGAAGCCAGTGGTGCTGGCGCAGATGCTCTGGCCCTTCGCCATGTGGATCAGCCTGCTGGTGGTGCTGGGGCCGGTCAAGTGGCTCTTCGCCTACGTGATCCCCCTCATGATCGCCAACTTTCTTGTGATCAGCTATATCTCCACCAATCACCAGCTCAACCCGTTGACCGACCTGAACGACCCGCTGGCCAATTCACTTTCGGTCAACGTTCCCCGGTGGATGGATGTCATCCACTTCAACTTCTCCCATCATGTGGAGCATCACATCTTTCCGGGGATGAACCCGAAGTTCGCCCCTCTGGTCAAGGCGGAGTTGCGCCGGCAATTCCCGCAGCAGTACCAGGAGATGGGCTTCGGCCACGCACTGGCCGCCCTCTGGAAGACGCCGCGAATCTACAAGGATCAGAAGGACCTCGTCGACCCGATTCGGGAGCTTGCCTTCGGGTCTCTCGGCAACGGGTTAACCGCCTCCCGCATCGAGGGGCGGAAGGTGCCCATGGCTGAACCGGCATCGCTCGTCCCGCCGGCCCACGGCGCCAAGGCGCCGACCGGGCGCTGACCGACAAAAAAGGAGAGCCGCCCCTGCGCATGGTGCAAGGGCGGCCCTTTTCTGTCCTAGAACTCGTAAGTCTCGCCGGGTCGCAGGATCACGGGCTTGGTCTCGCCCACCGTCTGAACTCGCTGCACGAACTCAGCCGGGTCCTGGAGCAGGAGCGGGAAGGTCCCCCAGTGCATCGGGATCACAACCTTCGGCTGGATCCACTGCGTGGCAATGGCCGCATCTTCCGGACCCATGGTGTAGTGATCCCCGATCGGCAGGAGGGCAACATCGATCCTTGGTGCCTCAATGACGCCATTGAGGAGCTTCATGTCGCTGAAGAGGGCGGTGTCGCCGGCGTGGTAGATCCGCTTGTCGCCCAGGTGGACCACGAAGCCCGCCGCATGGCCGCCCCTGTCGCCGTAGCCGTGGAAGGCGAGGGTCACCCGGATGAGGCCGAAGTCAAACCGCTTCTTGCCGCCGAGCGCCATACCGATCACCTGGATCCCCTGCTCGGCTAGCTCCTGCCCACCCTCGTAGGTCGTGATCACCGCGGCGCCGGTCCGCTTGGCAATGGCCACGGTATCACCCACGTGGTCACCGTGGAAGTGGGTCACGAGTATGTAGTTGGGGTTCAGTTCCTCTGCCTTGACCGGGCAGACTGGGTTCCCGGTGATGAACGGATCGATGAGCAGGGTCGTCTTGCCGTCGGTCACCTCGAACGCAGAGTGCCCGAGGAAACGAATCCGCATGATAATTTCCCCTTTCGCGCTTGTCGACTAGCTCTGCAAACATTCTAGCAAACCGGAAAATGGATAGGCAACCGGCAAGAATAAAGGTAGAATAGATTTATGCGTGTCCTTACCGCCCCGCACTACCTCAAGCCGGAGGACTCCAGCCATGCGGAAATTTCTTCTTCTGGTCCTGATGCTCGCCGTCGTCGTTGGAACCCAGTTCATGATCGGGCAACAGCAGGCTGACGTGGTCCTGACCCATGAGCAACTGGCAGGCAATCCGGTGGACCGGTATGCCGCAGTGGGCTCCCCGCAGGGCACTGTCCTGGTGGCCCACGGCTTCGCCGGATCGAAGGAGCTCATGCAGTACTGGGGGTTTGCTCTGGCCCGGCAGGGGTTCGACACGTACCTATTTGACCAGCCCGGACATGGTGAGCAGGTGCAGCCCCTCCCCGAGTGGCGTTCTCTGGCCAATAATCCGTTGGGGCGGAATCTGCAGGCAATGATCGCCGAACTGACGGCAACGGGGCGGGCCGAGGCAGGCCGTATCGCTCTGGTTGGCCATTCCATGGGTGGCGCCGCCGTTGTCGCCGCCGCCATGGAACAGAACCCCGCGATTGTCGCCACCGTAGCGATCTCAGCCGCGTACAGTGACCCTCTGCCGCCGGATCTGCCGGTCAACCTGCTCAGCCTGGTGGCCGAGCGGGACCCGGCATCGATTCGGGCTGCGGCTGCTGCGTTGGAGCCGCAGTCGGCCACGCGCAAGACGGTCGACTTCCCCGGCAAGAACCACCTGACGATCATCTACGACCCGCAGGCATTTGACCAGGCGATCGGCTGGATCCACCAGGCCATGGGCACCAGGCCGGTACCCATCGCCCCGGTCGCACCGTGGGGCTGGATTCTGGCCGCTCTGGCCGGCGGCCTGGGGACCGTGCTGTCGGTCGCCGCCCTGCTCGCCCCGCCGGAGAGCCGGGCCAAGACTGGCCGGCAGCCATCGCTCGGCTTCCTGACCGGGCTGGTCGCCCTCTCGGTCGCCGCACTTTCCGCCGTCCTGGCCACGGTATACCTGCGGGTTTCCTGGGTGGGCGTCGCCGTGCTCGACTACCTCCTGCCCTACTTTGCGATCATGGCCCTCGTGCTCTGGCTGCTCCGTTTCCTCTGGCCCCGGGACTTTGCCTTCCCGCTCACCCAGGGCGGCGACGGGGTCGCCGGTGCCACCCTGCGGGGCCTGGGTGTTACCCTGGCCTACCTGGGAGCGCTGGTCCCGGTGATCCAGATGAACCTGACCCACCATATGCCCACCCTCCCGCGCATCATGCCGCTGCTGATTTCGGCTGTGGTGCTCTGGCTCTACTTCGTCCAGGAGGAGGGGCTGAAGCGGGCGGTGGCGCATCAGCACGGTGTGGTTGCCGGTCTGGGGCTCGGCCTGATCAGCAAGCTGGTCATTGTGGGGACCTGGCTCGGGGCGACCGCCCTGCCCAATCCGCCGATCTTCCTGACCCTGACGATTCCGATCACCGTTGTCGTCCTGGTCGTCCTGGAGCTAATCGCCACCTTTATGGGGGTCCAGCGCTTCTCGTCGGCTGCTGCTGCGACGGTCAACGCCGTGGTCCTCGCCTGGGCCGTAGCGGTCACGTTCCCGCTGCAGTGAGTTGGCGCTCCGGGGTTACTGCTGGCCCGGGCTGATGGAGAGGGCGAGCCGCTCCAGGCCCAGCCAGGCGGCGAGGCGTTTGAACTCAGCCTCTATGGCTTTCGGCGGGGCGCCGTCTCGGGCCTTGCGGAAGGGCTCATAGACCACCTGGAGCTCCCGGGTGGTCTTTTTCATGCGCCAGGTCCCGGCCACACGGCCATGGACCAGCACGACCGCCTCCACCACCGCCGCCGGTCGGAAGACACGGGTGCGGAAGGCATCATCAATCAATCGCTGTCGATCCCTGTGTCCCAGCAGTATGGAGTCGAACCGGGGCAGGACCCGCACCGGAGCCGGCTCCTCGCCGGTCGTGGCGAGCAGGTCGGGTAGGTCGGATTTCAGCAGGAAGTGGGGCAACTTCGAGCCCTCCAGACGGACCTCGGCCAACTGTTCCTTCAGGCGCTCGAAGATCGGGCGGACCCAGGTCTGGGGTCGGGTGACGAAGTAGGCGAAGTCTTGAATGGTCGCCGGTCCGTAGCCGTGGAGGTAGTCCCGCAGGAGGGCGTCCTGTAGGGCCTCCTGACCGGGGTTCGCCGTTCGATGCCCTAACCACTGCTCGGTCAGGACCACTGGGCAGTCAGCCGAGTCGGTGGGCATGTGAACGCTGAGCGCTTGCCGGGCCAGGCTCCGCAGTACGCCACCCCAGGGGCCGAACCACTCTCGTGCCACCTCGGGGGCGACCCCCAGTTCCTCTACCGCCCGCTGTGCCAACTGGCCGCGGGTGCCCGGCCCCCGCATCAGCAGAGTGAGGGCCTTCTCTGCCGGCTCACTCAGGTCTGGGTTGTCCAGGAAGACGCGGGTGTAGCGGGCCATGGTCTCGGTGGGCAGGGTGTGGACCGTGCCGCGCATGGCCCAGGTCCGCACGAGGGAGCGCTCCTCGCTGACCATGCGGTCGTAGTCGGCCAGGGTAAAGCCGCTGACGCGGGCCCGGAGCGACATGGCCGGCGTGCTGGGGATCTGGGCCTGGAGTCCGCAGGCGTCCCGGACCGCCTGGAGGGCATCGTGACAGGGCGCGAGCAGGTGCTGCCGCTTCAACAAATACCGGCTCGCCTGGCGCAGGCTGATCTGCATCTTCATCCCCCACCTGAAGTGAACCGAACATACTTTCGGAGGAGTATTCGCCTGCCTTCGTCGAAAATCCTCCGAACCGTCTCATGTTTGGAACACGTCCAAGGAGCAGAGGTGACCTTCGTGAAGGTATGGCAGTATCTCTTCTCAGGTGTGGTGGCTGCCCTGGTCCTCCTGTCTGCCGGGCTCTGGTATGTGCAGTACGCGAACCGGACCCATCCGGCACCGTGGCCCATGCTACAGGGCGATGCCCGCGGAAGCTTCGCCACCCGAGCCATCCTTCCCGCCAAGAAGCCGTCCGTGCTCTGGTCGCACCCGCTGGGCGATGACCGGGCGATCGGGCTCTGGCCGGTGATCGGTGAGGGGAACACAGTCTACTTCGCCGGTGAGGACCGGCTGGTTGCCCTCGATGCAGAGGGGAAGCTGAGTTGGGCCTGGAACAGCGGCACCTACGTCTCATCCATCGCACTGGGGCGGCACGGGGAGGTCTATGTCCAGGAGGATGACGGCGTGATTGCACTGGACAGCCAGGGGCGTCGTGCCTGGCGGCTGGCGTTGCCCAGGGCGCGCGGTGTCGCCCCGATGATCGTAGGGCAGGGTGGCGTGATCTACGCCGTGACCGAAGACATCTACGCCATTACGGATACCGGGCAGCTCAAGTGGAGCCAGTCGGTGCGCGGGACCAGCTGGCCGGTGGAGGCGCCCGAGGGCCAGATTATCTACGCCGACGGACAGGGCATCTACGCTCTGGAGCCCAGCGGTGAACTGGCCTGGTCCAGAGCGGTGGAGTCGTACTCCGAGGCCGGAGTGGCGGTAGGGAGTGACCAGCGGATCTACCTGACCGGTGGCGGCTATCTGCGGGTCTTGGACACCGAGGGAGCGCTGAAGGCGGAATCCCCGGTCACGACCGATGCGGTCAACCTTTCGGTTGGGATGGGGTTTATCCAGCGGGGGTTGACCCGGTGGTCCGCGGCGCCCGACGAGGTCTGGACCGCCCAGGTGGATGTGCCGACCGCCATCACCTATGTCGATGCAGACGGCCAGGTCCTTCTCTTCACCTTTGATGACAGGGGGCGCTACGATGACCTCATCCTCCTGGATTCGGAGGGGAAGGAACGCTGGCGGTTCGATGAACTCCGGCTGGGCAGCCTTCCCGCCATCGGCAGCGATGGGCGGATCTGCTTCGCCAGCCTCGCTCCGGGCGAGAGGGAATGGGCGTTGACCTGCATCGGCACGAATGAGGATTGAGGAGGTGGCTGTCGTGTGGAAGCGATGGGCGCCGACCATTCTCATCGGTCTGGCCGCCGGCCTCTTCTTTGGCGGGCGTGCCTACGTGCTTCAGGTCAACCAGTCCCACCCGGCCCCATGGCCCATGCCGGCCGGGGGTTCTGGCGCTCGGTACACCACCAGCGCCACCTTCCCCAAGGACCCACAGGTCCTCTGGGAGTACCCGGTCCACCCCAACACATTTGAGACACCCTTGATCGATGAGGACGGGAGCGTCTACCTGGTCACCAACAGCGACCTGCACGTCGTCGGGGCCGATGGCGAGCGCCGCTGGTCCTGGAGTGCGCCGACGAGCATCCGGTCGATGGCCCTCTCCCGCCATGGATCGCTCTATATCATGACGTACGAGGACCTGTACGCGTTTGACCGGCAGGGACGGCTGGAGTGGAAGGTCCGGCTGCCCGCTCAGCCGGACACACGGCTGGTGGTGGGGCAGGGCGGGAACCTATACTACTGCAGTTCTTCGGAGCTGCACGCCCTCACGGTCGAGGGCAAGTCGAAGTGGCACAAGTCGACTGGTGGCGGGATTACCGCTTGTCCGGTGGAGACCGCCGGCGGGCTGGTGCTGGTAGCGACCGATCGCGATCTGATCGCCTTCCGCCCGACCGGTGAGATCGAGTGGCAGCGCGCGCTGGGCACGCCCTTCGCCTGGCGGCAGGGCCTCGCCGCCGACGCAGACGGGCATATCTACCTGCGGACTCTTACCTCGCTCCTGGTGCTGAACGAGGAGGGAGAGATCACTTCCGATCAACGGGTCACGCGGTATCAGGGCGCAAACATTGCTGTGGGGGCCGGCGTGGTTCAGGAGGGGCGGGCCCGTCGTGACTCATCTGGGCTCTTGATCTGGGAGCGTTCAGTGGATCCGCGGACTACCCAGATAGCCACCCTGGTTGATGGCCAAGGCCAGACGCTGGCGGTCCTCCAATCCGGACCTGGCGGGGTGCTGCGGCAGATCAGCCTGTGGGATCGGGAGGGCGGCGACCTATGGACGCTGCCCGACAGGATTCGCCCGCTCACCGAAGTGGCTGTCAACGCAAAGGGCGACTTCTGCTTCGTGGCGTCGGTCCCGTCGGTGAACCCGATCGCCCTGGTCTGCATGGGTGACCGTAACCCGCAGTAGACCGGCGGGGTCGAACTGGGTATAATAAGGCCTGTTGCGCGTCTCCACCTCGGCATGTGGGGCGCGGTATGCGTGGGAGGTGAGGGCCATGACCGAATCGCTGCTGAAACCGATCCGCCTTGGCTCGCTCACCATCGAGCGGCCGCTGGGCCTGGCGCCCATGGCGGGTGTGACCAACTGGCCCTTCCGCCTGCTCTGCAAGGAGCAGGGCTGCGGCATTGTCGTGACCGAGTTCGTCAGCGACAAGGCGCTCATGTTCGACAGCAAACGCACCCAGGAGATGATCGAACTGCTGGACGAGGAGCGTCCGGCGGGCATTCAGATCTTCGGCGCCGATGTCGATACGATGGCGAAGGCCGCTGTGCGGGTTGTCGAACTGCAGCGGCCGGACTTTGTGGACATAAACATGGGCTGCCCCGCCCCCAAGGTGACGAAGGGGCGAGGTGGTTCCTCCCTCCTCAAGGAGCCGGATACCGCGGAGGCGATCGTGCGCGAAGTCGTGAAGGCGGTCGCGCCGTTGCCTGTGACGGTCAAGATCCGCATTGGCTGGGACGCACAGACGATCAACGCGATCGATATCGCCCGCCGGGCCGAAGACGCCGGCGTCCAGATGATCACGGTCCATGGTCGGACCCGGGATCAGCACTACTCCGGCCAGGCCAACTGGGACGTGATCGCTGCGGTAGCTCGGGCGGTGACGATCCCGGTGCTGGGGAACGGCGACATAACGACGCCCCAACAGGCGGCCCACCGCATGCGTACGGCCGGCGTGGCAGGGCTGGCGATCGGGCGGGGCGCCATGGGAAATCCGTGGGTCTTTTCGCGCACGGCTCACTACCTGGAGACCGGCGAGCTGCTGCCGGAGCCCGGGGCGCAGGAGCGGGTAGACATGGCCCTGCGGCACCTGGATATGATGATCGCCTACCGGGGTGAGTACCTGGCGGTTCGGGAGATGCGCAAGCACGCCGCCTGGTACCTGAAGGGGCTCTGGGGCTCCGCCGAGGCCCGAAACCTGCTCAACACGGCCGAGCAGCCGGAGCAGATGCGCTCCATGCTGCTCGCCTACCTGGACAGGCTCCTGGCCCACGGTCGGACCGAGGTGGAGATCGAGCCCGGCCCGGCGAACGGCGAGGAGACGCCTGACTCCTGCGATGCCTACCGGACCGAGGACCCGGTCTGCGGTCCTGTCGAAGAGTAGCATATAGAACAGTGGGAAGGGGCGCTGCGATCAACGCAGCGCCCCCTTTACTCAGACATAGAGCTCTCGCCAGCGCCCCGAGCGAACCCGCAGGAAGGCGAAGATGAGCCGGAAAGACCAGTCGAAGGCCATGGAGGTCCAGGCGGCTGCCAGGCCCCATCCGGCCAGGTGGATCAGCCCGCCCGTAATCGAGAGCCGGACCAGCCAGACGCCCAGGGCGGTGACGATCATCATGGGGACTGTGTCGCCGGCGCCCCGCAGTGCCCCGGCCAGGGTAAAGGTCATCCCCATGGGGACCTGTGCTGCGGCGCCAATCGCCAGCACCTGGGCCCCGAGGGCGATGACGGCTGCATCGTCCGTGTAGAGGGAGACATAGGGACGCCCCATGAACAGGAAGAAGGCGCTCATGCCGATCATGACACCGATCGTGATCCGCACCGTCTCGGCGATCACGTTGTTGGCGCCGTCGGGATCTTTGGCGCCCAGGCGCTGGCCGACGAGTGCCGTGCCCGCCGTGGCCAGGCCGATCGCGGGCATGTAGGAGATCGACTCAGCGTTGACCGCCACCTGGTGGGCGGCCATGGAGATCGTGCCCAGACCGGCAATGATCCGGACGAACGAGATCATGCCGAGTGACTGAAGTACCCGCTCACCGCCAGCCGGGAGCCCGATACTCAGAATCCTTCCCATGATCCTGACGTCCAGTTGGAAGAGGCTCTTCAGCCGGAGTCGCACGGGGTGGTGGGAGTAGAGGAGGTAGCCCAGGAGGATCAGCGCGCCCACGCCCCGGGCGATCGTCGTGCCCAGGGCTGAACCGACTAGCCCCATGGCCGGCAGGCCCAGGTGACCGTAGATCAGGCTGTAGCCCAGGACGACGTTCAGCACGTTGATCACGATGCCGATCCGGAGCGGAGTCCTGGTGTCTCCTCGACCTCGGACTGCGCCGCTCATGACCTGTGACCACTGCATGGCCACGTAGCCTGGCGCTGACCAGCGCAGGAAAGAGACGCCAAGTGGGAAGACATCATCAGCGGCGCCCATGGTTCTAATGATCCAGGGGGCAAAGGTGTAGTAGAGAAGGGCGACCAGCAGGGCTGAGAAGAGGCCCATCCAGAAGGACTGACGGGTGACCGACTCCACCGTCTCCGGGTCGTCGGCGCCGGTGTAGCGGGCGACCAGGGCGGTCGTACCCGCCCCGATTCCCATGAAGAGGGCCATGGAGAGGAAGAGCGGCTGGTTGGAGAGGCCGACGGCAGCCACAGCGGCTGCGCCGAGATGGCCGACCATCATCATGTCAACGATCTGCGTCAAGGTGGTCAGGATCTGCTCTGCCACCACCGGGAGAGCCAGGGCCAGGATCTGGCGGCGGACCAGCGCACGGTCTGTAGGGGACCGCTGGCCAAAGCGAAGGGCAGCGTGCAGCATTCCAGTCCGGCTCCTTCGTCGTGTTAATAATTATGGCCCAGAAGTATCATAGCACCCTAATGGTTAACCTGAAAAGGAGTAGACCGGGACCCGCCTTGAGGGGAAACTTCAGACAGTTTAGTTGACATCTCGTTGGGACGTCCTCTATAATGAATTAGCTTAAGAACGGACCAAGCACTGCGAGGCAGCGACGCCCCGCGGTGCTTGGTCCCGCATTGGCGTCGCTTGCGAGAGGGGTATACCGGGACCGGTCTCGCGTATACATCGGGTACTACACCGGGTTAGCCGCAGTCGGTAGAAGCAAGGGGAGAACGGCATGTCCGAAAAGGAAGTACTCCTGTCGTTGGAGGGCCTGAAGCAGTTGGAGCACGAATTGCTTCACCTGCGTACGGCAAAGCGCCTCGAGGTTGCGGAACGGATCAAGCAGGCTCGGGAGTACGGCGATATCTCCGAGAACTCCGAATACGAAGATGCCAAGAACGAGCAGGCCTTCATTGAAGGGCGCATCCTCGTTCTTGAGAAGATGCTCCGCAACGCCCGGGTGATCGATGAGCCCGCCGCCAATAGCAGCCAGGTCGTGATTGGCTCAACCGTGGTACTGAAGGACCTGGAGTATGGTGACGAGCTGACTTACGCAATCGTAGGGACGACCGAGGCCGATCCCTCACAGAACCGGATCTCCAATGAGTCGCCCGTCGGGCGGGCGATCATGGGGCAAAAGGTTGGGACCGTTGTCTCGGTGGACGCCCCCGTCGGGGTTATCAAGTACGAGATCCTGGCCATTAAGTAAAACAGAAGGGGGGGCCTAGTCAGGCCCCCCTGGTGTATGATCCTGGGTTCCGTGGTGGGGCTTTGGGTCCTGCCCCATCTTAACCTCCTGGGCATCCTTCCGGTGTTGCCCGGGCGGGGCGTTCTCCGCCTCCGGCGATTGCCAGATCGGTGCGGTCCCGGCCTGATCCCCCCGGTGAGTGTCGTCCGTTCCGGGGCGGTCATGCTTGTTGGCCTCATAGGCCTCACGGCCCAAATCGCCTGCGGTGGCGGCCCGTTCTGGTTGTTTGAAGTCGTCAACGCGTCGCGGCATGGTCAATCCCTCCCGCATACAGTCTGCCCCATTGCCGTCTCGCACCGGACTGGGAAACTCCGCTGCAAATGGTAGCGGACTCTCGTTGACAACGTCGCCCCGTGCAGGTACAATAGCAAAGCACACAGACGGGGCTGTAGCTCAGCTGGGAGAGCAACGCCTTTGCAAGGCGAAGGTCGTGGGTTCGAATCCCATCAGCTCCACCAAAACAGATGCCCTCCACCGACGAGAATCGGTGGGGGGCTTTTCTTACGCTCTAGAGACAAGGGAAGCGTGCCGAACGTATCGAACCCTGTCCAGGCGAAGCATGAGTCCGTCTGTAGGAGGTTGGGGGTATGGAAGAGGCTAGGCTTGTCTGTCCATACGACGTGAACTTAGTCTATAAGGCAATGCTTGAAGTGCTACAGGTTGATCTCGAAGCGCGGAATATTCGTACCCTATCAAATGGATACTCTGGGCTGACGTCATCCTGGTTATCTGGGTCACGGGGCGAGACGGTTACCGCAACGTGCGAGATTGTATACGGCCAGTTGCACCTGATCGTTAGGTCGGAGTTCAGGATACCGTGGAGCGTAAGCTCGAGAAATAGGAAGAACGTAAGCCGGTTCGTGGCAGGGATACTCGCAAGGCTGCCCGGTGCGTTCGATCATGCCCTCTCCGATGGTCATGGCAACCTCCGCTTGGTCGAAGTCCTTGGGGTTGAGATGCAGACAGCGGTGGACAGTAATCGATCTCCCGGTGAGCCATTGTACATATGTCTGCAGGGACTAGGCGATGAAGTGATTGCCGTGACAAGTAGTCGTGTGCTCCTCGTTGAGAAGGAGCCCCCAACTGAATGGGCGCCTGCCATCAAAGTTAAGAGTTTTGATTTCAGTAGCATTACCGCGGTCGAGTTTAGTTGCGGATCGGATCACGGGACGGTACAGATTTCGGCAGCAGGCACATGGGAGCAAACCTTTGAACCTGAGACGGCTCCCTACACTTTCCTCATTGCCGATAATTCAGAGAATGTTGTGCGGTTTCAGGTGGAGCGGAGGGCGCAGTTCCAAGTGGCTGCAAATCGAATACGGGAGCTCGTGACCGCTGCCAGGCAGGTACAGATACCCATGCCCGCCGCAAGGGAGGATATTGCTGACCAGATACGGAAGTTGGCTGAACTCCGTGCTGCGGGAATTATCACTGAAGAAGAGTTCCAGGGGAAGAAGAGGGACTTGCTGGCCCGCATGTAGACAATCGACTAGGAGACAAACGGTGAGAAGAGGCGGCCATCTGGCCGCCTCTCCTGTATGCGAAATCCTTACTTGACGACGATCTTGCCGATCATGCCGGCGTCCTTGTGGCCCGGAACGTCGCACATGAGCTCATGCTCACCGACCTTATCAGCCTTGAAGGTGAAGGACTGAGTGCTGCTGGCGGGAACCTGCTGGGACTTCGCGTTCAGAGCGGTCACGACAAAGGAGTGAGCCTGAGAGGCGTCCTTGTTGACCAGGTTGACCTTCACGTTGTCGCCCTTTGCGACCTCAATGACGTCAGGAGTGAACTTCCACTCGCCGTTGACGCCCATCTCCACGGTGATCTCCTTGGTGGCCCCTCCGCCACCACCGCTGCAAGCGGTCAGGACACCGATGGACAGGACGGCCACCAAAACAAGCATGGCGATCTTCTTCATGGCAGACTTCCCCTTCCTTTTTCCGAGAGACCAATTCCTAAGACTCATGATGCCATATGAGCAACTCGTGCTCAATCGGATGAGCAACGTACCCTCTTAACCCGATACCTCTTCGCACCTTAGGGCGTAGACCCTAAGTACTACTGCTCATGTGACCCTCGCCCCATCGTGCTAAAATGGGGGCGGAAATCCGTGCGATATCCAGGAATTTTGTCAGATGGTACGCAATCCGAAAGCAATACTAACATCTCTACTGGCGCAATGCAAGGATATCTTCACCAGGCCCAAGCGGCTGTATCCACACCTTCTTCCGACTTGACGGGAGATAGTACCTAAAGCATACTGTTGAAGTACTATAGGACTATTTACATTCAGGAGGTGACCGAGGTGTGGAAAGAGTAAAACTTTTTATTCAAACTTTAACAATCACCTTTATAACTTTAGTTGTCCTACAGACCCCTGCTCACGCTACACACATGAGCGGCGGCGAGAACGACCTGATGGGATTGTACGGCGGCATCGCTCTGGTGCTTGGCTTTGCTGGTCTCCTTGGCATGCTTGAGCTGCTACCCCGGATTCTGCGTCCCTTCGGCCTCCGCTGGGGGCGCTGGCTTCTTGGGGGTGGCCTCCTGGTGCTCGTCGCAGGTGGCTACCATGTCACCACCATCGGTACAGTGGAAGAGGCACTAGGCGACGAAGCCTTTGGCCGTCTCGCCACACAGCAGATCATGGGAACACTGGCGGTCTTTATCGCCTTTTGGGGTGCGGTCTACTACCTGGCGAAGCGCGCCGGCGTGCTAGACATGGGTGAGTCGGTGAAATACCAGGTCATGCGGAATGGGGATCCGCCGGACCGGACGGCCTCCCGCAAGGACCGTCCCGGTGAGCAGCGACTCATGTGGGTCCCGTTTGCGGCCATGGGCGGCCTTGCCTTGTTCTTCACGGCAGGCGTTCTGATCGCACTGTACCGGCTACCTCCAGGTGCCCGCCCCTAGGTGCTTCCAACCGACTCGGTATCGCACAGTGGGAGGAGAGAGATGGTGTTCAGCAGAGCAGAAGGATCGGCAGCCCGCAACTTCTTTTACACAGCCGTCATCTGGATGGCCATCGGTATGAGTTTCGGCCTCTTTGCAGCATTTCTTCTGATGTTCCCTGACATGGTGAAGGCCGTACCCATTCTGGAGTACTTCACCTTTGGCCGGGTCCGCCCGATTCATACGAACCTCGTCATGTTCGGTTGGCTCTCCGGTGCCTATTTCGCCACGCTCTTCTACATGATTCCCCGCCTCGCCGGTACCAAGCTCTGGTCGGAGCGGCTTGGCAACGTAGCCGTGGTCTTCCACAACCTGCTCATGACCTCGTATACGCTCGCCCTGCTCTTCGGCTTCAACATGGGCCGTGAGTACGCGGAGCAGCCGTGGATCAATAAGATCGGCACTGTGGTCATGTTCCTCCTCGTCTTCGCTAACGTGCTCATGACGCTGGCGAACCGCAAGGAGAAGGAACTCTATGTGTCGGCCTGGTATATGCTCGGCGCTGTCGTGACGACTCCGGTCGTCTACATTGTGGGCAACCAGTTCCTCTTCCCGACCAACCCGATCACGGGTGTAAACGATGCGGTAGCGAACTGGTTCTACGGTCACAACGTCCTGGGCTACTGGTTTACACCGGTCGGCATTGGCGCTGTCTACTACCTCCTGCCGAAGATGACCGGCAACCCCGTCTGGAGCCACCGGCTCTCCATGATCGGCTTCTGGGTGATCTTCTTCGTCTACGGTCCGACCGGCGCCCACCATCTGGTCAACGGCCCGGTCCCCTACTGGCTGCAGACCGTCGCAATCGCCTTCTCGGTCACCCTGATCGTTCCGGTCTGGACGGTGCTGACCAACTTCTACGGCACCATGAACGGCAAGTGGGGTGTCCTGAAGGAGTCGGTTCCGCTCAAGTTCACTGTCTCAGCGATGGTCTTCTATTTCATTACCTGTTTCCAGGGTCCTATGCAGGCGCTCCGCTCGGTTAGCGCCATTACCCACTTCACCAACTGGGTGGTCGGTCACGCTCACCTGGCGCTGCTGGGTACCTTCTCGTTCATCATGTTCGCGACGATCTACTACGCCCTGCCCCGCCTGATCAACCGGGAGATCTGGTCGACGAAGCTCATGGAGTGGCACTTCTGGCTCTCGCTGATCGGCTTCACCCTCTTCTTCGTCTCCCTGACGATTGGCGGCCTTGTTCAGGGTTCCCACTGGGCCATGAATGAGTCCAACGCCTTCATCCAGTCCGTGATCGCCATGAAGCCGTACCATGTTGTCCGTGCGATCGGCGGCACCATGATCCTCTCTGCTCAGTTCCTGTTCATCTTCAACATCTTCAAGACCGCCACCGCCGGCAAGACCATGGCTACCGTTGAGGTCTCCACGGCTGCGGCCGGAGCGTAAGGAGGGGGAACGCACCTATGGGCAACAAGCTTGAAAAGAACGCTGCTCTGCTCGGCCTTGGCGCCTTCCTGCTTCTGAGCTTCGCCGTGATTCTGACCGTGGCTCTCCCGCTCATGCAGGAGGATCTCTACGCCGCTTCTTCGTCGGCGCCCCGCTACGAGGGCCTGGACAACGACGCCAAGGAAATCAGCTCGCAGGTCGCACTCGGGCGCGAGATATACATTCGCGAAGGCTGCTTCTATTGCCACACCCAGCAGGTCCGCACGCTCGACAACGACAACGCCTTCCGGGCACCGGCCGCAACACTGAAGGATGGCACGCAGGTGGGTGACCGTCCAACCCGGCCCTCCGACTATGGCTACGACAACCCGGCGCTGCTCGGCTCCGAGCGGACGGGTCCGGACCTGAAGTACGTCGCTCACCGCTGGCCCTCCAAGGACTGGCACATTGCCCACCTGATCGATCCCCGCTCAACCGAGCCCAACTCGATCATGCCGGCCTTCGGTCACCTGCCGGCCAACGAGCTGGATGCGCTCGCGGAGTACCTGCTCTCGCTGCGTGACTGGGCGATTCCGATCAAGTCCTTCGCCAAGTACCCGGGCCCGAATATCCTGGATGCGACCGATGAACTCCTCCCCGACGAGTATAAGACGGTGGAGAACCCCTTCACGCCGGGCGATGCCGATGCGATTGCCCGTGCGGAGAAGCTGATCCAGGACAAGGGCTGCCTGGCTTGCCACGGCACCGACATGAAGGGCAAGGATACCAGCAACGGCTGGGCGAATCCGCCCTTCCCCACAAACTGGTATGATGCTGGGGAGAAGCACTCCGAGCAGTTCATCTACTGGATCATCTCCGAGGGCACGCTCAAGGAGGATGGCACCCCGTCCGGCATGCCGGCCTGGCGCACTCTGGGTGTCTCC
The DNA here is from genome assembly GCA_041690255.1 of Symbiobacteriaceae bacterium. Classification (GTDB taxonomy): domain Bacteria; phylum Bacillota; class Sulfobacillia; order Symbiobacteriales; family Symbiobacteriaceae; genus JAWLHU01. The sequence goes on from JAWLHU010000001.1 coordinate 17,500, forward strand.
GATGAGGATCGCTGGGCGCTCGTCACCTACATTAAGAACCTCGCCGGCAAGTAGCGCACGGGGAAGGGGGTTGTCCGCGTGAACTGGACTCAGTTCCCGGAGTTGGCGTCGTCTACGGGGTATATTCTCCTCTTCATGATGCTGATCTGGATTGGTCTCGCTGTGGTTATGTACTGGGCCTTCGTCTCGGGCACGACCTCGAACGATGAGACCGTAAAGTTCAAGATCGTCGAAGACGACAAGCCGGTTGCGCAGTAGAGCTTGGAGGTGTTATACATGGCAGATGAGAAGCACGGCCACGGTGAGGCCTCCCACGATCATGGGGCGCCGGTGCCCAAGTTCCTGATCCTCGTCTACGCGGTCATTGCCGCCTTCTTCGTCTACTATCTGATCACCGGTCTGAAGTTCGGCACGAACAGCCCGACCGGGTTCTAAATCGACGGTACTCCCGGGTCCTGGGGGACCCACAAAACCCCCTCGCTCTGGTGGCGAGGGGGTCTCCTTTCATCCGCTACTACCACACACCCTGAGGCATATGCCTTTACATAGATGGGGGTTGATGCCCGGTGCAGAACAGACTCCGAAAGGTCCAGACGGTGATCCGGAAGTATCGCCGGGTCTCGCAGTTGCTGGTCCTCGCTCTACTGATACTCTCGCCCTTCCTGCATTTCTTCCGCTTTGATATCCCCACCACATCGCTGTACCTGTTCGGCGCACGGCTCTGGCTGAAGCATGCGTTCGTCTTCACCCTGCTCATGGTCCTCGTGATCTACGTGATCATCGCAGCGTCCCTGCTCTTTGGGCGGGTCTTCTGCGGCTGGGTCTGCCCGCAGAACCTCTTTAATGAGCTGGGGCGGCAGTGGGACGCCAAGTTCGGCCGGGTCGGGACGATCATTCTCTCGTTCTTCATTAGCCTCTTCGGCGGTTTTGTGGTCTACAGCTATTTCTTCAATGGTGTCGTCCTCCTTGGACGGTACGTCTCAGGAGAACTTCCCGTCGGGCCGAGCCTCTTCATTCTCTTCTTCGCCGTCTTCTTCACCATGGCCATGGCCTGGTGGCGAACAGCGATCTGCCGGGTAGCCTGCCCATACGGGCATCTGCAGTCGATTATCTCCAATAACGAGACCATGCACCTCAAGGTGATCAACCTGCCGCAGAACCGGGACATCTGCGCCTCCTGCGGCCTCTGCGCCGAGATCTGCCACATGGGGGTGGATCCGCGCTCGACCGAGCAGAAGCACTGCGTCACGTGCGGGGACTGCCTGGACGCCTGCACACTCGTCTCGGACGCCCGGAAGATCCCGCGCGTGCTCAACTTCGCAATTGGTTCCGGCGAAAACGAGGTCGCGCTTCGGGAGCGGGAATCCCTGCGCAGCAATATTCGCCGACTGTTACCCCGCCTGGCCCTCCCCCTGGCCCTTACCCTGGTGCTGGGCGGCGTATCCACCTACATGATGGCCACCCGTGCCCAGGTCGATCTTGTGGTGACCAAGGACCACCGGCAGGTTCTGGCCGCCGGCGGTACGCAGAGCGGCGGTGCGGTTATGAACATCTCGGTCATGAACCTTTCCAACACGAAGCAGCCGTTCCATCTCTATGTCGACGGTCTGCCCGAGGGGTGGGCCGCCCTGGAGAGTGAGGTTGTCACCCTCTCTCCGGGCGAAGAGGCCAACGTTACCCTGCGGGTCAGCCCGACCGAGCGGGTGAAGGGCCTTCACAACTTCAGTGTGCGGGTCGTAGGGGACCAGACCGGCGTTACCGCCAGCTTCAAGACCGTTCACGTGGTCAACTAGCTAGCTAGTCTCTGGGGCAGGAGACGACTGCCCAGATATACCTCGAGCGCGCGCCCGAGATACCATCGGACGATGTACCTATGCCGCGTAGGGCTATTCGTCTGTTACCATAGAAAAATGAGGCGGATTGGCGTCCAGAAGATCCTGGCGGAGGAATTTGGCTGGGGAGAAAGAACTATACTACGATTTGGCGCTACTGGGCGTCGAAGATCTGGTTCTTATGTGCTATGCAAACTTGATTATACCCTCCGCACAAAGACCTATATGCAATGGTTCTTTTGGATTGATGCACGTATCTTTCGCGGGTATAATTAAGTGCGTTGCCTCCGATCCCGTGCGACGACCTCTGTCGTCTTCTGTCCCGGAGCTTCGGCTCCCCATTTAAGGGAGGTGCTGATTCGGTGGGTCTTTGGGCCAAGTTTAAGAACACGACGCTCTACAAGTCCATCTACCGGAACGATTATCCGGACACGCCACGCAATCAGGTCCTGGTAATCCTGAACAGCGTGGTCCTTCACCTGCATCCGGTGAAGCTGCCACGACGTGCCGTGCGTGTGAGCTACACCTGGGGTCTGGGTGGTCTGTCGCTCCTCATGTTCCTGATCCTGACCGTTACTGGCGTCTGGCTCATGTTCTACTATGTCCCGGCTGTCCCCAACGCGTACTTTTCTATGAAGCAGCTCGAAACCGGCGTCATCTTCGGTACCTTTGCTCGCAATATGCACCGCTGGGCAGCACACGCCATGGTCATCGCCGTGTGGCTCCACATGACCCGTGTCTTCTATACCGGCTCTTATAAGCCGCCCCGTGAGTTTAACTGGGTGATTGGCGTCGTGCTCTTCCTGGTCACCGTTCTGCTCTCCTTCACGGGTTACCTCCTCCCGTGGGACCAGTTGGCCTACTGGGCGATTCAGGTCGGCTCGAACATGGCAAAGGTCTCCCCGGTTGTCGGTACTTACGTCCAACGGGCCCTGCTTGGCGGCTTCGACATCGGGCCGGCCACCCTTGTCCGCTGGTACACCCTGCACGTCATTCTCCTGCCGCTGGCTGCCATCGTCCTCATGGCGATGCACTTCTGGCGCATCCGCAAGGACGGCGGCATCTCCACGCCCATCCCCTACGATGAGGATGGCGAGACCGACCCGCTGAACGCACCCGCGCAGTAAGGAGGGACCCTCATGGCTGAGACGACCGAAAAGTATCAGCAGGCGGGCCCCAAGGTCCAGCCTGGCGCCAAGGAAGAGATGGTCTATACCTGGCCGTATCTCGTCTCGATCGAGGCGATCATGGCGATCATGATGATCGCTGCGCTCACCTTCATGTCGACCTTCATTAACGCCCCGCTGCTCGACCTGGCCAACCCCGACAAGACCCCGAATCCTGCGAAGGCGCCGTGGTACTTCCTTGGCCTGCAGGAGCTGCTCCTCCACATGGACCCGGCTCTTGCCGGCGTGATTGTCCCGACCGCTGCGTTGATCCTGCTCGGCATGATTCCCTATATCGATCGGGACCGCCGCGGCACCGGCATCTGGTTCTCGACGAAGAAGGGTGTTCCCATCACCATCTTCTCGGCGATTTACACCGCCGTGATCGAGATCGCACTGGTGGTCTTTGACGAGTTCTTCCGCCTCCCCTGGATGACCGAGGGCTCCCACGGCATCGGCCCGTTCATCACCGAGGGGCTCATGGGCATGGGCATGGCACGAGACCAGGTCGCCTGGATTGGCCAGATCTTCATTCCCACGATCTTCATGATCGCCATTCCTTGGATCCTGGTGATCATCATCAAGAGGCGTTATAACGCGAATATGCGTGAGATCATGATTGCTCTTTACACCTTCTACTTCACCTCATTCATCGTGCTCTCCGCCATCGGTACCTTCTTCCGAGGCGAGTCGATGCACCTGATGTGGCCCTGGGAGGTTCAACCGCCCCACTAACGGGCTGCAGAGGGATCGGCAAGCATACTCGACTGGCATACGCATGGGAAAGGGTGAGAATTCATGGCCGATGACAAGAAGGCTCCCGCTGGTGCGGCGGCGCCTCCCGCTTCTGGTGCTCGTCCCGACGGGATGACCCGTCGTCAGATGCTCCGCTCGTCCATGTTCGCCACCATCGGTGGCATGTTCACGCTCGTCGCCGCCGGTGGCGGCGGCATGTTCTGGCCGATTAAGCTGACCGGCTTCGGCGGCCTGGTGCCCGCTCCGAAGAAGGCGGGGGAGATCAAGGTGGGCGAGGTCGTCACCGTCCGTGACGGCAAGTACTACCTCACTCGCACGGAAGATGGCCTCATGGCCCTTTACTGGAAGTGTGTCCACCTGGGCTGCACGGTGCCCTGGAACCAGGCCTCCGGCAAGTTCGCGTGCCCCTGTCACGGCTCTGTGTACGAGATCACCGGCCAGAACATCGCCGGACCGGCGCCCCGCCCGCTTGATATGATGGAGATCACGGTCGATAAGGACGGCACCGTCCTGGTGAACACGGGGAAGATCACCGAACGGGCCCGGCATGAAGCCGAGCATGCCTACAAGGCGTAGGGAGGAGCACGATCATGAACTACCTGAACACCTTGGCGGAGGCGACCGGCGCCCACATGCCCTGGTACCATGGCATCCATATCCCGCTTGAAGGAACGGAGCTTCTGATCACCCTGACGCTTTTCATTGGTGTGCTGATCTCCGTCTACTACATTCAGCGCTGGATCGGTGACTACTAGACCGGTGCACAGAATCCGGGAATCCGTCAGGGGAAAGGAGCTCACGGCCTGTGCGTAACGAGCGAAAGTACAAGATTCTTACCCTGCTCTCCATGGTCCTGGCGGTTCTGCTGCTGGGGACATGCCTGCGGGAGCCGTTCCGTATGAGCGCTGCCGATGCCCGGCAGCATGAGGAGTATGTTCTGAAGGGTGCCCGCACCTACGCGGCCAACTGTGTACAGTGCCATGGGCCAGTTGGTGAGGGCGTGATCGGCATGCCCCTGAACCGGGCCGACTACCGGGTAGATTACCTCTCCCCCGCTGGTCGGGACATTTACAATATGATCTACAACACTCTGAAGCAGGGCCGCGCCGGCAATCCCGACAACTACCAGTGGGTGCGGGTGGAGACCCCTGAGGGTAAGGATGCCTGGATGTCCTACACGACCATGCCGCCCTGGCACACCGATTTCGGTGGTCCGCTGGACGAGGACTACATTAAGGCGCTGACCCTGTTCATCATGAACCCCAGCCCCGACGGTGAGCAGTGGCGCCTGGTCGGTTCCACGGAAGCCCCGATTCCGGCCGCAGAGCTCCTGCAGCCCGGGGAGAACGAGTTGCCGCTGCCCGACTCGCAGGTCGACCCTGAAACCAACGCCGCTGCCAAGGCGCTCCTGCGCAACCTGGGTAAGAGCCAGTGCCTCACCTGCCACACCGTTGGCAGCCGTGGCGGCAAGATCGGTCCTGACCTGAGCCAGGTCGGCGCGTGGGGCGTTGACCAGGCTTTCCTGGAGCAGTGGATTAAGCGGGCCAACGGCCCGAACGCCATGCCGCACGATGAGCGCATGCCGATCTACTGGAGCGCCAACCGTGCGACCAAGAGCGATAAGATCGACCTGTCGACCAAGGTGGTCTCCACCGGCCCGTACTTCATGCCCGCTTTCGAGGGCAAGCTGACCGACGAGGAGATCTCCACCATCGTCAAGTACCTGCTGGGCCTGAAGTAGCACACGAGGGGGCTGGCGTAGGCTCCAGCCCCTTTCACGCTACCACCGGGGTAAAACCTCCGGCTTGGTTTGTAAGGGAACGGAGGTCCGACTGTGCGCTGGTATCTGGTGACGATGCTTGTCATCGCCTTCCTGGTGGGGATCCTCTTCCGGGCCACTGAAGTGACAGGTATGCGCATCTGGAACATGTTCGGCACCATGGGGATCTTTCTCTTCGGGCTGGTTGGCAGCCTTGCCCTCAGCCGACTGCAGCAGCGTTCTGGCAACAAGAACGTGGAGGCAGCACTGAAGGCGCTCGAACCCGAATGGGTGATCACGGACTGGCAGGGACAGCCCGGAGCAAAGCCTGACTACCTGCTGGTTGGCCCCACCGGCGTTGTGGCGGTCTGCGTTGATCAGACCGCACAGTCGACCTTTACCTGGCTTGCCAGGCCAGCCGTCCAACGGGGGCGCCGGCGTGCGGAGTTGGCCGCCCAATGGGTGCGAGACCAGCTTCAGGACCCGAGCGGCCCGCCGGTCCGACCGATGCTGCTTCTCTCCCGCCGACGGGCGGTGGAGGAGTACAGTACAGGCGGCGTGGTTCTGCTCAATCCAGACCAGTTGGCAGAGTATCTCCGCTCCGGCGACCAGCCGGTGCTTCTGGAAACCTCGGCCCGGTTCAAGCTGACCCGTCGCCTCCGGGAGCATTCCGGAGCGCACGGGTAGGCGACCGGGAGAACGGCGCCTTCGTCCCCCACTGCTGACACAGAAGGCCCAACAGGGAGGGAAATGGTTTGGCTCACTTCATTGACGAGAAGTGCATTGGCTGCACCGCATGCGTGACCGTCTGCCCGACTGAGGCGATCAGCGGCGAGCGGAAGCAGCTCCACTATATCGACCCGAAGCTCTGCATTGACTGCGATGCCTGCGTCCGTTCCTGCCCGGTGCTGGCGATTGCCGACGAGTTCGGTGTCTACAAGCCCCGTATTACCAAGCGAGCCGACTGGCCGAAGCCGGTGATCGATCCGGTCTCCTGCTCGGGCTGTGACTTCTGCGTGGAGATCTGCCCCTTCGACTGCCTTGAACTGGCGGGCGATGGACAGTTCTTCGGCACCGCCGTCCTGACCAAGCCCAACGCCTGCGTTGGCTGCAAGGAGTGCGAGGAGGTCTGCGCCAAGGGCGCTATTATCGTGGTGCCGCCGGATGAGCTTCACCCGATTGCATCCCTGGAGGGTCGGGCTTAGTCTGACAACGCAGACAAGGGAGTGAACCGCTGGGTTCACTCCCTTTTTATGTACCTTTCCGCCAGGGGGCAGGGTATGGATTACCAGAGTCGAATTTTGTCTTGTGAAGGGGGCCGACCGACTTGCCACGCTTCCATACTGTTCTTTTCGATCTTGATGGGACGTTGATCGATACGAACCACCTGATCGTCGCCTCGTTCCAGCACGTCTTCCGGACCCACCTCAGCCTCGAGGTGCCGGCGGAAGAGGTCTACCGCTGCTTCGGTGAGCCTCTCCCCACCACCATGGCACGGTACGCTCCTGATCGGGCTGATGAACTGGTTGACCACTACCGCGCCTTCAACAAAACGCAGCATGATCTGCTGGTCCGCCAGTTTGCCGGCGTTCGGGAGATGCTCCAAGGGTTGGTGGCGGCCGGCGTACAGATTGCGGTGGTCACCTCGAAGCGGACAGACACCGCCTGGCAGGGTATGCGGGTATGTCAGATTGATGAGTTTTTCTCCGTAGTGGTCGGAATGGATGCGACCGAGAAGCATAAGCCCAATCCCGACCCTGCGCTACACGCACTGGTGGAGCTGAATGCGAAGCCCGGGTCACACGCCCTGATGGTCGGAGACAGCTATTTTGACATTCTGTGCGGCCGAAACGCAGGCCTCAAGACTGCCGCCGTGGGCTGGACAGTGCAGACCCGGGAGTCGCTCGGGGCCAATCAGCCAGACTTCTGGGTCGAATCGCCGGCGGCGCTGCTGGAGCTGGTGCTCGGCGAGTGATCCGAACGCGAGTCTTTTCGTTCCTCAGCGCAACCGACTAAACTCGACAATCGTCCATTTGGATAGGAGCTACGGTTGTTTCGTCGCCTTCTGCGGGTACGCGCGTTCACGCTTGTATCCGAAGAAGGCGGCGCCATCTTTCATGGCGGCTGGTCCGGGGGCGCTGTCGCCGTACTTGGCGTCCGTATCGCTGTCGGGCTCAGGCAGGTCGGGCTTGTAGTCGAGACCCGGTCGGCGCCCCTGTGGGGTCGGATCCTTGCCACGCTCGTGATCCATGTCGCTTCTCACCTCGGGTCTAGTCTGCCCACCCGATTCCACCGCCGTGTGCGGAATCTCTTGGTTCTAAGGATGTGATCGTCGTGCGGAATCGACCTTTTCTGCGGCCGGCGGCGGCCGTTTTGTGCGGGGTAGCCCTCCTGGCAGGCTGCAGCAAGCCGGTTGTTGAGGGGGCACCCCAACCGACTCCGCCTCCGGAGCCGCCCGCATACACCTATACGCCGGAACCGATTGACTCCTTCATCAGCACGGAGAAACTCGAGGAGCAGTGGGCGACCGTCGAGCGTTACCGCATGCCAGAGCGGCCTGTGGTGCGAGGGATCTACCTGACCTCGTACTCGGTCAGCAACGAGGCGAAGCTTCAGGAGTTAATCGATCTGACCGACAGGACCGAGTTGAACGCCATGGTGATCAACGTCAAGGATGACTGGGGTAACATTACCTTTGAGACCGACCTGGCCATCTCCCGAGAGGCCGGCGCGGTTCACCCCGACCTGGGCGATGCCAAGAGATTGACGGCCCGACTGAAGGAGAAGGGCATTTACACGATTGCCCGAGTCGTCACCTTCAAGGATGCCTGGGTGCCCCGGACGAGGCCAGAGATGGCTGTGGAACGGGCTGGCGGGGGCGTATGGGCCGATTATAACGATGTCACCTGGCTGAATCCCTACAGCAAAGAGGCTTGGGACTACGTCGTCTCTGTGGCGAAGGAAGCTGCTAAGGCAGGGTTTGACGAGATTCAGTTCGACTACGTCCGCTTTCCGACCGATGGTAACCTCGATACGATCGTCTATCCGGGGAAGGATGATCGCGCGCGAGAGCAGGTGATCGCCGATTTCCTCGACTATGCGCGGCGTGAGTTGCGTCCCTACCGGGTCTGGGTCAGCGCCGACGTTTTCGGTCTGGTGACCAGCATTCCGGATGACATGGGCATCGGGCAGTTGCTTGAGCCGGCTTCGGCCGCAATCGATATCATCTCCCCCATGGTCTATCCGAGTCACTACATCCCCGGAAATCTCGGTGTGGCCAATCCGAATGCCATGCCCTACGAGACGGTCTACAATTCGATGCTCGATGCCAAGGAGCGGTGGGAGAAGGCCGGCCTGACCGGCCAGATTACCATGCGCCCATGGCTTCAAGACTTCTCCTGGGGCCACCCTTACGGCCCGGCAGAGGTGCGAGCGCAGATTCAGGCCACGTACGATGCTGGCTATAGCGAGTGGCTGCTCTGGAACGCCGCCAACGAGTACACGGAGGCAGCGCTCGAGCCCGAGAAAAAGCCGTAAGAAGGAAGCGCGAGGGCAGGTTAGCCCTCGCGCTTTGTTACGGGATGGCGAATGATCGTCCGGAGTTTCTCGGGCGCCGTCCGTTTGGGGTCGGACAGGTAGATCTCGTGGTGGGCGAGGTGCGGCTTGTAGCCGCTCCCCTCAATGAAGGCGTGCAGTCGATCAATCACAGGCTCCTCATCGGCATAGGCTCCGGTGTGCAGTACCTGGGCTGCCAAACCTTGCTGGAAGGCGGTGAACTTGATCGACTCGGCCAGGGCCAGTTTCTTCTTCCGGACCACGTCGGCAATGGCCTCACGCACACTCTCCTCCGTCACGAAGTCGGGCAGGCGGATCATGAGGCGCCACGTCCACTCTGCGCGGGGAATCGAGCGCCATTCGGGCCCGCCGAACCAGAGCCCCTCCAACGGGCCGACCTTGTACTCCCAGCCCAGCGGCTTCCACTTGAACTTGAGCGTATAGGCCACCGCGTAGAGTGCCTCGAGGGAACGATTAAACGGTTCGGTACTGGGCTCACCTGCTCCGTCCACGGTCAGGAAGTGCCCATCGGGAATGGTTACCAGAGCCGGGTCAGGTGTAGCCGTGTAGGCCTCCTTATGGAGCTTTGTCAGGTCAACGGGCGTAGGCATGGCGGTAACCTCCTTCTGCTTCGCAATGAAATCATCGAGCCAGGCTAATTCTGCACGGATCAGAGCTTGCGACCGGTCGAACAGTGCCCCCACAAATGCGGGGGCCGTTGCCATTTGTCTCTCCCATGATCCGGTCACATGGACCAGGCGACCCACCAACGCCTCCCGGTAGGTGGTGAGGGCAGTCATGACCTCGTGTGGGGTCAGGCCCGGCAGGTTGGCCAGTCCGAGCATGAAGCCGGAGTGAGCAGTCTCGGGCACAGAGAGTGCCCGGTAGACCGCCTCTCGCCAGGCGGACTCACCCGCGGGCGTGATCTGGAACAGCCGTCGGTTAGGTCCCTTTCCCTCCCGGCGTTCCACCGCACTGACCACGAGCCGCTCCTTCTCGAGCCGCCCCAGTATGTAGTAGATCGAAGAGAATCCGATCTCCGTCCATTCCCGCATGCCCCGATCCTCAATGAGCCGCTCCAGTTCGTAACCGTGGCACGGTCTCTCCGCCAGGAGGCTAAGGATTGTCAGTTCCGCGTTAGTCAAAGCTACATCCGCCCTTATCTATTATAGCACTAGAATAGCAAATCGATCATGCTTGTCGATAGGTCGTGTGGAGGTGCAGCAGGCCAATGGGCAAAGAAAACCGGGGTGGTGGAGAACCCACCGCCCCGTCTTCTTGGTGGCTAGAGCCTGAAGCGCGAGACCTGTGACTGGAGCGCCTCGGCCATCTGTGTCAGACTGATCGCAGAGGAGGCGACCTCTTCCGACGCTGCTGTCAACTCTTCAACTGTGCTGGAGACGTCCTGGGCAGCGCTGGCGTTCTGGTTGGCCGCCGTGGTGACGGTATCCATCGACTGAAGCACGAGGGAGGCAGAAGCGGCCATCTCTTCGGTCGCCGCGGTATTCTCCTCGGCCAGGGCCGCAGCCGACTGGAACGCTTGAACCGCCTTGTCCGTGTTGGCACGTACTTGTTGCGCTGATCGGGCAATCTCCTGAATCCCGACAGACGCCTCCGAGACAACGGAGAGGATTCGGCTCAACGATTCTCCGGCATCACCGGCCAGTCTGTTGCCCGTCTCAACCTCGCGAATTGCGACGTCCATGGCATGCACGACGTTAGTCGTACGGCTCTGAATGTTCCCGATTAGACCCGATATCTCTCGGGTGGCCGCCGATGAGCGCTCGGCAAGCCGGCGAACCTCCTCGGCCACCACCGCAAAGCCCCGCCCGTGCTCGCCGGCGCGAGCTGCTTCAATGGCGGCGTTAAGGGCCAGCAGGTTCGTCTGATCGGCAATACCGGCAATCACTTCGGTGATCTCGTTGATCTGCGCGGAGTATTGTTCCAGCTCACGGATCTTGGTTGCAGAGTCGCCCACAGCAGCCTCAATGCGCTTCATGCCGGAGATAGACTGGTGCACTACGTTAGCGCCCTCCCGGGCGGTGCGGGCCGCTTCGTCAGCTCGTCCCGCGACTTCGGCTGAACTCGATGCAGCGGCATCCATCGCAGAGGCGATACGCGCCAGTAGGTCAGAGGCTTGGGCGACGTCCCCCGAGGAGGACTGCGCACCAACAGCGATCTGCTGAATCGTCTGCTGCAACTCCTCCATGATCCGGTGGACCTCGGCAGCGGCACTGGATTGTTCGGTGGCCCCGGCGGAGACCAGACCAGCGGCACTGGCCGCCGTCTCCGCCGCCTTGGCTGACTGTTCAGAGGTAGCCACCAGTTCCTCGGACGCCGCCATAAGCGAGTGGGAGGTGCTCGTCACGCCGGACACCAAGTCCCTTAGCTGGTGCACCATCTGATTGACCGCCTGAGCCATCTCACCGACCTCGTCTCGACTTGTCACACGCAGGTCGGTCACCTGAAGGTTACCTTGAGCCAGATGGTTGGCGATCGCAGCCACCTGCTGCACGGGGTGTGAGATCATCGCGGAGAGCCACAAGGCGATAGCAATTCCCAGGGCCATAGCGATCCCTGTGAATGCCAACCCGACATTCCGGGCACTGGATGCTGCGGTCTCGGCCTCATCCGACATGCTGGTGTTGAGTTGGCTGGCCAGTGCCAGGAGACCGCTGATCTCCGTGGACACATCTGACCGAATGGGACGGAGTTGAACGGACAGGATCGTCTCCTTCTCGCTGTTGCTCAGATTCGTCCGTTCCAGGATCGGTCGTGCTGCCTGTTCGTATTGTGCTTTGCTCGCCTCCAGCCGTCCTAGAATCTCCCGCCCTTGGTCTGACTGGACCAGATCTTTGAGGGTCTGAAGGGTCTCCTCACCCCGCTTCGCCGCCAGGTTAAAGTCCTCGCGGTACTCTGCGTCATAGGAGATAAGGTATCCGGTGATTGCTCTTGCTTCATCTAGCATAATGGCTTCCATTTGCTGAGCTTTAACTGCGACGAGGTTCACACGGCCCGACAGGTCGGCATACTTGGCTGTTGCGTCTCGAAGGCCCTGTTGGCTTATGAACGCAACAATTCCAAGCAAGATCAAAACCACAAGGAAACCAATCAATATCTTCAGACGAAGAGAGAGACGCATGTCATGACCCCTTTTTCTCTAAAGTGAGGTGAGAATGTCTCCTGCGACTCGATTGGCTCGTTCGGACGTAGAGTCACCGTACCCTCGATCGGCGCGTAAGCCTCCCTTCGCCGTGCTGAGTTGGACGAATTCTGGAGGACGACCCTATGTGTTGAATCCCTCCCTCTTGCCGGAACCTTCGAACACCAACCGCTTATATGGTAGTATTTATCTTTGCAACACACAACCACCAAAATCCATTTTATGCCACCGCTCTCCATAAAATCATTTTATCTTGATGATAACAGATGAAGGCATGGCGCATGGGATCCACGTCTAGTGGCGCGCCCTAGTCCGTATGCTGTATCAATGCACCTCGGGCATCCCCAATGGTGCCAAGTGTTAGCCCTTTCGGATAAAGATCGATCCCGCGAGAGGAGACGCCCCGACCTTCGACGAACATTTCAGGGCACAAGGCGAATTGTCAGACGGCTACCGGCCATTCGGCCTGGCGGCTCCCTCGGGAGCGCTCGGTGTCCTCCCGCTTTTCCCCCTCGTCCCGGGGTGGACCCGTGTCAGGTAGCTCGCTGCCGTTCGCCTGTTGACATCCGGACCCGGTACCAATCGTTTCGGGCGCCCAGCCTCGTATGAAGCGCACCGCAAGTATCGGTGCGCCTTTGAGCCCCCCTGCTCGCGAAAGCCGCAAATCTGTGTCGTCACGCCTGGGGCTCTCCGGCTGAGCGCAGTTCCATCAACCTGTTGAGGAGGCGATGGAGTTGAGAAGATTTGCTGTCGAGAAGGTGCGGAACCTAGCCTTTATTGCCCACGGTGGAGCCGGGAAGACTTCGCTGGCCGAAGCGATGCTCTTCACCGCCGGGGCTACAGACCGGCTTGGGCGCGTGGACGAAGGGAATAGCGTCATGGACTTCGACCCCGAGGAAATCCGGCGGAAGGTCTCTATCTCTATGGGCATCGCGCCCCTGGAGTGGAAGGACCACAAGTTTAACCTGCTGGACACCCCGGGGTATTTTGATTTTGTAGGCGAAGTGAAGGCGGCCCTGCGGGTCGTTGAGACCGCCGTCATGGTGATCGATGCGGTTGCCGGCGTCGAGGTCGGCACCGAACTCACCCATCGGCATGCCTTGGCTGCGGGCGTTGCCCGGATGATTCTCATCAACAAGATGGACCGTGAAAACGCCAACTTCAACAAGGCGCTCGACTCCCTGGTCAACGCCTTCGGGCGCGGTGTTGTGCCTTTCCAAATCCCGATCGGTTCCCAGGCCGATTTTAAGGGTATCGTCGATGTGGTTCGTCAGAAGGCGTACATCTTCAGCGGCAAGGAGATCAAGGAAGAGGGCGTGCCCGCCAATCTCCAGGATCAGGTGAACATGATTCGAGAACAGTTAACCGAGCTGGCCGCTGAGGCAGACGACGAACTGACCATGAAGTTCCTCGAAGAGGGCGCGCTCTCCGACGAGGAGATGGGCATGGGCCTGAAGTTGGGCGTGAAGCTGGGGCAGATCGTCCCGGTCTTCGTGGCCGCTGCGGGCAAGAACTACGGCACCTCTTGCTTTATGGATGCGGTCATTGAGTACGCCCCCTCGCCGGCCGACGTGGGCGAGTTCACCGCCGTCGATGCCAGTACCGGTGAGGTCGTAACGCGGAAGATCGACGAGTCGGCGCCCTTCAGCGCCCTCGTTTTTAAGACGACCGCTGACCCGTTCGTTGGTCGAATGACCGTTATGCGGGTGCTGTCCGGCGTTGTTCAGAACGACCAGCAGGTCATGAATGTCACCAAAGGCCGGACTGAGAAGCTCTCCCATATGTTCATTCCAAAGGGGAAGGGTCAGGAGCATATTACCGAGGCTGGACCTGGCGATATCATTGCCGTGGCGAAGCTAACCGTGACGCAGACGAACGACACCCTTTGCGGTGATGCTAACCAGATCACGGTAGAGGGCGTCGAGTTCCCGAAGCCGGTCTTCTCTGTAGCGGTTCATCCGAAGGCGAAGGGCGACGAGGAGAAGATTGGCTCAGGCCTGTACCGCTTGGCCGAAGAGGACGCCTGCTTCACCGTCCAACGGGATCCGGTCACCGCAGAGACGATCATCTCCGGTTTGGGAGAGACCCATGTTGATGTAATGTGCGAGCGGTTGAAGCGGAAGTTCGGCGTGGAGGCGGTCACCACCGAGCCCAAGGTCTCCTACAAGGAGACGATTCGTGGCAAGGCGCAGGCCGAGTACAAGCACAAGAAGCAGTCTGGCGGTCGTGGCCAGTACGGCCACTGCAAGATTGAGATCGAGCCGATCTTTGAAGGGGAGAACTACGAGTTCGTCGACCGGATCTTCGCCGGGGCGATCCCGCTTAACTTCCGGCCGGCGGTTGATAAGGGCGTGCAGGAGACCATGGCAGACGGAGTCCTGGCGGGCTACCCGGTGCAGGGGATTCGCTGCACCCTGCTGGACGGCTCCTACCACGATGTTGACTCTTCGGAAATGGCCTTCAAGATCGCCGCCCGCAACGCGTTCAAGACCGCCTTTGTGAACGCCAAGCCGATTCTGCTGGAGCCGATCATGCGAGTCGAAGTCCGGGTACCTGAGCAGTACATGGGCGATATCATGGGCGACATGAACAAGAAGCGCGGCCGCATTGCCGGTATGGAGCCGACGGATGACGGCCACCAGGTGATCAAGGCTACCGCTCCGCTCTCCGAGCTGCACCGGTACGCCATTGACCTGCGCTCCATGACGCAGGGTCGCGGCCAGTTCTCGATCGAGTTCGACCACTACGAAGAGGTCCCGGCCGTAGTCGCGAAGCCGATTGTCGATGCCTACGCTGCGCATCGGAAGGAAGACGCCGAGTAAGGATTCCGTACGACGGAGCGAGGAGTGTTTCTCCTCGCTCCGTTTATCTGTCCCTGAATTATGATGAGAGTTCCAGTCAGACCTGTAGTGAGGCGCCTACAAGGGCGTTGCTAAGAAACAGGGAGACCCCTTGTGATAGGGATCTCCCTGCTGCTGCTATGGTAGTGCCTCCAAATGGCCCTGGAGCAGAACCTCGCCGGTCAGGGCATCGATCACCAATCGGGTCTTGCTGCCGGCCGGAGATTCTGCCTCTACCACCCAAACAGGCCGGACTGTTGTCTCCTCCTTCGTCTCGACCGGGTACTCCTCTTGGAAGGTTGCCTTCCAGCCTGCATGTAAGTCGCGCTGGAGGGCAATTTCCAGGGCTGTCTCCCGGTCCATGGGCTGCGCAGGTCCCGACGGAAAGTCGTCTCGCCAGCCGTCGCTCAGGTACTCTGACATGGCTGGGTTCCGCAGCCGGCGTGCACGATCTGATCCCATCTGGATGATGATCTCCCCGGGCGCCCCCTTGCAGATCTGGACAGGAGCCGTATCGTTCGGGCTAGTGCTGCAGTTATAGGCCTGACGGACCGAGAGGGTCTGACCGTTCCTCAGCGCGAGGTGCAGAATCGCATCGCGCGAAGGCGGGGAGAGGTCACCGCTCGAGATCTCGCTCCCGGCCAATCTGTCCAGCAGCAGAGCCAGCCGCACCTGCTGTCGAGGATGGGTCGCGTAGAGGGTCTGTGGCACCTCATCTGGCGCTACGGGCATGCCGTACTTTACATGAGCGGAGATAAGATCGCTCAGGGCGGGCCACGGAATGGGCGCTACCTGACCTGGTGACTCAGCCTGTCCGGGTGATCTCGTATGAGAAGCGATCTGAGCCTCGGGCGCCGGCGAGTTGCACCCCACCATGAGTACGCCGATCGCCAGCACAAGGGAGAGCCGATGCATCATCGTGATCTGATCTACTGACTCTCCCCGCTACCCCGGACGTGCCCAATATGGGGGTGGTCCGGTGCAGCCTGGGCGTTCCGCATATCGCCTTTGCGGGCCATGCCCTGCTTGGCCTGGTCCTCCTTCTCAATCCAGATCAGGCCGGTCGCCTCAATTCGCGGAGCCAGTGCATCCACATCGGCCGACGGTGTCAGGTAGTTCCCAGTAGCATGGTTTCCGGTCAGCGTGGTGCTGACCGTCTCGGGCTCCTGGTTGCGCTGTTCCTTGGTCGCCTTGTTCAAGTCATCGGACATCATACCGCCCCCTTGTCGGATAGACTGCCCCACGGAGTGCTGCTCCATGTTCTGTGCTGGAAATCGCGGTTCCGTCAGGGTATGATACAGAGGAATGCAACGAGGAGGACATACAATGGCTGTGGTACATATGGCTCGCGGGCGTCACCAGCGGGTCATTGAGGGACATCCCTGGGTCTTCCAGGGTGAGGTTGAGAAGGTCACGGGTGATTATACTCCCGGCGATACGGTCGCTGTGGTTGACAATCGTGGTCAGTTCCTTGGCAAGGGCTACATAAACCCGCGGTCGCAGATTCTGGTCCGCATGCTGACATCGCGGGACGAGACGATCGATCGGGCGTTCTTCAAGCGTCGGCTGGAGCGGGCTTGGGCGCATCGGCAGCGGCTCCTGGGCGACACATCGGCCTGTAGGGTGGTCTTTGGCGAGGCCGATTTCCTGCCCGGCCTGATCGTGGACAAGTTTGGCGATGTTCTGGTCGTCCAGACACTGGCGCTCGGCATCGATCGCTGGCTGCCGGACATTGTCGAGATCCTCCAGGAACTGCTTCAGCCTCGTGGCATCTTTGAGCGGAACGATGTACCAGTCCGGAACCTGGAGGGCCTGGAGCAGCGGAAGGGTCCGCTCTATGGCGACTTCGATCCGAAGATCACGATCGTGGAGAATGGTCTGAAGATCGCTGTCGATGTCGAAAATGGTCAGAAGACCGGCTACTTCCTGGATCAACGGGAGAACCGGGCCGCTGTGCGCCCGTACTCCAAGGGAGCCCGTGTACTGGACTGCTTCAGTAACGTGGGCGGCTTCGCCTTGAACGCTGCGGCGGCTGGTGCGACGGAGGTCCTGGTGGTCGACGCCTCCGAGGAGGCGCTGGCGGCGGCACGGCAAAACGCCGAGCAGAACGGGCTGCTCGATCGTATGTCGTTCCAGGCTGGCAACGCTTTCGACATCCTTCGCCGGTTGGAGGCGAACCAGGAGCGTTTCGACACAATCGTGCTCGATCCGCCGGCGTTCGCCAAGAATAAGGGTGCACTGGAAGGGGCGGTGCGTGGGTACAAGGAGATCAATCTCCGGGCGATGCACATGCTCCCGGAGGGCGGTTTTCTGATCACCTGCTCTTGCTCCTACCACATGACCTCCGACCTCTTTAAGGCGGTGGTGGCCGATGCCGCCCTCGACGCCCGGCGTCGCTTGAGGCTGATCGAGGAACGGGCACAGGGGGTCGATCACCCGATCGTGGTCGGCTACGATGAAAGCCACTACCTGAAGTGCTTGGTTTACGAGGTTCTCTAGATCTTCAAAGAGCGGGCCGCACCCCATCTCCAGGGTGCGGCCCCCTTCGTATGGCTCTGGCCCGGCGACCGAAGGAGCGGCTGGTCGTTCAGGAAGGAGTCCACCGACCCGAACCCCGGTACTCCGCCGGGCCGAATCAGGTTAGCGCAGCAGTGGTCACTTCCCATCGAAAGCAGGCAGGGATTTTCACCATTTTGGTGTAATTATTCAAAAGGAATATGTAGTTGTACTGGATCGCAGTTCTGAATCGTAAGGATACCAGTGCTGCTGGGGGCATCTGAACGAGAGGGGGAACGGATTTCCGTGAATGCGATTCTCGGCCTTGGGATCGTGGATTTGGCGTTGGCGATTGGCCTCATGATACCGCTGTCCGTGGCCACGAAGAAGAACGAGTACATGTCGAGTACCTTCGACTCGCTCTTCAAAGTCTGTCTGACGGTTGGTTCGGCCATGCTTGTTCTGACGGGCTTTATGGTCCTTGCGAGCTAACCTTCTGCGACGGCGTCTGAAGGTGAGAAAAGGTCAAAGTCGACATTTTCGGGCGCTGTGCGAGGAAATCGGCCCAAAATGAGAGAGAATAGGCTGTCCGGCAAGTTGCTGGGCAGCCTTTATTCGTATAGATTGAGTCTAGAAAGGTCAAATAAAGTCAGTGTAAGGGGGTGATGATACCCATGGCCAATCTGGCCGACGATATTGAGCAGTATCTGAAGGAACACCTTCAGCAAAGCCCGGTGATTGAGGTTCAGCGGGCGATGCTGGCTGCGCGGTTTGGCTGCGCACCATCCCAGATCAACTACGTCATGGCGACCCGCTTCACACCCGAGCACGGCTACCTGGTAGAGAGCCGGCGTGGGGGCGGGGGGTACATCCGGATCATCCGGCTGAACATGGAGCGGGGAGATGCCCTCCACGAGCTGGTCTACCACGAGATCGGCGATCAACTCAGCCAGGAGGAGGCATTCGGGTATATCAGCCGTCTGCGTGAGCAGAAGATTATCAGTGATCGGGAGGCTGCGCTCATGCAGGCAGCGGTCCACAGAGAGACGATCCGCCTGGAATTGCCCGCCCGTGACTTCCTGCGGGCCCACTTACTCCGATCCATGATCCTGGCGATACTTCGCTCTTCCTGAGGAGGTGAGCAGCGTCATGCTCTGCGAGAACTGTGGTAAGCGTGAGGCGACGGTACACAAGACGGTGATCACTAACGGACAGAAGCAAGAGTCGCACCTGTGCGAGCTTTGCGCTCGCGAGTCCGGCGCCCTGCCCGATTTCTCGTTCCCCAACCTCTCGATCCAGCAACTTCTCGGCTCCTTCCTGGGGCAGGAGCCGTGGGGCGGGCCGGCGATGAAGGCGCCCCCTCAGGCGGAGCCTACCTGCCGGTACTGCGGCATGACCTACACCCAGTTCGCCCAGTCCGGCGTGCTGGGCTGTGCCAAGTGCTATGACGAAATGGAGCCCCACCTGCTCCCGCTGATCAAGCGAATCCAGGGAACGGTCACTCACTCCGGCAAGGTCCCGAAGCGGACCGGCGGCATCGCACGCAAGCGTCGCGAGCTGCAGCAGCTCCGGCACGACCTGGAGATGGCGGTCCAGAAGGAGCAGTACGAGGAGGCTGCAAGGATCCGCGACCAGATGAAGCAAATGGAAGCGGAGATCAAGGCAGGGGGTGGAGGCAGTGGTGTGGAATAAGTTGGTTACAAGACCGATCAGTAAGTGGATGGAGCCCGGCGGCCCTCATCCGGAGGTGGTTCTCTCCTCCCGGATCCGCCTGGCCCGTAACCTCGATGACCTGACCTTCCCCCACCGCATGACAGAGGCTGACGCAGAGCGGCTGATCAAGGCCGCCGAAGATGGTGTTCGCGAGATCAACCTCATGGGGTTCGCCCCTAAGGTGGAGCTCTACCGGCTGGCTGAAACGCCGGCACTGGAGCGACAGATCCTCGTTGACAAGCACCTGATCAGCCCGCAGCAGGCGAAAGACGCCCGTCACAAGGCCGTGGCTGTCAGTGAAGATGAAGCGATCTCGATCATGGTCAACGAGGAGGACCACCTGCGAGTTCAGGTCCTCTCCCCGGGGCTTCAGCTCCAGGAGACCTGGCGACTCGCCTCCCTGGTCGATGATGCTCTCGAGCAGAAGCTCCACTACGCGTTTCATGAGGAGCGGGGATATCTGACCGCCTGCCCGACCAATGTGGGAACAGGATTGCGGGCCAGCGTTATGATGCACCTGCCCGGCTTGGTCCTGACGCAGCAGGCAGGTCGCCTCTTCCACAACCTCTCGCAGCTTGGCCTCGTTGTCCGGGGGCTGTATGGCGAGGGAACAGAGGCAGCGGGCCATATCTTCCAGATCTCCAACCAGAACTCCCTCGGCAAGACCGAGGAGGAGATCGTCGCACATTTGGATGCGGTTGTACAGAAGGTAATTGAGACAGAGAAGCAGGCCCGGCAGCATCTCTACCGAGAGATGCGCCTCCAGATAGAAGACCGGGTTGCCCGAGCGTACGGTCTCCTCTCCAACGCTCGGGTAATCACCAGCGAGGAGGCCATGCGGCTCCTCTCCGACGTCCGGTTGGGCATTGACCTCGGGGTCCTGCCCACGCTTGCATACAGCGGGGTGAACGAGCTTATGGTTGCCATGCAGCCCGCCTTCCTCCAGCGGTCCGAAGGCCGCGAACTGAACCCCTTGGACCGGGATACGAAGCGAGCTACCCTGATCCGTTCCAAACTTGCTGGCTGAGCGGTCGAGGGATTGACCGTTAACCGTATCCCAATGGATGCCTGATTGGACCTAAACAATACACCGCACTCGACCTGCATCGGGCATACTCATGACGGTACGGAACCTCTGGCCGCGGTTCTTGAGGTGCCACGCTTAGAGTCGATTCGGCATGATGGTGCAAGAAAGATTAGGACCGAATGATAGGGGGGTAACCACGCATGTTCAGTCGCTACACGGAAAGGGCGCAGCGGGTGATCGTCCTCGCACAGGATGAAGCCCGTCGCCTGAACTACGATTATGTCGGTACCGAGCACCTGCTGCTTGGGTTGATCCGGGAGGGGGAGGGGATCGCCGCCAAGGCGCTTCAGTCCCTGGGAATCCAGTTGGAGCAGGTCCGGGCCGAAGTTGAGAAGATGATCGGCAAGGGATCTGCATCCACCAGGGGCGAGATCGGCTTCACGCCGCGAGCGAAGAAGGTCATGGTGGAGCTTGCCATTGAGGAAGCCCGCCTGTTGGGCCATAACTACGTGGGGACGGAGCATATCCTCCTCGGGCTGATCCGGGAGGGCGAAGGTGTCGCCGCTCAGGTGCTTCAGAATCTCGGCGCTGAGTTGGAGCGAGTCCGTAACCAGGTGATCCACCTGCTGGGTGGGGTGCCTCATCCGCAGTCGGGGGGCAGCAACACCGGCGCCGCCAAGGGGGCCAAGGGGCCCAAGACGAACACCTCCACGCTGGACCAGTTCGGGCGTGATCTGACCCAAATGGCCCGCGACGGCAAGCTCGACCCGGTCATCGGGCGCGAGAAGGAAGTCGAGCGGGTGATCCAGATTCTCTCCCGGCGCACGAAGAACAACCCGGTCTTGATCGGTGAGCCCGGTGTCGGCAAGACCGCTATTGCCGAAGGCCTGGCCCAGCGGATCACAGACGGTCGCGTGCCCGAGATCCTAAAGGAGAAGCGGATCGTTGCCCTGGATCTGGCCTCTCTCGTCGCTGGCTCCAAGTACCGCGGTGAGTTCGAGGAGCGGCTCAAGAAGGTCATGGAGGAGATCCGGAACGCCGGTAACGTCATCCTCTTCATTGATGAGCTTCACACGATCATCGGTGCGGGTGCGGCCGAGGGTGCGATCGATGCCTCGAACATCCTGAAGCCGGCCCTGGCCCGTGGCGAAATGCAGGCGATCGGTGCGACCACCATTGATGAGTACCGGAAGCATGTCGAGAAGGATGCCGCCCTGGAGCGCCGCTTCCAGCCCGTCATGGTTGAGGAGCCCACCCAGGAGGACGCTATTGCGATCCTGAAGGGGCTCCGGGACCGCTACGAGGCTCACCACCGGGTAGAGATTACCGACAGCGCCATTGAGGCCGCTGTTCGCCTTTCCGACCGGTTTGTGACCGATCGCTTCCTGCCTGACAAGGCTGTGGACCTGATCGACGAGGCCGCCTCCCGCGTGCGCCTCTCCACCTTCGTCGCCCCGCCTGATCTGAAGGAGCTGGAGGCGAAGCTGGAGGAGGTGCGCAAGGAGAAGGAGGCCGCCGTTCAGGGACAGGAGTTCGAGAAGGCCGCCCGCCTCCGTGACAAGGAGACCAAGCTCAAGGAGGAGCTGGAGCGGCACAAGAACGAGTGGCAGCAGAAGAAGGTCACCTCGAAGTCGACCGTGACCGAGGATGACATTGCCCATATCGTCTCCCAGTGGACCGGCATTCCCGCCGCCAAGCTGACGATGGATGAGTCCAAGCGGCTCCTCAACCTGGAGGCGATCCTGCACGAGAAGGTCGTCGGGCAGGATGAGGCGGTCAAGGCGGTCGCCCGGGCGATTCGCCGGGCACGCTCCGGCCTGAAGGATCCGAAGCGGCCGATTGGCTCATTCATCTTCCTGGGTCCGACCGGAACCGGCAAGACTCACCTGGCCCGGGCCCTCGCTGAAGCCCTCTTCGGCGACGATGACGCCGTGATCCGCATTGACATGTCCGAGTATATGGAGCGGCACACCACGAGCCGCCTGGTGGGCGCACCGCCCGGATACGTCGGTTACGACGAGGGTGGGCAGTTGACCGAGGCTGTTCGTCGGCGCCCTTACTCGGTTGTCCTGCTGGACGAGATCGAGAAGGCGCATCCCGAGGTTTTCAACATCCTCCTGCAGGTCCTGGAAGATGGTCGCCTGACCGAAGCCAAGGGCCGTACCGTAGACTTCCGCAACACCGTGATTATCATGACGTCGAATGCGGGTGCCCAGGTAATCCGGGGCGACAAGCAGCTCGGCTTCACGGTGAAGGAGGACGAGAAGGAGCAGCACGACAAGATGAAGGGCCGGGTCATGGACGAGGTGAAGAAGCTCTTCCGCCCGGAGTTCATCAACCGGTTGGATGAGATCATCATCTTCCACAGCCTGAACAAGGAACACCTGAAGGACATCGTCCGCCTGGAGGTTAAGAAGGTGGGCGTCCGCCTGAAGGAGCAGGGCGTGGAACTGGCGATCTCCGACCCGGCGCTGGAGAAGTTGGTGGCGGAGGGTTACGACCCGACCTACGGCGCCCGTCCTCTCCGTCGGGCGATCCAGCGGCTGCTGGAGGACCCGCTCTCCGAGGAGATGCTGGGTCAGCCGTTCAAGTACGGCGAGCAGGTGTATGTGGACCTGGACGAGGATTCGAAGATCATCTTCAGAAGAGAAGAGCCCTCCGCCGAATCGGTCGGCGTGGCTCCTGCAGCCAGCGAGAAAAAGGAAGGCTAGCGCAAGCCCGCCCCTGTCAATGGGGGCGGGCTCTTCTTCTAGGGGGAACTCCGCTCGCCATGATCATGCTGCGATGAAGAACCAGGCCAATTCGCCCACCGCCAG
Organism: Symbiobacteriaceae bacterium; assembly: GCA_041690255.1. Taxonomy (GTDB): domain Bacteria; phylum Bacillota; class Sulfobacillia; order Symbiobacteriales; family Symbiobacteriaceae; genus JAWLHU01. The sequence continues at coordinate 40,623 of JAWLHU010000001.1, forward strand.
GGCCCAGAGCAGCCAGGAGGTGGGGATCCTCCAGTCCCGTCGACCCTCGGTCCGCATGCCGGCGATCAGGTTCAGTGCAGAGCCCGCGACAATGAGGGCGAGCATTAGTGGGCCGCTCAGGTGGGCGAGCCAGGAAAGCAACGTCTGCGGTCCGACACCTCGCTGGATCCCCAGGAGGGAAAGTCCTGTCAGGAAAGGGGCCAGGCTAACCACCAGAGCGAGCCACGCCATTGGGTTCCGGTAGGGGGCGGGATTCGACATGCGGGTTCAACTCCTTCTTCCTACTGCTACGCCTCAAAATCGGGAAAACCCTCTTTGAGATTCCATCGACCACCGGGGTTCCGGTTGTCGTATTTCGTCGATCGAAAGACTGAGTGAAGCGCCAGAGTTCGACAGACAAACAGTGGCTTGTTCTGCTAGACTCTATCTGGTATGCCTTACATTACTGTGGACCCAACCGAAGAGAATTGCCTCGCACGGCGACTATCAGGAAAGAGGCCCAGGTTTGCCGGTGAAGGACCGAAGGAACCGACAGCGAATGGGTAGGAAAGAGACTATCGAATGCGAGGCGTTATCATAGATGGCCAAAGGAAAGGCAACCCTCTTCTTCTGCCAGGAGTGCGGGCACGAGTCACCCCGTTGGATGGGCAAGTGCCCCGGCTGCGGTGCCTGGAACAGCCTGGTGGAAGAACCCGTGGTCAGGGCGACCCCGGCGGCGCGGGCGGGCATCTCCCCCGGGCTGTCTGCAGGCGACAAACCTGTCTCCATAGCAGATGTCGAGGTGGAGGACGCTCCCCGCTTCCCCACGGGCTCCAGTGAGCTGGATCGGGTGTTAGGCGGCGGTATCGTCCCGGGTTCCTTCGTGCTGGTCGGTGGCGACCCGGGCATCGGCAAGTCGACGATCCTCCTTCAGTTAGCCGCCCGTGTGGCCGCAGACCACGGGACGGTCCTCTATATCTCCGGCGAGGAGTCGGCCCGACAGCTCCGGCTGCGGGCGGACCGGCTGGGGACCCTTCAGGAGCGGCTGCTGGTCATGGCGGAGACCAACCTGGACGCGATTGAGCAGCACGCCCTCAGCGTTCGGCCGGTCATGCTGATTGTCGACTCGATCCAGACCGTCTTCAAGCCCGAGTTGCCAAGTGCTCCGGGCTCGGTGAGCCAGGTGCGCGAGGGTGCGGCTCAGCTCTTGCGCATCGCAAAGGCGCACGGGATCGCCGTCTTCATTGTCGGTCACGTCACCAAGGAGGGGTCACTCGCCGGCCCGCGCGTCCTGGAGCACATTGTTGATACTGTGCTCTACTTTGAGGGCGAGCGGCATGCCCAGTTCCGGGTGCTGCGGGCAGTCAAGAACCGTTTCGGCTCTACCAACGAGATCGGCCTCTTCGAAATGCGTGACGCAGGTCTCATGGAGGTCGACAACGCCTCGCAGCTCTTCCTGTCCGAACGCCCCTTGGGGGTCTCGGGTTCGGTGGTTGTCCCTTCCCTTGAGGGGACGCGCCCCCTTCTGGTGGAGGTCCAGGCGTTGGTCAGCGCCACTACCTTCGTCTCCCCTCGCCGTACGGCCGATGGCATTGACCTGAACCGGGTGCAGTTGATCATCGCGGTGTTGGAGAAGCGGGTGGGCTTGCTGCTGGGCAATCACGATGCCTATGTCAAGGTCGCCGGTGGTGTACGGATTGCAGAGCCAGCCGTAGATATGGGGCTGGCGGTTGCCCTCGCCTCCTCCTTTCGGGACCAGGCCCCCGATCGCTGGACGGTGGTAATTGGCGAGGTCGGCCTGGCTGGTGAGGTTCGTGCCGTCTCCCGGATTGAGCAGCGGATTCGCGAGGCGGAGAAGATGGGCTTCAAGCGGGTCGTCATGCCACAGGCAAACCTGCGTACCCTAACGATCAAGAGCACAGTCGAGTTGGTCGGGGTGGAGACCGTCATGGAGGGGCTGGAGGCCGCTCTGAATGGCTGATCAACCGGCGAATACCGGAGCCCCTTAAGAGGGGTCAGGGGGTTAGACGATGGGCGATGACCGTGAGGGTTTTTGGAAGGTACTACGCACCGTAGCGCCAGGAACGCCACTTCGCGAGGGGCTGGAATCAATTCTGCGCGCTCGCACCGGCGCCTTGATCGTTGTGGGTGACTCCAATCAGGTCATGTCCCTGGTCGATGGAGGATTCCGCCTCGATTGTGAGATGATCCCCGCGAGCCTCTACGAACTGGCCAAAATGGACGGTGCAATCATACTCACGCCCGATGCACGCCGCATCCTTTATGCGAACGCCACCCTGATTCCTGACCCGTCCATCGCGACGTACGAGACAGGCATACGTCATCGCACGGCCGAACGTTTGGCCAAGCAGACCGGCGAGCTGGTGATCTCGATCTCCCAGCGGCGCAACCTGATCTCGCTCTACAAGGGGTACACCCGGTATGTTCTCCGCGATATCTCGGTCATCCTCACCAAGGCGAATCAGGCCCTGCAGACCCTGGAGAAGTACAAATCGGTCCTTGACCAGGCGGTGACTAACCTGTCCGCTCTGGAGTTGGAGGATCTCGTCACGGTGCTTGATGTCGTCCTTGTTGTCCAGCGAACCGAAATGGTCCTCCGGATTGTCGCTGAGATCGAGCGGTACATCTCGGAACTGGGGACAGAGGGCCGGCTCGTCTCGATGCAGTTGGAGGAGCTGGTTGCCAACGTGGCCGAGGAGGGGCTCCTGATCATGCGCGATTACACCCAACTGGGTGATGGTCGCTCCGCTGAGCAGGTCCGGGAGCAGATGTCCACCTGGCCCCACGAGGACCTACGTGACCTGCTCACGATCGCCCGCACGTTGGGACTGGGGTCCGCGCCAGGTACGCTGGACAGCGCCGTGGCTCCCCGGGGGTACCGGATCCTCCGCAAGATCCCCCGGCTTCCCATGCCGGTCATCGAAAACCTTGCCAGTCACTTTGGCAGCCTTCAGCAGATCCTCCGCGCGACCATTGAGGAGCTTGATGAAGTCGAAGGGATCGGCGAGGTAAGGGCCAGGGCGATTAAGGAAGGTCTCCGCCGTCTGAGAGAGCAGATCATGCTAGAGCGGCACATTTGACCCAGCGGCGGGGGAAGACCGCTGTGGTGGGGGTAGTGCCCCATCATTTCGCGTGCGATAATGGTTCGAGCATGAAAGGTCAAACGCTGGGCAATTTCTGAAGAGAGGGTCTTCTATGCGTCTTTCTCATACTGCTGGCCTGTTCGTTTTGCTGGCGGTGATCCTGAGTGCCTGCTCCGGCGGATCGAAGGAGGCGCCTGCGGACGCGCACCCCGCGGTTTCGGACAAGCCGCCGGTAAGCGCTGAAACAGAGCCGCCGGTCACGCAGCAGCAGGAACCCTCGCCCGCTCCTCCACGGCCGCAGGAGACAAAGCAGCCCGTGGCGGTAAGCTACCGCGTCTACACAGGGCCCCTTGGCTTCCGGTTGCCCGACACCATGCGCGAGCTGAGCGTGGGAGAGACGGCTGTCATGGGATTGGAGCCCTTCGATCTCGACGTCCTTCTGCCTGGCCTGAAGGAGGAGCCTGCCCGGAAGGCCCTTTCGATTGAGGGCCTTACCCTGATAGGCGATCCGGTCTGGCTGTCGGAGGGCGGGCTCGCTCTCCAGATTGGGAAGGGAGCGACAGGTCAGACAGGCACCATCAACATCAGGGTAGATGGACAGACACCTGCAGCGCTGGAGATTCGGCGGGTTGGTCCTGCGACCGTCACGATCGATCAGCGGATCGGCCACACGTGGCAGGCGGTGACCGTGCTGAACGCATACACAAGCCCAGGTCCTTCCGCAGTCCGGATCAACTTCTCCAAGCCGGTGCGCAAGGATGAGGTGGAGTCGGCGCTGCTCGCGGCACAATCAAAGCCGATCCGCGGACTCATGGAATGGACTGACGACCAGACGCTGACCTGGCAGATTGCCGACCTCCCACCCCGGCTCGACTTCCTGCTGGGGGGAGCTCATGACGCCGACGGTCTGCCGCTTCCCGGTGGTATCCCCTCCCTGCGGTTGGGTGACCCGCCTGCGGCGGTCCTGGTCGACCTGGCTGACCTCGAGGAGAAGGTCTTAGGAACCCTCCCCCCCGACATCGTCACGGCCGAGTTGAGCCGGAGCCGCCAGGCGATCAACCTGATCGCCTGGATTCCCGGGACAACGAAGTGGGACTGGCGGACCGTGGACCTTTACTTCGATCTCGAGAAGAAGGGGCTGAAGACTGGGCGGGTTGAAGAGGTGGTTCCCCGACTGCCTGATGGCCTGGAGAACTGGGTTGTAAGCCCGAACGGCTCACTGGTCGCCAGCCTCAGGAGCAGTGGCGTGGAGACGGAGTCTTTCCAGGCCGATCTTGTTGTCACGGACCTGCGCGGGGGCCGCAGCCAGGTCTTCCCGAACGCGATCGGGCGGTACCGGGGCGCAGGGCAGGTGGACTTGACCACGTACCTGGCGTGGTCTCCGGACAGCCTCGCAGTGGCGGCGCTCAGCTACGCCGGGCACCCGGAGACTTCTGAACTGATAATGGTTGATGTAAGCACGGGTGAGCGGACTGTCCTGGTCCCCGACCTGCCCGTTCGCTCGGATGGTACCCGGCTCACCTGGTCCGGAGATGGGCGTTTCCTCCTGGCTGGCAATATGCTTATCAATCAGGAGGAGCGGGCAGCGGTTCCACTCCCCGGCGATACTGCCGCCGGCGGCTTCTGGGAGCCGGGGGGTGCGCGGCTGATCTATAGCCCACGAGACTGGGGACCGACCTTCCTGGTCAACCCTGAGACCGCTGAGGCAGAGCCCCTGGGAGATGGAATGGCTGTCGGCTGGGTAGGAACCGGGAAGGCCGTCCTGGTCCGGTGGAACGGCAGTGAAACACGATACCTGCCCCCCGGTCAGTAATCCTGCCGATAAAAAGAGCCCGAGCCGTAAGTGGCTCGGGCTTTCTTGATCAGTCTGCGAAGTTGAAGACGCCCAGGGCGGCGAGCTTCTTATGCTCCTTGAGGATGATATCGTACAGGTTCAGGTCAAAGGCGTTGCAGAGGGCAGCCAGGTAGAACAGGTTGTTCCCAATCTCCGCTTCCACAACCTCCCGGCAGTGATCACAGAGCTTGCCGGTCACGTGGTTCTGCGTATGCTCCTTCAGTTGCTCCAAGGGAACATCGGGTGGAAACTGCTGTTTCTCCCCTGAGATCTTGATACACCCGCACGAGGTAACCGACTTGGTCAGAGCTCGATTGACGCGGGCATTAGCCTCCTGCAGCTTCGCCATGATGTCAAGAACGCTCCGGTGACGGATCAGGTACTCGCCTACCGTCTCCTGGAACTGATCGCACAGCAAGTCCTTCATTGACGTTCTCACCTCACAGTCCCTCTTGTGGGTCGATGCCCGGGAACCAGCCGTCTCACTTGCGAAGCCTGACGAGACCCATTGTACCAGAGGGCTCCCAGTCGGACAAACGACGTCTTGCGGTAAATTGTACCACTGGTCGCGATGAAGCGCCAGCACTTCCCGGCGAATGGTGTACCAGTGGATAAGCGAAAGCGAAGGGGAACACCCTTCGCTTTTCACTACTGGTGGAGCTAAGGGGATTCGAACCCCTGACCTCTTGAGTGCGATTCAAGCGCTCTCCCAACTGAGCTATAGCCCCGTAGCACCCCCATTTTACCGGGCCACTGACCAAGCGTCAAGGGTGCGAGGGATGATGCTAGAAGGGGCGGGGCCCCTTGACCCACGGCTGGGTAACGGCGTAGAAGACCAACTGAACCGACATGCAGAGGTAGAAGGCCGCCCAGAGGCCCGCGGCTCCCATGGCAACTCCCTTCCACCGCGCCTCGCGTGGGGTGAGCCCAGACTGATGATCGGGTCGGTTCCACCGCAGAGCCAGGCGAGCAGCCGCGTAGGAGGCGACCGTCAGAACGCCGGAGTAGTAGAAGTTGGCCCACGGGACGCCGCCCAGCAGGAAGGCTGGCTCCTGACAATACTTCCAGAGCCCCAACGGGACAGCGGGAATCTCGTGTCGACCCGTTCTTTCCCTTTTCCGACGGTCAGGAGTGTGGCAGACTGATAACATACCGATAAAGGCGCGACGCCGGTGCCCTTTATCTAACCAGGAGGTGTTGAGCTATGTTGGCGATCAGCGTTGCTATTGCTTTCTCGCTCAGCCCTTCCCTCGGGGAACGCTCGTAGGTCCGCCCGGCAGTTGCGGTGCGATGGCCTCCCTGAGCCATGGGCTGTGTGCAGCCCGTGGCTTTTTTGTGTCCATTCGACGCGCATTCAGGGAGGTTTTCGCTGTGTACCAGATGACAGACTCCACCCCGATTCCCATGACAGGGATTGTGACCGCGATTCAGTCCGGTTCCGTTGAGGTCAACCTGAACGGAACCCCGATCGCTTGTATCTTGCGCGGCAAGCTGAAACGAGAGTGGCAAATGGTGACCAGCCTGGTCGTCGTGGGCGATTACGTGACTATTAGCCGTACCCCCGATGGACTCGGCGTGATCGAGGAGATCCGCCCACGCCGCACCAAGTTGTCCCGACCCGGTTTCCACGACTACGAGCACGTGATCGCAGCGAACATCGATCAGGTGGTGATCGTGGCCTCCGTTCACCAACCCCCATTCAAGCGAAACCTGGTGGACCGGTTCATGCTGCTGGCCCGTACCCTGAATCTGAAGCCGGTTCTGGTCGTCAACAAGGCCGACCTGGAAGATGAGCGGGTAATCCGTTCCTGGGTGGCCCCACTGGAGACCGCGGACATGCCGATTCTCCTGACAAGTGCCGCCTCTGGAGGCGGGCTCGATCAGTTGCGAGCACACCTGGCAGGCAAGGTTTCAGCCTTTGCTGGCCAGTCGGGTGTTGGCAAGTCCAGTCTGGTAAACGCACTCTTCCCGGGTCTGCAGATCAAGACGCAGGAGACCAGTTGGGCCAACAAGGGGCGGCACACGACTACAGGCAGCCGTCTCTACCCGCTGCCAGACGGCGGCTATCTCGCGGATACCCCTGGCATTAAGGACCTGGCGCTGTGGGAGGCGGACGAGGACGATCTCAGTGAGGTCTTTCCCGAGATCGAAGCACTGGCTGCCGGCTGCAAGTTCCGGAATTGCACGCACATCCATGAGCCGAAGTGTGCGGTTCGGGCTGCAGTCGAGCGTGGTGAACTTGATGCCGGACGTTACCAGAGCTATGCAAAGCTGCTGAAGAGACGGTAGCACTGCGTTGTCCTGCCGTGCCCCCTGCAATCGTAACGGACCTGTCCCCTTGCCTGAGGGGCGCGGGTCCGTTCTCTACTCAGACGGCGACGTAACCAGTTGACAGGACGTAACAAAAGAACGTATAATTATACTTTTCTTGACAACGGTGATGCTTTCTGGTATCGTACTGGGTAGCGAACCGTCCGTGTGGCGGAGAGCCGGCACGGCCCTCGTGCGATCGGCCACAAAGATGGGGGTGGCGCAGTGTTTCAGGTGGGAGATAAAGTGGTCTACCCCATGCATGGCGCTGGGATCATTGAGGCGATCGAAGACCGGGAGGTCCTCGGGCAGAGCAAGCGATACTACGTGTTACGCTTGCCTGTGTCCGACATGCAAGTTCTGGTGCCATGCGAGAGCCAGGAGACCGGTCTCCGGCAAGTCATGTCGGAGCAAGCCTTTCAGAGCGTTCTGGAGGTACTCAGATCCCGTAAGAACGTCATGGTGAAGAACTGGAACCACCGCTACCGGATGAACATGGAGAAAATCCGGAGTGGTAACATTCTCGAACTTGCCGATGTTGTTCGGTCCCTGTCTCACCGCGATCGGGAGAAAGGGCTTTCCACCGGCGAGCGAAAGATGCTCGACAACGCTCGGCAGATCCTTCTCTCCGAAATCATCTTGGCCCGCGACCTCGAACTGGACCAGGCGAATCATTTTCTCGATCACGTCCTGGCTCAGTAGAATGGCGCCGGTCACACCGGCGCCCCTTTCTTCGGAAGGTCCGTCTGAGGGCATCGCTCCGAAGATTTGAAGGCGTCGGTAGACCGGCGCCGTTTTTCTCGCTCAAAATGGGGAATCCTGAGAACCTGGAGAGCACTTAAATGCGTCTCATACTAGAGGCCCTTCTCTAGAAGGAATTATCGTGCAGAATATGGTAACAAGTACATGGAATTGGAGGTGACTGGATGCTGAGAAGAAATCTGCGACTCATGCTGACCATAGCTGGTGCCCTGGGCGGGTTTAGCTTCACCTTTCTTGGACAGGACCAGGTAGTCGAACTTCTCTCGCTCTCTGACCACTGGGCAATCACTCTCTTGATTCTCTCCGTTGGGAGTCTGATCGGTGGTCTGGCTGGCTTTCTGCTCTTTCCTTTCGTGACCTGGATTGAGGCACGCCTGGCTCGAACCGCTTTTCTCGACATTCTTCTTGGTGCAACCGGACTTATTCTTGGCCTTTTGATAGCGGCTCTGCTGGGCATGGTCTTGCGTGAGATTCCGCTATTTGGCGGGCTTCTGTCGGTTCTCTCTGCTGTGATATTTGGCTACTTGGGCATGACGGTCATGACCCGCCGGCGGGAAGAGGTGACCGAGGCGATCAGTTCACTCGGGCATCGCGTCACCAAGCGGGAGCAGCCTGTAGCGGCACCGGTCATTCCGGAGTACAGTGGGGTTGTCGGCCCGAAGATCCTCGATACTTCGGTGATCATTGACGGGCGAATTGCCGACATCGTAAAGGCGGGCTTTGTCGAGGGGCCGCTGGTGGTGCCGGGCTTCGTGCTGGAAGAGCTCCGCCACATTGCCGACTCGTCAGACATGTTAAAGCGGAACCGTGGGCGGCGTGGACTCGACATTCTGAATCGCATTCAGAAGGAGATCGGTGTCGACGTTCGGATCTACGAGGGCGATGTGGACGCCGTTGAGGTAGACTCCAAGTTGCTCAAACTCGCGAAGACGCTCCAGGGCAAGGTCGTGACTAACGACTTTAACCTGAACAAGGTGGCGGAACTCCAGGGCGTCATTGTCCTGAACATCAACGAACTGGCCAACGCCGTGAAGCCTGTGGTCCTGCCCGGCGAGGAGATGACCGTCCTGGTCGTGAAGGACGGCAAGGAGCCCGGTCAAGGCGTTGGTTACCTCGACGATGGCACCATGATTGTGGTTGATGGTGGTAAGCGGCACATGGGGGACACGATCGGTGTCCTGGTTACCTCTGTCCTTCAGACCGCTGCCGGCCGGATGATCTTCGCCAAACCGAAGGCGCAAATGGAGAGGGTGGCACCGTGAGCGTAGACGTCGGTGGCGTTCGGGTACCGGTGAGTGTCATCATCCCGGCGGCTGGCTCTGGCAAGCGGATGGGGGGAGGGACTGCCAAGCAGTTCCTCCCTCTCCGCGGCGAACCGGTGCTGGTTCGTACGGTGCGGCTCTTCAGCGAGTCACCCCTGGTTGACGAGATCGTGATTGCGGCTGGCGACCTGGAAGCGACACGGGCACTGGTCGGGTCGACTCCGAAGGTGGTGCATGTTGTCGCCGGTGGTTTGGAGCGCCAGGACTCAGTCTGGGCCGGTCTGAAGGCGGTGCACTCCCGCCCCCGTATTGTGGCGGTTCACGATGCAGCCAGGCCCCTGTTGCCCGCGGACGTGCTGGAGGGTGTGCTGAAGGCAGCTGCAGTCCACAGGGCGCAGGTCGTGGCGGTTCCGGTGAAGGACACGATCAAGGTCATCGGCCCTGACGGCCAGGTAATTACTACGCCGGAGCGCTCCACCCTCTGGGCGGTGCAGACTCCTCAGGTCTTCTGGGTGGAGACGTTACTCGAGGCCTTTCGCCAGGCGAAGGCAGACGGTTTCACTGGCACGGATGACGCCTCTCTGGTAGAGCGAATCGGAGTACCCGTGAAGGTTTACACGGGCAGCCATGAGAATATCAAGCTAACGACACCGGACGATTTCCGGGTGGCCGAGGCGATATTGGAAGGGCGGGCGTGACCCATGTTAGTCGGCTTCGGGTACGATGTGCACCGGCTGGTTGAGGGTAGAAGGCTGATCCTCGGCGGGGTGGAGATCCCTCACACTCGGGGGCTTGACGGTCACTCCGATGCAGATGTGATCCTCCATGCCCTTATGGATGCCCTCCTGGGTGCTGCCGGGCTGCGAGATATTGGCTACCACTTTCCACCTAGCGATCCGGCCCACAACGGAGCCGACTCGCTGAAGCTACTGTCCCATGTGGTCGACCTCCTGGAGAGCGAAGGCTTCCGCCCGGTCAACTGCGACATTACGCTACTGGCGGAGCGCCCGAAAATCGGCCCCTATGTGGAGCAGATGCGTGAACGGATTAGCACCACCCTCGGTCTCATTCCCCGCCGGGTCGGGATCAAGGCGACCACCAACGAGAAGTTGGGCTTTATCGGGGACGAGGAGGGCATGGCTGCCTACGCCGTTGCGCTCATCCGGGAGATAAACGGCTAGCTGGAAGTGGGCCTTCCGGATCTTGACAGCCCCTTTCTGGACGCTTATAATGAAACACAGTCGTTGAAAAATGCGTTGAACGGGAGAAGTACCTGCGGAAGACCGCCCAGAGAGCCGCCGCCCAGGCTGAAAGCGGAGGCCGGAGGAACGCAGCGAACATGCGCCCGGGAGCAGGGGTCCGAACAGTGGCGTTCGCCACTGCTAGGCGCCCACGGAAGGCCACCGTTACGGGGCACAGGGTGTGTTCGCACCCGGAGAGTGGAGCGCTTCTCAGGCGCTCAATCAGAGTGGAACCGCGGGCATGTACGCCCGTCTCTGGCCTTGGCCAGGGACGGGTTTTTTGCGTGCGTCTGGGGGCTTGCGATGCCGCCAGGCTCCGTCCCCGTCCGCACTTGAACGAAGGGAGGGAGAGGCGTGTTTGACCAGATACGGCGGGATATTCGTGTCATCTTCGACCGGGACCCGGCAGCGCGCAGTGTGTGGGAGGTGCTGCTCTGTTACCCTGGACTGAAGGCGATCTGGTTTCACAGGGTGGCACACTGGTTGTGGAAACGCAATTTCAAGCTTCTGGCCCGGGTCATCTCCCAGCTCTCCCGCTTCTTCACCCAGATTGAGATCCATCCGGGGGCGACGATCGGCCAGGGGGTATTCATAGATCACGGAAGCGGTGTGGTGATCGGAGAGACGGCAGAGATTCACGACAACGTCACGATCTACCAGGGGGTCACCCTGGGTGGCACCGGCAAGGAGAAGGGGAAGCGGCATCCGACGATCCTGAGCCATACTGTCATAGGGAATGGCGCCCGCATTCTCGGATCCTTTACAGTGGGGCCGAACAGTCGCATTGGTGCCGGTGCAGTCGTCCTAAGAGAGGTACCGTCCGACGCTACCGTGGTAGGGAACCCGGGCCGGGTGGTCATGAAGAACGGCCAACGGCTTGATCAACTGGATCACATCCACATGCCCGATCCGATCGCCAACATGTTTGATCAGATGCAGCGGCAGATTGACAAGCTCACCCGGCGCCTGGAGCACCTGGAGCATGAGAATCGCACGCTGCGCAAGTCACAGGAGGCTCTCACCCATGACCATTCGCATCTTTAACGACCTGACCCAACGGAAGGAAGCCTTCGTGCCGGTAGTGCCTGGCAGAGTGCGGTTCTACAACTGCGGACCCACGGTCTATGACTACTTTCATATCGGCAATGCCCGCAACTTCGTGGTCGCGGATGCACTTCGCCGTTATCTGGAGTACCGCGGGTATGACGTTACCTTCGTACAGAACTTCACCGATATCGATGACCGCATGATCAAGCGCTCCAATGATCGGGGGATCACCGTACAGGAACTGGCCGATGAGATGATCCAGGCCTATTATGCGGATGTGGCCGCCCTGGGCGTCCGTAAGGCTGATGTTCATCCGCGGGCGACCCAACTGATCGAGGACCAGATTGCCATGATTCAGGAGCTGATCGATAAGGGGCATGCATACGCCGTTCCCGGTGGCGATGTCTACTTCCGAGTCACCTCCAAGGAGGACTACGGCAAGCTCTCTCACAAGAACCTGGATGACCTGGTCGCCGGCGCCTCCGAGCGGGTCGACCCGGACGACCGGAAAGAGCACCCGTTCGACTTCGCTCTCTGGAAGGGGCAAAAGCCGGGTGAACCCGCCTGGGATGCACCCTGGGGTGCCGGGCGTCCCGGGTGGCACATTGAGTGCTCGGCCATGGCCCGCAAGTACCTTGGTGACACGATCGACATACACTCCGGCGGGGAGGACCTGAACTTCCCGCATCATGAGAATGAGATCGCTCAGTCTGAGTGCGTTACAGGGGAGCCCTTCGCCAACTACTGGGTCCACAACGCCCATCTCATGATCGATGGCGAGAAGATGTCGAAGTCTCGGGGCAACTTCTTCACGGTGCGTGATATCCTCAAGCATTTCGATGGTGAGGTTGTTCGTATGTTCCTCCTCTCCGCCCACTACCGCACGCAGCTCAACTTCAACGATGAACTCGTAGAGGGGACGAAGCGGAGCCTGGACCGGCTCTATAATACCGTGGGCAACCTGGAGCATCTGGCGAAGGTTGCGATCAACCTGCACATGACGCCCGACGAGGCGGAGGCGCTGGGTGACCTCTCCAAGGCCCGCCAGCGTTTCGTAGAGGCGATGGATGATGACTTCAACACGGCCGAAGCGATCGCCGTGATCTTCGACCTGTCTCGCGAGTTGAACAGCCGCCTGGGGGCCTCATCCTCGAAGGAGTTGATCGAGTCGAGCCTTGGCCTGCTGAAGGAGCTGGCCGGGGTGCTGGGCCTCCTGACGAAGGAGAGTGAGGCGCAAGATCTGGATGCCGAGGTCGAAGCGTTGATTGAGGCGCGGCAGGCCGCTCGGAAGGCGAAGAACTGGGCAGAGTCGGACCGGATTCGCGATCAGTTAAAGGCCATGGGGATTGTGCTTGAGGATACCCCACAGGGAGTGCGGTGGAAGCGGGTATGAGAATGGAGAATCCGCTGCTCCTCCCGCCACTCAGTCTGGCCTACCTGGGGGATTCGGTCTACGAAGCCTTTGTGCGGGAACGCGTGCTGGAGCGGGGTCTCGTGAAGGTGAATGATCTGCACAAGGCGAGCATGAAGTACGTGCGCGCCACCGCCCAGGCGGCGATTCTGACGGCTCTCCTGCCCATGCTGACCGAGCAGGAGCAGGACGTTGTCCGCCGGGGCCGGAACGCTAAAGGGCATGCGGCCCCCAGGTCGGCAGAAGCAGCAGATTACGCCGCCTCGACCGGGTTTGAAGCACTGATCGGTTACCTGCACCTGGCCGGTCGGTCTGAGCGTCTGAGTGAGGTGCTTGAGGCGGCAGCACAACAGGTGGAGCAGTCAGAGTAAGAAAGACGGGCAGCGTCCTCGGACCGCTGCCCTTGCCTGTTCGTCCAAGGTCGCAACTCAGAAGCAGGGGGCGGCAACCTTGGGGCGAATCTTACCAGCAGCGAATTTCTGCGCGGCGGGGGTTATCACATGAACATTGAACAGCAGTACCTGCAACTCTGCCAGGAGATCCTGGAGGAGAACGAGCAGGAGATTCAGGCCGGCCTCTGGACGAAGGATCGGACTGGCACCGGGACCGTGGGGGTCTTCGGCCGCATGCTCAAGCATGACCTCGCCCTGGGCTTTCCGGCGCTGACCACGAAGAAGCTGTTCTTCAACATGGTCAAGGTCGAGTTGCTCTGGTTCCTGGCGGGGCGAACCGATCTGGAGTACCTGCACAAGCACAAGTGCCATATCTGGGACAAGGACGCCCTTCGATTCGGCGGCAAGCTCGGCCCGATCTACGGCAAGCAGTGGCGGGCTTGGGAGGGGGCGAACGGCAAGACTTACGACCAGATTGCCTGGGTGGTGGAGGAGATCCGTAAGATCGCCGAAGCACCCGATCAGCCTCAGCCCACGGCCCGGCGGCTCATGGTCAGCCCCTGGAACGTGGCCGAGCTGGAGGAGATGGCCCTTCCGCCCTGCCACGGGCCGTTTCAGTTCCAGGTGAGGAACGGCAGGTTAAACCTGGCCATGTGGCAGCGCAGCGCGGATCTGTTCTTGGGGGTCCCCTTTAATATTGCCAGCTACGCCCTTCTCATGGAGATGGTCGCCCACGTGACCGGTCTGCAGGCCGGCGTTTACACCCACTACCTGAACGATGTGCATATCTACCGGAACCTGGTCGACCAGGTTCGCGAGCAGCTAACCCGGGAACCCTATCCCTTGCCCAAGCTCTGGTTGAACCCGGAGGTGAAGTCGATCTTTGACTTCGGCATGGATGATATCAAGCTGATGGACTACGAGTCGCATCCGCCCATTCGGGGAGAGATGTCCTCATGATCACCCTGGTAGCCGCCATGGGGCAGGATCGGGTCATCGGGAAGGACGGCAAGATGCCCTGGCACCTGCCGGCCGAACTGAAGCACTTCCGGCGGGTCACCAGGGGCCAGGTTGTCGTCATGGGGCGAAAGACGTTCGAATCGATCGGTGAGCCCTTGAAGGGTCGTACCAATGTCATCATCACCCGGAATGGTTCGTATAAAGCGCCGGGTTGCGAAGTCGTCCACTCGGTGGATGAGGTCGTGCACGATCCGCGGCCCATCTACATTATCGGCGGGGCGGAGTTGTACCGTGAGTTCCTGTCACATGCCGATCGAATGATCCTGACCCGGATTCACCATGGATTTGACGGGGACACCTTCTTCCCTGAGTGGAACCCGGCGGAGTGGCAGTTGACCGCCGCGGAAGAGCACACCAGAGACGAGCGGAACGCCTACGACTTCACCATTGAGACCTACCAGAGAAACCGCACATAGCGGCCTGCGTCAGCGGGAAGACTTGTGCCTAAAGGAGTTTGAACCCAGTGTCTGGACAGATCGAGGGACGGCAGCCGGTGCTCGAAGCGTTGCGAGCCGGACGGGAGATCAACAAGTTGCTGGTGGCGAAGGGCGCCCGGGAAGGATCGATCCGTGAGGTGGTGGCGGTGGCCCGCCAGGCGGGTGTGATCATTCAGGAGGTGGACCGGGAGCGGCTTGACGCCCTCGCTGAGGGGCGGAACCACCAGGGTGTGATCGCCATGGCAGCGGCGCACCGTTACTACGATCTCGATGAGATCCTGGAGGGGGCGCAGGCCTCCGGGCAGGACCCGCTGATCCTTGTCCTCGATGGGATCGAAGATCCCCAGAACCTGGGCTCGCTCCTTCGCACCGCCGATGCTGCCGGTGCTCACGGGGTAGTAATCCCGGAGAGACGGGCGGTCGGTCTGACCGAGACGGTCGCCAAGGTGTCGGCTGGTGCCATGGAGTACGTGCCCGTCGCTCGCGTGACCAACATCGCCCGGACCCTGGATGAGCTCAAGGAGAAGGGCTTCTGGGTGGTCGGAACCCATCAGGATGCCAAGGAGCTTTACCATGAGGCGAAGCTGACCGGGCCCCTGGCGGTGGTGATTGGGAGTGAGGGCAAGGGGATGGGCCGGTTGGTTGCGGAGAAGTGTGACTTCACCGTGCGACTGCCCATGCTTGGGCACGTCACCTCGCTGAACGCCGCCGTGGCGGGCGCGATTCTCATCTACGAGATTCGCCGGCAGCGGGATCTCGCTAGCCGGAAGTAGCGCTGGACCATGGCGGCACCTCACAGGGAGGCTGGCCGTTCATGTCATCGCCGCGCACGATTCTGATTCGTGGACTCACGCTGGGGGTTCTCGCGGCGCTCTTGGTCGCGGGAGCCCTCATTGGCTACGTGCTCTGGTACACCCATACCGATAAGCTGCTCCCGGGCATACGGATCGGCGAGCAGTCGGTGGGGGGATTGGGACCGCGCGAGGCCGTCCGGCGCCTCGCCGGTGGAGGGGTGATTCAGCGCCCGCCCATACAAGTCGGCGGGACGGGGGCCGCTGGAGGGCAACCGGTGGAGGCATCGGCCGGTCAGGGGCCCACTGTCGGGCGACCCGGCACCACCTCAGGGCCGCCCGCTCTGGAACTGCGGGTGGATGGTAAGCGTTGGTTGCTTGATCGGACGGAGGTAGGGCCGGCACCGGACTGGAATGGGGCGGTCCGTCAGGCGGAGACCATTGGACGAGAGGGCTCGGTGTTGGAGAAGGTGCGTGCCTACCTGACTGGGTTGGTCCACGGCCACCGGGTACCAGTGCCGGCGGTCGTGCCGGATGAGCCAATAAGATCACGGCTGGAGGAGATCGCCCGTGAGATCCGTCGCGACCCGGTGAATGCTACCTACGACTTCCAGACCGATACCCTGACGCCGGAGGCAGATGGTCTCGAGTTGGATGTGGAGGCGAGTTCAGCCGTGGTGCGCAGGGCGCTCCTACTGGAGCAGTCGAGTGCGGAGCTTGTGGTTCGTCCGGTGACGGCCCGGGTGCGGCGAGAGGACCTGGCTAGTGTGCGGCAGTATCAGGTCGCCCGGTTCACCACACCGATCCTGGCGGCGGACCCGGGACGAGTTCACAACATTGCCATGGCGGTCAAGAAGATCAGTGGGGTAATACTCAAGCCGGGTGAGACCTTCTCCTTCAATGACCGAGTTGGACCCCGCGACAAGGAGAACGGGTGGGCGCAGGCCAAGGAACTCTACCAGGGTGAATTCGTACTGGGATACGGTGGCGGGATCTGCCAGGTTTCCTCCACACTTTACAACTCCGTCCTGCTGGCGGGCTTGGAGGTGACGGAGCGGTACCACCACGATCGCCCGCTCTCGTATGTGCGCCCGGGACGTGACGCGACAGTTGCCTGGAAAGTCCTGGACTTCCGCTTCCGGAACAGCGCCAGCCACCCGGTTCTTCTGGGTGCACGGATTCTGCCCGGACAACCCCAGCACATTGAAGTGACCGTATATGCTCAGCAACCGCCTGCTGGATTGCGCGTCTCTCTTGAGGAGTCCGATGTGCACTACATTCCGGCTCCCCTTGTGGAGGTCATGGATGCGACCCTTCCTGCCGGCAAACGGATCGTGGTCGACGAGGGACACTACGGGATTGAGATCAAGATCTACCGGATCTTTGGTGAGGGAGCGCAACAGCGTCGGGAACTCGTGTCGCACGACCGTTATCATCCGAAACCTGGTAAGGTCCGGGTCGGGGCTGGCAACGCACCAGGCAGCCCCCAACTGATCGATCCTGGACTCCAGTAGAAGGGAATAAAAGCAACCCCCCAGCTACGCTGGGGGGCATTTCTAATGACCGGATGCGGCTCTTATGGTATGCTGATAAGGCTAGACTCCCTGAACGGAAAAAGAACCGTGTCCAACTTGATTCGACACGGTCATCTAAAACCCCTTCTGGGTTGGCGAAGATTTTCCTCAGAGAACCCTGTGGAGGGGTCGTGTAACCTTGACGTTATCTAAGCGCAACGGGTATAATCCAGAATAGGATTGCCCCAGAAATCAGCGTTGATACGTGGTGCCGCTCTTCCATTCAAGAACAGTCTTGGCTTCCGAGCTTTGGCCGAAGGCTGAGGAGTCGCCGTAATGGGATGCAGCTCTTATCTGTGTGGTGGAAAAGAGGGGGGGACGGCTTCATGACGGCGACGCCGCAACGCGATGTCTTTCACGATTACGACTCCATGCTCGACGAAGACATCGTGGAGTTTGCCCGCGACGGGTCAACTGAGGCGCTGGAGTACCTCATTAACAAGTACAAGAACTTCGTGCGGGCGAAGGCCCGTTCGTACTTCTTGATCGGCGCAGATCGCGATGATATCACCCAGGAAGGCATGATTGGCCTTTACAAGGCGATTCGCGATTTCCGGTCGGACAAGCTCTCCTCGTTCCGCGCCTTCGCGGAACTCTGCATTACGCGGCAGATTATCACGGCGATCAAGACGGCCACCCGGCAGAAGCACATCCCGCTCAACTCGTACGTCTCGTTGAACAAGCCGATCTACGACGAGGACTCAGACCGGACGCTGCTTGACGTCATCTCCGGCTCGAAGGTGACCGACCCGGAGGAGTTGATCATCAGCCGGGAGGAGTTCGGTGATATTGAGGGGAAGATGGGCGAGATCCTGAGCGATTTGGAGTGGAAGGTGCTCATGTCCTACCTGGACGGCAAGTCCTACCATGAGATCGCTGTGGAACTGCGCCGGCATGTCAAGTCGATCGATAACGCCCTGCAGCGGGTGAAGCGGAAGCTGGAGCGCTACCTGGACCATCGGAATAACGGTGGGGGGAGCGGGCGCGACTAGCCCTGGGACAAGCTATGGGAGGACCGCCAAGAGCGGTCCTTTTCGCATGCCTCGGTCGTGACGTTATGTCAAGCCGGTGCCCCTGATCATATCGTGGAGGTAGGGGGAGGAGGGAAACGCATGAGTTGGAGAACCTGGAACGACACCTGGCTCCCGGCCGACATCTGCGCGGACCTTGACGGCGACTGCGACCGCCGCGATCACGGCGGGGACGACTGGGAGGACCACGATAAGAGCGATTGGGACAAGGATCGCCTCGACCTCGATGACTCTGGGAAGCTAAAGCCCAGGAAGCGCAAGGCAATTCGGATAGGAGCGGTCACCGTAGACTGCACGCCGGTCTCCTTCCGGACACCTGGCCAGGCCATGAACATCGTAAGTTGCCCTGTGACCGAGGTAATCAATACCCCGATCACCCGGACACGCATTGTGCAGCAACCATCAGGCATACCTGGATGCGTTCTGCAGACGCCCGTCACAGAGACGGTGATTGTGCCAGTCACCACAACGGTCAACGTTCCGCCGACCATCACAGCGGCACCTACCCTGGTCTGTCAGAACCCTGTCTTCGAGGTGTGAACGTCCCCGGAGGGCACCTTGCCCTCCCTACACACGGATTCGAGTTTCCAGCAACTCGGGCTTTGAAAATCGGCCTGGGCTGTGGTATGATATTGCATGCATCTTACGCTGGCGTAGCTCAACTGGCAGAGCTCCTGATTTGTAATCAGGGGGTTGCAGGTTCGATTCCTGTCGCCAGCTCCAGAGACATAGGAAGACCACCTTTCGATTGGGAAAGGTGGTCTTCTGCTTTACTGGCATCGGCCATCGTCCGCAACGGTCCACGGTAGACGTTATTTTTTCATATCACAATCGGTGTCGAACGGTGGCCGCGAAGAGTGAACAGGGGCTGCCCCATGCAGAATGATCTGCTTGGGACAGCCCCTTCGCTCATCTGTTTCCAGGAGGCAGGCTTGCCGTGTTTAGTTGGACTCGACTGCCGGCTCCGTCCGAGCGGCCCGGCCAAGGGCTGCACGAATGCCGCCCACCTGGTAGAGGAAGAACTTCTCGAAGGCGATCTTGGCGAGATGTACCCAAGCGCCTTGTTTAAGGGTGGCCTTGCGATTGGCGCCGAAGATCGGTTCGACCGCCATGAAGATGCCGCCGTTGCCAGCGTCCAGAAGGCAGAGCGCCTTGAGCTTGTCCATGGAGAGGCTCCGAGCCGGCTGCTTGGCAATGTCGGCCGCAATGTTGTGGGCTACTACCTTGGCCATCTCCTCGGCCATGTACCCGGTCTTGGGCACGCCGGTCGGAATCGGGGTGGCTTCGGGCGGGGCCATGGCAACGGTGACGCCGGCGG
This sequence comes from Symbiobacteriaceae bacterium, assembly GCA_041690255.1. Lineage (GTDB taxonomy): Bacteria > Bacillota > Sulfobacillia > Symbiobacteriales > Symbiobacteriaceae > JAWLHU01. The sequence continues at coordinate 60,136 of JAWLHU010000001.1, forward strand.
CGAAAATGTTGGGGTACTTGGTGTGCCGGTACTCATCGTTGACGGGGATAAACCCGCGGGCGTTTCCCACGCCCTCAGAATTCATGATCGCCTCAATCCCGCGGAAGGGCGGGATGATCATGGAGAACTTCTGCTCGATAACGGTGCCGTCGCTGAGGTAGACGGCGTCCTCGGTTACCTTGTCGATGGCGACATTCACATGAACGTGAATCCCGCGCTCCTTCATGGTGGCGGCCACCATGTCAGCACCGTTGCCTACGCCGCCGAGGCCGAAGTGGCCCAGGTAGGGCTCGGAGGAGACCCAGTGGAGGGGAACCCGATCGCGAATCCCCAGCTTCCGGAGATGGGTATCGATATTGAAGAGCGTCTCGTAGCCAGCGCCGAAGCAGCTGGCGCCCTGAGCGGCACCAACCACGACACCTCCGGGGTTCTGCAGCAGTTCGTTGTAAGCCTCCGCCGCCTCCATGGCATGGGCCAGGTTGCAGACGGAATGGGTGTGTCCACCGTGCGGCCCAAGACCAGGAATGGCCTCGAACTCGGTATGGGCACCGGTTGCGATCACGAGGTAGTCATAGTCAACCGGGCCAGCCGCGGTTTCGACCTTCTGCGCTTCCGGATCGATAGCGATGGCGCTGGTGTGGAGGAACTCAATGCCCTTGGGATCCAGGACATCCTTCAGAGCCACTGAGACCTGCTGCGGAGTGCGGGCTCCGATCAGGACCCAGGGGAGAGACGGAATGAACACGAAGTGGTCGGAGTTGGAGATAACCGTGATCTCATGTCCTGGAGCTAGTTCCTTGTGAAGTCGCTCAGCAGCCGTGAGCCCGGCAAAAGAGCTACCCAGAATGACAATACGGGACATGTCCTTCCCCCTGACTAATACCCTGGTAGGTATAGTTATTATGAGTCAACCTTATCCCTCGAAAGGGCCAACTTCCATACCGCATGAATTGGATATTCGTCGAGATTACAATGGACTGATCGGAGGAGGGCGAGCCTACTCTGTTCACCTGAGGCCATCCACCGCAGTCTGTAGAGGTAAGATGAAATAGGGAACCAGACCACCCCCGATCGGAGGGGTCCGGTTCCCTGAGTTGGTGGGTCCAGGGTCATTCGAAATTCGGGAAGGATGGCAGAGTCGCACTGACGTACAGCTTCATCTCTCCCGTGGCCGGGTCGAAGACGTAGACTCCGCCCTTGTCAGCCACCAGGATCCGACCGTCGTTCATGACAGGAGCCTGGCCAGCCAGGGATTCGCTTTGCAGCTCAAAGAGCTTTTCGTAGGTGTCTGTGGCTACATCGTGACGGTAGTACGCTTCGCCTACGTGGTAGGTGACGGTCTTTCCATTCGGTGAGATCGCCACGTCTTCCATGTCGATGAAGGCCCGGTAGGGCGGGGCTGTCAGGCTCTTCAGGACCTTACCATCACGCGCCAGCAGGTCGACCTCCTGGCCTGGCCTTGAGACGATAAACTGCCCACCGCTCCCCCACCACGCATATCGGAAGCTCTTGGTGACCGTCGTCTTAACCTTACCATCGAGGCCGATGATGCGCAGGGAGTTGCCCCCAACGTACCCGCCCCAATAGCTGACAAGGACAGCGATCTCCTTGCCGTCAGCCGACCATCCGGCCGGGTAGACCTGATAGGAAGTGGCCTCTTCCAGCGGTAGTTCGTACAGTACGGTGGAGTCGCCGGTCTGCAGGTCTCGCAAGATCACCTGATCTTCACCGTGCGAGTAGACCATCTGCTTCTTGTCCGGGCTCCGGCGCGGATCGTATATACCCTCGTTATCCTCGAAGAGCACCTTACCGTCCAGGACGAGCTTGGTACCGTTCTCCACCCAGTAGATGTCCGACAGGGCTGTTCTCGTGGGTGTACTGGCCGGCGGGGCGGGTGAAGGTGGCTGGGGAGCAGGTGTCGGCGCAGGGCTCTGATCGGTTCCCGTCGACGACTTCGGCGCGAGCCATACGGAGCCGTCAGACGGGTACCATGCCAGGTCGTATCCCAGGGCGGAGAGCACATATCGGGCAGGCACGTAATACGTCCCGTCCAGGATCATCGGAGACACGTCCATCGGTATTTCTTTGCCATCGGACAGGACCGTCCAGTTGTCTACCCCCACTACGGCTGTGTGGCCGTTGACGGTCAGAGTCAACGTGTTGCCATCCCTGCTGTACTCGATGCTTCCGCCCAAGGCGGTCACCAGGCCGTCCATGGGGGTGATCAACCGCCCATTAAGGAGCGTCGGTGCTCCGTGGTATTTGGGGTCCAGCGCATAGGCCTCGCCGTTCACGTAGACCTCGGGATTTCCAAGCTGCAGGACCGTACTGCTGCCGGAGACCGGTAGATCCCCGGTAACCGAGACTTTCACCTCTGCCGAGCGATCGCCGGTGCGACCATTCGCAAAGACTGGGGCCACCTGATAGTAGTAGGTGGTGCCCTTGGTGACGCCCATATCCAGGTACGCCGTACCCTGGAGGGGGAAGTCGGAGAGCGGGTCGGTCTGCGCCCCGGAGGTGGTCGAACGGAAGAGGTAGTAGCCTGTCACGTCGTTGCCCGGGGCGGCATCCCACCGGAGCATGACCGAGAATCCAGCCGCCGAGGCTCTCAGGGCGATCTCACCGAAGTGCCCATTCGGTGTTTCGGGCTCGTTGGTTGCCTCTTCCGTCTGGTCCATGGCAACTGGCGCCGCTGCACCTGAGAAGAGCTTCAGGTCAATCTTGACCGGGTTCGGGCTGAACCGTCGGGTCCCGTCGCCTAACTGGCCCACATCGTTGGCGCCCCAGGTCCAGACATATCCGTCGGGGTCGACCGCTGCTGACGAGTAACCGCCCGCAGCAATTGTGACCATCGCCCCGGCCCGGCTTACCTCCAGCGGAGTCTCTGAGCGGTCGCCCGCCCCATCGCCCAGTTGGAAGAAGTCATTCCGACCCCAGGCGACGACCGTTTCGTCGTTCTTGATTGCCAGGTTGTGGAAGTGACCAGAGGCGATCGCCACGACGCCCGTAAGGCCTTCGACCTGGGCTGGTTTCAGGCTCTCTTCCTGGCCCACCATGCCCAAGACGTTATACCGGTTGTAGCCCCACGCCCAGACCGTCCCGTCCTTCTGAAGGGCGAGTGAATGATACTGGCCCGCGGCTACGGCCACCATGTTGGACAGCCCAGGCACTTGGACCGGCCGGTCGCTGTCATCGTAGCGCCCCGTTCCGAGCTGGGCAAAGTCACCGGAGCCCCACGCCCACACCGTGCCGTCGGATTTGACGGCGAGGTTGTGGTCATAGCCGGCGGCAACGGCCGTCACATCTGTCAGTCCGGCCACTTTGATGGGGGTAGCGGAACCGGTACCAGGCGTTCCCAACTGGCCACGGGTGTTGCGCCCCCAGGCCCAGACCGTTCCATCTTCCTTGAGGGCCAGGCTGTGGTACCGCCCCGCCTCAACCGCCTTTACAGCGGTCAGGCCCGGAACCTGCCGTGGCTTTACGCTGAAGGCGATATTCTCAGGGGCGCCCAGTTGGCTGTATTCGTTGTCACCCCAAGCCCAGACTGTGCCATCGGCTGCCAGAGCCAGGCTGTGGTCTGTGCGGGCAGCGACGGCCGTTACCTTCGGAAGGCCGGCGAGTTGCACGGGGGTGCCCCGCTGGGTCTGGGTGCCGTCGCCCAGTTGGCCGTAGTCGTTGTCCCCCCAAGCCCACACGGTTCCATCGTCTCGCAGGGCCAGAGCATGGTTTGCGCCCACGGCAATGATACCGGAGCGGAGGAGGGAGTTTGTCCCCGCCAGTGCGACGCGGGGGGCTGAGGCACCAACAAGGGCAGAACTGAGCAGGACAGTGAGTGTGAGCAGCCAGGCTATGCTACGTCTCACGAGGACACACCACCTTACAGGCGAGTTGGGGGCAATTCCGGGAGGGTACTTCCCCGTGAGCAAGGCCCAACCCCTTCCTGCTAGTTACCCATTTCACAATAGTGAATTGTGACCATTAAGCGAGAAGTGTGTAGCCGGTGTGTGGGGCTGAGTTCTCCGCAGGGAGTCCGCCTTGGGGTTTCGACAGAAGAAAGACCACCTTCTCCGAATGGAGAGGGTGGTCTTCGGCGTTTCTGAGGCTACCACTTTGTCGACAGGTAGAGCACGAAGGCTGTCAGGACGATCGGCACCGCAAGCAGGTAGAGGTGCTGGAGTCGTACGGTCCAATGAGCGGTCTTGAACGAATCGGCGTAGTACCTCGAGACTTCCTTCAGCATGGTGGTCATAAACAGCGCCCTCCCCCAGTTGGGGCCGATGCCCCTTGATCTGGCTTCAGCTTAGCACGGCATGCCGTAGACCCTGTATTCGGTGGGGAAGTGATATCTGTATAGTTATAATGGCGCCACAAAAGTCTAGCGATCCTCTGTCCGAAATCGCTCGGCCGGGCTGCGGGCATACTAGGTCAGAAATGGGGGATTGAGTCATGGACCAAAGGAAGCTTGAGCAGATTGGCGAGCGGCTTCGTAGTCTCGGTCACGAGCGGCGGGAGGTCGTTGAGGAGATCCTGTCCGATGCCAGCCAGGGCTCTCCCGATGAGGCCCGCAGACGCTACGCGGAACTGGACCGAGTCAGCCAGGAGTGCATTGAGCTCATGCAGGAGCAACGCGCTCTGGTCGCTTCGCAGTTGAACGATGGTCGGGTCTAGGAGCGTAGGTCTTCATGACCTCTGGGAACATGCGGCTCCCTCCCGTCCTTTCCGCCAGCCCATTTCGCCCTGTGGGGTGGACGGGCGAAGAGAGACGAAACAGCCCACCGGGGTTGACCGGTGGGCTGTTTTGTATCTACTTCCAACTCGTCTCCGGGAATGATTGCAGGGCCCGCAGCGCAAACCGGGCCGTTCCGGTGGGGTGGGCGCAACTGCCCTTGCCGTAGAGTAGAACTGTAGCCAGGTCCTTGGCAAGGCCAAGGTCCCCCTGCTTCAGCGCCCGCGAGAGGTCCAGGTGCCCCTCCTTGCAGCCCCGGCACTGGCCGCAGGCGGCGTCACGGAGCAGCGTGACCGTGTCGTTCACCAGGGCAGGCAGGGTCGCGTCTGCCTTGTTGAAGACCACGACAGAGGATACCCCCATGGTCGTACCGACGGCTGCCAGGTCCTCGTAGGTCAGCGGCACATCCAGCTCGTCGGGGCGAAGGGGACCGGAGCTGAGCCCGCCGGGCAGGACGGCCAGGATCTCACTTGCCGACGGTGCCCCAGCCCTGGCCAGAAGCTCGCTCAGTCGGGTCCCGTAGGGCACCTCGTAGACGCCTGGCCCTTCCACCGCACCGCTCACCGTAAAGAGGGCGGTGCCGGGGCAGTCGCGCGTGCCAACCGAGCAGAACTGCTCCCGGCCCAGCCGGAAGAACGCCGCCACAGCGGCGAATGATTCTACGTTCTGGACGGCTGTAGGAGAGCCCCGCAGACCGGTCTCTTCCGGATGGGGTGGCCTGGGCTGGGGCAGCCCCTCCAGGCCCTCCAAAGCGTCGATAACGGCTGTCTCCTCGCCCGAGATATAGTGGGCGGGTGAGGGCTGGATCTCCACGCTTACACCATCCAGCAGACCAGCCTCCCGGGCTTCATCTACGGCGGTCGAGAGCGAATCGAGGGACTCCTGCGAGTCGCCTCGGGCGTAGAGCCAGACTTGCTTGGCCCCGACGGCCACCGCACCGATCAGAAGCCCCTCCAGCACCCGGTGAGGGAACCAGGTCATGAGGTGGCGATCCTTCTGGCTGACCGGCGAGGATTCCGCACCGTTGGCGATCAGGTAGCGGGTGGTATCCATAGCCCGTGCTACCTTGCGCCACTTCTCGGCGATCAGCCCGCCCCTGCCGCTGCCACCACGGCCCCGCAGCCCTGCCTGCTCCACTTGATCCATCACCCAGCGCCCGCCCCTCACCCGGGCTTCAGCCAGTCCCTTGTAGCCGCCTCGGGCCTGGTAGGCGGCCAGCGACTCTCGTTCGGTCTGGCCCGGCTCTGTCAGCAGGTACGTCACTGTGCCCGCCCCCCTCGCCGGTAGCCCTCCTGCTCGGCTATCAGGTCAAGCTGGAGCGTCCGGGCATCTTCCAGGTAGAGATCGACCTTTGGCATGGCTAGGTGGCCGCCGTGCCGCTGGTCGAGGGTCTTGATGTAGCCCCCGCAGACATCGCAGACCTCGACCCGCCAGGGGGCCAGCTCATCGAGGGTGAGGATATTCACCTTCTTGACATCATCGGTATCGCAGACGGCGCAGGTCATACGATGGTGCTCCCACTGGGTGTCGCACTGCGGGCAGTGCAGGAAGCGCAGGTTGTCCGGGTCGATCCGGCAGACGTCGGCGGCGCTGCCGCAGACCGGGCAGGCGGTCTGCCGCCACATGGTCAGCGGGGCACCGGTTGCCACTGCCTTGGCGAAGCGGGCCATGAACGGTTGGAGCGCCAGACCGGCCAGGGTGGCGACCAGCTCTTCATCGACATTGTGCGCCAGCGCCCAGGCCGAAGGGCCGCGCCCGTCCAGCAGGTCGGCCGCCAGGCTGACCCGCTCGGCCTCGCTCGCGTCACTCAGGGCCGCGGCGAAGACCTTGCCCTCCTGGCGCTGACTGGCGAAGAGCCCCGCCAGGTCGGTCAGGACCGCTGCAAAGAGGGCCGGTTCAATCACGGGCTGAACAAGGGTGATCAGCGGATCGCCGGTGAGCAGAGCACCTTCAATGGCCACATCAGACGGGATATCGGTCGGGGCCGGGATTTGATCCTGCCACTTGCGAGCCGACTCGCGCCAGGCCTTCAAGAACTCCATCGACTGCATCGACTAACACACCCCTTCTACGACAGCAACTGAACGGTGAAGTTGATCCCAGGCATGCCGGCGATCTGATCGGCCAGGAGCCTGATCCGACGGGGACTCGGGAGCCGGTAGACCGCCCCCATGATCGACTGCTCGGCGGTGAAGCCCTGCGGAAGGAAGAGGATCCCCGTCCGCTCCGCCGGGAGAACCACCGTCCATTCATCGCCCACGCCGTTCTCCAGCTTTCCGCGGATCACCACATGGAAGTTGGAAGACGCGGCCGGCTTGGTGAAGCGCACCTCCACCACATCATCGCAGACCAGTTCGCCGGTCTCATTCCCCTGCTTATCCTTGGAAACCGGGGTCCAGAAGAGCGCCTCGGTCTTGGGCGAGATCAACTGACCAGGCGCATAGCGGCCCTGACGGATCGAGATCTGCATCAACATACGTAGGAGACCTCCCAAATGAGGAACGCCCGAGCGGGCCCCGGCCAGTGCCGGAGACAGCTCGGGCGGAACCCTACCGGCTTAGCGCTTCGCGCACTCCGGGCAGGGCACGTTCAGCTTTCCGGTGCCGTGGCAGTGCTCGCAGACGACAGCATGTCCATCCAGGCTGGTGAACGGATGGCCGGCGCACTCCGGGCAGTGCTCTTCTGTAGCAATCATACCACTATCGTGGCAACGAGGGCAGGCGTATTTGCTCATGCCTATTTCCCCTCCTCGACGATCTGCGCCGTGCCGTTCTTGGTGGCCGTCTCAACCCAGCGGCTGTGCTCGGCGGCGGCGTAGCGCAGGTCGACCCAGCCGTTGACCATGGCACTCAGGGAGCGGCTGGTGAACGGGTGAATCATGGTCAGGTAGATATGCAGCAGACCCATGGCCAGGCCGCCCCAGAAGGCGATGGAGTGGACCATGCGCATGTTGTTGAAGGCCTCATCCGGAATGGTGCCACGGCCGAACCACATGCCGAGACCGGTCACCACAAAGGCGATGAAGGTCAGGACCACGACGTAGAAGTTGACCTTGTGGCCGCCGTTGTACTTGCCCTGCGGGGGCAGGGCCGGCTTGCCGGTGGTGTAGTGGAGCGGGGCGACCAGCATGTAGCGCAGATCGTCCTTGCCGAAGGAGAAGAGTTCCTTCAGGTCGGGCAGGACGGTCTTGAAGTCGCCGAAGATCCAGACCAGCGGCGCTGCCATAAGGCCGAGGGCGGCGATCCGGTGCAGGGTGCGGGCGGCGGCGCCGACGGAGCCCTGCAGGTATGGACCAAGCCCCGTGGCGGCGGACTCGGGGTTCGCCCGCCACAGGAAGATCGACCCGGTCAGGACCAGCAGGATCCACGAGACGCCATAGAGCCAGTGAAAGATCCGCTGAGACAGAGAGAACTTCTTGATCTTCTTCCCGGTAGTGCGAGCCACGTGAATCCCCCCTTTAGTCATGCATGGTGGAGCCGGCTTCCGCCTCGTGCGGATGCAGGCCACCCTTGAAGGTGCGGCGAGCGGCGACCCAGTTGATGATCATGCCGAAGATCGCGGTGCCCAGCAGGGCCTTGCCGATCGGCTGGAGACCGTACTTCCAGAAGGTGAGCCGCTTCGAGAGCTTCGGCTCGACCGGCAGATCGTAGGTCTCCGGGCCCTCGAGCAGGACGTAGAGCTCATGCAGGCCGCCAAGCTCCTTGTCGCCGTAGACCGTGGCGTTCTTGTAACCCATCGCCTTCAACTGCTCGACCCGCTCGTAGGCCCAGGCGATCAACTGATCCCGGTCACCGTACTTGATGCAGTCGGTCGGGCAGGTCTTCACGCAAGCCGGCTGCATGGCGTTGGAGATGCGGTCGAAGCAGAGCGTGCACTTGCCGGCCTTCTGGGCGGACTGGTTGAAGGTGCTCTTGTCGACATGGATCGCATCGAACGGGCAAGCGGGCTCGCAGTAACCGCAACCGATGCAGGAGTCCTGATCGAGGGTGACGACGCCGTAGTCGCCATACTGAAGGGCGTCGGTCGGGCAGGCGGTCACGCAGCCGGCCTCGGTGCAGTGCATGCAGTTGTGCTTCTGCATGAGCCACTGACCCATACCCTCGGCCTCGGGCTGCTCAATGAACTTGATGATCGTCCAGGTCTGGGAATCGAGGCTCGGATGGCTCTGGTAGGTACCAGGCTCCTGATTGATCCGGACCTCGTTCTCGTTCCACTGCTTGCAGGCTACCTCGCAGGCCTTGCAGCCGATGCACTCGGAGGTGTCGACCAGCATGGCCACCTGCTGCTGCTTATTGCTGGGGTCCGGCTTCCAGGACTCCCACATACCAGCACGTCCCATTCTGGTTTACCCCTTTCCGTTGGCCTTGCGAATGTTGACGAGGAACGCTTTGGTCTCCTGGATCTGCACGTTTACATCGACCGCCTGCGGCGTCAGCGTGTTGGTGATATCGCCATGCACGTGGCCTGACAGCGGCGACCAGTGGATGGGCAGGCCGACGACGTGGGTCGTCTTGCCGCCGACCTTCAGGGGCTTCATACGGCTGGTGACCATGGCCTGGGCCGTGACCTTGCCGCGAGCGGACTCTACCTCGACCCAGTCGCCGTTCTTGATGTCCTTCTCCTTCGCCAGCTCGCGGTTGAGCTCCACGAAGTACTTGTTGAAGGCCTCGGCCAGGAAGGGCAGGGTGCGGGTCATGGCGCCCGAGGTCTGGTGCTCCGTCAGGCGGTAGGTGGTCGCCACGTACGGGAACTCATCGACCGTGCCGAACTTGTCGAACTTGGAACCGTAGGTCCGGAGGGTCGGGATATTCTGCTGCTTGTAGAGCGGGTTGGCGATCGGCGACTCCTTCGGCTCATAGTGAACCGGAAGCGGGCCATCGGCCAGGGCACCGAAGATACCGCCAAGGCCCCACGGCTTCATAATGAAGGGCGAGTCGCCGCGGACGCCCAGGGCGTGGACCTTGTCCGGCGCAACCGGCAGCATGTCCGGCACGTCGACACCCACCCACTTGGCCTGAGCCTCGTCCCACCAGACCAGCGGCACCTTGCCCCAGGACTTGCCCTGCGGGTCGGCGGAGGCCCGGTTGTAAAGGACACGGCGGTTGGCGGGCCAGGCGAAGCCATAGCCCTTGTGCAGGTAGTCGGCCGAGCCGTCGGTCTTCGCCTCGGTCCAGCCCTCGGGCCGGTTGGGGGCGGCACGCTTGCGGGCATCGGCCTTGTTGACGCCCTCCTCCGGGTAGACGCCGGTGTAAATCCAGCAGCCGCCCGCGGTGGAGCCGTCGTCCTTCATCTGGGCGAAGGAGCTGAGCGGCTTGCCCGTGGCTACATCGAACCCGTTCATCTCCTTTAGGACCTTGATATGATCAAAGTCGTTCGGATGCTCCGGGTTATCGTAGTCCCAGACCAGGTACTTGATCGGCTCGTCCTTCTTGGCGGCGGAGGAGGCATACAGCTTCTGTACCCGCTTGCCGATCTCGTGGATCAGCCAGCCGTCGCTGCGGGACTCCCCGAGGGGCTCGATCGCCTTGTGCTTCCACTGCAGCAGGCGGTGCGAGTTGGTGAAGGAGCCCTCCTTCTCCAGCGGGCCGGCGGCGGGGAGCATGATCACCTCGGTCTGGATCGTCGCCGGGTCGACGCCGTCCAGCTTCCAGAACTCGCCGGTCTCGTTCATGAAGAGGTCGGCGAAGACCATCCAGTCCAACTGGGCGAGGGCGGCCTGCACCTTTCGGGCGTTGGCAGAGCCGACGGCCGGGTTCTGGCCGAAGTTGAGCAGACCCTTCACCTTTCCGTCCAGGATCGACTGGAAGATATCGTAGTGCGAGTAGGTCTCGCCACCGGCCATCTTGGGGATGTAGTGGAAGCCGAACTCATTCTCCTTGGTGGCATGATCGCCCCACCAGGCCTTCAGGAGGCTGGTGAAGAACTTGGGCTTATTCACCCAGTAGCTGGACTTGGCCGTGGTCTTGTCCAGGAAGTCCTGAAGCGACTTGTGCGCCTCGTTGGGCTGCCCCAGATAGCCGGGGAGATCATGGTACAGCACGGCCAGGTCGGTGGCGCCCTGCACGTTCGCGTGGCCGCGGAGAGCCGCGATGCCGCCACCGGGGACGCCGATGTTGCCGAGGAGCATCTGCAGAATGGTGGAGCAGCGGATATTCTGCACGCCCTTGGTGTGCTGGGTCCAGCCCATGGCGTAGGCAAAGACCGCCGACTTGCCGGCCTGGCCGGTGGAGGTGACGTACTCAGCCAGCTTTACGAAGTCCTCAACGGGGATACCCGAGATCTCGGAGACCTTCTCCGGGGTGTACTCGCCGTAGATCCGCTTGATGTGCTGGAAGACCGAGTGGGGATCCTGGAGGGTCGGATCCTCCTTCGGCAGGCCGTTCTCGTCTGTCTGGAAGCCCCAGGTGGAGGTGTTGTACTTCTTCGCCTCGGGATCCCAGCCGCTGAAAATGCCCTCATCGAACGTGAAGTTCGGATTGACCAGGAGGCCGGCGTTGGTGTACTTCACGACGTACTCGTGGTGGAACTTGTTATGGGTAATGGCGTAGTTGATCAGACCGCCGAGCACCGCGATGTCGGAACCGGAACGGAACGGCACCCACCAGTCCGCCTTCGAGGCGGTACGGGTATAGCGCGGATCGACCACGATCACCTTCGCACCCTTCTGCTTGGCGCGGAGGAACCACTTGAAGGAGATCGGATGGTTCTCGGCAGCGTTGGAACCCATGAAGACAACCACATCTGCGTTCTGAAGGTCCCAGAACGAGGTGGTCATGGCACCACGACCAAAGCTAGTGCCCAGACCGGGCACAGTGGAGGAGTGTCATATACGGGCGTGGTGCTCAAGATAGACCACGCCAAGGGAGCGCATCAGCTTGGTGAAGAGGTAGGCTTCCTCGTTGTCCACGCAGGCGGAGCCCAGGTGAGCCAGGCCCTCGGTGCGGTTGACGATCAGGCCGTTCTTGTTGGTCTCGACAAAGGTCTTGTCACGGGTCTCCTTGATCCGCTCGGCAACGCGGTCCAGGGCGGCGTCAAGCGAGATCTCTTCCCACTTGTCGGCGCCGGGCTTGCGGATCTTCGCCTTCAGCTGGCGCAGCGGGTTGGGCTTGCCGACCCCATCGTAGGCGAACTGCATGGAAGCAGCACCCTTCGGGCAGAGCGAGCCCTCGCTGATCGGGCTGTCAGGGTTGCCCTCCAACTGGAGAAGCTGGCCCTCCTTGACATAGGCGATCATACCGCATCCGACTGAGCAATGTGGACAAACGCTGGGAACCTCTTTAGCCTTGGCAATGCGAAGCTCTTTGAGGTCTTTGGCCAGGGCCGCCTTCTCTTCAGCGAAGAGCAGGACTGCCGCCCCGGCCGCACTCACCCCAGAGAGCTTCAGGAAGTCGCGGCGATTCAGGTTCATCCCCCAATCCCCCTTCTCACTCTGTTCGTTTCTGTATAAACCACAATGGAAGCCGCGTTGCGGGCGTACCCCACTAACTCAATTCCCAGGGCGGAGGCCAGGTCGTAGGCCTGGTCTGTCGCCGCCGTGCGGGAGACGCCAACCCCGGCGCCAAGGCGAGCCATGCGGGTGCACATCTCGTACGAGATCCGCCCCGACGTGAGGAGCACAATCTGGTCAACGGGCCAGCTGGCCTGAAGCAGGGAGCCGATCACCTTGTCCACGGCGTTGTGTCGCCCGATATCCTCCCGAATGATCCGCTCCCCGGTATCCACACGGATGGCCATGGCCACATGCATACCGCCCGTTTCCTGGTAGATCGGGGCGTTGGCCAGCATCTCCTGCATCCACCGGAGGATATCTGGTTCGATTACCTGCAAGTTATGCGTGATCGGTACATATTCGGGCGGCGGACTATTCGAGTTCGCGTTATAATGAGGGAGGTCCACCCACACAAGTCCCCGGTCCTCATCTGTAACGACACGGCGAACAGCAGATGGTGTCTGAATCAGTCCCTCACCGTAGAGATAGCCGACCACCAGGTCCTGCAGGTCGATCGGTGTGGTCTGGATCGTCAGCCATTCTTCATCATTCAGGTAGATGGTGGTTGGCCTCTCAACCGGCACTCTGGCCTTGGCTGGCGCCGGTGCGAGCGCGTGAGTAGCAGCCACATGAACACCCCCCCGACGAATGAACTAGTTACTAGGGACGGATAAGATTAGCTACATAGTGCTATGTTAACTCCCGATTATGCTATACGCAAAAGAGCCTCGCGGCGGTTCCTTCCCCCGCCTTTCGGCCTTGTTCCGGTGTCCGTTCGGGGAATGTTCTGGTTTTGTTCGGGGTGCAACAGGGTTTCCGTCATCTCCCACGGAAGGAGGAGTGCTTGGTGAATCAGGGGGCGCGTGGTTTGCTGGCGGCTCTTCAGAGACTGCCCGCGGCTGCGGCGGAGCAGGAGATTCTACAGGCACTTCCCCGAATTGCCTGCCAGGAGTTGGGGTGGGGCGCTGCCCGAATATGGGGCCAGGAGACGCCGCGGGTCCTCGCCCAGTGGCCGGAACGGGATGAGTTTCCGCACGCCTACCTGGTCTCAGCACAGGTGACAGGGGCGTGTCAGCTAGAGGCGGCCGGGCATGCTGACCCCGATGACCTGGCGGCTCTGGCGGTCGTCGCGGGCCGGTTGATCGAGGAGGCCCGCGCCAGAGCCCGACTGGTTCAGCGGACCGAGCGCCTCGCCCGCAGGGCCCGCGAGATGGAGGAGCGGCACCGAAGCCTTTCCCTTCGCCTCACCGAACTGCGGGGCGAGCTAGATACGACGCAGCAGGAGCACGTGGTGCTGAGCGAGCGAAATCGCATTGCTCAGGACCTCCATGACCGAGCGGCGCAGACTAACTTTCTGGTGGCCTTGAAGCTCGATTGGGCGCTGGCCCATCTGCAGGAGGACTCCCCACTGCGTGGCGAACTGGAGCGGCTGAAGGAGTTGGCGGCGCAGGCGGCGGCTCAAACCCGTGAGGCGATCTATGCGCTCCGGGCACCCGAGATGGCCGATGGCGGCCTGATGGCAGGGCTGCGCAAGCTGGTACGCTCCATGGAGACCGATGGCTTTACGGCGAACCTGACCGTAACGGGCGCACCCGTGCTCCTTGGAACAGAGGTGGAAGATGCCCTCTTCAAACTGGTGCAGGAGGCGTTGAACAACGCCCGGAAGCACAGCCGCGGCACCGCAGTCATGGTGGCTGTGCGCTTCACCCCTGGTCATGTCGCGCTGGTGGTGCAAGATGACGGGGTCGGTATGCCGGAGACGGTTCCCGAGGGGCGGCTCGGATTGCGGGGGATGCGGGAGCGGGTTATCGCCCTGAACGGCCAGTTTGCAGTGCTCGGCGGCGACGAGGGGGGTTTGATCGTCCGGGCGACCATTCCAATCGGAAAGGGATCGTGAGCTATGCCCATTCGCATTATGATTGTCGATGATCACGAACTTCTGCGTGCGGGGATTCGGGCGCTCCTCTCCCAGGAGTCGGACCTGGAGGTGGTGGGGGAAGCGGCCGATGGGCGCTCGGCCCTGAACCGCTGCCGCGAGCTCTCCCCCGATGTGGTCGTGCTCGATCTCCGACTCCCCGACATGGATGGCGTCGAGGTCTGCCGCCAGATCGTGCAGGAGTACCCCCAGACGGCGGTTCTGATGTTGACTACCTTCACCGACAAGGATCTCGTGCTCGCGGCGGTTCGGGCCGGGGCCCGTGGCTATGTGGTGAAGGATGTGCTCAGCATGGATCTGAAGCGGTCCATTCGGAACGTATCCCGTGGCGAGGTAGCCATGGATCCGAAGGTAGTTGGTCACTTGATCAGCCACATGCGGGACCCGGAGAAGGAACAGGAAGAGGAGAAAAGCCCGCTCAACCGACAGCAACTGGCGATCATCCGGCTGGTGGCGCAGGGGTATACGAACAGAGAGATTGCCGAGCAGATGTTCCTCAGCGAAAAGACGGTGAAGGGTTACCTGGCTGAGGCGCTGCGGCGCATGGGGGTCAAGAACCGGGTCGAGGCGGCCATGCTGGCCTCCAAGAAAGGCTGGATCTAGTCGAACACTCCCTCGGAAGAGCCGCCCGCCGATGAGCGAGCGGCTTTTCGTCGACTTTTACGTAGTCTATTGACTACGAGTAGCTAATAAACTACTATTAATGCGTGGGTGATGACCTACGAGTAAAGGGGCGGGGGGAGATACCATGACGATTCTGCGGAACCGGTCGCTGTTGATCATGGCTGGAGCCGAAGTAGTGAGCAGTCTGGGCAACTGGATCGCCGTGCAGGCGGTCATTGCCCTTCTGATCTTCCAACAGGGGGGTGGCGTTGGACAGAGCACCGTGCTGCTCGTGTGTGGTCTCGGTCCCAGCATGGTGCTCGGCCCCTTCGCCGGCTGGCTGGTTGACCGTGTTGACCGGCGGAAGCTCATGATTGCCAGCGAACTCCTCTCCGGTCTCGTTGTGGCTGCCCTGATCTTCACCGACCGCGCCGAACTGGTCTACCTCTTGATCGCCCTGGCTACGGCTGCGGGGACCGTCATGGTACCCGCTCGCAGCTCCGTCCTGCCCGATATCGTAGACCCGAGAGACCTGACCCGCGCCAATGCGTTTGCTCAGCAGGTGAACGGTCTGACCCGGGTCCTTGCACCGCTCATTGGGGCAGGGATCGTCGCCCTGGTCAGTACGCAGACCGCACTGCTGCTCGATGTGATCTCCTTCGCACTCTCTGCCGTCATTCTGCGGCTGCTCCCTGCCCTGCCGCCCCGCCGTGAGAGGGTCTCCCCTACCGAGAGTGCGGAAACCTCGGCCGGCAAGAAGCCCTCCATCTTTCAGGTCCTGTGGAATGTAGTCAACCAGGTTCCCCTGCTCAAGGTCCTCCTGCCCTTCAACCTGATGCTGGGGTTGGTGATGATCGCGTTCGATATTACCCTGGCCGTCTTTGCGCGTGACATCCTGCAGAGTTCGATCGCCATGAAGGGGCTGATCGCCAGCCTGATCGGCGCCGGTATGGGCGCGGCCTCCCTCACGTTGATGCTCCTGAAAGGCGAGCGGCGCTTGGAGCGGGACTATCTTCTTGGATTGACCCTGGTGATCTGTCTGCCCGGTGCCTTCAGTCTGGGCGCGATCGTCAGCAGTACCACTACTGCGCGAGTGATTGTGATTCTGGGCTCCCTGCTGGGCGGTCTGGGGATCGGTTGGTCAAATGTGCAGGGGAACACACTCGTACAGCGCGTCGCACCCGATGGCTGGCTCGGCCGGATCAACGGGGGGCTTCAGTCGGTCTTCACGGGCGGTCAGCTCGCAGGGCTAGTCGCTACGCCACTTCTGGTGCCCGGTGTGGTATCATTTGGGGTGTACTTCGGTATAGGGGCCCTGCTGCTGCTCCTACTCATGGGGCGGACGGCACTGGCCCTTATTCGGGGGAACCTGACCAATCCCGTCCCGGCAAAAGAGGTAGTCGGCAGTGACTGAGGAGCATTCACGGTACCGGGGCGGCTGGGTCGTCGCCCGGTCGATCGCCAAGGAGTTAGATGCGGCTCTCTCGCTCTTCAGCGGCTACGGTGAAGAGATGGACGTACCAGCCGAAGTGATCCCTGTGATCCGGTCGGTCCCGGAGGACTGGAAGGCCCAGTGGCACGATCTCCTCGGCATCCCGCGCCGGTGGATCGGCGTACTCATGGAGATGGCCGTCCTGGCGGGCGTACTCCTGGAGGAGGACTACAGCCAGGCGACGCTCGCCATGCGGGAGTTGACACTGGAGGACGCCCTCCGCTCCGTTGAGTCGGCCCTTGAGAGGTACGGCCTGGCCCCCGAGTGTGGGCCGATCACAGAAGAGCGGTTCGTTCGGGCGGCCGCCCGGCTTGTGCCCGCGATCAACCAGGGGGTGTATCTGACACCGGCGAATCAGGAGGCGTTCATCCGGGAGGCTACCTATGAGGTGCGACGGGTGGTGCCCCTTCTGAGCGGCGGTGAGTTGCACGCCCGCTTCTGGCTCTGGTTAGACCGCTTTTACTTTGAGTTCTACCGGCCCTGGCGAGAGGCTAAGCTACGGCACATGGAGGTGGAGGAGGCTCGGGCCCTTGCGGCGCTGGGAGCCCGGGAAGGGGCAGGAGCACCCGACACGGCATGGCTGCCCCGCGAGAACGCACTGGTCTTTCGCCCCGAACTGGCCCATGCCGCACAGACAGGGAGGGCCAGGGTCTTCTTCTGGACCCAGCCGTTTGGACTGTTTGACTATTGGAGTCTGAGCCCGGGTATGCTGATCACGGCATACGGCCAGCCCGAGCACTCCATGGCCGAGTACCTTCGGGACGCTGCAGATCCCCTCGCTGAACGGGTGAAGGCCCTCTCCGACGGGACGCGCCTCATGCTGCTGCGCATTATTCGCAACTTCGCCATGGACAACACGCAAATGGCAGACCTTCTGGGCATTGCTCGACCCACGGTGAGTGTGCACGCCAAGATCCTGCGAGAGGCTGGGTTGATCGACACCCGCCAGGAGGGGAGAGCCTCAGTTCACACGCTGAATCAGCAGGCCTTGCGGGAGTTGTTCCGCGAGATCGAACGGTTCCTCCGTCTGCCCGAGGATGAGGAAGAGCAATAGCAGAGCGGCTGCCTGTGCTGATGTAGCACGGCAGCCGCTCTCAGCTTCCTACTGTAGCGGAAAGCGCTGTGTAGCCCTGTCCAGTTCATAAGCCAGGGTGCGGATCCGCTCCGAGAGAGCCCGGAGCCGGCGGTTTGCCTCCGCGATGGAAGTCACGTGACCCTCCGCTCGTCGGACGAGGCCGACCGCTGACTCGATTCCGTCGGCGATCACCTCGACCTCACCGATCAACTGGCCGCTTTCCTTGTTCATCGAGCGAATGTGACTCGCGGTCGCATCGGCCACGGCGGAGAGATCGGTCATCTGCTGGCTGACGGCACCCGCCCGGGCGCCGCTCTCGTTCAGCACCGAGGCCATCTGCCAGATTCGTCCATTCGCCTCATCAGCTGCTCTGGCAATCTCACGAAGAGCATCATCGCAGGTGTTTGCCGCCGATTGTCCCTCTTCCAGGTCGCCGATCAGCCGATCGATCCGGGTCGTCCACTCCAGCGGCGTCTGGCCGCCGGCGTCGAGCAGGCTCTGGGTCCCGGCCCGGACCAGGTCGACAACGGAGACGGTGCGGAGGGCGCTGTGGCGCCCTTGCTGGGCGGCGGCGACCGCCCGTCTCGTAGCGTCCTGTACGGCGGCCAACTCCTGCCGGGAGTCCTGAACGGCCCCGGTCACCAGGGTCACAATCTCGCTGGCGTGGCGCAGGGCGCGGGCCTGTTCTTCCGTCCCCACATCGATCCGGGTGAGTGCCAGTTCCAGCTCCCGCATGCGTCCCATGGTCCGCTGGGCGCTGGCACTCACGGCTTCGGCGGAGCGCAGGGCGCTCTCGGCCACTTGCAGGGCGGCCTCAGCATTCTCGGCGTTCTCCCGAGCGCCATCAGCCAGGTTGTCACTCACCTCGCGGACGCCGTGGGAGACCCGGGCGATCTCGCCTACCGTCTGGCGTATTCGGTCCGTCATGCTATTCAGCGCCGCAGCGAGGTGGGCCATCTCCCGACCCTCAGTGGCCTCCACCCGAGTCTGCAGGTCACCGTTCGTCAGGACTTGAGTAAACCGGTAAAGCGGGCGGGAAATCTGGGTCCGGGCGAGCTGGTAGGCCAGGGTTAGTGCTACCAGGATCGAGACGATCGCACCTGCTCCGGCCAATCGGGTGGACCAGGCGGTCCGCTCCGCCAGGGCCGCAAAGCTTGTCTCGGGCACGCCGACGAAAGAGCCGGCCACGACCTTGCCAGCGTAATTTGTCATCGGCAGGTAGATCGTTCGCTCCATAACGTAACCGCCAACCAGGGCCTTGCCCCGGTACTCCTGGCCCTTGCGAAGCCGATCCATGACGAGGTCAGAATACAGGGTCCCCACTGCCCGGCGTCCCCCACCGACAGCGGGTACGGTGGTCGTCACCCGGATTCCATCCAGAGCGATCGTCGCGTGCAGGGGCAGCCCCTGGGGAGACCGGTGGGTCACCTCATCTACAATCGCATGATCGTTGTTCAGAATATCGCTGATCAGCACGACGCCCAAGACCTTGCCACTCCCGTTAAACACAGGGGCGGCACCGACCATGGCCAGAGCGTCTTCGAGCATCTGGCCGACCCGGGAATCGTCGGATCCCTCGGTCTGGACGATCGGCATGTGCACCTGGGAGAGGACTGCTGCCGACTCATTTGCCAACTGATCCCGCTGGAGCCACTCCAGGGTGCCCGAGGGGACTCGTGAGGAGATCACGTGCTCAACCAGCCCGCCGTAGGAGAGCCTGTCCCCTCTTGAATAGCTGCCGGCTCGCCCGATCACGAGGCCGTCGGCGCCGACTACGGTGACCAAGTCCGCCCCTGGGAGGCTCTCGTGGAAGCTGTTCAGGATCGGCGGCAACGCGGCGCCGCTCTCGATGGCGGTGATCAGCTGAGCCCGCCCTGCCAGGCTGATCGCTCGCTCCTTCATGCGGGTTACCCTGGAGTCAATCAGGCTCTGCTGCAGGTTGATGGCCAGGTTAAGCGCCTCTTCGCTCTGTCGCTCCATCTCCTGGCTGGACTGTTGCTGTAGGTAGATGCTAGCGCCCACAAGAAAGCCGACCGGCACAAGGGAAGCGATGAAGACCAGTAGGACCAGCCTGGCGAAAATGGAGCCCTTCCACCGGTTCTTCAGCGTGATCGCCTCCTAGTTCTGCCCCACCCGCTGTCCCGCCGTGTAGATCGACAGCTTGTCACCGCTGCGCACGTACCCGACCAACTCGACGCGC
Source organism: Symbiobacteriaceae bacterium (assembly GCA_041690255.1). Taxonomy (GTDB): domain Bacteria; phylum Bacillota; class Sulfobacillia; order Symbiobacteriales; family Symbiobacteriaceae; genus JAWLHU01. The sequence continues at coordinate 79,657 of JAWLHU010000001.1, forward strand.
AATCGTTCCGCCAGACGAATAGCCTGGTCGGTGGCCGCAGTCAATGAAGCACCTATGCCAATGCCGGCCCTGGCGAGCTTTGCGCACATCTCGTAGGAAATGCGGCCAGTCGCCAGCAAGACTAGCATCTCTGAAGGCCAGCCGGCCGAAAGCGATGCACCGATCGCCTTGTCGACAGCGTTGTGGCGGCCAATGTCCTCCCGGACCAGCATTTCGCCGGTCCCCGTGTGAACCACAGCGGCTGCATGCATGCCCCCGGACGCTTCGTACAGGGGAGTCTGCCGCTGCATCCACTTGACCCAGGCAGCCAGTTGCTGACGGCCTACCCGCAAGTCATGCCGGACTGGTTGGAGCTGCAGCGCATCTTTCATGGAACTGAAGGTGACGCCCTTGCCGCAGCCACTAGTCAGGTAGCGGCGGCTGGTCTCTCTCTGCTCTGGGAGGCGTTCCGGTGCGACGGTCGCCCGCACGATCGCGGCAACTTCGTCGACCTCGAGTTCCATGAGATCCTCGGTGCGGTCAATGATCCCCTCTGTATATAGGAAGCCTTTCGCCCAATCGGCCAGGTGGACCGGGGAGGTCTGAATGCGGAGAAGTTCGTTCCCGTTCAGGAACAGGGTGGTCCGGCGCTCCATGGGCATGAGATGACGGGGCCGTTTCGCTTGCATGTGCCATCTTCTCCTTCCACAGGCGGTGCGACCATTCTCGCGCCAGAATCAGTCGGGCTCAAGTCCCCGGGACTACCTTCAGCCTTTCCACTTCCCAGCAAGCAGAAGTTCGCTCTTTCCGAGGGCAGACCCTCTTCCCTGGCGAAGAAGGGTGGAAGCCCACGATACGTCGGCAATATCTGGAATGCGATGGGTCGGGTTGACATCTGGGGGGATTAGGAGTACCATTCTACATGTCCCACGAAACCTGACACCGCGGGGTAGAGCAGTCTGGTAGCTCGTCGGGCTCATAACCCGGAGGTCGCAGGTTCAAATCCTGCCCCCGCAACCAGAGAAAGAGGCCGGAGGACGCTGAGCGTTCCCGGTCTCTTGTCATATTGCTTGGCAAGGAATTCCGCGCCACCTCAATGTTGACAGGGGGTAGAGCGCGTGGTAACTTATATGAGCGTGGTTAGTCCCTTGCCGATTGGAGGTGTCGCAAAGTGGCGAAGGCAGGCGCGCGCGTTATCATTACGATGGCGTGCACTGATTGCAAGAACCGGAACTACTCCACCTATAAGAATAAGAAGAACGACTCAGGGCGCATTGAACTGAAGAAGTTCTGCCCGACTTGCGGGCACCATACCCAGCATCGGGAGACCCGCTAAGCTGTTGTAAGTAGCGCCGACACAGTCGCTGTCGGCTGTTACAGGGGTGTAGCTCAATTGGTAGAGCAACGGTCTCCAAAACCGTAGGTTGCGGGTTCAAGTCCTGCCGCCCCTGCCAGATCGAGACGGACCAGCCGGTCCGTCTCTATTTGTGCCCTGCACCCATCCCCATTTAAGGGATGGTATCCCTCTCCTTTGGGTAAACTCCAGGGGACAGTCCCCCGTCGCGCTTTACAACTCGAACAAGAACGTGTTACAATCTTCTACACTGGTCTTGGTGCCAGGTTTTATTTGTGTTGGGCACTTTCTAGTGAGGGTGGTCATGATCATGGAACGTTTCAAGGCCTTCGTCGAAGCGACTCGCGTGTTTGCCACCGAGGTCGTTGGCGAGCTTCGCAAGGTTGTCTGGCCTAGCAAGGAGAAACTGATTCGGCTGACCACGGTCGTTGTCTCAATGGTCCTGGTCGTTGCGGGCTTCCTGTGGCTATGGGACCTGGGCCTTGGCTGGGTCATGAACGCGATGTTCCAGCGGGGGTAACATTGGCAAAGGCAGGTGGAGGGGAACGGTTCCCGCGTTCCCTGATCTAACATGGAACAAAGAAACTGGTATGTCGTCCATACTTACTCCGGGTATGAGAACAAGGTGAAGACCAACCTGGAGAAGCGGGTCGAGTCCATGGAGATGCAGGAGAAGATCTTTCGCGTCCTGGTCCCCATGGAAGATGAGATCGAAATCAAGGACGGCAAGCAGAAGAAGGTCAAGCGGAAGGTCTTCCCTGGGTACGTCCTGGTGGAGATGCTCATGAGCGACGACTCCTGGTACGTCGTCCGCAACACCCCGGGCGTCACTGGTTTCGTCGGTTCTGGCAACAAGCCGATTCCGTTGACCCCTGACGAGGTCAAGACGATCCTTGGTGCTGAGGGTGAGGAGCGAGCGGCCAATGTGGTCGTGGACTTCGAGATTGATCAGCCGGTGCGAGTGATCGCCGGCCCGTTCAAGGACCACCCTGCTGTCATCAAGGAGATCTTTCCGGAAAAGGGGAAGGTCCGCGTGCTTGTCAACATGTTCGGCCGCGACACCCCTGTGGAACTGGACTTCAACCAAATCGAGGAGATTTGAGCGAGGCCATTCCCATACCCGGTCTTTTGTGCTAGGATCATTGAGGTCGCGCACCCCGCGCGGCCCTTTGGTGTGCGGGTACGCCCCGCAGTGGGAGGGTGACACGGAGTCACCCGCCATACCACACTTTCGAAGGAGGAGTCATCAGTGGCGAAGAAGGTCACCGCCGTAGTCAAGTTGGCCCTGCCGGCCGGCAAGGCGACCCCCGCACCCCCCGTTGGTCCGGCTCTCGGCCAGCATGGCGTGAATATCATGGGCTTCTGCAAGGAGTACAACGAGCGCACGAAGGAACAGGTTGGCCTCGTCATCCCGGTGGAGATCACCGTGTACGAGGATCGCTCTTTCACCTTCATCCTCAAGACCCCGCCGGCCTCGGTTCTCATTAAGAAGGCGTTGGGCATTGAGACCGCTTCGGGCAACCCGAACACGAAGAAGGTTGGCAAGCTGACCGATGCCCAGGTCGAGGAGATCGCTAAGATCAAGATGCCCGACCTGAATGCCGCCAGCCTCGATGCTGCCAAGAGCATGGTGCGTGGCACCGCCCGTTCCATGGGCGTCGAAGCCGAGTAGCACCAGCTGCTTGGGCTTGTGGGAGGCTGCTACACGTAGCCGAACAAGAGTTTAACCACAAGGAGGATATTCAAATGCCGAAGCATGGCAAGAAGTATGCTGAAGCGGCGAAGTTGATCGACCGCGCAAAGCTGTATGATCCCGCCGAGGCCCTGGAACTCATTAAGAAGTGCGCTACTGCCAAGTTCGATGAGACCGTTGAGGTCGCTTTCCGCCTTGGTGTTGACCCCCGCCACGCTGACCAGCAGGTCCGCGGCGCCGTCGTGCTGCCTGGTGGCACCGGCAAGGCCGTTCGCGTTCTCGTCTTTGCGAAGGGCGAGAAGATCAAGGAGGCCGAGGCTGCCGGCGCCGATTTCGTTGGCGCTGAGGAGATGGTCACCAAGATCCAGGAGGGCTGGCTCGACTTCGATGTCGCTGTCGCCACTCCTGACATGATGGGCGTTGTCGGTAAGCTCGGCCGTGTTCTCGGCCCGCGTGGCCTCATGCCCAACCCGAAGACCGGCACCGTCACCTTCGACGTCGCCGGTGCAATCAAGGAGATCAAGGCTGGTAAGGTCGAGTACCGCACCGATAAGGCCGGCATTATCGCCGCCCCGATCGGCAAGGCGTCCTTCGACGCCGAGCGCCTGGCGACCAACTTCCGTGCTCTGTCCGACGCGCTGCTCCGGGCCAAGCCCGCGGCCGCCAAGGGCCAGTACATGAAGTCGATCACCATCTCCTCGACCATGGGCCCTGGCATTCGGGTTAACCCGGCCCGGCTGGCCGCTGTGACTGCCGAGCACTAAAACGGATACGAATGGACCCGCCCTCCTGCAGGGCGGGTCTTTTGTGTGTCCGAGCGGAACCATAGAGATGCTTCGCGCGTCTAACTAGTAAGTACTTTTGGCACAATAGAACTCTAGACTATTGGGGGCGCCGGAAATATGTCGAATTGGGTCGATGATGTATTGCAAATGAGAATTGAACACGATATGATGAGGTTATCCAATACAGAACTTCTCAGATTAGCGAAAGCGATGACTTTCCATACACGAAGAAGAATCCAGGAGGTGTACCCAGCATGAGTGAGAACGATATTCGGGTGCGACTTGAGGGTCTGGTTGACCGCTGGATAAAGGCCTCCCCCGCTGAGCGCATGTTGTTGATCCAGGAGAAGATCCGGCTGGAAGAGATGCTAGACAAGGCCGTTTCCACGAAGGGAAACTGACGAACTCTGGCAGAGGAGATTTAACAGGTGCGCTTGACGCGCGCCTGTTGTCTTGTGTATACTGAGTCTTGTGCTTGAAGTTCATATGCGACCATAGACAGCAGGTGCCCTATGGCATAAATGGCGAACGCCAGCCCGCCGAGGTCGGAACACGTCGGTCTCCTGTGTGAGACCCATGTGAGCCTGTGTATACACAGGCCTCCGATCTTGTATGGTCGGAGGTCTTTTTGTCGTTTTAGAGGGAGGTGAACACTCGTAATGCCCATTCGTCCGGAAAAGCAGCAGGCGATCGCCGAAATCAAGGAAGCGTTTCAGTCTGCGAAGAGCATCGTTCTGGCCAACAACAACGGCCTGACCGTGGCTCAGGTCACCAAGCTCCGCAAGGAGCTGCGTGAGGCCGGTGTCGACCTGAAGGTGGCAAAGAACACCCTGGTTGGTATCGCTGCTCAGGAGCTCGGCATTGAGGGCTTGGATCAGTACCTGCACGGTACGACCGTCCTGGCTTTCTCGAACACTGACGAGGCTTCTGGCGCCAAGAAGATCCGGGACTTCTTCGCCAAGGACAAGGATCCGAAGTTCGTGGTGAAGGCCGGTATCCTCGAAGGTAAGGTGATCGACGCCAACGGCGTCAAGAACCTGGCCGACCTGCCCTCGCGTGAGGTCCTGCTCGCTCAGGTCCTCGCTGGTATCCAAGCTCCGCTTCAGGGTGTGGTTGGCGCCCTCAACGGGCTGCTCTCCAGCTTCGCCTACGCACTCGACGCCCGAATCAAGCAGCTTGAGGGTGCCGAGGGCTAGAACTCCCTCTGGTCGGAACGCCGCATAGGCACCAAACATTTTTGTACTCACAAGGAGGATCCCACAATGTCGAAGGCCGCTGAGGTTATCGAGATCATTAAGGGTATGACCGCCCTCGAGCTCAAGGAGCTCAAGGAGCAGTTCGAGGAGACCTTCGGTGTCACCGCTGCCGCTCCTGTCGCCGTTGCTGCTGGCCCCGCCGCTGGCGGCGCTGCTGCTCCTGCCGCTGAGGAGAAGACCGAGTTCGACGTTATCCTCAAGGCTCCTGGTGCCAACAAGATCAACGTCATCAAGGTTGTCCGTGAGGTTACCGGTCTCGGCCTGAAGGAGGCCAAGGATCTGGTTGACGGCGCTCCGAAGCCCGTCAAGGAGAAGATCGGCAAGGCCGATGCCGACGCCCTGGCTGCCAAGCTGAAGGAGGCCGGCGCCGAGGTCGAGGTCAAGTAAGTTCACCCGAAGGGAGGGCCAGGGCAGTCGCTTCTACAAGCGTCACCCTGGCCCTCGTTTTCTTGGCAGCATCTCCTCCCATGGTCCACCGATCTGCGGAAGAATCCCTGGTAAGAAGAAGACCCCACTTCTAATGTGAGGTCCTTCATCTAAATGAAGCCAATCGCCTTGACAACGGCTTCCTCTTACAGTATCATGATAACTTGCCATCATAGCATGGTTCTTTGGGATCATGCCGTGGTATCCTGACCATTTACCCTGGAGATTTGGGGATATCGACGGGGAAGGGGAGCGATAGCGTGCATAGTTTTCGCTTTCCAGGATATCAATAGAGGATGTGTCTCCCTGGAAACACCGTCCATAAGCGGATAGGTACGGTGTTGCCTTTTTGTTTTTCGGTTCTGGCTCCAGTTTCTCCTGCTGGGGAAGATCTCCCAAACAGGAGGGTTTTATAGACATCGAGCGCTTCCGCGGTGGGCACTTCCAAACGGGGAGCTTCTTGATGGCCACCAAACACGAGTGAGGAGGCCAAGACCGCATGGCGAAGTTCGTGCAAGCCGGTAGGAGAGAACGGCTCAGCTTCGGCAAGATCGATGAAGTTCTCGAAATGCCGAATCTGATTGAGCTACAGCACAACTCCTACCACTGGTTCCTGCGCGAGGGCCTGCAGGAGATGTTCCGTGACATCTCCCCGATCCAGGACTTCACTGGGAATCTGGTGCTAGAGTTCATCGACTACAGCTTAGGCGAGCCTAAGTACTCCATGGAGGACTGCAAGGAGCGCGACGTCACGTATGCGGCGCCGCTGCGCGTTCGCGTCCGGCTGATCAACAAGGAGACTGGTGAGGTGAAGGAGCAGGAGGTCTTCATGGGCGATTTTCCGCTCATGACTCCTCATGGCACCTTCATCATTAACGGTGCTGAGCGTGTGATAGTCTCGCAGCTCGTGCGTTCGCCGGGAGTGTATTACTCCGAGCAGGTTGACGCCTCCGGCAAGAAGCTCTACTTTGCGACCATGATCCCGAACCGCGGTGCTTGGTTGGAGTTCGAGTCCGATGGCAATGATGTGCTTTCGGTGCGCGTTGACCGGACCCGTAAGCTCCCTGCCACTATTCTACTGCGCGCACTCGGCTTTAGTTCCGACCAGGAGATTCTCGACGTGGTCGGTGACTCTGAGTATATCCGGCGCACTCTGGAGAAGGACGGCACCAACTCCGAAGAGGATGCCCTGATCGAGATCTACAAGCGCCTGCGCCCGGGTGAGCCTCCCGCTGTGGACAACGCCCGCCAGTTGCTAGAGACGCTTTTCTTCGAGCCGAAGCGCTACGACCTTGCCAACGTAGGTCGGTATCGCCTCAACAAGAAGCTTGCCCTGAAGCGGCGGGTCGTAGGCGCGACCACCGTGGAGCGGGTCGTCGATCCGAACACTGGCGAGGTTTTGGCCGAAGCCGGTGTCATGATCGACAAGAAGCTGGCGGACAAGATGGACCAGGCCGGCGTGCTGCGCGTGACCGTGAAGCTGCGTGACGGCACCGTCGTGCGGGTCGTCTCGAACGGGCAGCCTGCCATGACCCACAAGACGATCTCTCGCGAGGATATCGTCTCCGGTCTGAACTACATGATTACCCTCTTCAAGGGTCTCGGCGTCGTAGACGACATTGACCACCTGGGCAACCGGCGTGTTCGCTCTGTGGGCGAGCTGCTCCAGAACCAGTTCCGCATTGGTCTGGCTCGCATGGAGCGCGTCGTCAAGGAGCGCATGACCATTCAGGACGTCGACATTATCACCCCGCAGGCGTTGATCAACATCCGCCCGGTGGTGGCTGCGGTCAAGGAGTTCTTTGGCTCCTCCCAGCTGTCGCAGTTCATGGACCAGACCAACCCGCTCGCCGAGCTGACCAACAAGCGCCGCCTCTCTGCCCTGGGCCCTGGCGGTCTCTCCCGCGAGCGCGCGGGGTTCGAGGTGCGTGACGTTCACCATTCACACTACGGCCGTATGTGCCCGATTGAGACCCCGGAAGGTCCGAACATCGGACTGATCGGTGCCCTAGCTACCTTTGGTCGAATCAATGACTACGGCTTCATTGAGACGCCGTATCGCCGGGTCGACAAGGACAGCAAGAAGGTGACCGATGAGATCGTCTACCTGACGGCTGACGAGGAAGACGAGAATGTCGTCGCCCAGGCCAACGAGCCGCTGGACGAGAACGGTTGGTTCCAGGCCAACCGCGTCACGGTTCGCTACAAGCACGACATCCTCCAGGTCTCCCCGGAGCAGGTCGACTTCATGGACGTCTCGCCGAAGCAGGTTGTCTCCATTGCCACGGCGCTGATTCCTTTCCTCGAGAACGATGACGCCTCTCGTGCGCTCATGGGCTCGAACATGCAGCGCCAGGCCGTACCGCTCCTGAAGACCCAGGCCCCGGTCGTGGGCACGGGCATGGAGTACCGGTCCGCCTGGGACTCGGGCGTCTGCGTCCTCGCTGAGAACGACGGCACCGTCGTCCGGGCGACCGCCTCGGAGATCATCGTTCATTACGATGATGACCAGGTCAAGAAGTATAAGCTGATCAAGTATATCCGCTCGAACCAGGGCACCTGCATGAACCAGAAGCCCATCGTACGGACCGGTCAGCGTGTAGTGAAGGGCGATGTGCTGGCTGACGGGCCTTCGACCGATATGGGCGAACTGGCGCTGGGCCGCAACATCCTCATCGCATACATGTGCTACGAAGGCTTCAATTATGAGGACGCGATCATCATCAACGAGAAGTTGGTGAAGGAGGACGTCTTCACCTCGATCCATATCGAGGAGCATGAGTGCGAAGCCCGTGACACCAAGCTGGGTCCGGAAGAGATAACCCGGGATATCCCGAACGTCGGCGAAGAGGTCCTGAAGGATCTCGACGAGCGCGGCATCATCCGCATCGGTGCCGAGGTTCGGCCGAGCGACATTCTGGTCGGCAAGGTCACCCCGAAGGGTGAGACAGAGCTGACTGCTGAGGAGCGCCTCCTCCGGGCGATCTTCGGTGAGAAGGCCCGTGAGGTCCGCGACACCTCCATGCGGGTCCCGCACGGCGAGTCCGGCATTGTCGTGGACGTGAAGGTCTTCACCCGGGAGAACGGCGACGAGCTCTCCCCCGGCGTCAACCAGCTTGTCCGTGTCTACATTGCCCAGAAGCGCAAGATCAGCCAGGGCGACAAGATGGCGGGCCGTCACGGCAACAAGGGTGTTATCTCGATCATCGTGCCGGAAGAGGATATGCCCTTCCTGCCTGATGGGACCCCGGTTGAGATCATCCTGACGCCGCTGGGCGTGCCGTCCCGTATGAACATCGGTCAGGTCATGGAGATCCACCTGGGCTGGGCAGCCCGGACCCTGGGCTTCCATGTCTCCACCCCGGTCTTTGACGGCGCCACCGACGGGCAGATCCGGGAGATGCTGGCCAAGGCCTCCCTGCCTCCGACGGGCAAGACGGTCCTGTACAACGGCAAGACCGGTGAGCCTCTCGACAACGAGGTGACGGTCGGCTACAAGTACATGCTGAAGTTGGCCCACCTGGTCGACGATAAGATCCACGCCCGCTCCACCGGCCCGTACTCCCTGGTCACCCAGCAGCCGCTGGGCGGCAAGGCGCAGTTCGGTGGCCAGCGGTTCGGTGAAATGGAAGTCTGGGCCCTTGAGGCCTACGGCGCCGCTTACACCCTCCAGGAGTTGCTCACGGTCAAGTCCGACGACGTGGTCGGCCGAGTGAAGACCTACGAGGCGATCGTGAAGGGCGAGAACGTCCCCGAGCCGGGCGTCCCCGAGTCCTTCAAGGTCCTGATCAAGGAGCTCCAGTCCCTCGGCCTGGACGTCAAGGTCCTGAACGAGGAGGACAAGGAGATCGAGCTGCGTGAGCTCGACGAGGAGATGGACGGCCCCGGTCGCGACATGGATATCCCCTCCCTCGGTGGGGACGAGTTCCCGGCGCCCGAAGGGGAGAAGCCGGAACCCGAAGCCGAGTCGGAGGAGGAGTTGGAGGACGAGGAAGAGGTCGAGGAGGACGACGACGCTCCGATCAATCCGGAGGAGCTCGAGAAGGTGGCCGGCGCTCTCAAGAACGCTGTGCGGCCTGCCGTCCGTCCGGTTCCGGTGGACGCTCCCGCCCGCCGTCGCCCCGTCGCTGACGATGAGGACCTGGACGATGAGGACCTCTTCGGTGATGAAGCCGAGTCCGATGATGAGGATGACGACTTCGAGCGTCCGGCCTCCCGTGGCCGTACGGCTCGGAAGCCGGCCGCCGGCCGCCGCCGTGGCGCCCTCGACGACCTCGGGTTTGGCGAGGAGGAGGAGCGGTTCGGTGAGGACGATGACGACGAGGACTCCGGCACCTTCGCTCGCCGCCGCCGCCGTGGCGACGACGAGGTGGATGAAGATGATGACCGGTAGTAGGGGAGGTTGCTGATCGGTGCTTGACGTCAATTACTTTGACTCGATGCGAATCGGCCTGGCCTCTCCCGAACGGATCCGGAACTGGTCTCGGGGCGAGGTTAAGAAGCCCGAGACCATCAACTACCGGACCCTTCGGCCTGAGCGTGAAGGTCTCTTCTGCGAGAAGATCTTTGGGCCGCAGCGTGACTGGGAGTGCCACTGCGGCAAGTACAAGCGGGTCCGTTACAAGGGCATCGTCTGCGATCGCTGCGGTGTTGAGGTAACCCGTGCCAAGGTCCGCCGTGAGCGGATGGGCCACATTGAGCTGGCCGCTCCGGTCTCGCATATCTGGTACTTCAAGGGCATCCCGTCCCGCATGGGCCTGATCCTCGATATCAGCCCGCGGGCGCTGGAGAAGGTCCTGTACTTCGTCTCGTATATCGTGACCGACCCCGGCAACACCCCGCTCATGGAGAAGCAACTCCTGACGGAGAACGAGTACCGGGAGTACCGCGAGAAGTATGGCAACCAGTTCAAGGCCGGTATGGGCGCCGAGGCTGTCAAGAAGCTGCTTGAGGACCTCGATCTCGACAAGCTGTCCGGTGAGCTGCGCCACGAGCTGCGGACCGTCTCGGGCCAGCGCAAGATCCGGGCAATCCGTCGCCTGGAGGTCGTGGAGGCCTTCCGCAAGTCGAACAACGACCCGAGCTGGATGATCCTGGACGTAATTCCGGTCATTCCGCCCGATCTGCGCCCCATGGTCCAGCTCGACGGTGGCCGCTTCGCCACCTCCGACCTGAACGACCTCTACCGCCGGGTGATCAACCGGAACAACCGCCTGAAGCGGCTGCTCGATCTCGGCGCCCCGGACATCATTGTCCGGAACGAGAAGCGCATGCTTCAGGAGGCGGTCGATGCCCTGATTGACAACGGCCGTCGTGGCCGCCCGGTTACCGGTCCTGGCAACCGCCCGCTCAAGTCCCTCAGCGACATGCTGAAGGGCAAGCAGGGCCGCTTCCGCCAGAACCTGCTTGGCAAGCGCGTCGACTACTCCGGCCGTTCGGTTATCGTCGTTGGCCCGCACATGAAGCTCCACCAGTGCGGTCTCCCCAAGGAGATGGCCCTGGAACTCTTCAAGCCCTTCGTAATGAAGAAGCTGGTCAACGAGGGCTACGCCCACAACATCAAGAGCGCCAAGCGCATGGTGGAGCGGGTGAAGCCCGAAGTCTGGGACGTCCTTGAAGATGTAATCAAGGAGCACCCGGTCCTCCTCAACCGTGCCCCAACCCTGCACCGCCTGGGCATTCAGGCGTTCGAGCCGATCCTGGTCGAGGGCCGTGCCATTAACATTCACCCGCTCGTCTGCACGGCTTACAACGCCGACTTCGACGGTGACCAGATGGCCGTCCACGTCCCGCTCTCTGCGGAGGCGCAGGCCGAGGCCCGCATCCTCATGCTGGCGGCGCACAATATCCTCAACCCGAAGGATGGCGCCCCGGTCATCACCCCGTCCAAGGATATGCTGCTTGGCTCGTACTACCTGACCCTGGCGAAGCCCGATGCCGAACCCATGTTCCGGTTCGCGCATCCGCACGAGGCGCTCCTGGCCTACCAGGGCGGGCAGATCGAGCTCCATGACTGGGTCGAGATTCGCTTCCCCGAGCCGCCGGCCCATCTTGAGGTGGGGTCGGAGGAGTGGTGGGAGCACCGCGATAACTGGGGCGATGTCGCCGGCAAGCGGGTCAAGACCACCGTAGGCCGCATGATCTTCAACGAGGTCCTCCACCCGAAGATCCGCTTCCTCAACGTTGCCGTTGAGAAGAAGTGGATGGGTAAGATCATCGACATGTCCTACCGCCGCCTTGGCACCGTCAAGACGGCAGAGCTGACCGACAACATCAAGCAGCTCGGCTTCCAGTACGCCACCCGTTCGGGCGCCACGATCGCCATCTCCGATATCCGGGTGCCTGAGGAGAAGGCTGTGATCCTGGGTGCGGCTGAGAAGAAGGTTGAAGAGGTTGAGCGCAACTACAAGCGCGGCCTGATCACCAACGACGAGCGCTACCAGCGGGTTATCGCTATCTGGGGCGAAGCGAAGGATGCGGTCACCAAGAGCCTGGTCAAGACCATGGACGACTTCAACCCCGTCAACATGATGATGAAGTCCGGTGCTCGTGGTAACATCTCGCAGATCACCCAGCTCGCCGGTATGCGCGGCCTGATGGCCGACCCGTCCGGCAAGATCGTCGAGCTGCCGGTTAAGGCGAACTTCCGTGAGGGCCTGACCGTGTTGGAGTACTTCCTCTCCACGCACGGTACCCGTAAGGGCCTGGCCGACACGGCGCTCCGTACCGCTGACTCCGGCTACCTGACCCGCCGCCTGGTCGACGTGGCGCAGGACGTGATCGTCCGTGAGGACGATTGCGGCACCACGGCTGGTATCACCTGGTCTGAGGTCTACGAGGGCGAGACCCTTGTGGAGCCGATTACCGCTCGCATTGTGGGTCGCGTGGCGCTCTACGATATCGTCCATCCGGAGACCAACGAGGTCATCGTCTACGCCAACGAGCTGATCGACGAGGAAATGGCCGACCAGATCAAGAAGGCCGGCATTACCGAGGTCACCATTCGCTCCGTGCTCACCTGCCGCACCCGGTTCGGCGTCTGCCGGGCCTGCTACGGCCGGAACCTGGCCACGGGCCGCATGGTGGATGTGGGCGAGGCGGTCGGTATTATCGCCGCTCAGTCGATCGGTGAGCCTGGCACCCAGTTGACCATGCGTACCTTCCACACTGGTGGCGTGGCGGGTGACGATATCACCCAGGGTCTGCCCCGTGTTGAGGAGCTCTTTGAGGCACGCAAGCCGAAGGGCCAGGCGGTTATCGCCGAGCTTGACGGTGAGGTCTCGATCTCCGAGAACAAGGGCCGGCGCGAGATCACCATCACCTCCGATGATGGCGAGGCGACCACCTACTCGATCCCGTATGGCGCCCGTGTCAAGGTGCGTGCGGGCCAGTTCGTGGAGGCCGGCGATGAGCTGACCGAAGGCTCGGTCAACCCGCACGACCTGCTCCGGGTCAAGGGCCTGCGCGGCGTGCAGATGTACCTGCTGCGTGAGGTCCAGAAGGTCTACAACCTCCAGGGCGTGGACATTAACGACAAGCACATTGAGGTCATGGTGCGGCAGATGCTGCGCAAGGTGAAGGTGGAGGATCCGGGCGATACCGAACTGCTGCCCGGCGGCTTCATTGACATCTTTGACTTCGAGGATGAGAACGAGCGGGTGATCATGGATGGCGGCGTCCCCGCCGTCGCCCGCCCGATGCTCCTCGGTATCACCAAGGCCTCGCTGGCGACCGACTCCTTCCTTTCGGCGGCTTCCTTCCAGGAGACGACCCGTGTCCTGACCGATGCGGCGATCAAGGGCAAGCGGGATCCGCTGCTCGGCCTGAAGGAGAACGTGATCATCGGCAAGCTGGTCCCGGCCGGCACGGGCATGTCCCGCTACCGGACGATCCGGGTCCTGACCGAGGACGACATGTACGCCGAACAGTTGGAAGGCGCGGACGACTAGGCAACAAGTACGGGACCCGACTGCCAGGAATGGCGGTCGGGTCCCCTTCTCACCAGAGGAGGTCTTCTTATAGCGATGAACCAGGCGCATTTGTTGAGGGAACTGCAGAACGTGGGCCGCAGCGTGGAGCGGCGCTTTTCACTCATGCCTTCCTAGACAAGTCCTCTCCCGATTGCCAAACATACTATCCTGCGCGATAATTTCAGCAGTAACCTTAGAGGGGAAGGGGAATCGCATGGAGCGCCTGACTCTGCCACAGCCCTATCGCACTGTCCTCCTCTGGGGCAGTGCAGCATGGACCATTTCCGGACTGATCGGGGTCATCCTTTGGCTCACGCTGGACCGTCCTTTGACGATCATGGTGATCTCGGCGAACGACGCGGCTTTCCTTCTGCTCCTGCTGCCCTGGTTCATCAGCTCGGTCCTCTTCCAGGCAAGCCGGAGGGCAGCCATGCAGGAGACGATGACCCGGTCCTGGCAGGGGGGCAGCCACGAGGCGGTCGAGCGGGACTCGGTCGAGGCAATGACCGGGAGGCGATGGATTGGCTCCTTTGAGACCGGGACCGCCCTCATGGCCCTGGTGGTCTTGGCCTTGGATCTCCTCCTGCGGCTAGTATTAGGCTTTGGCTGGGCTCCGCTCCCGGTCTTCGGTGCATAGAGATGGCGAGGCCTGTTAGCTGCTGAGGCTGTCGACCCGCCATTCCCGATCCGGGTATCGGGTCAGACGGAGCATCAGGGTCTTCCCATCCGGCCCCCTTAGCAGAACGGTCGCCTGGCGTTGGGCCTCGGTCAGAGTGGTACGAGCGGCAGGAGGTAGCAGGTGCCAGTTGTGCATTTCGGCCATCTGAATGCCCTCCGGGTCTTCCCATGTTGGCGTCCACTCCAGGGGATCCGGAATCAGGCCGGCAATCTGGTCAACCAACGACGGGTCGGCTACTAAGGCGAGAGCCCGTTCCCGATTGCCGGCGGCAGCCGCACCGAGGAGGTAGTTGACCGCATCCAACGGATAGGAGTAGGTCCGACGCCCCAATTCCGAGAGCATTGAACCCTCCACCTCCACAAGGAGTTGATCAGCCACGGGCATGCAAGCGTTGCAGGACCAGGCCAGCGGCCCCCCTTCAGCACCACGGTAGGTGAGCAGGATCAGGTTTTCGCCGGGGGATTCGAAGTGGGCCTTCTGATGGGGAGTGATCATGGGCATCAGGCTCAATTGGCCCTCGGGCGTCAAAGTTCCATATAAGAGTGAAGCGAAGCCACCCGTTCCTCCCATCCGGCCCACTACATACAGTTCCGGCTTCTCGTCCGGAAAGCGGGCGATCACGGTGGAGAGGTGCTCAATCGCGCCGGCTTCGCCATCCAGCGGCTCAACCGCGGCCAGTTGCCATCCGTCCCCCGTCTGCCAGCCGAAGACGAAAGGAACGCCATCGCTGCCGAACTGGCCGCGGACAAAGAACGAGTCGCTCCCAGCGGTCGCATCTACCGCGGCGCAGGGGAAGCTTTGCTTCTCCTTCTTGTACTCGGCCTGCGCGCGTGATTCCCAGTCCTTAACGATCTCGTCGACTGTCCAACCCTTCAACAGAGGGGTTAGCACAGTACGAAGCGCCTCGGCCCGCCTCGGCACCGGCAGGTCGGCGTTACAGAAGTCGCCGGCCATGAGCCCATCGAACAGGGAGACCCGCTGACTGCTGTCGCCGGGTGGTGCGTCTGGCGCCTGGCCACCTCCTTGAGCGCCGATGCCTGGTACCGGTGCAGGTGCTTGCGAAGGCCCCGCCCCACCGCAGCCGGCCAAGAGTAGAAGCAGGAGCACGGAGAGCAGGACACGCCTCATGACTGGAAATCCTCCTGATTGAGACTCTTTATCGCTTCTCCATTGGATTCAGAGGTGCGAATGGTCTTTCCTCCCCCTAAAAGGACTTGCTTTCCATTCTTTTTTCGGGTACCATTGCTACGCGTTTAGACGTGCCCACGCCGCAGTACCTGCGACGCCCGGATATTCCGGCACGCAGGGCTTTTTTGTCCAGAGATGGGGGTTCCGACACTGAGCGAGCACTACTTCACCAACCAGCCTTCCACAGCGCATGATGAGACAACCTTCACGGCTACGCTGCGAGGAATGGCCTTCACCTTCACCACCGATGCCGGGGTCTTCTCCCGGGACCGGGTCGATTTCGGATCGCTTCTATTAATAGAAACGATGCGGATCGGTTCGACCGATACCGTCCTCGATATCGGCTGCGGCTACGGACCGATCGGTTCGGCAGCGGCCAGGCTGGCCAGTGAAGGACAGGTTTACATGGTAGATGTGAACGAGCGGGCGGCCATGCTGGCTCGGCGCAACCTGAAGGCGAATCAGATCAGCAATGCGGAGGTCCGGGTGGGTGATGCGCTCGAACCGGTGCGCGGTATCGCATTTGACACGATCCTGACCAACCCACCGATCCGGGCAGGCAAGCAGGTGATCTACCGCATGGTAGATGAAGCCCACGACGCCCTGAAGCCTGGTGGATCACTCTGGGTGGTTATCCAGAACAAGCAAGGCGCACCAAGTATGAAGAAGCGACTTCAAGAGACCTTCGGGAATGTCCTGGATGTCGAACGCAAGGCGGGCTATCACATCTTTCGGGCGGTCAGGTAAACCGGATCTGCATTCCAGCGAAAACGCGCGGGAGCGCGCGAAAAACCGCGCTGGAACGGAATCTCGGGCGACTTTTGCTTGACTCCCCATATACCCGCGAGTACAATATGAAAGTGTGCCTGAGCAGGAGGTTTTTGGGGCGATGGGCTTGGAGCGGTTGAAAGCAGCACGCAAGAAGAGCATCGGGACCAAGCAGACTGTAAAGGCCATCGAAAAGGGATCCGCCCGTGAGGTTTTCGTTGCTCGGGACGCTGAGGAGCACGTGACCCGTGACGTCTTCAAGGCGGCTCGCGAAAAGGGTCTCGAAGTCATTCTAGTTGAGTCTATGGTAGCGCTGGGCAAAGCCTGCGGGATCGAGGTGGCAGCAGCGGCTGCGGCGGTCCTGGAGGGGTAACCCCGCTCCTGTATTGACGAGCCTCACAGGGAAGGAGGTGCATCAGTCCGTGCCGACGATTAACCAGCTGGTCCGACAGGGCCGTGAGGTTCTGGCCGAGAAGTCCGCTTCCCCGGCGCTGAAGTCCAACCCCTTCAAGCGCGGTGTCTGCACCGTCGTGAAGACCACCACGCCGAAGAAGCCGAACTCCGCTCTGCGGAAGATCGCTCGTGTCCGCCTCACCAACGGTATCGAAGTTACTGCTTACATTCCTGGTATCGGTCACAACCTGCAGGAGCACTCTGTGGTTCTGGTCCGCGGTGGTCGTGTTAAGGACCTCCCCGGTGTCCGTTACCACATCGTCCGCGGCGCTCTCGACGCTTCTGGCGTTGCGAACCGCAAGCAGGCCCGTTCCAAGTACGGTGCCAAGAAGAAGCAGGCTGTCGCTGCCAAGAAGAAGTAAGTTCACCGGGGGCGGGAAGAGTAGTCGATCCCTTCGACGAAGTGAGCCCTACATGGGAAGACTTGCCGCCCAGAGTTAGTAAGAAGAGAGGGGTACCAATATGCCGCGTCGTGGCCACGTGCCGAAGCGCGAGGTGCTGCCGGATCCGATCTATAACTCGGAACTGGTCACCCGCATTGTTAACAAGATCATGCTCGATGGCAAGAAGGGCGTCGCCCAGCAGATTTTCTACGGTGCGCTTTCGACCGCATCCACCAAGCTCGGCAAGGAGCCGCTGGATGTTCTGGAGACCGCGCTGAAGAATATCATGCCGGTGCTCGAGGTCCGGCCCCGTCGAGTGGGCGGTGCTACCTACCAGGTGCCGATGGAAGTTCGTCCGGAGCGCCGTCAGGCCCTGGGCATTCGGTGGCTGGTCAACTACGCTCGTGGTCGCGGTGAGCGCACCATGCAGGATCGCTTGGCCGCTGAGTTCGCGGACGCCTACAACAACACGGGCGCTGCCGTGAAGAAGCGTGAAGAGGTCCACAAGATGGCGGAAGCCAACAAGCCGTTCGCCCACTACCGCTGGTAGTAGCAACATCCCGTTCGCTGCGGGTCTCGACACCCGTCACGCCGAACGGTTGAAGCAAGCCACACCGGGGCACTTGCTCGGGCTGCGGCAACAGCAAATTGGGGCCGCAGCCTGCGCCAGGTCACTTACACTCGCCTGGCGCCAAGGCACGGTTGTGGTTCGATAGAATCTGAAGCAATGGGGGGTGTCTCGATGCCAAGACAGGTAACGCTGGATATGCTGCGTAACATCGGCATTATGGCTCACATCGATGCCGGCAAGACCACCACCACCGAACGTATCCTCTTCTACACTGGTAGGACCCACAAGTTGGGTGAGGTGCACGAGGGTGCGGCGACCATGGACTGGATGGTGCAGGAGCAGGAGCGGGGCATCACCATCACCTCCGCTGCTACCACCTGCTGGTGGAAGAATCATCGCATTAACATCATCGACACGCCCGGACACGTGGACTTCACCGTTGAGGTGGAGCGTTCCCTCCGAGTCCTTGACGGCGCCGTCGCTGTGTTCTGCGCCAAGGGTGGCGTTGAGCCCCAGTCCGAGACCGTCTGGCGCCAGGCCGACCGCTACGGGGTTCCCCGTATGGCCTACGTCAACAAGATGGATACGCTGGGCGCCGACTTCTACCGAGTGATCCAGATGATGAAGGACCGGCTGGCTGCCCGGCCGATCCCGATTCAGCTCCCGATCGGTAAGGAAGAGACTTTCAAGGGCATCGTTGACTTGGTCCGCAACGTGGCGATTGTCTACGGCGACGACAAGGGCAAGGATATCCAGGAAGTGGAGATTCCGGAGGATTTGAAGGAGCAGGCCGAGCTGTACCGTACCGAGCTGATCGAGGCCGCTACTGAGGCGGATGACGAGCTCATGGAGAAGTACCTCGGCGGCGAGGAGCTGACCATCGAGGAGATCAAGCGAGGTCTGCGCAAGCTGACCATTGACTGCAAGGTCACCCCGGTCGTCTGCGGCTCTTCCTATAAGAACAAGGGCGTTCAGCCGATGCTCGACGCGGTTGTGGACTACATGCCCAGCCCGCTCGACATTCCGCCGATTGAGGGTGTTAACGCGGAGACCGGTGAGGAGATCAAGCGTCACGCTGACGACGCCGAGCCCTTCTCTGCACTGGCCTTCAAGATCGCAACCGACCCCTTCGTCGGCCGCCTCACCTTCATTCGCGTCTACTCTGGTCGCCTCGAGGGCGGCAGCTACGTTTACAACGCCACCAAGGGCAAGCGTGAGCGTGTCGGTCGTCTCGTGCAGATGCACGCCAACCACCGTGAGGAGATCCCGAACGTCGAGACCGGCGACATCGCCGCTGTGGTCGGCCTGAAGGACACCACCACCGGTGACACCCTCTGCCTCGAGGACGCCCCGGTTATCCTTGAGTCCATGGAGTTCCCCGAGCCGGTTATCGAGCTGGCGGTCGAACCCAAGACGAAGGCTGACCAGGATAAGCTGGGCCAGTCCCTCGTGAAGCTCTCCGAAGAGGACCCGACCTTCCGGATGTACACCAACCAGGAGACTGGTCAGACGATCATCGCCGGCATGGGCGAGCTCCACCTGGAGATCATCGTTGACCGCCTGCAGCGTGAGTTCAAGGTTGGCGTCAACGTCGGTAAGCCGCAGGTCTCCTACCGTGAGACGATCAAGGGCTCTGCGCGGAACGTCGAAGGCAAGTTTGTCCGCCAGTCCGGCGGTCGCGGCCAGTACGGCCACGCTGTTATCAACCTGGATCCGTCCGAGGTCGGTGCTGGCTTCGTCTTCGAGAATAAGATCGTCGGCGGTGTCGTTCCGAAGGAATACGTCGGCCCGATCGAAGCTGGTATCAAGGAAGCGCTCAACAACGGCATCCTCGCCGGCTTCCCGATCATCGACGTCAAGGTTCAGCTGGTCTTCGGTTCGTACCATGACGTTGACTCCAGCGAAGCGGCCTTTAAGATCGCCGGCTCGATGGCCTTCAAGGAGGCTGTCAGGCGGGCCACCCCGATCCTCCTCGAGCCTTACATGAAGGTGGAGGTCACCGTCCCGGAGGACTACATGGGCGACGTCATCGGTGACCTGAACAGCCGCCGTGGCCGCATTGAGGGTATGGAAGCCCGGGCCGGTGCCCAGGTGATCCGTGCTCAGGTACCGCTCGCTGAGATGTTCGGTTACGCTACCGACCTGCGCTCCCGGACCCAGGGCCGTGGCGTCTACTCGATGCAGTTTGACCACTATGAGGAGGTTCCTCAGAACGTGGCCAAGGTGATCATCGAGAAGGTCCAGGGCAAGGCCTAGAGCCAGTCGGTTCGCATAACAACCTAAGGCTTTCACCCCGCGAGGGGTAAGGACACCAGGATTTAGTAAGGAGGAGTACCCGCCAATGGCTAAGAAGAAGTTTGAGCGTACGAAGCCGCACGTCAACATCGGCACCATCGGCCACGTTGACCATGGCAAGACCTCTCTGACCGCTGCGATCACCAAGGTCCTCGCCCAGAAGGGCAAGGCCCAGTTCATGGCCTATGACGCCATCGACAAGGCCCCCGAGGAGCGGGAGCGCGGCATTACCATTAACACCGCCCACGTCGAGTACGAGACCGATGCTCGTCACTACGCTCACGTGGACTGCCCAGGCCACGCTGACTACGTCAAGAACATGATCACCGGCGCTGCGCAGATGGACGGCGCGATCCTCGTCGTCTCCGCCGCTGACGGCCCCATGCCGCAGACCCGTGAGCACATCGTGCTCGCCCGCCAGGTCGGCGTTCCGGCCATCGTCGTCGCCCTGAACAAGTGCGACATGGTCGACGACGCCGAGCTGCTGGAGCTCGTCGAGCTCGAGGTGCGTGAGCTCCTCTCCTCCTACGAGTTCCCGGGCGACACCCTCCCCTTCATCCGCGTCTCCGCCGTCGGCGCCCTGAACGACGAGCCGCAGTGGATCAAGGCTGTTGAAGAGCTGATGGACGCTGTCGACGCCTACATTCCGACCCCGGAGCGCGACGACGCGAAGCCCTTCCTGATGCCGATCGAAGACGTCTTCACCATCACCGGCCGCGGCACCGTCGTGACCGGCCGCGTGGAGCGTGGCCGCATCAAGGTTGGCGACCAGGTCTCGATCATCGGCCTCGCCGAGGAGACCCGCAACACCGTCGTCACCGGCCTCGAGATGTTCCGCAAGCTGCTGGACGAGGTTATGGCCGGTGACAACGTCGGCGCCCTCCTCCGCGGTATCGACAAGAAGGACGTCGAGCGTGGCCAGGTTCTCGCCAAGCCCGGCTCGATCAACCCGCACACCAAGTTCACCGGCGTTGTGTATGTCCTCTCCAAGGAAGAGGGCGGCCGCCACAGCCCGTTCTTCAACGGCTACCGCCCGCAGTTCTACTTCCGTACCACCGACGTGACCGGCGTGGTCAAGCTGCCGGAGGGCGTCGAGATGGTTATGCCTGGTGACAACGTCACCATCGAGGTCGAGCTGATCTCCCCGATCGCGATCGAGGAGGGCCTCCGGTTCGCTATCCGCGAGGGTGGCCGTACCGTCGGCTCGGGCCGTGTTGCCACGATTCTCGGCTAATCAACTAGAACATGGCTGAGCCCGGGGGGCTGGCCGAGAGGTCACCCCCCGGGTTCGACCCTGGGTGTTTCGGGAGCAGTAACGCCCCTGATAGAGGAGGGAAAAAATCGTGGCCAACCAGAAGATCCGCATCAAGCTGCGGGCCTTCGACCACAAGATCCTCGACAGCTCTGCTGCGAAGATCGTCGAGACGGCCATTCGGACCGGTGCTAGCGTCAGCGGCCCGATCCCGCTGCCGACCGAGCGGAACGTCTACACCATCCTGACCGCCCCGAACGGCGAGAAGGATATCCGTGAGCAGTTCGAGATGCGTACGCATAAGCGGCTGATCGACATCGTGGAGCCTGGCTCCAAGACCGTCGAGGCGCTCATGAAGCTCGACCTGCCCGCCGGTGTGGACATCGAGATCAAGCTGTAACTCAAGTCGGGGGAATTGCTACCCCCGCCAGGCCGGCAGGCGGCCTGCGGTATCGATCATGTCGCTGGGACTGGGTTGGCCTGCTGGAAGAGGTGGGCCGTAAGGCCTGCCGCCGTAATCGCTGATTGCGGCATCCCCCCGGATCCTCGCGACCACTGATGTGGAGGTGGCTTCTGTGCAGAAGGGCATTCTGGGCAAGAAGTTGGGCATGACCCAGATCTTCGCCGCCGACGGTAAGATCGTCCCCGTCACCGTTGTGGAGGCCGGCCCCTGCGTCGTCGTCATGAAGAAGACGACGGAGAGCGACGGCTACAACGCTGTCCAGGTCGGCTTTGACTCGATCAAGGAGAAGCTCGTTAACAAGCCCATGAAGGGACACTTCGCCAAGCATAACGCGAAGGCGACTCGTTTCCTCCGTGAGTTCCGCCTCGATAGCATCGACGGTCTCAACGTCGGAGACGTCATTAAGGCCGACATCTTTGCCGAGGGCGAGCTGGTCGATGTCACCGGCATCTCTCGTGGTAAGGGCTTCGCCGGCGGCATCAAGCGGTGGAACTTCCACCGGAGCTTCATGGCCCACGGCTCGAAATATCACCGTGGCCCGGGCTCCCTGGGCAAGCGCTCCTGGGCCCGTGTTCCGAAGGGCCGCAAGCTGCCCGGTCACCTGGGCACTGAAAAGGTTACCGTCCAGGGCCTGCGGGTTGTCCGGATCGACGCTGAGAAGAACCTCCTTCTGATCAAGGGCGCTGTCCCCGGCGCGAAGGGCTCTCTCATCACCGTCCGTGACTCCGTCAAGGCTGCTAAGGCCCGCTAGTCGTTCCGAAAGGAGGAGCAAACATGCCGAAAGTGGCCGTTTATAACAAGGAAGGCGCCACCGTCGGGGAGATCACCCTTTCGGACGCCGTGTTCGGGGCCGAGGTGAATCCTGGTCTCCTGCACGAAGTTGTGCAGATGTACCTCGCCAACCAGCGTCAGGGTACCTCCGACACGAAGACCCGCGCCGAAATCTCCGGTGGCGGCAGGAAGCCCTGGCGTCAGAAGGGCACCGGCCGTGCCCGTCAGGGTACCACCCGGGCCCCGCACTGGCGTCATGGTGGTGTGGCCTTTGGTCCGCATCCCCGTTCCCATGGCTGGACGATGCCCAAGAAGGCTCGCCGGGCCGCTCTCCGCCAGGCTCTCAGCTCCAAGCTCGCCCACGGTGAGCTGGTTGTCGTCGAGTCCTTCGACCTCGAGGCGCCGAAGACCAAGGAAGTCGTTGCTCTGCTGAAGGCGCTCGGCGCCCAGAACAAGGGTTACCTGGTCACCGCCGTCGAGTCGGCCAACGTCTACAAGTCCGCTCGCAACATCCCTGGTGTTCGTGCCAACGCCGCCCGGAACCTGAACGTCTATGAGGTTCTCTCCGCCGGTAAGCTGGTCCTAACCAAGGACGCCATCGCTCAGGTTGAGGAGGTGCTTGGTTAATGGACGCTCGTGACATTATCCTCAAGCCCCTCATCTCCGAGAAGGCCGTGGCCGCGATGGGCGAGGGCAAGTATGCGTTCAAGGTTCGCCTGGACGCGAACAAGACCCAGATTGCGGACGCGATCGAAGAGATCTTCGGCGTGACCGTTCTCGGTGTCAGCACCATGCGGCAGCACGGCAAGGTGCGCCGCCAGGGCAAGTTCATTGGCCGTCGTTCCGACTGGAAGAAGGCCATCGTCCAGCTTAAGGAAGGCGACAGCATTAAGGTCTTCGAGGGCCTGTAAGGAGGGTACACGATGGGAATCCAGAGCTTTAAGCCCACTTCCCCGGGTATCCGCCAGATGACGAGGCACACCTTCGAGGAGATCACCAAGGCTCAGCCGGAGAAGTCCCTGCTGGAGCGCCTTACCAAGAAGGCTGGTCGCAACGTCTATGGTCGTGTTACCGTCCGGCATCAGGGCGGCGGCCACAAGCGGATGTACCGGGTTATCGATTTCAAGCGTAACGAGTTCGATGGCATTCCGGCGAAGGTCGTTGCCGTCGAGTATGATCCGAACCGGACCTGCCGGATCGCCCTGCTCCAGTACACCAACGGCGCCAAGCGGTACATCCTGCAGCCTGTTGGTATCTCGGTCGGCGACACCGTTATCAGCGGCCCTCAGGCTGACATCAAGCCGGGCAACGCCCTGCCGCTGGAGAACATCCCGGTCGGTACCGTGGTCCACAACATCGAGCTGAAGCCGGGCCACGGCGGCCAGATGGTCCGCTCCGCCGGCGCCTCTGCTCAGATCATGGCCAAGGAAGGCGGCTTCGCCCTTCTGCGTCTCCCCTCTGGTGAGCAGCGGAAGGTCCACCTGACCTGCCGGGCCACCGTCGGCCAGGTTGGTAACCTCGAGCACGAGAACATCGTGATCGGCAAGGCCGGCCGCAAGCGCCACATGGGTATCCGTCCGACCGTCCGCGGCTCGGTCATGAACCCGGTCGACCACCCGCATGGCGGTGGTGAGGGCCGGTCCCCGATCGGCCGTCCGGGCCCGGTTACCCCGTGGGGCAAGCCGACCCTGGGCTACAAGACCCGGAAGCCCAAGAAGAAGTCTAACCGGCTGATCGTGAGCCGCCGGAAGAAGTAAGGAAGGGGTGTAGGAAGAATGGGTCGTTCCCTCAAGAAGGGGCCGTATATCGATGCCTCTGTTGAGAAGAAGATCCTCGCCATGGAAGCCAAAGGCGAGAAGAAGGTCTTCAAGACCTGGGCTCGTGACTGCACCATCTTCCCCGAGATGGTTGGCCACACGGTCGCGGTCCACAATGGCAAGACGCATGTCCCGGTGTACGTCACCGAGGAGATGGTCGGCCACAAGCTGGGTGAGTTCGCTCCGACCCGGACCTTCAAGGGTCACGGCGGCGACGAGAAGTCCAGCCGCGTTCGGTAAGAACAACCCTTGAAAGTCTGAGTGAAGGAGGTAAACGCACGTGGAAGTCAAGGCTAGCGCCCGCTATATCCGCATCTCTCCGCGGAAGGTTCGTGTCGTGATCGACCTGGTCCGCGGTAAGAGCGTGTCTGAGGCGCTGACGCTCCTCAAGTTCATCCCGAAGCGTGCCAGCGAGCCGATCGCCAAGGTGATCGCCAGCGCCGCTGCGAACGCCGAGCATAACTTCAACCTGAACAAGGATAACCTTGTCGTCTCCCAGGCGTTTGTGGATCAGGGTCCGACCCTGAAGCGGTTCCATCCGCGGCAGCGTGGGCAGGCGTTCCCGATCCTGAAGCGCACCTCCCACATCACCGTGACGGTGAAGGAAAAGGAGGCTAAGTAACAGTGGGTCAGAAAGTACACCCGAAGGGCCTCCGCATCGGTATCGTGAAGGACTGGGATACCCGCTGGTACGCGGATAAGCGGAACTTCAGCGACCTGCTCGTGGAGGACGTTAAGATCCGGAAGTTTGTGAAGAAGACGCTGTTCAACAGCGGCATCTCCCGCATTGAGATCGACCGGGCTGCCAACCGGCTGAAGGTCACCGTGCACACCGCCAAGCCGGGCATGGTGATCGGCAAGCAGGGCCAGGGCATCACCGACCTGCAGAACCAGCTGGCTGCTATGACCAGCAAGACCGTCTCTCTCGACGTGAAGGAGATCCGGGTTGCCGAGCTCGACGCCCAGCTCGTCGCTGAGTCGATCGCCCAGCAGCTCGAGAAGCGTATCGCCTTCCGCCGTGCTATGAAGCAGTCGGTCCAGAAGGCCATGCGCATGGGCGCCAAGGGCATCCGTTTGGTGATCAGCGGCCGTATTGGTGGCGCTGAGATCGCTCGTAAGGAGCGGACTTGGGAGGGCACTGTGCCCCTGCACACCCTCCGGGCCAACATCGACTACGGCTTCGCTGAGGCCAACACCACCTTCGGCAAGATCGGCGTCAAGTGCTGGCTCTACGCCGGCGAGGGCGCTGCTCCGATGCCGGGTGAGCGCCGTGAGCGTGGCGATCGCAACGATCGTGGCGACCGTCGCGATCGTGGCGGCCGTCGTGGCGGTCCCGGTGCCGGTGGCCGTGGTGGCGAGAACCGCGGTGATCGCGGTGGCCGGCCCATGGGCGGTGGCGGGGCTCCCCGCCAGAGCCGGGAAGATCGTGCCGCTGCCGATCGCGCTGCGATCGCTGCCGGCCCGAAGCCGGTCAATCGTCCGGAAGGGGGGCGTAGCTAGTGCTTGCTCCGAAGCGCGTAAAGTGGCGTCGCCAGCATAAGGCGGTTGTGAAGCTGAACCGTGGTACCTCCAAGGCCGGCAACGAGGTCGCCTTCGGCGAGTACGGCCTGCAGGCGCAGGAAGCTGCGTTCATCACCGACCGGCAGATCGAGGCCGCTCGTATTGCGATGACCCGCTATATCAAGCGTGGTGGTAAGGTCTGGATCAAGATCTTCCCGCAGAAGCAGCTGACCCGCAAGCCGGCTGAAACCCGTATGGGTGCCGGTAAGGGTGCTCCTGAGCAGTGGGTCGCCGTCGTCAAGCCGAACCGGGTCATGTTCGAGCTGGCCGGCGTCTCGGAGGATGTCGCCAAGGAGGCGCTCCGCCTGGCCGCTCAGAAGCTGCCGATCAAGTGCAAGATCGTGAAGCGGCTGGCCCCGGTGGCCGCCGCTGCTGAGACGGGTGGTGAAGCCAATGAAGGTTAAGGATATCCGCGAACTGTCCACTGAGGAGATCCAGGCCCAGGTGGCCACCCTCAAGGAGGAGCTCTTTAACCTCCGGTTCCAGTTGGCGGTCAACAACCTCGACAATACGGCTCGCGTCCGCGAGGTGCGTAAGTCGATCGCCCAGTGCAAGACCATCATTCGCGAGCGCGAACTCAAGGCCAAGGCCTAGTCGGGGGAGGAGGTTAAAGCATGACTGAAGAGCGTAACCTTCGCAAGACCCGCGTAGGCGTGGTCACGAGCGACAAGATGGACAAGACCGTCGTCGTCAGCGTTGAGACCCTGATTGAGCATCCGCTTTACAAGAAGCGTGTCAAGCAGACCAAGAAGTTCAAGGCGCATGACGAGCAGAACCAGTGCAAGGTTGGGGATAAGGTGCGGATCATGGAGACCCGCCCGCTCTCCAAGGATAAGCGCTGGCGTGTGTTGGAGATCATCGAGTCCGCCACCGTGCGGTAACATTTCCCCGCAGAAGTGGGGCCTGTCGCAGGGCAGGTTAGTCAGGTCCTCGGGGTAAGGCGAAGCTTGAACGGAGCCGGCAGGTGCCTGCGATCCGCAGGCACCGAGTGGCCCAGGGCGGAGTGTAAGATCCCTACTCCGTCGCCGGCAGCCCGGCAAGCCACTAGCTTAAGATCCCGCGGAAACCGGCTAGCTAACGAGAGGAGGTATCGGCCGTGATCCAGGTTCAGACCCGACTTGCGGTCGCCGACAACACGGGTGCCAAGGAACTGATGTGCATTAAGGTCCTGGGCGGCTCGTGGCGGCGTTACGCCAGTATTGGTGATGTGATCGTCTGCTCGGTAAAGGAAGCCAGCCCTGGTGGCGTCGTCAAGAAGGGTGACGTGGTCAAGGCTGTCGTGGTGCGGACTCGTAAGAGCACCCGTCGTGAGGACGGCTCTTACATTCGTTTCGACGAGAACGCTGCTGTCATCCTGAAGGACGAGAAGGAGCCCAAGGGCACCCGTATCTTCGGCCCAGTCGCTCGCGAACTGCGCGACCGGGAGTTCATGAAGATCATCTCCCTGGCTCCCGAAGTCCTGTAGTCGGGAGGAGGTAGCAACATGGAAAAGGCTAAGGTCCATGTCCGTAAGGACGACGTGGTTGTTGTAATCACGGGTAAGGACAAGGGCAAGCAGGGCAAGGTTCAGAAGGTCCTGCCCAAGACCGGCCGCGTGGTCGTCGAGGGCGTTAACATGGTCAAGAAGCACACCAAGCCCTCCGCCAAGAACCCCAACGGTGGCATCATCGAAATGGAGGCCCCGATCCATTCTTCCAACGTGATGTCCCTGGCGAAGATTGAGGAGAAGCAGGCGAAGAAGAAGGGCTAGCCCTCGGGCTGCCCCTAGAAAGGAGGCTTGTGGCACTTGGCCAACCTGAAGTCGAAGTATCAGCAGGAAGTCGTTCCTGCGCTTCAGAAGCAGTTCAACTATGAAAACGTCATGATGATCCCCCGTCTGGAGAAGGTCGTCGTGAACGTTGGTCTGGGCGAAGCTGTCCAGAACGCGAAGGCGCTGGACGCCGCCGTCGGCGATATCGCTGCGATCACCGCCCAGAAGCCGGTGATCACCCGGGCGAAGAAGTCGATTGCTACCTTTAAGATCCGTGAGGGCATGCCGATTGGCTGCAAGGTGACGCTGCGCGGCGAGCGCATGTGGGACTTCCTCGAGAAGCTCATGTACGTCGCTCTGCCCCGTGTCCGTGACTTCCGGGGTGTCTCCCCGAAGGCTTTTGACGGCCGCGGCAACTACGCCCTGGGCCTCAAGGAGCAGCTGATCTTCCCCGAGATCGACTATGACAAGATCGATAAGATTCGGGGTATGGACATCATCGTTGTGACGACTGCCAAGACCGACGAAGAGGCGAAGGCGCTTCTCAAGGGTCTCGGTATGCCGTTCGCAGAACGGTAAGGAGGGACGACATTGGCGAAGACTTCACTGAAGATCAAGGCGGACCGGCCGCAGAAGTTCTCGGTGCGGACCTATAACCGCTGCAAGCTTTGCGGCCGTCCCCATGCTTACATGCGGAAGTTCGGCATCTGCCGTCACTGCTTCCGGAAGATGGCCCACGAGGGCCAGATCCCTGGCGTTCGCAAGGCTAGCTGGTAGTGTAGTGAATCGGGCAGGGGAGTTGGGCACTCGGGTCGCTGAGGGGTAACACCCGGAGACCCGGTGCCGTCACCCGGCGAGATGTAAAACCTCCACGCCTGGGGGCAGGTTCAGTTAGCGCTGGCCTGTTAGCCAACTCCAACCGCCCGATCCTGAAAGGAGGATAAGTGAGCCATGGTCGTCTCCGATCCGATTGCTGACCTCTTGACCCGTATTCGGAACGCCAACACGGCGAACCACGACCGTGTTGAGGTCCCGGGCTCCAAGATGAAGAAGGCCATCGTCCAGATCCTGAAGGATGAGGGCTTCGTCCGGGACTTCGAGTGGATGGACAACGGCCACCAGGGTGTGATCCGGGTCTATCTGAAGTACGGCCCCAACAAGGCGAAGGTCATCTCCGGCCTGCGTCGTATCTCCAAGCCTGGCCTTCGCGTCTATGCGAAGCGTGACCAGGTGCCCAAGGTTCTCGGCGGTCTGGGTGTTGCCATTCTGTCGACCTCCAAGGGTGTCATGACCGACAAGAAGGCTCGCCAGGAAGGCCTTGGCGGCGAAGTTCTCGCTTACATCTGGTAAGAAAGGAGGTGCAGCCGTGTCTCGTATCGGTAAGGCTCCGATTCAGCTTCCCTCCGGCGTTGAAATCAAGGTCGAGGGCAATGTTGTCAGCGTGAAGGGCCCCAAGGGGCAGCTTTCTCGTGAGATCAGCAAGGATATGCAGATTACCATTGAGAACGGCGCCCTCCGTGTTACCCGTCCTACAGATGAGCGGGAGCACAAGGCGCTGCATGGTCTCACTCGTAGCCTGATCAACAACATGGTAGAAGGCGTAACCAAGGGTTATACTCGGGCTCTCGAACTGGTCGGCACCGGTTATCGTGCCGCCAAGTCGGGCCAGAAGCTCACCCTGTCGGTCGGCTTCTCCCATCCGGTGGAGTTTGAGCCCCCCAAGGGTATCGAGTTCACCGTCCCGGCCCAGAACCAGGTGGTCGTGAGCGGGATCGACAAGGAGGTTGTCGGCCAGGTGGCTGCTAACATCCGTGCGGTCCGTCCGCCCGAGCCCTACCTCGGCAAGGGCATCAAGTACGCCGGTGAGAAGATCCGGCGCAAGGAAGGCAAGACCGGTAAGAAGTAAGGGGGTGACCGAGGATGATCGTCAAGCAGGATCGCGCAAAGGCGCGGAAGACCCGCCAACTGCGTGTCCGGAAGACCGTCCACGGCACGCCCGAGCGGCCGCGGCTTAATGTCTTCCGTGCGAATCAGAACATTTATGCCCAGGTTATTGACGACACGGTCGGCAAGACCCTGGCTTCCGCCTCCACCCTCGACCCCGAGGTAAAGGGTCGGCTTGAGGGCAACGGCGGCACCATTGAGGCCGCCAAGATCGTGGGCGAAGTTGTCGCGAAGCGTGCTCAGGCTGCAGGCGTTTCGAAGGTGGTTTTCGACCGGGCCGGGTATCTCTACCATGGCCGTGTCGCCGCCCTCGCTGAGGCCGCCCGCGAAGCCGGCCTTGAGTTCTAAGTCGAGGGAGGGGAATACGACAGTGGCTCGTATCGATACCAGCCAGATGGATATCAAGGAGAAGATGGTTGACCTGCGGCGTGTTGCGAAGACCGTCAAGGGCGGCCGCCGGATGAGCTTCTCCGCTGTTATGGTCGTCGGTGATGGTCAGGGGCATGTCGGGGCTGGCCTCGGTAAGGCCGCCGAAATCCCTGAGGCCGTCCGTAAGGGCACCGAGGACGCCAAGAAGAACATGGTCGCCGTTCCTCTGAACGGGACCACCATCCCGCATCAGGTGATGGGTGAGTTCGGTGCCGGTAAGGTTCTGTTGAAGCCCGCTTCCGAGGGTACTGGCGTGATCGCCGGTGGCGCTGTCCGTGCCGTGCTTGAGGCCGCTGGCATCCGTGACATCCTCACGAAGAGCCTGGGCTCCAACAACTCTGCGAACCAGGTCCTCGCGACCATCGCGGGCCTGAAGCAGTTGAAGAGCGCCGAGGAAGTTGCGAAGCTGCGCGGCAAGCCCGTCGAGCAGATCCTCGGTTAAGAGGAGGGAAAAGACGTGGCTGGCAAGCTGATCATTACCCTGAAGCGCGGCCTGGCCGGCAAGGATGAGCACGCCAAGGCTGTCTGCAAGGCGCTGGGCCTGCAGAAGACCAACTCCACGGCGGAGCACGCCGATACCCCTGCCATCCGTGGCATGATTGCCCGGGTGTCGCATCTGGTTGAGGTGCAGGAAGCCCAGGGTTGGCTGACGAAGTAAACCGGGTGGCGCCGGCAAGGTAGCCGGCGCCTCCATTGACAGCCCAGACGAAATCGAGGTGACGAACGAATGAAGTTGCATGAGCTTGCCCCGACTCCCGGCGCTCGGAAGGAGCGCAAGCGTCTGGGCCGTGGTATCGGTTCCGGCCTTGGCAAGACCTCCGGCAAGGGCCATAAGGGCCAGAACGCCCGCGCTGGCGGCGGTGTCCGCCCCGGTTTCGAGGGTGGCCAGATGCCCCTGACCCGGCGCCTGCCGAAGCGGGGTTTCTCCAATGAGCCCTTCAAGGTGACCTACGAGGTCGTCAACGTGGGTTCGCTGGACGCCTTCGAGGCGGGTACCGTCGTGACCCCTGAGTTGCTCGAGGAGTCCCGGGTCTGCAAGAACGCCGTCAAGGGCGTGAAGGTCCTGGGTCTCGGCGAGATTACCAAGGCGCTGACCGTACGCGCACACAAGGTCAGCGAGTCCGCGAAGCAGAAGATTGAGGCTGCCGGCGGTAAGGTTGAGGTAATCGGAGAAGCCACCGAAGAGGTGAGGTAACAGCCATGGCGATGCTGGAGACGTTGCGCAATTCGCTGCGCCTGCCTGGGCTAAGAAAACGGCTGCTCTTCACAGTCGCGATGCTCGTGGTTCTGCGAATCGGCGCACACATTCCCGTCCCTGGGGTCAATATCGATAAGCTTGGTGCCATCTTCGGTGGCGGTGGCTTCTTCGATTTGATCGACCTGTTTGCAGGTGGCGCCTTCCAGTCGTTCGCGATCTTCGCGATGAGCGTGACGCCCTACATTAACTCGTCCATCATCATGCAGCTCCTGACCGTGGTAATCCCGCGGCTTGAGGAGATGCAGAAGGAAGGCGAGGAAGGGCGCAAGAAGATCCAGCAGTACACCCGGTACGGCACCATCATTCTCGGTCTTGCGCAGGCCTTTGGCCTCGGCATGACCCTGAAGGTACAGGGCGCCTTCTTCAACGACACGTGGACCACCCTCTTCGTAGTCATGATCAGCCTCACGGCGGGCACTGCCTTCCTCATGTGGCTGGGTGAAGAGATCACCGAGAAGGGCATCGGCAACGGTATTTCGCTGATCATTTTCGCGAATATCGTCACCCGGCTCCCCGGTGCGATCGAGAGCCAGTTGGCCCTGTTGCCGACCGGCCAGCGGAACATCTTCCAGCTAGGCCTGGTTGTCCTGGTCCTGCTTCTCATGGTTGTGCTGGTGATCATCGTGACCGAGGGCGTCCGGAAGATTCCGGTCGAGTACGCCAAGCGTGTTGTGGGTAAGCGCGTGTACGGTGGTCAGCGGACGCACCTGCCGATGAAGATCAACCAGGCGGGCGTCATCCCGCTGATCTTTGCCCAGTCGCTGCTCTACTTCCCTCTCACCATTGCCAACTTCATGCCCAACACGAAGTTCGGTATCTGGGTCCTGCGGTACCTGGATACGGGCTCGATCTGGTTTATGTTGGCAAACGCTGTGCTGATTCTGTTCTTCACCTATTTCTACACGGCCATCACCTTCAACCCCGTCGATGTTGCCGATAACATCAAGAAGAACGGCGGCTTCATTCCGGGCTACCGGCCTGGTAAGCCGACCGCCGACTACCTTGATCGGATCTCGACCCGGTTGACGTTGGTGGGCGGTATCTTCCTGGCCGCGATCACCTTGCTGCCGATCGGGATCATCCAGTTGACTGGCGTCCAAGATGCCTATCTTGGTGGCTCTAGCCTTCTGATTGTGGTCAGCGTCGGCATTGAGACCATGAAGCAGATTGAGGCGCAACTCGTCATGCGTCACTACCAGGGCTTCATGCGGGGCTAGTACCCGGCGACGAGCGCAGAGGACCGGACGCCAGCGATGGCGTGCCGGTCCTCGCGAGATTCCATCGGAGGGCGGAAGGGCGCGTGCCCCTCCAGACCTCCATGCAGTGGGTTTAGCCCGTCGCCCGAGCGGGAGTGCTTTGCGTTACTCCCGCAGGGCTCTGCTGTCGAAACCTCTGCGCCGAATCAGGGAGGTTTTCCTATGCACATCATCCTTATGGGTCCGCCCGGGGCGGGCAAGGGTACTCAGGCTGCACTGCTCGCCGAGACCGAGCAGATTCCGCATATTTCCACTGGCGACATCTTCCGGGCCAACGTGGGCCAAGGGACTCCCCTCGGCAAGCTGGCCAAGGAGTACATGGACGCCGGCGTCTATGTGCCCGACGACGTGACCAACGCCATGGTAAAGGACCGCCTTGCGCAGGATGACTGCAAGAAGGGGTTCATTCTAGACGGCTACCCCCGCACCCCGGACCAGGCCAGCGCCCTTGCCGGCATGCTGGCGGAGCTGGGCCTGAAGCTGGACGCGGTGGTCAATATTGCCGTCCCTGACGAACTGCTCGTGGAGCGGGCTGTGGGCCGTCGGGTCTGCAAGGCCTGCGGCGCTACCTACCACGTGAAGTTCAACGCTCCGGCTGTCGAAGGTGTCTGCGACAAGTGTGGCGGTGCGCTGGCGCAGCGCTCGGACGACCAGGCCGACAAGGTCACCGTCCGGTTGCAGGAGTACCACGGCAAGACCACTCCGCTGCTGGAGTACTACGCACAGCAAGGGCTGGTCAAGGCGGTCGATGGCAATCAGGCCATGGAGGCCGTCACGGCTCTGATCAAAGAGGCGGTCGAGTAGTGATCATTCGTAAGACACCGGAACAGATCAAGCGGATGAAAGAGGCCGGACTGATTGTCTGGCAGGTTCATCAGGAGTTGGCCAAGGTGGTTACCCCGGGCATTACCACCCGGGAGCTCGACGAACTGGCAGAGTCCCTCATCCGCAAGGCGGGGGGCGTACCAACCTTCAAGGGCTACCACGGCTATCCGGCTTCGATCTGTGCTTCGGTCAACGATGAGGTGGTCCACGGCATCCCGTCGGAACGGAAGCTCCAGGAGGGTGATATCATCGCCATTGACCTGGGGGTTACGTACAAGGGATGGGTTGGAGACTCCGCCTACACGCACGCCGTGGGCAAAATTACCCCCGAAGCCGCGCGGTTGCTGGATGTAACGCGAATCGCGCTTGAAAAAGCGCTGGCGCAGTGTTATTCTGGCATTCGGTTGGGTGATGTGGGTCATGCTGTCCAGGCCTATGTGGAAGCCGAGGGCTTCAGTGTGGTCCGCGACTTTGTTGGTCATGGCATAGGTGCTAGCATGCACGAGGACCCACAGGTTCCGAATTTTGGCCCGCCAGGCAGTCGTGAGCTGTTGGTGCCAGGCATGGTCCTGGCGATCGAGCCCATGGTGAATGCGGGCACCTGGGAAGTCCGGGTACTCGACGATGAGTGGACGGTGGTCACCTTGGACGGAAAGTATTCCGCCCACTTTGAACACACCGTTGCCATTACGGAGGAAGGGCCGGTTATTCTCACCAAACCGTGAGGTATATCCCACAGGTTTTGTGCTATAATAACGGTATTGGTCTTTTCCGTGAGAGCTGGACTCAACCGGGATTCAGTACGGAGGTGCACCTGCGTGGACCAACCGGGTCTTAGGCCCGGCGCGATTGTGCGATCCCTGGCCGGGCGCGACCAGGGCAATTGTTACGTCGTGCTCCGACAGGTGGACGAGCGGCTTGTCGCCGTCTGTAATGGCCGTCAGCGACCAATTGACCGTCCGAAGCAAAAGAACAGGCGGCACCTGGAGGTGCTCGGCTGGGCGGATGCCACTCTGGCTCTCCGACTGGAGCGAGGCGACAAGGTCACGGACCATGATGTTGTCAAGGCCCTGGAGGCTTTTCCATCGAGAGTCTTTGAGGAGGTTTGATTCGGACGTATGTCTAAGGACGACGTGATTGAGGTCGAAGGCACTGTGATTGAGCCCCTGCCCAACGCCATGTTCCGTGTGGAGCTGTCGAATGGCCATCGGGTGCTGGCACACGTGTCTGGTAAGATCCGCATGAACTTTATCCGTATTCTTCCGGGTGATCGGGTAACGATTGAGCTATCGCCATACGACCTGACGCGTGGTAGAATCGTATATCGGTACAAATAGGCACGACTAATTGAACGGTCCACGTCCCTGTGGAGGCGTTCGGTAGACCGGATGGCCTCTGGTTGTCCGTCTCCCTTGTCGTGTTTATCGCATACAGAGTTTTGGTCTGCATCCCTGCGCCACGAGCGCGGAAGAGAGGAGGGGCTGCTCGTGAAGGTTCGGCCGTCCGTGAAGCCGATTTGCGAGAAGTGCAAGGTCATTAAGCGTCACGGTAACGTGATGGTGATCTGCGAGAATCCGAAGCACAAGCAGAAGCAGGGCTAGAAGCACGCCGACACGCGTGGGCCGGTGGTCTTGCGCTCACCGGCAGGCCAGCAAGTTTTGTCTACCTTTGGCTGGCGCACCTCTCCAAAGGGAGGGGGGCACCAGCATTCACGCATGGGCTCGAGGCGCGGACACTGCCGGGAGGCGTGCAAAACCAGCGCTGGAACCCGTCGGGTACATTTTGGGGAGCGGCTGGTGTCGAGGACCCTCTTCCCTCGATGCTTTCTCCAGGTTGAACTCGGCCGGGACGGGTCGTGCATTCGTTGTCACCTATTGGCACGTTTCCAAATGAGGAGGGTATTACTCAAGCATGGCGCGTATCGCAGGTGTTGACCTGCCTCGTGACAAGCGGGTCGAGGCTGCCTTGCCGTACATCTACGGTATTGGTTGGACTACCTCCCGCGAGATCCTAGAGACGACGGGCATCGATCCGGACACCCGTGTCCGCGACCTGACTGAGGAGCAGGTCGCCAAGCTCCGTGAGGTGATCGACCGGGACTACAAGGTCGAAGGTGACCTCCAGCGTGAGGTTCAGCTGAACATCAAGCGGCTGATTGAAATCGGCAGCTACCGTGGGCTGCGGCATCGCCGTGGTCTGCCGGTCCGTGGTCAGCGCACCAAGACCAACGCTCGCACCCGTAAGGGCCCGCGTCGCACCGTTGCCGGCAAGAAGAAGGCCGGTAAGTAAAGGAGGGACACGTCTAAATGGCTAAGCGCCCGGTTCGCACGAAGCGTAAGGAGCGGAAGCACGTCGACAAAGGCGTGGCCCATATCCGTTCTACCTTTAACAACACCATTGTTACCATTACCGATACCAACGGGAACGCCCTCTCCTGGGCCACTTCCGGCGCCATGGGCTTCAAGGGCTCCCGGAAGTCGACCCCGTTCGCCTCGCAGATGGCTGCCGAGAAGGCTGCCAAGGAGGCCATGGAGCATGGCCTGCGCGAGATCGAGGTTTTCGTGAAGGGTCCGGGGTCGGGCCGCGAGGCGGCCATTCGGCAGCTGCAGGCTGCTGGTCTGGAGGTCACGACCATTAAGGACGTGACTCCGATCCCCCACAACGGCTGCCGCCCGCCGAAGCGGCGCCGGGTGTAGGAAGAGGAGGGGACGTTTAACAAATGGCGCGATATACCGATGCTGTCTGCCGGCTCTGCCGCCGGGAAGGCGTTAAGCTTTACCTGAAGGGCGAGAAGTGCTACAGCGACAAGTGCCCCGTCGTCAAGCGGGCTACCCCGCCTGGCCAGCACGGGCTCTCCCGTCGCAAGATGTCCGAGTATGCGATCCAGCTCCGCGAGAAGCAGAAGGCTCGCCGCTTCTACGGTGTCCTGGAGAAGCAGTTTGAGCGTTACTTCGACCTGGCCACCCGCAAGAAGGGTGTTACCGGTGAAGTCCTCCTTCAGACCCTGGAGCGCCGCCTCGACAACGTGGTCTACCGCCTCGGCTTCGCTGCAAGCCGTGCGGAAGCCCGCCAGGTCGTCAAGCACTCCCACATCGAGGTCAATGGCCGCAAGGTCAACATTCCCTCCTACCTGGTCCGTGAGGGCGATGTGATCGCTGTCCGCGAGTCTTCCCGTGACCACAAGCGGGTCAAGGAGCTGCTCGCCGGTGGTCCCCGTCCGGTGCCCGCCTGGCTGACCCTCGAGGGTGAGGCTGGTCGCGGCACGATCGTCCGGATGCCCAACCGCGATGAGATCGACGCCCCGGTGCAGGAGCACCTTATCGTCGAGCTGTACTCCCGTTAATCGCATAGAGGGCTGTAACGGCATGGGCTCACTGCTAAGCCTGACCGGCAGCCGCGGGACTGACCTGGGTTCTTGGGCGGCGGCGTAGGGCGCTCATTGTTGAGCGAGACAGGGAATTGGGGGTATCTACAAGATGATCGGAATGGAAAAACCCAAGATTGAGACCGTAGAGCTGGCCGAGGACAACAGCTACGGCAAGTTCGTGGTTGAGCCGCTCGAGCGGGGCTACGGCATCACCCTTGGCAACTCGCTGCGGCGCATCCTGCTCTCTTCCCTGCCGGGTGCCGCAGTCACCTCTGTGAAGATCGACGGCGTGCTGCATGAGTTCTCGACCATCCCCGGGGTGGTTGAGGACGTGACGGACATTATCCTCAACCTCAAGCAGCTCTCGCTGAAGGTGCATAGTGACGAGACCAAGACGCTCCGTATCCACGCGGAAGGCGAGGGTCCTGTCACGGCTGGGGACATTCATACGGACGCCGATGTGGAGATCCTCAATCCGGACCTGCACATCGCCACCCTGGATAAGGGCGGCCGCCTGATTGCCGAGATTACCGTTGGCAAGGGCCGCGGCTACGTGCCGGCCGATCAGAACAAGACCCCGGATATGCCGATCGGCGTAATTCCGATCGACTCGATCTTCTCGCCGATCCGGCGGGTGAATTACACCATCGAGCATACCCGTGTTGGCAATCGCACCAACTTCGACAAGCTGACCCTGGAGGTCTGGACGAACGGGGCGATCCGTCCCGATGAGGCCTGCTCCTGGGCGGCCAAGATCCTCAAGGAGCATCTGGAGCTCTTCCTCTCCCTGACCGAAGACGCTGATCAGATCGAGGTCATGCAGGAGAAGGACGACAACGACCGCAACAAGCTGATGGAGATGACCATCGAGGAGCTGGATCTCTCGGTCCGTTCCTACAACTGCTTGAAGCGTGCCGGCATTAACACCGTCGCCGAGCTCTGCGCCAAGTCGGACGATGAGATGATCAAAGTCCGCAACCTTGGCAAGAAGTCCCTCGAGGAAGTCAAGCAGAAGCTGTCTGCGATCGGCCTGGGCCTGCGTCAGTCGGACGACTAGTATCTACGATCACAGCGCTGCAGCGCTGTCTCACCTGGACAGGATAGGGGTGACAAAGAGATGGCTCAGTATCAGAAGCTCGGCCGCGACAGTTCTGCCCGCAAGGCGCTGTTCCGGGCTGTTGTGACCGCTCTGTTTGACAAGGAGAAGATCGAGACCACCGAGGGCAAGGCCCAGGAGGTCAAGTCGATCGCCGACGAAATGATCACCCTCGCGAAGCGGGGCGACCTGCACGCTCGCCGGCAGGCCCTGGCCTTCATCTACGATGAGGCCGTGGTCAAGAAGCTGTTCGATACCATCGCTCCGCGGTATGCCGATCGCAACGGCGGCTACACCCGGGTCATCAAGACCGGGGTCCGCAAGGGCGACGCTGCCCCCATGGCGATCCTCGAGCTGGTCTAAGTGGATAGGAGGACGGGCTCGGCTGTGCGGAGCCCGTTCAGACAGAAGGCAGACCCGGCCCACGAATGTGGTGCCGGGCCTGCCTTTTTCTGTCCTTATTGAACCAGGGAGATCTTGCCGAGGTGTTGCCCCTCTTCTGCATAGCGATGTGCCTCCCCGGCCTCTGCGAACGAGAAGGTCCGGGGATCCAGGAGCGGGCGGACGGCGCCTTGCTCGACCAGCGCCGTGATAGCGCTGAGAATCTCCCCGTGGCTCGCACGGCGAACGCCGTGCAGTAGGGGGATCAGCATGAAGACCACATGCAACGAAAGACCTTTGAGGTGGGCAGTGGTCAGGTCCTGGCTGGAGAGGGCATTTAATGTCACCACCCGGCCGTAAAGCCTGGCGGCTGATAGTGCGCGGGGAAGGTTGGCGCCGCCCACGGTGTCGAGCACCACGTCAAACCCGGCCCCTCCCGTGTGTTCGGCCACGTACTCCTCCACCGATTGCTCCCTGTATGGGATGACCACATCGGCCCCCAGTTTCCGGGCCCACACCGCCTTGTCGGGTGAGGAGACGGTGGTGTAGACCGTGGCACCCAGGTACTTGGCAACCTGGACAGCAACATGGCCGACGCCCCCCGTCCCCCCGTAGATCAGGACGCGCTCTCCTGGCAGTACCCGCGCCCGCTCGACCAGCGCCTCCCACGCCGTGATCGCCACAAGGGGCAACACCCCGGCCTCGGCAGGGCTCAGGTTTACGGGCCGACGGGCCACCAGCGCAGAGTCGGCGAGCATGAAGTCCGCAAGGGCACCCGAGGAGCCGGCCAAGCCCCCCGCGCAGGCGTATACCGCATCGCCCGGGCGGACGGCGGTCACCCCCTCGCCTACAGCTGCCACGGTCCCGGCGACATCGCCGTGGAGGATGGCCGGGAAGGGTGGTGCGATCATGGCCAGGGCACCACTCCGGATGCCGTAATCCACCGGGTTCACGCTGGATGCCTCTACCTGGATCAGAACCTGACCGGGACCCGGTACCGGTGTCGGCATCTCGGTCTCTTCAAACACATCGAACCCTCCAAACCGGGGGATCACAAACGCCTTCATCACACTTCTCCTCACCTTCCGGAAGTTTCGGATCTAATATGGGGCCGTCATCGCCCTGACTTACATGCAAGTAAGGACCGGACGGAAAAACTCATCATAATCCCCCGACCCAGTCTGGAATCGTCCGGCGGGTCCGAGACCCCGGCAGTCGTTCCTGGGGGATGCTCATGGCCACCTGGGCTACGCCGAGGTAGACCGCAAGCGCCTCGCGGGCGAGGTCCGCAGCGGGGCGATGGGTGCAGAGGGTGCCGCTGGACTGCGACAATGCGATAGCCCGACTGAAGGCGGTGATCAGCCAGGTGAAGTGCTCTTCGGCCTTGTGGCGGAGATGCCCCGGCGCCACGGACTGCTCAACGGCCACGCGGGAGCAGACGCAGTGACCCTGGTAGTCAAGGGTGGTGAGCGTCTCCCACAGATCGTCATGAAGTGCCAGCATGATCCGCGGGAAGTCACCGGGGTGGGCTTCGGTCAGTCGGACAACCCGTGCCTGAACGTGCGCCACATAGTGGTCAACCACCGCCCGGGCGAGGCTCTCCTTGTTCTTGAAGTGGTAGTGCAGATTCGCCCGGGTGGTGCCAAGTGACCCGGCAATGGTCCCGAAATTGAGCCCCCCGTACCCGCCAATACGCATCAGGCGGTCGGCCTCGCGCAGGATATCTTCTCTCATGGCCCCATCGTACTTACATGTAAGTCAGTTGTCAAGCCCCTCATTTTCTCGGTGCCTGTGGGTGACCGTGTACTTGCACCTTCATCCCACGGGTGGTACGGTTAAGAGAGGACCCTCTGGGAGGCGTTTCCGATACTCATAGACGTAGACAAGATCGCATTTGCATACCCCACCGGCCCTTCCGGGACGACCACACTCGCCCTCGATGGCGTCAGCTTCACCGTTGAGCAGGGTGAGTTTGTCGCGGTCCTTGGCATGAACGGATCAGGCAAGTCAACGCTGGCCCGGCATCTGAACGCCCTGCTTCTCCCGACCGAGGGGCATGTCCGGGTCGACGGCATGGAGACCACGGACGAGAAGAACCTCTGGGCAATCCGGGACAGGATCGGCATGGTCTTTCAGAACCCTGATAACCAGATCGTGGCTGCGGTGGTGGAGGAAGATGTCGCCTTCGGCCCCGAAAACCAGGGGCAGCCCTCAGACGAGATCATCCGGCGGGTGGAGGAGGCGCTGACCGCGGTGGGCATGTTGGCTCATCGGGAGCGATCACCGCACCTCCTGAGCGGTGGCCAGAAGCAGCGGGTCGCCATTGCCGGTGCTCTAGCGCTGAAACCAACCTGCTTGGTGCTCGACGAGCCGACCGCCATGCTGGATCCCTCTGGCCGTGCCGAGGTGCTCCAGGTGGTCCAGCGGCTGAACCGGGAACTGGGCATGGCGGTGGTCTGGATCACGCACTTCATGGAGGAGGCCGCCCTGGCCGACAGGCTTGTCGTCATGGCCGGAGGGAAAGTCCAACTAGAGGGAACGCCCCGCGAGGTCTTCCGGCAGGCGAACCGCCTCCGTGAGCTCCGCCTCGATGTCCCGCCTGCAGTACAGGCGGCTGAGCGACTACGGGCGGAAGGGGTTCCGGTCCCCGATTCCGTTCTGACCCTGGAGGAACTGGTGGAGGCACTATGCCAATTATCTTCGAAGCAGTAAGCCATACCTATCAGCCCGGGACACCCTTTGAATGGCACGCACTCGATTCCGTCTCGCTGACCATCCCGGACGGGGAGCTATGGGGGATCATTGGGCCGACTGGGTCCGGCAAGTCGACACTGATCCAGCACATGAACGGCCTTCTGCAGCCGACCAAGGGCCGGGTTCTGGTCGACGGGATCGACCTTTCTGACCGAAAGGCCAACATGAAGGCGGTCCGTCAGAAGGTAGGCCTCGTCTTTCAGTACCCCGAGTACCAGCTCTTCGGCGAGAGCATTTACGAGGATATCGCCTTCGGCCCCCGTAATATGAAGCTGGACGCGGCCGAGGTTGATCGCCGGGTCCTGATGGCCATGGAGCGAGTGGGTCTTGACCCGTCCATGCGGGACCGCTCCCCATTCGGACTCTCGGGCGGTCAGGCCCGCCGGGTAGCCCTGGCCGGTGTGCTGGCCATGGAGCCCCGCACCCTGATCCTCGATGAGCCTACCGCCGGATTGGATCCGCGGGGGCGTGAGGAGATTCTCGCCCTGATCCGTGCCTTCCCTGCACTGGGTATATCCGTGATCCTCGTCTCTCATTCCATGGACGATATCGCTCTGAACGCAGACCAGGTCCTGGTGATGCACAAGGGTCGCGTCCACATGCAGGGGACACCCCGAGAGCTCTTTGCCCGGGGTGACGAGCTGAAGGCGATTGGGCTGGACGTGCCGGCGGCTGTTCGTCTGGCGGAGATGCTCCGGGCCAGGGGCTGGCACCTCCCGAACGACCTTGTCACCATGGATCAGGCGGTTGCGGCGATTGTCGCTACCCTGAAGGGAGGTGGCGACCGGTGAACCTTCGCAGCGTAACGGTCGGCCAATACTTCCCCAGTGACTCGCTCATGCACCGGCTCGATCCCCGGGTCAAGATCACCGGGGTTGGACTGCTCAGCGTGGCGATCTTCCTGCCGAAGGCGTGGCCCGGCTACCTGGCGGTCTTCCTCTTCACCGTCGTGTCTCTCATGATCTCGCGCGTGCCCTTCCTCATGATTCTGAGGGGCCTGCGACCGATTCTTTTCTTCCTGGCGTTCACCGCCCTCTTCAACCTCTTCCTGACCCCAGGTGAGGAGCTGTTCCACATATGGAAGCTGACGGCGACTCGGGAAGGTCTGATTCTCTCCATCCTGACCGCGGTCCGACTGGTCCTGCTGGTCACCCTTGCCTCTCTCCTGACCTTAACCACATCGCCGATTCGGTTGACCGATGGCCTGGAACGAATACTCCGGCCGCTGAAGCCGATCGGTGTTCCGGCCCACGAACTGGCGCTCATGATGACGATCGCCTTGCGCTTCATTCCGACGCTGACCGAAGAGGCCGATCGGATCATGCGAGCGCAGATGGCCCGTGGCGCCGAGATCCAGTCCGGCGGGATCGCCGCTCGGATCAAGGGGCTGATCCCGGTGCTGGTACCGCTCTTCGTGGCCGCCTTCCGCCGGGCCGATGAGCTGGCCACTGCCATGGAAGCCCGTGGCTATCGGGGTGGCGACGGTCGGACCCGCATGCGGGAGCTTGCCTTCGCCCGGCGGGACCTCGCGGCCATGGTGGTCCTGCTGGCCTTTGTGGGCCTTGTTGCCGGGCTACGGTTCACCGGGCTCGGATAGCCCGCGCCCACGGAGGGGTCGTATGCGTACGATTAAGCTGACCTTGCAGTATGACGGCACCCGATTTGCCGGCTTCCAGCGCCAGCCCAACGGGCTGGCGGTCCAGGAGCGGCTGGAGGAGGCCCTGCGGGCGATCACCGGCGACCCCGAGGCCCGCATCGGCGCTGCTGCCGGCCGAACCGACTCAGGGGTCCACGCACGCGGCCAGGTGGTCCACATTCGCACTGACAGTTCCATTCCGATCGACCGCTGGCCTTATGCCCTGAACAGCAGACTCCCCGCCGACCTGGTGGTGACGCAGGCCGAGGTTGTGCCCGATGAGTTCCATGCCCGCTACTGGGCCCTGGAGAAGCGCTACCGCTACACCTTTGAGGTGGCGCCTTTTCCATCGCCGATGAACCGGCTCTACGCCTACCACACCAACCTGGCGCCCGACCTGGGGCGCATGGAGGAGGCGGCAGCGCTCCTGCGAGGGCCCCATGACTTCGCGGCATTCCGCTCCGCAGGGGGTGCGGCGAAGACATCGAACCGTACGATCACACGGCTGATGCTGACCGCTGCTCCACCCTTCATCTACATGGATGTGGCGGCAGATGGCTTCCTCTACAACATGGTCCGTATCCTGGCCGGGACGTTGCTGGAGGTAGGAACGGCCCGCCGGACGGTGGATGATGTTGCCAGGGCACTGGCCTCGGGCGACCGGCGCCTGGCGGGCAGGACACTTCCATCGCATGGGCTCTGTCTGGAAGAGGTTATCTATGGCGATGGCCCCAAGCGTCCCCCCTGGGCAACCGACGGAGAGGAGGATGCCGAGTGACAGCGTGGCTCTTTGTCGATGGACGCGGCGTGCTCTTCGAGGTCGCCTCGCGGCCCGAGCGGGCGCGCAAGGCGCTGCCAGCCGGCGTAGAGGTAGCCGAGGCCGCCCTGCGAGCAGCCCTCGCAACTGCCGATGCCGCGGTCCCCGGGTACGACGAGATCCACTCGGAGAAGGATGAGCGAGACTACTGGGTCGCCTACTGGCGGGTGGTTCTGCGGGATCTGGGCCTGCCTGAGTCCTACGCCCCAGTCATGCACCGACAGGCGCTCTGGGCGCAGCACAGCCGGGTCTACCCCGAGGTCCCCGAGGTCTTCGGCCGCCTGAGCGACGCCGGCTTTCGGATCGGGCTCATTTCGAACGGGCCGCCCACGGTCTCGCTGGGACTCAGCCAGATGGGGCTGCTCTACTTCTTCGACAGCGTGACCGCCAGCAGTGAGGTCGGCTATCGCAAGCCCGACCCGCGCATCTACCGGCTGGCCATGGCCACGGCGGGCGTCCAGCCGGCCAGCGCCTGGTTTGTCGATGATCAACCGATGCACGTTCAGGCGGCCATCGCCCTTGGGATGCGGGGCCTTCTCATCGATCGAGCGGGTCAAAGGGGCGATATCACGACATTGAGTGATCTCCCCGCCAAGATGAAGCAGATGGTAGATGGGGCCTAGAGCCGCGTGGCTTGACAGTGGTTCCGTCGCCAATGTATACTAGTGTGCGTTGACCTCGCACCCGCGTGTGTCGAGTTCAGACCAGGAGCGACCTGGACCTCACGTGACACCCGAGTATAAGCGTGTACGCCAGGCGCCGACCGATGGAAATAGATGGCCCCCCATCGACCCATCTTCCGTAGGAGGGAATATAGTGAGCACTACGTTCATGGCCAATCCGCAGAACGTCGAGCGGAAGTGGTTTGTGGTCGACGCCGAGGGCAAGACCCTGGGCCGTCTGGCCTCCCAGGTCGCCGCCATTCTGCGTGGCAAGCACAAGCCGACTTTCACCCCGCATGTTGACTGCGGTGACTTTGTGGTCATCGTGAATGCGGAGAAGATCCAGGTTACCGGCAACAAGGTCGCCGACAAGGTCTACCTGCGCCACACCGGCTATCCCGGTGGCCAGAAGTCGATCACCTTCGGCCGCCTGATCGAGACCCGCCCGATCCGCGTCCTGGAGCTCGCCATTAAGGGCATGCTTCCCCACAACCGGCTCGGCCGGCAGATGTACCGCAAGCTGAAGGTGTACGCTGGTCCGGAGCACCCGCATGCGGCGCAGAAGCCCGAGAAGCTGGAGATCTAAGAAAGGAGGCGTGTAACCTATGACGACCCTGACGCAGTTTTGGGGCACCGGCCGGCGCAAGAACGCCGTCGCCCGGGCTCGCCTGGTTCCCGGCACTGGTACCTATTCCGTCAACGGCCGCAGCCTCGAGGACTACTTCGGCCTGCAGACCCTGCAGATGCTCGTTGAGAGCCCGCTGAATGTGGCTGGCGTTAATGGTAAGTACGATGTCTACCTGAATGTCCTCGGTGGTGGCGTCTCCGGTCAGGCTGGCGCCTGCCGTCATGCGATCGCCCGGGCCCTCCTGAAGGTGGATGCCACCTTCCGCCCTGGCCTGAAGCAGGCTGGCTACCTCACCCGTGACCCCCGTATGAAGGAGCGCCGCAAGTACGGCCTGAAGAAGGCCCGTAAGCGCCCGCAGTTCTCCAAGCGCTAATGGCGACACAAGGCCCGTGGCAGCAATGCCAC
Organism: Symbiobacteriaceae bacterium; assembly: GCA_041690255.1. GTDB lineage: Bacteria > Bacillota > Sulfobacillia > Symbiobacteriales > Symbiobacteriaceae > JAWLHU01. Next base: position 124,528 of record JAWLHU010000001.1, read on the forward strand.
GGGCTTTTTTCCTGAACGGCATGACCGAATCGTTCGTCTAAGCATACGAGGAGTGAGGCTGGCATGCGAGAGGGATTCGCTGAATGGGTGCGAAGCTACCGCACCGTGTTGTGGATCGCCCCGGTTGCCCTACTGATGATCGCCCTCGGCGGCATGATCCACGCGCGGGTGGCCGGTCTGCCGGTGCTGGAGACCATCCTGACCTGGGCTGAATGGTTTGCGGCCATCCTCTTCCTGCCGATCATCGCCACCATCGGGACACAGCTTCGGGGTCCGTCGCGGGGTATGGGCCAACCCACAAGACCGGCGCTGGTCAGCATGGGCTACGTGCTGGCTCTCCTGGTCTTTGGAGCGGATCTGCTTGTCCGGGCCGTTCTGGGGCTGGGGTGGGAACCCTTTTTGCTCAGCTAGTGTAATCTCCCCTCACGACCGCATAGGTTTTCCCTGCAAGGAGGGAGGCCGGTGCGTGAGCAACGTATACGCCAGGCTACACTCGTGGGCCTGGCGGTCTTTTTTTTGGCGACGCTGATCCGGACGACATGGGTACTGGGGGCTCCCGTACGAGAGGCGACGGCTGAACTGGCCGATCTGGCGCCGCACCTTCAGGGGCTGGTGGTCGTGGTGGATCCCGGTCACGGTGGTTCTGATCCCGGTGCGGTGGTGAAGGGGACCCGGGAGAAGGACCTGACCCTGAACATCGGCCTTCTCCTGAAGGCGCTCCTGGAGGAGCAGGGCGCCAAGGTGGTCATGACCCGCACGACCGATAAGGATCTGGGTGGGACGATCCGCGAGGAACTGAGCCGGCGGGTCGCGATTGTCAAGGAGAGCCGGGCCGACCTGTACGTCTCGATTCACGCCAACCGGGACTCCTGCAATTGCTGGGGGGCCCAGACCTTCTACCAGAAGGCGGGCACGCCGGAGGGGAAGGCGCTGGCCATGGCGATTCAGGATCAGCTACGGCGCCTTACCCCGACGACCCGTCATGCACTGGCGGCCGATTACTACGTGCTCCGCACCTCACCCGTGCCATCCGCCATTGTGGAGGTCGGCTTCCTGACCAGTGGCCAGGAGCATGCGAAGCTCCTGCAGCCGGATTATCAGAAGGTCCTCGCTACGGCGATCGCTCTGGGAATTGCGGACTACAGGAAGGCCCGGGCATCGGGCCAGTCTCCTGGAAAGGTGCCCGGCGAATAGGGACGAGATCGAGGAAATGGGTGCGGCGCGGAGGAATCCGCCGGGTGGGTCACGAACCCCTTTGCGTCGAAGAAGGCCAGAGGGGGAAACCACGTTGCATCGCAACCTGAATTATGGCTGGATAGATGTGATCACCTCGGGCAGCATGTATGCCGGCAAGACGACGGAACTGATCCGACGGGTGCGGAACTTTATTCTTGCGAAGCGGACGGCGGCGGTCTTCCAGCCACGCATGGCGGCCCGTTTCACGGAAGATGAGGTGATCATCTCGCATGACGGTGTCCGCTTCGAGGCGGTCCACACCGACAACCCGCTCGAGATCATGTGGTACGCGGAGATGCATCACCCGTCGGTGATCGCGATCGATGAAGCGCAGTTCTACGATGAGTCGTTGGTGGAGACGGTCCAGGAGCTGGCCAACCGTGGCCACTACATTATCGTGGCCGGTCTGAGCCAGACCTCGGAGGGGAAGCCCTTCGGGATTATGCCGCAACTGCTGACGATTGCCGATAATATCACCTCGGTCTACGGGGTCTGTGTGATCTGTGGTGAGCCTGCGACCAAGCCCTTCGCCCTGCGGGCGAAGACGGAGGATGTCGCGGTCGGCGCCGGTGACAAGTATGAGGCTCGTTGCCGGAAGTGCTGGCTGCAGGGCCGCCGGGACCGCGGCGAGGCATAGCAGAGGGATGACCCGGGTACTCCGTCCATCGGTGGGCGAAGTACCCGGGCTTTTTTTGTTCAGCCCTACCGCAACTCCTCCCGCAGGAGCCAGAGCAACTCAGCGACGCTCCAGGCCTGGGCGACGCAGCCCCGGGGCGTGTGCGGTGGATCGCCGTCGAAGATCTCGGCCACGGAGCCCAGGCCGAAGTCGGAGAGGTGCCCCAGCAGGGGCTCCAGCAGGGTTCGGGCGTGCTGCAGCCGCTCCGGCGTCCGGCCGTAGGCGTGCAGATAGGCCCGAATGAACGGCCCGATCAGCCAGGCCCAGACGGTCCCCTGGTGGTAGGTGGCGTCACGCTTGAGCCGGTTCCCCTCGTACCGCCCGATGTAGGCGGGGTTACGGGGGCTGAGGCTGCGCAGGCCGTAGGGGGTCCAGAGCTCGCGAAAGGCGACATCCACCACCGACTGGGCCTGTGCCCCGTACAGGAGCGGGTGGCTCAGGGTGAGGGCGAAGAGTTGGTTGGGCCGGATCGCCGGGTCGGGGGTCCCGTCATCGCTCAACAGGTCGAAGAGGCAGCCGGCGGCGGGGTTCCAGAAGCGCTGGAAGGCCTGCTCGACGGCCCGGGCATGGGCCCGGTACCGATGGGCCTGGGCGGGCTCCCCGAAGCTCTCAGCCAGGGTGGAGAGCGCTCGCAGGGCGTTGTACCAGAGGGCCTGAATCTCGACAGGCTTGCCGTCGCGCGGGGTGACGACCCAGTCGTGGACCTTGGCGTCCATCCAGGTGACCTGGACGTGGGGGTTGCCGCAGCGCAGAAGGCCATCATCGGTCAGGGCGATGCCAAAGGCGGTCCCCCGCACGTGGGCTTCGGCCATCCGCTTCAGGACGGGGTAGATCTCCCGGCTGACGAACTCGTGGTCGTGAGTGGAGGCGAGGTACTGCCAGGTGGCCTCGAAGAACCAGAGGCTTGCATCTGCTGTGTTGTAGAGGGGCTCGGCGCCCTCCTCGGGGAAGCAATTGGGGATCAACCCGTCCCGCTCGTGAGCGGCGAAAGTCTGGAGCAGGTCGCGGGCCAGCGGGTAGCGCCGGGTCGCCAGGGTGAGGCCGGGCAGGGCGATCATGGTGTCACGGCCCCAGTCGGTAAACCAGGGGTAGCCGGCGATCACGGTGGCACACCCGGTCGACCGGCGCTGCACAATGAACTGATCCGCAGCCAGGACCAGCCTCTGTATCGCCGGGGTCAGGTCTGTCTGGTGATGACCTGACTCTACCTGGAGGTTACCTGGATTTACCTGGAGGTTACCTGACTCTACCTGGGCATTACCTGGATTTACCTGGGCGCTACCTGACTTTACCCGGGCGTTACCTGGATCTGCCCGGAGACTACCGGGTGACAGGGTGGCAGCCACCCGGAGTAAGCCACTCCGTCGTTCCCGCTCACCCCGCTCCCACCCCGCACCGTCCAGTACGCCAGGTGGCGCCGTCGAGGCGAGCAGGGTGAGCTCACCTGCACCCTCGCAGTCCCAGCGGAAGATGCCGGGCCGGTAGAGGTCCTCCTGCGTAGCTTCACCGCGCAGGACCTCGTAGGGATAGTGGAGCCCATACACCCACTCGCCGCCGGTCTCGTACCGACCCGTATCGGCCGCCAGGAACAGGCGTGGGGCGCCCACAAAGGCCTCCACAGCCACGGAGGCGGAGTCCAGTACCTCCTGGGCAAAAGGCCAGTCATTGGCCCTCACAGTGTCGTGGATCGACCGGCAGGTGACCAGGGGGGCCAGTTCCAGCGTCACGCTCCCGCGCCCCGCTCCCCGGCGCACCCGGTAGCGCACCACCGTGCTGTTCTCGCCGTGACGCATAAAGAGCCGCTTCTCAACGACGACATCATCCACCATGAAGGTCCAGGTCGGGAAGGGGGCCAGACTGAATCGCTGGAGCGCGGCCAGACCGGCATCCTCCGTGTGGCCGGTGGCCCATCGGTTGGTGCAAAGCGGGTGCCTGACCCCATCCACCACGATGCTCTCCTCGAGCCGGGCCAGAAGCACGAGCCGCTCGGTCGGCGGCGTGGTCGATGCCGTCAGAACGGCGTGGTAGAACCGGGTGTTGGCACCGCCGATGGTGCCGTAAGCCCATCCGCCCAGGCCGTTCGTCTCCAGCCACTCCAGTCCCGCTGCCTGATCAAAGCTCTGCCAGGCCTGCCGGCCCCATTCAAGATGCGCCATGCGGTATATCCTCCTTCCGCCCAAGAGAGGCTAGAACGTAGTCTGTCCGAGAACCGGAGGGAACTGTTCATGGAGCGGACCGTGCTCATGCTCTCCTGGGAGTATCCGCCCCACCTGGTCGGCGGCCTGGCCCGACATGTCCACGCACTCAGCCGGGAACTGGTGCGCCAGGGGCTGAACGTCCACGTGTTGACCCGCAGCGGGCCCGACCTGCCGGCTGAAGCGCTGGAAGATGGTGTCTGGGTCCATCGGGTGGCCCCGGCCCTTGGCGAGCCGGCCGATTTCCGGCTCTGGGCCTGTCACCTGAACTTCGCCCTCATGGAGGCGGGGGCGCGCCTGATTCAGCGAATGAACGCGCCGGTACTGATCCACGCGCACGACTGGCTGGTCGCCCACGCCGCAAGGGGCCTGAAGCACCTCTTCCGAGTGCCCATGGTGGCGACGATCCATGCGACCGAGCACGGGCGAAACCGGGGCATACACGACCAGGGGCAGCAATACATTAACGACGTCGAATGGTGGCTGACCTACGAAGCCTGGCGTGTGATCGTCTGTAGCGAGTCGATGCGGCATGAGGCGAAGCATCTCTTCGGATTGGCCGATGACAAGGTAGCGGTCATCCCGAACGGTATCGATCTGCCGGAGCCGGCGCCTGCTGAGCCCATTCCACCCCGTACCCAGTTTGCCGCCTCCCACGAAAAACTGCTCTTCCACATCGGACGGATCGTGCCGGAGAAGGGAGCGGGCGTGCTGTTGGAAGCGATGCCGCATCTGCTGAGGCGGCACGACCTGCGCCTGGTAATCGCCGGGACCGGCCCCTACCGCTCGGAGCTCGAGCGGCGGGCATGGGAGCTGGGGATCGCCGGCCGGGTCCGGTTCGCCGGCTACGTGCCGGACAGCACGGCCCGGGCGCTCTACATGTACGCCGATGCGGCAGTGGTGCCATCTACCTACGAGCCGTTCGGGATCGTGGCTCTGGAGGCCATGGCGGGTGGCGCACCACTGGTCGCCAGCGACGTGGGCGGGCTGGCCGATATCGTCGTGCATGGGGAGAACGGGCTGAAGGCGCTGCCGGGTCACGTCCAGTCGCTGACCGAGCAGATCGACCGGCTCCTGACCGATCGGGAACTGGCCGACCGCCTGGCGGCGACGGCCCTCCGGCAGGTGCGGGAGCGCTACTCCTGGCAGGGGGTTGCCCGGTCTACCCTGGAGTTCTACAGCAATGTAAGTGAATCCTGTGCCAATTCCGACTGGTGCACGACAGCGATCCCACCCCAGGCTCAGCATCAGCCCACCATTGGAACCCTGTGACAGGGAGGGCGTGACCTCGAGTGATTGCGGTGATCATGGCTGGCGGTGAAGGATCCCGGCTCCGACCCCTGACGTGTGGCCGTCCCAAGCCCCTGGTCCCGATCTGCAACCGGCCAGTCCTGGCCTACATTCTCGACCTCCTGGCCGAGCACGGCTTTCAGGAGGTCTTTCTGACCCTGGGGTACAGGCCCGACGAGATCCGGCAGACCTTCGGTGAGCGCTACCGCGGCCTGACACTCCACTACACGGTGGAGGAGGTTCCTCTGGGCACCGCCGGCGGTGTGGCGGTGCTGCGGAAGCATTTGAACGATACCTTCCTGGTCATCTCGGGCGATGCGCTGACCGATATCCACCTGGGTGATCTGCTCCGCTTCCACCGGGACTGCGGGGCGATGGCCACCCTGGCGCTGACACGGGTGGAGACGCCGCTGGAGTATGGCGTGGTCATGACCGACCGGCAGGGGCGGATCCGTCGCTTCCTGGAGAAACCGGGCTGGGGTGAGGTGTTCAGCGACACGGTGAACACGGGGATCTACGTGCTGGAGCCTTCGGTCCTGAACGGGGTGCCCGACGGGAAGATGTACGACTTCAGCCAGCATCTCTTCCCGGCGCTGCTCCAGGCGGGCGCTCCGCTCTACGCCCGGGTCGCCGACGGGTACTGGTGCGACATTGGCGGGACCGAGACCTACCTCCAGGCGAACCTGGACCTGCTGAGCGGTCGGCTGGCCTTCCAGCCGCCGGGCACGGAGGTGGCGCCGGGGGTTTGGGTGGCCGGCGATGTGCCGGAGGGGATCACGGTGGATGGTCCGGCGCTGATCGGGCCGGGCTGCCACATTGCCCCGGGGACCAGCCTGGAGGCCGGGGTGGTCCTTGGCCCCGGCTGCGCCGTGGGGCCCGGCTCGATCCTGCGGCGCAGCGTGCTGGGCACAGGCGCCCGGATCGGGGCGGAGGCGGCGCTGGTGGGAGCGGTTCTGTGCGATGGGGTTCGCGCCGGCGAGCGGGCCGGCATTTTCGAGGGGGCGGTGCTGGGCGACGGGGTTACCCTGGGCGATGGCGCCACGGTGGCCCCGGGTGTGCGGCTCTGGCCGGGGATCGCCGTAGCCTCGGGCACCCGGGTCGAGACGACGCTCGTCCAGACGCCGAGCTACCAGGGGCCGATCCTGCGGGGGGGAGCGCTGAAGGGGGCGCCGGGGGCCGACCTGCTGCCGGAGTCGGCCATGCGGCTGGGCATGGCATTCGGCGCCGTGCTGGATGGCCCCGGCCCGTTGATCGTCGGCGCCGACCCGGCGCCCGGGGCGGGGCTCCTCGCCCAGGCACTGCGCACCGGGGCGATGGCCGTGGGCCGGCGTGTGCTGGACCTGGGCGCGACAGCCGGGCCGGTCACGGCCTTCACCACCTGCGACTCGGGGGCGATCGGTGGGATCCATGTCCGCTCGGACGGCCAGCAGGCCCGGGTCGTGCTCTATGACGCTGTGGGCCGTCCCGCCGGGCGCTCGCTCCTGCGGAAGGTGGAGCAGGCCATGGCTCGCCAGGACTTCCTGCGGGCGGCGCCCGAGGCGGCCGGGGCGGTGGAGTCGGTCAGCGGCGCCGAGGAGCGCTACCTGGCGTGGCTGGCAGGTCAGGTCACGCTGGATCCCGCCGCGGCGATCGCGGTGGATCTGGCGGGGGTCTCCTGGGCGGTGGCCGAGCGGTGGTTCGCCCGTCCGGAAAAACCGGCGCAGTGGCTGGCGGTCACCATCGACCCGTTAGATGAGACCTGGCGGCTGGATGGCGCATCGACCGAGCAGATGCTAGTGCTGGAGCTGCTCCTGCAGGCCCGCCGGCTGCGCCCCGGAGCGTCCCTCCCGCTCCCGGTCATCGCCCCCCGGGCCGTGGAGGATTGGCTCCACCGGACCGGCCGTGCCACCGTGCGGGTGCGCCAGGCCGACTGGCAGCCCGCCGACCCCCTCCTGGCGATCAGCACCCTCCTCGCCTGGATGGCCCACGAGTCCCTCAGCCCCGCCGATGTCCTGGCCCGGCTCCCCGTGGCCCACACGGCTGCGGTCAGCGTGGCCTGCCCCTGGGAGGCGAAGGGGCGGATCATGCGGGCGTTGCTGGAGGAGCACGGCGACCACGCTATCGAGCTGATCGATGGGCTCCGAATCCGTCTCCCGGAGGGCTCGGCCCTGCTCCTGCCCGACCCGGAGGAGCCGGTCTACCGGATCCTGACCGAGGGCGATGACGCAGAGTGCGCGGCGGCGATCGCTGCGGCCTACTGCCGTCGGGTTCGCGATCTGCTCGGGGCATAGATTGGCAGAGCGGCGTCCTCCCACACCTGTGAGAGGGCGCCGCCTGCCGCGCGGAACCGGACCAAAAAAGGACTATTGACAACGTAATACCCTGGGGGGTATAGTATCAAGCGAAAGGACTACACGGGTGTAGTACCAAAGTGCTATGCTCATCACAAAAGAGTTGGGAGGGTTATCTGACATGGCGCTTCCGAATCCAGAGGGTGTGAACTCTCCGCTGGTCACGTCGGCTGAACTGGAGCAGCGTCTGCAGGCCGGCAAGGCCCCCATGATGATCGATGTGCGAGAGGTCATGGAGTTTGATGCTGGACATATTCCGGGGGCGGTCAACATGCCGCTCTCCCGGTTCCAGAGCCTCTTCCCCCAGATTCCGAAGGATCAGGAGGTCGTTCTGGTCTGCCGGAGCGACAACCGCAGTGGCATGGCCCAGCAGTTCCTGCGGGCCCGCGGCTGGAACAACACCCGCAACCTGGTCGACGGCATGATGGGCTGGAACGGCCCGATCGACTAGTCCACCCCCAGACAACAATAAGGAGGCTCTTATCATATGGCCACGACGAACTTGACCCGTGAGATTACCCCGGTGCAGCTTAAGGCGATGATCGATGGCGGCCAGCCGCTCTTCCTGATTGACGTGCGGTCCCGGGCGGACCACGAGCGCTCCAAGGTGGAGGGCCGTGAGAGCATGACTACGATCAACACCCCCGTCAGCGAAATGCAGAATGCCACCGGCCTGCAGGGCGCCGACGCCGTTGCTGAGTACGCCCGCCGCGAGTGGGCCAGCGTGATCCCGCAGGATGCCCAGGTGGCTGTCGTCTGCGGCAAGGGAATCACCTCGGCCATGGTTGCGGAGGCGTTGGAGCGGGTTGGTTACGGCGCTGCCAGCCTGGTCGGCGGCTTCGAGGCCTGGGGCAACTTCTACGACTTCCAGCCGGTGGTGACCGGCGCTGACCTCTCGATCCACCAGGTCGCACGGCCCGCCCGTGGCTGCCTCTCCTACGTGGTTGCCTCCCAGGGCGAGGCGATCATCGTCGACCCCCTGCGGCACCATGAGCAGTATATTGAGTTCGCTGAGCAGAACGGCCTGAAGATCGTTGCGGTGCTCGACACCCACGGCCACGCCGACCATATCAGCGGTGCTCCGGCGATCGCCAAGGCGCTGAATGTCCCCTACTACTTCCACCCGTACGATGCGATCCACCCGATCGATGTCATGCCCGGCACCGTGGAGTTCGAGTTCCTGAAGGACGGCGCCAGCCTCTCCTTCGGATCCACCCAGCTTCAGGTGATCCACATCCCCGGCCACACCCTGGGCAACCTGGCCTACCTGGTCGGCGACCGCTACCTGCTGAGCGGCGACTCGATCTTTGTGGAGTCGATCGCCCGGCCTGACCTGGGCGGCAAGGGTGCCGAGTGGTCGCCGATCCACTACCGCTCCCTCTCCAAGCTGGTGGCCCTGGGCGACGACACCCTGGTCCTGCCCGGTCACTTCAGCAGCCCCAAGGAGGCCAACGAGTCCGGCTTCTACGGCGGCACGCTGGGCGAGCTGAAGACCAAGAACGAGGGCCTGAAGGTCCTGCTGCAGGGCGAGGAGAGCTTCGTGCAGTACCTGCTGGGCAGCCTGCCCACCTTCCCGCCCCAGTACGTCGACATTAAGCGGGTCAACGCTGGCCTGCTGAAGCCCGACGAGGAGAAGGCCTCGGAGCTGGAGCTCGGCCGCAACATTTGCGCCCTGTCCCAGGCGTACAAGCAGTAATCAGTCAAAAACCGCCCTCCGTCGCTGACGGAGGGCGGTTTTGAGGTAGCTCACTACGTTGTTCTAGTTGCATGTGGTGTTTATGGTTGTCGGAATTCGTCTGTCCTCCCATCGCTGCGTTTGCCTCGATGGCCTGATCGGCGGGATGGATTTGCGGTCGGGGGCCATCCTAGTGCCGTCCATGGCACCGGATGCCCCCGATTGCGGGGGTCGGCACCGACGTCCGTGTCGGTGCCTCCGTTAGGTACCGCCCTCAAATCCACCCCTTAGGAGGATCGGCAAACGAGGCTCCGTCCGCACAGACGAGTCCGCGCATGTTTACACACCACATGCTACAATTATGCCCTTAGTGAGCATGCTGACAAACCGCCCTCCGTCGCTGACGGAGGGCGGTTTTTGCTGCACGGTGACCGGTACCTATTTGGCCTCACGGAAGGTGACCGGCAGGTCGGCCGTGTTCTGGAACTTCACGACCACCGAGGGATAGGTGATCGCCTGGGTTGTCATGGTCCCGGGCTTTGGGCTGTTTACCTTGTAGACGACCTCCAGCTTCCCCTCGGAGTCGCCGATCGAGGTGACCTCGACGCTGTAGCCCCCGTTGGACTTCTCGCCTGCGGTGATCACGGCGTAGGTGGTACCATCGACCACGACCGCCTTCGTGCCGGCCCTGGCCCGCATTTGCTCGAGCTCCTTGGCCACAGACGGGGGCTCCTGGCCTGGCCGCACGACCTCATACTTCGTGGGCAGGTAGGCAATGCCGCCACCGGCGGGCGGGTTGGTCTGCCCCTGCTCGGTCTTTACCGGCTCCTTCGGCTGGCTCGCTTGATCGGGAGCGGCACCACCGCAGCCCGTCAGGGCAACGGCAAGGATCAACGCCAGGCTGGCAAAAAAGGTGCGACGCATGTCTGACACTCCTTCCAAGTAGCAGAGGCGGGATCGCCCTTGCATCCCGATAGACGGGAAGAAGGGCCCTACCGTTTCACACTGTGCGCCTCCGGGCCCGGCAACACGGCTGGCCTACGCCTCGGACTCCTGGCGGGCTACCTCCTGCAACCAGGTCGGGTACCGCTCCACCCGATACTGCTCCGCCATGACCTCGTTCCAGACCGCGACGCAGGCAGGATCAAAGTGAGCTCCCTGCTGTTCCGCAATGAACCGCATCGCCTCGTCATGGCTCCACGCCTGCCGGTAGGAGCGCTTGGATGTGAGGGCATCGTAGACATCGGCGACGGCCATGATCCGCCCCAGGAGGGGGATCTGCTCCCCGGCCAGCCGGTCGGGATAGCCGGTGCCATCCCACTTCTCATGGTGGAAGCGGATCACATCCAGCTCGTCCTGCATGAAACCAAGGACCCGGCCCATCTCGAAGCCGGTGACCGGATGCATCTCGATCAGATCCCGTTCCTCCATGGTCAGCCTGCCAGGCTTGTTCAGGATCGCCTCGGGGACCCGAATCTTGCCGATATCGTGGACGACCGCCCCCTGGGCAAGGGCGCGCAGCCGCTCCGGCGGAAGGTTCATGGCCTGGCCGAGTTGCAGGGCGTAGAGGGCGACACGGTAGCTGTGGCCGGCTGTGTAGGCGTCATGGCGCTCGGTGGCGATCACCAGCGACCGCACCGCCGGCCCGATGCCCGCCTCGATCCGCTCGGTCGGATCGATCGCAAAGAGCCCCTGAACCGCCGTGGAGAGGGAGGGGCCGAGCCTGTACTGCTGGGTCAGGCCGAAGATCATGAGTACGAGGGCGCCGAGCATGAGGAAGTGGTAGGTCCACCAACTGAGCCGCCAGAGTTCCCCGGTCGTTATGATCACCTGGGCCACTGCCAGCCAGGCCGTGGAATGGAGAATGGCTGCCTGAAGAGGAAACTGCGAGTAACGGTAGGCCTGCCAGTAGTGGCGGATCGCCAGCAGGTCCAGGAGGAGCGTCACACCCATGGAGGCGTACTTCAACGGGCTGCTGTTGAGCGGGATCCAGGCGGCGAGTTCCGGGCGCCAGAGCAGCAGGGCGCCCAGCACGGCGAGCAGCGTGGTCCAGGTCGGGACCAGGAGCCGCTGCCGGCGAGCCAGCCAGGCCACCAGAGGATGGGTGGAGGGGAAGCCCGAAAGCCACAGCCAGAAGGCTGCTACCAGCACCGACAACTGTGCCGCGATCGGCGGCACCGGGGTGCTGCCCAGAATGAAACCCGGTGTTGCGAGGCCGTGTACGGCGAAGATCAGCGCCATAGACGCAAATGCAAGGGCGAGCAGTGTCACCTGAATGTTGCGTAGCCGGTACCCGGCCAGGCCGGCGGTTGCGGCGACCCCGGTCGCCAGAATGGAGACGATCGTCACCACCTGGAAGTGGCCTGTCGGCGCGTTCACCAGATGGTCCAGATGCGGAGCCCCCTTCAGGCCCCAGAATAGGGTGAGGGGACCTCCCACCGAGAGCACGAGTCCGATTAGAAAACGCGCCGTCTCCTTGGACATCTCCCCACCCCTGTCTCGCCGTATCGATCTGTCGGCCATTGTTGTGTTGAAGTTCCTATTGGTAATAATACCAGAACGACGACTAATCCGCCGTATACGATTTGTTTATGACAATCCTTCAGGAGATGAGAAAGGCCGCCCCACGGCGGGCGGCTCCTCATTCGGGTACAACTCAGGGGACAACGTTGCTCGTGTTCTCCATGGGCTCCTCAGCCCCCTTGATCTTGTAGAACTTGAGCCCGTAGTGGTAGGGTCCTACATCGCACGTGCCGGCCAGGACAAAGCCGGCGGCGTAGAACTCCTCGGTCACATCCTGCTGGTCGACCCGTTCATCAACCGGCGGCCCGACCGGTGTCTCCTCCTTCTTCCAGTCCACGACCAGGCAGGTGGAGGCCGGCTTCAGGATTCGCTTCACCTCGTTCAGGAACATGGAGGCGGGATCGGCCTCGTGGTAGACGTTGGCGATCAGGACCACATCGACCGACTCCGTGGGAATTGGCCATTCGTCAGCCTCCTCTGCCAGAACGGCCTGTACGTTAGGCAGATCCTGCTCTCTGGCCCGCTCCTTCAGCCGCTGCAGCATCTCCTCGCTCAGGTCCACGCCATAAACCAGGCCGCCCGGCAGCATCTTCTTGGCAGCCTCCAGGGTAAACCAGCCCGGGCCGCAGCCAAGGTCCGCCATAACCGTGCACTGGCCCAGGTTCATGTACTGTAGGATCTTGTCAGGGTCGTTCCACTCCCGTCGCTCATCGCTCAATAACCGATCCATATGTGCAGGATCAAACTGGTGAGCCATTCTTCCGACATCCCCCCACGTCGTTTGCCCTTCCCATTCATTATTCCCCCACCGGGAAGGAATGCTCATCTTTGGGACGAACTCTACCGCGACAGCGACACGCTTGGAATGGAGGAGCTTTCCATGGCACTGAGCCCTGGCATGATTGGTGAAGCGACCGTGGCCGTAACCCCGGAGAACACGGCAGCAGCGGTGGGCAGCGGCGGGGTCGATGTCTTTGCCACACCCATGATGGTCGCCCTCATGGAGATGGCTGCCCTGCGGCTTGTCCAGCCGCATCTGACGGAGGGCGAGACGACCGTTGGTACAGTGGTCAACGTGAAGCACCTGGCTGCGACTCCGCTGGGCATGACCGTGCGGGCGGTCGCCCGGCTCGATCAGGTGGATGGCCGCCGGCTCGTCTTCACCGTGGAGGCCTTCGACGACCGGGAGAAGATCGGTGAGGGGACCCATGAGCGGTTTGTGGTGCAGTTGCAGAAGTTCCTGGACCGGGTCAGCAAGAAGTAATCGCGCGGCGTACGGAAAATCGTTGTCTTGCATCCCTCTGCGTGATAAAATCCTCCCAATATCCTGGGGAGGTGTATCATCTTGACCATGCCGACGTATCAGATTGCCTGCCTGCCGGGAGATGGAATCGGCCCCGAGGTGATCGCCGGGGCGGTGCCGGTCCTTGAGCGAGCCGCCGCCAAGTACGGCTTCTCACTCTCCTTCGCGAACCACCTTGTGGGTGGAGCGGCCTATGACGCCACCGGGACTCCCTTCCCCGACGCGACCCGCGATGCGTGTGATGCAGCCGACGCGATTCTCTTCGGCTCTGTGGGCGGACCGACCTACGACAGACTCTCCTGGGAGCACCGGCCCGAGGCGGCGCTGCTCGCCATTCGGAAGCGGTACGATCTGTTCGCCAACCTCCGGCCCATCCTGCTCTACCCGGCCCTGAAGGACGCCTCGCCGCTGAAGAACGAGATCATCGCCGGTGGCGTGGACTTCCTGATCTTGCGTGAGTTGGTGGGCGGAATCTACTTCGGTGAGCCCCGCGGGATCGAGACCCTGCCCGACGGAACCAGGCGTGGGGTCAACACCGAGGTTTACACCGACAAGGAGATCGAGCGGATCGCCCGCATGGGCTTCGCCATGGCACGGGACCGGCGCAGGAAGGTGACATCGGTCGACAAGGCCAACGTCATGGAGTCGGGGCGCCTCTGGCGCACCGTGGTGGACGAGGTGGCCCGGGAGTTCCCGGACGTGGCGGTGGAGCACCTGCTGGCCGATAACGCTGCCATGCAGATCCTGCGCCGCCCCACCGAGTTTGACGTCATGCTCGCCCCGAACCTCTTCGGCGACTTCCTCTCGGACGAGGCGGCCATGCTGACCGGCTCGATCGGCCTGCTTCCCTCGGCCTCTCTTGGCACCGCCACCAACCGGCTCGGCCTCCCGAAGGGGTTCTATGAGCCGATCCACGGGTCAGCGCCGGACATTGCCGGCAAGGGGCTGGCCAACCCGCTGGCGACCATCGTCTGTGGCGCCATGATGCTCCGCCACTCCCTCGGTCAGCCAGAGGCCGCAGCGGCCATTGAGCGGGCCGTCGGCGAGACCCTGAACGCCGGCTATCGGACCGGTGATATCAAGGTGCCAGGTACCGCCGTGCTGGGCACAGCAGCCATGGCGGAGCAGGTTGCCAGCCGAATCTAGCGCCGCATTCCTTGAGACCGACGGCCACATCAACCTGGCTGGCGGTCTCTTTTTTGGCTTCATCCATCGAAATGGTTGAGGATGATATCGAACAAAACGCGATTCTGTTACGTATTGGAATATGAGGGGAGAAAACCCGATCATCTGGTCATTCGGAGGGGGCGTGGTAGATGGGGGAGTTGCGTATCTGGTTCGGCATCTGGCTGGCAGCGATGCTGGTTCTCGTCGCCATTCCAGTCCAGCCCGGGGCGGCGGGGTCCCCGTTGGCGGGCTCTTGCCTGGAAGGTGAGCCCGTCCTGACGAACTGGGATCCGCAGTTGGAGGCCGAGTTTCAACCCGGTTGCCAGGGGGGCCGACTCCGCCTCTTTGTACGGGCAGGAGAGGAAGTCCGCCCCGTTGAGGAGCCGGCGGACTTCGATCAATGGGCCTTCCTTCGCCTCAACACCCGGGTGGTCGTCAATCCGTACAAGGACGCCTACCCATTCGTCTCCGAGGCCACCGGGCAGCCCATGATCCCCCTCCGGGTGGTGACCGAGGCGCTGGGCGGCGAGGTGAAGTGGGAGGAGGAGATCCAGCAGGTGACCGCACACTGGCGGGGACGGAGGCTGCGCTTGACCGTGGGGGAGCCGTTCGCCACGCTGAACGAGCGCACCGTGCTCCTCCGGCAGGCACCCGTGCTCTGGCTGGATCGGACCATGGTCTCGCCCGATCTCCTGGCGGAGGCCTTTGGAGTCCGGGTCACCTGGGACCAGGCCCGGAGTCAGTTGGCCATACGGGCCGCCGGCGTCCTCTGCCCCGAGACCTTCTGTGTCAAGGCCTGACAGAAAGCCCGCCCGGGTGTATTCCCAGGGCGGGCTTTGACACGGTCGGAGTTCAGGTCCGGCCCACGAGCCAGTGACCGAAGGGTAGGGCGGCAAGGAGCCGCGCAGCCGCGTACGAGAGGGTGAGTACCACAGCGCTGACCAGACCGAGGTAGAGGGTTGGGGTCAGGTTGAGCGGGGCGGTGAACCGCATGGTCAGATCAAGCACAAACGGGTGGACCAGGAAGATGCCGAAAGAGTGCCTGCCCATCTCCAGCAGACAGGCCGCAGGGCGGTCTTTCCGGCCAAGCAACCAGCCACCCAGCCCCAGAAGGCCGACCGTGGCCACCAGGGCGTAGAGGTAGGCGGTGGGGCGGAAGCCGGTGGCGGCGAAGCCGACGCTCATGCCGGGCTGCTGCATAAGCCGCATGTACTCGACCATCATGACGGCCAGGATACCACCAGCGGCCAGAAGCAGCCCGGCGGCGTAACGGCGCGTCCAGGCCAGGAGCGCATCGATATGGACAGCCAGCCAGGTACCAAGCATGAAGTACCCCAACCACCAGGGGAATAGGCGATCCCGCCAGCGCAGCACCGCCAGGGCGGCAGGACTGCTGAAGTGGAAAAGCCCATAGAAGGTATCCCACATGAGTGCAAACTGGAAGAGCACTGCTGCCGCAACAGCCCAGCCAAGCCAGCGGCTACGGAGCAAGGGGCGCAGGAGTGGGAAGAGGAGGTAGAACTGAAAGATCAGGACGATGAAGTAGAGCTGGTACATACCGGTGCCTTGGATCAGCGATGGCAGCAGTCTGCCCGGGAGTGCGGCGAATCCCTCTACACGGGCCCGCCACAAGAGGTAGAAGAGCGTCCAGGCCAGATAAGGGACGAAGATCCCTTGTAATCGCTTGCGCAGGAAGGTGGCCAGATCAAAGTTGGCCACACGGCCATAAGTATGGGTCAGCACCAGCCCGGTAATCAGCACGAAGGCGGGAATGGAGAACCGGCTCCACTGGTTCAGGAGACTGTAGAGGAAGAAGGAGCGGGAGGTGACCGGCAGGGTCACCATCGGGTTCGCTGTCACGTGAATGATGACGACGGCAAAGGCTGCGGCAGCGCGGAGGATCTCCAGCTCGGTGATTCGTTTTGGCATATGACATCTGTACCCCCTCCCGTTAGACTACAGGAGTTCTCCATTGGTTCTGATAGACCCCGTGTCTTTTTGTGTCTGAAGAGTACAGACTCTCGGTGCTATCGTCATGGCAGCACGACCTCGTTATAATGAGACAGAGCCCGACCCTTTAGGGAGGGACTGTTTTGGGTGCCATTCCCGTCCCCGACTCGTGCCATGTAGACGATCTGCTTGAACTCGCATCCCCCGCTGATGCCGCACAGCTTCGGCAAGCGTTTCGCCATATGGTCCTGGGCGTCTCCATGGCCACGGGAGGCGCCTTTTTCGACACCCTGGTGGAGCACCTTACCAGGGCCCTGCGCGTTGAGTATGCCTGGGTCGGTGAACTGGTGCAGGTGGCTGCGGGCGTACCACATGTCCGAATGGTCGCAGCCGAGGGCATGGAGTCTGTCACCTACCCCCTTGCGGGTACCCCCGGCGAGCAGGTGATCCGTGGCGAGCCCTGCTTCATCGCTGACCGGGTGGCGGAGCTCTACCCTGCGGATGACAGCCTGGGGCGTCTCGGGGTACGGGGTTATGCGGGTACCCCGCTGTACAGCGCCTCGGGAGAGGTCATTGGTCTGATCGCGGTGATGACCCGGAAACCGATCGAGCACGCCCAGTTCGCCAGCGGAGTGATTCAGGTCTTTACCAGCCGTGCTGCGGCTGAGTTGGAGCGGAGGCGGAATGAAGAATGGCTCACCTGGCAGGCCAGCCACGATTCCCTCACCGGTCTCCCTAGCCGAACGACCTTCATGAAGGGCCTGGCAGAGTCGCTGGAGAGGCGACGGGAAGAACCCGATTCAGTCGCCGTCCTCTTCCTCGATTTGGACAACTTCAAGGTGATCAATGACAGCTTGGGTCACGAGGTGGGGGACCATCTTCTGGTGGATGTCGCGAGGCGGTTGGGTGGGGTACTCCCCGAGGGGGCTCTCCTCGCCCGGTTGGGCGGCGATGAGTTTGCCGTCCTGCTCGAGGTCGATGCTCGCCGCTGGGCATCGGTGGTGGCCGTGCAGATCGAGACCGCCATGGCCGAGCCGTTTGAGTTGACCGGCTTTCCGATTCGGGTGCAGGCGACGAGCGGCATTGCCCTGAACGGCCACGACTGCAATACCCCCAGCCTCCTGCTCCGCAACGCCGACATGGCGCTTTATCGGGCGAAGGCTGAGTGCAAGGGACAGCACTCCATTTTTGACGCCCAGCTTGCCACAATCGCACAGCACCGGTTCCTGATTGAAGAGGAGTTGCGTGCCGGTCTGGAGCGAGGCGAGTTCGTCTGCTACTATCAGCCGCTGGTCGACCTCACCAGCAGGCAGATTCGCGGGTTTGAGGCGCTGGTCCGCTGGCAGCATCCGCAGCGGGGAATGCTGGCCCCCGGGGAGTTCATTACGGTGGCGGAGGAGACCCGGCTGATCATCCCCCTTGGAGAGCAGGTGCTTCGTCAGGCCTGCCAGACGATGGAGGACTGGCGGCAGGCTGGCCTGGTCGAGCCCGATGCCTATATGTCAGTCAACGTCTCCGCTCGCCAGGTACTCCACCCCGGGTTGCTTTACACCGTCCAGCGAGTCTTGAGCGAGACGGGGCTCCCGAACTCGGCTCTCCAGTTGGAGATCACCGAGTCGGTCCTCATGGCCGACGAGCAGATCGTCCTGCCGGTCCTGGAGCAGATGCGGAAGGCGGGACTAAGGATCGCACTGGATGATTTTGGCACGGGTTACTCCTCGCTCAGCTATCTCCAGCGGTTCCCGATCGATACGCTCAAGATCGACCGAGCCTTTGTCTCAGAGTTGGCCACGGCGCCACACAGCCGGGCCATTGTGGGCACGATCACCGCCCTGGCCCACTACCTCCAGCTCGCCGTTACCGGCGAGGGGGTTGAGACCGGTGAGCAGGTCGAGTACCTTTCCGCCCTTGGTTGCGAAACGGGTCAGGGTTTTCACTTCGCCCACCCACTGCCCGCCAGGGATCTGGTGGCATGGCTTCGCAACTACAGCTCCTCGTCGATTTCGCCGACGTAGTCGGGATCCCATTGCGCGTAAAGACAGAGTCGGGGCCGTCCCTCGTCATCCACGATGACTTCTGGGACGGCCCCTCGTTATGCTTACTCAGCCGGCTCTTCTGCCTTCTTCTCCGCCTTCACGCTCATGCCCTGGAACTTCTCCATGATGGCCGGGAGCGCTTCAACAATCTTGTCAATGGCGCCACCCTTGGCCATGGGGATCACCTGTACCTCGCCGCCCTTGATCACCACCAGGGCCTTCGGGGTGAGGCGGGCACCGGCGCCACCACCGCTACCGACGCCGGTGCCGTTGTTCTTCTCGTCACGGCCCTCTCCGCCGCCGCCACCGAAGCCGAACGCCAGGTCCATGACCGGCAGCATGGTCACATCGCCCACGGTTACGGCCTCGCCAAAGACGGTCTTCGTAGTCAGGTGCTTCTCCAGGGTCTCCAGAATGGTATCCATCACAGCGTTCGTCGTCATGGGTCATCCTCCTCGAGCAATTAAGTATCGCAACGGTTTGAACCGGATGCGTTCAGCAATACGGCTGCGGATCACCGGGTTCTTCAGTCCCCGCCAGATTCCGGCCGCCACCTGGTAGCCATAGAGCCGGCCTGCAGCCTCGGCCTGGCCGGAGAGACAGGGACGGACAAATACAGGGGTGAGGTGGACCGGCAGGCGGACCCCCGCTCCATGGCGGAGTGCCTCGGTCCAACCTGTGAGCGAGGGATCTGCGAAGCCGTAGGTCAGGTCGCCGTTCAGGCGCAGGCCCAGGTCCTGCCAGAGGCGCTGCAGGAAGCGGAGCGCTTCGGTGGCAATCGCCTGGATCAGATCCCAGTCCCATGGGCGGTTCGAGCGTTTCTGCTCCTTCTTCTTTGGCTTGCGCTCACGCTTCTTGCTGCCCTGGAGGCGGCGGCCCAGGAAGCGTATCTCCGAGAAGGTCAGGTGGAGGTTTTCGCCCGCCCAGGTGGCCCGGAACAGGCCCCACCCCCAGCGGAGACTAGCTTCCCAGCGGACGGCGCCCTCCATCTCCTCCTCCCAGCTCGGCGCTGTCCAGTCGGCGTCAAGCCGTGCCTTGAGATCGAGCGGCAGGATGAGCAGGAGCAGGATCAGCAGCAGAAGAAGTCCGACCAGGGCGATCAGCACCCAGAGCAAGACCCGGAGCAGCGTCCAGAGGAAGGCAATCAACACGCTATCGGCCCCCCCTTCGGCCACGACGCAGAAGGCCGGCGAGCTGCTGGAGGCCGCTTCGTCCTGCCTGCCCAACCAGCTTGGCAGGCCCGGTGACCGCCGGGTTGGCGGTCAGCCAGAGGGTCGAGAGGTCCAGTGTCTTCGGGTTCGCTTCCGGTTGGTGCCGCTGCCACTCGGCCCGGAGCGTTGCGGCCAGGGCTTCATCATTGATCAGGGAAGGTTCTGGCGGGAGGTCATGGGTCAGGTCCCAGAAGAGCCCCTTGTAAATGGTGGCCTGGCGACGGCAGGCTGGGCAGGACCTCAAGTGCTCCGCAACAATGGCCCGCTCTGCCGGGGTCAGTTCGCCCTCCACGTAGAGCTGGATCAGATCATCGTGGCAGGTCATCATTTCGCCATCACCTCCTGCAGGGTCAGTCGTTCTCGGAGCATCCGACGGGCTCGAAAGATGTACGTCTTGACCGTCCCCAGAGGGAGGCCGGTGGCCTGGGCCACCTCGTCGTACGAGAGCCCTTCCTGGTGCCGGAGGACAAGGGCCATTCGCCAGACGGGAGGGAGTTCGCCCATGGCCTCATGGAGTTGCTCGCTGGTCCAGGAGGCTTCGGCCGTCTCGGCCGCTTGATCCGGCTGCGCTGGTAGATGGCCGTCGGGCAGGGAGTCGAGGGAGAGGTGAGGGCGACGGCTGCGAAGCAGGTTGAGCGAGAGGTTGGCCGTTACCTTGCGCAACCAGGGCCAGAGCGGTCTGTCGGCGGCCAGCGAGTCAATCGCCCGGACCGTGCGAATGAAGACTTCCTGGGTCACATCCAGCGCGTCTTCCCGGTTGTGTACGAAGGCGAAGGCCGTGTGGAATACCCGCTCACGGTACGTCGTGACCAGGCGGGTGAATCCAGCCGGATGCCCTCTCTGACAAAGCTCCAGAATCGCGCTGTCGTGTTCCATGTGTATCCTTCAACTCCCTCACCTCCTAGTACACCATAGGGGCATGGAAAGTTTCGATTGGAGGGCAAAATAGATACTTTTTGCCGAGAAAACTACCGTTCTGACGCGAAAATGGCAGCATCTCCCTGGTGTAGATGCTGCCGCTCCGCCGATAGTCGCTCCTCAGTCGCCGCTTCGGAGGCGGCGATCCTGCTGGTTCTGTACAAGGGACAGAAGGTTGCCAACGATCAAGGCCAGTTCGGCTGTGTCGACCGGCTTGCTCAGGACGACGTTTACCCCTGAACGGTAGGCGCGAAGACGATTTTGGCGGTCATTATATGCACTTACGACGATGATCGGAAGACCAATCGTAGCAGGGTTGCGCCGCATCGTCTCAGCCACCACAAAGCCGTTCTGCTCAGGCAGTCGCAGATCAAGGATGACCAGGTCTACAACCGCTTCCCTGGCCCTCTCAACAGCGGCCAGCCCGCTTGCCTCACAGAGCACGCGGTAACCGTGTGCTGTCAGGAGGTCAGTGAGGAGAGTGGCACTATGACGGTCATCTTCCACGACGAGAATGGTGGCATTTCGGCTTTCCATCGGTCGGCACCTCTTCATCTTACTTAATGGGAATGGTGACGGTAATGGTCGTTCCCTTTCCCAATATGCTCTTCAGCCCAATCCGACCACCGTGCAGTTCAACCAGTTTCTTGGAGAGGGGGAGGCCAAGCCCGAAACCCGCCTGCTTCCGATAGCTGGTGTTCTCCGCCTGGTAGAACTCATCGAACACGTACAACTGGTCCCGTTCGTTCACGCCAATGCCGGTATCCCTGACTACCACGGTCACCTCCCCCGCGCTGGCCATCGTCTGCACCGTAATCTCCCCATCCCTCTCCGTGAACTTGACAGCGTTCGACAAAACGTTGTAGAGAACCTGCTTGATTCGGGTGGGATCGACGGAGACCGCGGGCAGATCCGGTTCCAGTTCCGTTGTGATCTGAATCTGGTTCATATCGCAATCATGGCGGATTAACTGCAGGGCGGATGTCACAAGGTCGGTCAGATCGACGACCTGCAACTCCAGAGTTAGCTTGCCTTGTTCCACCATAGACACGTCCAGCAAATCGTTAATCAGTTTCAGGAGGTAGCGGGCGTTCTCGGCGATAATCTGGACCCGGTCGCGTTGGGGGCCGGGAAGCTCACCGTAGAAGCCGCCGGTCAGCATCTCTGAGAAGCCGATGATCGAGTTGAGCGGCGTGCGGAGCTCGTGGCTCGTGTTGGCCAGGAGCTTCGACTTCAGGTTGTTAGAGGCGACCAGGTCCAGCATGGCGTTTCGGAGTTCCATCGTCTTCTCCTCGACCCGAGCCTCCAGCGTGGCATTAGCCTCCTGCAGTTGTTGGGCCAAGCGCTCTAGCTCGTTGCGCTCAAGGCCCAACTCCTTGACCAGCCGTTGAGCCTCCTCGTTCTTTTCGAAGAGCGAGATCGTCATGCGACTGACGCAGAGCTGGAGGTTTTCGATCTCCCGAGTCATGGCTGGCGGCAATCCTTTGAGGAGGGTGAGGTGTTGGGGGGAGACATCGTCCGCCTCATAGATCTGTCGGGCAAGCTTGGCTAGAGCCGATATGGGATCGGCCCAGCGCCGCGACGCCAGGGAACTCACTACAAAGACGGCACTCCAGCAGAGCAATGCCGACAGGATGATATAGACGACCGTGTCTTCCTTCAGGCTGGCCAGGCCGTCTGACGGGTGCCCTGTTGTAATGGCGCCAATCACACGTCCATTTGAGTCCCTGATCGGATCGGACACGACCAGATGATCCAATTCATTCCCCAGGCGAACCCGCCCATAGAAGCGCTTGCCTTGCTGAATGGTGCTGATCAGGTCAGGCGTCTGCTGTTGACCGACATAGGTTGGCACATGTGGGCTGGAGAGGTTTCCCGCGACCCGAATGCCCCCCACGCTCAGGGTGGAGAAGGAGTCCGGGATCTTCGCCGCGATCTGTGCTGCGATAGAGTTGTCGTTGTTCAGCAGGTGGACCCCGACAATGGCGCCACTGGTCCCGTCGCTACCTTGGCGGTAGGGGACTGCCACGACCTGAATGAGTGCTCCGTACGACCGGCTCAGCTCCCCGACCTGCTCGACCACCGCTCGCTCGGCCAGCAATGGGTTATAGCTCCGCAGGAGGTCGAGGGTGACCACTTCGGTGGAGTTGAACGTCTTCCCCTCTTGCCAGGCGGCCCGGGTGCTCTCCGTGAGGCTATCAAGCAACGGGGCCTGGTTCTCTGCGCTGGAGAGGAGAACCCGTCCCCTGGAATCGGTGATAAACCAGAGGTCCATGATCGGGTATTCAGTGAGCACGGTCGGCAGTGCCCGGTAGTCAGAGACCACCCCCTTACCGAGGGAGGTCGCCAGCAGAGTGAGGCTGCTGGTACCCCGGCTGAAAAACCGATCATACTCAGTCCATGCGATGGTCTGTGCACGCCCCAGCAGATTGGCGATGTTCCGGTCAGCCCGCCGGAACATGATCACCGTCACAAACGTGATGAAGAGGATGAAGAGGAGGACCAGTGGCAGGCTGAAGGAAGTGAGCCAAAGCTGCTGAATGGAGGAGAGTTCCCGAGGTCGCTTGCGCCTAAACACGGTCAGCATCCTGGGTGAAGCCATTCTTGAGCGCGTAGACCCCGGCCTCGGTCCGGTTGGAGAGGTTCAGCTTCTTGAGAATGCTGGCAATGTGAGCTTTCACGGTGCTCCGGCTAATGCAGAGCTGCTCGGCGATCTCCTTGTTGGGCAGGCCCGCCGCCACGCAGGCCAGGACCTTGCTCTCCTGCGGCGATAGTGCGGAAACGGAAGAGGAGCCTGATCCGTTGGAGGAACCACCTGCTCCATTCCGCCTCTCCATGTCAGGTGTCCCGAAGGGCAGCGTGTAGATCGCGTTGACCAGATCCAGGCAGGATTCGGCTTGTGCTCGACTGGTCGTGCGACCGGCGAGTAGATAGAGGTTCTCTTCGTCCGTCTCAATCGATGTCTTCAGGACGATCACATGGCGTCCGTTCGGGCAACGAATGATCTCGCCTTGCTCCGAACTGAGTTGGTTGATGTACTGTGCATGGACCCTCGCGCAGTCCTTGTGTTCGTTGCAGACAACTGGTAGAGCTGAAGGTAGCGTCACCTCCCTGGCGTTGCTGTCGACGAGGACCAGACAGATACCGAGGCTCTCGGCAAGAATGTCCTGCGCCGACTGCAAGTGTGCGAAGAAGTCAGAATAGTGCTGCCTGCGGGCGTGGGGCATCTACATCACCTCCAGGGGTCTCGACGTAGGTAGCGAGGGTCGCTGCACACGACGGGAGCGTACCGATGGGGGTTCGGCACGCTTCAGTTCCCTACCTTCCCCAGTTCGGCGGTATCTGGAAGGCTGTCTTGATAATCATACCTGGGTATTATGGATTGGGACAACTCGGCCCAATGGCCTAGGCCATTGGGCTGGATCGCGTTGTTTCGGCCATTGTTTCGCCCATACGGCCAATTGTGGCGCCCCCACGCCAGATGATACGCTCTCCCCGAACCCCGCTCGACCCACGGGATCCCCGACCACACAGCTTACAGTTCTACCTGGTCCACCAGCCGGCAGGCGGACCCGGGGATCATGGTTCAACACGTAAGGAGGTCACAGTATGGCGGCTCCTGCAGCGGCGCCCAATCCGAGCTTCTTCCGTACCTACAAGCGGGAGATCGGTGCGGTTCTGGGCATTCTCGTCGCACTCGTTGTCATGAACCTGAAGCTTGACGGCCTTAGTGTCGTAGGCGCCCGCGCTCTGGCGATCAGCCTCTTCGGCGTCATCTGGTGGGCCATGGGCGTAGTCCAGCCCGGATACACATCCCTCCTGATGCTCGTCGGCTGGGTCGTGCTGAAAGTCGCCGAACCCGGTGTCGTCTTCTCCCTCTGGACAACACCCCTTATCTACCTGGTCGTTGGCGGTTATCTGATCGCTGCGGCCGTTCAGGACTCCGGCCTCGGCAAGCGCATCTCGTACATGTTCATTCTCAAGTTCGTCAACTCGTTCTCCAGCATCATCATCGGTGCGTACGTGCTCGGCTTCCTGCTGAGCTTCCTGATCCCGCATCCCTGGCCCCGCTCCTTCCTGATCATGTCGGTCATGGCCATGATCATCAAGAGCGCCAACCTGCCGAAGAAGGACGCCGCCAACATCGGCCTGGCCGTCTTCGCAGGCTCGGCCGCCAACTCGATGATCCTGCTGACCGGTGACAGCGTGCTGAACATGGTCGGCGCCACGGCCGGCAACGTCTCCCTCACCTGGCTCGAGTGGCTCAAGTACATGGGCCTCCCCGGCGTTGCCGCCACCGCGCTCATGTGCCTGCTCCAGCTCTGGCTTTTCAAGCCCTCGGTCAAGTTCGAGGTGAGCAAGGACTCCATTCGTAGTGAGTTGAAGACCCTCGGCTCGATGACCGGGATTGAGCAGCGCACCCTCTTCTGGGTTGCCCTGGCGATCATCCTCTGGGCCACCGACTCGATCCATGGCATCCACCCCGGCTGGGTCGCAGCGCTCATGGGTATCGCCCTGACGCTCCCGAAGGTCGGCAATGTCCTGAAGCCCACTTCGTGGAGCACCGTCCCGGTTGGTACCCTCTTCTTCCTGACAGCGGCCTCGGCCATCGGCAAGGTTGGTGGCGTGACCGGCATGAATAGCTGGGTCGCCTCGGTCGTCCTCCCTGACTCTGTTCCCAGCAACGTCTTCCTCTTCGCCGCAATCGCCGTATCGGTCACGATCGTCATCCACATGGTCCTGGGCAGCGCCCTGGCGGTTATGGGCATCGTGACCCCGGCCCTGATCGTCTACGCCAGCGCAGCCGGTATCGACCCCATGGTCGCTTCTTTGCTGGCCTACACGGCCATCGCCATGCACTTCGTCCTGCCGTTCCACCACATGAACGTGCTCGTAGGTGTGGGTGAGAACGCCGGTGGGTATGGCGACGCCGAGACGATCAAGCTCGGTATTCCGCTTACGGTTGCTGTCTACATCGTCACCCTGCTTATAGAGATTCCGTGGTGGAAGATCACGGGGTTGCTGTAACCGACCAATCGCTTACAGGAGGTGCCTCAATTGCCGTACAAGGACTTGCGTGAGTTCCTCGCTAAGTTGGAAGCCGAAGGCCAACTGGTCCGGGTCAAGGAAGAGGTCATGCCGGAGCCCAATATCGGTGCCGCCGGCCGTGCCGCCTCGAACATGAAGAATGGTCCCGCCGTTCTGTTTGAGAAGGTCGCCGGGTACAAGTACTCGGTCGTGACCAACGTTCACGGCTCCTGGGCCAACCATGCGCTCATGATGGACATGCCGAAGGACACTCCCGTCAAGGATCAGTTCCATGAACTGAACCGCCGCTGGGACGCTTTCCCCGTCGGCGTGAACCATGTCGATCCGTCCGTGGCTCCGTGTAAGGAAGAGAAGATCACCGAGAACATCAACCTGTTCGAAGTGCTCCCGCTCTACCGGATTAACAAGTTCGATGGCGGCTTCTTCATCTCCAAGGCCTGCGTCGTCTCCCGTGACCCTGAGTTCCCCGACGATTTCTCCAAGCAGAACGTCGGCACCTACCGGATCCAGGTCAAGGGCAAGGACCTGCTCGGTATCCAGGCGCTCCCCTTCCATGATATCGCCATTCAGCTGCGCAAGGCAGAAGAGCTGAATCAGCCGCTGCCGGTGGCCATCGCCCTCGGCAACGACCCGATCATCACCTTCATGGCCTCCACCCCGGTCCAGTACAACCAGTCCGAGTACGAGTTCGCCGGCGCCCTGCGCGGTGGCGTGCCCGTTGACCTGACCAAGTCTGACCTGGCGAACCTGGATATCCCGGCCGGCGCCGAGGTCGTCCTCGAGGGCCATATCGTTCCCCGTGCCCGTAGCTGCGAGGGCCCCTTCGGTGAGTTCCCGGGCAGCTACTCCGGCGCCCGCCTCCAGTGCGAGGTCAAGATCACCCGGATCACCCACCGGAAGAACCCGATTTTCGAGAATCTCTATCTGGGCATGCCCTGGACCGAGATCGACTACCTCATGGCTCTGAACACCTCGGTGCCGCTCTACAAGCAGCTCAAGGAGACCTTCCCCGAGATCCAGGCTGTCAACGCCATGTACACCCATGGCATCGGCACGATCATCAGCACCAAGGTTCGCCTCGGTGGCATGGGCAAGGCTGTCGCCTTCCGCCTCCTCTCCACCCCGCACGGCATGCCTTACTCCAAGGTCATCATCGTGGTTGACGAGTTCGTTGACCCATTCAACCTGGAGCAGGTCATGTGGGCCCTTACCACCCGTGTCCGGCCGGCGAAGGACGTTGCCGTTATCGACAACTGCCCGGGTATGCCGCTCGATCCGTCCTCGGTCCCGGCTGGCATGCACTCCAAGCTGATCATCGACGCGACTACGCCGGTCGCGCCGGAGCCCAATCCGCGTGAGACCGCCCTCCTGGATGTGCCCGACCAGGCTCCCGAGTGGGAGGAGAAGATCCGGCAGCTGGTGGCAGGGCTCCGCTAGTAATTTACGGAGGTGACAGTGATGATCTGCCCGCGTTGCGATAGCGAAAAGGTGCATGTGCTGACCGAGTCCCCGGTTGGCAACGTCTGGACGGTCTACATCTGCGACCAGTGCTTCTACTCCTGGCGGAATACCGAGAGCGAAGAGCTCACGGATCCCGCGAAGTACTCCACGAAGTGGAAGCTCAACGCTGAGAAGATCGCGAATCTGCAGGTAATCCCGCCCGTTCCGCCCCTCAAGAAGTAGGGTAGAAGGGGGAGGGCGCACAGCCCTCCCCTTTGGGCACTCCCGGCCTCCGATCTGAGATAGATGGGAGAAGAGAGCGCATGCGAATTGTCGTAGGCATGTCAGGTGCCAGCGGAGCGATTATCGGAATCCGGTTACTGGAAGCCTTGAAGGACCATCCGGAGTGCGAGACTCATCTGGTGCTCTCCAAGGGCGCCGAGCGGACGATTCGTGATGAGACGGACTGCACCGTGGAGCAGGTCGTCAAGCTGGCCGGCACTGTCCACGACATTCGTGACGTAGGCGCCAGCATCGCGAGCGGGAGCTTCCGGGCAGCCGGTATGGTCGTGGCCCCGTGCAGCATGAAGACACTGGCCGGGATCGTCTCCGGCTACTCGGACAACCTGCTCCTGCGCGCAGCCGATGTGACCATGAAGGAGCGCCGGCCGCTGATTCTGGTCACCAGGGAGACACCGCTCAGCGGAATTCACCTGGAGAACATGCTGAAGGCCCATCAGAACGGGTGCACCGTGCTCCCACCCATGCCGGCCTTCTACAACCGCCCCAAGACGGTGGATGAGGTGGTTGACCACCTCGTGGGAAGAATCCTGGGTTACTTCGACTTAAAGTACACGAAGTATCGGCCCTGGTGCGGGGGGTAGAGTATGGTAAAACTCGTCTTGGGGACAGAGCCTGTAAGGGTCGAGCTTCAGGCGGAGTGGGTAGGTCCCGACCTGGTCGTATCCATTGGCGGGGGGACACGGGCCCATGTGGGTGCCGTGGCCGTGGCCCAGCCGAGACCCAGCCTGAAGGGCGATGGCAAGGTAAGCGCCACCGCGTCGGTGATCGCCCTTGTCGGGCACAAAGAGGATGAACTGGCCCGATGGGCGGCCCTTCATCTGGCCTCCCAGTTGAACACGACGGTCGTCGTGACCGCCGGACTTCATATTGATGATGCCGATCCCGATCAGATTCAGCATATGGACGCCTATGCGCGGGAGTTGGTGACGCAGATCGCCTACCCGACCTATCACGTAGAGAGTGCCACTGGCCACAAGTAGAGCCGTGGGGGTTTCCCCCTACGGTTCTTTTTTTCGCGCGGACTCGCCGCCTGGGGTCTCGTTGTCCCCCGTATCCAAAATAAAGTTTCGAGTACAAAAAGATATGTAACGGACACACTGAACAATTCGGATGCGAACTGTCTTCGTGATTACTCGAAGGGGGACGGAGTTGTGACGATTTGGCGAAGGCTGTTGGGTATCGTGGTGGCTGTCACTCTCGTTTCTGGAACTCTGCCCCGAACTGCGTTTGCGTATATCTCTGCTGACTCGGATCCGGCTATCAAGCGCATGGTGGATCTCGGAATCATCCGTGGTATGACCCCCGATGGCGACTTCGCCCTTGAAAGCGGGCTGACCAGGGCCCAGCTTGTTACCGTTATTGTGCGCGCCTTCGGAAGGGAAGAAGATGCCAAGCTACTCCAGGGCACCCCCATCTTCCCCGACACCGCCGACCACTGGGCTTCGGGCAACATTGCCATGGCGAAGGAGCTGCTGAAAAAGGCCGGCGGCGACAGCATGGGCTTCCCCGACGGCACCTTCCAGCCCGACAGCCAGTTGACCTCGGCCCAGGCGGTCGCCTTCCTCATGAAGTTCCTTGGGATCCCCCGCGACTCCGAACTCTCCTGGCCCCAGGACTACCTCCAGTCCGCCATAGCGAACGGTTTGATTCCAGACGACCTCGTGGCTGAGATCCTGGGCGCCCCGAACGAGCCGGCAAGCCGTGGCCTTGCCTTCCATCTGCTGGACCGGGCCTTCTCCAGCTACGAGGTGGCCCCTGGCGAGACCACCTACACGAAGTACGTCGACTCAGATCCTCCCGTCTTGACCGTCAACTCCCTGCCCGCCGAGACAACGGACGAGACTGTCAGCCTGACCGGCACGGTCTCCGGCGAGGACGAGCTGACCGTGAACGGGCAGAGCGCCGGCGTCGCTGCTGACGGAAGCTGGAGCCATGCGGTCACCCTCGTGCCCGGGGCAAACAGCATTCTCGTCAAGGCCACCGACCTGGCCGGCAATGCAGCGACCCAGACCGTCTCCATTGCCCGCAGGGTACCCCCCGCCGGCATTACGGCTACCCTGACCCCCAACCCCCTGCGTGTCGGTGAGACCGCCAGACTGAGCATCGACCTGAAGGATGCCGACGGCAACAGCGTGGCAGCGCCATCCACCGTCACGATCTCCGGTGCTATTGGTACATACGACAGTGCGACCAACACCTTCACCGCCGCCACCGTCCCGGCTACCGGCAGCCTGACCGCCAAGGCCGGCGAACTGGAGGCCACGGTAAATGTGACCGTCATGGCCGGCCTCCCCACGGCGATCACCATCTCCCCGAGCGCACCCTCCGTCTCCACCGGTGGCTCCACAACCTTCACGGCCGCCGGTACCGACAAGTACGGCAACCCGGCAGACATGACCGGGCTCGTCTGGAGCGCAGAGAGAGGCTCGATCACTGCCACAGGCGATTACGCCGCCCCGGCTGCCAGCGGCAGCGACACCGTGACCGCCACCCTGGGCGATCTGACCGCCACCGCCAGCGTGAGCGTATACACACCTGGTCCCTCCGTGCCCCGCAACCACGCACCGATCGGCCTCACCCTCACCGCCGCCGTGGTCACGGAGAACCGGCAGGCCGGTACCAGTGTCGGATTCCTCCAGGGCGTGGACTCCGATCAGGGCGATACCTTCACCTATAGCCTGGTGAGCGGTGCCGGTGACACCGACAACAGCCGCTTCCAGATCGTCGGGAACGAACTGAAGACCGCCGCTCCCCTGGACTTTGAGGCCCAGGAGATCTATTCCATCCGGGTCCGGGTGCGCGATCAGCGCGGCGGTACCTATGAGTGCAACTTCGGGATCACCGCCCTGGACGAGAACGATCCCCCGTCCGCCCCGGCCCTCAGCAACGACACGGTGGCGGAGAACCAGCCTGACCAGACGCTGGTCGCCAGCCTGTCTGGCACCACCGACCAGGATGGCGATCTCCTCACCTTCAGCCTGGTCGGGGACCCCGGCCCCTTCGCAATCAGCGGTACGAACCTTGTGACCACCACCGCCCTCGACTACGAGACCACCCAGTCATATGACCTGACCATCCGTGCCAGTGACGGCACGGCGGAGACCGACGCGACCTTCACGATCGATGTGGTCGACGGGCCCGATGCGCCGACCGCAATCCAGCTCTCCACCACCGCGATCGATGAGAACCAGTCCACCGACACCGTTGTCGCTACCCTCACGGTGGATGACCCGGACGCAGGCGACACCCACACCCTCAGCATCGACAGCGGCGGCGATGCCTTCCAGATCAGCGGCGACGGCACGCAACTGCTCACGAACGGCCCCTTCGACTATGAGACTCAGCCGAGCTACAGCCTGACGATCACGGCGACCGACTCCGCCAGCCTCGCCAAGACCTCTACGTTCTCCATCAGCATCAATAACGTGAACGAGGCGCCCATGGCAATCGCCCTCTCGAACGGCACCGTCGCCGAGAATGAGAGCGGTGCCGCAGTGGGCACCCTGACCGCCACCGACGACGATGTGGACGACATTCACACCTTCCGCCTGGTGAACGGCGAAGGCGACACCGACAACACCTCCTTCCAAATTGCGGATGACGACGTGGTGAAGACCACGACCGCCCTGGACTTCGAGACCAGGTCGACCTACTCAATCCGGGTCCAGGCAGAGGACCAGGGCGGCGCCACCTTCGAGACCGCCCTGACCATTACCGCACTGAACGGGAACGATGCCCCTTCGGAGCCAGTCCTCAGCAACCTGATCGTCGTGAATGAGAACCAGGCCGCCGGCGTCGTTGCCGGCACCCTCTCCGCCACGGACCCCGATGGTGGCACTGTCACCTTCAGCGTTCTGGAGACCGGCAGCCCCTTCGCCGTCAGCGGCACCAACCTCGTGACCACCGAGATGCTGGACTATGAGGGAGCCCCCAGCCATCAGGTCACCGTCCGGGCCAGCGACGGCACCGCCTACACCGACAAGATCTTCACCGTTGCCGTGGGCAACGTCAATGATGCGCCCACAGCGATCGCTCTCAGCAACGATACGATCGCAGAGGACGCTCTGGCGAGCGCTTTGGTGGGCACCCTCTCTGCCGTTGACCAGGACCTCGGCGACACCCACACATACGCCCTTGAACCGGAGAGCGATGCCGGCTTCGCGATCAGCGACGATCAGCTGCTCGTCAGCTCTCCCCTCGATCGCGAGACCAAGTCGACCTACAGCCTGACGATCAAGGCCACGGACAGCGCCGGCCAGTCCAAGACCGCGACCTTCGCCGTTACCGTGACTAACGTGAACGAGGCGCCGACAGGCCTGGCGCTCAGCAGCGTAACGACTGTGGCCGGGACCGCTGACGCCCTCGTCGGCACCCTGACTACCACCGACCTCGATACCGGCGACACGCACACCTACAGCATCGTGAACGATGACGGCTCCTTCAAGATCGTGGGCGACCAGCTGAAGACCAACCAGGCGCTCGCACAAGGGGATTACACCGTCACCGTAAGCGCCACCGATTCGGGCGGGCTCTCGGTTCAGCGAACCTTCACCATTACGGCGGCCAACAGTGCCCCGGTGGCAGCAGCGGACAGCTTCACCCTTCCGGTCGGCAACACCCTGCTGGCCGTGAGCAGCACCGTGACCGGCCAGCCGGTCTACTCCCGGACCGGCAACCTGCTGGGCAACGATTCCGACGCCGACAGCGGGGACACCCTCTCCGCCGTGGCCGAGACGGTCGACACCAGCCTGGGCGGCAAGGCGACGATCAACGCTGACGGCTCCTTCACCTACACTCCGCCCGCCGGCCAGAAGGGCAAGAACGATACCTTCAGCTATACGGTGAGCGACGGCAAGGTGCAGAGCACCGGCACCGTGACGATCACCATCGGCAGCGGCCTGGTCTGGTACGTGGACAGCAGCAGCACCGCCGCGACCCACGACGGGCGCTCTGCCACGCCGTTCACCGACATGAGCTCGCTGCCCGCCCTGGGCGCCGATGATATCCTCTTCGTCTATGCGGGCAGCTACACCCCCAGCGCCACGATCCAGCTCGGCAGCAACGGGAAGCTCCTCGGCCAGCCGGCGGGCCTGGTGATCGACGGCCAGACCCTGGTCGCCGCCGGCGGCGCCAACCCGACGATTCAGGGAACGGTCGGCCTCGGTGAAGGGGCGCAGGTCAGCGCAGTAGACCTGAGCAGCGCCGGCAATGCCCTGGTGAGCAGCGGTGTGAACAGCGCCACCGTGAATGCCGATGCCTCGGTCAGCGGCGGCGTGAGCCTCTCGGGCGGCAACGGAACCATGAGCATCGGGGCGCCGATCAGCCTCAACGGCCAGACGATTACGGTGGCCGGCCGTTCCGGCACGCAGAGCTTCACCAGCACGATCTCCGGCAACGGCTCGATCCTCCTGGAGACCAACACGGCGGGATCGACCACCTTCTCGGGCCGGGTCGCCCTGACTTCCACCGGCGTTCCGACCCTGAAGCTGACCGGTAACAGCACCACCCACCTGGTGGCCCTCAGCGGTGCCAGCTCCTCGCTGGAGGCCATCGGCTCTCAGGCGATCTTTGGCGATACCGGCGGAAGGCTGGTCATCTCCGGGGCCGGCACGATGCTCTCCGCACAAGGCAGCGGCGCGGTCTCGCTGACCGGCATCATCACCGATATCACGGTGGCAGGTATCACCGCGACAAACGTCCCCAGCGGCAGCGGAGTTGCCGTGAAGAACCAGGGGACCGCCTCCACCTTCACGGTGACCGGCGGTATCCAGGTTTCGGAACTGGGCACCATGACCGCTGCGATCGATATTGACACCGTCACCAACGCCGCGTTCACCTTCGGCACGGTCAACCTGACCGGCGGTACGTACGGGATCCGGGTCCTGAACGGAGCCAATACCAACGTGGCGATTACGAGCCTCGTGATCAGCGGGGTCCGCCGGACCGAAATGGAGACGTATGATTCCGTGACCCGCATGCCAACCACCACCGGTGACGGCGACGGGATCTACCTGTCGGGGGTGACCGGCAGCTTCACGGTCTCCGGCTCTGCCACGATCACCGCCCCCGGCGGCCACGGGGTAGATGTCCGCAACGCCGGCACGGTCAACCTGGACGACCTGACCGTGATCAGTCCCCAGATGGGCGGCGTGCAGGTGACCGGCACCACGAAT
Organism: Symbiobacteriaceae bacterium; assembly: GCA_041690255.1. Classification (GTDB taxonomy): domain Bacteria; phylum Bacillota; class Sulfobacillia; order Symbiobacteriales; family Symbiobacteriaceae; genus JAWLHU01. The sequence goes on from JAWLHU010000001.1 coordinate 158,003, forward strand.
CTGACGCTCTCCTCCCCCCAGATTACCGGCTTCGGTTCCCAGACCTGCGCCAACATTAGCGGGGGCTGCAGCGGGATCCGTCTGCGGTCAATCACGGGTACCGTTACGGTCTCGGGCGCCAGCCAGATCAACGGCAAGGCCGGGATCACGGACATTAACTATGTGGATGACTACAACGTGTACAGCGGGATCGATCTGTACAACGTTGGTACGGTGGGTACCCTGTCGGTCACCGGGGCGACCTTCACGAACATCCAGGGTTCAGCCGTCCGGATCGAGAACAGCGGCAGCGGCAGCACGGTGACCGCAACGGTGACCTACAACACGGTGGATGGTGCCCGAGTCTCGGTCTACATCATGCCCGACGCCGGCAGCCGGATCGTTGCCAAAGTGCAGGGCAACACCCTCCAGCGGGCCACCGATACCAACGTCTACGCAACGGCGTACGGGACGAACAATACGGGGACACTCCTCGACCTGACCCTGACGGGCAACACGGGATCCGATGCAACAAGCGCCGACTTTGCCACCGCTGTTTACCTCGGTCCCTATTATGGTGCGACCTTCCGGGTCCTCATGCAGAACAACATCTTCACCGTCACCAACCGCAACGGGACCAAGGGCCTGCTCGCCCAGGCCCAATATGGCGCCACCCTCCACCTCACCTCGATTGGGGACAAGTTCAGCGGGGCGAACTGGCAAGGGGCCCTGATCACCGCAGACGGGAACCAGACGGTTTCAGACCCTGTCTCTGTGGTTCATCTCTCCTTCAGCAACGTTGACCTGAGAGGGAACAACCTGGTGGGTGGAGGCTATGCCGTGCACTTCGCCAACGTCCGAGGGGGGATCTTCGACGTCTACCCGACCGGGGCAACCGTTCAGGACTCGCTGCTCTCCACCAATCCGCTGCTGTCGGATCCGAGCGTGAACTTCTACATCGGGGGAACGATCACCACGACAGGAACCCCCCCACAACAGCCCCAGCAGTAAGGCAAGCTGTTACAAGAACCCCAGGCAAGGTCAGTCCTGCCTGGGGTTCTTCCTTCTGCTGCCAATACACGCAATACTAAGAATACGACCAGAAAACGCCCGTCTGTCAAGCGATGCAGCCATTTGGATGCGCCACCGGCGCTCGGCAGCGAGTCATGCTGCAAGGAATCCCCTGTGCTCGGGCCGTATTCAAGTCAGAAACATACGAGTCGAAATAGGACGCAAAGTCGGTGGTTTCGGTCTGTAGGACCGTCGCCTTCGAGTGGCAGTCCAATGATCAGGGGGAGTCTCTCATGAGAATGCGGGCGAACGGGAATCCACTGCTCACAAGAGTCGTTGCAATCATTGGTACCTTATCCATCCTGCTATCGGTATGTGCCTTTCCCGGCACCGTTCACGCCCAGGGGTTCAACCTCGGCTCGGCCTCATCGAACTGGTCACCGACCCTGGTCGGTGCCAAGTTTGACCCGGGTCAGGACACGCAGGCGACGGCGGCGATCGACCTGGTCGGTAACGCCGCGAATCCCCTCATGTACATGAACTACGACGACAACGGCACCGGGAGCGACCAGACCGACGACGAGCTCTCGCTCCGCTTCCGGGTAGACAACGCCAGGGACAGCCAGGACGCTTACGCCGGCTATCTCTGGATCGGCATGGACGTGGACCTGGACGGCGATCTCGACGTCTTCCTCATGCTTGAACGCACCCCCCAGAAGGACTACGTGCTCGACGTCTACAGCGCGGGCACCGGGGCGAACAACTCGCCAAGCACCTCATCGATCGCCTCGCCGGTCAGACTGGCAACGCTGGTCGAAGGAACTACCTACCGGATCGACACGGTCACAAGCATAGACGGCAGTCCCAACAGCGTCGACGGGGACGCCGATGTCGACGACTTCGTAAGCGTGCGGTTCAGCTTCCAGGACTTCGCCAACATTGCGAACCTGAAGCCGCTGACGCTGAACGGCGGTGCGCTCATTGGCTCCATCGGTCAGGGGGCGGGATTGACGAAGAACACCCCGCTGCGCTATGTGGTGGCCAGTGCCCAGCAGACCAACTCCCTGAACGGCGACATGGCCGGCTACAACGATACCGACGACCAATCCGTGACCTTTGAGGACCAGGGGGCATTCTCCCCGACCGTCACCCTGGCCGATCCCGACACGCCGGTAACCCCAACCCCCACCCTGGCCAGCATGACCCTGGCCGGGCCGGCCAGCGTGGTCGCGGGCCAGACCAGCGAGAGCTTCACCCTGACCCTGATCGGCTCCGACGGGCAGCCGTTTGCGGTGGGCACCGACACCACCTTCAGCCTCAACTCCAACTCGGACGGGACCGTAACCTTCACCCCGGCCTCTGTTACAGTGCCCACTGGCCAGTCGAGCGCTACTTTCACCTACACGGACACGAAGGCCGGCGACTGGACCGTCACGGCCTCGGGCAACTCCCTGACCCCCGCCACCCACGCGATTACCGTTACGCCGGGCGCCCCGGCGAAGCTGGTCTTCACCACCGCTCCCCAGACGATCACCGCGGGCGACACCTCGGGCCTGATTACCCTCCAGCTACAGGACGCCTACGGCAACCCGGCGACCAGCGGCAGCGACACAACCATCGCCCTGAGCAGCGACGGCGCCGTCACCTTCGTGGATGCGACAAGCGACCAGGTGACCGTGCCCGCCGGCCAGTCGACCGTCAGCTTCCGAGCCACTGCCACAACCGGCGGCGTCTATGCCATCACGGCGGCCGGCACCGGGCTGACCAGCGCCACCCAGGACCTGACCGTCCAGTGGAACGCCCCCGTCACGATCCAGCTCCAGAACCCCACGCCGGTCATTACGCTGGGTGAGAAGACCGGGCCGATCACGGTGACCCTGCGTGACGCCTACGGCAACCTGACCGCCGGCACCGTCACGCTGAGCAGCGCGACCGGGGCCACCTTCCGCGATGCGGGCGACACCACGGATATCACCCAGGTGACCATTACCGGTGACCCGCTGAACGCCACCTTCCTGGCCACGGCCGCGACCGCGGGCAGTCACACCCTGACCGCTACGTCGGGCCAGGCCAGCACCAGCACGTCCCTCATGGTCAGCGATCCATCGCCCACCTTGGCGGGAGTTACGCTGATCGGACCGGCCAGCGTGGTCGCGGGCCAGACCAGCGAGAGCTTCACCTTGACCCTGATCGGCTCCGACGACTTGCCGTTTGCATCGGTCGGGCTGACTGCCTTCACCCTGACTTCCGACTCAGGCGGGAGTGTGACGCTGCCGGCTACCGTGACCGTGGGCGACGGCGAATCGAGCGTCACCTTCACCTACACGGATACCATGGCCGGCACCTGGGAGATCGCGGCGACCGGTGACCCGGGCACTGCCAAGCACCAGATCGACGTCACTGCAGACGTCCCGGCCAAGCTGGTCTTCACCACCGCTCCCCAGACGATCATCGCCGGCGACACCTCGGGCCTGATCACCCTCCAGCTACAGGACGCCTACGGCAACCCGGCGACCAGCGGCGGTGAGACGACCATCGACCTGAGCGCCGTGGGCGTCACCTTCCGCGACGACGCCGACAGCATGAGCATCACCCAGGTGACCGTGCCCACCGGCCAGTCGACCGTCAGCTTCCGGGCCACCGCCACGACCGGTGGCGCCCATACCATCACGACGGCCAGCACCGGCCTGACCGGTGCCACCCAGGACCTGACCGTTCAGGTGGTCCCCCATCATATTGCGCTGAGCGGGCTCGCTGAAGTGACCGCGGGCGTACCGGTTGAGCTCACCCTGACCGTGCTTGACATCAACGGCGATCCCATCGCCCTATCCGAAGCGGCGACCTTCGGTGCGAGCACCAGCGAGTCCGAGCCGGTCACCACCTTCAGCCCGACCGCAGTCGCCGTAGCAAAGGATGCCAGCAGCGCCACCTTCACCTACACGGACACGAAGGCCGGCGACAAGACGATCACGGCGTCCGATGAGGTCGGCACCCTCGGCAGCGCCACCCATGCCCTGAAAGTCAAGCCGGGCAGCCCGGCCTCTATCCACTTCATTACTGCACCCGATGATCCGACCGAACCGACCGACCCCGTCACAATCGCCGCCGGCGACACCTCCGGCCTGATCACCCTGCAACTGCGGGACGCCTACGGCAACGTTGCCACCAGCACCAGCGACACGACCATCTCCTTGAGCAGCGACAATGCGATCACCTTCCTGGATGTGACCGGGGACCAGGTGATCATCCCGGCAGGGCAGTCGACCGCCACCTTCCGGGTCACCACCAGCAAGCCGGGTGAGTACCAACTGGCCGCCCAGAGCGACGGCCTGACCGGCGATCAGCGGGGGCTGAGCGTCACCCCGGTACCCGTAGGGATCACCCTGTCCGGTCCGGACAGCGCCCAGGCGGGCCAGGCAGTCCAGCTCACCCTGACCGTGGTCGATGCCAACGGCGCAGCGGTCAAGGTCGCAGGCGAGACCAGCTTCACCCTGACCGCCAGCGACGAGGCGAATGCGAGCTTCGACCCGGTCACGGTGACCGTGGCGGCCGTGACCGACCGTGCCACCTTCACCTACACGGACACGGCTGCCGGCGCAAAGACGGTCACGGCCACCGACGAGGCCGAAACCCTCGGCAGCGCCACACACGCCATTACGGTGAACCCTGGCGCCCCGGCGAGCCTCGCCTTCACCACCGACCCCCAGACGATCACGGCAGGCCAGACCTCCGGTCCGATCACCCTGGAACTGCTGGACGCCTACGGCAATGCCCCTGGCGGCACAATCACCCTCAGTATCGACAGTGCCGTCAGCTTCGTCGACCTCACAGGCGGTGCGATCACGATCCCCGGCGGGACCTCCACCGGCAGCTTCCAGGTCAGATCCAGCACGGCGGGTACATACACCCTGACCGCATCGATCGGTGCCCTGACCGCTTCGCAGACGCTTACCGTCCAGTCGGCCTATGTGCCCCCGGCCCCGGCGCCGGTCCCCACCGGCACCCTCGCAGCGACCGTGACGACCGACTTCGGTATGCCCGCTTCCGGCATCCCCTACGAGGTGCGCAACGCGGCCGGCGAGGTGGTTGCGAGCGGCGTGACCGACTCGCAGGGGCGCATTGATGCCTCCCTGCCGGCGGGTGACTACACCATCCGCCTGGATATCCCGGGTCAGCCTGTGACCGGCGGCGCCGTGATCACAGGGGGCAACACCACCACCGTTGCGCTGACCGTGCCGAGCACGCTGACGCTCAATCTCACCAGCGATCCCGCATCCATCGTGGGCGACGGCAAGTCGACCGCCACCCTCCTGGCCCAACTCCGTACCCTGGATGGCGCCCCGGCCCCAGGCGTGACCGTCCAGCTCTCCGCCACCGCCGGCACCCTGAGCAGCGGTTCCGCCCAGTCGAACGCGCAGGGCCAGGCCACAGCCGTCCTGACCGCCCCGCAGCTAGACGGCACCCAGCCCCGGACCGAGCAGATCACCGCCACAGTCTACGACCCGGCCCGCGGCCTCTTCGCCCGGGCGAATATCACGATCCGCTTCCTGCCCGCCACCGTAGCCGGCGTAGTGATCGACTCCGCGACCGGCAAGCCGGTGGCCGGCGCCCGGATCAGCGTTGCCGAGGACTTTGATAGCAACGGCACGATCGACTTCGAGGCCTCCTACGTGACCGGCGCCGATGGGCGCTACGAGATCGTGGTGCCGCGCGGCGGGTGGCGCTATACGGTCAAGATCCAGACCCCCGTGGTCGTAGGCGGCGAGACGGTCTGGGTCACATCGACCCAGCACGGCGATGTCGACCAGCTACAGGGCACCGGCGAGGAGCACCTGGCCAGCCCGACCATGAGCGGCCTGCTGCTCATGAAGGACGGCGCCGACCAGCAGCCCAAGACGTTGGACCAGGTGCTGCCGCCTGGTGCATCCATCCAGGCGAGCGTCCGTGACGCCAACGGGCAGCCGCTGGAGCAGCAGGTCAGCATCAGCCCGGAGGGTGTCTTCCAGGTGGAGGGCATCCCACCGGGGACCTACCGGATCGTCTTCCAGGTCACGGCCCCGAACGGTGTCACCCTTGCGGGCACCAGCCTGACGATCACGGTCAACGGCGATGGCGAACTGGCCCTCCAGACCGGCCTGATCGACCCATACGGCGTCGTGACCGACAGCACAACAGGCAAGCCTGTGGCCGGCGTGACCATGAAGCTCTACTGGGCCGACACCCCCGAGAATATCGCGGCGGGGCGGACGCCCCACACCCTGGTCAACCTGCCTGAGCTCCCTGACTTCCCGCCCGGCGCCAACCGGGTGCCCCAGGTGACCAACGCCGCCGGCGAGTACGCCTGGATGGTCTTCCCCGACGGCTGGTACTATATCGTCGCCGAGAAGGATGGCTACCAGACCTACGACAGCCGGGTGGAGGGGCGCAACCGGCCCGCCGGCCCCGGCGAGGACAGCTTCATTCAGGACGGCCTGATCTACGTGGGCAGTGCGATCGTGGAGTACAGCCTCTCCCTGGAGCCCATCGCCGGTGGTACCGGCTCAACGGTCAATCCCGATCCGGTTGATGATCCCGGTCCGACTCCGGTCGATGATACCCAGGCGGCGCAGGAGGGCACCCATCTGCGGTATATCCAGGGCTACCCCGATGGCCTCTTCCGCCCCGAGCAGTCGATCACCCGGGCCGAGGTGGCCACGATCCTGACCCGGATCACCGGCCCGATCACCGCGGCGGATGATGTCGCCCTCTACCCCGACGTGGCCGGCGATCACTGGGCGGCCCGCTATATCAAGGCGGCCAAGGCCCGTGGTCTGATGATCGGCGACCCCGACGGCCGCTTCCGGCCCCAGGACCCGATCAGCCGGGCAGAGGTGGCGGTGATCGCCCTGCGGTTCAAGCAACTTCAGCTCATGAGCGGCAGCGCCTTCCCGGACACCCCCGGCCACTGGGCCGACAGCACGATCTACACCGTGACGCAGGCCGGCCTGATCACCGGCTACCCGGATGGCACCTACCGTCCCACCCAGCCGATCACCCGGGCCGAGTTCGTGACCGTGATCAACCGGCTCCTGGAGCGTGGTCCGCTCACGGGGCTCCCGGCCCCGACCTTCCCCGACGTGACCCCCAGCCACTGGGCCTACGGCCAGGTGGAGGAGGCGGGCACCAGCCACCGCTACCGGCGGATGCCCGGGTATGAGGAATGGATCGAGATGGTTCCGCATCCCGTGTGGTAGCCGGTATAGCAGAAAACCCCGGTCGGCGGTTTACGCCTTCCGGGGTCTTTCATGCTGCGTGGGCAGGGGCAGGAAGGGGCGGGCCCTGCGCCGGTAGGTCCGGGCGGCATCTTCCAGGAAGGCGATCAGATCCTCGTGGCCCGCCAGATCGCGGAGAGGGAGCAGACCATCGACCGCCTGCCGGATCCGGTCCAACGTGAGGTCCTCGGCGTGTAGGGTGATCAGCCTGATCCCCCTGGCTTCGCAGATGCCCCGTTTCATGTAGTCCCGCGCCTGCTGCCGGCGGAGACCCTCCTCGCTTGGGTAGTGCTCGGTCGTGGTGTAGTGCTGCAGGCCGTTGTATTCGAAGGCGACGCCTGGTGGGTAGTACCGGTCCAACTGCAGCGGCTCCCCGGTGAAGGGATTGCGCAGGTAGCCAGGGCTCGCATTATCCTCGAACTCCTCGCTCGCCACGATCAGCGAGAGGAACTCCCGCATGATCGCCTCGCCCTTGAACTCTGCCTTTGCGAGGCGCCTCTGAATGATGGCGATCACAGCGGCCCGCTGTTCGGCGATGGGGTCTCGCAGGGTGAAGAGGACCAGCGTCTTCTTGCTGCGTCGGGTCGTCTCCAGCCAACCGGTCTCCGCCAGGTGTCTGGCCGCTTGTCGGACCGGACCCGGACTGATGCCGATCAGATCGGCGAGGTGTTGGTAGCGGCACTGGAGAGAGGGGTGGCAGAAGCCCTCTGCCAGCTGGAGTTGGGCGTAGAGCACTTTCCCGCGGGGGCCGATGCGTCGGTCTGCGAGCAGGCCAGCCGGCACGAGGGCATGGCGGGCGGTTGGCCGGGCGTCGAGCCAGCCCGTGGTCTTGAGCTGATGCAGGCTGGCGCGAACGGTCTGCCGGGCCAAGCCGGAAAGGTTGCTCAAGCGGCTGGGCGACAGCGGGCCTGCGTGCAGGTGGATGATCATCCAGAGCAGTTTGGCTGTGACCGGCAGGCTGGGGTCCAGTAACAACTGGGCTGGGGCCTTCACGTGGTTCATGGCGTCCCTCCTTGAAGGAGGGATTCTGGATTTTGTATGGAAAATCCTGCCAAACGGAAGTTATTGTCCTGTCCTGGCATGCGTGGCAGCCGTAGTCGTGGCTAAAAACTGCCCGCACCGGTCGGTCGAGGCACAGAAGGGGGGCAAAGACCGGGGTCTGAGGGGTTTGGGCTTCGATAAAGTAACTTTCTTGCCACTCAGACCATAGGGACGCCAAGGCGCACCGGCAAGAAAGTTACCGTAGGGCAGCGCCTGCTGCATTACGGCGTAGCGGAGACATATCGGTGGCGTTCAGTTCAATGACAGCCGTGCCGTCCTCGTTCATGGTGTCGGTGCCCGCATGGGCGACCGGGGCGTCGTTGATCGGTGCTATGTTGATGGTCACCGTGCCCGAATCGCTGTCCCGGAGCCCGTCCGCCGCACGGAAGCTGATCGTATCGATGCCGAAGAGGAGATGGCTCTTCTCCGAGTCAGTCGCGGTGAAGGTGATCGTGACCTGCGTGTCCTCATCCGTATCGGCGGGGGACGACCGAGAGGGTCACCTTGGCCGGAGCGCTCAGCCTCTTGCCATCGCTGACCGTGTAGGTGAAGGAGTCATCGCCGAGGTAGCCCGGGGCCGGGGTGTAGGAGACCTGGACCGACCACCCGTGGTGCTGCAGGTGGGCATTGGCGCCTTGGCGATGGTACCGTGAGCCGGCGCGCCATCCGCCCAGTGTCCGGCGGTGCCGGCAAAGGCAGGGGAGGTGGATGGCTCCTGCGCCCCCTCCTCGGCGCCAAAGGCCCGGACCAGGATGGTGACCAGCTCGGCCCGGGTCAGGGTACCCGACAGGGCCAGGTCGCCGTCGCTGCGCCCCTTGACCAGCCCGAGGGCGGTCAGGCATAGTGCAATAGCTCACGGATGAGAAAGCCCCCGGGAAGCGGTCACGCTTCCCGGGGGATTGTCTGTCGGGTCTAGCTGATATCGAACCGCTGCTGCTCCGCCTCCGTACCAGCCAGCGCATACCGGTCGCTCTCCCCCGCCCGAGCCGCCAGGCCCCGGGCGACCGCCCGCTCCAGCCAGGCCCGCATTTGCACGGGCTCGGTCTGCAGCCCCTTGGCCAGATCGCCCACCGCCTGCCAGGAGGCGAGCTGTGCGGCGATATGCGGCCAGACAACCGGGAAGAGGTCACTCACACCGACCGATGGCGCACTCGCCTCGGGCCCGGCGGGCCGCAAGCCCTTCCGGCCCGCCGGCCCGCCCCACGATGCGGCCCGCTCTTCCAGCAACGAGGCAAGCCCAGAGGCCGGCACGTCCCACGGGAAGGGGAGGGCCCCCCGCTGGATCAGGTCCTGGTTGCCCGCCGGGGCCGAGTCGCCGCCGCGCACAAAGAGGGGGACCCAGCGGGACTTCAACACTTCCAGGGCTCCGGCCCGGGTTCCCCCCCGCTCAACGGAGGAGGTGACCACCAGCCCGTAGTGCGCCAGGGTGTAGATCAGTTTGTTGCGGGCCATGGCGTTGGCCGCCAGGAAGGGCGCCTTGGGGTGGACGGCGGAGAGCAAGACGAGCCGGCCAGACATGATCGCTTTCCGAAAGCCGGGCTCCCGGATCGCTCGCTCCAGGTTATCGGCCAGCACGCCAATGACCGAGCCGCCGGCTTCCAGGGCGCTGTCCATGCCGATGCGGTCCACGCCCCGTGCCCCGCCCGAGACCAGCACCTTTCCCTCCGCGGCACACTGCCGCCCGACGGCCCCGGCAAACGCAGCGGCGGAGTCGTCCACGTCGCGGGAGCCCACCACCGCCAGGAAGCCCTGGTTCAGCAGGCCCCGGTCCCCCGCCCCGAAGAGCACCGGGGGAGCTGCGGCGCCCAGCCGCTCCTTGAGCGGGCTCGGGTAATCGCTGTCAGCCCGGGTGAGCGCCCAGACCCCCACGCTGCCCAGCCGCTCCACCTCCATGGCCAGTTGGGCGCCCCGGACCAGGAGGCTGGCGAGCCGGTCGGCAAGCTCGGGGGTGATCGCCAACTCGGACTGAAGCTGATCGCGGCTCCAGTCCAGAATCTGTCCGGGTCGGAGTCGCCTCTTCACCAGCGTTGCTGCCAGCCCGTTCCACTCGGTCGGCGAGAGGGGCTTGAGCTTGCCGTCTGCTGCCTTCGGGGCGGCCAGATGGGAGCAGAGCAGCAGGATCACCTGCGCGTCGGCATTCAGATTGGACTTCATTCGCTGTCACTACCTCCTCCGGCAGCGGTGGCCAGGGCCACGGGGAAGACCGGGCCGCTGCCGGCCTCTCTAAGCAGGACGCCGCAGACGGTCAGCGTCCAGCGGGAGTCCACGATATCATCGACCAGGAGGACGGGACCGTCGGGGATGCGGCCCGTCAGGGCGAAGGCGTTGATTGCGTTGCGGGCCTGCTGGGCCGAGTTCTGCATCTCCTTCTGCGGCGGCGTGTCCTCGATCTTGGCGATCACCGGCCGGAAGGGCAGGCCCAGCCGGTCAGCCAGCCGCCGGGCGAAGTCCGGCACCAGGTCGGGGCGGCGCAGCGAGGGAACGGCTGTCACCCAGGTGGGCTGTGGCTCGGGGCGCCAATCAGCCGCGACCATCCGGGCGACTGCATCCACCAGGTCGTCATCAAACCGGTGGGCTTCGTATTTACCGGTGCGGACCAGCCTGCCCCAGCCGGCATCGCCATACATGCAGAGGGCGAGGCCCGGCTCCACCCGGTTAGCCTCCGGAATCCGCCCGCTCCGCCCCCCGGAGCCGCCGGGAGGCCACTGGCGCCGGGGCTCGATCGGCCTGTGCTCACGCTGCAGAAAGGCGATCGCCTTCCGGGTCATGGCGTCGCTGACGGTCCGGGGGGCCAGGTCGCCCGCACAGTTGGCGCAGCGCCCACAGGGGGCGGCATCGGGATCATCCAGCTCCCGGGCGATGAACGCCATGAGGCAGCCGTCGTGCGTGACAAAGGCCCGCATGCGCTCCAGCTCCTGCCGGCGCTGCCGGGTCACCTGCTTCTGATGCGCCCGGTCAGGCACGAACGGATGCGTTGTGCGGAAGTAGGTGGTGCGCTCCTTGCCAATGACACCATCGATCTGAAGAAGTTTGAGAATCCGGTCCAACTGGCCGTCGCGCAGGTTGAGTTGCTGGAGGATCGCGGGCTTGCTCAGGCCGTCGGTCTCCTCCAGGAGGTGGACCACATCTTCTGTGGCCCGTTCGCTCGGGAAGGCGGAGGCGATGAAGTATTCCTGGATCTCATCATCCTCCCGGCCGTTGAGCAGGATCGCATCCGCCGTGTCGACCGCCCGCCCGGCCCGCCCGACCTGCTGGTAGTAGGCCACCACGGACCCTGGTCGCTGATAGTGTACCACAAAGCCGAGGTCCGGCTTGTCAAAGCCCATGCCCAGGGCGACGGTTGCGACCAGCGCCTTGCACTGGTTGTTGAGCAGCCGCTCCTCCAGGGCGGGGCGGTCATCCACCTTGGCATGGTAGGCCGGCGCATCGATCCCATGTAGATGAAGCCACGCGGAGACGCGCTCGGCATCGGCAATCGTGAGGCAGTAGATGATGCCCGAGCCCGGCAGGTGCGGCAGGTTTTCGGCCAGCCAGGCGAGCCGCTCGGCCTGGTCGGCCAGTTGGATGGTCTGCAGCCGGAGGCTCTTCCGGGTCAGGGGACCGCGCTGCAGATGGAGGTCTGGGCCGAGTTGGGCCTGGACATCGGCCACGACCCGGGCGTTGGCGGTCGCGGTGGTGCCCAGCAGGGGAATGTTGCGGGGGAGCTCCTGCACGACCCGCACGATGCGCCGGTAGTCGGGGCGGAAGTCGTGCCCCCAGTCGGAGATGCAGTGGGCTTCATCTACCACGAGAAGGCCGATGCCGCCCTGGATCGTCGGGCGGACGCTGGTGGCGAAGTGCTCGCTGCCCAGGTGCTCGGGGGAGAGGAGGAGCAGGTCGATCGCATCTTCCTGGAGCTGCTGCTTGACCGCATCCCAATCCTCGCGGTTGGTGCTGTTCATGGTGGCGGAGGTGAGGCCCAACTTATCGGCAGCCTGCAGCTGGTTGCGCATGAGGGAGAGCAGGGGCGAGATGATCAGGGTCGGCCCCCGGCCGGCCTCACGCAAGAGGCGAGTGGCCAGGAAGTAGACCATGCTCTTGCCCCATCCGGTGCGCTGCACCACCAGGAGGCGCTGGCGCCGCTCGACCAGCGCTTCGATCGCTTCCCACTGGCCGGGGCGGAACCTGGTCGTTGGGCCGTAGGCCTGTTTGAGGAGTTGCTTGGCTCGGGTACGCATTTCGCATACCTCCCTGATTGTTACATGTGTCTATGCAAACGATTCAGGGTTGCTGGAGCGAATTCCTCTTCGGACCGGGAAGGGGAGGTCGGCCTTCTCCCTGTACGCCTTGCCTGCGCGTTCCAGGAAGCGGATGAGATCCTCCTGACCTTCCAGGCTGCGTAGGGGCAGGAGGCCGGTCACCTTCTGGCGGATGATCTCCAGGCTCAGGTCCTCGGCCTGGATGGTGATCAGGTGGATTGACCGGGCTTCGCAGATGCCTCGCTTTATGTAGTCACGAGCCTGTTGCTTGCGCAGATCCTCCTCGCTGGGGAAGCGCTCGGTCGTGGTGAAGTGCTGGGCGCCCTGGTATTCAAAGGCGACATGTGGCGGGTAGTAGCGGTCGAGTTGCATCTCCTCGCCGGTGTAGGGGTTGATCAGGAAACCGGGGCTGGCGTCGTCCTCGAACTCTTCGCTGGCGATCAACAGCGAGAGAAACTCCCGCATTAGCGCCTCGCCCTTGTTGACTGCGTTGTTCAGCCGCCGCCGGACCGCTGCGATGGAACTCGCGCGGTGCTGGGCGAGAGGGTTGCGCAGGGCCAGCTCGAGCGGGGCGTGCTGGTGTCGCTGGGAGACGTGGAGCCAGCCGGTCTCCGCGAGCAGTCGAATGGCCTGCTTGGCCGGGTTGAGGCTCAGGCCGGTCAGGGCGGCGAGGGTGCGGTAACTGGTCGGGCCAAGGGGCTGGGCCAGCCGGAGCCTGACGTACAGGAGCTTCTCCCGAGCCCCCAGGCGCTGGTCGGTGAGCAGGTCGGCGGGGACGGTGGTCAGGGGGCTGGGGCTGGGACCCGGCGCCGGGGTGAGCCAGCCGCCTGCGTGGAGGTGGGCGAGGGCCCGCAGGACTGTGTGCCGGGAGAGGCCGGTCAGCGCTTGAAGCGTGCGGGGCGAGCGGTCTCTGGCCGCTGGGAGCTGCATGACCATGGCGGTCAGTTTGGCTGTGGTCGGCAGTTGCTGGTCGAGCAGCAGCTTGGTGGGCACATGTACGTACATGGCGTGGCTGGAGCCTCCTTTCGCGGAGGAATTGTAGGCCGGCGAGAGCGCCACACGTGGGCGAGGGCGCCCCTTGCCAGGCACGGCGCCGCACGTTGGGCACGGCGCCGCACGTCGGCGAGGGCGCCCCCGCCGTGGTCGATGGCCTATTGCCCGGGACCGGGCCGGGCTCACAGCGCCCGGGGTATTCCAGGCCCCTGCTCCGGCGAGCTTGTCACCTTTTGCACGGAGATGGGGCCACGCAGCGAGAGACGCCATGCAAAATGTGACGCTCAACACCTGAAGCATGGTACTCCTGGGCCTCGATAGGCCTGTTTGGGGCCAGAACCAGGCTAATTTTGGGATTTTTGGGGCAAGACGGTGGATTGTGGGGCCGCGGAGGGGCTACTTGAGCCATGAACTGTGAGATTTTGCACGCCCTCAAGCTCGTGGCCGGCGCTTCGGCGTGCAAAACGTGACAAGCTGATCGGGCCCAGGGCGCCCCCGCCGTGGCCGGTGGCCTATTGCCCGGGACCGGGCCGGGCTCACAGCGCCCGGGGTATTCCAGGCCCCTGCTCCGGCGAGCTTGTCACCTTCTGCATGGAGATGGGGCCACGCGGCGAGAGACGCCATGCAAAATGTGACGCTCAACACCTGAAGCATGGTACTCCTGGGCCTCGACGGGCCTGGTTGGGGCCAGAACCAGGATGATTCTGGGATTTTTGGGGCAAGACGGTGGATCGTGGGGCCGCGGAGGGGCTACTTGAGCCATGAACTGTGAGATTTTGCACGCCCTCAAGCTCGTGGCCGGCGCTTCGGCGTGCAAAACGTGACAAGCTGATCGGGCCCAGGCGCCACACGCTGGGTCAGGGCACCTCTTGCCTCCCACGGCGTCGCACCGATGCCCCAAGCCTAGGGCCGGCCCAGCGCATTCGCCAGCAGCCTGGCAACCTCGGCCCGGGTGATCAGCCGCTCCCCCTCGAAGGACTCATCGGCGAAGACCGGGTAGGAGGCCCCACGCCCCATAAGCCCGGCCTTCAGCCCCATCGCTACGGCCCTGCGGAACCAGGCGCCCTGGGGGATGTCAGCAGGCATACCCTCCGGCTCAGGCAGCGGCCTGACCCCGCTGACCAGCCCCGTCAGGGCCTGGACCGCCTGCGCCCGGGTGACCGGGGCGTCGGGCCGGAAGGTGCCATCCGGGAAGCCCCTGAAGAGGCCGAAGCGCACTGCCGCAGCGAGGTAGCCCGACGAGTCGGCCCAGTGACCAGTGGTGTCAGCGAAGACCGGGCCGGGCGCCGCATGCACTGGCCCGCCCCCCGGCGGAGCCGCATCCATCGCACCGGCGAAGGCCACCAGCACCAGCATCTTCGCCAGCTCCGCCCGAGTCACCGGGGCGCCGGGCCGGAAGGTGCCATCCGGGAAGCCGTCAATCACGCCGTGCGCCATCAGCAACGTGACCGGCTCGAAGGCCCCATCGGTAGATGGTAGATCCGAGAAGGGCGATGGCACTGGCTCCGGCTCGACCGTGAGGCTTGCCCAGGCGAGGTTGTCCGCCAGCTCCCGCTCCTGATCCGAGAGGCTGTAGACCACGGCGGCCAGCTTGTACTCCCCGGGAGCCAGGTCCGGCGGCACCGTGACCGACAGCTCGTGGCTTAGCCGCTCCTGCCCGGGGATGATCCCCACCCGCGAGATGCTCGTCACCACATTCGCCGGGTCGGCCAGCCGATCCATGTCGATGGCCCGGGCGATCATCAGATGCACCTGGTAGGCCACGGCAGCCGGGGCCGCCGCGCCCCCGTTGGCCACATCGATCGTAAGGGAGATGGAATCCGCCGGATGGACCGTGCGGGGCGCCAGGACGCTCTCCAGGCGCAGGTCAGCCGAGCCGGGCGGGGGGGCCGCCCAGACCCGCAGCGGCTGGCAGATGGCATCATTCGAGCTGTCGGAGTCCTGCATGCCGGGCGATGGGCGCATGATCGCCGCCAGGCAGTACTCACCGGGAGGCGTATCCACCGGAATCTTTCGGGTGATGGTGTCAGGCAGAGGCCCGACCGTGGCCTCCGGCTGCGACCAGAGCAGTAGTCCGCCCTCCGGCCCAGCGGTGGTCCGGGCCGCAAAGGCCTTCGGGGTGGTCAGCCAGACCGTGTAGGAGGAGAGCATCTGCTGGTTGGTGATGATGGTGCCATCCTTCGCCTTGGGCCAGCGGTAGAAGCTGGTCTGGATCTTGCTGGTGATCTCCTGCCCGGCAATGATCTCGCCCGTGCTCTGCAGCGAGACCGCCAGATCGCCCGGCGGCGGCGCCACCACCTCGATCCATTGGCAGCCGGCGTTATTGAACTCGTTCATCTCCGGGATGCGATTCGTGGGATCGATCACCAGGGCCAGGCAGTACCGCCCCGGCGGCGTATCCACCGGAATCGGGCGGATGGGGACAAGGCGGCTGATGGCCGGACCAAAGGGGAAGCGCGCCAGGCGCACGCCATCGACAAAGCGGTCGCTGGTCATGGCGGGCTTGATGGGCACGGAGTCCTGGGTCGAGAGGATCAGTTCGGCGTAAAACGGTGCCTCGAACCGCTCCAGCCCCGGCAGTCGCGCATAGACGGTCAGGCCACGGCTCGGGCGAATGTCGAGGACGCCAATCAGGCGGTACCCCTCCGGAAGTTGGCCGGGCTCGGTGATCTTCGTCAGGGCGTCCTGGATGACGGGGAAGTACGATAAGACCTGGCCCGCCGTGGCCTCTGGCAGTTCCGAGTCGGGTCTCGGGGGGCCGGGAGGGGGCGTGAAATCAACCACCCGGGAGAGCACGGCCTGTGTCCCGGCGACCTGCACCTCCAGGCAGGCGGTGCTGTTCGTCGGGTCCCGGTCCAGGTCGGGATCGCTGCCGGTCTGAATGGCCGCCCCGATGCAGTAGGCGCCATCTGGCGTGTCGGCGGGCAGGGTGAGCCTGGTGGCGTGCAGGGTGGCACTCTCGCCAGGCTGCAGGCTCGGCGTGTCGGTGATGCTGATCAGAGGCAGATCATGATCGCCGTCTCGCCGGATCAGCGGGATCTGGCGGTCCTCGGAGAGGAGCAGGTCGATGGTGTACCCGGCCGATCCATCGGCGGTGCCCTGGGCGGGGGCGGTGCCGGTGTTGGTCACCGTCAGGGTGATGCGGTCAGAGAACTGCTCGCCCGGTGCCACACGTTGCGGGCCGGCGATGGTGATCACCAGGTCGGCCGCTGCCCGAGGCGATACGGTCTGGGCGCCCGCCCAACCGAGCCCGCCGGCGGTGGTCAGCAGTATCACCAGGAGGAGCAGGAGCAGGAGGCGAAGCGGCATCCGGTGGCGCAAGTAGACCGACCCCTTCTTGTCACAACTATTACGCTCGTGTACTTCGGCAGAGTTTAGCAACACCCTTCCCTGCATGGCGGATGTACGGGATCACAGAAAAGCCCCCGGCAGGCGCACAGGCCTACCGGGGGTTGTTGCCTACTTTTCGGACTCCTCGCCCTCCGCCGACTCGGAGCTGGAGCTGGAACCATCGCCGCTGCTGGAGACCGCCTGTCCCGCCTTAATGGGGATGACGATGACCGGCAGGCCGGTCTCCTCATCGATCTCCTCCAGGACCAGGCACTCGACCTCCTGGTGCTGGGGCCGGAGGCTGGGGTACTGCTTGAAGGCGGCCCCGAGGTGGAACGCAATCCTGGCGGATGCGCCCTTTACATACCGCCTGAGGGTAGTCACCCCGGGGCCGGGCTCCGTGGTGCCCCAGATCGCGACGACCTCGCGCTCCTCATCTGCCCCGATAGCGAGGAGGACATCCCCATTCGGGTCGATGCCCCGAGTGACCAGGTGCCGGTCCCAAATATCGGTCATTTCCACGTTGCCCTCGGAGCCGCCGAAGCGATTGACGTTGCACTTGGCCTTGTCACGCTGCGCCCCGCCCTGGACCTTGTACGTGGCGGTTACCAGCTTGAACCGGGACTTCTTCTTCGGTCCATTCATCCCGCTGAAACCGGAGTCGGAGGTAGTCATCGGAGTTCTCATCTCCCACTGTATAATATGGAATAAGCTGCATCTGATACTGATTATATGGTAATCAGATAAGTGCGTCAAGAGGCGACATGGATTTATTTTGAATTTGTGGTAGGATGATCTCTTACTTCGAACAGATGGGGGTCTGTTTTCGTATTGGAATGTAGGAGGTGTTTCTATTGATGAAGCGGGGCGTGTGGGGACTGGTGCTGCTTCTGCTCCTGAGCCTGGGCCTGGTGGCGATGGCGGAAGAGGTGACCGTGGTGGAGTACCCAGCGAGCAACTACGAGCCAGGGCCGGGCTGGCCAGATGGCTGGACGCCGCCGCCGGTGCCCAGCGAGCTCCCGGCCGACAGGAAGGCCTGGCTGGAGCAGGCGGTCGCGCAGAGCGAGGAGATTACGGGTTGGGAGGTCCGGGTGCTGGAGCCCATGCCGGCCTGGACCAAGGAGTACCCCTACCTGTGGGAGCTGGAGGAGGTCCCCTGCGGGAGCATGATCTATGCCTACTGGTTTCCTAACATTGATGCGAAGCTGATTCACGATACGTGGGGCAAGGACTATGGGGGGGGACGGGTGCCCAGTGGGGTGTGCAAGTTCGAGCCGGTTCGCTTTATCAACGAAGCTAAACCGCGGCCGGAGGAGCTGGTACAGGCCGATCTACGAATCGATCAGTTCATTGCCGATATGGATGCTTCCAACGGCGATCTGGATCGCGATAACGGAGCTGGCATTGACGGGAGCCCAGAGGCGATTGAGGTCTTCTTCAACATGGGGTACGCGAGCTCAGAGTTCGATGTTCCTGCCTACCTGGATACCCGTGTGAGCCGGGTCCGCGTACCGGTCCGGTTTGTCAGCGAGATGATGGGCGCCCGGGTGGATTACGATGGTGCCACGGGCCAGGTCCGGATCCACTTCCCGGCCATAAGCCGGGAGATCAACCGGGTGGTCCCCGCACCGGGCCACAGCTACGAGACAATCTTCTATGAAGGCGGCTACTACCCGAACAGCCTGCGCTTCCGGCTGGAGAAACAGACCGTATCTCTGCCGGAGCGGACGATCGTCCTGACGATCGACAAGCAGGAAGCGGTGGTCAACGGTCAGAGGGTCCCGCTGGATGCCCCGCCCGTGGAGAAGCAGGGGCGGACGATGGTCCCGATCCGCTTCGTCTCGGAGCAGCTCGGGGCCAAGGTCTACTGGGTGGGCGAGACGCCGATTTTCCCGGAGATCGATGGCAGCATGAGCGGCACGTATCAGGTCCACATCTTTACCCCCTTCTACCCGCTCTACGACTATCCGAGCCCCTACCTGGAGCGCTCGGCCGAGGGGATGTGAGGAGGTGAGAGCGATGCGGAAGCGACGACTGCTCAGCCTCCTGGTCATGTTGTTCCTGATGGCCCCCCATGTCCAGGCCGCCGACTGGACGACCAAGGGGGGCGGACCGGAGCGGCAATCGGTCAATACAGATGCTGTCGGGCTGATGGAGATGACCGAGGCCTGGCGGTACGAATTCGGCCAGAGCGCCACCCAGCCGGTCATGGTCGGCCAGACGATTTATCACCTGGCAGGCCCCTTCCTCTGGCGGATGGAGGTCACCCCCACCGGCGAGTTGATCGAGACGTCGGTGGAGGCGGTCGGCCAGGCGGGCATGCCCTGGCCCGAGCCGGTCAACATGCCGACCCCGAGCCTCACCCTGATCTCCCAGTCCACCCCGACCTATAACCCGGAGTCGAAGATGCTCTACTTTGGCACCGCCTTCGGCTGGCTCTGGGCCTACCACACCGAGGAGAAGTGGTTGCAGCATATCGATCTGGAGTATGGCTGTCCTATCGTGGGTTCACCTCTGGTGCTGTCGATCAACAAGCGGGATTACGTGATAGTGGCCGACCGGCCCAACTACCCGGACGAGACGGCGAATCCCGAGGGGCGCCCCCTCTGCAACCGGAGTCACGGTAAACTCTGGAGCGTCAAGGGGTTGGACAGTCTTTTGGATGTGCCCGACAAGAAGCCTTACCAGGGACCTACCGACAAGGCGTCGCCGAATGGATTCGGGGGCTTCATTACCCCCTCGGCCGTGCCAGGACCAGTCATCGAGGGCAAGCAGACAGTTCTGATCGGGGCTGATGGTTTCGGCGGCGGACGAGCGAGCCTGTTCGCCCTTGACTCAGAGAATAGTCTGACACACGTCTGGACGGTGGATGGTTCTGCTGGTTTCGCTGGCACCTTTGCATCGGATGGACACCACGGCTACTGGCTAGATACTACCGGTCACCTCTGGGGGGCCCGTTTTGACTTCGGAAAACGCCCCGCCACCTGGCCCGCCCAGTCCATCGACATAGCGGCCGCCATCGGGGCTGGGCGGGTCTTCACCAACACCGAGCCCGCCATCGAGACCCGCCCTGATGGCACCCACCTCTACCTGACCCTCCGCAACTGGGTCCCGCCCGGGGGCACCGAGGCCCAGCTCCGGGCCGACCCCACCGGCTCCGATGGTGCCGTCGTGGCCATCGGGCCGGGCGGGCAGGTCAAGTGGTTCCGCCGGTTCGGCCCCACCGGCGGCATCGAACGGCTCTCCATAAACACCGCCCCCCTGGCGATCCAGACCCAGGAGACCCTCCTCTTTGGCGATGTCCAGGGCAACCTCTACGCCCAGGCCCTCGACTCCGCCCGGCCCAACGGCGGCCATCCGCAGCCCTTCCTGATCGCCAAGGAGCAGACCATGCCGCAGGAGTCCCAGTCCCTCCTGGCCAGTACCGAATCCCCCGCCCACGGGCCCTTCACCTTCTCGCAGGTCTCCGGCGTCGGCGTCGACCCCGCCATGGCCAACGGCCTGATCCTGGTCGGCGTCAACTACACGACCGCTGCCGGCCCGGGCGGCCGCCTCGTCGCCTACCACGTGGGGCCGGGCTACGACCTCCGCTGGACCCAGCCACCCCAGCCCCTGGAGCTCACCCCCGGCCAGGCGACATCCATCGCGAACGCCGTCGAACTGCGGCTGACCCAGCAGACCCTTGGCGCCATCTGCGGGGCGTCCCTTCCGGTTCACTGGTACCTGACGGATGATGCCGGCGCCCCCATCCGCCCGATCGGCAGCACCTGGCTTGATGAAGCCCTGGCGCCAGGGAGCGCGCAGCCCATCGACATCAATCTGACCCTGGAGCCCACCGATCCGCAGACCGGGCAGCTGGTCGGGATTATCGACCACCCCGGCGTGGTGGCGCTGAGCAAGGCCGACACCCCGAGCCCGGCGGTGCTGCTGGCCCGGCAGATCGCTGCGGCCCGTGGCATGGCGACCCCGAAGAGCTGCCAGGGCGCCGCCGCCGAGGTGAAGCGGCTGCCCGACAGCGACCAGCCAGAGGCCGGCCTGGCGAACAACGTGCTGATCATCCCGTGGACGAAGCGGGTGGTGGTCGATGACCCGTACATCGACAGCATCGACTACGATCCGACACCGCTGGGGCCCGACTTCGGGGTGACCCTCCGGCTGGGGTACCGCAACGACCTGGAGAAGGAGCAGGCCCCCGTGGTGGCCCAGGTCTGGCTGCGCCAGCATCCCGGCCAGGTGCGGAATGACTGGGCGCCGGTGCGGGTGGATGCGGGCTGCTGTGACGCCATCCCGATCACGTTCACGGGGATCCCCGAGGGAGAGTATGACCTCATCGGGGAGATCGCATATGAGGATGATACCAACCTGAGCAATAACCGGGTCATCTATCCAATCCGGGTGGTTACGATGCAGAGCACGGAGGGGGATGGGACCGGCAGCACGCTGACCGGCGGGGAATAGGCGAAGCCCCCATCCAGCGGGTGGATGGGGGCCTTTGCGCGGCTGTGGGGTCAGAAGACCTCCAGGTCCAGGGTGACGACAGCGGATCGGTTCCCCTGCCGGGCGGTCAGGGTGAGCGTGCCCCGCTGCGGGGTGGAGCCGGCGGTGAAGGTCGCACTGGATCCATCCCCCTTGAACTCGATGGTGCCGAGGGATGGCGGGTTCAGGACGGCATCGAACGAGGCCCCGGTCACCGGGTTGCCGTACTCATCGGTAGGCATGAACGAGATCTCGGTGCTGGTGCCGGGCAGCAGCAACTGGTCATCTGCCGCGATCATGACCGCCGCCAGATCACCCGGTTCGATGGTCACAGCGATCTTCGCATGGACGTCGCCGCTGCGCAGGTAGAGCTCCGTCTTGCCGGCCCGCGTGCCGGCTGTGTAGTAGGGATACTCCCAGAACCCCATGTCGTGGGGGTCTGAGAGGACGACCTCTGCACCATCGATCTGGTTGCCCTTGGCGTCCAGGAGTCGGGCGGGGACCTCGATGACCGATCCGGCCCGCACGGTGATGGCGGAGGGGACATCCAGGGTGTGGGCCGCCCCGTAGGTCACAGAGAGCTTCACCGTTGCGACGGCGCTCCCGGCCCTCAGGGTGAGGGTTCCCTCGCCCAGGACCGATCCCGCCTCGAAGAGGTCGGCGCTCCAGGTGCCGAGCCCGGTGGGGGTGACGGTCGCATCGATCGGGATGCCGGTCATCACCTGGCCGAACTGGTCCTTGATCACGACGGGTGCCTGCTCCCACGAGCCGGCGAGCACCGTGAGCATCTCCGGGGCCGAGATGGAGGTGGCGATGGGGGCCGGCGGCGGCTCGACCGGCTTGGGGTCGGCCGGCTTGGGGTCGGTCTTTGGCGGTTCAGGTGGCGGGGAGCTTACGGCTGCCGCTGCCGTGACCGTCACCTCGATCAGGTGCTTGACCGGTCCGGCCTTGACGAGCACGGTCCCCTTCTGGGGCGTCGATCCCGCCAGGAAGCGCCCGTTCTCGTAGGTGCCGAGATCCTTGGGGTAGATCTCGGCCGAGAGCGGCGTGTTGGGCAGGTCGTTGCCTTCGGCATTGGTCACGCGCAGGGTGAACGAGGTACTCTCCCCCGTGGCCAGTACCAGCGACGTGGGTCCGGTGATCCCCGCAGGTTCGGCATCCACCCGTGCCTGGGCAGACGCTGGCGCCTGGGCATCCATTGGTGCCTGGGCGTCTACTGGCGGAAGCGTCCAGACGAAGGGCATGCCGATCCCGATCGCCAGCGCCATGAGGGCTGTGATCAGGTTCCCGCTCCGCTTCCGGATCACGCCCATGGCAGCCAGCCCGATGCAGGCGCCGACCATGTGGGTGAGGTACCCCGAGGCCTTGGCGGCATCGGTCGCGTAGGTGATCAGGGCGGACAGGCCCGCTGAAGCACTCAGGTCCATGACGGTATCTAACGTGCTTGTCTTCTGCTGCTGGGCCACAGCATCCACCTCCGTCGCATGGTTCAGCCGGCTGATTATCCATGAATTAATACTCTGAGTTGGCCGGTGAAACCTGCCGGGCCTGCGAGAATTGCGAGACACGGCGCGGGGGAGGGCGGGAGGGATGTTCTAGAGGCTGCGAGAGCGGTCGAGAGCGGTCGAGACGTTGGGAGCCCATTCTAGAGGATTCTAGAGGATTCCAGAGCATTCGAGAAGGAAGCGAGGCGATGGGAGAGCGATTCGAGAAACGGCGAGAGCGTTCTCGACGATTCTAGACGATTCGAGAAGGCAGGAGGGTCCGTCTAGACCGAGCGAGAGCCCCGGGGCCCTCGTCGAGGCCGGCGGCTGGGGGGTCTGGTCGCGCACGCGAGGGCGAGAGGCTTCTCGGAGTAGGGCGAGCGGGGTCGGGGGCGTCGAGAGTCGGGGAGAAAGCAGGGGGAAATGGGGGGCGGGAGGGGGGAGGGAGGGCGAAAAAGCGCGGGAGCGTCTAGAACGGTCTAGAACGCTCTAGAACGGTCCAGATGATTCTAAAGCATTCTCGGCGATTCGAGATCGAGGGCGGGCTGCTACCAGTCGATCTGGCGGATGCGGGGGTCCATCAAGATGGCGTAGATGTAGCTCGGGGCCCCCGTTGCCCGCGTGTGGCTGTAGGATTGCGACGACCCACACAGAAATACCTGGTAAAGTCCTAGGCGAGGAGGCGGTCTCTGATGGCGACGATTGTCGAGCTGGTTCCACCCGTGGTGCAGTACCTGGTCCAGGTGGCCCGCGAGGGCGGGTTCACGACCTACGGGGAGGTGGCCCGGGCTGTCGGGACGCATCCGCGGGTGGTGCCGAAGGTCGTGGAGGTGGTCAAGGAGGCCTGCCTGGCGGAGGGCTGGCCCCCGCTGATGGTGCTTGTTCTGCAGGCTGGGCGGAAGGGGCCGAGCCTCTCCTGCCTGGGGCCCTGGCTGGGCGAGGAGGCCCCGCAGGGGGAGGAGCAGGCCGTGGTCGCAGGGTTCGTGCAGCGGGTCTACGGCTTTGACTGGACGCCGCTGCTGGAGCGGTATCCGGTTCAGGCAGAGCCGGGCGAGTAGAGGTTGGTCTGGCATAAAAAGGCAGGGGTTGATTCATCCTGACATGGTAGCAGGAGTCCGGCCGACTTTATGGAACCTATCGGGTGTGGAGCGAGACTCCAGCCCTGCGAAGCAGGGCCTATCTCATTGTGAGGAGCGAACTGCATGCTGATCGTGTTGTACCTGGCGGCGATTGTGGCAGCCAACCTGTCGGTGGCCTACTTCGGCCCCGTCTCCACCATCGTGAACGCCTTCCTGTTCATCGGCCTGGATATCACCACCCGGGATATGCTCCACGAGCGGTGGGAGCATAAGAACCTCTGGCTGAAGATGGCCGCCCTGATCACCAGCGGTGCTGCCCTCTCCTGGCTGCTGAACCGGAACGCCGGGCCGGTGGCCCTTGCCTCCCTGATCGCCTTTGCGGCGGCGGGCCTGGCCGACACGATCGTCTACTCCCTCATGCGGAAGTCGCCGAAGATGCAGAAGGTCATGGGTTCCAACATCGTCTCATCGGCGGTCGACTCGATCGTCTTCCCCTGGGTGGCCTTCGGCGGCTTCATGCCCCTGATCGCCGGCGGCCAGTTCCTGGCCAAGGTGGTCGGTGGCTATCTCTGGGCGCTCCTGCTCAACCGCTTCCTCTGGCAGCGGGACGCAGTTGAGCGGGCCGCGAAGTAGAGGAGGACAGGTCATGCGCAAGGCGGTTGTGCTCCTCTCCGGTGGACTCGACTCCACCACCTGCATGGGTGTTGCGGTCCGCGAAGGCTATGAGGTTCACCCGATCTCGTTCTTTTACAGCCAGCGGCACGATACGGAGCTGGAATCGGCCCGGGCTGTGGCGGCGTTCTACAATATCCCGGAGGATCGGCACCTGGTGATCAACCTGGGCAAGACTATCCGGGGCTCCGCCCTAACCGGCGATGCGGATGTACCCCTGGGCCGCAGCGTGGAGGAGATGGGCGGGGATATCCCGGTCACCTACGTGCCGAGCCGGAACATCATCTTCATGGCGCATGCGGCGAGCTACGCGGAGGCGGTAGGGGCCGAGGCGATCTACATTGGGGTGAATGCGCTGGACTACTCGGGCTACCCCGACTGCCGGCCCGAGTTCGTGGAGGCGTTCCAGCGGGTGCTGGACGTGGGCACGAAGCCCGGGGTCGAGGGGAAGGCGGTGCGGATTGAGACGCCGCTGCTGCATCTGTCGAAGGCGGGGATCGTGAAGCTGGGGCTGGAGGTCGGGGCACCGCTCCAGCACAGCTACTCGTGCTACTCGGGGACCCGGCCAAGCTGCGGGGAGTGCGATGCGTGCAAGTTGAGGCTGAAAGGGTTCCGGGAGGCCGGGGTTGAGGATCCGATTGAGTATAGCTCGTACCAGAGAACACCGGCGTCATAAGGCCGGTGTTTCTTTATGCCATTAAGCAGGGCCAAAGTCTGACACCGAAGAAAGTATGAATAGGTTGCTGACTTCTATGAGCTCGGAGGCGCACTCATGCAGGAAGCAGATGTCCTCTCACATGTTGCGGCCCACTTTCAGGATCAAGGCTATCGGGTTTGGTACAACCCTCGTGGCCTTGGCTCGCTGAACCTGGCTTCTCACCAGGTTACTGTGGCTGGGCATTACCCAGATTTACTCGGTGTTGGAGTTGCAGATCATATTGTGGCCGTGGAGACCAAGGGAAGCGACGGTGATCTGGCCAAAGGCCTGGGGCAAGCGTTGATCTACAAGCAAGGGGCGCACCAATCCTTTATCGCAGCTCCCACGGAGAATTTGAGAGGGTACATAGAGACGGCGCTCGCTCACGGAATTGGAGTGCTGCCGGTTGGCGGCCGGGGGGTTGAGGGTGTCCATCTCCCTCCTCTGGGCACACAGGCTCGCTTCCTGAAGGACGTACAGCGCGAGTTGGCCATTCTCTCAGCACGAGGTGACCAGACCCGAAGGATAGCTTCCTCTGCCCTGTACCTGAACAACCCTCTCCATTACCTGATCCCTGTCCTGCTATTTGACGGCCGCTCACAACGCTCTGATGTTGCAGCCGCTCTGCAGTCGGGTCATGGTTGGGGGCTTGGCGCGGGGATAGTCGCGGCTCCCATTGCAGGCGCCAAGATCCTAGGGCTACTCGAGGAGACGAACGGAGTCCTGGCGGTCACGCATAAGGGGCGACTGGTGCAGCAGATGGTGCAGGTCGCTGCTCCACGTACACTGATACCAGACCTGCGGAAACTCACTAAGAGCCGACGGCTGATTGATGATCACCCATTGCTCGGGGGGATCTTGCGGTTTCTCTACCTGGAGGATCCAGATATTCGACAGTTGCACGCTCATCTCTCGTCCTACAGGGGGAGGATCTCCCTGCGAGAGCTCCTTCGCTCACTGCTTCAAGACAGCCCGAACATCGTGCTCAACGTGTTCTGCAAGCGTCCAGCCAAGAGCATACTGCTGGAGCACTTGACTCAGGGGACTGAGGAAGAGGCCTTGTCTCCGGCGGAGATCAGTAAGTGGTTCATGCACCGCAGTTGCTTTCAGCTCAAGCGCCAACTCATACATGTAGGGATCCTGGCTGATCACCCTGCCACGGGAGGGCAGGGCGCCGACAAGCTAGACCTTGACAGGGACATCTGGGAGCTTAACTGGTAACAAGCAAGCGCTGGGCGGTACTGCTGCGTACTGCCCAGCGCTATTCTACGCTGGCTGGTGGTATATACGTAGGGAAGCTTCCTCATGCTATCACTCCAAGAAGTGAATAGCTGGAGGAGCCAACAGATGCTGGGGTCATACGAAAGGGAGATCCTGTTTCATGTCATGGATGGGGGAAGTAACCTTCACGGTTGGGACATCTCTCCTCACCCGATTCCCACCCTTATTAGCCTCGCTCACTTCGAGGACAAGAAGAACAGCCTGCAGACCGAAAGGGGCGTTCGCATTGTCCGCGAGAAGTGCAAACCACTCATCCTGGATAGCGGCCGGTTGACTTGGATGAAGAAGGGCAACGCCGAGATGGCGAGGCGGGACCTTACTGACCGGCAGGTTCAGGTGGGCAGGCTACTTGGAGCCACAGTGATCGTAGCCGGGGATGTTCCCATGGAACCGAAGTTCCTGGCCAACGTTGGGTTGACTCGGGACGAGGCACTTGGGATCACGTGGGCCGCAAACGAACGGCTTCAGCGAGCCGAGGTGGATGCGATCAAGGGCTACGTGATCCAGGGGTATGTGGAGGAGGACTACCTTCGCTCAATTGCCACTGCCCTGGATTCCCCTCAGTTGCAGGAAGTGATCACGGGGCGGGCGGTCTGGGTCATCGGAAGTGTCTGCTTGGCCACTCCTGCTAAGGTTGAGCGCATCGCCCAGCTAGTGAAGGCCAGCCTACCAGGGACTATTCACATGTTGGGGCAAGGGCGCCCGTCCGTAATCCGGTTGCTGCGGCAGCTCGGGGTGAGGTGGGCTGACAGCGGGACTGCAGCGGGGTATGCCGCTCGTGGCAAGTGGCTGTACTCCATGGGTGGAGGCGATTTCGGCTGGAAGCGTCTGCATGACGGACGAAGGCTTCCGCCCGAGGCATATGGCCTTCTTGTACGGAACAACATGGAAATCCTTGAGCTGTGTCTCCAGTGCTGAAAAGATACTTGCGGAGTCAGCAGGGAACACCAGGGGGCAGGTTCTAGCTAATGCGATCCTAAGTCGACACAAGTGGAGCCCTCCGTCAAGCGAGCAGCGGAGGGCTCCAGTTTCATGTGCCTAGAGCTGAAGTGGACCGTCGGCTATAAGGAGAACCTTGCGCCCCAATTGCTTTAGTACCGAGCGCTCATATGCTGACAAGAGCTGGGCCTCTGGTATGAGCATGGGGGGTTGGGGTTGCTCACGGAGGATTCGCAGGGCGTCTTCCGGCGCCATCCCGGAAGGGACCGCCACACCCTCTTCGAGATATGCTTCTTCAGGATAGAGAAGATCCTCCGTGATTGGGACACCTGATTGCACGGCGGCGGGGCTATGCACGATTGCCCTGGGACAGATGGCCGAAACTCTTTCGACGCACTTTTCGCGGGTTAGAGCGACAGGGGCCCAAACCACAAGTGGGTTCTGACTCCGACCCGCCAGCCAAAGTGCTACTTCTTGGGTCACTCGGTCAGGTAGGGTCGTAACTGGAATATTAGACACCGAGCCGATACCACCCGCAGCACGGTCGATACTCCACACCTTGCCAAGAAGGTGACGCTGCCCACCCGTCAGGAGGACAAACCTCCAGTGGGCAGCGTGCGCTAGATCCTTTCCCGGTATAGTGCCCTGTACTACTTTCCAGCCAGAACGTCCGTCAAGGAACACCTCCTGAAGGGACAGCTCCCGTCCGTCAGGAGTGGCCAACACGAGGTTCAGACGGGCGCCACTAGGCCCGGATATCTCCATGGAATACGCGAGAGTGTCAGCGGCACTGATCGCAGTGTCATGCGAGACCCTTCGATACTCTGGCGCCCGGTTCACGCAGAAGGGTATTTCAACGGTGCCGATCTGTACTCTAAAGCGAGATACAGGATCCTGGCAGTAGGGTCGGAGCTCACTAAGCCCATTAAAGAAGCCGTGCCCCTCGTCGTCTAATCTGGTGTGCTTCAGCTGGATGCCACTAGGTGCTATGAGCATGACCGCTACACCTGGAGGACCAAAGAGGTAGATTCCACCTCGGCTCAAATCGCTGAAGTTAATGTTGCTCTCCTTTACCCATGCCCTATGCCGGTGTATCAAGGGTCGAAGACCGCAGACCCTTGGCACAACTGCTAAGGTCGCAGTCAGTTGGGGTTCGGCAAACGTTAGGCTAACCTCAGAGGTCTCTGGATAGCAGCGTACCCCAGTATCGGGGTTTGACACCTCATGGACCCGATAATGAACAGGTAGCTGAAGCTCGCTTACTAACTGTCCGCTCTGGTGTAGGAGAGCAGCCTTGTCCGACTGCACGTTGACCTCCAGCCGGGATCGCTCAGCAGACACTGGGAGCTTTTTCTGAACCCGAACACGGGGTATCAAGTAGAATCGGAATCTGCTAACAACTGTGTCAGACGTGGCAAGGGCCAGATCGTACATGCCAGGTTCATGCACCAGAGGAGTCAGGTAATCTAGCCAATCCCGCGAAAGGTTCCACGTATTCAAGCCTTGAGCGGACTGTCTTATCGGAATGAGATCCTTTGGACCAATCGCCAGAGCATCTAAGGGTCGGTTAGCTCGAAACAGGTGAAGGGCAAGCTGGCCCGCCTCAATACTACCGCTGGAAACAAGCCGAATCTCGAACTGCTCGAGGGATTCAACCGCGTTTGGTGGCAGCTGTAAAGTAACGGCCTGCCCAGGTTGCTGTGCGGGCCTATGGCTCGTGACCCAGAGGTCAAGCTCAAGGCCACGCTCAAACTCCCAGGTGTTGTCCCCTGCTGCCAGCCGGAACGGTTTCGGTCCATGCTTCCAGCGGACATCCGCCACCCGGTATGCTCCGAGTCTCTGCTCCTGCCATGTCACCACCAGGGTGTCGGCGTCATACTCTGGGGGTTCCTCTCCCTCTGCGAGGATGAGAGTATAGCGGCGCTCTCCAAATGCTGCAGCCCGTTTGCGAGGTCGCACCATGTCACCAGAAGGGGTGAACAGCATTGCCCGTGGCAAGAGGGTAGAACGTTCCTTCACGACCTCGCCGGCGACCGAGAATCGACTTGTCACCTCCGCCGGTCGCGGCTCTGGCAGTTTGACTCGCCAGTCAATCATTTCTGCCCAGCCAGAGCGGTCCAAATAGAGTATCTTGTGATCCAGTGGCACTCCATAGCACAGGATTTCCAGATGTCCGAGCTCCTGTGCTCTGCTTGGAACTGCCAGCTCCAGGTGAGGAACCACCAGGTACAGGTCGGTTTCACTGCTGCTGCGTTGGAGCCACAGGTCGTGTGGTGGCAAATTGATTCCCTCAAGACCTGACACCGTCCCCCTCGGGAACTCAAGATAACCGCCAAGAGGGAGGGGAACCATTGCTATGTGGCAGCGAACGCCCTCGTGAGTAAATGGCCGGCTCATGCCATAGGGTTCACCGGTCCGGCGGACTTCAAAGGAGTGTTTTGAGCGGTACCCTACATAGTGCGATAGCTCCAACCATGGTGTGTCCTCGGACCACTCGCGCAGAACACGGTGGAGACTCACCTTTGGATGTGGAACCACCTCGATTGGAGCGCCCTCGCAGAGATAGGTGCCGAACTCAATCTCATCAGCCATTAGGATCCGGCGGGCTGCCTCTGCCTTACCATTGGGTAAAGTGAGCCAACTGTCTGGTCGACTCCTAAGCCACCCGCGAAATCTGCCTGGTGTCAGACGGTCGTAGAGCTCCCTCCAGAGCCGGAGAAACGAGTCTTGGCGGCGGACTAGGCGGCGCGGATCGTACTCTGGGCCGAACAACTCAACGATCTCGTCGCTTGCATCTGCCGGATTGGACTCGGGATCTACGCCCTCCTCCATGAGGTATTGGAAGACCCTGTTCAACTTATTGGCAGTTGGAATGAACGAGTTCTCACGACCTGCCATTCGGCGGGCACCCGGGTACTTGCTCCACACCTCTTCCGCCGGTTGACTCCGGAAACTCCGGAAGTACCACCTGAAAAAGTCGGCAAAGTCTCGGCTCCAGTGGGCGGGCACACCAGTAATAGCCAGTAGGGTTTGCACGACCTCGCGCCGCTGGTCACCAAGTACAGGTATCTGGTGCCGTTCGAACCAGTTATAGATGGTTTCGAAGAGGGGATTGCGGTTGGCAATCCCCACGTCGGCCATGAACCCTTGCCAGAATCTACCCTCGCTCTGAAATGACTCACGTACATAGTGGACTGCTGCCGCGACTACGGGTAGTTGGTGGCGATCTCGACCTGGATCTAGGTTCGGTCCGATCAGAGCTATGCTCTGGCAGATAGTGTCGTAGACCTCGCCCCACTCAGCGCTCAATGGGTCACCGTCGCATCGCTGGTGGACTAGTCGGTAGAGGTCAAGGGCCGCTAGCGGAGCACCCATAGGCTATTCCTCCGGAACAGGCGGGGGTGTCTTCCCCGACTCCAAGTACTCAAAGAACCAGGAAGCGAGGGCGGGGCACAGATTCCGGTTGTAGTGCTGGCAGCCGTACTCGAGGAAGAGAGATCCTTGCCCTTCTTGGGCCTGGCTTACCATGTGCCGAGAGAGATCCCAGATGTGATCCCAATTGGTCCGAACTAGGAAGATCGAACCGGACCCATCTTCCTTGGAGTCGAGAATTACCAAGTCATGCTCGCGCTGACCGTTGGGATAGACTCGCCCGCCCACTTCGGACGTAGAGACCCCTGTATACTTGGGCATGCCCATTAGCAGCCCGTGCTTTAGGGTGTGGATCAGGACGAACCGAAAGAACTCCTGGCGGTCAGCTTGAACCGGGGTGTTCTCCCATCTACCCCACGGAGCAGGCCGGCGGGGCTCGCCGGTATCGTGGTCGATCTCCCATTGAGGCGCTGCAGGGGTTGGCCGGAATGTTTCCGGTCCGATCACCTTACTAACATGAGGGCAGTTCTCGCACTTGAGTTGGCCGGTCGTCTTGTTCCAGCAATCGATTGTCTCTAAGAAGCTATCAACCTCATGCCCGAACTTCACGAATGCAGCATGGGTGTCGTAAACGTTGCCCAAGAACTGCTTCGGACCAAAGATCTCTTGGGGCGGCCGGAGGGTCGTCTCTTCCTTTCCTGGATCATAGAAGCGATAGAAGTACTCCTTAGCTAAGGCCGCTACCGAAACAGTGTGGAAGTCCAAGTCCGCGTGAAGAGCGTCGAGCGGTTGAGAAAGGGTGCCAGTTTTCGCAATATAGTCGCTGATCGCCGATCGTACAACGGGCACATTGCGGACGACTATTTTACCCCTGCAACCTGATTTGGAGCACCTCCAACGAGCCTTGTTCAAGTCGTAATTGGTTACCGAGGACGCCTTGGACTCGGGTGTATGCAGATAGCTCTTTGCGATAGACTCAGGGTCAGGATCATCCCAGTTGATCTCCACGTCTTTAAGGTACTCCCAGAGGTTTCTCCCCTTGTACAGACCAAAGACAGATGGATCATGGTAGCTGAACGTTGTCTTGCATTCGCGACAGCGCCATGTGAGCCGGGGAAGGGCTGAGAACTGGAAGTAGTCACTGTACTTCGGGCTTGTCCCTCTCCGCTTGAAGTCCCGAATGAAGTTGGGCACACGGGCGATGTGTGCGGGATTTGGACAGACTCGAGGAACTGGCGGATCGTAGAGCTCCCCGCACTTCTCGCACTGGTAGAACTGCGTAAGCTGCCGTAGTTCGGCTCGGCACTCGTGGTGTTCACAACGCTCGTCGAATGGCAGATTGAGGTATGTGCGTCCGCACCGTGGGCAGTAGAAACGGTTAGGCCGATACTCCACGAGGTAGTGTTTCGGAACCTGAAAAGTGACTGAAGCTGCCAGGTTCCCGGGTATATTAGGGAACTCAACGCCAAACTGCTTGTGAAAGTAATTTAGACTCTCCGGGTGCTCATTGAGCAGATTGTACAGTGCTTGCTGTGCACCGGAATCGGGCTCCAAGATTGATCGGACCGTAAACGTGTTGGCTCCCATGGTGCTAAATGCGTGAGGCGGCATACTGGTGATCGCCCGAGTGCGCCCAACGACGTCCTTTGATTCAGGACGGCCACTCCCTCGAGCAACCCAGAGACCGACCATCGTGCCAACGCCACGCATAGACGGCGTCAGTTGTGGGTCAACCGCCTTATACCCGTTCACAACGTCCTGATCTTTGTACAAGTTTTGCTCGATTCGATGCCAGAGCTCCGTAATCTTGCCCTGTAAGAGAGACTGGAGCGATTGCAATGTCAACTCATATCTCTGCACACCCAACAGATCTGCTTCCTTCGCAAACCACCGATTGAGTCTCTCCAGTCGGGTGATCGTTGAGCCGTCCGGGAGAGGAATCGGAGCGAGGAAGAGGTGTCGCAGGAGAGCTTGGCTGTATGCAGGGGTCTCCGAGACCTTCGTTTCCTGGTTGTTGGCGTCTGCGAGAGCCCAATCCCTAACACGACGAACCGGTATCA
This sequence comes from Symbiobacteriaceae bacterium, assembly GCA_041690255.1. GTDB lineage: Bacteria > Bacillota > Sulfobacillia > Symbiobacteriales > Symbiobacteriaceae > JAWLHU01. Next base: position 190,906 of record JAWLHU010000001.1, read on the forward strand.
ACCCGTCCCTCGTAGTGATACGGGACGCCCACAGGTCGACAATTCGTGCCAGCAAATGACTTTCTCGGATCGACCGGTTAGTAATAATAATGGGAGCGTCTTCGAATCCCTCTGGTTTCGTGATCATGTCCTTGAACCGGCGGTAAAAGTAGTAATCGAGAGGATAGCCAGGGTCAATCACAGTAAGGGCGATCGCACTCTTACGGCGCCCGCCACGGCCTACACGCTGCACATATTCGTTCTTCGTGTGGGGAGCCGAGGAGTTGATGACGGTCGTCACATCGCCGATGTCAATACCGAGTTCAAGGGTCTGAGTGGCGATCATGGTGTCTACGGGGGTTTCAGGCTCACCGTCCAACTCGATTGGACGGGCTTGGACGAACCGGTTTACCGCGCGGATTCGTTCTTCCTGTTCGAGACCACCTCGATGCCAGCCTATCTCAAGCTTGGCCTCGTGCAAATTGCCCGCTTCGTGAATTGATTCGTACCAATGTCCGACCTGGCTGGTTACGTCCGCCTCCACCTTGCTTAACTGCTTGCTGGTGGTCATTTTGGCATGGACACCCTCATGGTAACGCTGATAGAAGTGGTCCTCCTGATCAAGCAGATACTGAGCGATGTGGTCGGCATCTTGACGGAAGTTGGCAAAGACAAGAGTCTTACGCAAGTGGGGGTCCCGGACAGCATGTCCCAGCATGTTCACGGTGTTCAGAACAGAGGTCAGCACTCGCATATAGCGTTTCTTATTCCTGTAGGACTTAGGAATGGCACAGAAATGGTATCGGTAGCGATCGGGAGCCACCGATTGGTCTACGTACCGATCCAGGTTGTGGAGGTACTCCACCTTGTCTCTATCGACATCAAAGATAAGAGATGCCAGAGTAGTGGCGTTGCTGATCGTGGCGGAAATCCCCACATAGAGGGGCTTTGACCCTTGGGCCGCTTCCTCCATGCGCCGGAGCAGATGGGCAACGTTACAGCCGAATATGCCATCGCATAGATGGATTTCGTCAAAGACCATCACACCAATTGGCCGCTCAAAGAGTCGGTGGTACAGAGAGTCTTGCAGGCAGTAGTTGATCATATCCGGGTTAGTGATCAGGATATCCGGCGGACTCTCCAGTATGTCATGCTTGGTGATACGGAAGTAAGGCAGGGTAGTCTGGCAAGCAGGGTTCTTACAGACCGCAATTTTGCCCACCTTGGGCTGAGTCGGATCTGACTTGAACTCCAGAGTTGCTTGCTTACACTTGGGGCACAGACTGATTAACATATCGCGTCTGCTGTATCGCTTCGGCGTATCTCCGGTGAGAACACCGATGGAAACCAGCTGGTCAGGGTCGTCAGTATGGCGGTTCACTTGGTGAATGATCTCGACCAAGCGTCGTGCCTGATCGTTGGCCAGCGCCTTGGTTGGGTAGGTGACGATAGCTCTTACCCGGTGCTCGATGTCACCCGCCTGTTTCTGATCAGTCACATGAGCTACGAGCGGGATGGTAAACGACTCTGTCTTGCCGCCACCAGTTGGAATGGAGATTAGAAGGGCTTCGCCTTTCAGGGCGTCGGGGTCTCGCAGCTTCCCCAGGATGAAGAATAGGGCGTCCTCCTGGAAACGGCGCAACTTTAGAACACTCGGATCTAGCTCCCATAGGTCTTTGAGAGCCGTAACCAGGTGTCGAGGGAGAATCTTCGATTGCTTCCGGTCAAAGGCGGAATAGCTTCTATCAGTGGCGCTGGGATTCCGGGCGAAGTGAATGAGGCTGTCGGTCGCGAGCTCAGACAGGCTCGACTCTCCATCGCGAAACCGGTAGATGGGCTCTTCAACGGGTCCGTCAATGGCGCTGAAGTATGAGCGATACTCTCGGGTGCTCGTCCTTTCGTTCTCATCATGGAACGAGAACTCCAAGGGGTTCTCGAGCATCAGATCCTTAAGCATCTCGCCGAATCGGATGGGGTTGAAGAGGGAAATGAGGAGGGTGTCCACGTCGGCGAGGATCTCTTCAAGGTGATTTGACTTCAGTTCTTTTGTTTGATCGGTTTCATAGATGGCATCAGCATTATCACTAAGGGTGACGTTGGTATACACCCCAACATGAGGCTTCAGCACCCACTTGCCGCTGGCAGTATCGCAGATAAGGCAGAGAGTCCCCGGGAGTCGCTGATCAAGGTCTCTTAGGATGTCTTTAAGGCAGATCTCCTCGGTCTCGAACTCTCGTGTAGCCTGAAACGCTGGCTCACCTAGATGAGAGAGATATACTCGCATGGGACAGCCTCCTCTCAGGTCAGTCGACCATATCTATCACGCAAGGCGTCAGCAAGCCTTGGAGTGAGTACCGTCGTAACAGCCGGGACGAACACTTCCTCCGCACTACAACCGCCATGTCCTCCGAAGTGCAGGGTTGGGGCGGGGATAGGGCGGGTTACGGCGAGGCCCTCTCCCTTCAGGAGAATGATGAGATCAGGTAAGCGAGCCGGGAAATCTTCGCCGGCATAGATGAGCTCGCGGTATAGCCTGTGAGTGCGGGAGACAAATTGGACTTCCATTTGTTTGGACCGGAACAGCCCCCCTAGAGCCTGCTCGGTAGCCTGCAGTTCGCCATTCCTTACTCCAAACAGGAAGATGGCTCGGTTCGCTATGGCTACCTTTGGCGGTCGCAAACCGGAAGTCTCTAGCTTTGACAGCACTTCATCCCTGGTGATGGTACCACCAGCACTCTCAAACATCCCGTGATCCGCTGTGATTAGCAGCGTCGTCTGGCCATCGAAGAGACCAGGCTGAAGCGATAGAACTTGGAGCAATAGGGAAGATAGCATCAGATTGAGCCGTTCATACTCATGAAGCTCGAAACTGGAGAACGAGCCCAGGTTGTGGCCGTGCCGATCAATCAGAGGGTAGTAGACTACGTAGAGCTGTCGCCGCTTGTCTGCGGCACCAAGGTGCTGAAGAAGAACTTGAGGGAAGCGTTCCGGGGGATCAACAGGCTCGGCCGGATGATCGCCCCAGTTTCGCTGAGCGAATGCGCTCGGGCGGGAGCTAGCACCGCTAGCCAGCACGTGGACTCTTACCTTTTCCAGACTGTCGAAGAAGGTGAGGGGAAACCTGCCATCTACTTTGTCCGCCCATTCAGCCTGAGACTGAACCCTCTTAACATCAAAGAAAGAGCCGCGACCATCGGAAAGCTGTGAGCTGTAGACCCCGTTTTCCCGACTGGGGAGACCCGAGAAGATCTGGGATAGGCCCGCACCAGTGTCCGTTATTAGCGGGCCACCGAGTATCCAGTTGTCGCTGTACTCGGGCTGCTCGGCTAGGAAGTCTAGGACACTGCCACCGAAGGTGGTGTGCCGCCGATCCCGCGACATCAGCTGGTTCCAGCGATACTGAACGTACCCGAACCCGTCTATCACCAGGAGGATCACTCGGCGCTGATTCGTGGGAAAACGACTCAGGAAAGGGTCGGAGGGGACCTGACCGAAAAGCCGGCGCACAATATCAGCGATACGGTGGTTACCCCAGTCTCGTTGGAAAAGAAGTCGGTGGGCGTCTAGGTTATTGTTCACCTGACGCCGAACATCGCGAACGAAACTGTGAAGAGACTCTAGTTCTGCTTGAACTAGCGCGGGAGCCATGTAGCGGTCCACGCCCATTCTCCGCTCAAATCGTCCAAGAAGGTGGAAGGCATCGGCAAGTAGGTCGAGTACTGAACGAGCACCGCGACAGGAAGTATCATAGTCACCCTCTCGGGCCGATGGTTTTTCGGTTGTGGCCTCTCGCAGAAGCTCAGTTAGTCCCTGAAGTCCGTCGCCGTATGCTTCCCATATGGGCTGCTGTGCCGTACAGATCTCTTCATATGCATCTGGGTTCTGCTGCCGGAACGTAATGCAGAAGGCCTTAGCTGCCGGAACGAGCCAGGTACCAGGAGACGTATCCAACCGGGCAAGGGAAGGCAAATCTACGGACCGATAGAGGAGAAGTTCGTTTGGGTCCATACGGGGTGCGGAAAGGAATCGGGCAAAAGCACGATACTCACTGGCATCCCGTTTCTGGGCGGCTTGAGTGGCCAGTTGTCGTCGGATCCACTGCAGCATGCGCTGGAACACCTGAAGATCCCACGAGGGTTCCGGGCTGCTTAAGGCAACTAAGACTGAAAGTGGTAGGTAAACTGATTCCCCATCCCAGAGTGCCAGCCTTCGCCTAATCAGCTTCTGAGCCCAAGCCGGTGCGTTCCGATCCGCCGCAGTATCGGCGAGCGCAAGGAATTCTTGCCAGGCGCTTCGGATAGCTGGGTCTGGGCTGAGTCCCCACAAGCGTGAGGCTTCCCGTAGGTAAGCATCGGGAGCCAGCTCAAGGACGCCAAGGAACCTTCGAGAGAGTGGGGGCGTTGGTATGGTATCGGTCGAGGGAACGGCTTGGGTAGTAGTCAGGCTAAAGCACTCCGTGGCAAACTGCTCCGGCGCCATTATGACTACTCCAGTCGGGGGGGCCGCCGAGTTACAGCGAATAATAGCCAGTTCGTCAGGCCGGACGCTGGACAGAGCACTGAGCTCATGGATTGCATACCCGGACACGCTCTACTCGCCCCCCTCTTCTTCGTAGTAGAGCGAGAGTCGATTAGTCATCAGGGCTAGCCGCTGGATCAAGGTGATCCGGAGATTGAGTTGGGATGCCAGCTCCCACAGTCGTGGGAGCTGCTCCCGGACTGCTGCATGCGAGGGAGCCCCTTGGTCAGCGATCAGCGTGATAAGGTTCTCTTCCTCACGGAGCCACTGAGACCACACGAGTGCGAGCTCAGAAGGTTCGGTCTCCGTAGCGTGGGAAAGGGCGCGTGTGACGCTCCGTTGAGCCTTGGCCAGCGAATAATCGAGCTCAGCGACTTCAGGCTGAGTAGGGGCGGCGAGCAGAAGGGAAAGGAGGTTTTGAGATACAGGCGGCTGACTCCGGATGTGCTGAAGCTCAGAGCGGGCCCGCTCCTCGGCACGCATGGCCTCCTCAGCAGAGGCCAAGGCCTTCTGCAGCGCACTCTTGGTTTCGGACAAGTCCAGTTGTAGTTGCGTTGTTCGAGTATGTAACTCGCTTACTTTGCTCTCCTTCTCGACCAGGTGGTGTTGTAGAGCACTGGCCTGAGCCTTGGAGCTTTCCAGGTGCTGGTTTGTTAGCGCAAGAGTCTGCTCTGCTTTTGACTGCCCCTGGCGCGCTTGAGCCAGCCGCGTTCTTGCAGTTGCTAGTTCCCGTTGCAGGTTTGCCTCCTTTCGACTGGCCTTCTCCTGCTCGGTCTTCATCTGCCTTCGAAGAGCTTTTAGCTCCTTCTTTAGTGCTGCAACAACAATGCGCTCGGAGGGCTCCACTTCGGAGTTGTTGGGGAACTGCGGGTTAGGCTTCGCAGGAGACTCAGTCTCTTCCACTGCTTCAGGGCCGATCAGAGATAACGCTACAAGCAGATCCTTGACCGTGGTTGGCTGTGTGGAGAGAAAATCTCGCAGACTTGGTTCGTCAGCCTTCAGAGCTTCAATGGCGGAGATAGTTGACTGATGTTGATCCAGCCATGCCCTCTCCAAGGCTTCGGCCAGATCGTTGTCTCGCTGAAGAATATCTCGAAGTTTTGCGTAGGCTCTGTGGCGTTTTAGTTCGGTGTCAAGCGTTGCAGCGGTGATTGTAGACTTGTTGAGCCGCTTGCAGCAGGATGGATTACTGTTCAGGGTTACCGCCAAGACGCTTGGCACCAACGTGAGAAAGATGCCGCGAGTGGCTTCAGGTGATAGCACCCGCACGAGGTTCACTCCTTGTACTGAAGATACTCCTGCATCAGGCTAATGACGGCAGCACCTAAGTTCCGCAACTGATGTTCGTACAGCCTCGGCCCGTACGGTGTGTCTGCGTAAGTCTCCCTCTCGCTCTGGTCGGGGACTTCCGAGAGTAGCTCGGAGAGACCCACCAGCACATACCCACCACTGAGTTTCCGGACATAGGGGATTTGATTCTCCCACTCCACGAGATTCACTGCTCCCACCGATTTGAGGAGCTCGGAGGCTTCCCCAACCGTGAGGTCTACGGCCCTCTCCCAGATCTCCCCGGGTTGGCGTTCGGTAAGGTCTACGAGGGTCCGCAATCGTTGGAGACGAGCCTCTGGTGTCGGTCCCAGTTCGCCGTACCGGATGATTAGGGGCAAGAGTATCACCTCATCAGAACCGAACGTCGATACACCATTAATGCTGTACATAGTTCTTGAAGCGCTACGGGACATTCCTTCCTAATCGGACTCTTTTGAACCGAATGGTTACAATTGAGCGGCTTACCGGAGCTTGAACACTTAAGAACAGCACAAAGAATCTACGGGTCAAGGCGTGTAACTCATCGGTCCAGATTTCGCGGAGGAGAATTCGAGGACCGCTACAGGGTGTAGCGGTCCTTGATCTGTCGTCTCGGCGTGCTACCGTTTCGACTGGGCGTCAACGACTAGACGGGGAACCGGGTCTCCTCGAGACGGCGCATTGGCTCCAGGTAGGCTCGCTCGCTAGCGTGGTAGTTATGCAGTGCGAGGAGGACAGTAGCTACCTCCTTCACGCCCTTCCGGTTTTCGAGGTATTCGTCCAGCCCATTTGTGCGATGCTTACGACACACTTGGCAGGGGCAGACCAAGTCTGCTCCAACCCGCTGATACTGCCCCTCGCCAATAGGGTAAAGCGCCTGTCTCGTACGCGCTCGAACCGTGTGGTGGGTGGAGTCAAACGAGGAGATACCATACTCATGAAGCTTTAGGGCCTTGGGTTCCGTCGATCCGAAAGCGTGCAGAGGGCGTTCAGCTACGCCGTGCTCCATGAGGGCTCGAGAGACAGCTTTCCCAATGATCCCGAGAAGGTTAGAATCACTGATCGGCACCAGCGACCCCAGGCCAAAGCCGTCGTATTGAACACCGAGAATGCGCTCTTCTCCGAGCAGTGCCGTCAGCTGTTGGGAGTAACCCCTATAGTAGGCCTCTGTAGCCTGAACCGGTGTCAGGTGTCCAGCCTTGATCTCGCTCAGGCTGGGTCCCCAGGGATGCAGGACGGGCCACAACATTGGAAACGGTTTGCCCGACGCCTCGGACTTCATCCTCAGTGCGGCATGGGCATTGGCGATGTTATACTGAACATATAGGTCCTTTAGATCGGCTGGTGACTCATAATGGATCACCCGATCGAGGGTTACGAGAATGTCTGGCCTTACCGCGAGACCGGTCTCGAGAACGATTCGCTGTGCTTCTTGGCCTACCCTAAGATACTCAGTCCGAGAACTGTCTCTGTTGGCTTCCATTGCCTTCAGCTGAGCCATCAGGTCAGCGATCTCCGCTCCACGGCCATTCCGAACGGACTTCATGCGAGGCCAGGACTTAGGGTTGCCCAAGACGAAGCCCCCACTATCCAAGAGCAGAATCCCCTGAAATGGATCCAGGTGATCAGGGTCCAAGTGCCTCAGGTAATGATCCCAATACCACTGATAGGCTTCTCCACCGGGCTTGGCGCAGGCTCTGCGAACATGGGCTAGTGCCCGTTTCATGAAGGTACGTAAGTGCGCTGGAAATCCCTGTTGAAGCTCTTCGAAGATACCTTTGTCGGTCACAAAGAGGTCATGCATGCTCAGGAGCGGATTGAGGTCGTCTTTCCAGTCTTCGTAGAACCACATGAGCTTGCGCCACTGATTTCCCTGGGTGCTGAGAACAGTAAAGGCGGTGGGCGCCGTTAGCGTCTTTTGTACTCCTTGAGGGCTGGAGAGCTTCCAATGTCTAGGCAAGAGCATTCACCACCATGCGTAATGGCCCTCATTGTATCACAGGACACAACTAGTTGAGGTGCATAGAACTATGGCAACCACAGGCCGCAAGAGAGCCCCAAAGCTGAAGCCTCCCGAGGACCCTGTTGCGCTTATAGACGCCTGGGCAGGCTTTCACGAGCGCGTTATGGATGAGTTTCAGCCGCAGGCGAGGATTCTCTTCATTCCATCGTGTTCGGGCGACAAGCCGTACTATCTTTCACCGTCTCATAAGGAGTACCAGCGGATATTGGATGAGGTAGCTCCTGGACAAGTCGACAAGGTCACCCTCTCTGGAATCCTAGGCCCGGTCCCCGCGAGTATGGAGGAATTGGTGGCAGAGCAGTTCAACTATAACTTTTACTTGAGCCGCTATGCGCATCTTAAGGGCCAGCTTCCCCAGATCACGCAGCGTTTAGTTAAGTACATGAGTGACTTCCTCGCTAAGTATGGGTCTCACTATGATCTTCGTGTTTCTTATAGCCGGGAGAACTACAAAAGGGTCATGATCGAGGTTGCCAATAGGGTCAAGCAGCACCCAATCGTTATCCTACCTAAGGGAGACAAAGCGTTACTTGATGGAGGGCTAGATCAGCTAAGGGCTACGCTGTCTAAACAGTAGCCGACGCAGTCGGCCTCGAAATGACTAGCTGACAGCTGAGTGCATACCTAAGCAATGAGTGAGGGGAGCCATCGGCCCCCTCATTAATTCACCCGCTAGGTGGTACCCATGTTTGCTCGGCAACGGGTTTTAGCGTGCTGAGCTCGACAGTGCTCGACAGGAACGCATCGACCCCCTCACGGCTCCCACCGCCGCAGCCCCCGCTGCACCGCCACCCGCTCCACCGCCTCCTGCAGCCCCGCAAAGGCCAGCCCCTCCCAGCCCCCCTGCCCCACGGCCACGCCCAGGGCCCGGCCCACCTGCCGCCCAAACCTCTCCGGTCGCACCCGCTCATACACCCGCCAATACCCAATGATCTCATCCCGCCGCCGCAGCAGCAGCGCACGGGTCGGCAGCGAGTCGCTCTTCTCCCGGTTCAGCGTGGGCGATGCCGGGAGCAGGTTCCACCAGTCGTTGTTCCCCCACGCCGCCCAGGGGATCACGTGGTCCACCTCGAAGCCCCGGGTCAGGCTGGCCCCGCTCCAGACGCACTCCAGCGGCTGGCCCAGGTCGGTCAGCAGCCCCCGGACCTCGGTCGTGTCCCGCTCATCGTCCTGCGGGAGCAGGAAGGGTATGTACGTGGCCGGCATGCTGTCGGCGTTCATCTCGGCCGTCAGCTGCGCCCAGCGCAGGATCAGGCTGTCCTCGATCCAGTGGCTGAAGCGGCTGATATCCAGCCAGATCGGCTCCGGCACGGCGATCCAGCCGAAGCTGTCCTCCAGCCCACCGCCCAGGCCCCGGGGCACGTGCCGAAAGACGGGCGATGAGCCGCTGCCCGAGTAGACCACCGGGCCATCGCGGATCGTATCGGCGATCTTCCGCAGCGGCTTGTAGAGGGCGCCCGGCTCCTCCATCAACCGGCGCTGCAGGAGGCCCAGCCCTCCGGCCCCGTACTCGGCCGCCAGGTCATCGACCACGCCCCGGAAGGCGACCCGCTTCTGCGATGCCGGCCCCTCGCCCCGCTTCTGCGCCACGAAGGCCGGGCTGGTCAGGAAGGGCCAGTAGTACTCCAGCCAGAGCGCCGCCACCGACCAGAGCGGCACGTAGACCTCGCCCGGTCCCCAGAGGACCAGGTTGGACTGGGTCCGGCTGATGTTGCACAGGGCCCGCATCAGGGCGAACTTATAGGTCGCATCCTTCTTGTCTTGGGCCAGGACCGACTGGACTCGCTCCAGGCCCCGGGCATCGCCCTGGATCCCCTTCTCGGCCAGGAGCACGGTCCACTCCAGGCCGGGCCGGGAGGTGTCGGGCTGCGTCAGCCGCTCCACCACCTGCAGCCCGCTCGCCTCGAAGAGCAGGGCCAGCTTGCCGGGCGGGATCGCCGTGAAGAGCCGGCCATCATCCTCCCGCTCATCGCCCCCCGAGCTGGAGCGGTAGCTGACGATCAGCCGCCCGCTGGGCTTGAGGATCCGGGCCAGGTTGATCACCGCTGTGATCAGATGCTCCCGGCCCACATGCATCAGCGTGGCGGAGCAGAGGACATTCGCAAAGGCCTCATCCCGAATCGCCTCCAGCTCCGGCAAGAGCGCGTGCTCAAACCGGAGGTGGGGGTAGTGCTTGCGCGCCTCCGCCAGCATGGCCGGGGAGCCATCGAAGCCGACCACCGAGAAGTCCCGCTCGGCCAGCCAGGCGGCATCCCGCCCGCTCCCGCATCCGACATCGGCCACCGACCCGCCCGGGTGGAAGAAGGCGAGCATCTGCTGCTGGAGGGCGATGGGTGTCACGGACCGGTACGTGGCGGTCAGCCGCTCGGCCCCGGCCTGGTACGCATCCAGCGTCCGCCTGTCCATGCCCGCATCCCCCTATCCACCAAGAATGTATAAATGTATTCATTCTTGTCCCTCATCGAAACCCCTGCCGGTGGCGATCGGAGGCTGTGCGACATCATTTCGGGCAAAAAAAAGGGGGGCCGCGTGGCCCCATCTACCGAAGAAACCGCAACCCTGCTGCCACCAGCCCTACGAAGAAGGCCGTCGCCGTCCCGAAGACGATAACCGCCCCGGCCAGCTGGAACATGCGCCCGCCGATCCCGAAGATCAGCCCTTCCTTCTTGAACTCCAGGGCCGAGGCCGCCATGGCGTTCGCAAACCCGGTGACCGGGACCGCCAGGCCGGCACCGGCGAAGCGGGCCATTTTGTCGAAGTAGCCCAGCCCCGTCAGCAGCGCCCCGAAGAAGACCATGGTCGCCACAGTCGGGTCGCCGGCTTTCTGGTGGCTGATTCCCAGCACCGCCTCCCAGAAATCCTGAACCCCCTGGCCGATCACGCAGACCAGGCCGCCTACGGCAAAGGCGGCGATCGCGTTGCGCACCCGGGGCGGCTTTGGCTCCACCTTGGCCACCCACTGGCTGTAGGTCATCTGGTCCAGGCTGTGGCGGAGCTTCTGCACGTGTTGGGTGGCATCCTGTGCGAGGCTTTGCCACATCGATTTGGCCTGCTGGTCCTGGGTCGACTGGACGAATACCATGTACTGCCCTTCGATCTGCTCGGCCTGGGCCAGGCCCGTCTCCAGATCCTTGCGCTTGATCATGCGCCGTGCATTCCCTCCCTGCTGTCGCAGTCTGCGCATCGGACCGGCCTAATATCCGCACCGCCTTGTGGGGCAGACTATCACTCGGCCCACAGCACATAGGAGGGATCAACAGCATGACTGTCCAGCAGGATATTCAGAAGGCGATCGCATCGGCCGAGGCGGCCCAGGGCAGCTACCTGGTCTTCGCCAACGCCACCCAGGACCAGAATGCGAAGCAGATGTTCCAGTCCATGGCTGATGACATGCAGCGGCATATCCAGCAGATCAAAGGCCGCCTCGACTACCTGACCCAGAACAATCCGATGAACAAGCAGTAGTAGCAGAAGGGAGGCCGTGGGGATGACCCACGGCCTTTTCGCTTGCGATTGCCGTCGAATGTTGGCGAACGATTCAGGCTGGCCGAGGCGCACGTATGTTTGGTAGGATGTGGATGAGAGGGGAGATCACTGGATGGGTCGGTAGGGTAATGCTTACCGTGCTCCTGACTGAGGTTCTCCGGTTCCTACTGCAGTCTCTTTTCAACTAGAACCGGCTACCAGCGTCCCGTACACAGGATACGGGCCCCCGCAGCAGCTCCCCTCTCATCCAATGAGAGTATCTCCCTTAGGGGAGTGGCCTATTCCGGTACACATCGGAAGGGTTTCCTATAGACATCGGCTAATCATGAATCAGTATGTTTCCAATTCGGAGGGATGCCCCTTATGAGTGACTTCACCAAGCGCCTGGACCAGTACGCCGATCTGCTGGTGCGGGTGGGTGTCAACCTGCAGCCCGGGCAGGAGCTGATCGTCGCCAGCTCGATCGAGCATGCCGACCTGGCCCGGCGGGTGGTGGCCAAGGCGTACGATGCCGGCGCCCGGCGGGTCTCCGTGCAATGGCAGGACCCGCAGGTCAATCGCATGACCATGGCCCGGGCCGATGAAGAGGCCCTGAAGGAGCCCCCCTTGCCCCTGATCCAGTGGCGGGAGGAGCACCTCGCGAACGGCGGCGCTCAGCTCTCGATCGTGGGCGAAGACCCGAAGCTGATGGCCGGCGTTGACCCGAAGCGGATCAACGCATCGCAGCAGGCCGCAAGCCGGGCATGGGCAAAGGTCATGGCCTACACGACGACCATGCGGCGAAGCTGGTCGATGGGCGCGGCAGCGGTGCAGGGCTGGGCCGACACCGTCATGGCTGACCTGCCGGAGGCGGAGCGGGTCCCCGCCCTGTGGGATGCGATCCTGAAGGCCTGCCGGGTCTACGGCGACAACGATCCGGTGGCCGACTGGCAGGCGCATCTGGAGCGGCTGGCCCGCTGGGTCACCTTCATGAACGAGAAGAAGTTCGCCCGCCTGCACTACAAGGGGCCTGGGACCGACCTGACGATCGATCTCCCGCCGAACCATGTCTGGATCAGCGCCGGTAACGCCCAGAACGAGAGCGGCGCGCCCTTCTGCCCGAACATGCCGACCGAGGAGGTCTTCACCGCCCCGGCGCTCGATGGCGTGAACGGCACGGTCCGCTCCACCCTGCCGCTCAACTACGGCGGCACGCTGATCAGGGAGATGCAGCTTCGCTTTGAGAAGGGGCGGGTAGTGGAGTTCTCGGCCGCCGAGGGGCAGGAGGTGCTCCAGGGCCTGTTCGATACGGATGAGGGCGCCCGCCGTTTGGGCGAGGTGGCGCTGGTCCCGGTGGACTCCCCCATCAACCAGACGGGGATTCTCTTCTACAACACCTTGTTCGATGAGAACGCAAGCTGCCATCTGGCGCTGGGGCGGGCCTATCCGATCTGCGTGGAGGGCGGTGCCGCCATGACCGCCGAAGCCCGCGCAACGGCGGGGCTGAACCAGAGCGTGACGCACGTCGACTTCATGATCGGCTCGGCGGAGCTGGACATTGATGGCGAACTGCCCACGGGTGAGCTGGTGCCGATCTTCCGCAAGGGGATGTGGGCCTAAGGCCGGTCGTCGCTATCGTTCGACACCCGGAAGGTAGGAGGACCGGCTACGGCGAACAAAGCGGAGATGTTTCCTTCACATATTCGAGGAGGAATTTGATGTCGCTCACCCGCCCGACCATGGCCCGGTTCGCCTGGGCCGTGATCAGCGTGCTCTCCTTCATCCTCTACCTCACTCGCATTCCGCACCGACCGGCTGCGGTTACACCGCCATCGCCCTACTTCTACCTCTGGGAGATCCCCCTGATCCTGATCTGGATGCTCGTCGGCGCCGTCATCCTCTGGCGTGCCAATGAGGAGCGGCTCGGCTGGCCCTTCTTCATCGCTACCATGTTGAGCGCCTACGGGGCGACCTACATGCAGGACTCGCGCACCGAGGTCCTCCTACCTACAGCCGTGGCCCTGCTGGCCGGGCTGATTCACCAGGCGGGCGGCCTTGGTATGTTCGCGTTCTGCTTTTTCTTTCCCGATGGCCGGCCGGTGCCCCGCAAGCTGGCCTATCTACTGATCCCCTTCTGGGGGCTCGTCGCGGCGCCCACCTTCTACGCGCCCTTCTCCAAGCTGAGCCTCTACTCCTGGCCGGCGGCGATCTCCACCCTCCTGGTCAACGCCCTGCTGGTGGTCAACATTGGCACACAGCTCTACCGCTACCGGACCACCCGAGACCCGCTGATCCGGCAGCAGACCAAGTGGGTCGTTTTCGGCATTCTCGTCGGTGCGGTCGGGAATATGATGATGCTCTCGGCCCATCTGGCGCTGATGCACCGCCCGGCGCTGGTCGCCCTGATCGATGTGATCAGCAACATCGCCCATGCGGCCATTCCGGTCTCGATCGGCTTTGCGATCCTGCGCTACCGGCTCTGGGATATCGACCGGATCATCAACCGGACGCTGGTCTACACCGCCCTGACGGGCACCATCGCCCTGATTTACACGCTGGCGGCGAGTTGGGCCGGGGTGCTCTTTCAGGCCCAGTCCAACCTCGGGCCGCTGGTGGGGACGGGGCTGGTCGCCTTCTCCTTCATGCCGCTGCGGGACCGGCTCCAGGTGGGCATAAACCGGCTGATGTACGGCGACCGGGACAACCCGGGCATGGTCCTCTCCCGCCTGGGCACCCAACTGGAGGCGAACCTCGCGCCGGATGAGGTCCCGCCGACCGTGGTGCAGACGGTGGTGGAGTCGCTGCGGGTTCCCTACGCTGCCCTGATCCTCCGGGAGGATGAGAGCTACCGCATGGCGGCGCACGCCGGCGCAGCGGTGCCCGAGTCGGCACGGATTCCCTTCCCCCTGACCGACCAGGGGGAGATGGTGGGGCTGCTGGTGGTGGGCCGGCGATCCGGAGAGGCGGAGTTCACCGCCCAGGATCTGCACCTGCTGCGGGGCCTGGCCCGGCAGGCGGGGCACGCCGTGCACACGATCCGCCTGACCCAGGCGCTCCAGCGCTCCCGCGAGCTGCTGGTCACGGCGCGGGAGGAGGAGCGGCGGCGCATGCGCAACGACCTGCACGACGGCCTCGGGCCGGCGCTCTCCAGCTACGCCCTCACCGCCGGGGCGGTCCGGCGGGAGATCGACCGCGACCCCGATGCCGCCAAGGAGCTGCTGGTGCAGTTGGAGCGGGACCTGCAAGCATCGCTGCAGGAGGTGCGCCGGCTGATCTACAACCTGCGGCCGCCGCTGCTCGATGACCTGGGCCTGGTGGGCGCTCTGCGCCGTGCCGCGGGGGAGTTCCGGCACGCCGGGATCGACGTCTCGATCGAGGCGCCGGAGCCCATGCCGGTGCTGCCGGCCGCGGTGGAGGTGGCGACCTTCCGGATCGTCCAGGAGGCGCTGCATAACGCATCGAAACATGCCCATGCCGTCCATGTGGATGTGGCCCTCGCAGTGGTTGACTCGCTGCCGGGCACCGGGCGGGGCCGCCGCTTCACCATCACCATTGTGGATGATGGGATTGGCCTGGACCCGCAGCGGACATCCGGAATCGGCCTCTCCTCCATGCGGGAGCGGGCGGGTGAGCTGGGTGGGGCCTGCCGGGTCGAACCCGATCTGAGCGGGGGCGTGCGGGTCAGCGCCTGGCTGCCCCTGTCGGGTCCTGATTTGGCCGGCTAGCGCCGGCAGAGGAGAGGAGGGTGGGGTGCCCATGGCGATCCGCCGCGCTGGAATGGCCCGACTGGCCTGGGTCTTGATCACGCTGCTGGTGCTTGTGCTCTATGTCATGCGAATTCCCCACCGCGTCGCCTTGGCGCCGAACCTGCCCACCTTCTACCTCTGGGAGATCCCCCTGATCCTCTTCTGGGTAACCGTGGGAGCGGTGATCCTCCTGCGTAGTGAGACCACGCCCTGGACCTTCTTTGTGGCGCTCATGCTGGGGACCTACGGACCCAGTTACATGCAGGATGGGCGCACGCTGGAGCTGCTGCCGCCGGTGCTGGCGATCCTGGCCGGGGTGACCCACCAGGCGGGCGGGCTGGCCATGTTCGCCTTCTGCTTCCTCTTCCCCGATGGGCGACCGGTGCCGCGGCTGGCCTACTACATCCTGGTGCCAGGGTGGGCGATTCTGGCGGCGCCCGCCTTCTACGCCCCGAACTCATCGCTCAGCCTCTACATGTGGCCCCCGCTGATCTCTGCCGGCCTGGTGAACGGGTTGCTGGTCGCGGGGATCATCGCCCAGCTCTTCCGCTTCCGCAACACCGCCGACCCGGTGGCGCGGCAGCAGACCAAGTGGGTGGCCTTCGGCATTGTCATGGTGGCAGCAGGAAACATGATCGGACTGAGCGCCCGCATGTTCTTCTGGGAGCAGCCTGCCCTGCTGGCGGTCTTCGATGCGATCAGCCACCTGGCGCATGCCACGGTGCCGCTCACGATCCTCTTCGCGATCCTGCGCTACCGGCTCTGGGACATTGACTGGATTATCAACCGGGCGCTGGTCTACGTGACGTTGACCGGCGCGATCGCCCTGATCTACACCCTCGTCGCCGGCTGGGCCGGGGTGCTCTTTCAGGCGCAGTCCGCGCTGGGTCCGCTGATCGGGACGGGCATTGTCGCCTTCCTCTTCATGCCGCTGCGGGACCGGCTTCAGGTGCGCATTAACCATCTCATGTATGGCGACCGGGACAACCCGGGCAGGGTGCTGGCCCGGCTGGGCACCCAGTTGGAGGCGAACCTGGCTCCGCATGAGGTGCCGCCCACGGTGGTGCGGGCGGTGGTGGAGTCGCTGCGGGTCCCCTACGCGGAACTGCTCCTCCTGGAGGATGACGGAGCCTATCACCCGGCGGCCCAGGCGGGGTCGTGGGTGCCGGAATGGGATCGGATCCCCTTCCCCCTCCTGGATCAGGGGGAGCAGGTGGGGCTGCTGGTGGTGGGCCGGCGCCAGGGCGAGGAGGAGTTCAGCTCGTCGGATCTGCATCTGCTGCGGGGGCTGGCGCGGCAGGCGGGGCACGCCGTGCACACGATCCGGCTGACTCAGGCGCTCCAGCGCTCCCGCGAGCAACTGGTCACCGCCCGGGAGGAGGAGCGGCGGCGCATGCGCAATGACCTGCACGATGGGCTCGGGCCATCGCTCTCGGGGTATGCCCTGACCGCCGGCGCCGCTCGGCGGCAGATCGACCGGAACCCGGAGGCCGCCAAGGAGATGATGCAGCAACTGGAGCAGGACCTGCAGTCATCGCTGCAGGAGGTGCGGCGGCTGATCGACAACCTGCGGCCGCCACTGCTCGACGACCTCGGCCTGGTCGGTGCCCTGCACCGGACGGCCGGTGAGTTCGGGCGTGCCGGGCTGTCGGTCGAGGTGGCGGCGCCGGATCCCATGCCGGCCTTGCCGGCCGCGGTGGAGGTCGCCACCTTCCGGATCGTGCAGGAGGCGCTGAACAACGTGGTGAAGCACGCCCGGGCATCCCGGGTCCGGGTGACGCTGGCGGAGGGCTCCGCCGAGCGTGGGCGACGCCTGATGATCACGGTGGCGGACGACGGGATCGGCATCGACCCGGACCGGACGGCCGGGGTTGGGCTCTCCTCCATGCAGGAGCGGGCCGCCGAGCTGGGCGGCGGTTGCACCGTGGGGCCCTGTGCGGCAGGGGGCACGCAGGTGACCGCCTGGCTACCGCTGGGGGAGTAGCCCTAAGGCCTGGAGTAGGGGAGCGGGGGGATCCAGGAGTCGAGCACCCGGGGCCAGTCCCACTGGCCGTAGTAGTAGGGCGGCTGGTCGAGGGTGAGCAGGGGGGAGGGGAGGTCTCGCCGCCCGTGGCGCAGGTGGGCCGTGGGCCTGGATCTGGCGCTGGCCTTCGGGCTGCCAGGGCGGGGCCCGGCGGCCGGGGCGCCGGTGGTGAACCAGAAGAGCGTTCCCTCCCGGCCCCAGAAGGGACCCAAGCCGCCCTCGCTCGCCCGGATTCGCCTGGTGGAGCCGGTCTCTACCTCGACCAGGTAGATCGCCTGATCGGCGCTGGGCGGCATGCCCTGGCTCATGCTCCGGACGAAGGCGAGGTAGTGGCCGCCGGGGCTCCAGGCCGGCTCCCGGTCGGGGCCATGCACATACGCCAGGACCGGCTCGGTGGGCGACCAGACCGCCCAGCGGAGGTCAGGCGAGGCCCCGAGCTGCTCGGTCATGCCGGTGGCGGGGTCGAGCAGCAGCCAGTCGTTGCAGTCGGCCGCGATCGATGACGTCCAGCCGGGGCGGACGAGCAGCAGGTACTCCCCATCGGCTGACCAGGCCTGCGGGATGGCGCCCTTGCCGCATCGCTCCTGAAGCGCCTCCGCCGTGGAGTTGGGCGCGAAGGGATCGGCCAGCAGCAGGTCCGGCTCGCCGTGGGCCGGGGCGATGGTGGCGGTGTAAGCCGTGCCCACGTGTGGATTGCCGGGCTGGGTCACGATCCGGCTGATCGTGAGCGACTGGCCATCGGGCGTCCAGAGCGGATCACTCCAGCCCGAGATGGTCATTCCGTCCTGCTCGGGGCCGTTCTCGGCGTTGACGCGGTAGACCCAGATGCTCGGCTCGCCCCCGAGTGAGCGGGTGATGGCCAGCCGGTCATCGGACGGGTGCCAGTCGGCGGGGCGCCGGGCGGTCAGGTCGGCGTCGGGGATGGTCCAGGGGCCACGCCCGCCGGCCCCCGTCAACTTGAGCTGACCGCCCTGCGTGTAGAGGATGAACCGGCCGGTAGGCGAGAAGCGGGGGGAGTCGACCGGGGCGCCCTTCGTAAGGCGGCGCTCCTCGCCGCCCTCCCAGAGCCAGAGGTCGCCGCCCCGGACAAAGGCGAAGCGCATGGGCGAATCCGGCTCGGGGCTGCTGGTCGTGCCCCGACAGCCGGCAGCGAGCAGGAGGATCAGCAGGAGCATGAGGAGTCGACGCATGGGATCACCTCACGCCCAGTCTCCCCTGTAAGTGCACGGGAAAACCCCCGGCCATGCCCGACCGGGGGTGGGATACCGCCGTAGCGGGCGGGATAGGATAGAAGTGCAGGGCGCCCGGTCGAGAGCCGGGACTTAGGAGCCGAAGAGCCAGGTCACCAGCATGGGGAGGAACTTGTGGAAGAAAAGCTCCAGGACCTCAGTACCGGTAACAATGGTCAAGGCCACAAGCACCTTTTCGCAAGCCGTCATCGTCGGCAATCCTCCTCTTGAGGTGGATTCCGAGCGCCCTGCGCATAGCAAAACCCGACTGGCGAAGTCAGTCGGGTTTTGTCGTGCATGGCTTATTCTACTCGGAGCGCATCGGCGGGGGGGATGGCGGCGACCCGGCGGGCCGGGCCCAGGGCGGCCAGCAGGGCGAGGCCGGCGCTGAGCAGGAGCCCGCCTGCCAGGACGGCCCAGGGCAGGGAGACCTGGCTGAAGCGCTCGGGCTCCAGGCCGTAGAGGGCACCGGCGGCGAGGATGATGCCACCGAGGCTGCCGACGATCCCGCCGACTAGGCCCAGGAGGGCGCCCTCGAGCATGATCGTCCGGCGCACCTGCCGGGGGGTGGCGCCCACTGAGCGCAGCAGGGCGAACTCCCGCTTCCGCTCGTTCATGGCGTTGACCATGGTGTTGACCAGGCTCATGGCGGCGACGGCGGCCATGACGAGGGCGACGGCGCCCACCAGGGCGTAGCGCTGGGTGATCTGGATCCGCATCTCGGCGAGGGCGGACTGGGCGTCGCTGTACTCGGCCATGGCGAACTGGGGCTGGGTGACGATCGCCTTGACGGCACTGCGGGCGGCTTCGGGCTTGGCGGGATCGGCGTTGGCGAAGATCATGCGGATTCCGGGCGGATTCTTGTCCGGCACCGGCTCGGCCAGGATCACCTGGGGCAGGGCATAGTGGTAGGCCTCGACGATCGCCGCCACCCGGTACTCCCGCACGATCGGCTCGGTCAGGGTCTTCCGGAAATCCTGCTGCAGGTTCAGCTTGACCGCATCGCCCAGGTGAAGGCCGCGGGATTCGGCAAACTCCTTCCGCAGGACCAGGTCAAGGGGGCCGATCTTGTCGACCGAGCCCTGCAGCAGGGTGTAGGCCTTGACTGAGATGAGTTCGTGCATACCACCGGCGGCAGCCCAGACCACGTCGCGATCACGGATCTGCGCAGGGCCGGTGCCGGTGCCCTCCCGCTTCGCCATTTCCGTCAGGAACGCTGGATCGGCCTGCGACCAGTCGTGCTCATGGAGGAGGAGCCACTGGGAGTCGTAGGTCACCCCGATCTGGCGGATGCCATCTACCTGTCGAATCTGGTCGAGAAGCTGCGGATTCGCACCCTGGTGGATGATGCCGGGCATGCTGACCTGGATATCGGCGGGGTGGGTCTTCCGGATCTGCTCCTCCATGTTGCGGGCGACGGTGCCCATGAGGGTGGTAATGGCGACCACCATGATCAGGCCGAGGCTCATGGCGCCGGTGGTCAGGCCGCTGCGGCGCCGGTGGCGGAGGATGGCGCGCACTGCCATGGGCCCCTCGGTCGTGCTCCGGAAGGGGGCGCTGATGATGGGGAGGATGACCGGCAGGAGCCGCTGGGTCGCCAGCAGCAGCCCGATCCCGACGGCCAGGGCACCGGTGGAGCCGGTCAGGGCCTGGAGGCCATCGGCGGTGTCGGGGAGGAGGATGGGCCAGAGGGGAACGGTGGCCACGGCGACGAGGCCAAGGCCGATCAGGACCAGGCCGAAGCGGCCGCCCTGCTCCGCCTCCCGCTCCTGGCTGGGCAGGTCGGGGCGCATGGCCTGGAGGGGATTGGTCCGGCCGGCTGCCCGAGCCACGCCCCGGGCCGAGAGGAGGGCGAGCAGGGTCCCGGCGATGGTGATGGCGCCCAGGGCGGCGAAGGGGATAGCGGCGGCGGCAGGCTCCACCCCGAGGGCGACGGCGACGATGCGACCGGTGCCGACGGCGGCGGTGGTCCCGAGCAGCACACCCGGCAGGGAGCCGGTCAGGCCGACGAGGAGGCCCTCGGCCAGCAGCATCCGCCGGATCTGGGCCGGGGTGGCGGCGATCGCCCGCAGCACGGCCAGCTCGCGGGTCCGCTCGGCGAGGGAGATGCGGAAGGCGCCGGTCAGGAGGAAGGCGGAGGCGAGCAGGGAGGCGATGCCCAGGCCATAGGCGATCGGGCGGAGCGCATCGAGATTCTGCCGGATCTCCTTGAGGAAGTCCCGGTTGTAGACGGTCATCTCGGGGAACTGGTCCTGGATGTCGTTGGTCACGGGGGCATTCTGGTCGAGGTCGGCCAGCTCGATCAGGGTGAAGGTGGCGCCCTCCTGACCCACGGCCCGGGCCAGCCAAGAGCGTTCGACGATCACCTGGGTGCCGTTGGTCTTCAGCGAGGTGAGCAGGCCGCTGATCCGGAGGGGGACGACCTGGCCGCCGGGGAGGGGGAGCTCGGTCGTGTCGTCGATTCCCAGGTCGCGCATCTTCGCCCACGCCTCGGAGATGAGGACCTCGCCGGGGCCGGGGTAGGCGCCATCCTTCGGGGTGACCAGCTGGCGGCCGAGGGGGGTGTCGGGCACGCCGTAGTAGAGCATACCGGGCGGTGCACCGGACGGGATCAGGACGCCGGCCACATCCACCACGCCGGGGATTTGTCGAATCTTGTCTTCATCGGATGGGGAGAGGAACCGGTCGGGTTGATGGTACCCGGCCATGAGGTCGAAGGTGCCGAAGTTGCGGGCCATCTGCTCATCCAGCGCACGGTCCATGGAGGCGGAGAGGGTGAGCAGGGCGGCCAGGAGGCCGGTGCCGAGGAGGACCGAGAGGACGGAGAGGAGGCTGCGGAGCCGGCGGGCCTTGAGGAAGCGGAGGCCGAGGCTAAGCATGCTCGACCACCTCGCCATCCTGCAGGTAGATGATCCGGTCGGCGTAGGCGGCGGCGTTGGGATCGTGGGTGACCATGACGACGGACTGGGAGAGTTCATCGGCCGAGCGCCGGAGGAGGATGAGGATCTCCTGGCTGGTCCTGGAATCGAGGTTGCCGGTGGGCTCATCGGCCAGGAGGATGGCGGGGTGGGTGACGAGGGCCCGGGCGACGGCGACACGCTGCTGCTGGCCGCCGGAGAGTTCGGCGGGCAGGTGGTGGGCCCGGTCGGCCAGGCCGACGGTCTTGAGGGCCTGGGTGGCCCGGGCGGTGGCATCCTTGGACGGGACGCCGGCCAGGGTGAGGGGGAGGGCGACGTTCTCCAGGGCGGTCAGGACGGAGACGAGGTTGAAGGCCTGGAAGACGAAGCCGATCTGGGCGCGGCGCAGCAGGGTGCGCTGCTCTTCGTCGAGGTGCGCCATGGGCTGGCCGGCCAGGACGATCTGGCCATCGGTCGGGGTGTCGAGGCCGCCCATGAGCTGGAGGAGGGTGGACTTGCCGGAGCCGCTGGGACCCATGATGGCGATGAACTCGCCGCGCCGGACCTGGAGCGAGACGCCCCGCAGAGCGTGGACGGCGGTCTCGCCGTGGCCGTAGATCCGGGTCACCTGGTCCACCTGCAGGTTGATGTCGGTCATGGGGGATCCCTCCGTTCTGTTGATGGGTCCAGCATAGCGGGGGGGTCTCGCCTTGGCGTCACAGAATGCTCAACAGTGTATCAACAGAACGCCCGCCGACCGGATGTGGTCAGCGGGCTGGGTGGGGCTTATGGGTGGACGGTGAGGGCGGCCTGCAGGATGTGGGCCAGGGTTTCGTTCCAGTGATGGTGGTGCGTGGCGGCATCAACCGGGTCGATGAAGAAGCGTCGGGAGGACTCGAAGGCGGCATCGAACGGGAGAAGATGTTCGATATCCAGGCGGTAGAAGATCTGGTAGCCAACCTTTGGGTACTTGCCGGCGGGCTGCCAGTTGGGGTTCTCCTCGTGGCTGATCTCGCAGCAGCCGAGGTAGGTGAGATCTCCCTCCACGTAGCCCTCCTCCCGGGCCTCCCTGTGGCAGGTCTCCTCCGGGGTCTCGCCCGGCTCCCGGTGGCCGCCGGGAATGTCGCCGCCCCGGTGGGTGAGGTCGACGAGCATCAGCCTGCCCTGGTGGAAGCAGAGGGCGTGGACGCTGGTGATCAGGTCGATGGGGGGCATGGGCGCGTGCGGCGTCCAGGTGGAGCGGATTCGGTCATCGCCCCAGTGGAGGTAGGTGGTGTAGGCGCTCATTCGTTGGGCAGGTACTTCTTGTCCGGGCCGGCATGGTTGGCGATCTTCCACTCGCCGTTCACGGCCTGGAACTTGTAGTAGATCGTGTCGAAGTTGCCATCGGCCAGGGGGTAGTTGACCCGTAGCTCCAGCTCTCGGGTGTTCTGGCTGGTGATGGCGAAGGTGGCGCCGCCCATGATCCAGTTGGGGCGGGCGTACTTGGCGCCGCCGGCGACCTCGGCGAGGAACTGGTCGAGCCAGACCTTCTCGGGGCCGGTGACGAACTGGTGGGGATTGGGCTCCTTGACCAGGTTGAACTTGTGCAGCTCATAGTTCATGACGGTATCGCCGGCCTTCAGGTCGTCCCACTTGGGTGGTACCGGGGCTTCATCTTTGGGGGCGGGGCTGGTGCTGGTGCAGCCGGCCAGAACGATGGCCAGCAGCAGGCCGGCCAGCAGGGTGAACCAGGTGCGCTTCATGCCGGACCCCTCCTCTGTCTTCTCTCTATTTCTGTGTGCTTGTTTATTTTAGAGGGAAAAGCTTGTCGCGTCTATGGGGGGGGTCGGGGCTCAGGGTAGCCCCGGGCGGTTGGGGCGGCCGCGGGCGGTTTGAGGGGGCCCGGGTCCGGGGCGGCCCCCGGGCGGTTTGAGGGGGCCCGGGTCCGGGGTGGCTCCGGGCGGTTTGAGGGGGCCCGGGTCCGGGGCGGCCCCGGGCGGTTTGAGGGGGCCCGGGTCCGGGGCGGCCCCCGGGCGGTTTGAGGGGGCCCGGGTCCGGGGCGGCCCCCGGGCGGTTGGGACGGCTCCGGCCCGAGAGTCCTGGCCTTCGGGTCTTGGCCTTCGGGTCTTGGCCACAAGCTGTCCGTTTTCGCGCACAGAATGGCTCCAGGATGCGCGAAAACCGGACAGATAGGCGAGACAGACTAGTCTCCGAGCCCTGAAAGGCCCGTCCCAGCGTTGACTCCAGGATGCTTCAGGCTAGTAGAGTCTGTTTTTGTACACTGGAGGCCCCTCTCTAAGGCTAAAACCGGACAGATAGGTGAGAGAAGGGGGGCGTCGCCCGGCACCGGGCCTAGCGCAAGTGCCCGGGCTAACCTGGGGCCGCTCGGCACCGGGCCCGGCCCAACGTGCCCGGGCTGATCTGGGGCCGCCCGGCACCGGGCCTGGCCCAACGTGCCCGGGCTGACCTGAGGCCGCTCGGCACCGGGCCCGGCCCAACGTGCTCGGGCTAACCTGGGGCCGCCCGGCACCGGGCCCAGCGCAAGCGCCCGGGCTAACCTGGGCCGCCCGGCACCGGGCCCAGCGCAAGCGCCCGGGCTAATCTGGGGCCGCAGGAAACCGGGTCCAGGCGGCCCCCCGGGCGGCTGGGGCTGGGCCCGGGGGGACAGGCTTGGGCGCCCCCGGGCGGTTTGAGGGGAGCCCGGGTCCCGGGGCGGCCCCCGGGCGGTTGGGGCAGGGCCCGGTGCCTTCGATCCATTTCTTAACGCTGTGTCGTTCAGGTGGGGTTAAGAAACGGCGCGAGTTCCTCCTCCATGATCGGCTAGACCGAAAGGAGAGGGGAGCATCGGCCGGGTTCTCTCTCGTTTGACCGGGTTTGACGGTTCAGCCGCTGGATCTCTGGGCAAATCCACCCGTGCTCGTCTCGTCGCTCCAAAACTTTACTGAGACCACAGGGTGTGAAGTTAAGAAATGTAGTGAGTTCGCCTCCTGAATCCCGAATGAGGGCTCGGCCCCAGGTAAGCCCCGGCTGACCTGGGGCCGCCCCGGCACCGAGCTCGGCCCAACGTACCCGGGCTGACCTGAGGCCGCTCGGCACCGGGCCCAGCGCAGAGCGCCCGGGCTAACCTGGGCCGCCCCGGCACCGGGCCCGGCCCAACGTGCCCGGGCTAACCTGGGCCGCCCGGCACCGGGCTCGGCCCAACGTGCCCGGGCTAACCTGGGCCGCCCGGCACCGGGCCCGGCCCAACGTGCCCGGGCTAACCTGGGCCGCCCGGCACCGGGCCTAGCGCAAGCGCCCGGGCTGACCTGAGGCCGCTCGGCACCGGGCCCAGCGCAGAGCGCCCGGGCTAACCTGGGCCGCCCGGCACCGGGCCTAGCGCAAGCGCCCGGGCTGACCTGAGGCCGCCCGGCACCGGGCTCGGCCCAACGTGCCCGGGCTAACCTGGGCCGCCCGGCACCGGGCCCGGCCCAACGTGCCCGGGCTAACCTGGGCCGCCCGGCACCGGGCCCAGCGCAGAGCGCCCGGGCTAACCTGGCCCTCCGCAAGGATTGGCAAACCTCCGGCGAGCCTTGGCGAGGCTTGGCAAACCTCCGGCGAGCCTTGGCGAGGCTTGGCAAACCTCCGGCGAGGCTTGGCAGGGCCTGGCAAATCTCTGGCGAGCCTTGGCAAGCCCACGCAAGCCCCGCGCAAAGACGTGCGAGCCCACGCAAGGCTGCGCACGTCCCCAAATCAGTGAGCAAAGACCCGGTAGTCCAGGTTCGGAAAGAGGTTGTCCGCCAGCTCCACGGCGCTGAGCCAGGCGGGGTCGGGGGCCTCCCCCTGCTCCACGGCTCGGAGGATCCGCCGGAACCGCCCCAGGTGCTGATGCACCCGCCGGTGGGCGTAGTCGGTGGCCGTGCCCGTGCGTAGAATGAACGCCCAGTCACTGGCCTGCGCCAACAACAACTCCCGGCCCGCCTGGTTCAGCGCCCGCCGCAACCATTCAGCCTCCTCGCCCGAGCCCCGGAGACCAGCCTCCCCGCTCGAGCCCCGGAGCCCAGCCTCCCCGCCCCCTGCCAGCCGCTCCATGCTCCGGCCGGCGGCGTGCAGATGCCGGTAGAGCCAGTGGTTGGCGCCATCGACCCAGAAGTCGGCGTAGCCCTGATACCCCCAACTGGAGTAGCTTGGCTCCGCCACCCCCTGCCCGGCCCGGTGCATATCAATGTAATCACCCGGTGTGACAAACCGGACCCCATCCACCCGGATGGCGGCCTGGGCCACCTGCTCCAGGAAGTAGGGCCCCTCGAACCACCAGTGGCCGAAGAGCTCGGCATCGTACGGGGCGACGACCAGCGGGAGCGGCCCACCGGGCATCATCCCCCGCAGATGGGCCACCTGCGCCGCACGGCTCTGCACGAAGTGGGCGGCGTGACGGATCGCCGTCTGCTCGGCAGCCCACCGGTCGTAGTAGTGCTTCTGATCGGTCGGCCCGGTCACCCGGTGGTACTTGAAGCCGGTGAAGGTGCGCACCCCCGCCGGCCCGGCCAGGCCGCCCAGGTGGGCCAGATCCCGCTCGAAGCCGATATCCCGGTAGAACTCCCGGTAGGCCGAGTCGCCGGGGTAGCCCTCGTTGGATGACCAGACCTGCTTGCTGGAGATCGGGTCCCGAGCGAAGGCCGCCAGGCCGTGCGGCGACCAGACGTGGGCGTACGGCCCCATGGGCGGGGCCGGTCGGGCGTGGGTCAGGCCGTGGGTCTCCACGAAGATATACTCGACCCCCGCCTCCCGCAGGAAGCGCTCCACGCCGGGGTAGTAGCCGCACTCCGGCAGCCAGAACCCCCGGGGCACGTGGCCGAACCGCGCGGCGAAGGCCTGGACCGCCACCTGCACCTGGGCCCGGACCATGCCGGGCTGATGCTGATACGCGGGCAGGAAACCGTGCGTGGCGGCACAGGTGATCAGGTCGATGTACCCATCCTTCGCGAACTGGTGGATAGCGGTCAGGAGATCGCGGCGGTATGCATCGACATACAACTGCCGGAGCGTCCGCATGCGATGCCGGTAGAAGTGGGCCACGGGCTCGGCCGCCGTCCCCCGGGTGTGGTGAACCTCTCGCTCCGCCAGCTCCACCCCGGCCTCGATATACCGCTGGGTCCGGCGCCGCAGGAGCGGGTCGTCCAGCATGGCCATGAGGGTCGGGCTGAGGGAGAGGGTGAGGCGGAAGGGGATTCCGTCCCCCCGCAGCCGCTCCAGCGACTCCATGAGGGGCAGGTAGCATTCGCAGATCGCCTCGTGCAGCCAGCGTTCCTCCAGGTAATCCTCCCGGTCCGGATGGCGCACGAACGGCAGATGGGCATGCAGGACCAGGGCGACGTAGCCAAGGGTCACCAGACTCTACCTCCAGGGGCTGCTGTCAACGCCGTTCTTCCCCACGTGTTCCAACTGCTTGTAGAGCGGGCTGCTGCCCTCGGGGGCTGCGGGGCTCTCGTGCGGCAGGCGGACGGGGTCGGAGAGGGACAACAGGTAGTAGCGATCATCGGGGGTGCGGCGCTCCAGGGAGACCACGTAGGTGTGGCCGGGCTCCAGATCGTTCAGGAACCAGTGGTCATCGTGCGGGCTGATATCGACCGTGCGGGCGCCAATGCCGCCGGTGTCGAAGATGCGCAGGCAGAGGACCGATTGGCCATACCGCTCCTCGCCCAGCATCTCCCGCAGGCGGGTCTCGCCTTCGCCGGCCCGCTCCCAGTAGATATAGAGGGAGCGCGGGTTACGGACGATGGCGGCTACCTCATCCTCCCCGTAGCCGGGGGGCAGGTCATCGATGTCGTCCAGGTTGGCCCAGTCGGCCTGAGGATCGGGCTGGAAGGCGATCTCATCGCCCAGTTCAAGGTCGGGCTGGAAGGTGACCTGCCGGTGGGTTGGCATGACTCCGTTGGGAATGTCGGTCAGGTCATCCTCCATGTCGGGCTGCTCGACGGGAAAGTCGGGCTCCTCGTCTTCCGGTCCGCGGTCCCGGTCCCGGCTGGGGTCACTTTGAGCACCGCCGCCCCGGCCCGGAGCGCCCCCCTCGCCATCGGTCTCGCCCGGGCGGGTGCGCCCCAGGCCGTAGCCGGGCTCCATCTCCGTGGTCGATGGGCTGACCGCCTGGCGCCGGTCCACGTGGCGCCCCTGCCCCTCGAAGGCGGCGGGCAGCGTCTCGGCGGCAAGCTCCACATCGCGGTGGATGTCGGTCACGCGGCGCCCCTTGGCGTCCGGGCTGCCGGGCTCCTCCGGCGTCTCGGGCCGGCTGCCCTTCGGCCCCTCCATGAGCACCTTCGCCTTCGGCTCCGCCCCGGGCGCGCCGGGGACCGCTCCGGGCGCCACCTTCTGCTCGCCGTATTCCGACACGTCACTGGGCGGTGCATCCATGCGGACCATGTCCCGTCCGGGTGCCGGCGCCTTAATCTTGTGCGCATCGCCGGGCAGGTCGCGGCTCAACTCCTCGGTCCGCTCTTTCAGGGCCGTGTTCGCAATGTCCAGTCCCTGACCCTTGCCCTCATGATGGACGACAAATGTCTCGGGGTTCCGGACGTTGGTGCCATCGGGGCCAACTTTGGCGCGGGGCCCGGGGCGCCTGGCCAGATAGCTCCACAAAGCGACAAAGAAGAGGGCAACCACAAGAAGGAACAGGTATCCCATTCTGACGCTCCCCCCGATCAGCTTTCCGTCATATGGTGAGTTTCCGACCGGGGAGAGCATTTTATTCCGCCGCCTTGCCGGGGCAGACTATGGAGGCAAAGGGGTGGAATCACAACGTGGCAAGGCCGCTGGTGATCGGCAACGGACGGCTCCTGATCTGCTTTGACCAGAAGCTGGTCATGCGGGATCTCTACTACCCGCATGTGGGCCAGTTGAACCATATCGTGGGCCATCGGAACCAGATCGGCATCTGGGTGGATGGTCACTTTGCCTGGCTGGGCGATGGCCTCTGGGAGCGCCATCTGCAGTACAAGCCGGGGACGCTGGTGACCGAGTCGCACGCCGTGCATCACAAGTATGGGCTGGAGTTGACGATCGAGGCGGCGGTGCATCAGCGGGCGGATATCTTCGTGCAGCGGATCCGGGTGAAGAACCGGCTGGGACGGTCGCGGGACCTACGCCTCTTCATGACCTACGACTTCGACCTGGACGAGACCGATGTGGGCGACACGGCCATGTGGGAGCCGGAGCTGGAGGTGGTGATTCACTACAAGCGGAAGCGGTGCTTCCTGATCGGGGCGGACCGGATTGACCAGTACGCCACGGGGCGGAAGCGGTTCATGGGGGCCGAGGGCACCTGGCGCGATGCGGAGGATGGCCACCTGGAGGGGCATCCGATCAGCCAGGGTGCGGTTGATTCGACCATACGGCTCCTGTTGCCGCTGAACGGGCACAGCGAGGGGGAGGTCTGCCAGTGGGTGGTCTGCGCCGAGAACTTCCAGGGGGCGCGGGCCGGCCATTGGCTGGTGCAGGAGACGGGACCGACGGAGATGCTGGCCGAGGTGGGCCGCTACTGGCACTCCTGGGCGGGCAGTGGCGGCGGGGTGGATGTGACCAACCTGCCCGAGCGGCTGCAGGAGGCCTACCGGCGGTCGCTGCTGGTCGTGCGGACCCAGGTGGACAACGATGGGGCGATCATCGCCGCGAACGACTCGGACATTCGGGATCACAACCGGGACCACTACTCCTACATGTGGCCGCGCGATGGCGCCCTGATAGCGGCGGCGCTGGACCGGGCAGGCCTCTCGGCGGTGACACGGCGCTTCTACCGCTTCTGCGCCGGGGCGCTGACCGAGGGGGGCTACCTGATGCACAAGTACAACCCGGACGGATCGGTGGGCTCCAGTTGGCATCCCATGGTCGGGCCCAAGGGGGTCCAATTGCCGATCCAGGAGGATGAGACCGCCCTGGTCCTCTGGGCCCTGGGCAGCTACTACCGGATGCGGCAGAGCCAGGAGTTCATCGACTCGCTCTACGACAGCCTGATCCGGCCCGCGGCTGACTTCCTGGTCATCTACCAGGACCCGGTGACGCGGCTACCGCAGGAGAGCTACGACCTCTGGGAGGAGCGGCGGGGGATCTTCACCTTCACGGTGGCTTCGGTGATCGCCGGGCTGCGGGAGGCGGCGCACATGGCGGCGGTGCTGGGCGACGAGCGGCGGTCGGAGCGGTACACCAGGGCCGCGGATGGATATATGGAGGCGATGCTCCAGCATCTCTGGTCGGAGGAGCACGGCCGCTTTCTCCGGGGCGTCTACCTGGCGGACGATGGCAGCCTGGTGCCCGACCTGACCCTGGAGTCGAGTGTGGCCGGGGTCTTCTACCTGGGCGTTCTCCCACCGGATGATCCCCGGGTCGAACAGACGATGCGGGCGCTGGAGGATGGGCTCTGGGCGCCGGGCCCGGTGGGCGGGATCGCCCGGTACGCCGGTGACTACTACTTCCGGGTGGTAGATGACGCCCCGGGCAATCCCTGGATCATCTGCACCCTCTGGCTGGCTCGCTGGTACATTCGGCGGGCGCAGCGGCGGGCGGAGTTGGAGCCTGGCTTGGCGCTGATCGACTGGGCGCTGGACCGGGCCCTGCCCACCGGGATTCTGCCGGAGCAGGTGCACCCGCAAACCGGTGCCCCGCTCTCGGTCGCCCCGCTTACCTGGAGCCACGCCACCCTCTGCGATACGCTGCAGGACCTGGCGGAACGGCTCCGCCAGTTGCCGGAGTAGAAAGCGAACAACGTGCGGTGTTGTAGCATGTGGTGCACATGATGGCCGGAACTCGTCTGTACTCCTATCGCTGCGTCTGCCTCGACAGCCTAATCGGCGGGCAGACGAGGCTCCCTCCGTACAGACGATTCCGCGCATCTCTCTGCACCACAGGCCACAAGCAGCACTTTGTGAGCAGGTCGGCACCCGCCACTCGTGGGCGGGTGCTTCGCGTTACTCGCTCGCCTCCAAGACCGCTCGCACGGTGGCGGTCTGCTCCTTCGGGGTCAGGACGAAGAGGACATCGCCGGCTGCGAGCGTCGTGTGGCCCCGGGGCGAGATCACCCGGTCTTGGCGCAGCAGGGCGCTGATCGTGGCCTGCGCGGGCAGGTGCAGCTCGGCCAGCCGCTTCCCGACCGCCTGTGACCCCTCGGGGAGGGAGACCTCGATCAGGTCCGTGTTCAGCCGCTCCATGGCCACCAGTTCCAAGGTGACCACCCTGGGCGGCAGGGTTCCCTGGACCAGGCCGAGCCAGTTCGCAACCGGTGTGATCGATGCGCCCTGGATCACGGCGGAGGTGAGGACGACGAAGAAGACGGCGTTGAAGAGGAGGGGGCTGCTCTCCACGCCCGCGAGCAGGGGGTAGGTGGCCAGGATGATCGGCACGGCGCCCCGCAGGCCGGCCCAGGCCAGCAGGGCCCGCTCCCTCAGGGTGAAGCCCATCCTGATCGTGCTCAGGTAGACTGCCACGGGGCGGGCGACCAGGATCAGCCCACCGGCGATCAGCAGGCCGGGCACTGCCACTGCCGGCAACTGGCTGGGGAAGACCAGGAGGCCCAGGAGGATGAACATGATCATCTGGGCGAGCCAGGCCATGCCTTCGTGAAAGCGGAGGATCGATTGCTGGTAGGGCATGGCGGTGCTGCCCAGGTAGACAGCCAGGACGTAGACGGCGACAAAGCCGCTGCCGTTCAGCCAGGAGACGACGGCGAAGAGCAGGATCGCGGTGGCGAAGAGGTAGATCGGGTAGAGGCCGCTGGCCTCGAAGCGGAGGCGGGCGAGCCCTCGGACCACCAGCCAGCCGGCGGCCAGGCCGAGCCCCAGGCCCACCCCAATCTGCTGGATGAGAAAGCCCAGCGCCTCCCACAGATTGGGCGGGCCGGCCTGCACCCAGCTCATCATGAGGAGGGTGAGGAAGACCGCCATGGGGTCGTTGATCCCGGACTCGGCCTCCAGCGTGGATTTCAGCCGCTGGGGGATGTTCTGGTTCCCGATCACGGCGAAGACGGCGGCGGCGTCGGTCGAGCCGACGATCGCCCCGAGCAGGAGGGCCTGGGGCCAGTCGAGCCCCAGGGCGAGACGGGTGATTGCACCGGTGATCAGCACGGTCACGAGGACGCCCACGGTGGAGAGCGAGAGGGCGGGCAGGCGGACACGCCGGAGCTGCCCCCAGTTGGCGTGGAGGCCTCCATCGAACAGGATCACCACCAGGGCGATGGTACCGACAAGCTGTGCCAGCCAGGCATCATCGAAATAAATCAGTCCGGAGATATCGCTGCCGATCACCATGCCGACCAGAATGAAGAGCACCAGTGCCGGGACGCCAATCCGGGCGGCCAGCTTGGTGGTGACAACGCCGGCCAGCAACAGGCCGCCAAAGGCCATGAGCAGGTGGATCACGCTCGGGTCCAGGCTCTCACCCCCTTCACCCATCACCCTATTTTACCGCAACCGACGGTGATTCTTGGAGGAACTTGTCGAGTTTGGTCCGAACGCTGTGGTAGTCGGAAAATGAGGAGATGACTGCCAGATGCTCTTCGACCAGGCGACCCGGAACGCGAAGTTCGAAGCACTCTCGGAGTACGTCGTGCAACTCATGAAGGAGAACCAGGTCCCCGGGGTTGCGGTGGGATTGCTGGTGGA
The DNA here is from genome assembly GCA_041690255.1 of Symbiobacteriaceae bacterium. Classification (GTDB taxonomy): domain Bacteria; phylum Bacillota; class Sulfobacillia; order Symbiobacteriales; family Symbiobacteriaceae; genus JAWLHU01. The sequence continues at coordinate 222,698 of JAWLHU010000001.1, forward strand.
TGGGGAGGAGTATGTGAAGGGCTTCGGGGTCACCAGCGTGGAGAACCCGCTGCCCATCACCCCGGAGACGCTCTTCCAGATCGGCTCGACGACCAAGACGGTGACCGCCACGGCACTGATGCGCCTTGTCGAGCAGGGCCTGGTCGACCTGGACGCACCGGTGCGCCGCTACCTCCCCGACTTCAAGGTGGCCGATGAGGCTACGGCGGCCGCGGTGACGGTGCGCCACCTGATCACCCACGTGGCGGGCTGGCCGGGCGATGTCTTCACGGACACGGGCAACGGTGACGATGCCGTGGCGGAGTACGTGGCCCGTATGGCGGAGTTGCCCCAGATCACCCCGCTCGGCGAACTCTGGACATACAACAACGCGGCCTTCGTGGTGGCCGGTCGGGTGGTGGAGGCCGTGACCGGCAAGCCGTACGAGGCGGCCGCCAGGGAGCTGGTGTTGGAGCCGATCGGCATGACCAACTCCTTCTACTTCCCGACAGAGGTCATGATCCGGCGCTTTGTGGTGGGGCATATGCTCAAGGAGGAGAAGCTGGTGATTGCCCGCCCATGGAATATCCCCCGCAGCGCTGTGCCAGCCGGTGGCCTTTCCAGCGACGTGCGCGACCAACTGCGGTACGCCCGCTTCCACATGGGCGATGGGCGGGCCGAGTCCGGCCAGCAGGTCCTCTCCCCCGAGTCCATGCGGCTGATGAAGACCCCTGTGGTAGATGCCAGCAACGGCCAGAAGATGGCCCTGAGCTGGTTCATTCAGGAGGCGGGGGGCGTGCGCTTTGTCATGCACGGCGGCGCCACCTTCGGGCAGAAGGCCCTCTTCTGGATGGCCCCGGACCAGGGGGTCGCCTTTACTGTACTGACCAACGCCGACAAGGGGGCTGTGCTGAACAACCGGCTCAGCACCTGGGTGCGGGAGCAGTACCTGGGGGCGGCGGTCACGGAGCCCGCACCGCTTGACAGCAGTGAGGCGGAACTGGCGCCCTACGCCGGCGAGTACGGGCAGCCGCATACGGGCAAGATCCTGTTGAAGGTGCAGGGGAACCGGCTCATGTTCCAGATGCTCCCCGATGACATGGCTGTGCTGGAGACCAAGCCGGCCGTGGAGCCGCCGGTGGCCGCCGCCCTGATTGAGAAGGAAAAGCTGATGATCATGGAGGGGCCCATGAAGGGGAGTCAGGCCGAGTTCCTCTCCACCTCCGATGGGCGACGCTGGATCCGGTTTGGTGTGCGGGCTTACGCTCGCAAGTAAGGGGGTACCCCCTCCGAACTGGAGGTCGAAGGTCAGTAGTCTGGTCTTGCGTCCGTTTTTTCCACCTAGTCGAGGCCGGGTGTGGGCAAAAGTGGACGCAAGGGAGCGACGAGGGGGCTCAACAGTATGCCAGGGCCCCTGCAGGCGCCACGGTCGACGCCGACAGGAGCCCATGGGTACCCCTTGGGGGTAACCTTCTCGGACGTTCCGTCCGCTTTTTCCATGACCGGTCCGGGACCGGGAGGCTAATTTTGGACGGAACTATGAAATCGCACGGGGCCGTCCCTCGTCATCCACGATGACTTCTGGGACGGCCCTATGCGTGCTAGAACCGGAAGTAAATGAAGGTCATCTGCTTGGTGGAGGCCATGACCACCGCCAGGACGACCGCCAGGGTGTAGGCCAGTGCCCGCACCGGACCCGGCAGCCACCGGCGCCAGGTCTCGTAGAGCGCCCGTTGTCTGGTCCGGAACCAGAACTCCGCCAGGTGCAGCAGGAAGAGGGCGGCGACCAGCACCAGGTAGGTCAGGTTGGTCCGGGTCAGGTGCAGGTCGGAGAGGGTCAGCATGCGCTTCACCATGGTCAGCGCCACCGTCATGCCGTTGGCCCGGAAGAAGACCCAGCCGATCGTCGTCGCCTGGAACATGAGGAAGATCGAGAGCCACCGGGTCACCCAGGCCGGGACGGGGAGCTTCACCCGCTCCGCCACCTGTCGCGTCCAGAGCCGGTGGAACGCCGACAGCAGCCCATGGAAGATGCCCCAGGCAACGAAGGTCCAGGCCGCCCCGTGCCAGAAGCCGGAGAGCGTCATGGCGACCACCACCGCAGTCATGGCCCGGAATTCGCCGTGGCGGGAGCCGCCCAGCGGAATGTAAACGTAGTCACGGATCCAGCGGGAGAGCGTGATATGCCAGCGGCGCCAGAACTCCGCGGGGTTGCCGGAGAGGTACGGTGTCTTGAAGTTGTCGGTCAGCTGATAGCCGAACATGTGGCCAATGCCCACGGCCATGTCGCTGTATGCCGAGAAGTCGAAGTAGATCTGGAAGGCGAAGAGGTAAGCGCCGATCCAGGCCTCCAGGCCGCCCACCGCCGCCCCCTGGTTGAAGAACTTGTCCGCCAGCGGGCCGATGGTGTCTGAGAGGATCACCTTCTTGGAGAGGCCGATCAGGAACAGGAAGATGCCGTACTTGAACCGCTCGAACTGGAAGCGGTGGCCGTCGTGCTCGGCGATCTGCGGCAGGAAGTCCTTGCCGCGCATGATCGGGCCGGCGATCAGTTGTGCGAAGAAGGCAATGAAGACCCAGAACTCGATCAGGCTCCGGGCGGGCTTCAGATCGCCCCGGTACACATCGACCAGATAGGCAACCAACTGGAAGGTGTAGAAGCTGATGCCCACGGGGAGGAGTAACTGTAACAGCTTTGGGTCCAGCCCCAGGTGGAGGAGTCGCTCCAGGTTGGTCACGGCGAAGGCAGTGTACTTGAAGATAGCCAGGTTGAGCAGGCTGCCGCCCACACCGATCCAGAGGAGGAGCTTGGGCCGCACCCCCCGGTGGATCAGGACGGAGAGCCAGTAGGTCAGCGAGGCGATGGCCAGAAAGAGGAGCAGGTACGGCCAGCCGGACGCTGCATAGAAGAGGATGTTCGCGACCGCCAGGATCGGGGTTCGGGTCCGGGGGAGGCGCCAGAAGAGGAGCAGGGTGATCGCAGAGAGGAGGATAAACTCCGGGCTGTGAAATAGCATCGCTTCTGTCCCCCCTTACTGCTTCGCCGGCTGGTTCAGTTGCTCCAGCAGGCGGCCCGCGAGGACTCGGTAGCCCTCCGGGGTCAGGTGTACGTGGTCAGCGAAGAGGGACGGGTCCAGGGCGCTCTCCAGGTCGAGATAGTCAACCCCTTGAGCGGTCATCCACTCGGAGATCCGGGTGACGTTCTCCCGGTAGCCGGGGTTGGTCACGTTGGGCTTCATGAGCTCCTGGTTGGTCGGGGTCAGGTAGTAGAGGACCTGGTCATTGCGGGTCAGGTCCATGATCTTCTGCAGGAAGTAGATCTGCGGGTTCTGCTCGGTCAGGTCGACCGGGGCGGGGTTGAAGCCGATCTGGTACTCGTATCCCTGCAGCAGCTCAGCCAGCCCCGGCTTCTCCGTCCAGGCCCGGGTGTCGTAGACCTCCCTGGCGCTGAAGAGCGACATGAGCTCACCCTTGATCACCGGCCTGTAGCGGAGCAGGGAGACGTGTGGGGCAATGTACCGCTGGAAGAGGGCTGTGGGGAGCGGATCCTCTTTGGCTCGGCCCGCATCGATCAAGTGTTGCCGGAATCGGGACCAGGAGTCGGGATCCATCTGCTTCAGGTCGTTGTCCAGCCAGAAGACGACCGGCGGGTAGGGAGCACGGACCACGAAGCCGGCGTGCAGGAGGTTGATCACCAGGCGGGGGGTCGCGATCCCCTTCGCCCGCAGCTTCAGCAGAACGGTGTAGAGGTCGCCGGTCTGCATGGCCGGAAGCGCCAGGTTGAAGACGGTCAGCGGGCGCCCCTGCTCCCGGCTGATCTGGCTCATGTAGTACCCGATCGATTGGTCCGGCCCACCGGGCCCGCTGTAGCCGACCGAGTCACCTAGTATGATCACGTAGTCGGTCAGGTCTTCGCGGTCGATCCGGGCCTTGATCTGGTCCAGGACAACATCCAGTACGGTGGTATCTTCTTTGAAGACTTCGTAGCGGATCCGCTGGTCGTAGGTCCAGCTCGTGGGGATCACATAGCCAAGGCCGAACTGAATGACCAGCAGATAGATCAGGACCCATTTCAGGCTGCTCTTCATCGGCCACCTCGTGTAGGTAAAGAATTTCGATCGTGAAGCACGCCGTCCCCTATCATAACGGAAAGCGGTTCGGTATACTAGCATCATGGCAAACATTACAGGCAGACTGAGTGAGAAGAAGAAGCGCGAACTCCTGCGATCGGTGACCTCGTTGATCAGTGGCACGTCCCGTATGCAGGCCGAGCTCGAAGAGGGCTTCGGTCCTCACGTGCTGGCCGGGCGGCTGGAGAGCATGGACCTGCCCGACAACGTGACGATCGTGCTGCGTCCGACCCTCGCCTTCCTCCACGCCGATCTCTGCCTGGTCGCCCCTGGCAAGGTGCTGGTGGTGAACGCCCTGCACTGGAGTGGCCCCATGGCTCCGGGCAAGAAGGGGGAGTGGACCGGGGCGAAGGGCTCGGTCGATCTGGGGCGTCCGGACCGGCGAGCCGTCCTCTTTGCCGACCGGCTCCAGTGGAGCGGCCTGGCCAAGGGGTTGGAGGTGGAACCGGTGGTGGTCAGCACCGTCGGCGATGTGACCTACTCCGGTGGCGAACCGGAGGCTCGATTGGTCCCCTGGTCGGAGTTGGACGCCTACCTTACGGCGGCCCTGCCCGCCGGCGTGGCCGGCTTCCCCACGCTTGAGTTGATCAAGGCGATCACTCCCAAGTAAGTCCGTAGTCAGTCCTTCATCATGCCTTAGTAAGACGAAGAGCCCGGCGCTGTGGTGGCGCCGGGCTGACATGTTTCTTGGGCGGATATCGGGAAGGATCAGGGCTCCCTGTCACCCCTGGGCTCTACGTGGACCAGGACATCGACCACGCCGGAGAGGCTGCTCTTCAGCCGCTCCTCGACCTGGTGGGAGAGACGGTGGGCGGATGCCACGGTCATGGAGGGGTCGACATGGACGTGCAGGTCCACGTAGACCGAATCGGCACGGCCGCGGGATCGGACCATGTGGCAGTTGTCGACGCCATCCACCTCGTTGACCAGGGGGATGATGAGGCCGGGCTCCAACACGGCGGCATCGCAGAGTACCTGGGCACTGTCGTGAACGATCTCCCAGGCTGAGTAGGCGATAAAGCCGGCGATCACAATGCCGAGCACCCAATCCAGCCAGAGCCAACCCAGCCGCACACCAACCAGGCCGGCGATGACGGAGAGCGAGACGAGGATATCTGAGCGGGTGTGATAGGCATCGGCCACGAGGAAATCACTGCCCAGTTTGCGTCCTTGCCAGGCCTCGTATGTGTACACGAAGACATTGACCGCCAGGGTGATCAACATGACGGTGAAGCTGACGACGGAGACGTCCGGCGTAATCGGATTTCGCACGCGGGCCCACACCCCGGAGAGGACCTCGACGCAGACGAAGAGCAGCAGGGCAGCAATGCCTACGGTGGTGTAGGTCTCAAACTTCTTGTGTCCATAGGGGTGGCTTCGATCTGGTGGATGGGAGGCAATCCAGACACCGATGAGGCCGATCAGGTTCGAAAGACCGTCGCTCATGGAGTGATAGCCGTCGGCGGTCATGGAGAGGGAGTTGGCTATGTAACCATAGACCACCTTCGCCAGCGCTACCGCCAGGTTGAAGAAGAGAATGATCCACAAGACCATGCGCACTCGCTTCATCTTGTCTGCGTGTTCGGCCATGTCTTTGCTCCCCCCCGCAATCATGGAGTCTCCGCTATCATGAGAACACAGGGATCCCGCTGTGTAAAGCAGATTCGGATGGAGGGCCTTCGCAGGAATTCTCCGTCTCCCGAAGGAATTCTACCGATGAGACCATGAGAGAGGTGTTGGCCGTGTACGCTTATCCCCAGACCCGGCGTGATCCTGTAACCGATCAACTCCACGGCGTCGCAGTTACCGATCCCTACCGCTGGCTGGAGGACGGCCAGAGCGCCCAGGTCCTGGCCTGGACCGAGGCGCAGAACCGATTCTCGGACCAGGTCTTCGCCGGCCTTCCCTACCCGGGGTCGTTTGCCGGGCGCCTGCAGGAGGTTTTGGGTGGCGAGACGCTCTCCTCCCCTCAGGTGCGGAGCGGGCGGGTCTTCTTCCTGCGCCGTCGGGCCGGACAGAATCAGCCGGTCCTGTACATGCGCGATGGCGAGACCGAGCGGGTGCTCCTCGACCCGAACCAGGTCAACGAGAAGGGGACCACCGCCATGGACTGGTGGTACCCGAGCCCCGACGGCAAGTTCCTGGCCTACGGCTACTCGAACAATGGCGACGAGTGGTCGGTCCTGCACGTGCTCGATATTGACGCCGGAGAGGTTCTCGGGGAGCGGATTCCCCGCACCCGGCACTGCGCCCTGGCCTGGGAGCCGGACTCCTCGGGCTTTTACTACACCCGCTACCCGCAGCCGGGCGAGGTGGAGCCGGGTCAGGAGAACTACAACAACCATATCTTCTACCACAAGATCGGCCGTGGTTGGGAGGATGATCCCAAGGTCTTCGGCGAGGGCCGCCCGCCACGCTCCTTCATGTGGCCCAGCCTCCACGACCGGGGGCGCTGGCTGCTGATCCACATGAACCACGGCTGGAACGCCACCGATCTCCTGCTCATGGACCGGCAAGCCCCCGAGAAGGGTTTCGTGACGATCACGGCCGGCCTGGATAACCTCTTCCACGCATCCATACTCGGCGGTACGATCTATGCGCTGACCAACTACAAGGCGCCCCGCTACCGGGTGATCGCCATCGATCCGGCGAATCCGGCCGAGGAGCACTGGCGAGAGGTAGTCCCCGAGCAGCCCGACCTGGCGATTCACGGTGGCGAGATCGCCGGCGACCGGTTCATTCTGCACGGCCTCAAGGATGTGGTCTCCCACCTCTACACCGTACCGCTGGCCGGCGGCGAGCTGACCGAAATCCCGCTGCCCCCGCTGGGCGCCATCGCCGAACTGGCGACGGAGAAGAAGGGGCGTTACGCCTACATTCAGTGGCAGTCCTTCACCAGCCCGCCGGCGATCTATCAGCTGGATGTAGAGACCGGCGAGCTGGCCCTCTGGGCCGAATCAGAAGCGGCGGTCGACCCCAGCCAGATCACGGTCAAGCAGGTCTTCTACACCTCGAAAGATGGCACCCGGGTGCCGATGTTCATCCTTCACCGGAAGGATCTCACCCTGAACGGCGATCTGCCCACCGTGCTGACCGGCTACGGCGGCTTTAACATCGCCCGCACCCCGGGCTTCATGGCGACGCTCTACCCGTGGCTGGAGCGGGGCGGTGTCTACGCGATTGCCAATCTGCGGGGCGGCTCCGAGTACGGCGAAGCCTGGCACCGCGCCGGCATGCTCGCCAATAAGCAGAACGTCTTCGATGACTTCATTGGCGCAGCGGAGTACCTGATCGCCGCGGGCTACACCCGTAAGGAGCGGTTGGGCATCTCCGGTGGCTCGAACGGGGGTCTGCTAATGGGTGCGGCGCTGACCCAGCGGCCTGACCTCTTCCAAGCGGTCTTCTGCGCCGTACCGCTGCTCGATATGCTCCGCTACCACAAGTTCCTGATCGGCGCTCTCTGGATCAGCGAGTACGGCTCCGCTGATGATCCGGAGCAGTTCGGGTATATCCATGACTACTCGCCCTACCACCACGTGACGGAGGGCGCCGAGTACCCGGCGGTCTTCTTCCATACGGCTGCATCGGACAGCCGGGTTGACCCGCTCCACGCCCGGAAGATGGCGGCCCTCCTTCAGCAGGCGAATGGCTCAGCCAACCCCATCCTCCTGCGGATTGAGTTTGAGGCGGGCCATGGTGCCGGCAAGCCAATCGCCAAGCTGGTGCAGGCCCAGGCCGAGACCTGGGGCTTCTTCGCCTGGCAGCTCGGTCTGGAGTCCTGAGCAGCGCGAGACTCTTTTGCCAGCAGGAGTAACGGGTTGAATTTTCAGGTGATTTTCCGCTGAGGCAGGAAATAGGTGGGCTCCGTGTCCAATATGTCCAAGCATAGCTGCTCCGTGGGGGGAGCAGGGGGAGAGCATAGGGAGAGGGGGAGTCTGTCTTGATCCGAGTCCAACTGGCGGAGGCATTTTCAGCGGCGGCCATCCATGTGCTCCAGGAGATGCTGGGCACTGAGGTCACGGTCGGTGAACAGCGGGTGGAGAGTGCGGCCCTCCGCGCGGAAGATGTGACGGTTCTGGTCGGCCTGACCGGCGAAGTGAGCGGTCTGAGCCTCCTGACTATGCCCAGCGCCACCGCCTTTGCAGTGGCCGGCGCCATGATGGGGGAGACGGTGACCGAGCTGGATGATATCGCCCGCAGCGCCGTGGCAGAGTTGGGGAACATGGTCTCGGGTGCGGCTACGATCAGGCTGGAGGAGCACGGGGTCTCGTCGAACATCACGCCGCCATCGGTGCTTCAGGGCACGTCGCCTGAGATCTCGACGCCGCACCTGGAGCGGGCGGTGATCCCGCTCAGGACGGGGTTAGGAGACATAACGTTGCACGTATCCATTAAGAGTTGAATAGAATGGGCCTGCAGGAACTCCCTGCAGGCTCATTTTTTATCGCTGACGGGCACCCTACCAGGGGGAGGAGGGACCGGGCGATGGGACGACGAGTCTTATTAGGGATTCTCATGGTCTGTCTGCTGCTGGGACCGACCGCAGCCCAGGCGGCCGGGGAGTGGGTCCGGCTGAAGGGTCTGGGGCGTAGTGAATCGGGCCGGACGCTCTGGATCCCGCTGGACAGCCGGCCGGTCAATACCACGGAGGTGCAGCTCTTTGGCGCGGCCGCCGGGCAGACGGTCATTCTGCCGCCTGCGGGGCTATTGGATCGGTATGCGGACCGACGGGCGGAGGGGACCAGGCTGATCGATTGGTGGGAGCGAACCGCAGAACCGGGTGACAGGGTGGTCTTCTATACGAACACCCTTCTGGTCGGGGGGCTGATCGCCTCTCGGGACCCGGTTCTCTATGGCGAGTTGGAAGAGAAGTTGACGGGTCTGGGTGATGCTCTGGCCCGGCTGCCACACGGTCGGATCATCGCAGTGCATGTGCTGCCCAGGGCCTGGCCGACCCAGTTCCAGCCCGACGGCTCGCCGGCTCCGGATCAGGCCTACACCGGTCTGCTGCTCGAGCGAACGGCGCTTCAACACCGGGTCTTCCTCTTTGGCGAGAGGGACGACCGGAACCGCCTGGGCCAGCTCGACCAGGCGATCCCTCAGGAGGCTCGCCAGCGGCAAGACGAACTGCTGGCGAAGAACGACCAAATTCTCCGTGCCCTCCTGGACTGGGTCGAACGTGGCCTGATCGATGAGGTGCTCGTCGGGTTGGATGACGCCCAGGGCTATGGTATGTTCAACCTGCTCCAGCGACAGTTCGAAGGGGTGCTGCGGGAGCGGGGGCTGTCGGATCGGGTTCATATTGACTATGGCGCCGACGAGATCGGTTTTCTCCTGCTGGCCCGAGAGGCGCTGCGGGAGAGGCGGGTGCGGCCCCGGATTGCCGTGACCTATGACCAGGCTGGGGCCGAGAGGCAGGTCCTGCCCTACGAAGGGGTGGATCTGGGCAGTTCGGTTGAGCAGAAGCTCGGGCTGCTCGGTGCCACGGCCGGGGCGGGCGGACAGCACCTATTCGTCTACTCGGAGCGGGGAGATGAGATAAGCCGCCGCCTTCTGGAGCAGATGGCAGCGGCTGATGGTCGGGGCGAAGGGGTGGCCCTGGCCGACGTGACCAGCCCGGGCGGGCGGGACCGGGCACTCGTGGAGAGTCTGGCCGGCCAGGTTCCACTGAGCCAGGTAGCCTACTCGGGCTGGAACACCGCCAGCAACACGGTGGGCACTGCCCTGGCGCAGGCGGCTCTGCGCGAGCTCTACGCCCGGGTGGGGGTGACGGAACGGCAGCAGGTTGCCTGGCAATCCTTCCAGGCGATTCGCTACGCCCACGACCTGCACTTCCAGGCACACCGGGAAACGCTGGGCCGTTGGGCAGAGGGGCGGGGGATCAATCCGACCGGGTTTGGATCGGGTTCGGCGGCCATGGCCGATCGCCTGAACCGGACGGTCCTGGCCGAGGCGCGGCAGTGGCTTGCGCACTACGTCTGCACCAGTGGGGATCTTTGTCTGAACGTCTCCGCGGCCCGGTTCCCCTGGGACCGAACCTTTGAGGCTGAGTTCCGGCCGTCGCTGGAGTCTAGGGTTTGGGGAGCTGCAGAGGGGTCGTGAAATCGGGCTCGGCCAGCCGGCCCTCCATGAGGCGGAAGACTGGCTCGGTGCTGAGCGTATAGCCCCGGGCCTCGAACCGGCTGAGCCCGAGGATTCGATCAGGCCGGACGCTGAATCGCTGGGTGGTGGCCGCATCCACCCACTCCCCGGTCCGGAAGCTCTCGGGCAGCACCTCGGCGGCCAGTTGTGGTACGAACTCCCGATAGGCGTCGGAGGCGCCGGGACCGGTCACCTCCCACCAGATGCTGACCGTGAAGTCGTTCACCCGACCATCGACCGGGATGACCTGAAGATCCGCCTGGTAGATCTGCAGGGTGAGGCCGCGCCAGGGGGACGAGCCCCACTGTGGCTCTCGGGCGAAGGCGGGATCGGAGTCAAGCTTCGGCTGGAGGGCGGTGTAGGTGAGGACCCCCCCGCCGACGAGGACGACCAGGATCGCCAGGCCGACCAGCCAGCGGGTCAGTCGCTGCTGGAGGGCGCCCCGACGGGCCAGGTGCAGGGCATGTTGGCGCTGGTCCGCATCTAGCGGCACAAGGGTCTGCGGCCCAGTTGCGGGCGGCAGGCCCTGCGCTCTGCGCCACTGGTCAATGCGCCGGCGCAGCTCGGCTTCGCTGCGGCTGGCCATGAAGAGATCGCCTGCAATGTCGGGATCATCGACCAGAGCGAGCGCCAGTTGGTATCGGCGGAGGATGTCATCCACGCGGTCTGCCACCATCCCTTCTTGGAAATTAGGACGTCCCTGGCAGCAACGAAGATTCGCAGGCGGGCATCCTACGGAGGTGGAGGTGTTGGATTCGTATGCGTGAACAAGATCCGGTGCGTGTGGTCCACTGGGGGCTCGACCCCGTGGGAATGACTGCGGCCAACCTGGTCTGGCGGCGGGCCGGGCTCATGCCGGCGGGAGCGATCAGTCTTCAGCCCGGTGACATCGGTCGCGATCTGGGTGAGATCATGGGCTTTGGCGAACGGCTTGGTGTGATCGTGGACAGCGATCCGGAGCGGGTGCTGACCACTGCCCGCCCGGATGTGACGATCATTGCCAGCGACCTGCCGCTGGAGGAGGTCGCCCCCATGGTCCAGCAGGCCATGGAGGCGGGCTCGAACGTGATCTGCCTGGCCGGGGAGATGACCTACCCGTGGGCGGTAGACCCGAAGATGGCCGAGCGGCTGGATGATCTCGCCTACGCCCACGGTGTGACGGTGCTCGGGACGGGGATCAATCCAGGGTTCGTGCTGGACAGTCTGGTGATCGCCCTGACCGGCTGCTGTCTGGATGTCGAGCGGATCAAGGCGACCCGGGTGGTCGATATTACCCCATTCGGCTCGGCCCTCCTGAGGCAGGAGGGGATCGGACTCTCGCCGTCCGCCTTTGCCCGTGGGACGGAACGGGGGCGGGTGCGGGGCCACGTTGGTTTCGAGCAGTCGATCCACCTGATCGCTGATGCGCTGGGCTGGTCGCTGGAGCGGGTTGAGCAGGACCGGCAGCCCCTGACAGCCACCGTGCGGCGGGAGGTGGCCGGGCTGCGGGTGGACCCCGGGCAGGTGGCCGGGGCGCATCATGTGGCCCACGGCTATGTTGATGGGCGGGTCCGGGTTATGCTGGAGCAGATCGAGCACGCCGGGCCGGAGGCGGAGGGGGTCGCCACCGGTGACTTCATAGAGATCGAGGGGCAGCCGCCGATCAGGCTGGCGATCCAGCCGGAGATTGAGGGGCTCCGGGGTAGCGCGGCCCTGGCGGTCAACATGATCGGCGCGGTGATGCTCTCGGGGCCGGGGTTGAAGTCGATGGCGGAGATGCCGCTGCCCCGAGCGGTTCTGGGAGACCTGCGGCAGATGGCTGATCTGACCGGGTTGACCGTGGAGGAGGCATTGGCGCGGGGGTGGCAGGGTTCTTCCCTGGAGCGGGCGAACTCTATAGGGTCAAAGGAAAACGGGGAGTCCTTAAAGGGCTGACCCGCGGGGAGGTAGGGCGATGCCCCTCAACCGGTTCTGGAGTTCGGTGGTCTCGGTGGCGGGGTTCCTGCTGATCATTGGCTGGTTGCAGTACCTCTTCAGCATCGTGGTGGGTCTGTTCGGAATCCTGCCGCGCTTTGCGCCGGACCTGGACTTCGTGATCCAACTGGTGGCGGCAGGAGTTCTGCCGATCTGGTCCGCGCTTACCTTTATCGACTGGAAGTGGGGGTGGAAGGGGGACAACGCCGGCCTCCGGGTGACGCCGGCGGCTGCCTTCTGGTACCTCCCTGGCTTGCTGGGTGGAGTACTGGCCGTGGCGCTGGTCTGGGTGCTGGCGAAGGGCTTCACCGCGCCAGTCATATCCGTGTCGGGCGTGAAATGGCTGTGGCTGGGGTTCTCCACGCTACTCCAGGTCTTCGTCACCGAACTGGTCTACCGGGGCATTGTCACCTCCCGTTTTCAGCATGATCTCTCTGGGTGGGAGCGGCTGGCGGCGGCCACCCTGGTCCCGCCTCTCTGGATGCTGATCCAGGGGACCGGGTTCCTCGCCATGGGCTGGCCGGTGACGTTCATTGGCGGCATGGGGACGGTAGCGCTCTCTGTCTTCCTCACCTTGCTCTTCCTGCGGCTCGACTCGGTCTGGCTCTCGGCCGGGCTGCACAGTGGCCTGCTGATCGGGCTGATGCTCCTCGGGCTGGCTCGCAATATGGCGGAGCAGTCGCTCTTCTTGGTTGTCACGCCCCAGGCTGAGCAGTCGCTCTTCCTGCTCTTCGCCCCGCTGGCGGGAGTCCTGCTCTACCTGGAGTGGAAGCGCATGGGTCCGATCCGGCGACCGTCCGGCGGGCCGGGACGGGGGCCGAAGAGGGTAGTTTACGGCAAGACGGTGCGGGGGCCGTGGGGACCGCACTAGTTCTGGGCAGGCTAAGGGTGAACGTCCGTACAGGAGGGATCGCCCATGCCCGGCCCTGAGCAACAGGGAATCAGTTACTCCCGCCTGGGTCCTATGGACCCGAACCGGGTTCGCTATGAGTTGGCCGGCGAGATCAGCCCCCCGGCTGCTCCGACTGCCCCGGCCCCCACGGTCCCGCAGGGAGCGCCGCGGGCCCGGTCACGCCGCCGGCTTCGCCGGTTGCGCCACCGGGGTACCGCCGGCCGGAGAGAGTGAACCGAACCCCCGTCCTGTCCCGGGCGGGGGTTTTTCTTTCATCTTGCTAAAGGCAATGGAGCGTGATAGATCGAAATGATCGTGTATCAACGGGTGAGGGGGCTGTGTATGGCTGCATCGTGGCAAGAGTATCTGAATGAGCACCGCGCTCGCTTTCTGGACCAGTTCCTTGAGCTTCTCCGGATCCCCAGCATCTCCACGGATCCGAACAGCAAGGGGGAGGTCCGCCGGGCTGCTGCGTGGACCGCAGAGCGGCTGCGCCAGGCGGGGATCGAGGGGGTGCGGATCATGGAAACCGGGGGCCATCCGGTGGTCTACGGCGAGTGGCTCCATGTACCCGACCAGCCGACGCTGCTGATCTACGGTCATTTTGATGTCCAGCCGGTGGACCCCCTGAATCTCTGGACCAGTCCGCCCTTTGAGCCGGTGATCAAGGACGGCGCCGTCTACGCCCGGGGGGCGACCGATATGAAGGGGAATCTGCTCCTGCCCGTCATCGCGTGCGAGGCGCTCCTGCAGACCGAGGGGCGCCTGCCTGTCAACGTGAAGTTCCTCTTCGAGGGCGAGGAGGAGATTGGCAGTCCGAATCTGGCGCCCTTTGTTGCCCAGAACAAAGACCTGCTGGCCTGCGACCTGGTCGTGAGCGCTGACGGCGGCAACGGCTCGCTGGAGGAGCCGCATGTCAACGTAGGCACCCGCGGCCTCTGCGGCCTGCAGGTCGACCTGCGGACGGCCAACGTGGACCTGCACTCGGGCGGTGGCGGCATGATGCCCAACGCTATTCACGCCCTGGTCGAGATCCTCGACGCCCTCCGCGACGCCGAGGGCCGCATTCTGGTCGACGGCTTCCATGACGAGGTCCGCCCCATGACCGAGGCGGAGAGGGCCGAGATTGCGGCGGCATCGGCCAGGGATGAGGAGGCCCGGCTTGCCGCTGGGGTCAAGGCCTTCTTCGGCGACCCGGCCTTCACCCCGAGGGAGCGCATGGTGGCCCGGCCCAGCTTGGAGATCAACGGGATCTGGGGAGGCTTCCAGGGCAACGGGGTCAAGACCGTGATCCCCTGCGAGGCCCACGCGAAGATCACCTGCCGCCTGGTGCCTGACCAGACGCCCGGCGTGATCCGCGATAAGGTGATCGCCCATATTCAAAAGGTGGCCCCCGCCTACGCCGATGTAAGCGTGGAGGTCCTGCCCGGGGAGGCCGATCCCTACGTGATCCCCAGCGACAACCCCGGCCTGCTGGCCCTGGAGCGTGTGGTCGCGGAGATGACCGGCCGTACCCCGCAGCGGAACCGGGAGGGAGGCACCGTCCCCTTCATGGGGATGATGAAGAGGGCGCTGGGCGTGGAGACGATCACGCTGGGCGCCTCGCAGGCGGGGCAGCGGGCCCACGCCCCCGATGAGTTCTACCACATTCGTGACTTTGAGCGGGTACAGGCCGGTTATTGCCGCTTCCTCCACGCAATGGGGCGGTAAGGCTCCGGGCGGTCATGGGCATTCTAGACCCAAGTGAGGTGTGCCAGCAATGCCCGATCTGATCTTTACGGCCCTCGTCCCTCATCCACCCATTCTGATTCCGGCGGTGGGCGGTGCAGAGTCGGAGGTGTGCCAGACCACCCGGGAGTCCCTGCAGCGCCTGACGGCGGAGATTGCCGGTCTGCAGCCCGAGGTGGTGGTCGTGATCTCCCCGCACGGTCCCGTCTTCTCCGACGCGATCGCCATCCACCGGATTGCAGCGATTCAAGGCGATCTGGGCGGTTTCGGAGCGCCGACCGTCGCGTTGGACTTCTCGATCGATCAGGAGATGGGTGAACGGCTGGTGGCGGAGGCACGCACCGCGCGGATTCCCACCGCCCCGGTCACCGCAGAGTGGGCGGCAGAGTGGGAGGCGGAGGCGCTGGATCACGGCACCTTCGTTCCGCTCTGGTTCCTGCACGAGGCCGGATGGAGGGGCTCGATCCTGCCCGTCACCATTGGCATGCTGCCCCTGCTTGATATGTACAGCTTCGGCCAGGCGATGCAGCGGGCGATCGATCGAACCGGCAAGCGGACGGTCGTCCTCGCCAGCGGCGACCTCTCGCATAGGCTGAGCCCGGATTCGCCGAACGGTTTCGCCCCGGAGGGGGCGGAGTTCGACCGGTTGGTGGTGGAGAGCTTGGGGCGGGGCGATCTGGCAGCCCTCTTCTCGATCGATGCCGATCTGCGGGACCGCGCGGCCGAGTGCGCTTACCGCCCCCTGCTCATGCTTTCCGGGGTCCTCGACGGCCTGAAGGTCAAGCCACAGGTCTACTCGTATGAGCATCCCTTCGGGGTGGGCTACGCCGTCATCTCCCTGGAGTCGGTGGGAGCGGATCCGGCCCGGCAGATCCGTCCGGCTCTGGCGGAGGCCCGGCAGGAGCGAATCCGACAGCGGCGGGAGGCGGCGCATCCGGTGGTGAAGCTGGCGCAGGCGGCGCTGGAGCACTATGTGGAGACCGGTCTGACCGTGGACTTCTCCGCCGGGGCGCCCCACGAGGGGACCGTACCCTGGGTCCTTCCCTCTGATCTGCCCGACCAGGCTGGCGTCTTCGTTACCCTTACGATCGATGGTGATCTGCGTGGCTGTATGGGTACCACCGCTCCAACCGAGCCCAGCCTTGCTCTGGAGATCGTGCGGAGTGCGATCCAGGCGGGTAGGGAGGATCCACGCTTCTCGCCTGTGGAGGAGGAGGAGTTACCGGTCCTGGAGTACAAGGTTGATCTGTTGGAGGCGCCCGAGCCAGTGAACAGACTGGATCAGCTCGATCCGGAGCACTACGGTCTGATCGTGACCAAAGGCGATACTGTCGGACTGCTCCTGCCCGACCTGCCCGGTGTTGACACGCCCCTCCAGCAGGTGGCGATTGCCTGCCGGAAGGCGGGGCTTGAGCCCGATGAGCCAGGGATGAGCCTGCAGCGTTTTCGGGTCCGGCGCTTCAGCTAGAAGCCCGGGCCCCTTTTTTGATAGGTGTGTGCATAAATATACTTGCGGAGTGCATAGTTATGCGCTAGACTCTTGCGTATACCCCCTCATCCCAGGGGAAAGCGAGGCGGAGCGCATGAAGGTGATGACGCTGAAGGGTCGGGACTTCCTCTCGATCCATGACTGGAGCCGGGAGGAACTGGCCGAGGTGCTGGACCTGGCACAGTGGCAGAAGGAGCGGCTGAAGGCCGGGATTAAAGAGGAGCCGCTCAAGGGGAAGACTCTGGGCATGTACTTCGCCAAGGCGTCCACCCGGACTCGAATCTCGTTCGAGGTCGGGATTCAGCAGCTCGGCGGCTATGGCCTCTTCCTTTCGGCAGCGGATCTCCAACTGCGGCGGGGTGAGTCAATCGCAGACACCGCCCGGGTTATGAGTCGCTACCTCGATGGGATCATGATTCGGACCTTTGCCCACCAGGATGTGCTCGATCTGGCCCATTGGGCCGATATTCCTGTCATTAATGGCCTGACAGATGAGGAGCATCCCTGCCAGGTGATGGCTGATCTCCTGACCGTACGGGAGAAGTTCGGCAGCCTCGCCGGGCTGAAAATGGCCTACGTGGGCGATGGCAACAATATGGCCCACAGCCTTATGGACGGCGGTGCCAAGTTCGGCATGGAGGTTGTGATTGCGTCTCCTGCCGGCTATACCCCCGATCCAGCCCGGGTTCAGCGAGCTGAGGCCGTGGCCGCTCGGTACGGCGGAAGAATCGCGGTCGTCTCCGATCCCGCCGAGGCGGTTGCCGGGGCGCATGCGGTCTATACCGACGTCTGGACCTCCATGGGACAGGAAGAGGAGTCAGCGAAGCGGCTCGTCGCCTTCCAGGGCTATCAGGTGAACAGATCGCTCATGGGCGTGGCTGACCCCGGTGCGATCTTCCTCCACTGCCTGCCCGCTCACCGGGGTGAGGAGGTTAGTTCCGAGGTGATCGATGGCCCCCAGTCGGTCGTCTTCGACCAGGCCGAGAACCGGCTCCACGCCCAGAAGGCGATCATGAGCCTGATCCTGGGCTAGGGTAACAAAACGAAGCGCCTACCCCTTTCGGGATAGGCGCCTTTGTTTATCGGCGAGAGAGTGTGGCGTTTGCGTGTGGAGCTAGGCTCCGGCCCTGACAGTTGCTTCCTTGCCGCCGAAGAGCTTGGCCATGTAGCTGCGGAACATGGGGCGGAAGTAGTAGTCAGCACCCAGGTAGCCGGCGTAGGCGCCGCCAGCGGCGACAATGATCGTCTGCAGGGCGAACAGGTACGGGTTGCTGCTGGTGCTGCCGCTCATGAGGAAGGCGAAGTTCATCGTCATGCCCATGACCGCAGCGAAGATGGTGGCGAAGCCGAAGATCAGAGCCAGGCCGACGAGCAGCTCGCCCCAGGGAATCAGGAAATTGAAGAGCTTGGCGTTCGGAATGGCGAAGCCGTTCAGGAAGTCGCCCCACCACTGCTCGGTGATCGGCTTGAACTTGGCGGCCGCAGCCGGGTCAGCGGGCGGGATGATCTTGGCAGCAGCGCCCTTCAGGTAGCCAGTCGCGTTGAATGGAGTCTCACCGGTGATCTTGTGCCAGCCAGCGTCAACCCACTTCCAGCCGACGTACACACGCAGAATCAGCCAGATCCAGCTAGCCTTCGCGCCCTTGAAATACTCCATCATACGATCTCCTCCTCATTACACATGAATGATTGCCGACGTAAGAATATAGACCGACATACGGGAGTGAAACTCGGCATTCTTACGAACTTCTTACAGCCACACTGTAACATCTGAGCTTGACAAACCTCTATCCATCATTGTGGTCAAATTCGGGTAGACCCTCGGTGTCACTTGGAGATAACACAGGGTCTATTCCACTCGCGAGCCGCTTAGTCTATGCCGTGGTCTCCGTTCAGGAGATTGTGTCCGGTCGGAAATCACGCACATTTTAGCGGTTCGACCAACAGGTAAACCTGTAGTACTCACCGAATAGCTATCTGATACGGGTCCGACTCGGCTGGTCCCCTTTCTATTCAAGAGTATCTGGCCATACCGCTCGCTCTCTGGGTACTGCCGGGGTATACGTAAGTGGAGGTAAGAGCTGGTGACAACCTGCGCACTTTTTATTGATTATGAAAATGTGGTCAGGTCTCTGCGCGGGCAAAACATTAACCCAACCCATAAACAACTGGCAGAGATTTTCAAGACGGAAGCCTCCAAATACGGGGAGTTGGTCTTTGCGCGTGCATATGCGCCGTGGGATATCTACCCCGAAGCGATGTCGATCTTCGACCGGCAGGACATAAAGCCCGAGTACGTGGAGGGCGGCCGGAAGGACAACGCCGATCTGGTCATGAGCCTGGAAATCCAGGAGTTTCTCCGCATCCCCGGACGTGACGCAGATGTCTTCATTCTCGTGACAGGCGATGGTGACTTCGTGCACGTGATCCGCATTCTCCAACAAGAGAAGAAACGGGTGGTCGTCTGGGGTGTAGAGGGCTCGATCAGCAGCCGGCTCACCTCGCGGGTTGGGGAGTTGGGCAATATTCAGGACCTCCTCGTCTCATACGGAGTGGTCGCTCCGTCCGGGGCGGAAACGCCACAGCGCTTGCCCGCCCGGCCGGACGGGCCGCCCGCAAAGGACACGGCAACCCGGGCTCTGATCATCCGGGCGGAGACGGTCATGCTTGGCCGTGGATGGGTGCAGGTCCCCTTCCTTACCCTCCTGAACGAGATGTCTACCTCCAACCTGTTCGGTGAGGATAGTGAGCAGCGGCGAGCGCTGATCGTTCGGGCACTGGAACTGGGGATTCTGGAGACCAAGAAGCAGCCGAATCCCAAGCGACCGGGTACCGACACGACCTTCGTCCTCCTGAAGAAGGAGAGTCCTACCGTAGCCGAGACCTTGAAGGCGGTCGCACAGGTTGTGCACCAGATGCGGCAGATCCTTGCGAACATGCCCGGGGCCAACTGGGTCGCCTATAGCTTGCTGGACAGAGCGCTGGCAGCAGATTCGTTCATGGCCCAGGTGGCGAGCGGTGAGCCGGAGCGGCGCAACTGGATCGATCTCTGCGTAGCAGAGGGACTTCTCCGGCTCGAGCGGAAGGAGAACCCAAAGAACCCAGAGTTTCCGACATCGGCCCTCTACCTGTCGGAGGAGCACGCGCTGGTTCAGCAATACGTGCCGGGTGAGGATCTCACCCCACTGATTCGCCGGTTGGTGATCGATATGGATCACTACCTGGTTCGCACAGGGTATCTCTGGATGTCCATGGGCCTCTTGCGCCGCCACCTGGCCAACTTTGGGCAGCGGGAGATGGAGCGGGCGATTCGCATTGCAAACGAGTCCGGGATTCTTCTGATTCGTCAGCAGCCGAACCAGTACGGCGTTCGCCCGACAACAGGTGCGTATATTGACGCGCACCACCCCTTGGTTGAGGAGACGCTGGCCATGCGGGACGATGTCCTCGATATCCTCTTTGGTTTGTACAACGGGCGAGACGTGGCCCCGGCCCGGGACCTGGAGACCGCCCTGGATGAAGCCCAGGAGCGGGTAGCTTTCGGGAGTAGCGAATGGCTACAATTGTTGATTCACCATCAGATCCTGAGTCACAGCACGACACCGGACAGTGAAAGCGGATACCTGTTAAATCGGCAGCATCCGGTTGTAAGTCGGCGAATGGGTGCGTCTCTTCCGTCGATCGAATCGTAATGCCCCATCGGATCGCGCCCTCAGCCTGGGTTTGGCTGAGGGCGCTTTTTGCACCTTGATACGGATACCTACGACCTTGACCTGACACCGACCGGGCTCGCGCCCTACTGCTTTCTTCGAGACCTTCCGCTCATGACGATTTACTCTCCCAATGGTACGCTGAGAGCGAAGACTGGGGAGAGGAGGTGGTCAACTGTGTCGGCGCTCTGGCCCTTTTCACGGAATGCTGTTCCCGCTAAGGATCAGGTTCGCACGCAAGAAGAGGAGATTCGTCCTTGTGGAGACTGTCTGCTCTGTGTGGCCGCCTGCCCCACAGGAGCGCTGCAGTATCACAACCGCATGTGGCGAGTAGATCTGACCGCCTGCATCTTCTGTCAGTCCTGTGCTTCTGTCTGCCCCAACCAGTTGATCCATCCAGAGAGCGCGTGACATGGGAAAACCTGTTGGGCCATGAACGGACATGCCGTTCATGGCCCTTTTTCACGCGTGTGTTCAATTATTCACAAGGTCTGACTTGTGAAACAAATAACTTGTGATTCGAGGGAGAAGAAGAAGGACTTATTGAGCTACAATCAGAATACGTTAGTCCGAGTGAATGGCTATTCATTCAGAATAGAGGTCGCTGGTGGACACATGACGCCGGGGATCTCGGATTACTCTTGGGGGGAGGTTTAAACGTGGCAGTCTCGTATGCCGATAAGCCCTGGCTGAAGGCCTATCCGAAGGAGGTACCACCCGCACTTACCTACGAGGAGACGGCCCTCTACAACCTGCTGGAGAATGCGGCGCTGCGACACGGAGACGTGACAGCCACCATTTTCTACGGGGCGAAACTCACCTACCGTGAGCTCCATGAACAAGCACGTCGACTGGCCACCGGATTGATCAACCTTGGCGTGAAAAAGGGCGATCGTGTTGCGATTATGTTGCCGAACTGCCCGCAGGCCGTGGTTGCCTATTACGGTACCCTTATGGCCGGCGCCGTTGTGGTCCAGGTCAATCCCATGTACATGCCACGAGAGTTGAAGCACCAGATATCAGATAGTGGTGCCCGAGTCATGATCGCACTCGACCTGACCTTTCCGAAGGTAAGCCAATTGGATGTCCCGCATGTGGTCTACACATCTATGCCGGAGTACATGCCGATCCCGACGAAATGGGTCGCCCCCCTAAAACTGAAGCCCCCCAAGATTCCATATACACATGGACGTATGCGCTGGTCCGATCTCCTCCAGAACCCGCCACTGGAGAAGCCGGTGAGGTTGGATCCGACCGAGGACCTGGCGCTTCTCCAGTACACGGGAGCCACAACAGGCCTGGCAAAGGGCTGCATGTTGACGCACCGGAACCTGGTTGCGAATGTGAAGCAGACCGAGTCCTGGCTCTACAGGGCGAAGCGTGGCAGGGATCTGGTGATCATGGCTTCACTTCCCTTCTTCCACGTCTATGGCATGACCACAATCATGAACCTCGGTGTGCACCTGGGTGGCACTCTGGTCCTCCAACCGAAGTTTGAACCCAAAGAGACGCTGAAGCTGATCCAGAAGTATCGCCCCTCGATTTTCCCCGGTGCTCCAACGATGTATGTGGCCATTAACCACCTGCCGAGTGCCAGGGACTACAAGCTTGATTCGATTGATGCATGCATCTCGGGAGCGGCCCCCCTGCCTGTTGAGGTGCAGACGACCTTCGAGCAGTTGACCGGCGGACGTCTGGTGGAGGGGTACGGCCTGACAGAGGCCTCACCGGTTACCCACGCGAACCCAATCTGGGAGCGGCGGAAGGAAGGCTCGATTGGCGTTCCGTGGCCGGACACCGAGTGCAGGATCGTGGATCCTGAGACCGGTGACGAGGTGCCGCCAGGCGAGGTCGGGGAACTGCTGGTCCGGGGCCCGCAGGTTATGAAGGGCTACTGGAATCGCCCCGATGCCTCTGCCGTTACCCTGAGGGACGGCTGGCTGCACACGGGTGACATGGCCCGCATGGATGAAGAAGGCTACTTCTACATAGCCGATCGGAAGAACGACATGATCATCGCCGGCGGCTACAACATCTACCCGCGCGAGGTGGAGGAGGTCCTCTACCTGCACCGAGGCATTAAGGAAGCGGCTGTGGTCGGGGTCCCCGACGAATACCGGGGTGAAACAGTGAAGGCATTCATTGTCCCCAAGGATGGCTACACGCTTGACGCTGCCGAGGTGAAGGAGTTCTGCAGGCAGAATCTCGCTGCGTATAAGGTCCCGAGACTCGTAGAATTCCGAACAGAGTTGCCAAAGTCACTAGTCGGGAAGGTTTTACGTCGTGTCCTTCTCGAAGAGGAGAAGGCAGCAGGAGGGGCTCAGAAGGAGGTGGGTTAGTGGCTGCCAAGAGCGGCGATAAGTATGCTGCAATCCTCGATGCCGCTCAGTTGGTTATCGCCCAACAGGGATACCACAACGCCCAGATCTCCCGCATTGCGAAGGAGGCTGGGGTCGCGGCGGGTACCGTCTACCTCTACTTCAAGAACAAGCCAGACCTGCTGGTCTGCCTCTTTCGGGAGCGGCTGAAGATGTTGGTGACCGAATCGCGGGCGGCCGCAAGTGCGGCATCCGGTCCTGCGGAGAAGCTTCGGCGGGTGGTGCATCAGCACTTCATCTCCTTGGGCCGATGCCGCCACCTGGCTGCAGTCACCCAGATCGAAATGCGCCAGGCGGATACAGGGGTTCAGCAGCAGATCAGTGAGTTAATGAAGGGCTGGTTTCAGGTACTCGACGAGATCATCGAAGAAGGTCAGGCCACCGGCCTGTTTGTCCGTGACATTCCCGGCAAACAGATCCGAAACCTGATCTATGGCACGCTGGATCAGACGGTGACGGCCTGGGTTCTGTCCGGCTTCCACTTCGACCTGGAAGCGCTGGCGGAGCCGACTTTCACACTGATCGCAAACGGCGTGATCCATCATACAGAAGGAGGCTAGAGGGAGCATGGAAATCCTGGTGCTTCTGAAGCAGACGTTTGACACGGAAGCGAAGGTGACCGTCAAGGACGGCCGGATCCTCGAAGATGACGTGACGCTCGTAATCAACCCGTACGACGAGTACGCCGTCGAGGAGGCGCTGAAGATCCGCGAGGCCCGAGGGGGCACGGTAACGGTGGTCTCCGTCGGTGGGGACCGGGTGGAGGAGGCGCTTCGCCGGGCGCTGGCTATGGGTGCTGACGAGGCGGCCCTGATCGAGGCTCCGAGCGGGGCCGATGAGTTGGTGATTGCCAGCCTTCTGGCCGCCTGGGCCAAGACCAGGTCCTTCGAACTGGTCCTTGCCGGCAACGTCTCGGTTGACACCGGTGCCGGTCAGACTGCGGTCCGCTTCGCAGAGGCGATGAACCTGCCACACGTGGCCGCTGCCCTCAAGCTTGAGGTAGGTGACGGCAAGGTGACCGTCCATCGCGACGCCGAGGGCGACACCGAGGTGGTCGAGGTTCCCGTACCGGCGTTGGTCACCGCCCAGCAGGGGCTGAATGAGCCTCGCTATCCATCGGTCCCCGGCATCATGAAGGCGAAACGGAAGACGATTGCGCGGGTTTCGGTCAGCGAACTCGGGGTTGACGTATCCGCTCGCATGGAGGTCACCTCGGTCTTCCAGGCCGAGCAGAACCGCCTGAACAAGATCATCAAGGGCGATGCCGCCGAGCAGGCCAGGGAACTGGTCCGCCTGCTCCGCAGCGAAGCCAAGGTAGTCTAAGGGAGGGCGCAACAACATGGCACGTAACGTTCTTGTCCTGGCTGAGGTCCGCAACGGCGCTTTGCGCCCTGTCTCATTCGAGTGCATTGCCGCCGGCCGCGCCGTGGCTGAGGGCGGCAGTGTTACCGCTGCGCTGATCGGCCAAGGCTCTGAGTTCGCCCAGGATCTGATTGCCCGGGGTGCCGACAAGGTCATCACGGTGCAGGGCGACCACTTGAAGGAGTACACCCCCGAGGGGTGGCTGGGAGCCCTGCACAACGTCTCGCTGGAGGCGAAGGCCGATGTGGTCCTTCTGGGCCACACGGGCATCGGTCGTGACCTGGGTCCCCGCTTCGCCATGCGGAATGCCGCTGGCATGGTCTCCGACGCGATTGATGTGAAGCTCGAGGGTGGCAACATCGTCTTCACCCGCCCGATTTATGCCGGTAAGGCTTTCGTCACCCAGGTGGTTAAAGAAGGTGTGATCGTGGCGACCATTCGCCCGAACAACCTTCCCGCCCTTGAGGCGGACGGTTCCCGGAGCGGCGAGGTGGCCGATATGGCCGCCCCGGCTACCGACCTGCGTACAGTGATCAAGGAGATCGTCCGGAAGGCCGCGACAGGCGTTGATCTTACCTCGGCCAAGATCGTCGTGGCCGGAGGTCGTGGCGTGAAGTCGGCCGATGGCTTCCAGCCGCTCTACGAGCTGGCTGAGGTGCTGGGTGCTGGTGTGGGCGCCTCCCGTGCCGCTGCTGATGCCGGCTACTGCGACTATGCCCTGCAGGTCGGGCAGACCGGCAAGACGGTCACCCCTGACCTCTACATCGCCTGCGGTATCTCAGGTGCGATCCAGCACCTGGCCGGCATGAGCGCCTCCAAGGTGATCGTCGCCATTAACAAGGACCCCGAAGCCCCGATCTTTAAGGTCGCTGACTACGGGATCGTGGGTGACCTCTTCGAGATCGTGCCGCTCCTCACGCAGGAGTTCAAATCACTGCTGGGTTAGGTCGTTTCAAGACATTCCACGGATTACACGGATTAAACCAGCGATTACACGGATTAAGGACATATTAAGTAGTATGCTCGAATCTGTGAAATCCGTAAAAATCTGTGTAATCCGTGGTGGGTTCCGAAAACGACTTCGACTTCCACCTACCGAACGTTTGGATAGCGAACGAATCATGGGGAGGCGAAACGTATGCCGATGGCGATCCGGAAGGTGGCGGTGTTGGGTGCGGGCGTTATGGGTGCGCAGATTGCCGCACACCTGGCGAACGTGGGAATCCCGACGCTGCTGCTGGACATCGTACCCAAGGAAGTGACCCCAGACGAGGCCAAGAAGGGCCTCACCTCCGAGTCCAAGGCGGTCCGCAACCGCTTTGCGGCCGGGGCAATCCAGAAGCTCGCGACCCTGAAGCCCTCGCCGGTCTATGTGAAGGAAGCGCTCGAACTGATCACGCCTGGCAACTTCGAGGACGACCTGGCCCAGATTGCCTCGTGCGACTGGGTGGTCGAGGCGATTATCGAGAACCTGCAGATCAAGCAGGACCTGTGGAAGAAGGTCGCCGCTTTCCACAAGCCAGGCATGATTGTCTCCTCTAACACATCCGGCATCTCGATCGAGAAGATGGTCGAGGGGACCCCGGAGAGCTTCCGAAAGCACTTCCTGGGTACCCACTTCTTCAACCCGCCTCGTTATATGAAGCTTCTCGAGATCATCCCGACCCCGGAAACCGATCCCGCTGTAACCGCCTTCATTAGCGAGTTCGGCGAGCGGGTCCTGGGCAAGGGCATCGTCATGGCAAAGGACACGCCGAACTTTATTGGCAACCGGATCGGCACCTACGGCATGATGGTCACCTTCGAGGAGATGTTCCGCCTCGGCCTCGGACCCGACGAGGTCGACTCGATGAGCGGCAAGGCGATCGGTCGGCCGAAGTCCGCCACCTTCCGCACGCTGGATGTGGTCGGAATTGACACCTTCTGCCACGTGGCTGACAACTGCAAGGCGACGATCCCCGATCCGGCGGATGCTGCCATGTTCACCGTCCCCGAGAAGATTCGGGAGATGGTGAAACGGGGCTGGCTCGGCCAGAAGACCAAGCAGGGCTTCTTCAAGAAGGACGGCAGCCAGATCCTGACTCTGGACCTGGAGTCTATGGAGTACCGGCCCCGCAAGAAAGGGAACTACGCCTCCCTGGAGCAGGCCAAGGCGACTCCTGACCTGAAGGCCCGCGTGAAGATGCTGGTCAACGCCAAGGACAAGGCCGGTGAGTTCCTCTGGACCGTCACTAAGCGGACCCTGCTCTACGCCGCCGAGAAGATGGGCGAGATCGCAGATGATGTGGTCGCCGTCGACAACGCCATGAAGTGGGGCTACAACTGGGAGATGGGTCCCTTCGAGACCTGGGACGCCATCGGCGTGGCGGAATCGGTCGCCCGCATGGAGGCAGAGGGTCATGCTGTACCCGCTTGGGTTAAGGAGGCGGCGGCCAAGGGCGGCTTCTACAGGCGGGAGAGCGGACGCTCCTTCCACCTGGTGAACGGTGAGTACCAGCCGGTTCCGGTCAGTGAGCGGGTGATCGACATCCAGTCGCTGCGCGAGACCGGGAAGGTCATCAAGGAGAAGAAGGGTGCGTCGCTCATCGATATGGGGGATGGTGTCCTCCTTATGGAGACCCACTCGCCCAAGACCGCCATCGGCAACGATATCATCGCCATGTGCAAGGTTGCTGCCGAGGAACTTCAGAAGGAGCAGTGGAGGGGCCTGGTGATCGGTGCCCGGACGGAGAACTTCTCGGTGGGCGCCAACGTCGCCATGATGCTCATGGAGGCGCAGGACGAGGAGTGGGAGGATATCGAGATCCTTGCCCGCCAGTTCCAGAACGCGTTCATGAACCTGAAGTACGCCCCCAAGCCCGTCGTCGCTGCTCCCTTTGGCCTCACCCTCGGCGGTGGATTTGAGCTGGCTGCGGCCTCTGACATGATCGTGGCGGCGGCGGAGTCGTATATCGGCCTGGTCGAGGTCGGCGTGGGCCTGATCCCGGGCGCCGGCGGCAACAAGGAGATGCTGATCCGTGCCATGGACGGCCTGCCCGCATCGGGCGGCGGCCTCGGCGGCGCCGCGCAGATGGCAGCCGGTACTGGCCTCGATCTGCAGCCCATCATCAACAAGGTGTTCGAGACGGTCGGCATGGCCAAGGTCGGCACCAGCGCCCACGAGTCCCGGGCTCTGGGCTACCTGAAGAAGACCGACCGGATCGTGGTCAACAAGGACCATCAGTTATATGAAGCGAAGCAGGCCGTCCTGGAGATGGACCGTGCCGGCTACAAGCCGCCCCAGCGGGCGATGATCCCCGTGGTCGGTCCCGAGGGTCGGGCCGTGCTGGAGCTGGGTCTCTACAACATGCTGCTCTCCGGCTGGATCAGCGAGTACGACATGTTCGTCGGCAAGAAGCTGGCCTACGTGCTCACCGGCGGCAAGGCCTCGGGTGGCACCTACGTCACGGAGCAGTTCCTGCTTGACCTGGAGCGTGAGGCCTTCCTCAGCCTCCTGAAGCAGAAGAAGACCCAGGCCCGTATGGCACACATTCTCAAGACCGGCAAGCCGCTGCGGAACTAAGGAGGTGGGCGGAAGATGCGTGAAGTCGTCATCGTAAGTGGCGCCCGCCTGGCACAGGGCAAGGCTCCCAAGGGGACCCTGCGCTCCCTGCGCCCGGAGGATATGGCCGCCACGGTTATTAAGGAAGCGATCAACCGGGTGCCGGGTCTCGATCCGGCTATGGTGGAAGATGTCGTTCTTGGCTGCGCCTTCCCTGAGGGCGAGCAGGGGCTGAACCTTGGGCGCATTGCTGCGGTTCGGGCGGGGCTGCCGACGAGCGTCCCGGGCTTTACGATCAACCGGTTCTGCTCCTCGGGTCTGAACGCGATCGCCATCGCGGCGAACGCTATCGCAGCGGGCCAGATGGAGATCGCTGTCGCCGGCGGCGTGGAGTCCATGAGCCGTGTACCGATGGGCGGGCATGTGCCCCGCCCGCATCCGGAGATTGTTGAGACCTACCCGCAGCTCTATATTTCGATGGGCCATACGGCGGAGAACGTCTGCGGCCGATATAACGTCAGCCGCGAGGACATGGACGCCTTCGCCCTTCGCTCCCACCAGAAGGCCGCGGCGGCGATCGACGAGGGCCGCTTCAAGGATGAGATCGTTCCGGTCAAGGTGAAGCAGGCGGTCTTCGACGGCAAGAAGGTGACCGAGAAGGAGATCATCTTCGATACGGATGAGGGCGTCCGCCGCGACACGACGATCGAGGCACTGGCCAAGCTCCGTCCTGCCTTTGCGGCCAAGGGCACGGTCACCGCGGGCAACTCCTCGCAGACCACCGATGGCGCCGCTGCCGTGGTGGTCATGTCCCGGGAGAAGGCGGAGGAGCTCGGGGTAAAGCCGATGGCGATCTTCCGGGCCTTTGCCGTGGGTGGTGTGGACCCCGATGTCATGGGCATTGGCCCGGTAGCGGCGGTGCCCAAGGCGCTGAAGCAGGCCGGCATTACCATGGAAGATGTCGACCTGATCGAGCTGAACGAGGCGTTTGCCTCACAGTCACTGGCGGTGATTCGAGAACTGGGCATGGACATTGAGAAGGTGAACGTGAACGGCGGTGCGATTGCGCTTGGCCACCCGCTCGGGTGCTCGGGCGCCCGCCTGACTGTGACGATCATGCACGAGGCTCGGCGCCGGAAGGCGAAGTATGGACTGGTTACGATGTGCGTGGGTGGTGGCATGGGCGCCGCTGGTGTCCTGGAGTTTGTGCACTAGACCGCGCCAGGTGCGTCTCCTTCGGGTAGGGACCTAACCCGAGGCTCGCTACCCTGACTCGTGCACCTACCCAGGGCCACGGCTTTGTCCAGCGTTCCGATCAAAAGGAGGTACGTACGGTATGTCCGAGACGAAGAGCAAGATCTTCAAGGGCGGTGCCTATCTGCTCGCCCTGCAGAACGCCACTGAGGTCGTGACTCCGGAGGATCTCAGCGAAGAGCAGCGTATGATCGCCGAGACCGCTCGGGACTTCGCTGAGAAGGTCCACGGCATGATCCCGCAGTTGGAGGAGAACAAGCGGACCATGTCCAAGCCGCTCTTGAAGGAGCTTGGCGACCTCGGCCTGCTGGGCCTGGAGGTCCCTGAGGCCTATGGC
Source organism: Symbiobacteriaceae bacterium (assembly GCA_041690255.1). GTDB lineage: Bacteria > Bacillota > Sulfobacillia > Symbiobacteriales > Symbiobacteriaceae > JAWLHU01. The sequence continues at coordinate 251,592 of JAWLHU010000001.1, forward strand.
GGCATGGGCCTCGACAAGGTGACTACCAACGTCGTGCTGGAGGAGTTGGCTCGTTCCGGCGCCTTCACCGCCACGTTCGGTGCCCACACTGGCATTGGCACGCTGCCGATTGTCTACTTCGGCACCGAGGAGCAGAAGAAGAAGTACCTCCCCAAGCTCGCCACGGGTGAATGGGTGGCGGCCTACTGCCTCACCGAGGCTGGCTCTGGCTCCGACGCCCTCGGTGCCCGGGCTACCGCTAAGCTGTCAGAGGACGGCAAGTACTGGATTCTCAACGGCACCAAGCAGTGGATCACCAACGGCGGCTTCGCCGACGTATTTGTGGTCTACGCCAAGGTCGACGGCGAGAAGTTCTCCGCCTTCATTGTCGAGCGGGAGTTCCCCGGCGTCTCCATCGGGCCGGAGGAGCACAAGCTCGGTTTGCACGCTTCTTCCACAACCGAGGTGATCCTCGAGGACTGCAAGGTCCCCGTGGAGAACCTCCTCGGCGAGATCGGCAAGGGCCATGTGATCGCCTTTAACATCCTGAACATTGGCCGCTGGAAGCTCGGCGCCGGCACCGTGGGCTCTGCCAAGGGGTTGATCGCCATTGCGGCTGAGTATGCCAAGACCCGCAAGCAGTTTGGCAAGCCGATTGCGGAGTTCAAGGCAATTGGCGAGAAACTGGCTGAGATGAACGTTCGGACCTATGTCTCTGAGGCCGCTGCCTACCGGACAGCGGGTCTGATCGACGCCAACATGGTTGATCTTGGTCACAATGCCGACGGTCGGGAGGCCGCCCGTCGGATCGAGGAGTACGCGATCGAATGCTCGATCAACAAGGTCCTCGGCTCGGAGGTCCTCGACTTCACGGTCGATGAAGCGCTCCAGATCCACGGCGGGTACGGCTACATGGAGGAGTACGAGGTGGCCCGGGCCTACCGTGACAGCCGTATCAACCGAATCTTTGAGGGAACCAACGAGATCAACCGCCTCCTCATCCCCGGCACCCTGGTTCGCCGGACAATGAAGGGCGAGATCCCGCTCATGCAAGCCATGATGGGCCTTCAGGATGAGCTCATGGAGCTGACCCCCTTCGAGGAATCTGACGAGCCTCTCGCTCAGGAGATCTTCATGATCGACCGGGCCAAGAAGGTCTTCCTCATGCTCTCTGGCCTCGGTGTCCAGAAGTACCAGATGGCGCTGGAGAACGAGCAGGAGCTGCTCATGGGCATGGCGGACATCGCCATTGAGATCTTCGCTATGGAGTCTGCCGTGCTGCGGGCCCTCAAGGCCGTAGGCCGCGGCAAGCCGGGCCTGCATGTCGAGATCGCCACCGTGTACTGCCAAGAGGCGTTCGAGCGGATCGCTACCGTTGGTCGTACCCTGTTGCCCGCGGTGGAGGAGGACAGCGACACTCTTCGGACCCAACTTTCCATGCTGAAGCGGCTCACCCGGTACACCCCGGCCAACGTGGTTGGCCACAAGCGGAAGATCGCGGAGCGGGTTCTGGAGAAGGCTGGCTACGTCAGCTAGCAGGTTCTACAAAAGGTTATACAGTTTCGCCTTCAACTAGCAGGAATTGCTAAGACGGCGGCGAAACAGATCGTAGGGTAGAAAGTCGTGTCGCGTCCTGGCAAGGGGGGCGACACGACTTTCACCATGATACGAACGTGTCATGTATCACTCGTCGGATACTAGTATCTTTATCCTAGCAATAGTCAGTAGAATCTATATGTGGGACTAAGTTGGCACGATCCTTGCATTTCACGAACACTGAGAAGGGGAATTGCTCTTTCATCGCGAATGTCGCTGGGAAAGACATGTCGCTGGACACTATGTTGACACCTCCCCTACACTTGGAGTAGACATACCCAGACATAGGCAAGTGAAGGTAACAATGGAGGCGTTGCCGTTGACCGGGACACGGAGTGTTGGGGGACGACCCGAGTACATGGCGGAAGCCATCGAGCACCTTGTCTCCGCACCGAGCCCTGCCGAAGCATTTGGCGCCTTCGCGGGTCTTTTGCTCAACTGGTTCTCTTGCCAGTTGCTGGTCGTGCAGGTCAAGGTTGGTTCTCCCGAGCCACTGCTTCTCCAGGGGGGCAGTGCAGTAACGATTCCGGGCATCGGAGTCGGCTGGCGGACGGGTGACACTCCCCAGGCATCGGCTCTGGCAAAGGGAGAGCTCGTAGTCCACGACGACCTGAACCATGCATGTACCTTCGGAGAAGATGCCAGTCTTGCTCGGTCGGGCCTTCGGTCGGCTGTGCGGGGAGCGCTTTTTGCGGGGGACCGGGAGGTTGGCCGCTTCGGGCTCTTTGCTGAGGAGCCTGGCCACTTTGGCCCCGAACGGGTGCAGGCTCTGCGGCAGCTTCTTCCAGCCCTCGTCTGGCTCTGCCGGCAGTCTGCTGCTACCGCCGAAGCAACGACCAATGCGGCCATGGGTGAACTGCTGGACGAGGCGATTGCCGCTGGGGCGCAAGGCCTTCCGGCGACGCTTCGGGCCTGCCGTAATCACCTCTCTCGAATTCTCCCGGCCGCCGGAATCCTCGTTATGGTCGCCATTCCCACTACACGTCCTGTTCTCCTCGTCGATCAGGTAGGGATAGCCGTTCCGGGCCTCCCCGACACCGACGATCCGATCGCGTGGCAGGCCTGGTTAAACGAAATACCTCCGGAGGGTCAGGCGGACTCGATCGCCTGGGTCTTCCCGATCTATCACCAGCACATGGCAGTCGGGGCGTTGGCCATTGCGTTCCCGCAAGGGCATGAGGATCCCGGACCCTGGCACGACCGACTTCGCCCGATGATCAGCCTTCTTGCCATGCTCGCTGACCAGGAACGCACAGCTCGCCAGGCAGACCAGGCCGCCCGCAACCAACTAGGTGCACTGGCCTCTGGACTGGCAGATCAGGTGGGGAACCTGATGACCGAGCTTGCCCTCCAGGTGGATCTGCTCCGGCGCGACATGGCCGGTCAACCCGCCCTACAGCAGCGTACCGAGGCCTTCAGCCGGTTGGTGGACAAAGGGACAAGCCTTAGTACTCGCCTGGAACAGATGGCCGCAATCCAGCGCCATCCGGACCGCTGGGAGTCTCTCCACGAGGTGGTCCAGCGAGTGGCACGATACTTGCGTACCTATCGGGGTGGGGAGCGCCTCACGGTGGAGAGCCGCCTCGGTGAACTCGCTGCCCACATGGTAGAGGCCGGTGCCGTCGAGCATGCACTGACCCAGCTGCTGCTCCGCATGGCACAGAATCGGAGTTCAGAGGTACGGGTGATCGTTCGGGGACATCCCTCGCTTGCCCAGCCGCAGAGTGTGGTCCTCTGGCTTTCCGAAGAGCACGACGAGCATGCTGTGTGGCCGAACGCCCCCGGGGAGAGTGCTTACCCGGACCAGCAGGTCCACTTGCCCCAAGGCATGACCGGAAGTGCCAGGACATTACTCCTTGAGATCCCCGTTCGACTCAGTTCGTAGCTGTATGGAGGGGTTTGGACATGGAAAACCCACTGAGCCAAGCAGAAATTGATGCCCTTGTAACAAACGCAAAGGGCAGTAATGTTAGGACTTATGATTTCCGGCGCCCCAACAAGTTTAACAAGGACCTGATTCGGACGATCGTCATGGTCCACGACAACCTGGCCCGGCTCCTCCAGTCCTTCTTCTCGGCCGGTCTGCGGACGTGGGTCCAGGTCAACGTGCGCTCAACCAACCAGTATACCTACTCTGAGTTCACCCAACTTCTGCCAAACCCCGCGGTGGTCGTTTCCTTCAAGCTGAACCCGTTGCCGGGGGTCTGCCTTCTGGAGTTCAGTCACAACGTCGCCTACGCGATTGTAGAGCGGGTCTTCGGCGGCCCGGGTAGCGATACACAACCCCAACGAGCTCTGACTGAGATCGAACTCGGGATCATTCAGCGGATCGTTCAGGACACCTTCGGCCCCATGCAAGAGGCCTGGCGGAACGTTGCCGAGATCCAGCCCACGGTCGAGGGAGTGGAGACCAATCCGGTTTTTATCCAGACCGGCGGTCCGGCAGAAGTAGTCGCAGCGATTACCCTCGGGGTTGAGATTGGTGAGCATATGGGGCATATGACCTACGCCTTCCCCTATTCCACAGTCGAACCCGTCCTGTCCAAGCTCTCCCCCCAGAGTTGGCTGGCGGATTCCCGCCACCTGAGTGAGCAGGAGCAGGCGCTGCTCCGCCGATCGGTTCAGGAGGCCCCGCTCCAGGTCAAGGCGATCCTCGGTCAGACCACCATTTCCCTTGGAGAGTTCATCGGTCTGCAGGTGGGCGATGTCGTCCCGCTCGATGTGCGCGTTGGCAGCGAGATCCCGATCTATGTTGGCAATCGGCTGACGTTCCAAGGGGTGCCGGGGGTTGTCGGGAACCGAATGTCTATGCTGATCCGGCGCCGCGTGGAGGGTTCCGGTCCTCCTCGCTAGCCGATCCAAGGCGAGGTGAACACGTGTCATGCGCAAGACGATCCTGATTGTCCAAAGTGATAGAGACCTGGCGGATATAATCCAACAGGGCTTAACCAGCACCTATCATGTGCATATCGCTGAGGATGTCCCGGAGGCGCTGGCATCCCTCTCTCGCTATCACCCCGACCTCATCCTTCTGGATCTGGTCCTGCCCCGGGGTTCCGGCATCCACCTGCTCGATTACCTGTTTGGGTTAAGCGGGCCCGTCCCCCCGGTCATTCTTACGGGTCGGCATGTGCCCGATTCCGACACAAATCCCTTCGGCCATCTGATTGCAGCCTACTTGCCTAAACCGTTTCACCTGGACCAGCTCCTGGACAAGATGGATGAGGTCTTCCGGGTCTGGCACCCGCCGAGAGTCACGCCGGTGGTCTCGGGCAATCCGCAGGTCTTGCTGGTGACAGCCGAGAGCACCGAGCGGGTCGCACTCGGCCTGGCACTTCAGCAGGCCGGTGCCCAGGTGACAGCGGTCGCCGCCCTCTCCGAAGCCGTTCGCCTTATGGAGCGGGAGCGGTTCGACCTGGTGGTTACCGATTGGATCCTGCCCGACGGCACTGGCCGAAATCTGGTTGAGCGCAGCCGCACCGTGCGGGTCTCTCCCGCAGTGATCATACTCTCGGCCAATCAGACACCCCAGTTCGTGCGGCGGGCTCTGACCCTCGGTGCCCTTGACGTCCTTCCACAGCCACCGCCGCCTCCACTGCTGTTGATGACCGTGGAGAAGGCTCGATTTCGAGCAGCCCCCCTCTTCAACGGGGAGAAACTGGCTGCGGCGACGCAGGTATCTAAGCCGGAGGGAGGTCGCCGTCCCTCTGGGTCCCGAGGGGGGCCATACCAGGTCCGTTACACCGCCGATGACATTATTGGCGTCTCTCCTGCGATCCAACGGGCCCGGTTGGCCCTCCAGCAGATCGCCCGCATGGAGTCCACTGTCCTTCTCTCCGGAGAGACAGGCACCGGAAAAGAGCTCTTCGCTCACGCATTACATCACCTGAGCAACAGACGTACCGGGCCTTTCGTGGCCGTCAATGCAGCGGCAATCCCCGAGCAGTTACTCGAGTCCGAGCTCTTCGGCTACAGTTCGGGAGCCTTTACGGGTGCGAAGAAGGAGGGCCACCGCGGCAAGTTCCAGCAAGCGAATGGCGGGACACTCTTCCTGGACGAGATCGGCGACCTGCCCCTCGGCTTGCAGGCGAAGCTTCTGCGAGTCCTCCAGGAGGGGGAGATCGATCTGGTGGGTGGTGAGTCACCGCAGCAGATCGATGTCCGTCTGGTAGTGGCCTCGCACCGCAATCTCGGACAGATGGTTCGAGATGGTCTCTTCCGAAGTGACCTCTACTTCCGTCTCAACGTTGTGAATATCCCGATTCCGCCTCTGAGGGAGCGCCCGGAGGATATCCCCGTCCTCGCGGAACGCTTCTTGCAAGATCTCTGCACCCGGTACAGTGTTCCGCCGAAGCGCATCTCCATGGATGCGATGGACCTGCTCCGTGCCTACAGCTGGCCGGGCAACGTCCGGGAGCTAAAGAACATGGCGGAACACGCGTTTGTCTTCAGCCAGGGGGAGACGATCTACCCGGCCAACCTTCCGATTGAACTGCTCCAGTTCGCCAGACAACGCCAGGAATCGCCAGGCAGCCTGTTATTGATCCCCGGTCTGTCCGAGCAAGAGGCGATTCTCCGGGCGCTGGAGCAGACTCGTGGGAACAAGGTCAAGGCGGCGAAGCTCCTAGGCATCTCTCGAGCCGGCCTATACAACAAGATAAAACAATACGGGTTGGGATAGGATAACCGATCAAATGTCCAATTTCCGGATGGACACCATTGTGTAGATCCATGTACAGTGTCTAGACATGTCTAGATGCCATTGACACTGTTAGACGGATCTGACTTTGGAGCTCGAGTGGCTGCAAACTGGCATTCCAGCAAAGTGGTGGAGTTATGAAAGCGGAGTTCCTTAACCCGTTTGTCTATGCGGGGCTGAAGGTCCTCGCCTCTGAGGCAGGACTGAAGAGCGTCGTCTCGGACAAGCCGCAAATGCGAAAGGCAGTCGCGACACTCCACGCCGTCAATGTCCTGATGGGCGTTGTTGGCAGTGTGCAGGGGATTGTCATCTACGCGATGGAACTGTCAATCGCCAAGGGTGTGATCAAGGCGATGACCGGCACGGAGATTCCAATCACCGATCCCATGGCAGAGAGTGCACTTGGCGAACTGGCCAACCTGATTACCGGCCTGGCCTCTGGCACATTGGAGGGATCGGGCTATCCCTGCCGGATCTCGCCGCCTCGTATTGTGCGTGGGACGGGCGTTCGATTTGCGACCTCAGTGATCAACATGCTGACCGTTCCGATCACGACCGACCTTGGTGAGATCAAGATCTACCTGGCGCTTCATGAGGTCAATCCCGGGAGCCCTGAAGCAGCTGCCGAAGAGGAGAACAAAGGAGGAATGGCGGGATGATCAGAGGGATGAACGCCTCCAAGCTCGGCATGGCGGCTGAACAGACCCGCTCGGAGGTCCTGGCGAACAACCTCGCCAACCTCAACACAGCGGGGTTCAAGCGCTCGGTGGCTACCGGCGCAGAGTTTGAGGCCATGCTCCTCCAGCGAATGGAGGATCCGACCGATCCGAAGGTGCCGCTGGTTGGTCTGCTGGGCAACGGGGTGGTCATTGATCAGGTGGTCGCGATGGAGAGCCAGGGACAGCTCCAGCCAACCCAGAGGCCTCTTGACTTCGCCCTGGACGGTCCCGGTCGCTTTATGGCGCAGGGCCCCAATGGCGAGACCTTCTACACCCGCAACGGGGCCTTTCATCATATCTCGGACGGTACACTGGTGACAACCGAGGGGTATCCCGTCCTCATGCAGGATGCAGCGGGGCAGCTCACCACGATTGACATCTCCGCGGGAACGCCGGAGGTATCGCCTGACGGTACGCTCACGATCAACGGCCAGACGGTCGGGCGCTTAGCGATTGACCAGGCTGGTGCTGAGACCAAGGTCATCGGCGGGGCGCTGGAGTCATCCAACGTGGAACTGGCCAAGGAGATGACCGACCTGATCGTCACCTTGCGCTCCTTCCAGGTCAATCAGAGGGCCATGACGATCCAGGACCAAACCCTGGGCAAGGCCGTGACGGAACTCGGCAAGGTGTAGCCCGCTGGCACGCGGCTTGCAAAAGAGGAGGGACGAAACCGGAATGATCGGAAATGATCGGTCCACGCGGCTTGTGGAAAGCGCGCTAAACGCCGCCTCGCAGCGGCATCAGGTGATTGCCAATAACATTGCGAACGTGAACACTCCGGGCTTCAAGCGCTCTCGGGTCGAATTCGAGTCGGAGCTGGCGAAGGCGTTGGCTGCGGGGGAGAGTCCGGAGAGCATCGCCACGAAGATCGTTCAGGATACCGAGACCACCCTCCGGCCCGACGGAAACAACGTCGATATAGAGGTGGAGCAGGTCCTTATGGCGGAGAACCAGCTCTGGTACGCCGCCTTGACCCGACAGATTTCCGATCACTTTGCCAGGCTCCGCCTGGTGATCCATGACGGGAGGCGATAGGTTATGCGGATGTTCCGTGCAATGGAGGCCAGCGCCTCAGCTTTGACGGCTGAACGACTTCGGATGGACCTGATCGCCAACAACCTGGCCAATATCAACACCACTCGCACCGCCCAGGGCACCCCCTACCGCCGGCGCTACGCCGTTATGGAGGAGCGCCCGGCCAATTTCGGGCAGGTCCTGGCTCAGGAGGCCGGCAAGACGGATCCCATTGGCCAGGGTGTTCGAGTTGCGCAGATCCGGGAGGATCAGGCCCCCTTCAAGGAGGTCTACGACCCAAGCCATCCCCACGCGGACGCCAACGGCATGGTCCGGCTCCCAAACGTCGACCTGCTCCAGGAGATCACCGACATGATGGTCTCGTCCCGCATTTACGATGCGAATGTCACGGCCTTCAACGCCGCCAAGTCGATGGCCCTGCGTGCCCTTGAGATCGGCCGCTAGGCCTGAAGGAGCGGTAGAGCAAGATGGATATTCAGCGACTGAACGCGATGCTTTCCCTTGAACCGACGCTGCGAAAGTCTGATGCGCCTGCCCAGGCAGAGCAGTCGGGCCAGTCCTTTGCGCAGCTACTGGACAACGCCCTGCAGAAGGTAGAGCAGGATCAGAAGGTGGCCAGTGACCTCTCGGTTCAACTCGCCACCGGTGAGATCAACGATATTGCCCAGGTCATGATCGCCTCGGAGCGAGCCACGTTGAGCCTTGGCCTGGCGATCCAGGTTCGGAACAAGGTGATCGAGGCCTACCAGGAGATCATGCGGATGCCGCTCTAATTCGGGGCGCTGGCACTCGTCGGCACCTGATTCACCGGGGGGAGACCTTTGGCTAGCGTATGGTCCGACGTGATCGGACGTTTGAAGAAAGTGTGGAACGGGTTGAGTCCCATGCAGCGCTGGCTCTCCATAGGCCTTGCAGCCTCCGTGGCCCTCGCAATTGGGGTGGCCTCGTATTTGCAGCGCCCGCAGTGGGAGGTCTTCTACAAGGCCAACGACCCGACCGAGGTAACCGCCCTGACCGAGAAGCTGGATGAGCTGAATGTCCAGTACAAGGTCACTGGGGATGGCATGACAATTACGGTTCCATCCACCGAGAGGAGCGCGGCGAACCTGGCGAAGGCCCAGGCAGGCCTCCCCTCAGGTGGGCATGTGGGCCTGGAGATCTTCGCTGAGACATCGTTTGGTGCAACAGAATTCGACAAGAAAGTCAATCTTGAGAGGGCCATGGAGGGCGAACTCGCTCGGTCGCTCATGCGCATCCGGGAGATTCAGTACGCCACCGTCAACCTGAACATCCCCGAGAAGTCGGTCTTTATCCGGGACCGCCAGGAGCCGACTGCGTCTGTGCTCCTCCAGCCGCGGACTGGCGCTACGCTCACCAAGGAGAATGTGCTTGCTGTCATGAACTTCGTGGCCTCCACCGTGGATGGCATGAAGCCAGAGCGGGTCACGGTGATCAACGACAAGGGTGTGCTGCTCTCCAAGGGGCTGGCCGATCCCGATCAGGCGAACGCAGTGGACGCTGATGCCCTGGCTCAGCAGAGAGCGCGAGAGCAGCAACTGCAGGAGAAGATCCTTTCCGTTCTCGAGCCGGCTTACGGGGCCGGCAACGTGGCCGCATCGGTCAACGTCGAGCTTGACCTGGCTGCCACTAGGGTCGAGGAGCGGATCGTGGGTCAGGGTGTGCCGAAGGTCGAGGAGAAGGTTCAGAGCGGGGCGACGACCACATCCAGTGGCACCGGTACCAACCCCACCACCACGACCAACCCGACCGAGCCCACGACGGCCACTCCACCGCCGGTCTACGTCGGGACCGAGACGAATAACGCCTCCACCGACGAGTACAGCAACAAGACAACAACCCAGTACGACTACGGCGAGCGCAACCAGGTGACCGTCTCCCCGGCGGGAATCCCCAAGCGGATCAGCGCCGCAATCACGATCAACCGGGAGGAACTCAGCCCGGCCCAGATCCAGCAGGTCCAGAACCTGGTGGCCACCGCAACCGGTGCGGCCGTTGCCGATGTCGCAGTCGTAGCTATGTCCTTCGCCCCGATCGCCCCGAGCCTCATCAACCAGCCGGTCACCGAGCCGACCGCACCGATCCAGCCGCTTACCCTGGCGCTCGGCCTTGGTATGGCTGCATTCTTCCTGATCCTGGCCGCTTTCCTGACCCGTCGTCGCAAGCCTGAGCCAGCCATGATCATGCCGGGCGTCGCCGCACAGGCCGCAACCGGCACCACGCTCGATGTCGCTCTCGGCCTCGATCAGCCGCTTCCGGCCGGACAGACAGCCGCTACCTTCGCAGCGGGGAACGAGCTCGCCCCCGAAATGTCAACCACCCCGGCTGGAGCTGCCCAGAGGCTCGAAGAGGTCCTCAAGAAGCGGAAGCCGAAGCGGGCCACGATTGACGTGGAAGATATGGATGACGACATCCTCGCCGATATCGACGTGTTGATCGAGCAGGCGCCTGAGGCCTGTGCAGAGGTCATCCGCCAGTGGCTGAAGGGAGGGATCTAGCGCTTGGCTGACAAGGATCAAAAGCTCAACGGCCGGCAGAAGGCCGCCGTCTTCGCCATTAATGTCGGTGCCGAGCGCTCGGCTAAGATCCTGAAGCACCTCCGAGATGACGAGATCGAGATGCTGACGGTCGAGATCGCCCAGTCCCGAAAGGTTAGTCCCGACGAGCGCGACTCCGTCTTCAACGAGTTCATTACGATCGCTACGGCCGACAAGCATATTCGCTCGGGCGGCATTGACTACGCAAAGGAACTGCTGGAGCGGGCCCTTGGTGAGGGAAAGGCCCGAGAGATCATGACCCGCCTCACATCGCACCTGCGTCGCCGCCCGTTCGATGCCGTTCGCCGCACAGACCCGGTCCACCTGGCCTCCTTTCTACAGAATGAGCACCCGCAGACGGTGGCTGTGATTATGGCTCACCTCTCCTCCGAGCAGGCGGCCATGGTCCTCAGCGGTCTCCCGCAGGAGCGCCAGGCGGATATCGTCAGGCGGGTCGCTGCGCTGGAGCGCACCTCGCCCGAGATGTTGCGTGAGGCCGAGAAGGTCCTGGAGCGCAAGGTCTCGGCGATCGTAACCCAGGAGTCCAGCGTCGCTGGCGGCGTGAACTGGGCGGTAGAGGTCCTCAACCGGGTCGATCGGGCGACGGAGAAGGGGATCATGGGTCTCCTCTCCACCGACGATCCCGAACTGGCCAACGAAATTGCCCAGCGCATGTTCCTCTTCGACGATATTGTCCAGCTCGACGACCGCACGGTACAGCGTGTGCTGCGTGAGGTGGACATGAACAAGGACCTCCCGCTGGCCCTCAAGGCGGCCAAGGAAGAGGTCTGGCGCAAGATCAACAACAACATCTCCAAGCGTGCGGCTGAGACCCTCAAGGAAGCGGTTCAGTTCCTTGGGCCGGTCCGAATCCGCGACGTGGAGGAGGCACAGGCTCGGATTGTTGCCCTGATCCGCAAGCTTGAGGAGACGGGCGAGATCCAGATCGCCAGGGGTGGTGGCGACGATGAGTTCATTTAGGCCCGGTCCCGTCCCGGCAGGGCTTCAGGTAAAGAAGGTGGACTGGCCCACGTTCTCGCCCAGTCGCCAACCGGCCGCAGCCACCTTTCAGCCGCTGGGGAAGAGCCCACCCGCAGAGTCCGCCCATGTCACACATGGCGGCGGTTCTCATGACCTGAACGATGCCCGCCTCCAAGCTGCCCAGATCCTCTCGGAGGCGGCGGCCGAGGCGGAGAAAGCCCTCGAGGCCGGCTTTCAGCAGGGGCGGCAAGAGGGGATCGCCGCCGGCAAGGAAGAGTTGGAGATGCTCCGCACCCAGGCTCAACTGGAGGCGGAGAACGCCCGGCTACAGGCGACCAACACCCGCCAGCAGGCGGAGGCCGACGCCAAGCTGATCCGGGCCAACGCTGAGCGGGAAGCCCAGGAGATCATCATGGCGGCCAAGGAAGAGGCCCGCCGCATAATCGATGATGGCCGCTTCGAGGTCCAGAAGCGGATCGATCAGTCCGGTGCCGCCCTGGTGGACCTGGCCGTAGCCGCGGCGATGCGGGTCGTCCAGGGACACCTGGCGCTCCAGCCCCAGTCGATCGTCGGCATGGTGGCTGCCGGCCTTCGCCGCCTGAAGGACACCGACTGCTCGGTGCGCATCAACCCGGAGGACCTGCCCCTGATCGAAGCGCAGCGCTCCACCCTGGAGCGGGAACTGGGCGCCGGTACTCTACACGTCTCCCCCGACCCCAGCCTCCAGCGGGGCAGCTATATGGTAACCAGCCCACAAGGGCAGATCGACGGTACGCTGGACGAACAGGCTCAACGCATCCAAGCGGCGCTGAACGCTGCGCTCGGGGGGAATAAGTCGTGAGTGCGACCCTCCCCTGGGAACAGATGAAGCGGGTTCTCATGCAGACCGAGCTTGTTCCCGTCGTCGGCCGGGTGACCGGCGCAGCCGGGCTCATTATCGAGTCGGCCGGTCCGAAGGCCAAGCTGAACGAACTCTGTATGCTCCGTGGCGACGGCCTGCAGGTCCCCGCTGAGGTCGTTGGCTTCAGGGACGAGAAGTTGCTGCTCATGCCGCTCGGCGAGACCGACGGTCTCCGCCCCGGATGGCACGTCTACAACACCGGCGGGCCGCTCCAGGCTCCGATCGGGACGGGACTTCTGGGACGGGTGATCGACGGGCTGGGAAATCCGATGGACGGGCGGGGCCCGCTGGTCGGATGTGCCTCCCGCCCGGTGGTCGGCCTCCCCCCGACCCCTCTGAAGCGACAGCGGATCAAGAAGCCCCTGAGCCTCGGAGTGCGGACCATGGACTCGCTCCTCACCCTCGGCCAGGGACAGCGAATCGGTATCTTCGCCGGCTCCGGTGTGGGCAAGTCGACCCTATTGGGCATGGTCGCCCGGGCGACCGCAGCCGACTGCAACGTGATCGCCCTCGTGGGCGAGCGGGGCCGGGAGGTGCGGGAGTTCATTGAACGGGACCTCGGCGAAGAGGGGCTGAAGCGCTCCGTGGTGGTGGTGGCGACATCCGAGCAGCCCGCCCTGGTCCGGATCCGAGCGGCGCTCATGGCCACAGCGATCGCCGAATACTTCCGGGATCAGCAGGGGCTCGACGTGATCCTCATGATGGACTCCGTCACCCGTCTGGCCCAGGCCCAGCGTGAGGTGGGCCTGGCGGTAGGCGAACCCCCTGCGACCCGTGGCTATACCCCATCAGTCTTCACCATGCTCCCCCGGGTGCTGGAGCGATCCGGCACCGGCCCGGTGGGCAGCGTGACCGGCATCTACACCGTACTGGTCGATGGTGACGACATGAACGAACCCGTGGCCGATGCCGTCCGAGGCATTCTGGATGGTCACGTGGTCCTCTCCCGGAAGCTGGCCCATGCCGGACACTTCCCGGCGATCGATCCGCTACAGTCCATCAGCCGTGTCATGCCCGAGGTGACATCGACCCGGCATCAGGAGCAGGCCCGCAAGCTTCGCTCCCTCCTGGCCGCTCATCGGGAGGCGGAGGACCTGATCCAGATCGGCGCCTACCAGGCGGGGACCAACCCGACCGTGGATGAGGCGATCCGGAAGATGCCGGCAATCAAGGAGTTCCTGATTCAGCCCTTCAATGAGACAAGCACTATGCAGCAAGCGCTGGAGGGCCTGGAGTCGCTCTGCGGGGAGGATGCCTGATGAAACCTTTTCGCTTTCGCCTGGAGAAGGTTTTGAACATCCGCCAGCGGGAGTCTGTGCTTGCCAAGAACGCACTGGCCCAAGCTCGGCTTCGGTCCAGGCAGGCGGTGGCCTTCCTGGAGACCGCTCGAACGGAGCGGGCCGCCTCGGAACAGGCCCTGCTGGCCAAGCGGCAGAAGCGCATGATCACCTACGAGTGGATCCTCAGCGCCCAGATGCACGATGCCCTGGTCGAGCGGGAGAAGCAGGCTCAGGCTGCACTTCGGGCCGCCCGGGAGGAGGAGGCCCGCCGTCGGGAGCTTCTCGCCGAGGCGGAGCGCCGGGAGAAGGTGCTTGACAAGCTGAAGGAGCGGCAGGCCGAAGAGCATCGCTATCAACTGGAGGCCTACGAGCAGGCCCAGATCGATGAAATGGCCCAGAACATCTTCCGCGAAGGGGGTGGGCGTAGGTGAGTGCACTGCCCGCACCGGCTCCCAACGAGGCGGAGCAGCAGCCTGACAAGAAGGGCAAGAAGCCGAAGGCGCCCAAGGCCCCCAAGGCCCCCAAGGCGCCCAAGGTGAAGAAGCCACGTCAGCCCTGGGGCATTACCCCCTGGCTCGTGATCTTTGGGATCCTCCTGAGTGGTGCAGCGGTCGGGGTCATGTACTACCCAATCCCCGGCCTGACCGCGAAGCCCGAGGTCCCGGCCCCGCCCGAGACACCGGAGCCAGCGGCCCCAAGTGGGGCGGAGAGCCTGGCAGAGCGGGAGGCAGCGGTCGCCCAGAAGGAGACCGAACTGGCCGCCCGGGAAGAGGCCCTCGCCGAGAAAGAGGCGGAGATCCCAACGCTCCTCAAGGATCTGGGCGCCACCGCATCGGACCCTCCCTCTATGAAGCGTGCCGCCCGTATGTACACTGCCATGGCTCCCTACAAAGCAGCACCGCTCATTCAGGACCTGCCCACGGAGACCGCTGTAGAGATCCTGCGGCTTATGGACGACCAGCAGGCGGCGGTGATTATCGGCTACATGGATACGACTAAGGCTACTAAGATCATGCGTGAACTCGCCAGTCCGCCCGTGACCAACCCGACTGGTGGCTAAGGAGGTTCTGCCGTGACCGTACAGTCCACGAGTCCCGTCGGAAAGAACCCGTTCGCCGTCCAGGCCCCTGGAAAGGGGAAAGGCAAGGCTGAGGGGAACCCGGCCGATCCCGGCTTCGCCGCCCTTCTGGCCATGCTGGCGACCCCCGGGCAACCCCAGGGAGTACCCTTCTTGAACGGCGAGACCCCACCGGTCGCTAACGGCGTCGGGGGGGACCCCGGACTGCCAGGCATCACTCCCACCAACGGGGGCGTCCTGCCCGAGCAGGCCAACCCGCAGGGCGTACCGGTGGGCCAGGACGGCTTTGCCCAGGCGCTGGAGTCCCTTGGTGCTCAGAGCCCGGCCCAACAGGTGGCCACCGGCGAGAAGGCCGGCCAGGCGGCGGTGACCACGGAGATGCCTGTCACCGTGCTGGATCTCCAACAGCCGCAGACCGAGACCCAGCCTGCGGAGCCGCCGACTGCGGTCCAGACCGTGCCGGCCCCGGTCCCTGAGACCCCTGCGCCAACCGATCCGATTGCCCCGGTCCCCCCGACCGACGGTGGACCATCCACCCCGGTTGATGGGGAAATCCCCGACCCGATTGATGTAGCCCCGACTGATCCGACCACTCCACCGACCGAGGAGAGCGGCACGCCGGCGGACAGCAGGAACGGTCGCGGACACGATCCCGACAAGACCCGAGGACTGGAGCGGGCCGCTGAGGTCTCCCAGGCCGGGGAGCATCGCCCGGTAGACGCACCAAACGCCGACAAGTTTCCCATTCCCCCGGCCTCCCAGGTCCCGCCCGCCGGGGATGCACCCGATGCAGCGACTCCCAGCCCCGTCACCGGCGGCATTGAGAACCTGCGCGGACGATACGAACCGGGCAGGATCATGGACGCAATCTCCCGCTCCCTGGCCAACAGTCAGGACGGTGAGTACACCGTTACGTTGCAGCTTCATCCGGAGCGGCTCGGCGAGGTGAAGCTCCAGTTGCACCTGAACGGCCGTGAGGTCCAGGCGGTCTTGGAGGTCGCTAGCGCCGAGGCCCGCCAGGTGCTCCAGGCCCACAGCCAGCAACTCAGGCAGAACCTCGATCAGGCTGGCCTGACCCTGGCCAACTTCGAAGTCTCCACCGGCCAGAACCCGCAGCAGCAGACGCCACAGGACCGCCGGGATGCCTTCCAGGCCCCCATGCCCGGCCGGAATGGCGGCGACAACGGCAGCCGGCAGGCGGTGCAGCCTCCCCCCCGGACAGCCGGAGCGATTGAACAGATCCGCAACGCCCACCGGCGGGGCGGTCGCCTGGACACCATGGCATAGAAGGAGGAAGACAAGGTGTCAAGCGTAAACGGAGTCAACGCAACGAGTACCCAGACGTCGACCTCTTCGTCGCAGCAGAAGAAACCCGACGAACTCGGCAAAATGGACTTCCTGAACATCCTGGTCACCCAGCTCCGGTACCAAGATCCCATGAACCCGCTGGATGACAAGGAGTTCATTGCCCAGTTGGCCCAGTTCAGCACCCTTGAGCAGATGACCGAGCAGACCAAGTGGGCGCAGATGAGTTACGGACTCGGCCTGGTCGGCCAGGAGGTCCTCTTCCGGACCGATGACGGTCAGTATGGGCAGGGCGTTATCAAGTCCCTGCGCATGGTAGATGGTCAGCCTCTGCTCTCCTTCGGGGAGACCGATATCCGCCTGGACCAGGTGATCGAGGTTGCTGAGCCCATCGCGGCTACTGAGTCGGACGAGACTGCTGAGTAAGGGGAACAGGGAGGTACTTACGAGATGCGTGCTCTTTATTCGGGCGTTACCGGTATTCGGAGCCATCAGGTCCGCATGGACGTGATCGGCAATAACATTGCTAACGTCAACACCACCGGCTTCAAGGGTAGCCGTGTCAGCTTCACCGACGTCTTCAACCAGACCCTGTCCTCCGGCTCCAAGCTGACCAACCCGATGCAGATCGGCCTGGGCGTGGGAGTCGGGTCGACCGACGTAATCATGGATGATGGTTCCTTCCAGATGACCGGTCGTGCGCTCGACCTGGCGATCCAGGGCAGCGGCCTCTTCGTCCTGAAGGGCGCCGACGGCAACCAGCTCTACACCCGGAGCGGCAACTTCGACTGGAACACGGACGGCTTCCTCTTCAGCCCGTCTAACGGTATGCGCGTCCAGGGCTGGATGGCCGACCCCACTGGCAAGATCGGCCGGACCGACATGGGCACCCTTACCGATATTCGCATGGTCCGTGGCGATGTCTCCCTGGCCCAGGCCAGCACCGAGGCCTCCTTTAAGGGGAACCTGGACGCCGGCGCTGCCGTGGGCACCACCTACGAGACCGCCTTCACCGCCTACGACTCTCTGGGCCGGCCACAGGCGATTACACTGCGGTTCATTAAGACAGATGACGATAGTTGGACCTGGCAATACAACTACGATGGTTCTACCGGCTGGAGCCCGGCGGAGGATCTCGAATTCGCCCCGAACGGCCAGCTCGACTTCGACCCCGATGATGTGGACGACGAGATGGGGCTTGGCTCGATCACACTCGATCTTGATGGGTCTAACGACCTGAACATAGCGGTGAACTTCCGCTCGATCACCCAGGCCTACGAGTCCAGCACTGACTCCGCCACCACCAACAAGTCCTCCGTCCAGATCGACAAGGTCGACGGCACCAAGATGGGCATTCTCGACTCGGTCTACATTGACGAGTCCGGCGTAATCACCGGCCGGTACACGAACGGTACCACCCGGGTGCTCGCCCAGATCGCCCTCGCCTCCTTCAACAACATGGCCGGCCTCATGAAGATCGGCGGCTCCACCTTCGCAGAGTCCCCCGCCTCCGGCGTCCCGCAGGTCGGCACCCCGAACACCGGTGGACGCGGTGGCCTGGTCCCCGGCAACCTGGAGGGCTCCAACGTTGACCTCGCAGCCGAGTTCACCAACATGATCATGACCCAGCGCGGCTTCCAGGCCAACACGAAGATGGTCACCACCGCTGACGACATGATGGGGGATCTGATCAACCTGCGCCGGTAGTGGCAGGAATGCACCCTGATCCGACCCAGGGGCGCCGATGGTCGGCGTTCCCTGGTAGGCGGGGGGCCATTACGCTTAGGTGAGGAGATAGTTATGAGTCGAGGTCTTCTAATTGCGCTCATCTCCGCCGTCCTGGTTCTCGCCCTGGGCGTTGCGGGCATCGCCGCCTACCTGTTCCTTGGACCCAAAGACGCCCCTGCTGCGACTGGCGACTCGCACGCCGAAGCTCCCGCTGAGACCAAGAAGGCGACAAAGGTCGGTGCTTCCCTGGAACTGAAGAAGTTCGTGACCAACCTTGCTGACTCCAACACCCGCTATATCGATGTGACCGTGGCCCTGGGTGTTGCCGACGAAGCCGCCAAGGAAGAACTGAATGAGATGACCCCGCAGGTTCGTGACGTCATTGTCAAGACGATCCGATCCATGTCATCAGCTGATCTCACGGGCCCCCAGGGCATGGACAAGCTGTCCGAGGCAATCACAACCGGGCTTGAGGCGGTCGAGGGCGTCAACGAACTCGTGCTAAAGGTATACGTCACCGATATGGTAATCCAGTAGGTCATTGAAGGAGGGAATTTGTGGTGAAGCAAGGACTCAGCCAGGACGAGATTTCGGCCCTCTTCGCCACCACCAGCGAGGCGAAGGACTCGCCCCAGCCCGCCGTCTTCCCAACCCTTGAGGAGGCGGAGGCTGCCCAGATTGATCCCTCGTCCCTTGGCCTGCTGGCCGATGTCGAACTGGAGTTGACCGTGGAACTGGGCCAGACCAAGCGGAACATTCGCGATATCCTCGCCATGGGCGCCGGCTCTGTCATGGAACTGGACCGCCACGCCGGCGAGTCGGTCGACATCCTTGTAAACGGCCGGCTCGTTGCACGGGGCGAGGTCGTGGTGATCGGTGAGAACTATGGCGTTCGCATTACCGAACTGGTCAATCCCGAAGGGAGCCATGAGAAATGAGCGAGTCGACCGGTTTGACCTCTGGTGGCGGCGGGCTGATCATGTTCCTGCTCGCCAGCCTGGCGGTCATCGGCCTCGCCTTCATGGTCACCCGGCTCATGGCCCGGTGGCAGGGGTTTCAGAACCGGGGGCGCAGGCTTCGGGTGCTGGAGGGTGTTCCGATCGGGAAGGATCGGGCCCTGCTGCTGGTCGCCGTGGGAAAAGAGGTCCTGGTCGTTGGCTCCTCCGACGGCGGCGTCCACCTGGTTCACAAGGTGGAGGAGCCAGAGGCGCTCCTGGGGGAGAACTGGGAGCAGGTCACGGCAGCGGTTGAACCCAGGGTTCCTGACGTCAGCCTCGCCGGTCTGGAGAGCAGCATTCGGGGGCACCTGGACAAGATGCGGGGCCTGCTGAACAAGCCCGGAGGGGACTCAAATGCGTAGCAAAATCCGGTGGTTCACCGGGATCGCCCTGGCCGCTGGGCTGGTTCTGAGTATCGCTCCCCTGGCCCATGCGGCGCCAATCGAGATCCCAGCCCTGCCGCTGAGACCGGCCGAAGAACCCGGCGAAGCGCTTCAGACCATGCAACTGCTCCTCGCCTTGACCCTGCTCTCACTCGCCCCATCCCTTCTGATCCTGACGACCGCTTTCACCCGCATTGTGATCGTGCTCGGATTCCTTCGGAATGCCATGGGCACCCAGCAGGTTCCGCCCAACCAGGTCCTCATGGGGCTGGCGCTCTTCCTGACGTTCGCTATCATGGCGCCGACCTTCTCCGAGATCAATCAAAAGGCGATCCAGCCCTACCTGAACGGCGAGATCACCCAGACCGAGGCCTTCGACCAGGGTGCGCTGCCCTTGAAGGCCTTCATGATGCGTGCGACCAACGAGGCCGATCTTGCCCTCATGGTCGAGGTGACCAACTCACCTCAGCCCAACGGTCCGGAGGATGTCGGCTTCTTTACCATCGTCCCTGCCTTCGTAATCAGCGAACTGAAGACCGCCTTTACGATGGGCTTCTTGCTCTTCCTGCCGTTCGTCATCATCGATCTGATTGCGGCGTCCGCCATGATGTCCATGGGCATGATGATGGTTCCGCCAACGCTGGTCTCCCTGCCGTTCAAGATCCTGCTCTTCGTGCTGGTGGACGGCTGGCATCTCACAGTCAAATCGCTCGTAGACAGCTTTCACGTTTAGAGAGGAGGCCGGTCTGGCGTGACTCCTGACGGTGCGATCTCCCTGGCACAGGAAGCGATCCGCGTCGCTCTGTTCGTCGGCGCCCCGGTCCTTGGCCTCGGCCTGGCGGCGGGCCTGCTGGTCTCGCTCTTCCAGGCGACCACACAGATCAACGAAGCGAGCCTGCAGTTCCTCCCCAAGATCCTGGCTGCTCTGGTCGGCCTCGTCATCTTCGGCCCCTGGATGTTGACCACCATGCTGGACTTTACCCGAAGGGTGATCCAGATGATCCCCGAAATGGTGCGATAGCACATGGAACAGTTCCTGGCGCAACTACCGCTCTTCCTGCTAGTCGCCAGCCGCATGGGTGGGGTCATGATCACATCGCCGGTGTTCAATAACCGCTTCATACCCGCTCAGGTGCGTGGCGCCCTCGCCTTCATCCTCGCCCTGCTCGTCCTGCCACGAGCCAGCGCCTACCCCGGGATGACCGAGGGTGCGTGGCTCATGCTGGGCGTTCTCTTCGAACTGCTGACCGGCTTGGTGATCGGCTTCCTGACAGCCCTGATCCTCGCCGTTATGCAAATGGCAGGCTCCCTGCTGGACATTGATCTCGGCTTTACCATGGCCCAGATCATGGACCCGGTCACGGGGCGTGGCGAGCCCGTCCTCAGCACCTTCTTCCAGTCGATGACCCTGGTGGTCTACCTCACCCTCAATGCCCACCACTGGTTGATTCGGGCTCTTGCGGATTCCTTTGAGACCATCCCCGCAGGGTTTCTCACGCTCACCGGGACCGGTCCGGCTTACGTGGTCAACATGTTCGCCGCCCTGCTCTCCCTGGCAGTCCAGATCGTCCTGCCCTTTACGGCCGTCATGCTGCTAACGACGGCGGCCCTGGCCGGCATTAACCGGGCGGTGGCCCAGATGAACATCTTCGCCCTCGGCCTCGGCACCAAGGCGCTGGTCGGCATGACGCTCCTCTTCCTCATGTTCCCTTACTTCCTTCCCCACCTCAACTGGCTCTTCTCCGCCGGCTATACCGAGATGATCAAAACGCTGGACCTGATGCGACCATAGCAGGCCCAATCGGCACCTGCGAGGGGGGAGACCAGACTGGACCTCCAACTCTTTGCTGAGGAACGGACCGAAGAACCAACCCCACGAAAACTTCGGAAGGCCCGGGAAGAGGGCAAGGCAGCGCGATCGCAGGACCTCATGGCTGGTCTCAGCCTCGTCGCTGCAACGATTGCCCTGAAGTCTCTGGGGCCCAGCGTCTACCAGCAGTTGGGCGATGCCTGGATCACGGGGTTCAGCACCATCGGGACCCCGCTGACCGCTCAGAACACGGGTGATATTCTCCAGGACTACATGCTTGTCTATGCCAAGATCATCATCCCCTTCGTTGGGATCCTCGTGGTGATCGGTGTGGTCGCCGGCCTGCTCCAGACCCAGTTCCTCTTCTCCGCCAAGGGACTGATTCCCGACCTGGCGGTCCTCAACCCCATGCAGGGCCTCAGCCGCATCTTCTCCCTGCGAACCGTGGTTGAACTCCTCAAGAGCCTGCTGAAAATGGGGCTGATCGGGTGGGTGGCCTACCGGGACTTCATGGCCACGATCCCATCGGTACCCAACCTGATTGAGCAAGGGGTTCCGGCGGGCACCGCCTTTATCGCCGGCAAGACCGTCTCCGCACTCCAGACGATCGGCATCGGCCTCCTGGTGATTGGTGTTCTGGACTACGGCTATCAGTACTGGGAGTTCCGGAAGTCGCTACGCATGACGAAACAGGAGATAAAGCAAGAGTTTCGCGAGCAGGAGGGCTCCCCCGAACTCCGGCAGCGGCAACGCCAGCGGGCCAGAGAGATGGCCATGCGGCGCAAGGCGCTCAAGGACGTACCCCTGGCAGACGTGGTTGTCACCAACCCGACCCACTATGCCATTGCGATCAAGTACGATCCCAAGGAGAGCTCCGCACCGAAGGTGTTGGCCAAGGGGGCTGACCTGCTGGCCCAGCGCATGAAGGTGATCGCAAAAGAGAACGACGTGCCCATGGTAGAAAACCGAACTCTGGCAAGAACTCTTTATTCAACGGTAGAGGTAGGGCAAATGGTCCCTCCCGAACTATACCAGGCGGTCGCCGAGGTCCTGGCCTTCGTCTATAGCCTGCGGCGCCAGAAGCGGCAGGAGTACCATGAGACTCCCTGATAAACAGAGGTGAGAGGGCTTGAACAGCACGAGCGGCGCCCCCGCAGTCCGCAGTTCCGATATCGTGGTCGCCGCTGCCGTTATCGCCGTGGTGATCATGCTGATCGTCCCGCTGCCGGAGTTTCTGCTCGACCTGCTGCTGACGTTCAACATTGCGGCCTCGGTAGTCGTTCTCCTGGTTTCGATCTTCACGACCCAGCCGCTTCAATTCTCCTCGCTGCCCACCCTGCTCCTGATCGCTACCCTCTTCCGTATTGCCCTGAACGTCTCTACTACCCGTCTTCTACTCCTGACCGGTGAGGCGGGCCAGGTAATCCTCCAGTTTGGCAAGTTCGTGATCGGCGGTAACACCGCCGTCGGGCTGATCGTCTTCCTCATCCTTATCGTTGTACAGTTTGTCGTGATCACGAAGGGCGCTGAGCGTGTCTCCGAAGTGGCGGCCCGCTTCACGTTGGACGCCATGCCCGGCAAGCAGATGTCGATTGACGCAGACCTGAACGCCGGTCTGATCACCGAGGCCGACGCCCGCTCCCGTCGCCGCGAGATCGAGCGCGAGGCTGACTTCTACGGTGCCATGGACGGTGCCTCGAAGTTCGTTAAGGGCGACGCAATTGCAGGTCTGATCATTACTGCCATCAACCTGCTGGGTGGATTTGTGATCGGTATGATGCAGCTCGGCATGACCTTTGGTGACGCCTGGGCGCACTACTCGCTCCGGACCGTCGGCGATGGCCTCGTCAGCCAGATTCCGGCCCTTCTGATCTCCACTGCCACCGGTATCGTCGTCACCCGTGCCGCCGGTGAGTCCGGGCTCGGTGGCGAGCTGGGCAAGCAGTTGGGCGGCGATCCTTCGCTCCTGTTGCTGGCCGGCGGTGTGGTTGCCCTCATGGGCCTCGTCCCGGGCCTGCCCACGATTCCCTTCGTGATTATCGGCGGGTTTCTGCTGGCCTTGGGTCTCATGCTTCGGCAGCGAATGATTGCCGCCGCAAGGGCCCCGGTGGAGTTGGAGGCCGAGCCGTTGCCGATCACCAACGACGTGCTTCCCGAGACCAGCGTCTCCCTCGCACCGCTCGATCCGCTGGAGGTGGAGCTGGGTTATGCCCTCGTCCCGCTGGCGGAGCCGACCAAGGGCGGTGACCTGCTCGACCGGGTCGTCGCCGTCCGCAAGCAGGTGGCGACGAACATGGGCCTGCTTCTCCCCTATATCCGGGTGCGAGATAACCTGGCCCTTACCCCCTATCAGTACGTGATCAAGCTGCGGGGCATCGAGGTTGGCACCTACGAACTCCAGCCCGATCGCTACCTCGCTATGGATCCCGGGGGGCTGGATGAGCAGGTTCCCGGCCAGGCGACCACAGAGCCCGCCTTCGGGCTTGCTGCGATCTGGATCAGCCCTCACGACAAGCAGCGGGCCGAACTGATCGGCTACACCGTTGTTGATCCGGTCTCCGTACTGATCGCCCACCTGACCGAAGTGATCAAGGAGCATGCGCAGGAGCTCCTCGGCCGGCAGGAGGTCAAGGCGCTGGTTGACTCCCTCAAGGAGTCCCATCCCGCCCTGCTGGAGGAACTCACCCCGCGGCTCCTCACCCTCGGTGAGATCCAGAAGGTCCTGCAGAACCTCCTCAAGGAGGGGGTGCCGATTCGTGATCTGGTGCTGATTTTCGAGGCACTGGCCGACTGGGCCGCCGTCACGAAGGATGCCGACCAGTTGACCGAGCGGGTGCGCGCTGCACTGGGACGTACGATTGTCAACTACCTGGGAATCGGCCCCGTCGTCCAGGCGCTAACCTTGGCGCCCGACCTGGAGCAGAGCCTCCTGGCGGCCCAGCAGCAGCGGAACGGCGGACCTGCCCTCGACCCGCACCTGGCGCAGCGCATTGTCGAGTCGATCGGCAGGGAGGGCCAGAACATGGCCAATCAGGGAATGCTCCCCGTGCTGGTCTGCTCTCCCAACCTGCGCCCGGTCATCCGGCGCATTGCCCAACATGCCTTCCCCAAGTTGATCGTCCTCTCGTACGCCGAGTTGGATCCGAGACTTGAGATCGAAGCGGTAGGAGTGATCCGCGCATGATGCAGGTGAAGCGTTACATTGCCCCGACCTTCGCCGAGGCGCTCATACAGGCCAAGAATGAGCTGGGGACGGACGCTGTCATCGTCGAGAGCAAGAAGATGCGCGTGGGCGGTATCTTCGGCTTCTTCGGTCGGGAGATGACCGAACTGACGGTGGCGGTAGATATGAAGCCAGGCGGGCGTCCCGCCCCGGCCCCCCAGCGGCCGCCCCAGCCTCCGACCAAGGCCCCCGCCCCTTCCCCCGCTCAGGCAGTCCAGGCCACGGCTCCCGCATCGCCCAGCTACGCCAGCGTCCAGGCGCAGGTCGAGGCCGCCCAGGCCCAGATCGCAGTGGCCCAGGCCGCCCCGGCCCTCTCCAACCTCGAGCGAGAGATGGCCGGCCTGCGAGCAGCGGTCTCCAAGCTCCTGGAGCAGCATGGCGATGCAGCCATGGGCCTTCACGGCTTCGGCCGGGAGGTCTTCGACACCCTGCTCTCCCGTGGGGTGAGCGAGGCAGCCGCCCTCGAGCTCGGTCAGATCTGCCGGACCGATGACCCCGAGGGCCGGGCCATCCTCCAGCGGGAACTCCAGCGGCTGATCGGCCCCACCGCCCCCATCGAAGTGAAGAAGGGGCAGCGGCGAATCATCGCCCTCGTCGGTCCGACCGGGGTCGGCAAGACGACCACGCTGGCCAAGCTGGCCGCTCACTTCACCCTGGACCGCGGGCTGAACGTCGCCCTGATCACATCTGACACCTTTCGAATTGCGGCGATTGAGCAACTCCGGACCTACGCCGACATCCTCGGCGTGCCGATCTATGCCGTAGACCGGCCCGAAGAGGCAGCCCAGGCCCTGCTGGAGACCAAGGAGAAGGACCTGGTGCTGGTGGACACCGGCGGTCGCAACTTCCGGGACGAGGCCCGCATGGCCGAACTGCGCGAGCTCCTGGCTGTCCTCCGGCCCGATGAGACCCACCTGGTCACCTCCCTCAATACCAACCCGCGCGACGCCTTCGACGCCCTGGATTCTTTCCTGCCCCTCGGTGTCAACCGGCTCACTTTTACCAAGCTGGATGAGACAACCTCACCCGGCCTTATTCTCAACCTGAAGCTGCGAACCGAGGCACCGGTCGGCTACCTTACGCACGGTCAGTCGGTACCCAACGACATCATTCCGGCGGACGAGGCTGACTTCACGAAAATCCTGATGGGGGCTTAGAGCTATGCTCGATCAAGCCACACGGCTGCGGGAGATGGCCGCAGCCTACAGGGCCCAGGCGACCGGGACCCAGCCCCGCCGCATGCACGCGATCGCCGTGACAAGTGGCAAGGGCGGGGTGGGGAAGACGAACGTCAGCATCAACCTGGCCCATGCCATACTGGCGGCAGGTAAGGACGTCCTTCTTATGGATGTCGATCTCGGCATGGCGAACGCCGACATCCTCCTTGGAACCGTTCCGCCCTATCATTTGGGCCACTTCCTGCGAGGCGAGAAGGACATCCTCCAGGTGATCCACAAGACCCCGAACAAGCTGAAGTTGATCGCAGGCGGGTCCGGATTTGTCGAACTCGGCAACCTGTCGGCGGACAGGCTACAGCCCGTGCTCCGCAACCTGAAGCGGCTGGAGCAGGAGGCCGACTACCTGATTCTGGACACAGGCGCCGGCCTTGGCGACTCCGTGCTGGAGTTCGTCCTGGCGGCAGACCAGGTTGTCGTCGTCACGACCCCTGAACCAACCGCCCTGGCTGATGCCTATACCATGATCAAGGCGATGTACTACCGCAACGCCAAGATCGACGTGAAACTGGTCGTCAATCAGGCGGAGCGCCCCGAAGAGGGCGCGGCCGTCGCTGAACGGATCGGCACGACCGCCCGGGACTTCCTGGGCCTGAGGGTGGAGCACGTTGGCACCATACCCCGGGACCCATATGTCTGGCAGGCGGTCCGCACGAAGGTGCCGTTTATCCTTGGCTATCCCAACGCCCCGGCCTCCAAGGCCGTCCACTCCATTGCCCAGCGCCTGCTGAATGTCGGCGGCGGGCAGGGGGGGGGCGAACCCAAGTCCGCAATCGGAAGCTTCTTTGATCGCCTGGGTAGCCTGTTTGGGCGAAAGAACTCCAGCGCGATGTAAGGAGGGCAGACCATGGCCGTGAAGCACGAGGCACTCTGGATGCGCTGGCGACAGTCCCGGGACCTCGAAGCCCGGGATCGACTGGTGGAGACCTACCTCTGGTTGATTCGGTATGTGGCGGGCCGCCTCATGGTCGGACTCCCGTCTCACTTTGACCAGGGCGATGTGGAGGGCCATGGTGCGTTTGGCCTGCTGGAAGCCGTCGACCGGTACGACCCCGCCCGTGGGGTACGCTTTGAGACCTTCGGCATCCCCTGGATTCGGGGCGCTTGCCTCGAGGGGGTACGGGCCATGCAGTGGGCACCGGCCATGCGCAAGCGAGTCCGCCAGGTTGAAAAGGCCCAGGAAGCGCTTATCATCCAACTTGGTCGGGAACCGACCCTGGAGGAACTGGCATCGCATCTCGGCCTGAGCACTGAGCAGGTGGAAGGCCGGATCAACGAGGCCGGTACGCTCTCTGTGCTCTCGCTGGATGAAGCCCTCCTCGACGACGAGGGCGACGGCTCCTCCCGGCTGGAGAAGCTAGCCGATCCCAGCGCCCTCGATCCCGGCGATGCCGCCCAACAGGCCGAGCGAGACGAACTGTTGGAGCGCGCGATCGACGAACTCCCCGCCCAGGAGCGGCTCGTGGTCTCCCTCTTCTATTTCGATGGCCTCCTGGCCAAAGAGATCAGCGTCATCATGAACCTCTCGCCGGCCCGGATCAGCCAGATTCACAGCCGGGCGATCCTGCGGCTCCGTGGGAAGCTGGCCCGAATGAAGGCGGTCATGGTTCCCTAGACCGACTGAGACACGAGGAGGAGGCATCGGCATATGGGAGATTCCATGACCGCGGTTTATCTGGTCCTTGGATTAGTGCTGATCGGCGGCCTCTACTATGCACTGACCCAGATCACTGCCAGGCAACGCCGGTTGAATGCCGAACTGACTCGGCTGGAGCGGCTCGCAGCCGAGGTCTCCATGAATGCAGAAGCCATTCTGGACCGGGTTGATGAGCGAATTGACCGGCTGAACGAGTTGACCACCGACGTCGAGAGCCGCATGAACGCCCTGCGCACCGCCGTGGCCGAGCAGTCAGCGACCCTGGAGCGCACTGGGCCTGAGGCGAAGGCTTCGTCGACGGCCAAGCCGGAAGCCGCCCCAGAGCCTTCGACCGGTACCGCCCCCAAGCAGCGGAAGTCCCGCAAGAAGACTCATCCGGCCCCCGACCCCGAGGTTACGGTTCAGACCGCACCCGAAGCGGCACCTGCTGCTTCGAGCGAGCCTTCCCCCGCAGAGGTGGCGAGCCCGGCCAAGACCACCTCCCTCGATCGCTACCAGCAGCTTCGCACGGCCGTTTTCACTCTGGCCGACCAGGGAAAGGGCGCCGGTGAGATCGCCCAGGAGTTAGGCGTGCCCCGTGGCGAGGTGCAGTTGATCCTAAACCTTCGGGGACGCAAAGTAACGGCATAGTGATGAGGCTGTGATTTCGGGCGAAAAACGGCGATAACACCGCGTAATTGAACGTAATCGGCCGCTGGAGAGTTTAACTCTGGCGGCCATTTTTCTCAGTCATCACTTACTAAGGAGAGGGGTCGTGGCAGACGTGAAGATCGAGCGGAATGGCACGAAGGGCGTACATGGCGTCTACCGTGGCGGGACACCTAGCCCGGCCTCGCAGCCAGCCAACCCTGTCTCCGGATCCAACCAGGTTGACCAGGTCACCCTTTCGGAGAAGGCGAGCCGCGCCAGCGAGGTCAAGTCCCAACTCACCGAACTGCCCGATGTCCGAACCGAGTTGATTCAGCAACTGAAGGCCCAGATTGAAGAGGGCTCCTATAAAGTAGAGGCCAGGAAGCTGGCTGCAAAACTGCGGAAGGCGCGGGTGTTGGAAGAATGAGCACCAAGGCACTTCTGACCGAGATGCTTCAACTGCTTAAAGAGCAGGTCGACCATGTACTCAAGGGTGAACATCAGGCCCTCCTGGACGGGACTCGACGCCACGAAGAGATGCTCTCGGCTCTGGAGAGCGCGGAGCGTGACGGCTCGCCCGAGGAACTCCGGGCGATCTATGAAGAGATCTCCCTGGAGAAGGCGAGACTCCAGAGCCTGATCGAGAGTGAGGCAACCCGGGTCGACTTCGAGCTACGGATCCTGCTTGGCGGTGGAAAGAGCAAGTCAGTGGGCTACCCCGACATGAGCAAACGGGCCAAGGGTGGTCACATGCTCAACCGCCGCACCTGATAGGAGGGTTCCCCCGTGAACACACGGATCACCGGCCTCTTCACAGGCCTTCAGAACGCAACCCGGGCCATGCAGTACGCCCAGTTCTCCATGAACGTCCACAACACGAATATCGCCCGTGCCAACGATCCCAACCACACCCGGCGGGAGATTCTCACCCCCTCCGAGGCGGGGCCGGGAGGCGTTGGCGTAAAGCGCATTCGCGACATTTTCATCGATGATCAGTACCGGAGTTCCTCCTCGTCCTTCGGTTTTTACGATGCGAAGCACGATGTGCTGAGCCGGGTTGAGGACATCTACGGTGACCCGGTGGATGGCGGTCTCCGCCAGGCAATCGACAACTTCTTCGACAAGTGGCAGGCCCTGGCCGAGAATCCCTCCGACGGAGTTGCCCGTTTGGAAGTCCTCTCCGCCGGCCGCACCTTCGTGCAGCAGGTGAAGTCCGCATACTCCCAGTTGGAGCAGGTGGAGCAGCGCGCCGGGGAGATGATGGTCACCCGCGTTGACGAGGTCAATCGGCACCTGACTTCCATCTCCCAGATAAACGGCAAGCTCTCGATCATGGGACCGAACGACCCCGAGGCTGCCGATCTGCGCGACCAGCGCGATGCCGCCCTGGACCAGTTGGCCTACCTGACAGGCGCTCAGGGGCAGGAACTCCCGGACGGTACCCTCCGGGTGATGATCGGCGGGGTGCCCGCCGTCGACAGCAGCACCATTACGCAACTCCAGGTGACGGGTAATCCACCGGTGCCAACCTGGAAGGACTTCTCGACCATTCCCTTCTCGGGACGGGGGGTTCTGGGCGGTCTTCTGGCCGTTCGGAGCGGCGAGTTGGACCAGTTGAAGACCGACCTCATGACCATGGCCGAGACCGTAGCCACCGAGGTGAACGCGCTTCACTCGACCGGCGAAGGGCTAGACGGTTCCACCGGCAACAACTTCTTCGTCATGGGGCCGGCTCCGTTCAACCTGGCCAATTTTGCCGTGAACCCAGCCCTGGCCCCGGAGCAGGTCGCCGCCGGCAGTTCCGCACTGCCGTCTGACGGATCCATAGCCCGGCAGATCGGGCTCCTCTCGGAGAAGAAGATGCTCACCTCCAGCATTATTCCGTCCCAGCCGCAGACCCCGGCCACCTTCTATCGGAACATGGTTGGCTGGGTTGGCTCCCAGGCGAGTGAGATGCAGGGGTTGGCAGATATCGCCAAGACCCACCAGGACCTGAACGCTCAGCAGCGCCAGTCGGCCTGGGGTGTCTCCCTCGATGAGGAGGTTGCCTTCCTGACCTTTCAGCAGAAGGCCTTTGCGGCGGCCGCCCGAGTCTTCAACGTCATGGACGAGATGGTCGACCGTCTGATCAACGGCACCGGCAATCAGTAGGGAGGTGAGCTGACGTGCGTGTCACCCATTCCATGCTCATGTCGAGCTCGCTTCGCGATCTCGACCTGCTCCGTCAGAAGTACCAGAAGGCGCAGAACGCCGTGAACGGCAGAGTGCTGGAGCGCCCCTCCGACGACCCGCAGCGGGTGGTTGAGGCTATGGACCTGTCCGGCGCCAAGCTCCGGTATGAGCGGACCCAGCGAACCGGCCAGGACTCCCGCGAGTGGCTGGGCATGGCGGAGACTCATACGGACGCGATGCTTGAACAGATACAGGCCGCTCGCGATATTGCGGTACAGGCCGGCGGCCCCGGCGCCCTCTCTCCCGATGCCAGACAAGGTCTGGTTCGTGGTCTCGAGGAGGTCCGTGACGCCCTCATGCGAGAGATGAACGGCCAGTACCGAGGCCAGTACCTCTTCTCCGGATGGGCGACCGACACCAAGCCCTTCGCCGATAATGCCACTGGTGGGGTCGATTACAGCGGGACAAACGACCAGATCCTGCGGGACATCGCCCCGAGTCTGGCTGTGCCGATCAACCTGACCGGACAGGACCTCATGGCCGGCGGTGACTTCATGAAGACGCTCACAGACATGATCGACGAGCTGAACAGCGGGGACGCCACATCGGTAACAACGACCCGACTCGAAGAACTTGACAAGGCGTTCGACAACATCAACCGGCTACGTTCAGATCTAGGTGTGCGCTACGCACAGATCGAGAAGTACGAGGCCTATGCTGAGAAGGCGATTCTGAATATCGAGGAGCGCCTGGGGAAGATCACCGGCGGCAACGTGGAGGTCGCCATGATCCAGATGACCGAGGCTCGCACGACTTACGAGGCAGCGCTGGTCTCCTTCTCCCGGGCTCTGCCAACATCCCTACTTGACTACATGCTGCGGTAAAGGAGGCCATGGTGCACATGCGTATCGATCCCAGCCGTGTGAGCCCTGCATCGAACAGTATTGATGTGATTGTCCCCCGGCCGGAGTCTGGTGCGGCGACTCCGGAGGCGAAGGAGGCCCAGCAGCCGGCGCCTAAGGTGACAGGGGTCGAGGGGAAGACTCCCGACCTGGCCGAGTTGGAGTACGCTGCCGAGAAGATGAACAAGGCCGTTCGCGTCTTCAACCAGACCCTCCAGTTTGAGGTGACCAAGTCGAACCGAATTGTGATCCGGGTGATCGACCAGAACTCCGGCGAGGTCATTCGCCAGATCCCACCCGAGGAGTTCATGGATAGCTTCAACAAGGTGGCGGATGCCCTGGGCGTGCTGATTGACCGCCGGGTATAAGAGTCGCAAAGGAAAGGGGCTGAGGTGAGTGAGTGGACTGGGCCTGGGGGGCCTTGCTTCGGGAATGGATACCGATGCCATTATCCAGAAGATCCTAAACCTCGATAACAAGAAAATCCTCAGCGAGCAGATGAAGAAGGCGCAGGCTGAGGCGAAGCAGGACGCCTGGAAACAGGTGCGTTCCTCGCTTCAGTCGCTTCGATCCGCACTCGATGGGGTGCGTCTTGCGAGCACCTTCTCTGCTCGGGCCGCAACCCTGACTGATCCGACTGTCGCTTCTGTGACGGTGAGTTCTGGGGCATCTACCACGACGCACAGCCTGTCGGTGCGGACGCTCGCCACCTACCATGTGGTAGCCGGCGGCAACGTGGCCAGCGCAAACGATGCCCTCGTCTATGCGCCTCTTCCCCAGACCGTGACAATCAATGGCAAGAACATTACCGTGGAGAGCGGTGACACACTCAACTCGATCAAGGACAAGATCAATGCCACGACCGATATCGGGGTCAAGGCGGAGATCGTCAAGGTCCCGGTTGGGTCCGAGATCAAGTACCGCATGGTTCTTACCTCTTCGACCCAGGGCGCCGGCGGAGCCATGACACTGAGCGACTCCACCGGAAGCGACGCACTCCTGAAGGACCTCGGTCTGGTCAAGGCGGATGGTACACTGAATGAGCTGTCCGTTGCACAGGACGCCGATTTCACCCTGAACGGGGTCGACTATACCAGCTCCAGTAACACCATTACGGATATCCTGCCGGGTGTCACCATCACCCTGAAGAAGGCCGGCACGGTCAACCCCGACAGCAGCATTACCCCGGCCACGACCAGCATTACGATCGATCGAGATCTGGACAAGACCGTCGGAGCGGTTGAGAGCTATGTAAAGGCGTTGAACGCAACCCTTGACCTCCTGAAAGAGGCGACCAAGTACGACGCCGACGCCCAAAAGAAGGGGTTGCTCAACGGCGAAGAGCTGGCTCGGTCCATTCTGATCAATCTGCGCGACACGATCTCGCGCACCGTTACGGGGCTTCCTTCCGACCTGAATCGCTTCAGCCAAGTTGGCATCACTACCGGCGCGTATGGGTCGGCGGACTACGGCAAGGTGGTACTGGACAAGACCAAGCTGAAGGAGATGCTAGCCGAGAACGACGAAGGCGTAGCCAAGCTCTTCGGTGCCATGGAGAACAACGTGGCTCTGGCGAGTGCGGGCGCCACGATTGACGCCGAGACTTCTGCGAGCGCGGCGGGCCTTGCCTATGCAGCCGAAAATGTACTCAACGGCGACACCTCCTCCGACCGGTTTGGATCGGCCGGTGGTGGTTGGGAGAGCCTCGTGGCTGCGACCGCTGCAACACCGCAAAACCTGACCATTGCCCTGAACGGCACCAAGACTATCGAGCAAATCCGCATCTACCAACCGGATAACGATACGTATAACGCCAGTACGTCGGGCCTGAAGGATTTCAAGGTCGAGTACTACGGCACCGACGGGTCCTGGCATGAGATCGAAAGTGTCACCAACCACTCCGGCCCGTTCAAGACGCTGACCATCGATCCGGTTCAGGCAACCAAGGTGCGGGTCACCGTGACCGGTACGTATGGTGATAATCCTGCCCGGATCTCCGAGATCGAGATCAACGAGCGGAACGATGGCACTGCAGCCACCATGTTCCGTTATTTGGACCGGACCCTCTTCAAGTCCACCACCGGTGCCCTTGATTCTCGAGACGAAGCACTGCGCAAGCAGGTGTCCGAGATCGGGAAGCAGATCGACAAGTTCACCGAGCAGATGACCCGTCGGGAAACCCAACTTCGAGCTCAGTTTGCCCGCATGGAAGCGGCCATGGCAAAGCTTCAGCAACAGAGTGGCTACATCTCCATGATGGGTCAGATGATGACAAACAGCACCGGGCAGAAGTAATCAAACGGGGGCGAAAAGCCTTGTTCGGACAGAACGGATTAAACCAGTACCGGAGCATTCAGGCGGAAACCGTTCCCCCAGAGGATCGGGTGGCCCTGCTGTACGATGGTGCCCGGCGCTTCGTGGACCAGTCGCTCCACGCCCTTGAGGTGGGGAACCACGCTGACGTCTCCCACTACGCCGGGAAGGCACAACGAATTCTGGAGGAGCTTTCGGGCGCTCTCAACTTCGAGGCCGGGGAGATGGCGGAGAACCTCTTCCTTCTCTATGAGTATTGGACCTGGCGGCTGGGCCAGGGTGTTGTCAAGCAGGAGGCGGAGGCCTTCAGGGAGGTCTCTACCGCCCTTATGGATATGCACGGAGCCTGGGTGGAGGCAGCGAAGCAAATCCGGGCCGCGCGGGGTACCCGCGTTGGCTAGCGGGGCCGGCGGGATCCCTCGTCCGGTTGAGCAGGCGCTGGCCCTGGGAGAAGAGATCCTCCGGCTCCTCCAACCACCGGTAAGAGATGACGCGCTTGATCGCTTGGAAGCCTTGCTGGATGAGCGGGAGAGCCTGCTCAAGTTGGCCATGGAGGCCACCGCAGCCAATGCTGCTGTCAACGGCCCTGATCCCGACACTCTGCGACAATTGGTGTCCCAGCAGCGGGCCATTGAGGATCAGGCCCGGCGGGTCATGACGAGCATGCAGGGCACGTCGGAAGAGATGCAGGGGGCCCGCAGATCCATGCAGGCGGTGACCCGGATTCTCAACCCGGGTGTCCGCTCCCGCTTGGTCGACGAACGACGGTAAGAGTCAAAAAGACCCGCCGCTGGAAATAGCGGCGGGTCTTTCACTTATCGTCTTCGCTGTACCACAATCGTCACCCGGTAGTGGTCCTGTTCGCCCCCACTGGTGGAGATATTGACGAACTCCTTGGCGCCGAGCCCCTGCTCCTGGAAGTAGGTCACTACCGCCGCACCACGCATAGCGGCCAAGTAGGCTGGGGCAAGACTGCCCTGGACCGGTTGCTCATCGGCGGTCCCGTAGACCCAGACCGGGAGTTCAACCCCCTGCAGTTTGGGAATGACCTCGCCAAGGATCTCCCGGGCCGCTGGTCTCAACTCCGTCTGCCCGGGCTCAAACAAGACCTTGCCGGCTATGGAGAGCGTCAGCCCGCTCTGCTCCAGGCTGACGGCCAGGAGACCGCTGCGGAAACCCGGCAGGGTCTTGAGGGCCTTCTCCAGTTCGGCGTACTCATCGGGTGGTGCCTGGACTGGCCCTGGCGGTTCGATCGTCTTGGGGTCCTGCGGGTTCTCTGAGGGTTGGGCGACCGGTGGCGGAGGCTCATCCGGAGGTGGTTCGATTCTCCTGGGTTCTTCGGGGGGAGGGCCTATCAGGTGGGCTGGCCAGTCCGGAATGTCGGGGAGGTTTCCTGGGTGATCCGGCTGGATCACAGGTATGGGGGTCCCGGTTAGTCCCCGGGAGGCGATTGGGCCCAGGTCCGGTCCGCCAGGTCCAGTAGCTGCTCCCGCGGGCCCGAGGGCGGACTTCAGCGAGGAGGCCAGGGCCCCATATTTCGCCGAATCCACGCGGGCCATAGAGAAGAGCACCGTGAAGACGACGAACATGAGCGTAATGAAGTCTGCGTAGGAGACCAACCAGCGGCCCGAGGCACCGCCGTGACCGCCTCCACCGCTTTCATGCTCCTCCTCATGGCCGTGCTTGCGACGTACCATTTACGCACCCTCCTCGGCAGCTTGAGCCGCCCTGGCTCTGCTCCTTCCGCCGGTGTTGAGCGGGGCGTAGATCGAGAGTTTCTCCCGCAGATTTCTGGGGTTCTCACCGGATTGCAGCCCGATAATCCCCTGAATGATCATGTCGTTAAACTTAGCCTCTTGTTTTACGACACCCTTGATCTTTGCACCGAACGGGAGGAAGACGAGGTTGGCAAAGCCTACGCCATAGAGTGTGGCGAGGAAGGCAACAGCGATAGCCGGACCAAGTTTGTCCGGCTCAGAGAGGTCCCCCATGACCGTGACCAGGCCCATCACGGTGCCGAGAATGCCGATCGTAGGAGCATAGCCTCCGGCGGTATCCCAGATGGCGGCCGTCTGCATCTTTACGCTCTTCTCCATGTCCGCCAGGGCTTCGAGGGCCTCCAGAACCTGCTCGGGATCCTGACCGTCCACGGCCATGGTCAGGCCTCGCCTGATGAGCGGGTGCGTCGCACGCTCGGCATCGTCCTGGAGCGAGAGGAGCCCATTTCGCCGGGCCTTGTCCGCCAGGTTGACCAGGAAGTCGATCATGCCGGCGTGATCCAGTCTGGGCGGTACGAGGGCCATTTTGGTGGCGGCGGGTAGTCCCCTCAGTTCCGCCATGGTGTGCGAGAATGCGGTGGCGCCGATCGTTCCGCCAACGACAATCAGGAAGGCGGAGGGGCCGAGCATGGAGTCTATCGTTACGTGCTCAAAGTAGGCACCTAGTACGATCATCACCATCGCAAAGAGAAAGCCACCGATCGTCGCGAAGTCCAATCGTGAACCCTCCTTCGCAGCGGCCCGAGGGCCGGTCCAAATGGGAAAAGCGCCGCCCCCCCGTCCGGGGGGACGGCGTCCCCGAGGTCTAGGCTACCAGGAGGGTACTACTACCGCAGCAGGGAGAGTACGCCCTGGGTGATCTGGTTGGCCTGAGCCAGCATGGCGGTAGAGGCCTGGGAGAGGATCTGGAACTTGGTGAACTGAGCCATCTCCGAGGCCATGTCGAGGTCACGGATCCGGCTGTTCGCAGCGGTAAGGTTCTCCTGCTGCGTCTGCAGGTTGGTGATCGTGTTCTCCAGCCGGTTCTGCATGGCGCCCATCTTCGCCCGGTCGGTGGAGACGTTCGAGAGTGCGGTGTCCAGGGCGGTGAGGGCGTCGCTGGCAGCCGTCTTGTCGCTGATGTTCAGGTCGTTCGTGGAGATGCCAAGGTTGGCGGTGGTAAGGTTGCCGAAGGAGGTGGATATCGCCTCGCCGGTATTCGCGCCAACCTGGAAGCTCAGGCTGTTCTGAGAGAGGGTGAGGGTGGAGGCACCAGCAGTGGTCGCTGTAAACTGGACACCGGCCAGGTCGGTACCCGCCATGCCGGTAAGGACGTTGCCGCTAACGGTGTAGTCGGTGGACAGGTTCTGAGCGATGCCGGTGGTGTTGTTGACAATCGTGAAGGTAGCGTCGGCGCTGGCCTGGTTCAGGCCGAAGCCAAAGGCGGCGCTGTTGTCGAAGTTGGACTCCGCAACCGACACGTCCTGCCCGGTGCCAGCGTAGTTGCCCTCGATCAAAAACTGGTCAGCGGCGTCATCGAACTTGATCCGGGCCGACATGCCGGCATCTTCCAGGGCCGTATTCAGTTCCGTCACGAACTCCGATACGGTCTTGGCACCGTTAATATCGAAAGAGATCACCTTGGAACCCTGCGTAACGGTAATCTTCTCGTCACCACTGAGGCCGGTGCCGAAGACGGTCGCCAGGGTGGTGGCGGAGCTGAAGGCAGCCGGAGCGCCACCACCACCGGTGACCAGGGTGGTGTCGACAATATGCTCCTGCGCCAGGGAAGCGACGGTGACCGAGAACTCGCCGGCCCCATTGAGTGATCCGGTGACTCGGGCACTGGAGATGGAGGTTCCGGAGGAGATCTGCGCCTGGTCGCCGGATTCGCCGTTGATCAGCTTGCGACCGTTGTAGGTGACGGTATCAGCGGTGCGATCAATCTCAGCCTGCAGGGCAGCGAACTCCTCCTGCAGTTTGGCACGGTCGGAATCCTGCAGGGTGTCAGAACCGGCCTGGACAGCCAGTTCACGCATGCGTTGCATCATCTCCTGGACCTTGCCTGCGCCGCCCTCTGCGGTCTGCACCATGGAGATGGCATCCTGCGTGTTGCGGGTCGCCATGCCGAGGCCGCGGATCTGAGCGTTCATCTTCTCCGAGACAGCGAGTCCAGCGGCGTCGTCGGCAGCGCGGTTCAGGCGGTAGCCGGAAGCGAGACGCTCCAGGGACTTCTGCAGGTTCCCACCGTTGTTAGTCATCGTCCGCCAAGCGTTCAGAGCAGCCATATTCGTGTTGATCCGCATAACAGATATGCCTCCTTGCACCTACTTGCGCCATCCTTGGCGCTGATGTTGCGGAGCGATGACCTCTCCGGATGTGCCGGCTACACCGGGGCGATCACCGTTCCGACACCCTATGACTGAGTGAAGAACACCCTGGTATTGATAGCCATTTTAAGGCATGAGAGCCATTCTAATGGAACTAGCACCCTGAATCTTCGGATTTCAGGTGAGAATACCCGATTTCCTTGTCGTTACGCACAACGTGAAAGATCCTTTCGGAGCAAAAGGAAAACCACCTCGCCATCCGCGAGGTGGTTGGGTATTCACGTGAATGAGGCGCCAGGCTCACTGCTGCTTTCGCTGCACGACGATGATGACACGGTAGTTGTTCTGCCCGCCGCCGGTGTGGGAGATATTGACGAACTCCGTGGCGTCCAGGCCTGCACTGCGGAAGAAGGAGATGACCGAGGCGCTTCGTACCGCCGCCAGATACTCCGGGGTCGGCCCCCCCGGGACGGGCTGCTCATCGGCGGTACCGTAGACCCAGATTGGCAACTCGACGCCCTGGAGCGTGGGAACGATCTGACTGAGGAGCAGTTTGGCATCCTCCTTGAGGATCGTCTGACCCGGCTCGAAGAGGACGTTGCCGGCAATGGAGAGGCTCAGACCGCTCTGTTCCAGACTGACGGCCAGGAGGCCGCTCCGGAACCCGGGGAGCGTCTTCAGCACGGCCTCCACCGGAGCGAACTCGTCGGGCGGGGCCTCAATCGGTCCGGACGGCTCAACAGTGACGGGGTCTTCAGGGTCGTCGGAGGGCTGTGCAGACTCGGGTGGAGGTTCATCCGGTGGGGGGTCCATGTTGGTCGGGGGTTCCTCGGCCTCTGCGACAAGCTGCGCGGGCCAGTCCGGGATGTCCGGGAGGTAGCCCGGCCGTTCCGGGGGCATGACCGGCATGGGGGTGCCTAACTGGCCCTGAGCCGGGATCGGTCCGAGGTCCGGACCGGCGGGGCCTATGGCCTGGCGGAGGGAGTTGGCAAGCTGCCCATACTTATTCTTGTCGATGTTCGCGAAGGCGAAGAGCACGACGAAGACAACAAACATAAGGGTGATAAAGTCAGCGTAGGAAACCAACCAGCGACCGGAGGCACCGCCGTGGCCGCCGCCACCTCCGCCGCCGTGGTCACCCCCGCCCTTCTTCTTCCGACCCATTTAGGCTCCCTCCTGCGCAGCCTTCGAGGCGCCGGCCTTCGACTTCTTGCCGCCACCGTGCGGCGCGTAGACAGACAGCTTCTCCTTCAGGTTGCGCGGGTTCTCACCGGATTGCAGACCGATGATCCCCTCGATTAGCATCTCATCAAACTTGGCCTGTTGCTTGATCACACCCTTGATCTTGGCCCCCATGGGGAGGAAGAGCAGGTTAGCAAAGGCCACACCGTAGAGCGTTGCAAGGAAGGCGACCGCAATGTGACCGCCCAGCGTGTCGGGCTCGGAGAGGTTGCCCATGATCGTAACCAGGCCCATGACCGTACCGAGGATGCCAATGGTCGGTGAGTAGCCGCCAATGGTGTCCCAGATCATGGCTGCGTGGGTGTACTCCTCTTTCTCCATTTCGGCCATCGACTCCAGGGCCTCAGCCACGTGCTCTGGGTCGGAACCGTCGACTGCCATGGTGAGGCCCCGCTTGACAAGCGGGTTGGCGGCCACCTCGGCGTCTTCCTGGAGGGAGAGGAGGCCGTTGCGGCGGGCCTTGTCGGCCAAGCCAACCAGGTAGTCAATCATGGTGGTGTAGTCAAGCTTCGGCGGCTTGAAGGCCAGCAGGGTGGCCTTCGGGAACAGCTTAAGTTCTTCCATGGTGTGGGACATGATCGTAGCGCCCGTGCTGCCGCCAATGACGATAAGGAAGGCGCTCGGCCCGATCATCGAACTCGGGACGACGTGTTCGAGAGCGGCACCGAGGACAATCATGGCCATAGCAGCGATAAAGCCGCCAATCGTTGCGAGATCCAAGTGGAACCCTCCTTACTCCGCCGGCCCAGACGCCGGGCGAACCTCACGCGATCCAACCCATATTTATGACGAGGCCGGATCTTTCGAGGTGCGGTATTGGAAAAGGCGCCGCCCCCCCGTCCGGGGGGACGGCGTCCCCAAGGTCTAGGCTACCAGGAGGTTACTACTACCGCAGCAGGGAGAGGACACCCTGGGTGATCTGGTTGGCCTGAGCCAGCATGGCGGTAGAGGCCTGGGAGAGGATCTGGAACTTGGTGAACTGAGCCATCTCCGAGGCCATATCCAGGTCACGGATACGGCTGTTCGCAGCGGTCAGGTTCTCGGACTGGGTCTGCAGGTTGGCGATGGTGTTCTCCAGCCGGTTCTGGGTAGCGCCCATCTTCGCACGCTCGGTGGAGACGGTAGAGAGAGCGGTGTCGAGGGCCGAGAGAGAAGCGTTGGCGGTATCCTTGTCCGAAATGGTCAGGGTCTCGATGCCGAGGTTGCTGGTGGTGAGGTTGCCGATGCTGGTGCTGATCGCCTCGCCGTTGTTGGCGCCAACCTGGAAGGTCAGTTCCTCGCGGGAGACCTGGAAAGTGGCGGTACCGGTGGCAAGCGCTTCGAAGGAGAGACCCTGAGCCTTCACACCAGTGATGCCCGAGATGACGTTGCCGTTCGCCGTGAACTGAGCAGAGACATCGCCCACAGAGACTTCGGTCACGGTAAAGGTGGCGTTCGCGGCAGCGGTACCATCGGTGGTGCTGAAGCCGAACGTGGCGTCATCGGCGGTGCCGGCGGTGTTGTCGGTGCCGTCATCAAAGCCGGTTTCAGCGACTGTTACCACGCCGGCCGTTCCCTCGACGTTGGAGTTGATCCTGAAGTTACCGCCAGTCGCAGCGGTCAGCTCAATCCGCATATCCATACCAGCGGACTCCGCCTTGGAGTTGACGTAGTTGATGAACTGACCAGCGGTCAGGTCACTCACTGCGGTACCGGCAGCGGCACCGGTGGCGGCGGTGTCGGTAGCGTTGAAGGCGATGGTGATGGACTTGCCATTCTGCGCAAAGGTCATCGAGGCGGAGTCAAGGGTACCGGCACCACCGAACTTCGTCTCGAGAACGTCAGTGGAGTTGAAGGTCAGGTCGAGTGCCGTGTCTTCTACCTGAGCATGGGCGACCTGCACCTGGGCAACAGCCGTAGCGGTCACGTTGACGCTGTAGTTGGTGGTGCCGCTGTAGGTGGACAGGAGGCCGGAAGCCCTCAGATTGCCGATCTTGCCGGTGCCAGAGGTGAGGGTGGCCAGATCACCGGATTCACCGTTGATCAGCTTGCGTCCGTTGAATGTGACGGTGTCGGCGGTGCGGTCGATCTCAGCCTGCAGAGCAGCAAACTCCTCCTGCAGCTTGGCCCGGTCGGAGTCCTGCAGGGTGTCGGAGCCAGCCTGCACAGCCAGCTCACGCATGCGCTGCATCATCTCCTGGACCTTGGCAGCGCCGCCTTCGGCGGTCTGAACGAGGGAGATGGCGTCCTGGGTATTGCGGGTCGCCATGCCGAGGCCACGGATCTGGGCGTTCATCTTCTCGGAGACGGCCAGACCGGCGGCATCGTCAGCAGCACGGTTCAGGCGGTAGCCGGAAGCGAGACGCTCCAGGGACTTCTGCAGGTTGCCACCGTTGTTGGTCATCGTGCGCCAGGCATTCAGGGCAGCCATGTTCGTGTTAATCCGCATTCTTATGTGCCTCCTTGCATCTACTTGCGCCATCCGTGGCGCTGACTCGATACCGTTGGTTCGACCTGCCGGCCGGGCCAGGTGAGGTCCTTCGGTTCCGGTGGTTTATGACTGGTGATATTCCGACGTTGACTTAAGCGACCTGACCGTTCATTTCAGGCTGCCAACCGTTACTACAGCCGAATATCTCGGTCGAACGCTGCCACGCCCCCTTTTTTCTTCGATTTTCACAAGAAAAGCCCCCGCAATACTGCGGGGGCAGGATTTCTTCGTCAGGAGGCACCGGTCACGACTCGATAGAGAAACGGGTAGTTGGCCACGTAATGCCCGTCGCGCAGCACCGCAATCCCCTGCTCCCGGAGCCCGCCCAGCACGGCGCCCATTCGGTTCACCATCTGGGTGCTCTTGTAGCCCCACTGGGCGGCCAGGTTCTGCGGGGTGAAGCGGTAGCCGTTCAGCAGCATGCGCGCCGTGTCGGGCACGAACTGACTGGTGCGCTTGTAACGCCGGCCGGTATAGAGACGGGCCTTGCGGATCAGGTCCTTCACGTCCGGATCAGTCAGGATCGTGTCGGTGGGAAGCTTGTAGTCCTTGACCGGCTCGGGCTGCACTGCCCGTGCTTCGGTCTTGACCACCTCCTGCCGGGTTCCCGCAGGGGCTGGCGGGGGCTGAAGGCTCTGCACCTTCTGCACGACCTCCTGCTGGACCAGGACCTTGACCAGCCCGGCGACCTGGAGGGCGGTTTGGAGCTTCATGACCTCGAAGCGAGCCTCCTTGAGCGAGGACTGCAGCCCCGAGACCTCCTGCTCCAGCTCACGTATTCGGGCCCGCTCGGCGGCGGCAGGATCGGGACGGGCGGCCGGCTGTGCCTCCTCAGCGAAGAGTGCCCGCAACTGCTCCACCAGGCCATCCAGCTCGGTTCTCCGCTCATCGGACTGGTCGGTCGGGGCGGGGGCATCCCACTCGGGAGCGTCGCCGCCGTGGCTGGTCAGCCGGGGCCGCCATCGCTCGAATCGTCGGGCGGCCGGCAAGTAGAAGTGGCCTGGCTCCAAAGCGCGGAAGGTATCAAAGGGCTGGCCGTCGACCACGGCCTTGACCGCATCGTAATCCCGTTCGGTCTCGAATCCGCCGATCGCCGGGAAGTTGAGCTGGCTCATGAACTCCTTGGAGACCGCCTGCGTCCGCTGGCTGGCGGCAACCAGAATCGCTCCCCGCTTCCGCCCCTGCTTGGCGAACCGCTGCATGATCTCGGCGGTCACAGCGGAACCGGACTGGGGAGCAAAGAGGTGGACCTCCTCGACCACAAGGGCGATCGGCGTGCGACGCTCGGAGAGGAGGACCCAGAGCTCCTCCAGCCAGGGGCGGGCTGCCTCCTGCTGCCCCTTGCTGGTCGGCAGGTCGGAGAGGTCGACCACCAGGCCAAGCGACTGCGACACCGCGGCCTCCAGCACCTGGCGAACGGAGGTCCGCCCGGGTGGCAGGGGCAGGTCTGCCCGCGGCCCACCCAGGACCAGCACACGAAAGCGTTCCCGCAGGGTGTGCAACTCGCTCTCCGGATCGATTGCGATGACGGGTATTCCCGCCTCGAGAAGCTCTTCGCAGAAGACGCCAACTCCGTAACTCTTCCCCCGACCGGAGGAGGCCCAGACCCCGACACGAAGCCCGGTGCGGGCGAAATCCTCCAGCCGAAGGCGATACTCCTCACAGACCGACAGCGTCTGCTGCATGAACAGACCCCCTTCGCATCCATTATATGGAATTAATAGGGGGGAGGCAAGTACGAAGATGGTTCTGCCCGGTTACGAAGGCGGAGTAGACTAGACCGTTACCCGAAGAGATGGGGGGATTCGGTTGGATTGGAAGGCTGGACTGATCACGTTCGCCGTTATCTTCCTAGCGGAGCTCGGCGACAAGACCCAGCTGATGGTCATGTCACTCTCCGCCCGTTCCAAGGCGCCGCACATGATCTTCCTGGGGGCAGCCGCAGCCCTGATTGCCTCATCGCTGCTGGCTGTCTGGGCAGGCGACACGTTTCTGCGGAGTATCCCGCTGAAATACATTCGTATGGGGACAGGTCTTGGCTTCATGCTCATTGGCGGCATGCTCTTCCTCAAGTCGATCCGCTAGCTCCCGGTCGATTGGTAGTGCCGTTCGCCCCATCGGTAAATGCGGAGCGCCACCATGAGGGCTGCCGCCGCCGCCAGAAACGGGGCGCCCAGGTTGAGGACATAGCCGCCCTTGCCCAGGGCGTATCGGATGGGAATGTACCCGATTGTCGCCACGGGCAGGAGGCCGGTCAGAAGCCCGCGGAGCCAGCGCGGGAAGATCTCCGCCGGGTAGTTGGCAGCGGTGATCGGGGCGTTGATCGCAAAAGTCTGCAGATCGCTGATGCGGGTCAGGTAGAACCCCACACCGGCCACGGCCATGGCAATGGAACCCACGATCACTCCGCCCGCAACCGGGACGAGCAGGGCGTATGGGGTCAGCCAG
This sequence comes from Symbiobacteriaceae bacterium, assembly GCA_041690255.1. Taxonomy (GTDB): domain Bacteria; phylum Bacillota; class Sulfobacillia; order Symbiobacteriales; family Symbiobacteriaceae; genus JAWLHU01. Next base: position 295,021 of record JAWLHU010000001.1, read on the forward strand.
GCGGGGGCTCCCTCGGCCAGAACGCCCGCGAGTCCGATCCCGATCACCAGGTAGCCCTGGATTGCCCCGCCGATCCGCCCGATATCGAAGTTACGGGAGAGTAGGGAGAGGAGTGGTGGCCAGGGGCGGACCAGGAGGCCATCGTACTCCCCGGTGATCAGGTACCGTTCGAACTCGTTCAACTCCGATCCGAAGACCCGGTAGAGCCCATTGGAGGCGGAGGCTAGGCCGGAGAGGAGCGCGACCTGGTAGATGGACCATCCCGCGACGGTCTCATACCGGAACAGGATCGCTGCGACCGTCAGGAAGTCGAGGGCGGTGATCATCGCCCATACGATGGTGGTGAGCAGGAAGTCGAACTTGTACTGCATGCGGGAGCGAATGGCTGCCATGAGGAGTCGCAGGTAGAGTTTCATGGCTACCCTCCTTGGACCACGACCCGGCGGAGCGCCTTACGAGTGACGAGCAGGCAGAGGAGCGTCATGGCCAGGGCCCAAGCGGTCTGGATCAGCATTCCCTCAGCCCCCGCCAGCCCCAGGTAGATACGAATCGGCCAGTGTTGCTGGGAGGCAAAGGGGAGGTAGGGGGCGACCTTACCGAGCCAGCCGGGGAGGATGTCGGACGGGATCCATCCACCCGACAGCAGTCCGATGAGCGTGTGGTAGGTCCAGTGTGCCCAGCGGATCTCGGTGGTCCAGAGGGCGGAGATGCCGATCAGGTAGTTCAGGGTCAAGCCAATGTAGATGCCGAGCAACAGGCTGGGCAGTGTGAGCAGGAGGCCGGCACCTGATGCGGGCCAGGGGAAGCCGACGGTGACCAGGAAGATCAGGGCGAGGGGCAGCGCCCGGTAGACGGCGTGGTAGGCGATATTCCCCGCCTCGCGGGCCATGATCTGGGGGAAGTAAGGTACCGGACGGGCCATTTCGAGCGAGATGGCGCCGCTGCGTACCGAAGCCTGAATCTGCAGACCGGCCGGCAGGAAGGTGGTAAACCAGGCGATCACCTGGGCCAAGACCATGATGGAGAGCATGACCTTGCGGGAGTACGGGTCACCCGCGGCGGGAACCTCAGGGGCCACCGCTTGCCAGAGGGAGATGTAGATAAAGCCGAAGAGTGCGGAGGCGAAGTTGTTCAGCATGTGTGACCAGCGGTAGGCTGTGTTGCGGAGGTAACCGGTCCGACCCAGGAAGAGATAGGTCACGGGGCTTGCTCCTTTCCACCGGGCTGCACAATGAGGCGGGGGCCACTGGGTTCCTCGCCAGATTTCGCGTCCTTTGCAGGGCTTTGGCTCCAGTCAGCGAACCAGAAGACGATAGATCTGCGTCTCCTAGGTAGTGAAGGAGATGGTTCGCGTGAACCTGAACAAGATTCTGGGCGCCGTGGTTGTAGTATTGGGCCTGATCCTCGCGTTTCGCTTTGTGGTCTCCGGTACGGTCCTCTTTCTGATTGTTGCCGGTGTACTGGCCCTCGCTGCCTCTGCCGGCGGGATCGGCAAGAGCGGGTACGTGCTGGCAGGCCTCTTCTTGCTGCTCGCCCTGACCGGATCGGCCTTTCGCTTCGCCATGGGCGCGATTGGTATGCTCTTCCGCATGGCACCGCTGATCGCCGTCCTGGTTGGTGTCTACCTGTTGGTCCGCGCCTTCGACCGGAAGTAACTGCTGGGAGGACCCGCTTTGAAACTGCTGATCGCCATGATGACCTTCCTGGCCACTCTGGCCAACAGCGCTGCCCAACCGGTGGCGATCCCGGTGGGCACTGACCTGGCGCCCGGCGAGGCGGGGCGGGTGGCCGTGCTGATCTACCATCACCTGGCCCAGCCCGAGGAGATGGCCGAGGAACAGGGTGTGATTACGCCCGAGCGGTTTGAGTCGCACCTGGCCATGCTCCGGGCGGAGGGCTACAACCTGATCACCGCCGATGCATTTGGGGCCTTTCTGGATGGCCGCCAGGCGCTGCCCGATCGGTCCGTCCTGATCACCTTCGATGACGGCTACGCCTCCAACTTCCACTACGGTCTGCCGTTACTCCAGCAGTACCAGGCTCCGGCGCTGATCTTTCCAGTGCTGAAGTACTTCGACACCGACGGGAAGGGGGCCTACTCGCCCCACCTGACCCGGGAGCAGGCCGCCGCCATGCTCGCCTCGGGGCTGGTCTCCTTCGGCTCGCACACCTATGACGGTCACGGGATTGTTGCGGCCGACGCCGACGGCTCGGAACGAGGGGCCTTCCTGACCACGCGAATGTGGCTGAGCGCAGAAGGGCGCCAGGAGACAGAGGAGGAGTTCCAGACTCGGGTTCGGGCGGACGCTGAGAAGGCGGTGGCGACCCTTCGCTCGATCGGGGTAACCGGATCGCGGCTGCATTTCGCGGCGCCCTACGGCCTTGGTGCCCATGAGCATGCCGACCTGCTGAGATCTACAGGCTTCTCATACATCTACACGGTGGATGACACCGAGTTGAACACTGCCGGCCAGACCGGGCTGATCCACCGGCTCGATGGCGGCAACCCGCGCATGAGCCCGGAGGCGCTGAAGGCCCGGCTGGAGGAGCTCTTCGAACGCGGGTAACCCCTGCTGGCTAGGGCAGCAGGGGGGACGGGTCTCCGGTATGCAGCAGCAGCAATTCGTGCAGCGCACGGGTGCAGGCTACGTAGAGCAGTTTGGCGTCTCGGGCGGTCAGTCCGTAGTTGGCCGGGCCGGCCTCGGCCACGATCACGGCGTCGAACTCAAGCCCCTTGACCAGGTAGGCGGGGATCACCGAGAGGCCGCCCCGGTAGGAGGTCTGCCACGCGGTGATCAGATCCGGGTCTATGCCCATGCCCGTCAGTGCTTCATAGAGTTCTCGACAACTGGTCTCGGTCCGCCCGATTACGGCGATCGAGGCCATTTTACGTTCCCGGAGTGCGGAGACCTCACGGGCAATCCGCTCGGGCAGGTCGGGTACCTGGTCGACCCGGACCGGTTCACCGGACCGGAAGACCGGTTTGGCCAGGGCGGCAGGGGCGCCGACCTTGCTGATCACCTTGTTGGCGAAGGTCATGACCTCAAAGGTAGATCGATACGACTGTTCTAGCGTATAGTAGGCGGTCGGATCGGGTTCGAAGACCTCCATGAACTCCTCCCACCGGTGGATGCCCTGGTAGGCGTGAATCCCCTGAGAGAGGTCGCCGAGGATCGTAAAGGAGTTGCCCCGGGTCAGCTTGCGGAGGAGGTCGACCTGGAAGGGGCTGAAGTCCTGGGCTTCATCGATCACCACATGGTCGAGTTGCCGGTCTTCCTTGTAGCCCTTCAGCATGGCTTTCAGGTAGACGAGGGGCGCCAGGTCTTCGGGCGTGACCTCCGCTTTCTTGAAGTGGGCCACCGACTCTTTGATCACCCGGTCGGGTATGTCGGGGAAGCCGACATTGGCCGGGCCTTTCTTCTTCTGCGGCTTGGCGCCGAGGATCTGCTGATAGAGCTCCAACGGGCTGTGGTCGGGCCAGAGTTTGACCCACTTCTGGACCGCTGTGCGCATCATCTTGCGGCGCTCTTGCTCGTGCATGGTGCCGGCGTAGCGCATGAGATGGTCGTCGGCCCACTTTTTGGCCCGGGCGATGATTCGCTCCTTGCGGGCCATGATCGGATAGGAGCGATAGGACTCGTGGAACCACTCCTTGAACTCCCGGACCCGAAGGGTCGCGCCCGGCCAGAGGACCAGGTCCTGATCGGGGACGAAGTGAGCCTCGTACTCGGCCACCGCCATGTCGAGCACATCCTGAAAGAGGAGGGAGCCCTTGAAACGGCCAGGGGAGTCGGCGCCCTCGCCCGGGTCCTTGCCGGGAGCGAAGAGGTACTCCATGCGCTTGGCGCCATCGGTCACCTCGATGGCGGGGTCATCCAACTCGGCCAGGGCCCAGTCGGCGAAGGTGGTCTGCACGACGCCATCCACCCCGAGTTCGGGAAGGACGTCGGAGATATAGTCAAGGAACATCCGGCTGGGCGCAAAGATGATAATGCGGCTTGCCAGGATCGACTCCCGGAAGGTGTAGAGCAGGTAGGCCAGCCGGTGGAGGGCGACGGTGGTCTTGCCGGAGCCGGCGACGCCCTGGATGATCAGGGGCCGGTCCATGGGCGCCCGGATGATCGCATTCTGCTCCGTCTGAATCGTGGAGACGATGTCCCGCAATCGGGCATCACGGCTCTCCTGCAGCCGGTAGGAGAGAAACTCATCGATCACGGGCTCGTCCTCGGTGGGGGCGCCCTTCACCTTCGCATCGACGATCCGTTGCAGAATCCCCTGCTTCACTCCGAGGTGGCGCTTGAGCCAGAGATGGCCGGTATGCTCACCGTCCGGCGACTCGTAAGAGACCTGATCGGTGTTCCCGGTGGCCGTGGTGTAGAAGAGGGAGGCCATCGGGGTCCGCCAGTCCAGGACCAGCGGATCGGAGGAGTCCCCATTCCCAACACCCACCTTGCCCACGTAGAACCGCTCCACCTGGCCGCTGCCCTCTTGAAAGTCAATGCGTCCGAAGTAGGGCTCACGCTCGGCCAGATCCAGCCGGCGAATAGACTCCAGGCGCATCTTTTCCAGGGCGAGTTCGGCGTGCATGATGGTCTCCATGGATTCTTCGAGCAGCTCAGGCATGTTGAGCCCCGGCACGGAGCGGAGTTCGGTCAACTGGTGCCGGACATTGCCAAGCGTCTCCTTGAGGTGCTTCGACTCTTCTGCATAGGCGGGATGTCTCTCAACCGTCAGGGGGAACACCTCCCTGGTCATCATCCACTGGAAAGGCGGGAGTACCTATTATAGCACTGTCTTGTCAGGAGTCAATAAGAATTGTATGAGGATAAGGAAAAGGGCCGCTGCCATTCCTGAGCAGCGACCCGCCGGGTTCTAGAGCCGGTATTGGGCAATCTGGGCATTCAGTTCCTCCGCCACTCGGGTCATTTCCGCTGCAGCGCTGGCGATCTGTTCTGCCTGCTGGTTGATTCCGGCCATGGCGCTGCTGACCGCCTGGCTGGCACTCGCACTCATACCGAGGGCGTCGGTAATCCGGTTCACGGTGTCGGCCACCTCTGCTGATCCCGCCGCCATCTCTTCGGTGGCCGCTGTGTTCTCCTCGGCCACGGAGGAGACAGAGGTGATCGCCTGGACGAGTCCGTGATTGGCTGCCCGCAGTTGCCCGACGGCCTCCTGAATGGCGCGAGCGTCGGCATCGGTCTGCTGGGCGGTCGTCAGGATCTGTTCCAGCCGCTCCCCGGTGGAACTGACCAGGCGAGTCCCCTGCTCTGCCTCCTGGGTGGAGCGATGCAGCGAGCTGACGGCCTGCGTGACGCTGGTCTGGATCGACTGGACCAACCGTGCGATCTCCTGGGATGATTTGGAGGAGTTGGCCGCCAGCTTTCGGACCTCCTCGGCTACCACGGCGAAGCCACGCCCGTGCTCGCCGGCCCGAGCCGCCTCGATGGCGGCGTTCAGGGCCAGGAGGTTGGTCTGCTCGGCGATCTCGTTGATCGTGAGGGTGATCGCATCGATCTGGTTGGAGAGCCGGCCCAACTCGTCCAGTTGGGACGCCCCCTCTTGGACCGTCTGGAGAATGCGGGCCATACCCGCTGCGCTCTCCCGAACCGCTTCGGCACCGGTCTGGGCCATGGAGCGGTTTTCAGAGGCCGACGAGGTGAGGGATCGGGCGGCCCGATCGGCCTCCTCGAGGGCACGGGCCATCTGGTCGACGGTGGCGGCGGTCCCCTGGGCCTCCTGGGCCAGCGCCTGAGCCCCGTGGGCGATCTGGTCAATGGCGATCTGCAGTTGACTCACGGTCTCCGCAGTCTGGACGGAGGCATGGTGCTGGGTGGCCACCGCCGAGACCGAGTCGCCTGAGGTGGCGGCGGCCTCGCTGCTGGAGCGGAGGACATGGCTCATGGCATTCGTCAGGAGTGCTGCGGAACTGCTGATCGCCTCGGACCTCTCCGCCACGATTCGCAGGGTTCCGGTCAGCCGCTCCAGGCCCTCGCCCATGGCGGCGACCGCATCGCCGAAGGGGCCCTGGCTGCGGGGGAGGATAACGGCCAGGTTTCCTTCACTGAGGGAGTTGGCACAGTCCATGAGCGACTGGGCCTGTCTCGCCTCCGCTGCGGAGAGAAGGCTGAGATGAATCAGGACGGCGGTCTCGAAAACGACGAAGAGAGCGTGCACGAGGACCATCCCGAAACCGCCGTGATGGTTGAAGAGATAGACGGGATATCCGGCCGTGTGCAGGAAGTGAAAGAGGATATGATGCACCGCAGCCACGGCAGCAGCAAAGGTCGGGACACGCCAGTCTCGGTACATGAGCAGGAAAGCGAGGGTGGCGAAGATGTGAAAGTGCATTTCGATCATGCCGTGGGTGAGGTGAATGAAGAGGGCTGCAAAGACCATAAAGCTGGAGCCAATTGTAAGTCGCGTGAGGAGGCGTCCGGGGAGGAGCCGGGCCAGTACGAAGGGGACAACCGAGGCGATGAGACCGACGACCAGGGCGAGGAGCCAGTCCCCGGCGTAGACGCCGATACCTACCGCGACAGGGAGGTGAAGGAGCAGGAGGCCAGAGAGCAGCCGGTCGGTGCTTTTCCAGCCGGCCTCAAGAATCGAGAATGCAGACATTTGGCCTTGGGCAAGGTGCATGTCGATTTTTCACTCCAGTTCGTTTATCACTGGCAACAAACCAGCGCTCATTATAGTATCGCATTTAGAACATTTAGTATAGAGGAATTCCTCACTTTTAGTAGGAATTTGGCGAGAAAAATAACGATTCGGTGGACTTGTACAGGAAAATCTAGTAAAATCGGGTTGAGGTGATGCACTCGTGGAGGTTGCCAAACTGAACCAGGCCGTGAACCTGTGGGCGATGAAAAAAGTAATGAACATGGCGCAGGATCAGATGACCCAGGTGCTGCAGACCGGTACTAGTACGGTTGCTGCCTCGTGGGAGCCCCATAAGGGAACGCTGATTGATGTTCGGGTTTAGATGAAGAGAGCTTACACGTAGGGGGCCCGGGACGAGGGCGGCACCGGTGAGCGGGCCGTCCTCGTCGTCTGCCCACCCCTGCAGAGTGTACTGCAGAGGGCCTCGGGGCGGGGCTTAACCTGATATCGCTGTTCTATGTCAGGGTGTTACCCACGCTACAGTATGGCCGAGATGGCGAGAGCCATGATGGCTACCATGTTGATCATCGCGGCCAGGCAAACCCAGCCGGTCAGGAAGGCAAAACCACCTCTCACCGGGGTGGTTCTTTCCGTTATGCCCAAGTCGATTTCCGGCAATCGCGACCAGCCGAGAGGAGTATGCTCTCCCCGAGCGTACTTACAGGGTAGAAGACTAGTCGGAGGTGCTACATGCCGACGACCATGATCCTTGGCGCCACCGGGGCCGGCAAGACCGAGGCCCTGAAGCGGCGGTACTACGAATGGGTGAAGAGCGGGATCCGGACCGACCAGGTCCTCGTCCTGACAGCGGGAGCCATGCATACATCGCTCTGGCGCAAGGGGCTCGACCTCCCGGCCCACGGGCCGATCGAAGCGCACTCCTTCTTCGGTTTTGTCCAGCGGGAGCTGAACCTCTTCTGGGCCCCGGTCCAGGAGGCGGTACCGGCGCTCACACCCTGGATCCGCCCTGAGTTCCTGAACATTGAGATCGCCCACCACCTGATGCGCGGGCTGGTGGAGCCGCTCGAACTCTTCTACGGCAGCACGATCAAGGCGACCCCTCAGCGGATCGCTATTCAGATCGCGTCGAACCTATCCACGGTGGGTGCCGCCTCCGGTCTCTCGCCCGGCGAGATGTCCCGTCGCCTCGCCGCCGCCGACCGGGCGGAGAAAGGGCCGGTCTATGACTCCGTCCACGCATTGATTGAAGCCTTTCGGGAGAAGTGCCTGGAGGCGGGCATCCTCGATTACGGTCTCGCCCTCCACCTCTTCACCGGGGTGCTCATGCAGAACGGGCCGTATATCGACCACCTGAAGCAGCGGTACCGTTGTCTGCTGGTCGATGATCTGGACGAGTCGGTCCCCGCTGAGCAGGACTTTCTCGGGGCTCTGGCTGGGCAGATGGAGCAGACCGTTTACGCCTTTAATCCCGACGGCGGCCACACGATCTTTATGGGCGCCGACCCGGTGAACGCATACACCCGCTTCAAGGCGGATGCCACCCTGGTCGAACTGCCTGGCTCGCACACCTGCCCCCCCGACCTGTTCACCTTCGGTGAGGCGCTGGCACAGCGGATCATGCTGAGGAAGCCCGAGGGGCGTTTCACCGAGGTGGTCGAGGAGCGGATTGCCGTTGACCTCCGGGGGGATATGATCGAGGCGGTCGTAGCCAAGGTGATCGCCCTGGTTGAGCGCGGTGTGCCGCCGGGGCAGATCGCCGTGATCTCACCCCACGTGGACAAGGCGCTGGAGGTGACCGCCCGGCGAGCCTTCGGGGAGCGGTCGCATCCGATTGCGGTGCAGAATCTCTCCTTCTCACGCCGCCTGGTCGACGAGCCCTACGCCCGGGCGATCATCACCCTGGCGGGCTTGGTGCATCCACAGTGGAAGATCCCCCGGGATTCGGCCGGGTTTTTCGCCAACGCCATGCAGCTCCTGCTGAAGCTGGACCCGATCCGGGCCTCAATCCTGGGCGAGGCGATCTGGCGGGCCGACGGAAAGCTCCCCGACCTGGACGAACTCGGCCTCCGTCGCCGCATCGGCTTTGAGCGGGGCGAGGCATACGATTACCTGCGCGCTTGGGTGAATGAGGCGAGTCAGCAGGAGTGGCAGACCGACGCCTTTGCCCAGGCGGTGATCGTAGAGGTCATGGCGCCGCTGATCGGCGATCTCTCCGCGGTCCAGATCCACGCCTGCCAGCAACTGCTGATCAGCGCCGGTCGCTTCCGCAAGGCCATGGAGCGCTTTGGCGATGGCGCCTACGGCCGGGAGTATATCAAGATGCTGACCGAGGGAACGGTCGCCGCAGAGCCGCTGGAGGCCTACGACCCGGACCGGGATGCCGTCACCCTGGCGACCCCCTTCGGCTACCTCTCCAGCCGGCTGACCTCCCAGTATCAGATCTGGGTCGATCTCTCATCGAACGGCTGGTATCCGAACGATGTCAAGGAGTTGGCTAACCCCCACGTGCTCTCCCGCCACTGGGAGGAGGGTGACCGCTGGACCGATACCCGCTCCAACCGGATGCGCCAGGCCAACGCCGCCCGGACGGCCCGGGCGCTGGTCCGCCGCTGCAAGGGCCGGCTGATCCTGGCTGAATGCTCGCTCACGGCCTTCGGGCAGGAGCAGGAGGGCGGGCTCTCCGAGGCCTTCGCTGATCTGATTCGAGAGAAGGTGAATCGGCCGTGAGTTTTCGCCTTCGCCCCGACCAGGAGCAGGTCGTCGCCTACCGGAAGGGCTACATGGCCGTGCCAGCCGTCCCCGGTGCCGGCAAGACGACCGTGCTGGCCTACCTGGCTGCTGACCTGATTGCTTCCGGCCTGCATGAGCCGGGGCGGATCTTGATCGTGACCTACACCAACTCGGCGGTGGGCAACTTCCGGAGCCGGATCGGCGAGTTCCTGGAACAGCGAGGCTACCCGCGCCACCAGGGCTACGAGGTCCGGACGATTCACTCGCTGGCCATGAACATCGTTCGGGAGCGACCCGAGGCGATCGGCTGGTCCGACAGCTTCGTGATCATGGACGAGAACCGGCTCTCCGCCCTGCTGGAGCAACTGACCCGTCGCTGGATCGGCCGGAACCGGGCGCTCTGGGAGTCGATGCTCAAGGGTTCGCTGAAGGGGCCAATCCGGGACCGGGCCGAGGAGCAGTGGGAGCAGCGGACCCAGGGGATCATCCGCAGCCTGATCCAGGCCTTCAAGGCCCGGCGTATGGCGCCGCAGACCGCCTTCGACCTGACCCGGCACCTGCCGGATACGTCGGCCTTGCGGTGGGCGGCCGAGGTTTATGGCGACTACCAGCGGGAACTGGCGATCGAGGGGGCCGTGGACTTTGGCGACCTGATGCTCGGCGCCCAGCAGCTTCTCGCCCAGGATACGGAGATGCTGGAACGGCTCCGCCAGCGCTGGACCTATCTCTTCGAAGATGAAGCTCAGGACTCATACAGGCTGCAGGAGCAGGTGCTGAAGCTGCTCGCCGGGCCGGACGGCAACCTGGTCCGGGTGGGCGACTCCAACCAGGCGATCATGGGGACCTTCACCTCCGCCGAGCCCGATCTCTTCCGCCGCTTCACCCGGGAGCCAGGGGTAGACCTGCGCCCGCTCACCATGGCCGGCCGCTCCAGCCAGGACGTGCTGGATCTGGCCAACGAGCTGGTCCGCTGGAGCCGGGAGGAGCATCCGGAGAGGGGGTGCCGGACTGCCCTGGAGGATCAGACGATCCAGCCGGTCCCGCCGGGCTTCGGCCAGGTCAACCCCACGCCGGATGGGTATCGCATGGTGGTCCGATCCTACGAGACCTACGAGCGGGAGATGCAGGAGGTGGCCCGGCTGGCGGCCCGGTCGCTCCTCCGCTCGCCGGAGAAGACCCTGGCAATCCTCCTGCCGACCAATGCTATGGTGACCAGCATCATGGATCTGCTGGCTCAGCTGGGGGCGCCGGCCCGACAACTGGGCGGGCCGACATCGCCGGAGCGCATGCAGACCGCTCTCGACCTGCTGGCGGTCATGCAGTACCTGGCGATCCCTCACGAAGGAGAGCGACTGCTGAAGGCGATTGGCCATCTCATGCAGATCGAGAAAGTGGCCGATGCGCCCTTTGCCAACTTCATTCGGGCTTGTAGGCCGGAGGAGCTCTTCTTCCCGCTGGATGGCTCCCCGCCGTTCGAACTGCTCTACCAGGCCTGCCCCGAGTGCCGGGGAGATATCGCCCTGCAGGACGCCCTGGAGCACCTTTCGCGCTGGCTGCCCCAGGCCCTGATCCCGGCGGATGAACTCGCCGTGATTCTGGCGGGTGATATGGGGCTGAAGGGGGAGGAACTCTCCATTGCTCACCACCTCGCTACCCGGACCCGGATGCTCCTGCAAGAGCACCCGGCCTTCGGCTTGCCAGACGCCGTACAGCACCTGCACGAAGAGTTGGCGGCGCTGGGCAAGTTCTCCGACACGATGTACGACCGAAAGGGCTTCAAGCCCATGCCGGGGATTATCTACGTCACGACCTGTCACTCAGCCAAGGGATTGGAGTGGGACACGGTCTTCGTGCCGGCACTGACCCGGGGTGAGTACCCATCCATGGCGCAGGACAAGATCCGCTCAGAACTCTGGTTCCTGCCCGACGACTTCCTGAACCCGGAGGCACTGGCCCTGGCCGAGTTGGATGCGGTTCAGGGGGAGGACCTGGCCATGGACCCGGTGGTGAAGGCGAAGTTCGAGATCATCAACGAGCGGCTGCGCTTGCTCTATGTGGCCCTGACCCGGGCCCGGGAGAACCTCTTTCTCTCCTGCCACCTGGAGGACCGATGGGGGAAGCCGGCCTACCCGACCCTGGCCCTCCAGCACCTCAAGGAGTTCATCACACGACGGGAGGTGAAGTAGGTGGGCGTACCGTTGACGGAGCGGCACATGAGCGCCATGTCCCTGCGGATCTATCAACTCTGCCCGCTTCGGTTCAAATTCCGCTACCTCGACAGCCTCTATCTCACCCAGCCTGCGTGGGGGACGGAGGAGGACCGGAAGGCGATCGAGCGCGGCGAGCACTTCCACCTCATGGCCCGGCGCTACTACGCTGGATTGGACCCGGCCCGGGTGGCCGACCCGGTTGAGCAGCGGGAACTGGACCACTGGATGGGTCTTCTTCAGGGCTTTCTGCCCCGGACCTTTGACCGGGCCTTCTACCCTGAGCTCGACCTGCGCCTGAATCGGCCCGACATGCGCCTTATGGCCAAGTTTGACCTGGTGGTGGTCGACCCCGACGGCCAGGTGGCCATCTTCGATTGGAAGACCGAGCGGCGACAACCCAAGCGGAAGTACCTGATCGCCTCCACCCAGACCCTCATCTACCGGTACATGCTCTGCGCCGCCGGGGGGGCCTATTCGCCCCAGGGGCGGTTCAAGCCCGAGCAGGTCTCCATGATCTACTGGAACCCAAACTTCCCGCACAAGTGGGAGCGGCTGGAGTACAGTGAAGCGCAGTTCCGGCTCGACGAGGAGTACCTGCGGACCCTCCTGGCCCAGATCTACCGGGCCAACCAGTTTCCCGCCACCCCCGACCGTTCGGTCTGTGGCCGCTGTGAGTACCAGATGCTCTGTCATGGCCGGCGAACTGAAGAGTTGGAGGTAGATGAGCAGGAGTGGCTGCATGATGAGGACCTCTCCTGGGAGAAGCTCCCCGACCTTCCCTGAGCCAAAGCAGAGGCCCGGCCCTCGATACGGCCGGGCCTCTGACTACACCTGAGACGCTTGTGACAGCCGCCGCTGTCACGATGCAAGGATCTCGTCGATCTCCCGGAGTGCCGACTCGGGCAGTTCGATCCCTGATGCCCCGACATTTTCGTCGAGCTGATCAGGGCGTGACGCTCCGACCAGAGCGCACGCGATATCTGGCACACGCAATACCCAGGCCAACGCCATCTGTGCGAGGGTCAGATCAAGCCTTCTCGCCGCGTCCCTGAGTTGCTCCACCTTTGCCACCTGGTCTGGATGAAGGTAGCGATTGCGAATCAGGTAACTCACGCGTTGATCTGCTGCAGCTCTGGTACCCTCCGGCAGGCTGCCGGCCCCATATTTGCCCGTAAGGACACCCTGGCCCAGGGCAGAGAACGTGATCAGCCCGATTCCCAGCTCGCGGGCCTGTGGCAACTCCTCTCCTTCGATTCGTCTGGCCAGCATGTTGTACACCGGCTGGCTGACCGTCAGGGGGTAGAGTCGGAGCTCCCGGCAGATCGCAGCGGCGTTACTGATCTCTGTGGGAGGCCACTCGCTGATCCCTGCATAGAGGACCTTGCCTTGCGTGACGAGGTCGTTCAACGCCCGTAGAGTCTCCTCCAAGGGGGTTTCGGGGTCGTGCCTGTGGCAATAGAGAATGTCAACATAGTCGGTACCGAAGGTGCGTAAGCTTTGGTGCACCTGGTCCATGATGTGCTTTCGCGATAGCCCTCGGTCATTTGGTCCTGGACCAACCGGATAGAAGAGTTTGGTCCCTATGACGTAGGAAGAGCGGGGTAGCCCCCGAAGCGCTTCACCCAGGATGCTCTCTGCGGCATGAGGGGTCTCCCCGTACTTGTTCGCACAGTCGAAGTAGTTAATGCCCAGGTCCAGCGCACGATGAACACAGGCCCTCGCAACATCACCAGAAGTAGTCGTTCCGTATGTCAGCCAGCTTCCCAGCCCGATCTCGCTCAGCTTTAGCCCAGAACGCCCCAATCTGCGGTACTTCATCCAGGCACCCCCTTGGAGGGATCGGTTACCCGGAATCAGTCTCTCACCAGGCTTGGGATTCTTCAAATCTGTTTCTCCGCGCGATCATGTGCTACAATGAGAATAGAGAACGAGAGGAAGCCATTGCGGGCACGCGATGGCTTCCTCTCGCCTTGTTAGATCTGGAACCGCCCAGCCTGCTGCTGTAGTTCTCTGGCCACCTGCGCCAAGCTATGAGCCGAGCTTGCGACTTGCTCCGAAGCGGCTGTCAACTCCTCAATAGAGGCCGATACCTCTTCGGTCGAGGCAGCGTTCTCTTGTGAGACCTTGGCAATGCTCTCTGCCATGGCGCCCACCTGGGCTGAACTGGCCGACATCTGCTCGGTGGCGGCAGTATTCTCCTCGATCAGGGCGGCCATGGAGTCAAAGGCCCGGACTGCCTGCTCGGCACTCTGTTGGACCCGCCCCGCCCCGGCGGCCACCCGGCGGATCTCGACTGCCGCCTGCTCCACTGCCGCAAGAATCTCCTGCAGGCGCTCACCGGCCTCCGCTGCCAGGTGGCTGCCCTTCTCTACCTCTGCTGTGCCGTTCGCCATGGCCGTGACCACCTTGGAGGTCCGTGACTGAATGGACTCGATCAGCGAGCCGATCTCCCTGGTGGCGCCGGCCGAACGCTCCGCAAGCTTGCGGACCTCCTCGGCCACAACGGAGAAGCCCCGGCCGTGTTCACCGGCCCGCGCAGCCTCAATAGCGGCGTTCAAAGCAAGCAGGTTGGTCTGTTCCGCGATATTCGAAATGACTGCGGTGATCTCGCCAATCTGTGCAGAGACCTGGGCCAACGCCTGGATCTCCTCCGCCGACTCGCCAACGGCTACCCGAATCCGGCCCATACCGTCAGCGGTCTGGCTGACCGCATCGGCGCCTCTGCGTGCAACCGCCGCCGTCTCGCTCGCATCGGTGGCAACCCCCTCAGCCTCAGCGGCCATAGAGACGAGAGCCTCAGAGGCCTGCTTCAGGAGATGAGCCGCTTGCTGCACCTCAGCAGCCGAAGCCGATGAACTGCTTGCGATCTGGCTGATCGTCACCTGTAGCTCGCCCACGGTTCTGCTGACATCGCTGGCAACCTGCGCCTGCTCGCCGGCCCCCTGTGCCAGTTCGCCCGCCCCCTGGGCGGCCTCCTGAGCCGCCTTGGCGGACTGTCCGGAGGCCTCGGAGAGGCCGTGGGAGGATGTGAGGACGGCCTCCGTGCTCATCGCCATGGATCCGATTACCTCGCGCAGATCATGCACCAGCCGGTTGCAGGCATCAGCCAGATCACCGATCTCGTCACGGACCTTCACCCGCAGGGGCTCCACGCGCAGATTGCCACTGGCCAGTTGCCGGGCTACCTCCGTCACAGCGACCACCGGCTTGGCGATCGACCCCGACATCAACCACGCCCAGAGCAGGCCGACCATCGCTGCCGCGGCGGCCAGGACCATGCTGATCGTCTGGGTGAGTGAGTGGGTCTCCTCTGCGGTGACCGACCGCTCGGCAGATCGCGCCTCCTGGTACTCGATCAGATCGTTAATGGCGACTTGGAACGCCTCGTGGAGATTCTGGAGCCGGAGAGTCACTCCCTCGATCGCTCCGGGAAGAGCCTGCCCCCGATTTACCGTAGCCTCAGCCTCCTCCCTGAAGGCCTCATAGGTGTCGTATACGGCCTGCAGTTTCGGCTTCGCTTCCTCACCAACGCTCTCTTCCAGGTCGGCAAAGGTCTCGCGCGCCTCCTCGACAGAGGCGAAGAACTCATCGCGAAAATGGGTCTGTCCGGTGATGGCGTACGTAATGGCAATGTTCGTCTGTTCCGCCTGAAGGGTGTCGATCAAGCGGGTATCCAACGCACTCTTGAGAATCCGCCCACTCAGATCGGCATAGTTGCCTGCCACCTGATCCAGGCCCCTCACTCCAATGAAGGAGAGAGTCGACGACAGCAGAATCAGAAACAGGAAGGCCGCCATAAGCTTTCTGCGGATGGTCCAGCGCATATTGCTTCTCCTCTCTATCTACGAACCAACTGAAAGTTACCTTAAATTCGCCAAGTAAGACATAGACATCGAAGATATCGTACCACTGGGCTATAGATATGATCCATTTGAGCTATCGAATTGTCATGATCATGACAAGAGATGGCCGCTATTCGGCAGCGGGGGTGAAGTCATGCGGGCCTGGCGGAGTCCTGAAACGGTGGTTGTCCCAGAGGAGATGCTTCAGTCGGTCGGGAGCCAACAGCTGGCAGAGCTTCTCTTTCGGCGCGGATTCCAGTCCCCCGAGACCGCCCTGGCGTTCCTGACCGGCGGAATTGACCTCGACGCTCCCGAACTGCCGGACATGGAGGCTGGGATCGCCGAACTCGTTCAGGCGGTGACCCGGCAAGAGCGAATCTGCGTCTACGGCGACTACGACACCGACGGCGTCACATCCACCGCACTGCTTGTCTCCCTACTTGAGATGCTTGGCGCCAATGTGACCTACTTCATTCCCGACCGCTTCCGCGACGGTTACGGCATGAACGAGCGGGCCGTGAGAGTCCTTGCGGGAGAGGGAACAGAGCTGCTGCTCACATGCGACTGCGGGATCAAGAGCGTGTCGGAGGTCGAACTGGCCCATAGCCTGGGCATGCGCGTGGTGGTGACCGATCACCATGAACTGGGGCCGGCCCTTCCAACTGCCGAGGCCGTGATCAATCCAAAGCGGCTGCCCGAGGGGCATCCTTGTCGGATGCTGCCAGGGGTCGGTACCGCCTACCTGGTCGCCCGCCGCCTGCTGCGGGAATTCGACCGAGATCCGGCTGATGCCGATCGCTGGCTCGACCTCGTCGCGGTGGGGATCATTGCCGATGTGGTCCCGCTGAACGGAGCAAACCGGGAGCTGGGCCGCCGCGGGCTGGCCCGGCTGAACACATCCCCCGGCCAGGGGCTCCTGGCTCTCGTGCAGGTGGCGGGGCTGACCGGGCATCTGACGGAGGAGGAGGTCGGGTTTCAGATCGTCCCACGCATCAACTCGGCGGGGCGCCTGGGTGACGCGAAACTGGCCGTGCGGCTCCTGCTGGCCAGAGAGCCCGCTGAGGCCCTCGACCTGGCCGTACGGCTGGACGAACTGAATCAGGAGCGTCGGAAGCTGACCGCCTCCGTGGTCGACGCTGCCAGCGGCGAGGCTGGGCGGGGTGGCCAGGCGGTCCTGCTCTACCGGCCCGAGTGGCACGAGGGCGTGCTGGGCATCGCCGCCGGGCGGCTGGCGGAGGAACGGGGGGTGCCGGTCCTGCTCATGACCCGCAAGCACGGCAGCAACATCCTCGTGGGATCGGCCCGCTCACCGCGGGGACTGATCCCGCTGCATGAGGCGCTGGAGGCCTGCGGCGACCATCTGCTGCGCCATGGCGGGCATGCGGCGGCGGCCGGCTTCTCGCTGCTGGAGGATCAGTTCCCGGCCTTCCGTGCGGCCATGCTGGAAGAGGTTCGCCGCCGGGCACAGCCAGATCAGGGGGTCGAGGAGCGCACAGCCGACCTCACCCTTCCCCTGGCGGAAGTGGATCGAGCCGTGTACGAAGAGATTCGGCGGGCGGCACCCTTCGGGGAGGGCAATCCACCGCCGGTCTTCCACGCTCCCCGAGTCGCATTGCTTAGCGCCCGGGCAATAGGAGCGGGGGAGCGGCACCTGCGGCTGGTCCTGCGCGATGGTGATCACGCATTCACCGGCGTCTGGTGGGGGGCGGGGCCGAATCCACCCGCCCTGGAGACCTGTGAGCTCTTCTACCGGGTGCAGGTCCATCGCTGGAACGGGGAGGAGCAGTTGCAGGTGGTGGTGGAGCAACTGGGGCCGACCCCGGCTCCGGCCGGCAAGCAGGGGCGCCCGGAGCGCCCGCCTCTGCCTGAGCTGATCGACCGGCGAAGCCAGGGTCTTCCGTTCCTGCAAATGGAGTTTCCGGAGGCGCTCTACTGGGCCGAGGGGGAGCGGTCGGCGGCGCCCCGCCAGGCCGAACCGGTAGCCGACCGCTACGGCCTTCGGCCGGCGGTCGACCTGGTGGTGCTCACCCCGCCGCCCAGCCCGCGCCTTCTCGACGAGGCGATCGCCCTGACCGGCGCACGGCGACTCGTGCTGGCGTGGGCGGCGGAGAGCCCGGCGAATGAGGAGCGGTTTCTGCCCGGCCTCATGCGCCTGCTGGCCGCGGCGCTCCGCGACAGCCCCTGGATCAGCCTGGCCGGGCTCTCGGTTCGGACCGGCCAACTGGAGTCGGTGATTCGGGCGGGTCTCGACCTGCTAGTGAAGAGCCATCTGCTCGCGATTGACGAAGAGGAAGGGGACCGTCTCAGGGTGAGGCAGCGAACCGACGGGCAGGGGATCCGTTCCGGGCCCGAACAGGAACGCTTGAAGCGGCTGCTGGGGGAGAGCCGCTCGTACCGGCGCTTCCTCCGTACGGCCAGCCTTGCGGCCATTCTTCAGACGCTTCGGTAGGGAACACAAAATGATTCCCAGAAGGCCGTTACCTCCGCACCGATTGGAAACGTCTTAAACCTGGGTATTGAGTTACTTGTGTCAGGAGGGTATTTACATGGAGCGTGCCAATGCGTTTCAGTTTAAGGGGAATGTAACGTTGGTGGGTCCGGAGCTGAAGGTTGGGGACAAGGCGCCGGCCTTCTCCGCCATTGCCAACGATCTCTCGACCTTGGACTCCGCTGCATACCAGGGTAAGATCCGGATCATCTCCTCGGTCCCGTCGCTTGACACCGGTGTCTGTGACGCACAGACCCGTCGCTTTAACCAGGAGGCCGCTGCCCTGGGTGAGAACGTCGTGATCCTGACCATCTCTGCGGACCTGCCCTTCGCCCAGAAGCGGTGGTGCGGCGCCGCCGGTGTGGACCAGGTGATCACCCTGTCGGACTACAAGGACCACAGCTTCAGCCAGGCCTTCGGCACCTACATGAAGGAGTGGGCGCTCTGCTCCCGGGCGGTCTTCGTGGTCGACTCCAGCGACAACATTGTCCACGTGGAGTACGTGCCCGCCGCCGGGCAGGAGCCCAACTACGACGCTGCCCTTGAGGCGGCCAAGGCCGCTAAGTAAGCGCCTTCCGCGCAGACAGAAACGGAGCGCCAGGGTCTTTTCCCGGCGCTCCGTTTTCCTTCTTACGAGATCTTACGAGATCTTACGAGATCTTACGAGATCTTACGAGATCTTGCCAGATCTTACGAGACCACAAGCTCATCAGGCTCCACATGCACGTGGACCTCCTGCACATCATCCTGAGCGGTCAGGAGAGCCTCGACCCGGTCGGCAATGGCGTGGGCCTCAACGACAGTCAGGTGGCAGGGAACGGCGACAATCACATCGATCGCCACGGTGTTTCCAAGGTGACGGGCCCGCATGTTCTGGACCCGCGTAACCCCCTCGACCCGTCGAACGGCGTTGCGCAGTATGCGAATCCGATCGATGTCGGAGAAACCGTCCATCAGCATATCGGCCGCTTCCTTCCCAATGGCAAGAGCTGTGCGCGCGATCATGATCGCCACGACGAGGCCGGCCAGTGGATCGGCCCACACAAAGCCAAACTGGGCCCCGAGAATGCCTACGGCGGCGCCCAGGCTGGTCAGGGCGTCGGAGCGGTTGTCCTGCGCGGCGGCCTCGAGGGCCCGGCTGCCGGTGGCTCGGGCAAGCCGGAGGTTGTAGAAGTAGACCAGCATCATGACAGCGGCGGCGGCCAGCGCGACCCAGAGCGCCCAGGCGGCCGGGGGCTCCCGGTGAGGGCTGAAGATCGACTGGATCGCCGAGAAGCCCACGTTTATGCTAACCAGGCCCATGATCGTCGCCACAATGAGGGCCGCCACACCCTCGGCCCGCTCGTGACCATACCGATGGTCATCATCGGCCGGACGCCGGGCCACCTTCAGACCAAAGAGAACGGCAACCGAGCCGAGGACGTCGGTGGCGTTGTTCAGCCCATCGGCGATGATCGCCTGGGAGCCCGCGAGCAGACCGACCGCTACCTTCGTCCCGGTCAAGAGCAGATAGGTGGCGATCGAAACCCAGGCGCCCTTCTCACTCGACTCAATGCTGTTCCGCTTGGAGGCGACCAATCTACTTCCTCCCGAGAAACAAAGTTTCATTCGGGCAAAACCCATAAGAACGGGCGAAGACCCGCACCGCCGAGTTAGCGGTACAGGTCTCCGGATCTGATTATGTGCCTACAGTAACATGAATTGCGCCAGATGACAATCCCTCGAACACCAATTGATCCGTTGGTGCTATCCCTTCCATATTACCGGTGGATCATCGGACTCCGGGGCTGCATTCCGGTCGCCCGCACCGAATATGTGGGAGCGGTTCAGTTTGACCGCCTCTTCCCCGGCGGCGGTCAACAGCTCGTGCACCTGCTCCTCGGTGAGCGTGGGCGAAAAGGCACGGTAGTCGTAGTAGGTGACACCGGTCGGTCCTTCGCCCGCCACGAGGGCAATCCAGGCTTCGCCTACCCCCTCGGGCATGTCGATCTGCACCAGGCCAGCGGAGTAGCCACCCTTCAGGCCCAGACTCTTCTCGACCGCCTCGGCCTGCGTTTCGTTTGGCAGGGGTTCGACCAGGACCAGCCCCCGCCCCCGGATCATGACCACGTACATGGGTCTTACGCTCAATGGGCTAGCCCTCCTCTGTCGCCTCTGATTGTGATAGGATAGGTCGGGGGTGAGCCCGTGCATCCGTATCTGTTCCGTACCGACTCGTTCTCCCTCTCCTTTGAGAATCTCATGATCATGCTGGCGATCCTGGCTGGGGTCTGGGTCTCTCAGCGGCGGTCGGCCCACAAGGGAGAGGCCTACCAGAATATGCTCCTCGATCTGGCGATCTGGCTGGTGCCGGCCGGGATCATTGGCGCCCGGGCTTGGGAGATGATCTTCACCTGGAGTGAATATGTGGACACTCCGTGGGATCGCCTGGCCGTGTGGAAGGGTGGCCTCTCGATCCAGGGGGCGATTCTCGGTGGGCTGTTGGTCGTCATGCTATTCGCCTGGCGTCGGAAGGTTCGCCTCTGGGAACTGCTAGATCTCATTGCGCCGTCCGTGATCCTGGGCCAGGCGATCGGACGGATCGGCTGCCTCATGAGCGGGGACGCCTTCGGCCGCCCGGTCAGTGAGGTGAACTGGTGGCCCCAGTCATGGGGGCTAATCTACCACCCCGACAGTCCAGCCTTCGAGATCTTCGGACCCACTCGCCTGATTCCGGCAGAGGGCATGGAGATGCTGGCCGGCTTTGCGATTTTCGCCTTCCTCCTGCTGTACAAGCCAAGGCGCCCATTCGCCGGATGGACCGTGCTGACCTACGCCATTCTCTACTCCGCCGCCCGCTTCCTCCTGGAGTTCCTGAGGGCTGACTCCCTCCTGATCGGTGGCCTGAAGGTCGCCCAGTTGTTCTCGCTTCTGATGATCGTCGCGGCGAGCGCCATCTGGATCCAGCGTTCCCGTCGGAGTGCGCAAAAAACGGCAGTGGGCTAGCCCGCTGCCGTCTCCTTTTCTGTTAGGTAGGGGCTTCCTCGAGGAGTGACTCATCGACGGGCACGCTGGGGTCCTCGCAGTCGGTGCACTCCAGCATGTGCTCCATGGCCCCGGAGGTGACGCAGAGGACTCGGGCGATGGTGGTTCCGCAGTTCTCCACCCGGTGGGGGATATACCCGTTCCAGTGAAGGGAGTCGCCGGCCTTCAGAACGGCACTTTCGTTCGCCTGAACGTACCGGACCATCCCCTCGACCACGAGATGAACCTCCTCGCCCTCGTGGGAGTGGTTCTCTCCGCCGGTACTGGCACCGGGGGCCAGTTCCATCATCATCATCTTCAGGTTCCGTCCACGGGCCGAGAGGAACTGGACGTTCAGGCCCTCGTTGCCCACCGAGTAGCCCTGCCGCTCGCTCGAACGCACCACGTGGATCTTCTCTTCATCGGACAGGAAGAGAAAGGCGATCGGGACGCCAAGACCGGCCGAGAGCCGCTCAAGTGCCTGCAGTGATGGCGAGGCCTTGTCGTTCTCAAGCTGGCAAATAAACCCCTTGGAGAGACCGCTCCGGTCCGAGAGTTCCTGAAGGGTGATCCCCTTCTGGTTCCGAGTCTGACGGATTCGGTTTCCGAGCGCCATCGATTTCCCCCCTGGGTTGCTATGCCAAATCTGCAGATGTTGCGGAGGCGTAACCCGGAACATGGACACCGCCGTCCAGCACTCGCTTCAACGCTTGGCGTGCCCGGTGAAGACGGGCCTTCAGGGCGCCCACCTCAATGCCGAGCATGTCGGCCACCTGGCTGTTGGAGAGATCCTCGAGATCTCGGAGCTCCAGCAGGCGCCGCTGGCTCTCGGGAAGCTGGTCGAGCGCTGCCCGGACCACGTTCTCCCGATACTGCTGTTCAATATAGATATCCGGGTTATCTGCCGGCTCATCGTCTAGGATAGCCAGCGAGGTGGCCGGAGAAAACTCAAGGGTTGCGTCAAGCGATTCCGCTGCAGTGCGACCCCGCTTGCGACGGATGTCCAAACAAGTATTGGCGGCGAGCCGGTAGAGCCAGGTACCGAAGCGGGAGCGACCCTGGAACTTGGGCAGTGCGGCCATAAGCTTCAGCAGAATCTCCTGGACGGCGTCCAGCGCGTCATGATGATTGCCCAACATGCGGAAGGAGAGCCGATACAGACGATCCTCATACCGGCGTACAATCTCCTCGAACGCCGCCTTATTGCCCTTCAGGTAACCAGCGACCAGTTCTTCGTCGGTCGGAACGGCCACAGGATGCGGACGAGCCGCGGGAATGCGAGTGATAGGAACCTCAGAGAGAGCAACGTTCGAACCAGCCATGAAGATCCCCCTTTCGTACCACTGGGGTTATGTAGGGTGTAAACATCGTTTTCTGTGAGTAAACTCTACCACGCGCGTTTACCCCAAGTCAACGGGGTTTGCCATAAGAAAACACGACTTTTGTGAGGCGAATGTATAAGAACGGGTAAAGTTACGGGCGTAGGAGAGACTATCTTTCGGAGGTGATCACGGTGAGTGAGCAGCCGCGCGGGTGCACGGGCGAGCTCTGCAAGCAAGATGGCACCTACACGTCACAGGCTGGGGCCAAACAGTACTATGCCCAGGGAGAGAAGTTCGGCGCCTGTCCAATGACCGGCAACGAGACCCACTGGGAGCGGACGACCTAGGATCATCTGGGCAGAAACCGGGCTGATACCCTAGCGGATTCCCCGTCGACGCCCCATATGAGGCCAGGCCCTCTCCTTGCTACAATTCATTGATAGAGCAAGGTGAAGGAGGCGACCGTTCGTGTCACCAGACTCGATTCGTGGCAATGTCGACGGGCGGCAGTCAATCCTTCGGTCAATGCGTGAGGTGTTAGATCAGATCGAACGCTGTGCCGAGATCATCGGGAACAACCAGGAGGCACAGGCGCTGCTCGACTCGGCGGGCGACAAGCTGTACGGGATCATGCGGGAGTTGCGCCGGGGGACCTCACCATTGGGCGACCTCTCCCTTCATGGACAGGACCTGAAGAGCGGGTTGGAGGCGTTGACCAATCACGCCCGGCAGGCGCTGGGGGCACCACTGGAACTACTGATCGACGGCGACGTATCCGCTGCGCTGGGGCCGGTGCAAGCCGGGCATTTGCTGCATATTGTGCGAGAGGCCCTTGCCAACGCCATCCTGCACGCCGGTGCCAGCCGCATGGCCCTGCGGGCCACGGTCGAGAACCAGCGGCTGGTCCTTCGCCTCTCCGATGATGGGAGAGGGTTTGATGCGAAGGCGCAGCGGCACTCACTCGTCCACGGTGGCCTTGCGGTCATGCAGCAGCGCGCCGATGCAGCCCGCTGCTTTCTGCAGGTAGCCAGCGCTCCAGGTGCCGGTACGATCGTTACGGTCACGCTGCCGCTCCGATCCCAGCGCACCCGGCAGCGGGCTTGAGGCCGTTCATGCAGGAACTGGGCGCCCAAGGGGGAACTAACCCAATGCAGTACCTGCCGGGGGGAGTCCTGTGGAAGAGCGTCTGGCCCAACTCGAACAAGCGGTGTCAGCCCTACAGGTCGAGAACGAACAACTGAAGCAGGACCTGAGTGACCTGCGGAGCAGGTTTCAGGCCCTGATCGGCGACCAGGCCACTGAAGAGGAAGCGCACGCAGAGACGACCCGTCGTGGGCGGATTAAGTCCTGGCTGCGGAAACGCTGGCCGCTGGTGGCGCTGGCGCTCGGCATTGCGGTGCCCATTCTGGCACTAACCGTCTGGCACCTGGACACCTTCTGGTCGACCTTCTTTGCCTTCCTGAACGGCTTTCTTCTTTATTATGTCGGCCCCAAGGCGTGGGCACTCCTGATCGAAGGGCTTTTCCGGGCCATTCCCGGCGTGATCTTTGGGCAGGCCACACGCATCGCGGTCGACAAGTATCGCGCCCGTCGGACACGGTCGGGAAGCTGAACCGGTTTACATAGTCCCGGGAGCGGTGGGCAAGCTAAGAGTAGCCTACAGCCGGGAGGTGAACGGAGCATGACCGACCTGCGGGTGACGCCCACCAGCGATCTCGTTGTGAACAAGACCCCGGGTGCTCAGGACAATCCGGCCTTAAACCGACTGACCGTCGACCGCCTTGGCATGGAGGTTGCCGGAGAACTCGGCGTCGATCCCAACAACCTGAGTGCCTACAATCTCTCCGCACAGAAGATTGACCAGTATGAGAACCAGCTTCACAGTGGTACGCAGAATGGCAACAACGGTCGCTAGAAGGACGGCTGCCCGCTGTGGGCAGCCGCCTTTGCTCGTCCACGAGCCTATGCCAGCCTTATCTGTCCATCTTTATGCGATACGGGCTCAAGTCCGAAAATTTCTGGTGCCAAGCTCAAACGGATCGTGATACGATTAGTGGAGAGATGCCTGCAATCGAGAGGGTGACGAAGGTGGTTAGCGACACTTCGCAGTCAGCGGGGAAAGCCCTCGCACACGATCTGGTAAGCACGGAGATCGGCCTGCTCAACTCCCAGCGGGTCGTTCGCTTCCTGCCTATCCTCGGCCTTGTTCACGTGGTTCATGTCATCGCCTTCCTCCCCTATATCCCCGGGGCCGTGGGTCCATCAGAACTCTGGCGTAACGGCGTTATTCTGGCTCATGGCGCCATGCTGCCCCTGCTTGCCGCTGTGGGGGCTGCACAGTACCTTCTCAACCGGCGGTGTAACCACGCACCCATGTGGCGGGAGATTGTCATCGGGGTGGTCAGTCAGACCTATCTGGTGCTCGGGGCGGTCCTCTCCGTGATCGACCAGCAGGTCGGTGCCAGCATCACCGCACTGCTCATCACCACCACTGGAACCGCCGCGGCGATCCTGATCCGCCCCACAGTGGCCGTCATCCAGTATGGCATCGCCGTTGGCCTCTTTCTGATCGGTACCTCCTGGACCCAGCCGAACGCGGATCTCCTGCTATCGGTTCGGGTTAACGGGATCGCGGCCACGGCGCTGGGCCTTGGGCTGGTGCTGGTACAGTGGCGGAATCAGGTGCGGGTGATGGAGCAGCAGCAACGGATTGAGGAGCAGCAGCGCGAACTGGAGGCGAAGAACCAGGAGCTGACCTTGTTGGCTACCCGCGACGTCATGACCGGGCTCTTGAACCGCGCCCATTTCCTGGAGGAGGTGCACCGAGAGGTTGCCCGCATGGAGCGCAGCCGTGCAACAGCCTGTCTGATCATGATTGATATCGACCACTTCAAGCGGATTAACGACTCCCTTGGGCATCCGGGGGGCGATCGGGTCCTGATTGGCGTGGCGCACGCACTGGCGCAGAAGGTGCGCACAGTGGACCTGCTCGCCCGCTTTGGCGGCGAGGAGTTCGCCATCCTTCTGCCCGAGACCGACCTGGCCGAGGGAATGCAGGTGGCCGAGCGCCTTCGCGTGGCCATTGCTGAGGCCCCGGTCGCCGGGGTACCGGTCACCCTCAGCCTGGGGGTCGCAGAGCTCTCCTTCCGTAGCCCCGACGCCTTCGAGCAGTGCTACCGGGCGGCAGATACGGCCCTCTACCAGGCGAAGGAGGACGGCCGGAACCTGGTTCGATTTGCCGGGGAACTGACGCCGACCGATGATTGACGGGACCGGTGCAGGCTCGGTAGAGTGGTGGGGAACCCAAGATAGGACGTGAGATCTCTTGGTCTTCTCCAGCCTGATCTTCCTCTACTTGTTCTTGCCTGTCTCCTTCTTGCTCTACTTCCTGAGCCCCAACCAGACCTACCGCAACTGGGTCCTGATCCTGCTCTCCCTGCTGTTCTATGCCTGGGGCGAGCCGGTCTGGATCTCCATCCTGTTGATCAGTGCCACCGTGGACTACTTCCACGGGCTGATTGTGGAGCGGTATCGGGGCGCCTGGCAGAGCAAGGCGGCGGTGGTCTCATCGCTGGTGATCAACCTCGGCCTGCTGGGCTTCTTCAAATACGCAGGCTTCCTGGCGGAGAACATCAGCCAATTGACCGGGATCACCATTCCCCACGGGGAGTACCAGCTGCCGATCGGTATCTCCTTTTACACCTTCCAGACCATCTCGTATGTGATCGATGTCTACCGTGGCGAGGTGGAGGCCCAGAAGTCCTACCCGAAGCTGCTCCTTTTCGTCTCCCTCTTTCACCAGCTGGTCGCCGGCCCAATCGTCCGCTACAAAGATATCGCCCGGGAGATCGAGCACCGGGTTCACACCTTGCCCCTCTTCAGCGATGGTGTCAGCCGCTTCCTCACCGGCCTGGGCAAGAAGGTGATCCTGGCCAATACCGCCGGCGGGGTGGCGACCACGCTCCTGGACGGCCGGGTGGAGTCGTTGCCGGTCCTGGGCGCATGGCTGGGGATCATCATGTTCGCGTTCCAGATCTACTTCGACTTCGCCGGCTACTCCGATATGGCGATCGGGCTGGGGAAGATGTTCGGCTTCACTTATAAGGAGAACTTCCACTATCCCTATACCGCAACATCAGCCACCGACTTCTGGCGTCGGTGGCATATGTCGTTGGGCTCCTTCTTTCGCGACTACGTCTATATTCCGCTGGGTGGCAACCGCCGATTCCCGCTCCGGAACCTGCTTGTCGTCTGGTTCCTGACCGGGCTCTGGCACGGAGCAAGCTGGAACTTCGTCCTCTGGGGGCTCTACTACGGGCTGCTGATCATCATCGAGAAAGGGCTGCTCCTCGGGCGTATGAAGCGGCTGCCGGCCATCGTATCGCACATCTACCTGGTCGTGGCCATGCTCGTCGGCTGGGTCTTCTTCTACTATACCGATCTGACCCAGGCCGGTCGGTTGCTCTCCGCCATGTTCGGCCTGACCGGAGCGCCGCTGGTCAACGCCGAGATCCTGGTCTACCTGACGAACAACGCCGCATTCCTGGTGCTGGCGGCCGTTGCCAGCACACCGCTGCTCGACTCCATCTACCGGCGGATGGAGGCCTGGCTGGTGGAACGTGGTCGCCAGACCAGAGGGCTCTCCCGCATGAGGGCGATCTGGAACCTGATGCTCTTCGCCCTCTCGACCACCCTGCTGGTCGGCACATCGTACAACCCATTTCTCTACTTCCGATTCTAAGGGGGTGCTCATGTGAAGCGGATCCCTTTGAACATCCTGCTCTTCCTGATCCCGCTCTTCCTGCTGGGCACCCTG
The DNA here is from genome assembly GCA_041690255.1 of Symbiobacteriaceae bacterium. Taxonomy (GTDB): domain Bacteria; phylum Bacillota; class Sulfobacillia; order Symbiobacteriales; family Symbiobacteriaceae; genus JAWLHU01. Next base: position 322,053 of record JAWLHU010000001.1, read on the forward strand.
AACCTGGCCCTGCCCAAGGGCGAGGCGGTCTCGGCGGTGGAGCAACGCCGGCTGAAGGAGCTCCCACCCCTCACGCTCACGAATATTACCAGCGGGGCCTACTTCAAAGCGTTCGATGAGTTCTTTGCCGACCGGTTCATCTTCCGGGACCGCTTTATTCGATGGGGCAGCAGCCTGGACCAACTGCGCGGCTTCACCGGGCAGGATGGGGCTGAGCTGATCGTTACCCATGGGGATGATGGCTTCCAGGGGTACCAGCCGGCACAGGGTCAACCGGATCAGGCACCCCCGGCCCCGGGCGAGGGGCTGGACAGCCGGAGCGCCATCCTGGTCGTGAACGATCGCGGCATGGAGCTGTACAACTACGCTCCGGCATCCACTGAGCGGTATGCGGCCGCCATCAACCGGTTTCAGACCGGCCTGCCCGATGGCGTAAAGACTTACGTGCTGCTGGCACCGACCCAGATCGCGTTCCATAACAACCCCCGGTACGCCGAACTGACCTCAGACCAGGCGGATGGGATCCAGGCCGTCTACGACCTGCTCGATCCGGGAATCACCCCGGTAGATGCCTATCAGCCTATCGCAGCCCATACCGATCAGTACCTCTACTTCCGTACCGATCATCACTGGACCGCCCTGGGCGCCTACTACGCCTATACGGGGTTCATGCAGACGACCGGTGACCGCCCGGTGGACCTGGCCGAGTTCACGGTCGAAGAGGTGCCCGGCTTTTTGGGGACCACCTACAGCCGCACGCTGAATCCCCGGCTGGAGAAGGTACCCGACACGGTGCAGATCTACCGGCCGAAGGCGGAGTACCAGTACGATATCTTCTGGAGCCCAGGGCAGCCGGCCCGGTCCGAACTCTTCAATATGACCCATGCGCAGGCCAAGGGCAAGTACGGCATCTTCCTCGGTGGCGATGTACCCCTGGGGCGGATCACGACCGGCCTCCAGAACGGCCGCCGGATCGCCGTGATCAAGGACAGCTACGCGAACGCCTTCATTCCGTTCCTGGTCAATCATTACGAAATGATCTACGTAATCGATCCCCGGCAGTTCCCGGACAATATCCACTCCTTCGTGAAGGAGCAGCGGATCAACGAAGTGCTCTTCCTAAACTATATCCTTGTCACCAGTTTCGATGGCTACGCCCCGCTGCTGGAGGCGATGATGGACCGGTAGATGACGGCTGCCCACTCCGGGCAGCCGTCCCGCCATTGGCGGGAACTGTCAGGTAAGCGACGGACACTCCGGTCTAGGGTTCGCGACCAAGCGCACTCATGGCAGATCTGTAGTCCATCGGCCCCTCGGCATCATGTCGGTGACGGCGATGACATAGCACCGCGATTGAACCATTTGGTGGATGGGCTGAGAATAGCTCTCGGTGTACTATCAAATCAGAGACAGGGACCGAGGCCGGAACGAAAGAAACGGACCGCCCCGCTCCCCCGCTCAGACGAACTTGTTCTCCGTCATAGTAAGGAGGAGATCGCATGACTGACTTCTTCAAGGGTGCTAAGGGTAGCTGGATCTGGCTGATTCTGCGTGTGTACGTCGGCTGGAAGTGGGTTGACGCTGGCTGGCACAAGATCACCGGTGAGACCCCGTTTAATGCGACGGGTTACCTGAAGGGCGCTGCTGCCAAGATCATCCCGCCCGCCGACCCGGCTGCGGCCGCCAAGTTCAAGCCGATCACTGAGCAGTGGTGGGGCGACTTCCTGAACGGCTTCGCCATCCCGAACGCCAAGCTCTTCAACGTCCTGGTTCCCTGGGGCGAGCTGCTCGTCGGCCTGGCTCTGATCTTCGGCTTCGCCACCATCTTCGCTGCGGTCATGGGCATGACCATGAACTTCGCCTTCCTCATGAGCGGCAGCACCAGCAGCAACCCGTACCTGTTCGCCCTGCAGGTGATCATCGTCGCCGTTGGCGGTGCCTATGCCGGGTACCTGGGCGTTGACTACTACTTCCGGCCCATGTACCGGAGCTTCATGGCAAAGCTCTTCGGCGGGAGCGAAGCGACTGCCAAGGCTGGGGCCTAGCAACTGAAAGCCAACAGCCCTGCATCTACCAAGGTGCAGGGCTCTTTTGCGCGCCGGAACCCGAATTCCTCCCCCAAAAAATGTCCCGGGTGCCGGGAAATTTCGGTACCAGACAAATTCGACAGCAGGGTCAGAAGTCCCGGCCCGCCTGGATTCGTGGATAGAATTCACGCGCTTCGACACAAAAGCACTACAGATTAATATACTTGATATGATGCAACATGAAGGTAAATGGAGACTAATGTCCAATCATTGAACATTACCGATTCCTTTCTTTGAGAGAGGTTCTGAAATGGTTGACCTGCATGCCCATGTGCTCCCCGGGCTGGACGATGGACCCGCCACTCTGGAGGAGTCACTACTCCTTCTGAGAGCCATGGAGGAGCAAGGGGTACATACCGTAGTCGCTGCTGTTCACGCTTATGATGGCCGCTACAACGCCACCCGCGACGCAATCCTGCGGACCCACGAACAGCTCAGCCTCGCCCTGGAGAGGGAAGGCCTGGGCATTCAGGTGCTTCCCAGCATGGAGATCTACCTCGGGTTCGACATTCTCCGAGCGGTCAAGCAGGGCGAAGTGCTGGGGATCAACGGGGGCGCCAATCTGGTGGTAGAACTGCCGGCTCGTGAGTTTCCCGCCTACACGGAGCGGGCGCTCTTCGAGATCATGATGGACGGCTACCGGCCGGTCCTCGTCCACCCCGAGCGGAACCGGGGGATCCAGAAGAACCCTGATCACATGTACGCACTCGCCAGCCGGGGCGTGGTCGGGCTACTCACAGCCGCCAGCTTCCTCGGACGCTTCAGCGCCGAGGCGCAGGCACTGGCGGAGGAGTTCCTGGCGGAGGGGGTGGCCAGTATGGTCATGAGCGATGCCCACGACCTGAAGGGCCGCCGACCCCAACTCCCCGAAGGTCTCGCCGCGGCCCTGAACCTGGGCAAGGTGGACCAGTCCGACGAGAAGAGTCTCCTTTGTTGAGGCGGGCAGCCAAAACTGTCCCTTCTATAGATCAGGTTAAAATCTTGCTTGAAAGAGGAGGAATTTGTTTCATGGCTTCTCGCAAGTTTGGTGTGCTGTTGACCAGCCTCGCCCTGACCGCGTCCCTTTCTACCTCTGCGCTTGCCGTAACCGTGCCCGGTGCCGTGTACAGTGACAGCCAGGCCCAGGGCGTAAACAAGCCTGCGTCCCAGGTGGCGGAGGAGTTGCAGAAGGTCGGTATTCAGGACGTAAAAGCGGACCACTGGGCGGCGGGCTCCCTCACGGTGATCATCCAGGCGGGTCTGATCCAGCCCGATGCGAACGGTAACCTGAACCCAGACAGCAGCATCTCCAGCCAGGAAGGTGTGGCCCTCTTCGCCAAGGTGCTGGGCATTGCCAGCAAGACCGACGACGCCGCCACCGCAGCGGTGAAGGCGGAGCAGGCCGGCCTGGCCTCCGGTTTCTCTGCCGACCGCCCCATGACCCGTCTAGAAGTCGCCCGCCTGCTCGCCACTGCCCTCGGCATTCAGCCGAAGCCCACCGTCACCGCAGCCGACTTCCCCTTCGCCGATATCCAGGCCGTAAACCCTGAGGACTGGGGCCTGCTCGCCGCCATGTACGAAGTCGGGATCTTCAAGGGCTACGAGGACCGTACCTTCCGGCCCGACGGTGTCCTGACCAAGGCCCAGATCGCGATCCTGGTCGACCGGATCCTCGGCGGTCTCCAGTAGTAGGGGTCTGACTCTGGTCCATTGCGTCCAGCCCGACTCCGATAAAGCGGGGCGGGCTGGCGCTACTTCTGTGGAAGGAAGAGGAAGTTGGAGCAACAGGAACTGGACCTTCGTGATCTTCTGCACATCTTCCGGCGGCGGCTCCTGCTAATCATTGCCCTGCCGGTGATCGCAGCGCTGACAGCCGCCCTCATTAGCCTCTTTGTCCTCTCTCCTGTCTATCAATCGTCGACCTCTCTCTGGGTAATGAACCAGGACGGGGCGTCCCAGATCAACTACAACGACCTGCTGCTGAACCGGAACCTGACCAAGACCTACGCTGAAGTTGCCAAGAGTCGGGTGGTTATGGCTGACGTGATTGAGCGGCTGGATCTCACGGGCATGACCGTCGAGGAGCTCCAGGCCAAGCTGACCGTAACCCCTGTTCGCGATACAGAGATCCTGTCCGTCTCGGTGGAGGACACCGACCCGGTCGTGGCTGCCCGGCTGGCCACCGCTGTGGCCGAGTCCTTCAAGCGCCAGGTGGTCACCCACATGAAGGCGGAGAACGTGGTGGTCATGGATCCGGCGGTGGAGCCGGTGCAGCCGATCAAGCCGCGCAAGGCCATGAACACGGCCATTGCCTTTGTCCTTGGACTGATGGCGGCTGTGGGCATCGCCTTCCTGCTCGAGTACCTCGACACCACCCTGAAGTCGCCAGATGATGTCACGCGCCATCTGAATCTGCCGGTGCTGGCCGTCATCCCGGTGTTGGATATCGCTCAGGAGATCCAGCCCGAGCTCGAAGCGGGCAAGCGGCGGCGCAGTGTGCGGAGGGAGATCGCCCATGAGAAGCGGTAAAAAGCAGACGCAGCTCTCATCTGAACTGGTTGTCCACCATGAGCCCATGGGTGCCGGTGCCGAGGCCTTCCGGGTCCTGCGGACCAACCTGCAGTTCATGGGGCTGGACAAGCCCCTCAAGTCGATCGTGGTGACCAGCGCCGTACCTGGCGAGGGCAAGTCGACCGTGGCTGCCAACCTGGCGATCGCCTACGCCCAGACTGGCGCCAACGTCTGCCTGGTAGACGCCGACCTCCGCCGCCCCAGGGTGGCCAAGATCTTCGGGGTGGATAACTGGCGCGGGCTGACCAATGCAGTGATCCACCAGAATGGCCTGGAGAACGACCTGCAGCCCAGCCCGATCTCGGGCGTGACCCTCCTGACCAGCGGCCCCATTCCGCCCAACCCGGCAGAGATCCTGGGATCGGGCCGTATGACCCAACTGCTGGCCGATCTGGCGAGCCGCTTCGACATGGTGATCGTTGACTCGCCGCCCACTCTTGCGGTGACCGATGCGGCGGTCCTGGCGCCGAAGGTAGATGGCGTCCTGCTGGTGGTTCGCTCCGGCAAGGCGGACCGGCAGGCGGTAAAGCGGGCCCTCTCGGCCCTGGAGACGGTGAAGGCGAACGTCCTGGGTGTCACCCTCTCGGCGGTCGAGTCGGAGGGGCGTGACGGCTACTACTACTACCATTACGCGCAGGAAGAGAGCGGTCAGAAGGCCCACCGGTAGGGGGCTCAAGACGGCCCGGAACCGAGGAGGCAGATTATGAGTCCACACGCGCGCAAACTGCTGCTGGCAGCGATCGACCTGGGCATGACCACCGCGGTGGTCTTTGCCGGGTTGTGGATTCGCTTTGCCCTGGACGGTCGTGCCATTCCGGCCGACCACCTTGAGACCCTGATCAGGTCCCAGGGAATCCTGATTCCCCTGCGGCTGGCGGTCTACGCCCTCTTCGGGCTCTACCGCCAGGCCTGGCAGTATGCGAGTATCCCTGAGCTGCTGCGCATTGTGGCAGCGGTCACGGTTGAGAGTACCGTGGCGGTCTTTGTTACCTTCGCCGTAGCATCCAACGGTTTTCCCCGCAGTGTCCTCTTCATGAGCTGGCTGCTGAAGATGATCGTCCTGGGTGCGATCCGGATCGGCCTCCGCATGCGGGCGGAGTGGTACGCCATGCGGCGGCGAGACGTGCCCGGGGCTCACTCCACCCTGATCTACGGTGCCGGCGACGCCGGGGCCATGCTCGCCCGTGAGTACGCCAAGCACCCGGAGATTGGGGCCCATGTCATCGGGTTTGTGGATGATGATCCGCAGAAGCGCGGGATGCAGATCGGCGGTAAGCCGGTTCTGGGGATGCGGACAGATCTGCCGGCCCTGATTCAGAAGCACGGGATCACCCATCTTGTCATCGCCATGCCCAGTGTGAAGGGTTCGGTGATTCGGGAGATTGTACAGACCGGCCTGAGTCTGGGGCTGCACGTGAAGACGCTCCCGGGCATCTACGAACTGGCCAACGGCTCGGTCTCGGTCAACCAGATCCGCGACGTGCAGATCGAGGACCTGCTTTTCCGGGACGAGGTCAAGGTGGACATGGCGGCGATTGCCGGCTATCTGACCGATGAGGTCGTGCTGGTGACCGGCGCCGGCGGCTCAATCGGCTCCGAACTCTGCCGCCAGGTGGCACGCTTTCAGCCCAGGAAGCTCCTGCTCCTGGGTCACGGCGAGAACTCGATCTACGAGATCGACCTGGAGCTGCGGGCCAAGTTCCCCGAGGTGACCCTTCAGCCGATCATCGCGGACGTTCAGGACGAGGAGCGCATCCGCCGGGTCTTTGAGCGGTACCGCCCCGGGGTGGTCTTCCACGCCGCGGCGCACAAGCACGTGCCCCTCATGGAGCAGAACCCGGAAGAGGCGGTCAAGAACAACGTCTTCGGCACCCTGAACGTGGCCCGAGCGGCCGATACATACAAGGCGAAGCGGTTCGTCCTGATCTCGTCGGACAAGGCGGTCAACCCGACCAGCGTCATGGGGGCGACCAAGCGGGCGGCGGAGTATGTGATCCAGTCGCTGGCGCAGTCCAGCAAGACGGTCTTTGTGGCCGTGCGCTTCGGCAACGTGCTCGGTAGCCGGGGCAGCATAATCCCGCTCTTCAAGCGGCAGATCGCCGCTGGTGGTCCGGTCACCATAACCGATGAGCGCATGTTGCGGTACTTCATGACGATCCCCGAGGCGTCGCGGTTGGTGATCCAGGCGGCCTCCATGGGCAAGGGCGGCGAGGTCTTCGTGCTGGACATGGGCAAGCCGGTCCGGATCATCGACCTGGCCCGGGACCTGATCCGGCTGTCGGGGTTTGAGCCGGGTGTGGACATTCCGATTGTCACCACGGGGATCCGGCCGGGGGAGAAGCTCTTTGAGGAACTCCTGACGGCCGAGGAGGGGACGCAGGCCACGTTGCATGAGCGGATTTATGTGGCCAGAGCGGATCAGATCAGTGCGGCTGATCTGGAGGAGTTCCTTCAGCGGTTGTCGGACGATCTCTTACGTGGGCAGGCCGAGAATGAACGCGTGCGGAGAACAGTTCAAGAGTTGCCCATGAAAGTGAAGGTGGCCTATCGTGGCATCGCTGGAGCAGGAGATTAGACTGAACGGGGTAGCGGCAGCGCTCACAGAAAAGATCGCCACCAAGCAGGCCCTGGTCGCCGTAATCGGTGCGGGATATGTTGGGCTACCGCTGGCTGTGGAGAAGGCTCGAGTTGGTTTCCGGGTTGTCTGCGTAGAGCAGAATCCCGCCAGAGCTGAAATGATCAATCGGGGCGAGAATTATATCCGGGACGTAAAGGACGAGGATCTCGCCACCTTGGTACGGGATCGCATGATCACCGCTACCACAGAATTCGACGTGCTTGCTGAGGCTGATGTGGTGATCATCTGCGTTCCGACCCCCCTTACGGAGAACAAGGACCCCGATATTTCTTACATCGTAAACGTGACACGACATATCGCTGAGCACCTACATACCGGGCAACTGATCTCCCTGGAGAGCACCACCTACCCTGGCACCACGGAAGAAGTCATTCTCCCCATGTTGGCTCGCCAGGGCCTGAAGGTGGGGGAGGACTTCTTTCTCGCCTTCTCTCCGGAGCGCGTTGATCCCGGTAACGCCCGGTATACCACCAAGAACACCAACAAGGTGGTTGGCGGAGTAACGCCCACGTGCCTGAAGGTGGCCGTCGCCATGTATCAGCAGACGATTCTCCAGGTGGTGCCCGTCTCGTCCCCGAGCGTTGCCGAGATGACCAAGGTCTTCGAGAATACCTACCGGGCGGTAAACATCGCACTCGTGAATGAACTCGCCCTGCTCTGCGACCGAATGGGCATTGACGTGTGGGAAGTGCTTGATGCCGCAGCAACCAAGCCCTTCGGTATTCAGATCTTCTATCCAGGTCCTGGGGTTGGTGGTCACTGCATTCCCCTGGATCCCTTCTACTTGGCGTGGAAGGCACGGGAGTATGACTTCTCCACCCGGTTCATTGAACTGGCCGGTGAGGTCAACCTGCGCATGCCCTATTTCGTGAAGGATAAGGTAGTGCGGGCGCTGGGTGAGGCTGGCAAGCCCCTGTACGGCTCCAAGGTTCTGGTCTTGGGTGTGGCCTACAAGCGGGATATCGCCGACGAGCGAGAGTCGCCGGCTCTCAAGGTAATCCAGCTGCTCCAGGCCGAAGGGGCGCAGGTGGTCTACCACGACCCCTACATTCCCGAGGTTCACCCCCACGGTTGGTGGAAGGGGCACCTGCAGTCCGTAGACCTCACGGATGAACTGTGGCAATCGGTTGATGCCGTTGTGATCACCACCGATCATAGCACCGTGGATTATAACGCCATCGCTAATAACGCCCGAATCATCGTAGACACGCGGAACGCCATGAAGAAGGTAGCGGGTGGCTCGGCTACGGTCGTCAAGCTCTAGACTCGGCACTAGGAGTTGAACCCTATCGTGGAGACGAAGAAGCCATTGGGTTTTGCCGTGATTGGCTGTGGTCGGATCGCTCCCAACCACGGAAAGGCGATCGCGGAGTTGCCTGACGCTCAGCTGGTTGCTGCCGCAGACATTGACAAAGGGCGTGCAGAGGCGTTTACGGAGCGGTTCGGTGGCGAGCCCTACATGTCGTACCAGGAGATGCTTGAGCGGTCCGATATTGACGTGGTCTGCATCTGCACTCCCAGTGGGTTGCACGCCGAAATGGGGATCGCCGCAGCGCGGGCCGGCAAGCATGTGCTGGTCGAAAAGCCAATGGCCCTCTCGCTGGAGGACGCTGATGCTCTGATTGGTGCATGCCTGGCCAACAACGTAAAGCTCGGCGTGGTCCACCAGAACAGATTCAACCCGGCGATCGTCCGGCTCCGAAAGGCGCTGGAAGCCGGCCGGTTCGGCCAACTGAACATGGGCAGCGCCGTTATCCGTTGGCACCGGGATCAGAACTACTACGCCCAGGCCCCCTGGCGGGGAACCTGGGCGCAGGACGGCGGTTGCCTCATGAACCAGTCGATTCACAACATTGACCTTCTCCAGTGGATGATGGGTCCCATGGAGAGCGTCTATGCCTATACCGGGACCCGCATGCGGGAAATCGAGGCGGAAGACAACGCTGCGGCCGTTTTGCGGTTCCGTAACGGGGCGATGGGGCTGATTGAGTCCTCGGTTACCGTCTACCCGAAGAACCTGGAGGAGACGCTGAACATTTTCGGCGCTACCGGGACCGCCGTAATCGGTGGAGTCGCTGTGAATCGGGTGGAGTCCTGGCGCTTCGCAGATGGCACGGATACAGAGGAGCAGGTGCTGGCCGATCAGCAGGCTGATCCGGAGAGTGTCTATGGCTTTGGGCACAGGCCCCTGATCGCTGACTTCATCGAGGCTGTTCAGACGGGGCGTGAGCCGGCTGTGCCTGGTTCTGAGGGGCGCAAGGCTCTGGAGATCATCCTGGCGATCTATCGGTCCAGCCGCGCTGGTCAGCCGGTGAGCTTCCCGTTGGTGGAGGAGTAATCGTGGCGGACTACTTCAAGCATGAGTCGGCCTATGTCGACGAAGGGGCAAAGATCGGAGCGGGAACGAAGGTCTGGCACTTCTCCCACGTCATGGGCGGAGCGGAGATTGGTGAGAACTGCTCCCTCGGTCAGAATGTATTCGTGGCCAATCGGGTCACGATCGGCAACGGCGTGAAGATCCAGAACAACGTCTCGGTCTATGAGGGTGTGGTTCTGGAGGATTACGTCTTCTGTGGGCCGAGCATGGTCTTCACCAATGTGAAGACTCCCCGCTCCGCCTTTCCCCGCAATACCAGCAGCGACTATGCCACAACCCGCGTGAAGCGCGGGGCGAGCATTGGGGCTAACGCCACCGTTGTCTGTGGGGTGACCATTGGGGAGTGGGCTTTCGTGGCGGCGGGGGCGGTGGTGACAAAGGATGTGCCCGCTCACGCAATGGTCGGCGGTATACCGGCCAGGCTGATGGGTTGGGCGTGCGAGTGCGGGAGTACCCTGCGGTTCGAGGGTGAAGTCGCTACGGCAAAGTGTGCCGATTGTGGGCGGAGTTTTCGCAAGTCGCACGACACACTGGTTGGATGCTAGATGCTAACGGGAAAAGAAGCAGGAAGTTTCCGGCTCCGGCAAGGGCTGTTGGCTCAGACACGGACATCATGGAAGCCTTGCTGGATCGAGCTGAAGTTTCTTCTGCACTGCTGCAGCGGCCTAGTTGCATAAAGAAAGGTCCCGGGGCGAGAGGAGAAGACCGTTGGAGCAAGTTGTGTTCAACGCCTCAAGCAAGCGATCAAGCAAGGACGGGCCCTTCGATTTCGCTGGTTTTGCCCTTGGCCTTCTAATGATGGCTGGGTATTACAAAGCGGATCCTAGATTAGCCTGGCTTCCGCTGGACCTAACCCTGCTCGCTGCTCTGGGAACCGGTGCTATGGTTTTGTATCGTTGGGTACGGTCAGGTCTACTGATTCCAAACGCCGTAATGCATGTGTCTGGGTTGTTTTTCTTGTTCGCACTCCCGGTTTTCTGGACCGACTGGTCTGGATACGCACAGGAAAAGACCGTCCGGATTTTCACGCTGACTCTGCTCTCCGCACTGGCGCCCCTGTTCCTATTTAGGACGACAGTGGAACTGCGGCGGTTCATGAACGCACTAGCTCTTTTCGGGATGATCTTCGCGCTAGATGCAGGCTTTCGGTTGCTCACTACTCCAGAATTGCAGAGGCTGACAGCCTTTGAGGCGAACACAATTGCGCTTGGACGAGCTGCGGGAACGTTTCTTTTGTGGGCAACCATGCGAACCTTCGAGGGGAGAGTTCGCCCCCCGGTCGCAGCGATTACCATTGGTCTCACCTCAATCGTCCTATTGGGGAGCGGTTCCAGAGGCCCGCTACTAGCTACTTTTGCTGGGCTGCTGGTAGCAGCGGTGATATTTCAGTGGGGTAAGCCCAAGAGACTCGTGAGCGTCATAGCGCTGGCGATAGTAGTCGGTTGGGGCATTTACGTGGGGTCTTCCGTCATTCCGAGTGTTTCGGCCCTACGTGTGAGTAGCTTTCTCAAAGGGGACCTGGGGACCTCTGAGGCGGCCCGTTTATTCTACTATTACCAATCTTTGAAGGCCATTCCTGATGCACCCCTAGGCTATGGTTGGGGAGGGTTTTCTGATGTCGTCCCGCTCCACTTATCTGATCGGTACCCGCACAATATTCTCCTAGAGGTGTTCCTTGAAGCAGGCTGGCTCGCTGGTCTGTATCTCCTCCTGCTTATCCTTCGGGCTTTCGTGAGGCTCGCTCATTCGCGGAGGGAGCCTGATGGTCTCCTAGTCATCACACTACTGGTCTTTTCTCTGGCTAACGCCATGGTCAGTGGTGACATCAACGATAATCGGCTACTATTCGCGGTCATCGGCGTCGCGTTCAGCCCGGCTCTTGCCAATAAAGGCTTGCTTCGAGGACTGAAGTCCCATCAGAGCCCTGAACAGTGAAATGGTGGTTGTAGAATCCGGTAAGGAGTAGTGGTATGAAGCGAGCTAGTATCCCCATTCTTGATCTGTCTGACGAGATTTCTGCCCTCTGGGATGAACTCCAGGTAGCCATTCAGAACGTGCTGCGTTCAGGGCAGTTCATTATGGGCCCGAACGTCACTGCGTTTGAAGCCGAAGTAGAGAGCTACCTCGGGGTGAAACATGCGGTTGCCATGAACTCCGGAACAGATGCCCTGTACATTGCCCTAAGGGCTCTAGGGGTGAGTGCCGGTGACGAGGTGATCACCACACCCTTCACATTCTTTGCCACCGCTGAGGCAATCAGCCACGTTGGCGCTACTCCTGTGTTTGTTGACATCGACCCTGTTACCTACAATATCGATCCTGCACTGATTGAATCGGCAATCACCCCTCACACCAAGGCGATAATCCCCGTCCACCTCTTCGGGCACCCCGCCGACATGGATCCGATCCTGGAGGTGGCCGCTCGTCACGGCCTCAAGGTGATTGAGGATGTCGCCCAGGCCTTTGGTGCGGAGTACAAGGGAAGGAAAGCCGGGACGCTTGGCCATGCTGGCACGTTCTCCTTCTTTCCGACCAAGAACCTCGGAGCCTATGGAGATGGTGGCCTGCTGGCGACCGATGACGACGAGGTCGCCGAGCTGGCGCGCAAGCTGCGGGCGCACGGGTCCCTGCATAAGTACCAAAACGAGCTGGTTGGGTATAACTCCCGGCTTGACGAACTTCAGGCAGCCATCCTGCGGGTGAAGTTGCCGCATGTGGATGAGTGGAACCTCGGGCGCCGTAGGGTTGCTGAGACCTACCGACACCTGCTACGGGACTTGCCGGGGATTGTGCTTCCCACCGAGCAGCCGGGTGTGAGACACGTTTACCACCAGTTCACGCTTCGGGTGTTGGGCGGGAGGAGAGCCGAGCTGAAAGACCGCTTGGAGAAAGCCGGCATTGGGACCATGGTGTACTACCCGATCCCCGTCCACCGGCTGCCGGTCTACGGCCAAGCGGCGAACAGCTTTCCGGTCGCAGAGGTAGCGAGCGCCCAGGTTCTGTCGCTGCCAATCTGGGCGCAGTTGGGGGAGCACCTCCAGTGTGAAGTCGTGGAGAGACTGCGGCTATCCCTTGCCCGGTGACGAATCCAGCATTCGTTTTAAGCGGACAGCCCGATTCTGCGAGGAGGGCCCGCGCTATTACTGGGTGGGTGAGGAAATGGTTCACAGTCGTAATGCGTATTGCTGTCCTTTCGGCTTCAGGTCTGGCATTGGAACCACGTTTCTTGACGACAGACAGGAGCGCTGGCGGTCGGACTGCCCACGAGCATGTAGACCCTGACAGCCACGGGTCTCCTGACAACGCTGCGTTCACTGGGCCACTCCCGGTGATCTTCGCTGCGGGCACCGGGGTGAGTTCGGTCGCATTGACCACTACCCCTACCGGGATAGAAAGAGGCGAAACATGAATCATCTGCTGGATCGCATAGTGGGAAAAGGGCAGTTCAAAAAGAACGTCGCCATCCTAATGGGCGGAACAGCCTTAGGCCAGGTAATTACGATTGTGGCCTCCCCGGTTCTCACTCGGCTCTATACACCTACCGAATTTGGTCTGCTGGCATCATATGTCTCCGTCGTAGGCGTTCTGACGGTCGTCGCATCGCTCCGCTATAACCTAGCGATACCACTGCCAAAGGACGATCAGGATGCGGCGCAGCTGTTTGGCTTGAGTTCGCTGCTTACTCTGGTATTTGGATTCGTAGTAGCCATCGGGGTTTGGACAACCGGGAGTTGGATTGAGGAGACCGTCAAGGTGCCAGGCCTCTCGTCGGCCTTGTGGCTAGTGCCATTTAGCGTCATGGGAGCCGGCTTCAATGAGGTAGCGAAGGCATGGGCAATCCGGCGCGGACAGTTCTCCGCCATGGCCAAGACGAGTGTTGTCCAAGGCCTTGGTCAAGTCTTGACACAACTGGCACTGGGACTGACCACACCCTCCGGAGCTATCGGACTGGCGGTAGGAGATGCTATCGGGCGAACTACAGGGAGTTCTACCCTCCTGTCCAAAACCTGGATATATGACCAGTCGTACTTCAGGCAAATCTCATGGAAGGCTATGAAGAAGATCGGGCATCGGTACCGTAAGTTTCCGCTAGTCTCCAGTTGGTCAGCACTCATCAATAATGCTGGCCTATCTGTCCCACCTCTCGTACTCGCTGCCTTATATGGCCCTCAGGCAGCGGGTATCTTTGCCCTTTCACAGCGCATAGTAGGGAGCCCCATGCAGTTACTTGGCCGGCCGATTTCACAAGTATATCTAGGCGAGATCTCGGCTCAAGCGCGCTCCCAAGGGCCCGCTCTCAGGGCTTTCTTTAGCCGAAGTGCACGGACCCTCGTTCTGGTTGGAGCGATTCCCATCAGCTTAGCCGGCCTGGTTGGGCCAAGAGTCTTCACTTTGCTGTTTGGAAGTGAGTGGAGTGAAGTAGGCACATACATCAGGGTGTTGGGGTTGATGTACCTCGTTCAGTTTGTAGCGGGCCCACTTTCGCAGACGCTTAACGTCATGGAACGCCAGGACTTGCAGTTGGCATGGGATGTGGGCCGACTAGTGTTATCTGTTAGCAGCATCTTTTTCGCATCCTACCTGAGAGTGACAGCGATCACCGCCATTGCCATGTACGCAGGCGCGATGTTCGTGGCCTATTGTGCGTTGTTCGTCATGTCCTATCTCGTTCTGCGAACGAAAGACCACCTGGAACAGAGTATGGATCAGGGGTCGGAGATCAAGTGAGGGGGCACGTTGTGGGTCCTAAACGTGTAGTGCACATGTCAACAGTTCACAGTGCATTCGATACTCGTATCTTCCTCAAGGAATGCCGCAGTTTGGTCGAGCACGGGTATTCAGTAACCCTTATCGTACCTCACGATTGCGATACTGCAGTCGACGGAGTCGCCATCAGCGCCCTTCCCAGGCCGAAGGGCCGCCTTGACAGAATGACCCGAGTACTTTGGCTATGTCTAAAGCGAGCACTCAATACGAGGGCTAAGGTTTATCACTTCCACGATCCAGAGTTAATCCCAGTGGGACTAGTTCTCCGACTCCTGGGCCGGAGAGTGATATACGATGTGCATGAAGATTTGCCGAGACAGGTACTGAGCAAGCCCTGGATTCCCCGCGTCCTTCGGGGCCTTACCTCGAGACTCGTAGCAGGCGTTGAATGGATGGGCGCCTCAATGTTCAACGGGATTGTGGCAGCGACACCATCAATTGCAAGGAGATTCCCCCTTAAGAAGACGTTCCTTGTTCAGAACTTCCCTATCGAGGGCGAACTGCTTGTGGGAGCGCCCAAGCCGTACGCCGAACGCCCGATGAATGTGACCTATGTCGGAGGCGTTACTGCTCTGCGTGGAATTCGAGAAATGGTAACGGCTGTAAAATCTCTACCGGAG
Source organism: Symbiobacteriaceae bacterium (assembly GCA_041690255.1). GTDB lineage: Bacteria > Bacillota > Sulfobacillia > Symbiobacteriales > Symbiobacteriaceae > JAWLHU01. The sequence continues at coordinate 337,092 of JAWLHU010000001.1, forward strand.
CGACTGCAGGCTCGGTTGTTAGTTGTGGGGGAGTTCGACTCAGAGGCTCTTAGGGCTGAGGTGGCAGCCATGACGTTAGGCCACCCAAACGTTCAACTACTAGGGCGCAAAACGCGGACAGAGGTAGCAGAGATCCTCGATGAGAGCAGGGTAGGCCTGGTTCTGCTCCTTCCAGCCCCCAATTACCTTGCCTCGTACCCTACGAAGTTGTTCGAATACATGTCCGCAGGGGTACCCATCGTCGCTTCAGACTTTCCTGTGTGGCGAGAAATCGTCGGCGACATTGGGTGTGCGTTCCTTGTGGACCCGACCGACCGATCGGCCACTGCTGAGGCAATCCAGTGGTTGTTGGATCACCCGAAAGAAGCCGAGGTCATGGGGCGGCGTGGGCAATCGGCGGTCTGGGCGCGTCTTAACTGGACTCAGCAGGCAAATGCTCTAGCAGAACTCTATCGGGAGATGGTCATGTGAGGCTGATCACCATAGTGGGAGCCCGTCCCCAGTTCATAAAGGCGGCAGCAGTCTCCCGACAGATCGACCGTACACCGGGAATTTCAGAGATCCTCGTCCACACCGGCCAGCACTATGACAAGAACATGTCGGATGTGTTCTTTCGGGAACTTGATATCCCGCGGCCTGATTACAACCTTGGTGTTGGATCCGGCACACACGGGGTGCAGACTGCAGCCATGTTACAGCAGATCGAAGGGATAATCCTCGACCAGCGTCCCGATTGGGTCCTAGTCTATGGTGACACCAACTCAACATTGGCAGGAGCTTTGGCTGCTGCCAAGTTACATGTTCCCGTGGGTCACGTTGAGGCGGGACTTCGATCATTTAACCGCCGAATGCCAGAGGAGATTAACCGAGTTGTCACTGATCACATCTCAGACATGCTGTTTGCTCCTACGGAAAGCGCTGTGGCGAATCTTCGTAATGAAGGAATCACCGGGCAGAAGGTTCAGCTCGTCGGTGATGTGATGTATGACGCGGCGCTTTACTACCGTGATAGGGCGGCTTCCCGGAGTAGGGTCTTGGAGCAGATTGGACTTGCTCCCAAAGCCTATGTGTTAGTCACCATCCATCGGGCTGACAACACTGACAACCCTGAGCGGCTCCGAGCCATCATGGACGCACTGACCGTTGTTGGAGCTAAGTACGACATTGTCTTCCCGGTCCATCCGAGAACGCACAAGGCACTGGCAGAACTCAATTACGGGGCCTCAAACTCTGTCAGGCTGATTCCGCCCGTCGGTTATTTGGACATGGTGAAACTGGAGCAAAATGCTCGTCTAGTAGTTACCGATTCAGGCGGAGTGCAGAAGGAGGCGTTCTTCTTCGGTGTTCCATGTATCACCCTCAGAGAAGAGACCGAGTGGACAGAACTGGTTGAACTCGGTTGGAACACCCTCGCATCTCCTGACCACCCGCAGACCATCGTGGAGGCCATCATGACCGTCGCTGATTCATCTCCCGGGCGATCCGCCCAGCCATTCGGGACCGGCGATGCTACGGAGCGTATTCTTCGTATCCTTATGAGCGGAGGCGCCAGATGAGGATATGGATGGTCAATCACTACGCTCTCGCCCCGTCCGAGGCAGGGGGTACGCGGCACTACTCGCTGGCACGGAAGTTAATCAAACGGGGTCACGATGTTGTGATCTTCGCTTCGAGCTTTCGCCACGGCGGTGGGTTTCAGTCAAGGCTGGGTGTGGGCGAGAAGTCCAAGATTGAGGAGATCGGTGGTGTCCGGTTTGTCTGGTTACAGACGCCGGGGTACAGGGGAAATGGAGTGGCCCGCTTCTGGGGAATGGTCATATTCGGCTGGCGAGTTCTGGTGACTGCCGCTGGTCTTGGACTCGCTAAGCCGGACGTTGTTATAGGCTCCAGTCCGCACCCGTTCGCAGCGCTGGGAGCGGAAAGGCTGGCATCTAAGCTGCGAGTGCCTTTCATCCTTGAGGTACGCGATATTTGGCCTCAGACTCTCCTAGAGTTGGGGCGGTTTCCTCAGTGGCACCCACTAATCTGGGGCCTGGCGCAAATAGAGCGGTACCTGTATAAGCGATCCTGTCGGATCATTTCGCTCCTCCCTGGAGCTCGTGAGCATATGGTGTCCAAAGGTGCCACAGCGGACAAGGTTGTCTGGATCCCTAACGGGGTGGATGGGGATATTGCCGCTAACAGGCCGGTCAGGCCCCGCCAAGGACCTTTTACGTTCATGTTCGCGGGTGCTCATGGAGTGGCAAACGGCCTAGACCGTGTTCTTGACGCAGTGGGACAGTTGCAGAAGGAGGGTCTGACAGACCGTATTCGGGTGAGACTCATCGGGGATGGCCCAGAGAAACTGAGACTGAACCGGCGCGTTGAGGAGGAAGGGCTATCTGCGATCTCCATGGAAGCCCCTGTGCCTAAGCGTGAGATATACTCCGTGATGGGCGAAGCCGACGCGTTTGTAATGGTACTGACAGACTCCCCTGTCTTCCAATGGGGAGTCAGCCCAAATAAGCTATATGACTATATGGTGGTTGGGCGCCCTGTCCTGTTTGCGGTCAATACACCCTTTGATCCAGTCGCACAGAGCGGTGCTGGCATAAGCGTCCGAGCGAATGATGCCCATACGTTGGCGGATGCCATGAAGCAATTGATCGACTGCTCACATCAGGAACTGCTGGCAATGGGCGAGCGAGGCCGCAGCTACGTAATGGAGCAACACTCCTTTGATCGGTTGGCGGAAAGACTTGAGCAGACCCTCCTGTCGGTGGTCGATTAACGTACTCCGGCCTTTGGTTCCTGTGACCATGCCGGGATCGTGAACGGGGGTGCCATCATGAATGATAACGTTCAGCGCATCTATCTCTCCTCGCCGCACATGTCCGGCCGCGAGGAAGCGTATATCCGATCTGCCTTCGAAACGAACTGGATCGCCCCGCTCGGCCCCAATGTGGAGGCTTTCGAACGCGAATTCGCCGAGGCGGTGAACAGCCCTCACGCCCTGGCCACCGTCTCGGGCACCGGTGCCCTGCACCTGGCGCTGATTGAGGCTGGGGTCTCAGCGGATGATGAAGTCCTGGTCTCAACCCTCACATTCTCGGCCAGTGTCAACCCGATCATCTACCAGGGAGCCCGACCGATCCTCATAGACAGTGAGCGGGCTTCCTGGAATCTGGACCCTGTCCTGCTGGCGGAGTTCCTCGAAGAGCGGGCAAGGCTCGGTCGCATGCCCAAAGCGTTGGTCCTGGTGCACCTCTACGGGCAGAGTGCCGATATCGACCCGATCCTGGCGCTCTGCCAGCAACATGGGATCACCCTGATCGAAGATGCTGCCGAGGCGCTGGGCGCTACCTACAAGGGGCGCGTCCCCGGGACCTTCGGTAAGGCAGGAATCTACTCGTTCAACGGCAACAAGATCATCACCACATCGGGAGGCGGCATGCTCGTCTCGTCCGACGAGGCGCTGATATCACACGCCCGCAAGCTTGCCACCCAGGCCAGGGACCCTGCTCCGCACTACCAGCACACGGAGATCGGCTACAACTACCGCATGAGCAACATTCTCGCGGGAGTGGGCCGGGCACAGCTACAGGTTCTCGAGGAGCGTGTCGCGGCTCGCCGTCGGAACTTCACTTACTACGCGGAGGCGCTTGGCAGCCTACCGGGTATCACGCTCCAACCGGAGGCGCCGTGGGGTCGCCACAGCCGCTGGCTCACCTGCCTGACCATTGAGCCCAAGAAGTTTGGGGTGGACCGCGAAGCAGTCCGCCTTGCACTGGAGGCGGAGAACATCGAGTCCCGCCCCGTCTGGAAGCCGATGCACCTACAGCCGGTCTTCCAGGGCTATGAGAGTGTGGGTGGCTCAGTCGCAGAGGATGTCTTCCACAAGGGGCTCTGCCTGCCCTCGGGGTCGAATCTGACTGAAGAGGATCTTGCCCGCGTTGTGAATGTGATCCGCCGGCTTGCGGGTGGCGCAGCATGAGGCGTCTAGCAAAGCGCATCCTGGACCTCGCCCTGACCATTCCGGGCCTGGTCGCACTCTCCCCCGTCATGCTCGTGGTGGCGCTAATGGTCCGCAGCCGGCTGGGGAGCCCGATCATCTTCAGCCAGGTGCGACCGGGCCTCTACGGACAGCCCTTCCGCATGTACAAGTTCCGGACGATGCTCGACGCCCGCGACGCTAACGGGCAGCACCTACCTGACGAGGTGCGACTAACCCAACTCGGCCGTTTTCTGCGCAGCACCAGCCTCGACGAACTGCCGGAGCTCTTCAACGTCCTGCGAGGCGAGATGAGCCTGGTCGGCCCACGGCCGCTCCTCATGGAGTACCTGGATCGTTACACCCCAGTTCAGGCGAGGCGCCATGAGGTGAGGCCTGGGATCACCGGCTGGGCCCAGATCAACGGGCGAAACGCCCTGACATGGGATGAGAAGTTTGCGCTCGACGTCTGGTACGTGGATCACTGGAGCGTTGTCCTGGACCTGAGGATCCTCTTTCAGACCGTGTGGACGGTAATCCGCCGGGAGGGCGTCAGCGCCGACGGACACGTGACCATGCCTGTCTTTGTGGGACAAGGAGAAGAGGCGGAATGAGCACACTGGAGATTACCGTGGTAGGTGCTGGTGGACATGCCAAGGTGGTGGTCGCCACGCTGGAGGCCAGTGGCGCAAGAGTGTCTGCTGTGCTGGACGATGACCCCGCCAAGTGGGGAAGCAGCCTCTTAGGTGTGCCCGTGGCTGGCGGGATCGATCGGCTCTCCGCCGTTACAGGACCGGCTGTACTCGCCATCGGCAGAAACGATGTGAGGCAGCGGATCGCGGCGGCCTATCCGCATGTGGACTGGCATACGGTCATCCACCCTGGGGCGCTCGTGCACAGCTCGGCGAGAGTGGGGCGTGGGACCGTAATATTTGCTGGCGCGGTGGTACAACCCGACACAGTTATCGGTGACCATGTCATTCTGAATACGAGTTGTTCCGCGGACCATGACTGTGTCATTGAAGCATTCACACACGTTGCACCAGGTGCCCACCTTGCGGGTGGAGTGAGGGTTGGCCAGGGGTGCCTCCTCGGTGTCGGCACCGCCGTTCTTCCGAACGTCCATATCGGAGCGTGGACGACAGTGGGGGCGGGGGGAGTCGTCATTCGTGATCTTCCCCCAGGAGTTGTCGCAGTAGGGGTTCCAGCTGTGCCTGTGGCCGGCCGGGGTTAGGTGAACCGATGAGAGCGGTGCGGAGGGGTCGATACAGATGAGTTCTCGCTTTGCCGGACAGTCTCGCACCGCAGGGTCGCTCCTTTGCCTTGCCGCCTTTCTCCTTGGGGTTGGACTACTCTCCCAGGAATGGCTACTGAACCGGATCGTGGACATAGGTACCGTGGCACCGGGCACAGCGTCTTCCTGGACACAGCCCGTTGCTCCCGGATGGAACGGTTGGGCCAACGGCAGCAAGGTAGACGAGACACATCGCCTCATTCCCGGTCGGTGGGGGGTAGCCCAGGAGATAAGTGCGGAACGCGGAGCCAGCAAGGCCTCAGCTCTTTGGGCAGTCCCAGACCTATTTCGGCAGCGAACCACCGACGGCTACCTGCTCTCGTTTTGGTACCGCCGTACAGGGCTGAACCAGGACGAATCGGCAGCCTATGTCGGGTATGGCGATGCCAAGATCACTCTGGAAACACACCCCTTGCCTGTCACCGCCGATTGGACCTACGTCGAGGTCCTCATTCCATCTGATGTTCAGCCCACCTATCGCCTGTCGTTTTGGGCGCTGGTCGGGACTACCCTCCAGGTTGACGAGATCGGGCTGCGCCCCGCGACCGCTGCAGACCACAGAGCGGACAAGCCTCACAAGCTCATGGCGACAACTCTCCAGTCGGAGATCCAGTACCAGCCAGCGACCTCTGGCCTCTTCACTTGGCAGCAACCCGGAGTCGATATCGGAACCATGGAGACTGCATCGGATCGACCGGGCGTTGCCGGCGGCATCGGCGCTTGGGCCCGCGAGATGACGCCGAACGAGCAGACCCACCGCTTGGTTCCAGGTCGCACGGGCGGTCTTGCCCAAGAACTCTCCACGGAAATCAACCCCTCTGTGGCAGTGATCGTACCTGCCGAGTACCTCGAGAAGCCTGAGGAACCGGCTGAGTATACCTTCGGCCTCTGGTATCGGTTCCTATCGGATGATCCCAGGAGCAGTGCTCGCGTTTCCCTCAGGAACAAAGAGACCAAGGAACAACAACTCCTGGTCAATCTCCTCCCTACCGACGAATGGTCCTACGTCACGGTCCCAGTTGCCCAACCTGATGGGCCGGGCGAGTTCATCATAGCCACTGCCGGAAATAATGGCACCCTCATCATCGACGACCTCAGCCTTGTAAACGAAGAGGGGATCGCCGGCTACGTCCCCGTAGTACGCTCCCGCGAAACCGTAGCCGCCACCGTGGACCCGGCCAACCCCGCCCCAACTCCCCCCAAGGAGCGCCCCTCCTTCCTGGTCGAGATCCCCAGCAACCGGCTCGCCTTCGTCTACAGCTACGGCGGAATCGGGGCGGTCCTCCGCGAAGCCCCCCTCGCCATCGGCCTCATAGTCGGCTCCCTGCTCGGGCTCTCGCTGCTCAACTTCAGCCTCGCCACCTTCCTGCTCGGCCTGCTCCAGGGCATCGTCCTCTTCGAGCCGGCCCCGGTTGACCTGCACTGGCTCTTCTGGCTCACTGGCGGCCTTGTGGCCGGGCAGATTGTCTGGCAGCGGGCGTGGCAGAACCCGCCCCTCCTTGCCGCCCTGGGCCTCCTCGTGGCGGGCAACCTGGTCTCCTGGTTGAGCGCAGGCGGCGGGGGTCTGGGCTACATGGCGGTCACCTTCTACCTGATCGGCATGGCCGCCAGCCTGATCATGTTACTGCGGAAAGAGGAGAACCTGATCTGGCTGGTGCGTGGCCTGATCGGTGCGGCCCTGCTCGCCTCGGTGAGCGGAATCGCCGTCGCCCTGAACTGGGGACCGGCCCTCACCATGTTTGGGGACGGTTACCGCTTCCAGGGCCTCTTCAAAGATCCGAACGTCCTTGGTCCCTTCCTCGTAGCCGCCATTCTGCTCCTACTAGATCAGGCGCTCTCCGCGTGCAGCCGGGGCATAAAGATCCTCTCCGGTCTGCTAACCCTCCCCCTGCTGCTCAGCCTCCTTCTGACACAAGGAAGGGCAGCGCTGGGGGCGATGGTGATCTCCCTGCTGGTCTATGGGCTGTTTCACCTCCGCAGTAGCTCCAAATCGAACCGAAGAGCCCTCTTGGTAGTCCTGGGTAGCCTTGTCATGACGGGCGTGGTGATGTTCACCCTCCTTCAGACCAACCTGATCACCGATCGACTGCTGACAACCTTCAAGGAGTACGACACCGGCCAGCGCTTCCCGATCCAACTGGAAGGAATCCGCCTCGGCCTGTCCAGCCCCTTCGGAATCGGCCCCGGGGCCTTCGAGGAGACCTTCAACTTCGCCGCCCACAGCCTCTATGTCCGCACCTTCACCGAGAACGGCTGGATCGGCCTGGCCGGCCTCCTACTCCTGATCGGCTATACCCTCTACGCCGCCTGGAAGCGGCTCCGCACCCCGGCCCCCCGGCTCGGCGGCCCCTCCCTGGCCATCCTGCTTGCCTGGTTCGTGGGTGTGCTCGCCAACTCCATCGTCATTGATACGATCCACTGGCGCCACTTCTGGCTCTTCCTGGGGCTCTTGTGGCTCCAGATCATCCGCCACGACGAGGCGACGGCGGCACCGAAAGAAGAGAGTAACCAGGAGTTGAGCGCATGAGCAGGCATGCCGTACTCCGCTGGCTCCTGGTGGGTCTCTGGGTCAGTATCATTCTCGGCTTTGCGGCCGGCCCCCAGTTCTCCTCACGGGCGACCGAACAGGTAGCCCAGAGCATTCTCCAGGCCGGTCCCCAAACGCCGATGGAAGCGGCAGAGGACCCCCAACCGGCCAAGTGGATCACCCAACTCAACCACTGGGCCCGGCGGAGCGCCCACGCCGTCCTTTACTCGATCCTTGGTTTTCTTCTCTTCCAGGCCTGGTGGGTATCTCGTCCTACCCTGATCGCCCAGGCGGGGGCGCTGCTTGGGGCTCTGCTCACGGCAGTGGCCGACGAGGGCATACAGAGCCTTCTGCCCGAGCGGTCTGCCCGCTGGACGGATGTCCGGCTTGACGTGGCCTTTGCCGCCGGCGCCATTCTGCTGGCCACTCTCCTCTGGCGGGTCCGGCACCGGAGCGGGATCACTCAGGGGATTACCCTGGCCGAGACCGGTGGCGCTCAGCGAGTCGCCTTCTCCCTTCTGGAGGGAACGGCTCACCTGTGGCCCACCAGCCTCGTATGCGGTGGGGGCAAGGACCTGATCACCTGGACCATGGAGGCAGACATCCCCGTTCAGATCGACGAGCTATCCTCCATTCGGCACCGACCATCGCTCTATTGGGACCTGCGTGCGCTCTGGGATCTGGTCCGCCTCTTCCGCCGCACACGCCCCCAGATCGCTCATTTCCACAGCTCGAAGATGGGTTTCTTGGGGCGGGTTGCCGCCTGGTTGACCGGGGTGCCTCATGTCGTGTACACAGCCCATGGTTGGCCAATGCGAGAGTATCATGGTCGGCTCAACAAGCTTCTCTACACCTGGCTGGAGCGCACAGGGGGACTGCTGACCGACGCAATCGTCTGCGTGGCCGAGTCAGAGCGTGAGACAGCCCTCCGCTACCGGATTGCGCCAGCCCGTAAGCTACGTGTCATCCCGAATGGGGTAGCACCCGCTCCGCAGACCACGGGTTCCCTCCGGCGAGAACTCTCCTGTGCAGCCAGCACTCGCCTGGTTATCGCCATAGGGCGGCTGGCCGAGCCGAAGGATCCCTTCACCTTCCTCGCCATGGCGGCACTCCTGCGGACCACCCAGCCTGATGTCCAGTTCGTCTGGCTGGGTGATGGACCGCTGCTGCGCGAGTGTCTGCAGCAGGTCCAGGAGGCGGGGCTTCAGGGAAGCGTCCACTTCTTGCGAAACCGACCGGACGCCCGGCAACTGCTGAACGATGCCGACATCCTGGTCCTACCCACGAAGGCTGAAGCGCTTCCTCTGGTCATTCTGGAGGCGATGTGGGCCGGCAAGCCGGTGGTAGCAAGCCGCGTGGGCGGCGTGGCTGAAGCGGTGGCTAACGAGGTAACCGGTCTTCTAGTCCCCCCAGGCGAGCCAGAGGGTCTCAGTTCGGCCGTGAGCCGGCTATTGGATGACCCGGCTCTACGTGAGGAGTTCGGCGCTGCGGGTCGGCGCAGAGCGGGAGAGCATTTCTCCCTCTCCGTCATGACCAGCAGCTACCTTACACTCTACCAATCCTTACTCTCTGGCAGCACAGACGGGAGGAGAACCTAGATGCGACAGCGCGGTGATCTGGAGCTCCATCCCTTTACTGTTGCCTTTGGTGACCTGGCCCTGACCTTCTTGGCCTATCAGATGGCCTTCCAGTGGGGGAGGGCTGGGGCCTTTCCACCGCAGATTCAGCTGGTGGCTCCCTGGGTAGGCTTGGTGACGGTCTTCCTCATTCACACCCTGAATCTAGCCGTGGTCAGCGGCCGGACCCCCGGGCACGCTGTTCGCAACGTGATCGCCTCGACCCTTGTAATCAGTACCGGGGCTTTCCTCGTGACCGTTCTGGTGTGGGATCTGCCACTGAAATGGGAGACCGTCCTTCTCCCTGTCGCCTTTCAGGTAGCGGCGCTCATACCGTGGCGTCTCTTCTGCGCCTTCGCAGGCGCCCGTCTCCGTGGACACCGGCGGGTCCTGATTATCGGGAATGCCAGCGAGATTCAGTACCTGGGAGCCCAACTAACCGCCCTGGGGACCCGGAGTTACGAGTGCGTGGCCACGGTGGAGACGGTCGCCGAGGCGCTTCCGCTGCTTGCTGATGTGAACTCTGTGCTGGTCGCCCCTTCGGTCAGCCACGAAGCCAAGCGCCAGATCGTCACCACCTGCTTGCTCACGGGTCAGGAATGCTTGGTCGTCCCGGACAGCTACGAGATCTCCCTCTTTCAGGCCGAGGTGCGCCAGATGAACGACCTGCCCGTTCTGTCGGTAAAGCCGATCGGCCTGAGTCGAGTCGAACTACTGGCCAAGCGGCTCCTGGACCTAGTAGGGGCCTCTGTCGGGCTACTCCTCCTGCTGCCGGTCTGGCTCTTGATCGCTCTTGCCATACGGATCACCTCGCCAGGGTCGGTCTTCTTTCTGCAGGAGCGAATGGGCCGGGGTGAGCGCCTCTTTCGGTGCATAAAGTTCCGGACCATGATTGCGGATGCGGAGGCACAGACTGGCCCCGTCCTCGAGTCAGAGAACGACCCGCGGGTCACCCCGGTCGGGCGGTTCCTGAGGGCAAGCCGGCTGGATGAGACGCCGCAACTGATCAATGTCCTCCGGGGCGAGATGAGCTTGGTTGGGCCCCGACCGGAACGTCCGTTTTTTGTGGAGATGATCGCCGAGACCCTCCCCGAGTTCCGTTATCGCCTTCTGGTTCAGCCGGGTCTGACCGGATTAGCCCAGGTGGAAGCCGGCTACGACACGCGCCCGGAGGATAAGCTCCGCTACGATCTCCTTTACATACAGAACTTCTCGCTGTTGCTTGACCTGAAACTGCTGCTGGCTACGGTACGGGTTGTGTTGTTCCCCCGTCGCTTTACCGCTGGGTCCCCTTCCGTGCTTCGCACTCCTATGGAGGATCGATCGTCATAACGGAGAGACCGCCCGTCGCAACCCTGGTAGGGGTCGCAGCGGGCGGTCTCATTCTCTAGGGAGTCCAGTCCACCAGCAAGCTGTAGGTCTTGTTCTGTGACAGGAAGCGGATCCACGGTTTGCTGGCCAATGCCAGTTGGTCGGAAGTACGCCCTTCCCGCTCGTAGATGGCATATAGCCAGATATCGGCTGTGGAGGCATAGGACCAGTCAGCTGCACTGGCGGTCGTCAGATACGCCTCGGCTCTACGAAAGTCCCCAGCCAGGAATTGAGCCTGCCCCACGGGCAATGCGATCTCGGGGGTGATCGTCAGGGCGGGCGTGTCCAGAAGAGAGGGGAGGTGGTCGGTCTGCCGCTGTCGCTCCAGTAGGTCAGACTCCATGCGGAGGAGCGTGGCTCGAACCTCTCGGATCCCCTGCATGTCACCTGCTGAGAGACTCTGATCCAGCAGAAGTCCTGCCGCTCTGGCAGCGGACTCGTACAGAGCCTGAGCGGTTGGGCGGAGAGAGAGCGCTCGAAGGGCAGCGTCATATGCCTGTCGGTATTCTCGGTTCCTGTCGTAAGTTATGGCCAACCGCTGCCACACCGCAGCGTTGAAGGGATCCAGCTGTGAGGCGAGTTCCAGGCTCTCCACGCTGTCCAGCAACAGCAGGCCTTCGCTGTTCAGGGGGTCATACCTCAGACTCTGAGTGACCGCGGCCTTTGCTCCCGCATCATCACCCTTCTCCGCCAAGTCCACCGCTTCTGCCAGGTTGAAGGCGCCAAGCCAGAGCCAAGCGGAAAGGACGGTCGTAGCAAGGACGACAGTTGCAAAGGCCGGCCCCATCTTGGTCCAGCGGCCCTGCCCCTCAGAGGGTGGCAGTGAACTGGCCAGGAGCGCCCACATGAGCAGCCAGAGGGAGAAGTACGAGAGGGTGAAGTCACCCGCGGCGTGCATGGCAAGTACCATAGCGCCCATGGATAGCGTCCACCTCACCGGATCGGTTCCCCGGTTGATGATCGCCAGTCGGATCGAGCCTAGCAGCGCGCCGACAAAGGCGATGGCCCCGAAGACACCCGATTCAATCAGGGTCTGCACGTAGTGGTTATGCGTCTCACGTGCCGTATAAGCAAGGGTCTGGTACTGCATGTAGCGGCGTGACCACCCCCAGCCGCCAGACCCCAAGGGGTAGTCAGCCGCAATGGCCAGGCCATCCTTCACGTAAGCCGCCCGCAGGGAGACGTTTCGGCCGCGCAGGTCCAAATCGCCGAGCCGATCCAGCGCACCGGGCATCCAGCCGTAGAGCCCAAGGGCCAGGGCCACTACTGCCACTGTCCCCAGGCCTACCAGTACGGAGCGGCGGGTTTGGACCTGCAGTTGGTCGAGGTGCGCCAGTGGCGCCGCGCCGGCGTACCCCAGAGCAGCGGCGATCGCAATCCAGACCCCTGTCTGTACGATGCTGTTCGTCTCTACGGCAGTCGTAACGCCACGAAGGGTGAGCAACACTGGCAAGAGGGCGGTCGTAACCACGCGCAGCACAGCCAGCCACCGGACCGTTGAACCCAGGCCTGCGATCCACAAAAGGAGACCCACGACCAGAACGGCCACGGCACCGCGTGACAGGGTGAAGAGCAGGGCCAGACTGAGGGCCGCGCTGAGTGCGCCAAGCGCCCCAGCGAGCCACCGGTTGCGACTCTGGAGCAGGAGGCCTGCAGCGATGATTAGCGAGACACTGAAGGCAGCACCCGCAGCATTCGGGTACTGATAGGCGGCGACGAGCCGGTCGCTAAAGCCGCCGTAACCGAGGGTCGCTGCCACAGCCGGGTCTGTGGAGTAATAACTGGCCAAGTGAAGCAGACCAACTACAGCGATGGCCCCGCCAGATACCACAACGCTGAGCGACACTCTTTGCCGGGTGGTGGGAGAAGCCTCCGCCCTCAGCATTGCGAACACCAGCCATGCGGTTAACGTCCGCAGCACCCAGTCCACGTTTCCCCAAGGATAGACCGCCCAGACGAACTGGACGACATAGGCGAACACCAGCAGGAGGAGGAGGCTACCAGTCTTCCCGCCCAGGGGGTGAAACGGGAGACCGCCGGCCTGCCTTCCGTACGCCCACAGACCTACCCCGAGGCTAACCAGGCAGATCGCAGCGATCTCATCAGGCCAGAAGAACAGTCCGCGAACCATAGGGCCAATTGTCAGTACCCCCAGGACAAGGGTTACACCGATGATGCGCGATAGTCTGGTCAGCAAAGTTGACATCTCCCAGGGGTTTCGCAGTGGATCTGCCGATCGGGTGTGGGTGGGGAGTGCTATAGCGATCTGGGATCGAGGGCGATCTTTGATCGTCGTCTCGCCCACGCCACAGTACTGGCCAGACCGTCAAGCAAGCCTGTTCGAGGCTCCCAATCAAGCTCGGCCCGAGCCGCATCATTCGCCATAATGGAATGGGTGATATCCCCGCTGCGGTGGGGGCCGAATCTGGGCGGGCGCTCCCAACCTGTCAGGTCGGCTAGTGCTGACCAAAGTGAAAGGACGGACTCCCCCCTCCCAGTGCTAATGTTCAGGGTGAGGCCTTCGGCCCGGGTCAGCGCGCGCATGACTGCCGTGGCAATGTCACCGACGTAGATGAAGTCCCGTGTCTGCTCACCGGTGCCGTGAACAACCGGGTCCTTTCCGTTCAGAAATTGGCCAAGGAAGGCAGGAATCACCGCACCTTCCCCCTCCGACCTCTGGCGAGGGCCGTATGCGTTTGCCGGCCGTAGAATTGTGTACTGCATACCGTGCAGATTGCACAACAGCCGGACGTACTCCTCGGCTGACAGCTTCGAGAGGCCATAGGGTGAGACGGGACCAGCCGCGCTGTCCTCTCGGAGCGGCAGTTCTTGCCGCGTCCCATAGACGGCAGCGGACGAGACAAAAATGACTTTCTTGACCCCGGCCCGTGCAGCAGACATAAGTACATTTACTGTTCCTACCAGGTTTACGGAGAGGTCATGATCAGGCCGTTGTACGGAATCGGGTACGCTGACCTGTGCTGCGAGGTGAATCACCACATCTGGTTGGACACCGGAAAACGCCTGATCCAGAGGCTCCCGAATATCATTTTCGAGAAACCGCACAGCGGGATTTAGGTTATCGATCCTACCGCTCGACAGGTTGTCCAGAACGGTGACATTGTGTCCCTCGGAAATCAAAAGGTCCACGACATGCGAGCCGATGAAACCGGCTCCACCTGTCACAAGTATGCGCATAGTCGCCCCCCGCCGCCTCTATTACTGTGACTATTCGATATGCCAAAAATGAGAGAATGTGAATACTCGTGTCAACTTAGTTTCGGGCACATCAACCGCTGTTCCTGCACGACATCCGAACGGAAGCGCAAGAAGTAGAGTGAGTCCCCTTGCCGCCACAAGAACCAGGAGCTAACAGGGAACAGCGGGGAGCTCCCAGCACGGACTGGAATCACCCGGAATCACCTAGAATCATCCGGTAACTTCTGCTTATCCCTACTGCCACTGGCTATTCCGCACTTATCCCCCCCTGCACCGAGAGAGAGCCGGGTCTATCTCCCCATAATCCTCTCGCGTATGAGCCAGTTGACTTCTGGCGTTCTCGCCTATCGTCGGGAATCACCTGGAATCAACCCGAATTGTTCGGTTGGATCTGGCATCACCCCGCATCGTTGCGCAACGCCCCGGCATCTCGAGAAACGCCCGGTCATCTCGAGCAACGCCCAGCCACAGCAGGTCTCGTCTCGACATCTCGCTCGGTCGTCGCCAATATCGCCATATTCCACAGAAATTTACATCAAGCCCTTGACATAACATATTCATCCAACTATGATAGAGGTAATCCAGGATGAAGCGTATTCAGATCGAAACCACTTGAGTGCTTCGCATGGAAATACTGCTGGACGTGCGGCAAGAAAGGAGCTTCACTACAATGGCAAAAGCAAAGGACCCTTCGAACCCGAACCCAGATCAGGACCCGATCAAGGACCAGGCCCCGGCCCAGGACCAGAACCAGGACCCTAACCAGCAGTTCCAGCCAAAGTTCAAGCGGGTCGTTAAGAAGTACGATGTCCGATCCGGCAGGCAGACCAAGTCGGCCACCGTGACCGTGGGGCCCACCGGCTTGACTACGGCTGGCGTCAAGTCGACCCGTCTCGCTGACACGATCGCTGTAAACGCAGGTCTCGACCTCTACCGGTACTACATGGCCTTCGAGGCGGATGAGGATCTCGGATTCATCGCGGCGTATATCTGCAACTCGCTGGAGCCGGGCGCCATGCCCGTCCGGCGCAGCAAGGATCTCAAGACAATCTCGTTCCACCTTGGCGCTGTCTTCGAGACCTACCCCGACCTCCGGCCCCCCGGCAAGACCAACTGCGGCGTCGAGAGCAAGATTGATGAGCAAGGCCGTCCCTTCCTGCAGATCGCACTCGGCGTCGGCCTGGCACACCGCAAGCGGGCCGAATCCAAGACCGGCACCACGGAGCAGAAGAAGCCCGATCCCAAGCCCGACCCCAAGCCCGACCCCAAGACCGACTCGAAGGCCCAGCCCCAGCCTGAGATCCCCGACGAGTCCCAGGACGAGACCTCCAGCGAGGAGTAACCGGATCAGGGGCCCGGTCCCCCCTGCACGAACAGAGCCATCATCCATCTACATATACCCGCCCGCCGGGTCAAGCGGAGTACGAAGGGCTGCCTCTCACACGGGAGGTAGCCCTTCTGTCGCGCCACCAGGTAAATTGAGCGAGCCGAAACAGATTTGCCGCAACTTCGTCTAATACTTCATGGAGACAGAAACCGATTGATCAATGAGGAGGTCTGTCTCATGCTGAAGCGTTCGGCCCTCGCCCTGTTGGCGCTCCTGCTCCTGCTCCTCCCGGCCCTGCCCGCCGGGGCATCTGGCCCGAGCCCCACCATCGGCTTCATGCCCCTGGCCACCCGGGAGGCCGAGGTCACGGTGCGCGGGAGCGCCCCCATTGCCAGCACGGTGGTGATCTCTGTCAACGGCTCGCCGGCCCTGCGGGTCCAGGCTAAGCAGAGCATGGCGGTCTACAGCGGCACGGTGCCCCTTGCCCCCGGTCACAACCGGATCACAGTGCAGGTGGATGGGGCCGGCGCCACCGCCACGGCCTCCATCTACCGGGTGACGGCCACCTTCAATGACCTCACCGATGACCGCCTGCGGGACGATATCGAGATCCTGGCCACCCTCGGCGTGGTAGATGGCGACAGCGCCGGTCGCTTCCAGCCCCACCGACCTCTGACCCGGGCGGAGCTGGCCAGGTTCATGCTCCGGGCCACCGGGCTGACCCCGACCCCAGCCCCCGCCCCGCTCCCTGTCAGCGATCCGGCGGGCGTCGCCGCATGGGCCTGGTCACATCTCCAGGCCGCCCGGAGCTGCGGCCTCCTCGACGTCTATGCCGGCGCCTCCCTCCAGCCCGATCAACCCGTCACCCGGGCAGAGCTGGTCGCCGCCGCCCTCCGGGCCACGCCCGCCGGCGTGCCAGTCCAGGAGTCGGAGCCCATCACCTTCACCGATGCCGCCAAGATCCCCGAGTGGGTCGCACCATCCGTCACCCTCGCTGCCAAGGTGGGCCTGATCGCCCCATCCTTCTGGGGCGAAAGCTTCCAGGCCGACTCGCCCGCCACCCGCCGGGACACCGCCGCCATCCTGCGCCGCCTGATCGACCTGCGCCGCCCAGCCAAGTAAGCAAAGCGAAGAGCCGAGGCCATCGTGCCCCGGCTCTTAGTCTTATGTGCGCCCACGTCTCACGTTCCGCTTCGGCCGCGGGCGCCTTTTCGGGCCCGCTCCTCAGCCGTACGCTCCCGATGCTCCGCTGCCATCTCTTCCAGGGCCGCCACCAGGGGCTCCATCCCCTCCAGGTCCCGGCGGGGAAGGCACCCGGGGATCTTGGAATCGATGCTCTCCAGCTTCAGGTCCTCGGGCCGGATGATGACCAGGTCGATCCCCCGTGCCCGGCAAATGAACGCTTTCATCGCATCGCGCCCGACCTGCTTCACCGTCTCCTCGAAGGTGGCCAGATCCGTCTCTTCGTAATGCTGGTCGCCATTGTACTCCACTGCGACGCCGGCGCTCGGGTAGTAACGGTCCAGCTCCATCAGCTCTCGGGTGTAGGGATTGAGCAGCCAATCCGGCGAAGCGTTGTCGGCGTAGTCATCCAGGGCCACCAGGAGGTTTAGGAACTCGCGCAGCAGGGCTTCGCCCCGGTGTTGTGCCTTCCGAACCGTGCGCCTGATGACGGCGATGCGAGCCCTGAGCCGGGTCGATACCGGGTTACGGAGCGTGAAGGACAGAGAGGTCTTGCGACTCGCCTGGGTAATCGTGAGCCACCCGGCCGCGACCAACTCGGCGACGGCTCGTTTCAGGGGGTCAACACTGGTCCCGGTAAGACGGGACAAGGTGCTATAGGAAAAGCTACCGACCTGGTTGCCGAAATCCGGGATGCCCTGCAGCTGTCCGTAGAGCAGTCGAGCGCAGGCAGATATCTCCGCAGCGGTCAGGAGCGCCATCGGGATCGCCGCACACGATGGATGGGGTCTCCGGAAACAGGGCGCCAGCGGTGCCTGGGCGAGCGTGGCACGTGCGGCGGCAATGGTCTTGCGGTCGAGGCCACTCAGCTTCCGCAAACGGCTGTCGGTCAAGCCTCCTGACGACCGGAGGCCCAGCAACAGCCAGATCAGTCGGGTACTGATGGTGTGGGTCGTGCTGTTCAGGACCTTGAGCGGGACCCATAGGGTCTGGGTGTTCAGATTCGGCACCTCCCTGGTGGTCTCCGCACTCTGTTCGCTCCGCAGGAAGGAAATTCCTGGGTTCCGCTGCTTTTTCCCAAGCGCCGATCGCTCTAGCCGGGAATTTGTAGCGGAATCACGTGGAGGAAGGGGCTACTCGCCCCCTGAGACGCTTGTTCTGACTTCAAAAGGGGCGTTCTGGCCTGGAGGAAGCGAAAAACGGCCGTTCATTGACCTGATCGCCCCCCATTTTCAGCGATTCCGAGAGAAATTCCCTGCACAGCGGAATGTGTGCCGGGAATTTCTGGTGGAACCACCATGGGGCCCCGGGCCACGCCCGCCGCCGCCCTCTGGGGGAGCGCTACGATGCCAGTGCGCCGGCCACCCGCC
Organism: Symbiobacteriaceae bacterium; assembly: GCA_041690255.1. GTDB lineage: Bacteria > Bacillota > Sulfobacillia > Symbiobacteriales > Symbiobacteriaceae > JAWLHU01. The sequence goes on from JAWLHU010000001.1 coordinate 354,968, forward strand.
GGGAGGCCGCAGCGGTGATCCGCCGCTTGATTGACCTGCGTTGCACCTAGACCTGCAGCCCGCTCCTCACCCAGTGCAGGGCGTCGAGCAGATCGGGGGGGAGGCTCTGCACGGGCATCCCCTTCCACTCCGCCACACGGCGCAGGAACTCGTGCGTGGCCGGCCGGATCAGCCCGGCGACGCGCAGCACCTCCGCCGCCGGCGCCTCACCCCGGTGCCGCCAGCCCACAACCAGCCTCAGCGCCTCGGCCAGGGGTCCCTCGCCGTAGCTCCGGTACTGGCGGGCGCACCAGAGCGGCTCCGACATGATCCCCTCGGGCCCCCAAGCCCGGACAGCGGCCTCCATCTCCCCGCCATAGGGCCCGACCTGGCGGGAGACGGCGCCGATCAACTGGTCCAACCGTCGGGCCAGGTAGAGCTCGGCCCAGTTCGCCGGGACCTCCGGCAGCTCCTCCCGCACGTCCCGCCCAAGCAGGACCTCTCCATAGCGGGCCAGGCTGACGGTATCCGGCAGGGAGAGCGGGTACCCCTCCATGGCCCGTGATTTGTGCCGGTAGACCCGCAGCGACCGCGGCTGGCCCGGCACCCCGCCGCCCAGATCGTTCATGGGCCCGCCCAGGACCCGCAGGGGGGCGACATAGAGATAGATACGATCCCCCAGCGGCTCCCCGGCCAGGTGGTGCCACAGGGCCAGGGCTCGGGCTTCCAGGTCGCTGCCCACTTCGTTCACACTCACCCAGACGATCAGGTCGATATCGCTCCAGGCGGGGGAGAAGGCGTCCAGGGTCAGACCGCCGAAGAGCATGGCCGACTCGGACTCCGGTATGTACTGCGGCAGGGCCAGCCGGAACCGCTCAAGAAGTTGTTGCAGTGGGAACCAGGGCATGCCAGCGTCAATCCACCGCCTGCGATACCGGCGAAAATGGATCTCAGCATCCCCGTCATAACCGGACTCGAAACCGCAGCAGGAGCAGACGGAATTGGTTGGAATCCCATTCTCGAACAACGGAGACTCCTGCGGGTAGCCACAGATCGGGCAGATCAGACCAATCGCCTCATTCCATGCATGAATAAGAAGATGGTACCATAGCGAAAAGAGTCTGCGGAGACGCGCAAACCGGGCCCCGCCATCAGAGGCATGGGCCCGGTCCCCTTTCTTACAGCGTCAGCGTGCCACCGTCGGTCTCGATCAGTTGGAGGATCTGCTCCTCCTGCCCGGTCTCGGCGTTCACGTAGACCAGCCACGTCTCGTTGCCCAGCCGGCCCAGGAACTCGTAGGTCAGGATCTCCCCGGTGCCAGCCACATCCGGGATCATGGTCAGCTGCACCCGCTGGATCGCCAGGTCCGGATTGACCGACTGCTCGGCCTTCTGCTGGGTGATCCGCGGCTGCGGGATCGCCCGCTGCCGGTGGTGCATGAGGTACTGCCGGGCGTCGACCGCCAGGATCTCGCCGGTATCCAGGGCGACCTTCACCTTGACCTGATCCGGGTAGATCAGCACGCCATTTTGCTGATGGGCGTAGGCGATCGTCGCACTGCCATCCTGGACCTGGCCGTAGGTCGGGACCATACCGGCGTAGCCGATCCCTGCCAGGTACTCCCGGCCGACGGTCCGCGCCCGGGCGAGGTCCATCGTCGGGTTGCCGACCATCCGGCTGTTCAGCAGTTGGACCAGGTGGCCGCCGTTCTTGGCCACATCTACCGTGGCGACATAGGCGTTGCCCTGGGCATCCGCCGGTGTCAGTTGGAAGGACCAGGCGGGCAGGTTGTTGGCCACATCGGTCGTGCCAGTAATCCGGTACCGGTTGCCCTGCGGCATGTAGGTGGTCGCCTGCCGGACCGCATCCTCCTGATTGATCGGCATGCCCGACATGGCGGGCTTCGCCTGATCCACGTGGTCGGAGAAGGGCCCGTCGTAAATGAGGACCGGCAGCTTCTCGGTCGACTCGGTCACCTGCTCAAAGCCGCCGGGGAGCAGGGAGGCGGGGGCCTGGTCCTGGGTGCCTGGCTTGCCGGCCATGGCGGGTCCCCGGACCAGGTTGGCCCAGTTGAACCGCATGGGCGGGTTCCAGCGGAAGTTGCCCTGGTTGTACTCGGCCATCATGCCATTCATCTGCTGGCTCAGGTTGGCCGACTCCTGGCGGAGCCGGGCCAGCTCCTCCCGCTCCCGGGTGTTCATGGGCCTCCCCGCCGCCTCGTTCCGTACCAGCGATACGGCGAAGTCGCCCACCTGCTGGAGGAACTTGCCGGTGGAGGCCGAGAGGTTAGCCGGCAGCGGGAGCCGGCTGAAGTTGGAGACCGCCGCGGCGGCGTGCTGGTTCACATCGCCCATGTACCGCATGTTCTGGGTCGCACTGCCCGTCGCCAGCCCCTTACCGAGGAGCGACTGCAGCTCCTCCACGTGGTGGGCCAGGTCCACGAAACTCCGCTGCCGCTCGGCCTCCAGGGCGTTGGCGAGGCTCAGGTTGACGGCGTTCAGCCGCCATGTCCAGACGCCCCACAGGGCGAGGGTGACTGCCGCCAGAATGCCGACTGGCAGCCAGAAGGCTGTCCTGCGCATCTCAGACTCCCCTTACTTTGCGAAGACGTGATTGCCAATTCGCTTGATAATCGGGCGGGACCAGATCCAGGGTGTCACCGGTTTGGCCGGGTTCCAGAAGAAGACCGCTCCGCCCGATGGATCCCAGCCGTTCAGGGCATCCTGGGCGGCCCGGACCGACGAGGAGGTCGGTGTCTGGTAAATGGCGCCGATCGAGACCGATTCGAAGGCATGGGTCTGGTAGACGACGCCCGCGAGGGTGTTCGGGAAGCGGGAGTCCCGGATCCGGTTGAGCAGGACCGCTGCCACGGCCACCTGCCCCTCGTAGGGCTCCCCCTTCGCCTCTGCCGAGATTACCCGTGCCAGCAGGTCCCGGTCGCCGCTCCGGCTCACGGTCCTGGCGCCACCACCCGCAGCGGTACCCCCGCCGCCCGAGTAGCCAAGCGCCGCCCACGTCCGCGGGCCGACCACGCCGTCCGCCGTGAGGCCGTTCCTCCGCTGGAACCGAGTGACGGCGGCGTACGTGAGCCGGCCGTAAATGCAGTCCACCGATCCCGTGTAGTATCCCCAGGTCCTTAGCCTCCGTTGGGCCAGGCAGACATCGTTGCCGCGGCTGCCCCACCGCAGCGTGGCTCGCGCTTGGGCGCCGGCCTGCCAGGGGAAGGCCGCAACGAAGAGGATGGCGAGCATTACCCCAACTGCAATCCGCTTGCGCACGTGCCGTGCTCCTTTCCTCGTCCTGAGATGGTCGTTTCTGTTCTCTAACGTGCCACTCTCCGCCGCTGGCTATGCCATCGGTAGTCCATCATCCGCAATCGATTGATCCGGCCGGCGAAACTTGCTATACTGAGTCCAGGCGCACTCCATATTTCAAGAGACCGCTAGGGGAGCCGTAAAGTCGGCTGAGAACCGGGGGCAACATCCCGGGACCCTTCAAACCTGATCCGGGTCATTCCGGCGTAGGGAAGCTGGTCTGCGGACTCCTCCCGCACGGGCGAGCCGCAGCCATGCTTGGCTGCGGTTGTTTTTATGCCAGTGCGCACTCTGTGGGAGGTGTCGTTCATATGTCTGAGTCCCGTGCCCGTCTGCTCCGGATCGTGGAGACCGGCGTCATGGTCGGTCTGGCGGTCGCCCTTTCGACCCTGAAGCTCTTTGAGATGCCCCAGGGCGGTACCGTCACCCCCGGTTCGATGATCCCGATCCTGCTGATCGCTCTGCGCCACGGCCCGAAGTGGGGCATCGCAGCCGGCCTGATCGATGGCCTGCTCCAGTACGTGGTAGATGGCTACGTGGTCCATCCGGTCCAGTTCCTGCTCGACTACCCGATCGCTTACGCGGTACTCGGCCTGGCCGGGTTCGCCGCCGGCCGGTCGGAGACGCTCGGCGCCTGGCTCGGTGCCCTGGCGATCTTTGGCCGCTTCGCTGCCCACACCCTGGCCGGCGTCGTCTTCTTTGCGGAGTTTGCGGGTGACCAGAACGTCTGGGTCTACTCGGCCACCTACAACGGCACCTATCTGCTCCCCGAGCTGGTGATCAGCGCAGTCCTGCTCATGGCCCTCCTGCCGGCCCTCCGCCGGGCGCTGCCCACGGGGATTCGGCCCGTGCAGCGGAGCGTATAGTCTCCTCCTACCAGGCTACCCTAGAAAGGGGAGCGAGGGGAGCCGCTGTGCACCGGAAGAATCGGGGCACCATGATCGGTTCTAAGTGCGAAGAAGCTGAAGCAGGAACCTGATCAACTCCGACAGGATCGTCTGGAAAATGGCTTTGATGACCCAGTCTGGCAGCATGGGGGCTCAACTCCTTTCGGAAGCCGAGTCTCCCCTCGCTCACCCAAACCTTACCAAACAGGTGTACGCCCTGTACACCCCAAACCGATCGACTACATTCGACGGCGTCAGACAAAAAGGAACGCGGGCAGCCAGAATCGGCTAGCCCGCGTTTTCGTCTACATAGTGGCTGACTTAGTGAAGGAGGCTGACCTCGTGAAGAAGCAGTGGAATCCGGCCCTCCTGGTGGGTGTGGCAATCGTCGTCCTCTGGGTCGGTGTCTGGCTGATCGGCTACCTGATGGGCTTCGAGGGGAATCCGGACACCTTCATGAAGATGTAACCCTAGTGGCTGTGCTTGCCGGGCGTGCCGGGCAGCCGTCTTTCGGTCGGCTCCAGGTGCCGGTGGGTGCTGGTCGGGTCCGGCTCGTAGCCCTCGTACTCCACCAGGGCGGTCAGGCCGAACATGCCGTCCGGCCCCTCGGCGTGGGGCAGAATATGGCAGTGGTAGAGCCATGACCCCGGGTTGTTCGCGAGGAACTTCATGTCGTAGGACTCACCCGGGGCGATGTCCAGGGTGTTGATCAGCGGCGGGTCCTTCAGGGCGTTGCCATCTTTCGCCACGATATAGTAGTCGTGGCCGTGCATGTGCATGGGATGGTTCCCTACGCCCAGGTTGATCAGCCGCACCAGCACCCGCTCGCCGGTCTTCACCTTGATCGGCTTGTTGTAGGGGAAGGACTTGCCGCTCATGGTCAGCCCGAGGCCGGCATCGCCAATGATGATGATATGCTCCCGGTCGTACTGGCTGGAGTGGCTTGGGTGGCTCGCGTCCTTCGGCTCCACGATAAAGGCGCCGTATAGCCCCATGCTCACCTGTTTGGAGCCGTTGAAGTGTGAGTGGTACATGTGCGTACCGGGCGGCCCGGGCTTGAACTCATAGGTGAAGGTATCGCCTGGCTCGATCGGATCCTGTGTCAAATGGGCGACCCCGTCTTGTTCCGGTGGCAGGATAATGCCGTGCCAGTGGATCGAGCCGGGCTCGTCCATTTCGTTCTTCACCCGGAAGCGGACCATCTCCGCTTCATTGGCCCGGATCGTCGGGCCCGGCACCATGCCGTTGATCGTGTAGGCGTCCTTATAGACGCCGCCGCCCACATCCCACTGGACCCGCTTCAGCACGAGGTCGTAGGTGGGGACACCATCGACCACGGTGGGCTGCAGTTCCTGCTGGCCGAAGTCGACCTCGGCCTTGGGCAGGGCGCTGGGCTCGGGCGACGCCGCCGGCGTCGGATCGGCCGGGGGCTTGTTCAAGTCGAGTGTGAAACGGGTCAGGCCGGCACCGATGATGATGGTGGCGAGCACCGCCCCGATGATATAGACCAACCGGCGGTTTGGTCTCAATGCGCACCACCTCCGCCTTGCTCGCTCAGCCTTGCCAGGACCGGGACCCATCGGGTGACGGTCCGCTGCGATCGCTCGCCCAGGGAGACGGCGAAGGGGTCGCCGGTGCCGCGGCTGACGGCATCCTCCGGATTCGGGTAGAAGGCGAAGCAGGAGCGGCCCGGGGCATCGGGATCGGGGTAGACCCAGTACGGGTAGTAGCCGTTGTTGCTGAACTCCGGCCCCCAGCCCTGGGTGTCCGGCGTATCGGGCTCATGCGCCAGACCGTATCCCTCGCGCTGCAACTGGGCCGAGAGTCGGTGTGGATCGACGCGGAAGGGCAGGTGAACCCGGATCTGCCCATCGTCCAGGGAGACCGGGCAGGTGAAGCCGCCTGCTTGCACCAGGTTGTCGCTCATGAAGATCCATCCTTCCCGGCGTGCTATTCAAGGCATAGCATGCCCGAAGGTGACAGAATGGTTCATGGGAAAAGGTTGTCGGGCTGCCAACAGCGAACCGTTTTCTTACCGGTTTCTGTGCGCACGCTACCGTTGCAGGGGAGTTGACGATCGGTGCGGCGGCTCGCTCTACTCGTTCTATCTGTGCTGATGCTGGTCCGGGCCGTGCCGGTTGGCGCCGCTGCGGCCGAGGCGCCCGTGATCCCGGCGAAGGCCTACCTGCTTATGGATGCGACCACCGGCCAGGTGCTGATCTCGTACGAGGGCGATACGCCGCTGCCGGTCGCATCGACCACGAAGATCATGACGGCGATCCTGGCGATCGAACGGGGCGATCTGGCAGATCTGGTCACGGTGGGGGAGAAGCCCTACGAGACCGGCGGCTCGACCATCTGGCTGGCTATTGGTGAGCAGCAGACGCTGGAGAACCTGCTCTACGCCCTCATGCTGGAGTCGGCCAACGATGCGGCGGTGGCGATCGCGGAGCACCTGGCCGGCACCGAGGAGCAGTTTGCCGGCTGGATGAACGAAACGGCCCGGGCGCTGGGTGCGACCCGGACGCAGTTCGTGAACAGCCATGGCCTGCACGATCCGGATCACTGGTCGACCGCGCACGACCTGGCGCTGATCGCCCGCTATGCGCTGAAGAACGAGACCTTCCGCCGGATCATCACGGTGGAGGAGGTGGAGATTCCCGGCGCCCCGGGGAACGCCCCCCGCAGGCTTGTCAGCCACAACCGGCTCCTCGGCTACTACGAGGGGGCGAACGGGGTGAAGAACGGCTTCACGGAAGAGGCAGGGCTGACGAACGTCGCCTCGGCCCGGCGCGGGGAGTCGGAGTATATCGCCGTCGTCCTGGGGGCCGAGAGCCGGCTCTGGACCTCCAGCATGGCCCTGCTGGATGTCGGCTTTGAGCGGTACGAGACCCGCTGGCTGGCCCGGGCGGGCGAGGAGTTCTCGCTCGGGGATCTGAAAGCCCGGGTAGATGAGGACCTCGCCGTGACGCTGGAGCGTGGGGTTGGGTCGGCCGTGGCGGTGAACGAGGAGCTGCCGGGCCTGGCTCCGCCGGTCGCCGTGGGGCAGCAGGTGGGCTGGCGAGTCTGGCGGGTGGGCGGCCGTGAGGTGGGGCGGTTGCCGCTTCTGGCGACGGTGGCCCTTTCGGCGCCCTCGCCGGTCGCGGAGGCCGCAGGCCCGGTTCAAGCGGCCCCGAGAGCCGTTGGGGGAGGGGAGGCAGCGGTCTGGCTCCTCCTCTGGATCGGCGGCGCCCTGCTGGCCACCTTCCAGTTGAACGGTCTGCGGAACAAGGGAGGAATCGCGCGTGGAGCATCCTGAGATGAACCAATCGGGCGGCGAGCCCGAGATCTATATGCCGGTGGAGGCAGCGACGGCCACATCGCCCGATGGGCGGAAGCTGGTCTTCTTCACCGTGCCCCAACTGGACCGGATGATCAAGCAGGTCCTGGCGGCCCGGCCGAAGGAGTACTCCTACCGCTGGGGCTACCATGCCGGGCAGAAGGTGCACGTGCTGCTCTTCGGCTGGCCGACGGGGCAGGGCGCCGGGATTGCTATTCCCGAGGGTGCGGGGGATCTGATCCTCAACTACATGCTTGGACTGACCGACATCTACATCACCACAGAACCGGTGCAGGAGCGGCTCCGCGGCAATGTCTCCGCCGAGGAGGTCGACAAGCTCCGGTTCGGCAACGCCGTCTACCTGCCTGACGTGAAGTTCAAGCCGGAAGCGGGGTTCTGAACGGTGACGGAACGCTGGGTGAGCAATATCCTGGAGACCAGCCTGAAGCTGCGGTCCAGGGAGCGGCTGGTCGTCATGACGGACACCTACCTGAGCCAGCAGGGGGAGGCGCTCGGCGCGCATGCGATCCAACTGGGCGCAGCCGATGTGCTCCACGTGGTCCTGCCGGCGACGGGCATGCTCTTCAGCGTGGTGCCCCGGGATCTGGTGCGGGATATTCGCCGGGCCGATGTCGTGGTCGCCATGCGCTCTGATCTGGATCTCTCCAGGGAGGATGCGCACCTGCGGGCGGCCCTGGCCACCTTCCGGGCGGAGGGGCGGGGGCGCTGGGCCTCGCTGGCCCAGATCTCGCGCGATGTCCTGGAGCATGAGCTGAGCGCCGACTTCGATCAGGTTGCGGCAGAGGCGGAGCGGCTGGCCCGGCGGCTTCAGGCCGGGAGTTCGGTCCGGCTGACGAGCCCCGCGGGGACCGATCTGCGGCTGCGCTACGAGGGGCGGCCGATCCACGTGGAGGATGGGCGGATTCAGAGCCCGGGGATGATGGGCAACCTGCCGGGGGGCGAGGTCTACGTGGCCCCGCTGGAGGAGAGCGCCGAGGGGCGGCTGGTCGTCGACATCTGCCTGGGCGATCTCCGGCTGGATGCGCCGGTCTCGCTCACCTTCGCCGCCGGCCGGGTGGTGGACCTGCAGGGGGGCACGGCGGCGGCGGCGCTGCAGGAACGGCTGGGCGATGGCCAATGGGCCTGGACGATCGGCGAGTTCGGGCTGGGGGCCAATCCGCACATCCGGCGGCGGGGCCTGGTGGCACTGGATGAGAAGGCGCTGGGCACCGCACATATTGCGCTGGGAGCCAACACCGCCTTTGGCGGGGTGAATCCGGCGGAGACGCACTACGACTGCGTGATTGCGGAGGCGCAGGTGGAGATCGTCTGAGGTCGGTCGCAGAAGCAGGAAATCCGAAACTGTGTGTCCAATATGCGCGGCGAAGGGGGTGAGCCCGTGTCCGATGGCGTGGAGCGGTTTCTGATCTACCATCCGGAGCGAAAGCTGTACCACTGCGGTGCGTTCCTGGACGAGGATGTGCACCGGGCCTACCTGTTTCAGAGCCTGCAGTTCGCCCGGCAGGGGCTCATGCAGTCCATGGTGGACCTGGGGCCGAAGAAGGAATGGAAGATCCTGCGGGTCCTTGCCCACTGGGATGAGTTCGGCGACCTGACCAGTGTTGAGGTGCTGGACGAGATCTAGATAACAGGACGGACGGGCCCGCAGGGGCACCGTCCGTCTTTCGGTTCAGATGGCTTGGGTCTTCCGTGCCTTCGCACGGTAGGCGCGGCTGACACCATCCAGATAGTGTAGGAGCGGTTGGTGGTCGTGGAGGTCCCGGAGGGGAAGGAGACCATCTACTTTTTGGCGGATGGCGTCTGCGCTCAGGTCCTCGGGGTGGATGAGGATCAGGTTGATCCCTCTGGCTGTGCAGATGCCGAGCTTTATGTAGTCGCGCCCTTGCTGTTTGCGGGCCTTGATCTCGTTGGGGTACCGTTCGGTCGGGCCGTAATGCTGCGGGCCTTGAAACTCGAAGGCGACGCTGGGCGGGTAGTAGCGGTCGAACTGCAACTCCTCTTCGGTGTAGGGATTGACTAGGTAGCCGGGGCTGGCGTTGTCATCGAACTCGTCGCTGTCGATGAGGAGGGAGAGGTACTCTCGCATGAGCGCTTCGCCCTTGAATGCTGCATCTTCGAGCCGCATGCGGGCCATGAGGACGGCGCGCTGCTGTGCTTCGGCTATGGGGTCTCGCAGGGTGAAGTGAATCGGGCTGAACCGGTTGTGCTGCTCGGTCTGGAGCCAGCCGGTCGCTCGCAGGGCTTGGAGGGCACGCTTCACGGTGTTCGGGCCGGCGTTTGCAAGGGGGCTGAGGGTTGGGTGGGTGAACTGGCCCGCAGGATGCTGGAAGCCGGGGGTCAGTTGCAGGACAGCGTAGAGGAGTCGGGCGCTGGGGTGAATGCGGTGGTCTCGCAGGAGGGCAGTGGGGAGGAGGGTGTGGGCTGGGCCGCAATCCTTGGGGGTGAGCCAGCCTGTGGCGGCCAGTTGGGCCAGCCCGGTCTGGATCGTCCGGCGGGTGAGGCCTGACCGGGACGCCAGCCAGGGGATGGACAAGGAGGAGGGGTCGGGCTGGAGGAGGAGCCAGAGCCAGAGGATCTTGGCCGATGCGGTGAGGCGGGGTTCTGTGAGCAGGTTGGTCGGGACCTTGATGGTCGGAGGCGTGGGGGCCTTGGTGGCGGGGGCCTTGGGAGCAGGGACCTTGGGAGTGGTCATAGGCAGTCTCCTCTTGGGGAAGCCGGGTTCTCCCAGGAGGTTCGTTACATAATCTGGAAATTCCTGCCGATTCGTCCGTTTTTTCCGGGGCGCAGGTGAGGGAGACTGGCAATTTTGGACGCTAGCAGGGCGGTCCGAGCCTGAGCATACCCAGGCGGGGTATCTACCAGCTCCCAACTCCTGGGGACTGCCCTTAGAAGGGGTCAAACACCCGCTTGGACGGCGATTGCGTCCGTTTTTGCCAGTTTCGCTGTCCCCCGGGGGCATGCAGAAATGGACGGAAGGCTACTTGGGCCGCATCCGGCGGAATCGGTGAGGGGCCGTGGAAGGCGGTACCCCCCGGAGAAAGGCCGAGGCCGCCCACACTGTGAGCGGCCTCGGCTCTCTCGCTATGCCTCGGCATCCTCGGGCGGTTCGGCGAAGCGGTCCCGAGCGGGGGGCGCTTGGTCCACTGAATCGGCCGCGGAGGGGGTACCTTCCTGAGAGGCCATGGCCGTGTGGGCCGGCTCCTCCTCGGCCCCGGCCCCGGGCGCCCGAAGCATGGCCGTGTTCTGATCCCAGCGGGAGAGCACTTCGGCGCTCTCCCCGCCATGCTCGGAGAGCAGGGCTGGGAGCCGCAGGAGCCCTTGAATGGCGGGCCAGAGCGTGTTGATCATAGGTACGACTGTGCGGGTCAGTTCATCCATGAGCGGGCCCAGGTCCTCGACGCTCGGCAGGCCAATCTGCGTCGGGGAGGGGGCCGTTGTAAAGGCGGGAGGCGGGGGCACGTCGGGAAGGGCAAAGGGGGTGCCGGCGTACGGCTTGGCGGCCCCGCCAAAGGGGCCCTGGGCACCGGCATACGGCTTGGCGGCCCCGCCGAAGGGGCCCTGGGCACCGGCGTACGGCTTGGCGGCCCCGCCAAAGGGGCCCTGGGCACCGGCGTACGGCTTGGCGGCCCCGCCAAAGGGGCCCTGGGCACCGGCGTACGGCTTGGCGGCCCCGCCGAAGGGGCCCTGGGCACCGGCGTACGGCTTGGCGGCCCCGCCGAAGGGGCCCTGGGCA
>JAWLHU010000001.1:366320-596920 GCA_041690255.1 Symbiobacteriaceae bacterium
AAGGGGCCCTGGGCACCGGCGTACGGCTTGGCGGCCCCGCCGAAGGGGCCCTGGGCACCGGCGTACGGCTTGGCGGCCCCGCCGAAGGGGCCCTGGGCACCGGCGTACGGCTTGGCGGCCTCGCCGAAGGGGCCGACTTCTCCCCACGGGCCTGGTGCACTCATCCACGGGGCGCCGAGGGGAGTGGGCGCCGGGTACATGTCGTTCAAAGGACTCACACCTTCCTCAGAGGGTTCGCTTCATCGTATGGGCGGCACCGTAAACATGCGCACCTGTCCCGCGAGTCTCCACCCATAACCAACATTTCTGTATCGTAATTTGCATTGCGTGGCTCTCTGTGGTAAACTTCGAACACCGAGAGAGTTACTGTATGCATATCGGAGGCGATTTGCTATGGCCCAGGCGGCCCTGGAGCAGAGCCCGAGCAGGGGTAAGGCCAACTCTGCCACGGAGAGCAAGGAAGCGGCCAAGAAGGAACCGGAGCTAATGACGGTCCTCAACCTATTCTTCATGTGACGGCCACGCACAGACGGAAGCCCCGCTCCCTGGCAGACAGGGGGCGGGGCTTTGTTCGTAGCGAGACTTCCGACCTGAGTGATGGAGTGGTTAGCGGGAGTCCAGTTCTCCCGCCGTCGTGACGAAACGCTCAGCCGCTTTGGAGAGACGACCTAACACCTCAGCCCACTCACGGAGATGCTCCTCGCCACTGGGCGTCAACTTGTAGAGTCGGCGGGCCGGTCCGCGTCCCTCCGTGTCCCACTCGGAGACGACATGGCCGTTCTCCTCCAGGTTCTTCAGAGTACGGTACAGCTGACCTCTGTCCACCTCGGCGTCAGTCAGCGCATACTCGCCCAGGCTCTCGGCCAGCTCATAGCCATGGCTGCGCCCTTTCTTCCTCAGCAGCAGCAGCAACACGGGCTCAACGAACCGGGAGAGATGACCCATGGCGCATGTACACGGACGGTCCTGGTGGCGGGGGCAGGGATTCTTCGGCACGGCTTGCTCACCTTCTCTCTGAGTGTAACTCCCTTATTATCACTTATCAGTACAGGTCTCTTCAAGCCTCTGAGCAGGGAAGGATCAGGCGGCCTGTGTCCCCGCACCGGCACCCTCGGCTGCACTCACGTCCAGCCGCTTGCCGGGGTAGAGATCCATGAACCAGTTGTGGAAGAGCATGACGTTGATCCAGAGGATGACCGGGGCCATGGGGAACTGCTGCGGATGCGAGTAGCCAGCCTGCGTGCCCAGCAGGGGCGGGCTGAACTTGTAGTAGAGGATGTGGAACACGGCGGTGGCCACGACCACGATGGCGACACGGATCGCAATGTTGATGCCCGGGCTGAACTTGCGCGGCCAGTTGTCGAAGTAGAAGGCCAGCGCCAGGGCCGGGAGCAGCGTCATGCAGCCCAGCTCGCCGGAGTGCAGGTACCGCCAGTCGGGCGCCATGTCACGCTTCGCACCTTCGATCGCCACACCCCAGGAGACATCCTGGAGGAAGTTGAAGGTGAGGAAGAGCAGGATGCCAAAGAGCATGATACCAAAGAAGGCGACGATGCCACGGAGCGGCTGGGTCTTGATCAGGCGGAACGGGTAGCGCTCGAAGATCGACTCGCCCAGCCAGACCGCCGCCGTGCAGCACATGACCCAGCCTACGCTGAAGTTGCCGCTCAGGGTGTGGGCGAAGTTGTACCACCAGGGATAGGCAGCAGCGAACTTCTGCCATGGGTAGAAGAGGACGTCGTAGTGCGGGTGCATGAGGAGGAGGAAGGCGTAGGTGGTCAGGAAGAAGGTCACGACCCAGACCGTGAGGCCCCGGGCGGGCTGCTTCAGGCTCTGCCAGGGATAGTTCTCGAAATAGACCGGCCAGATCGGGCTTAGCCAGGAGGCGATAGCCGCCATCATCAGGATCGCCAGCGAGGAGTACTCACGGGCGAAGAGGGTGGTCATGCCCTGGTCGACCAGGACGGGGGCGCTGAAGTACGGGATGCCAAAGCGCCCCAGCAGGTTGTAGTAGAAGCCCCAAATGAGGACGCCCACGATTGCAAAGTTGCTAACGATCAGGACAAGTCCCTTTACCAGCGGGTGCTTCTTCTCCATGAACGAGAAGCCGATGGGCCAGAAGTTCAGGACATAGGCCTGCCAGATCGCGACGATCAGGATCCAGCGGATATACATGTATCCATACTGTGGGGTGTACCAGCGCATGATCCCGCGCGGGTCCATGAAGAACCACCAGAGCAGCATGAAAAAGGCGAACCCGAGGAGTAGGTTAATGATTCCCTGCCACGGTTGCTTGATCACCGGCTTGAATCGCCTGGTCTCCAGCCAGAGATGATTCTTCTCCAGCTCCAACTCCGATGCGTGCTGCATGTGCGAGACCTCCTTCGACGCTAGAAAATCATCGTGTCGCCGTTACCGAGGTAGATGTCACGCTTGCTCTTGTGCTTGGCGGTCCCCTTGACCACCGGCAGACCCTGCGCCACCATCTTCTCGGCCGTGACGTAGCCAGTGCAGTGGTTGCAGCCGATCTTGGTCAGCCCGTAGTTGTCAATCGCGAGCACCAGGTCGTCGTACTGGGGATCCCAGTCCTCGAAGGGGGAGATATGGAGGCCGCCCTGCACGCCGTAGACGTTGTCGCCACCCTTGATCGTGCTGCGCACCTTCTCCATGAGCGAGATGATGCCCATATGGCAGCAGCCGGTAACAATGCAGATGCCCTTGTCCTTCACGTTGAAGACCAGCGCCTGCTCGCCAAAGACGCGACAGATGATGGGGACATCGAAGGTCATGGTCGCCATGCCGGGGATCACGGGGTGGACCTTGCCCGACTCACGGACCTCCAGCGGGCCCGTGTGAGGAACCTTGTTGGCGAGGTGGCACTCCGGGAACTCGGCGCCCTTCAGCAGCTCGAAGCCCTCTTCATAGAACCCCTTGGGCACCAGGATCGGAATGTCCGGCTTGTACTTCAGGGTGGCCTCTACGCCCCAGTAGTGGTCGAAGTGCTCGTGGCTGATGATCAGGGCTTCGATCTCCCCGTTCTGAAGCATCTTGTCGATGCCCTCGCGCTTGTAGCACTCATCCGTCCAATCCACATTCCAGCCCGTATCGAGGAGGAACTTCTTCTTGGTGCCATCCAACTGTTCGACCTCGATCAGGGTGGAGTAGCCGCCGGCGTTGCTGCCGTTATGACCCTCCTTGACGCCCTCGACGGTCCAAGGAATGGTGTACTGGTTGACGAGCAGGCCGCCAGCTTTCTGCATGTCGTTGACCAGAATGGCGTTGTTGAACCAGCTTGTCTCCGAGATCACCTTGACGGAAAGAGACTTGATCTCACCAATCTCGGCAGTTCCCACAGGCCGCGGGGTGATAAACGCGTTGCGAAGGACGGTCGACGATACGCCTGCCATGGCGAAGTAGCCAACGGTACCGCCCACGGCCATGCCCTTTACGAAATCCCTTCTGCTGATCTCTGTCACGACGAATTCCCTACCCTTCTACATCTGGCTGTATAGCTGGACGATCTTAATGGTGAGCCAGAACAGGACGACGCCGACAACGAAGCCTGTCGCAACGCCGGGCCAAGATACCTGGTTCTTTGAGGATTCCATTACCACACCTCCTTACACGATGATTCTGGCCTCCTTACCGAACCAGAGCGTCTCCCGAATTCCGGTTGCCGCTGCGCTCTCCTCGGACCAAACATCACCTCCTTCACCCCAATAAAACACCTGTCCGGGCTGGTTGGTCCGGAGTCTTTGGTCCGCATGCCAGCCCATGCCGGGCAGCAGTTCATCGACCAGGAGATCGAAGAGGTGCTTGGCCAACTCCCAGCCCGGAAGGTTGCGGTCGAGCCCGCCGGGCAGCACCAGCTGAGTGCTGCCGTTGGCGGACGGTACAGCGATCCCAGAGGTTGAGTACTGAATCAGCCGGTCCTGGCTGGAGAGGGAGACCTCGCACAGCTCACCGTTGCAGAATCGGAAGCTCAGCTCCCCGATGGAGAAGAGGCTCCGGTTCATCCGGGCCCGGTCGGCCAGTCTCGGGATGCCCTTGATCCGCTCGTGCGTATGGTCGTGGTGACAGCCATGAGAGCAGGCGCACTCGGAACCCTCGACCGGTCGAATGGGGCTATCGTCAAACAACTCGCTCAGACGGACCACCTGTTCCGCAATGGCCAACTGATCAAAGACCGGATCGGTGGGTTCCGGGTAGTACCGGATTAAGAAGCGGCTGACCTGATCGGCGTCGTTGGACTGGCCATCCAGGAGGCTCAACTCATAACAGCCGGGGTGCTCATGCAGCCACAGATACCAGCCCGGTTCTGCTTCCGGGACGGCGCTGAGGAACTGGATACGCTTGTTCTCGGTGCTACGGCAGTAGAGCCAGCATTCGCTGAGGAGCTTGACGGCCCGATTCATGACGGATTCCTCCCGAAGATCTCCCTGGCCAGTTCGATCTTGCTCTTGTTTTCGGTCTCAATGCCCAGCTGGCGTGCGGTAGCCTGAAGCAGTTCCATAGGAGACTCTGCGAGCAGCGGGTAGCACGAGACAAAGGATTGAAAGTAGGCCGCGGGCCCCGTCTCCTCCTCTTCCTCCTCGTGGGGCTCAGAGGTCGCCTTCTCAGCTGCTTCCTGCACCAGTTCCAGCTTGGGCTCAACCTCCTCGATCAGGCCTGTGCAGACCGTCCGGAACAGCTCATGCAACTCTCGCTTAATGAACTCACCTCTGTTCAACGTCGACAGACCTCCCTGTGTGGCAGTACTCGAACTATATGGAAACTATCTATAGATGTCACTTTCATGTACTAGGAAATCTAACATAGATGAGATGAGCGCATAGATGCATCGTTATGGTAGATGACATTTTCACCTAGATGAACACAATCCTCTTGTTCTGCGTGACATTAAACATTATGTGGTGCTCTTATCGACGCAGGGGATAGAGGGGGGGTGGGAAAGGGTAGTCGTTCTGATCGCACGTAGGCATAAGTATGCACAGAACGAATGAGGCGCCCCCTTGCGGGAGCGCCTCGCCGTCATTTCTCAGATAACCGGGTTGGAGAGGGTGCCGATACCGGGGATCGAGACTTCAACCAGATCGCCTGACTTCATGGCGCCGACACCCTTGGGCGTGCCGGTCAGAATCAGGTCACCGGGCATGAGGGTCATGATATGGGAGAGATGGCTGAGCAGTTTCGGCAGGTTGTGGATCATGAGGCTGGTCGAGTCTGATTGGCGGACCTCTTCGTTGCAGGTCAGGGTAATGTGGACATCCAGCGGGTTGAGGCCATCGGTCACCAGGCAGGGGCCGCACGGGCAGAAGGTATCGTAGGACTTGGCCCGGCCGAAGCCGAAGGGGACGTCGGCCCTCTGGTACTCCCGGTCGGAGACATCGTTGGCGATCGTGTAGCCAAAGATATAGTCCATCGCTGCCTCCTGCGGCACCGACTTCATTCGCCGGCCGATCACCACGGCCAGTTCGCCCTCCCAGTGGATCGGATGCTCGTGGTTCGGCAGGACGATTGTATCGCCGGGGCCGATCAGAGCGGAGGGGGCCTTCAGGAAGAACATCGGCTCACTGGGCGGAAGGGAGCCCATCTCGGCGGCGTGGTCGGCGTAGTTCTTGCCAATGCAGACGATCTTGGAGGGCTCGACCGGGGGCAGCAGGCGGACGCCCTCCAGCAGGAAGGTGCGGCCGGTCTCCTTACCGCCGCTGTACGGGGCGGCATCTAGCTCGTGAACTTCGGTACCGGCCAAGCGCCCCCAGTGGACTGGGCCCTCTTCGGCCAGGAAGCGGATGAATTGCATGGGCAGCCTCTCCTTTTCGCATCATTCGCATCGGCACAACCATCTTACATCCTGTTCTCCGGGGCCAAAATCGAATCCTCTCGGGTGGCGGAGGAATCATCCTCTTGGTGGGGAATTCCCCCTCTACCGGAGAAGATCCAGACCAAAGGAGATGAACCATGGAACTGACCGTGCTGGGGCGCTATTCGCCCTTTCCGGCCGTGGGGGGTGCCATGAACGGGTACCTGGTCCGCCACGGTTCGACAAACCTGCTCCTGGACTGCGGCAACGGCGTCGCCTCTCGGCTCCGGCAGTATGTGGCGATTGAAGACCTGACGGCCCTCGTCGTCTCGCATCTGCACGAGGATCACATTGGCGATGCCCACTGCCTTCGCTTCATGCAACTCGACGCCCTCATGAACAAGCGGACAGAGGGCAAGCTGCAGGTCTACGCCCCCGCCGAGCCGGCGCAGCAGCACACCTGGCTGGAGGGCGGCGAGGCCTGGCAGGAGGTCCATGCCTACGATCCGGCGCAGACCCTGGTGGTGGGGGAGTTGGAGATCAGCTTCACCCGGACCAATCACCCGATCCCCTGCTGGGCCATGCGGGTGAAGCCGGTGGGGGCGGAGGGGCCGGTCCTCTTCTACACCGCCGACACCGGCGAGTCGGTCGATGTTGCCGCTGCTGCCAAGGGTTGTGACCTGCTCCTGGTCGAGGCGAGCCTGACCGAAGAGTACATCTCCAAGCGGGTCTTCGGCCACCTGACCGCCGCTGAGGCGGCAGTCATGGGGCGGGAGTCTGGGGCGAAGCGGGTCCTGCTGACCCACATTTACCCGGGCATCGACCCGGCGCAGTTGCTGGCAGAGGCCCGACCTGAGCTGTCGACCGTCGAACTGGCCGAAGAAGGGAAGACCTACCCGATCGGGTAGGGGACGGACCTCACTCTACGCCTTTTGCGCTATTGTCTCGCATTACCCCGGGGGGTAGGATAGAGGCGAGATAGCGAAGGAGGTCGAATACGTATGCGTGTTGGTATTCCCGTGCGGAATGGACATATCTTTGGTCACTTCGGGCAGGCGAATACGTTCCTTCTCGTCGATGTAGAGGATGGACAGGTGACCAACCAGATCGAGGTGGATGCCAGCCACACCGGTGGACATGGCGCGAACGTCACCTTCCTGAAGGAGCAGGGGATCACCCATCTGATCGTCATGAACATCGGGCCGGGCGCCCGTGGGCACTTCAACGAAGAGGGCATTACGGTCATCTCCGGTGCGAAGGGGGATCCCGTCGAGGCAGTACTGGCGCTGGCGAACGGAACCCTGGTGGATGATGAGAAGGAATGCGACCACGGTAGTGGCGGACATCATCACCATCACCATGGGCATGATCACGGGCACCATCATCATGATTAGGATAAGGAAGGAGCCGGGGCAAAGCGCCCCGGCTCACCTTCTTCGAGCGGGCTGAGAGGCAGGAGATCCTAAGCCATGAGCGAATCTTCCTCTTTGCGAAAAGGAGGGGTACCATGGGGATTCGACCAGCCCGGGAGGCAGACGTGCCCGCCATCGTGGCGTTGTCCGAGGAGAAGCGGACGCAGTATGAAAGATACCAGCCTCACTTCTGGCGGAAGGCACCGGACTCCGCCACAAAGCAGGCGCCGTTTTTGGCGCAGCAGTTGACCCGGGAGAACGTGATCGCCCTGGTTCACGAGCAGGGGGACGTGATTGATGGGTTCGTGATCGCTGTCCTGGTCAAATCGCCGCCGGTCTATGAGGCCGGCATCACCTGTGCGATCGATGACTTCTGTGTCACTGGACATGACTGGATGGGCACGGGGCGCCAGTTGCTTGATGAGGCTCTCGCCCGGGCTCGGGAGCGTGAGGCTGCGCAGGTAGTGGTGGTCTGTGGCCACTTGGACCAGCCCAAGCGGGAGATGCTGGCTGCTGCCGGGCTGAGCATTGCCTCGGAGTGGTGGACGCGGCCGATCTAAATGCGAGGACGCCGGGACTGCAAAGCCCCGGCGTCTTTTCTACTCAATGTCGGACTCCTCCCCAACGGTCTCCAGCATGGTGGCCGATGTGACCGCCAGCACGCGAGCCGTCGTGTCCCCCACATTTCGCACCTGATGCGGAATGCAGCCGCTCCAGTGGAAGGTATCGCCCGCCTCCAGTTGGATCACCTCATCGCCCTGTTGGGCTTCGATCCGGCCCTCCAGAACCAGGTGGAACTCCTCGCCCCGGTGGGCGTGCAAGTCATGGCCGGTGCAGGTGCCGGGGGGGAACTCGACCAGCACGGCCTTCAGGTTCCGGGCGGTGCGGCCCGAGAGGACTTCGAGTTTCAGGTTGTGGGGGCCGAAGCGGTACTGGGGCCGCTCGCACTTGCGCACCACCTGGATTCGGTGCTCCGGCTTGAGGAGCAGGTAGGCGGCGGGCACCCCGAGCCCTTCGGCCAGCCGCTCCAGGTTGGCGATGGAGGGCGATGTCTTGCCGGTCTCCACCTGGCTGATCAGCCCCTTGGAAAGACCGGTCTTCTCGGCCAGTGCCGCCACCGTGAGCCCGAGGCTGGTACGTATGCTGCGAATCCGGTCCCCGACCATTACCGACACGTCCTCTCCCTACAGGATGGCCCCCGATGGGTCCAGACGGTACCTGCCCTGCTGCTCCTGCCCCTGTACCTGGACGCCGCTCTCCAGCAGCCGGCGCAGGGCGCCTCTGGCCCGGTGCAATCTCGCCTTCAGGGTCCCCACTTCGACGCCGAGGATATCGGCCACCTCCTGGTTGGAGAGCCCTTCCCGGTCCCGGAGGACCAGCAGCATCCGCTGGGGCTCGGGCAGCTCTCTTAGGGCCTGGTCCAGCAAGTGCTGCCGGAAGTTCCGCTCGCACTGGTGGTCCGGGTCGGCCTGGGCTGCCGGCGCCGCCAGCGGGAGATCGTCGGGCAGCGAGGTGGTGGGGGCCATGCGTCCTTGCCGCCGCTGCATATCTATGCAGGTGTTGGTCGCCAACCGGTAAAGCCAGGTGGTAAACTTGGCATCTGCCCGAAAGTGGGGTAGCGCTTTTAGCAGGCGGAGCAGCATCTCCTGGACGGCGTCCTGCGCGTCCGCTTCGTTCTGGAGCATCCGCCGGGCGATCCGATAGAGCATCGCCTCATGCCGGGCCACAAGTGTACTGAAAGCGTCGATATCCCCATGCTGGAAAGCGTGGAGCAACCTCAGATCATCCATCGAACCGTCCCTCCCTTTGCTCCACTCTACCATCTCCGTTCACTATTTTGCAACGACCGATCAAAATCATGAACAAAGACCATATCTCCGAGCGGAGTACATCGCCATATAGATTGAACCGGATGGGGGAGACCTCATCGGCAGCAAACGAGGAGGGCGATGTGTAATGAGCAAGTTTACGTGGGTGATCGATCAGTCCCATACGACCGCGGAGTTCTCGGTGAAGCACATGATGATCGCGACCGTCAAGGGCCGCTTCAACCAGGTGCAGGGGAGCATCGTGGCGGATCCGGCGAATCTGACCAGCGCTCAGTTCGAGGGGACTGTGCAGGTGGCATCGATCCACACCGGCGATGAGCAGCGTGACGCTCACCTGCGTTCCGCGGACTTCTTCGATGTGGAGAACCATCCGACCCTGAGCTTCCGCTCCACCGGGGTGCAGCAGCAGGGCGATGAGCTCAAGCTGCTGGGCGACCTGACGATCCGCGGCACCACGAAGCCGGTGACCTGGACCCTGGAGTACGAGGGGCAGGGGAAGGACCCCTGGGGCAACCAGCGTATCGCCTTCACGGCTACCACCAGCCTGAACCGGAAGGAGTTCGGCCTGACCTGGAACGCCGCGCTGGAGACCGGTGGCGTCCTGGTGGGTGAGACCGTGAAGCTGGAGGTTCATATCGAGGCGATCCAGCAGGCATAGGAGGGGAAGGGCGTGGAGCGGGTACACCCGGAGACCCGGATCGGGCACGTGCACTTGAAGGTTTCGGACTTGGATCAAGCGGTCCGGTTCTATACCGAGGCGCTCGGGTTTGAGGTGATGCAGCGCTGGGGGGAGAGCGCCGCCTTTCTCTCGTTTGGCGGCTACCACCACCACCTGGGGCTGAACACCTGGGAATCCCGTGGGGGGCCATCGCCCGGGCCTGGGTCGACCGGGCTGTACCACTTCGCGATCCTCTACCCGAGTCGGAAGGAGCTGGCCCGGGCCCTGAAGCGGCTGATGGAGGCCGGCGTGCGGCTTGACGGCGCCGCAGACCACGGGGTGAGCGAGGCGCTCTACCTGCATGATCCGGACGGCAACGGGATTGAGCTGTACCGGGACCGGCCGCCGGAGGAGTGGCCAGTGAATGAGCAGGGGGAGTTAGCCATGCACAACGCCCCTATCGACCTGCGGGCGCTGCTCGCTGAGGCGTAAAGAAGGAGACCCCGCGCTGCCTCACCTGTGGCAGCACGGGGTCATCTCTTATGCAGGACCATGCGACCGTGTCTCAATGAGGTCCCACAGGTTCCCGAACAGGTCCCTGAACACGGCCACGGTACCGTAGGCCTCGACCCTTGGCGGTCTGACAAACGCAACGCCGTTTGCAACCATGTCGTTGTAGTCGCGCCAGAAATCGTCTGTGCCGAGGAAGAAGGCTACCCGCCCACCGGTCTGGTTTCCGACGAATGCTTCCTGATCCATGGTGGATGGGCGTGCGAGTAGCAGGTGCGCGCCGGCGGACCCGGGGGGCGCCACGAGCACCCAGCGCTTCTCCTGCTCGGGTATGTAGGTGTCTTCGACGAGGGTGAAGCGGAGTTTCTGGGTGTAGAAGGCGATGGCCTCATCGTAGTCACGCACGAGTAGTGTGACGTGGAGAATGGATTGTCTCATGCGGGCGACGTCGCCTCCTTCGTAGTCCTGAGCGTCGCTACTGGTTGACGAAGTGGAGGGCGGTCTGGGTCAGCCGCTGGAAGACCCAGTCGCGCACCGGGCCCGCCAGGCCGATATCGTCCATGGCACCGCTCATGCAGGAGAGCCAGTCCCTCGCCCGCTCCTGGTTGATCGGGAAGGGCAGGTGACGGGCACGCATCATGGGCGGGCCGTGCTTCTCGGCATAGAGAGGCGGACCGCCAAGGAACTGGGTCAGGAAGAGCCGCTGCTTCTCCTTAATCGGGGTGAAGTCAGCGGAGAAGAGAGGAGCCAGGTTCGGATGCTGGGCGACCCGGTCATAAAAGGCATCGACCAGGCGGGCGAGCACCTCGTCGCCCCCAATCGCCTCATAGGCGGTAAGATTGTTTATGCTCATGTGTCCATTCTACCCCGTCAGTCAGTGCGTGTCGACTGCTTCCGACCGCAGATAAGCAGAACCGACTCGGGAGTAGCGACAGCGCTCCCGAGTCGGTGACGAGGGATGCGCTCATCCTCCCCTTTACTTACACATTAAATCGGAAGTTGACCACGTCGCCGTCCTGCATGATGTACTCCTTGCCCTCCAGCCGAACCTTGCCGGCCTCGCGGGCGGCGACCATCGTACCGGCGGTCACCAGGTCGCGGTACGAGACGATCTCGGCCCGAATGAAGCCCCGCTCGATGTCGGAGTGGATCTCGCCCGCCGCCTGGGGCGCCTTCGTCCCCTTACGGATCGTCCAGGCCCGGGTCTCCATTTCGCCCGTGGTCAGGAAGGACATGAGGTTGAGCAGGGCGTAGCCCGACCTGATCACCCGGTCCAGGCCCGACTCGGTCAGGCCCAGGTCGGAGAGGAACATCGCCCGCTCCTCATCATCCATTTCGGCCAGCTCCGACTCGATCTTGGCGGAGACCGGCACCACCTCGTTGTGCTCGGAGGCGGCTAGATCCCGCACCTTCCGGACGGCCTCGACCGCGAACGGATCGGCCACATCGCCCTCGGCTACGTTCGCGATGTACATGACCGGTTTGGCGGTGATCAGGTGAAGCTCCTTCAGCACCTTCGCCTCGTCGGCGTTCTGAATCTCGACCGTACGGGCGGCCTTGCCGTCCTCCAGTGCCTCCTTCAGGCGGGAGAGGAGGCCGTATTCGACCTGGGCTTCCTTCACACCGGACTTGGCGGCCTTGGCAATGCGGTCATACCGCTTGTCCACCGTCTCCATGTCCGCCAGGATCAGCTCCAGGTTGATCACCTCAATGTCGGAGAGCGGATCGACCTTGCCGTGCACGTGGGTGATATCGCCATCTTCAAAGCAGCGAACGACATGGGCGATCGCATCCACCTCACGGATGTGGTGGAGGAACTTGTTGCCCAGCCCCTCGCCCTTGGATGCACCCTTCACGATGCCGGCAATATCGATGAACTTGATGCTCGTGGGCACGATACGCTTGGAGTTGCTCATCTTCGAGAGCACGGCCAGGCGCTCATCCGGGACGTCCACCACGCCCACGTTGGGTTCGATGGTGCAGAACGGATAGTTGGCCGCCTCTGCGCCAGCCTTGGTGATCGCATTAAACAGGGTTGACTTGCCGACATTCGGCAGACCGACAATCCCGACTGAGAGTCCCATGGAACGCCCCCCTCTACTCAAACACCCTCACGATTATACTAGGTGTGCGTCTCTGGTGCAATTGTCCATGGCGCTATGCGGGAAGGGATCGGGCAGAGCCTGTCGTAGTATGTCTAAGCGCTTCTTTTGGAAGATGGAGGTGAGCGGGCCTGTCGGACCTGGATTTTCTCCGCACGCTGTCGCTATTTGAGGGTCTGCCCGATGAGGATTTGGCCCGGGTTGGTGCAACGGCCCGGGAACGACGCTACCGAAAGGGGACGATCCTCTTTAACGAGGGTGATCCCGGCGAATCGCTCTTCTTCGTCAAGGAGGGGCGTGTCCGGGTAACCCGACTCTCTGCCGGTGGGCAGGAGCAGGTTCTGCGGGTCTGGGGACCCGGCAGCGCCATTGGGTTGGTGGTGCTGGCCGACAAGGCGCACTACCCCGCCACCGCCCAGGTGACGGAAGATGCGACGCTCTACGCCTTCCGGGTCGATGACCTGCTGGCTGTGATCGCGGAGAGCCAGCCGCTGGCGGCCAACGCATTCCGCCTGGTGGGGCAACGGCTGCGCCTGGCTCGGGACACCGCCCATGACCTGGCGGTGCACAGCACCCACGGCCGGCTGGCCAGCCTGCTGCTGAAGACGGCGGAGGAGCAGCGCTCGAGCCGGATCTCCCTGGGCCTGACCCATCAGGAGATCGCAGGGATGATCGGGACCAGCCGGGAGACGGTGACCCGGGTGCTGGCCGACTTCCGCCGGACCAAGTGCGTCGCCGTGGAGGGTGAGCAGATGGTCATCCTGAACGAGAACAGGCTGCGCGAGTGGATGGGGGAGGTCTAGCGCTCAGTCCGCCTGGTTGGCAAGCTCGGTCAGTGTGGTGGCCAGCTCGGCATTCTGCTCGGCGCTGCTCCTCACGTGCCCGGACATGTCGGCCAGGCCCTGCATGGCCCGGGTAATGGCGGTGATCCGGGCTGCCTCGGGGCGATCCATTTCCCGCCGACCTTGGAAGTATTCTTGAGTCACTCTGAGGGCTACTTGGTCCTCAATTCTCCTGAATAATCCTGCATGAATCTGAGTAGATTTCCATAGTTTTGGATAATTTTCCATAGTTTTCAATAGTTATGCATGGCAATCCAGAAGAGTCCAGGCCTTCCGGCAGAAGCGTCATGACGATTCTGGGCCTCTTGGGCGTGACCTTCGTGCGGTAGATCAGCAAGCGGCGTTTCCGGCCTATACAAGAAGAAGCGCCCTGCACGGTCAACGTGCAAGGCGCTTTTCCATACGGACCTAGTCATTCTCCCGGGCCAGTTCTGCCAGGTTGACGGCCAGGGTAGCGTTATGCTCTGCCCCCGACTCGATCGACCGGGACATGGCCGAGAGGTCTTGTACGGCCTGTGCGATCTCCGCCATACGCCCGGCGTTGTCGGCCACAAGGCGGGAGATCTCGGTGAAGGCCTGTTCGGCACCCGTGGCGGTGGCCGAGGCGGCGCCGGCATTCTCGCCGACGGTGACCGAAGTCTCCCGGACCGACTCGACCTGGACAGCGGAGTCGCTGATCAAGCGGGAGATGTCCCGCAGGGAGGACTGGGTGCGATCGGAGAGTTTGCGCACCTCGTCGGCGACCACGGCGAAGCCCCTGCCGTGCTGGCCGGCCCGGGCCGCCTCAATGGCAGCATTCAGGCTCAGCAGATTGGTCTGCTTGGCCACCGCTTCTACCGTCCGCAGGATCGATTCCATCTGCCGCGAAGAGTTGGCCAGGGCGGCCACCTTCTCCTGCATGGCGGCCATTTCGCTGGCTGCCTGCCGGATCGTCGCTGCGACCTCCTGAATCCGCTGGGCCCCGGCAATAGCCCGCTGGTGGATCTCCTGGGTCTGCTCGCCCACCAGGGAGGCCTGCTCAGCAACCTGGCTGACCGAATGGGTCATCTGCTCGGAGGCCGAACTGAACTCCTCGGCCGTGGCGGCCAGCTCCTGGCTCGATCTGGAGAGGGAGTCGTTCAGCGCCCGGACTCGCTCCAGGTCGGCCCGCGCCGCAACGTAGGCCTGTATGTACGCATCGAGTGCCAACTGCATGTCCAGGTTGAGCAGCTTCAGGAAGGCGAGGATGTCGCTCTGCCTCCGCTCCGGATCGGTGGTCTGTGCCTCCACCAGGGCGACGATGTGGGTCTCGAAGACATGGAACATGCCGAGGTACCACTGCGGTGCCAGGCCGATTCGCTCGTGGACCGTGCCTACTCGAAACCGATGCTGGGCATACTCCAGATCTACCTTCCCCCGGACCAGCCAGCGCAGGTATTCGCCCAGTGTCTGCTTCAGCCGCTCGACCGTGCTGAACCGCTCCACCGTTTCACGCAGCCGGGGGATGGTCAGGAGGTGGCTGTAGAATGCCTCCACCATGTTCGGGATCTCCCGCTCAAACGCCGGACGATAGGTGGCGATCTGCGCCAGGTCCTGCGCTTCCAGCTTCGTGAAGGCGAGCTGCTCGGCAAGACGCTTCGGCGAATAGGCGAGGGAGTCACCATTTGTTAATTGCGTAGGTTGCTCGACCATACGCGTCATGGCCTTTTCCTCCTTATTTATCAAGTAAATATAAAATCCAGACCCAATGTACAGAATAACATCAGACGGCGGAAATGTATAGCGTTCGGTGATCATTGTCACCTCGTGAGGGCGCGGAACCACACGGGAAGGGCCGAACCATTTCGATAGACTATGATCAGAAGCCCCGACCACGGGAGGCAGGAGGCGTCTGCACAATGGAAGTACGGCTGACCGAGCGCATCCGGCAGAGCCCGGAGCGCATGACGACCGAAGTCTTGCACAGTTGCCAGGACATGCGTGTCCTGCTGATCCATCTCGCTCCCGGGGAGAGCCTGCCCCCTCAGGCCAGCTCATCCAGCGTCAGCATTCAGATTGTGGAGGGGCGGGGTGAGATCCTCAGCGGCGAGGAGTGGGTGCCGGTGGCGGCCGGTGTGATCCGGTTCTTCCCGCCCCAGGAGCCACACGGTGTCCGGGCTGTGGAGGAGCCGGTCACCGTCATGGCGACCCTGGCCCCCAGGCCATGAGCGGCATGGGCCCCAAGACCATGAGCGGCACCGGCCCTCAACCCCGCTCCGGCCCCCAGGTGATCAACCCGGCTAAGTCTCCTCCGCTCTATGTGCCGGTTGGGCTCATGGTGGCCGGACTGGTCTCGCTGCTCCTCCTTGAGGCCTTTCTGTTGCGTAAGGCCCCCATGCTCTTCGGGGAGTACCGCTTCAACTCGGCGACACTGACTGCAACCCACCTCTTTACGCTGGCCTTTGCCACATCGATCATGATGGGCGCCTTCTACCAGATCACGCCGGTCATGCTGATCGCCAAGCCGGTGCCGGGCCCCCTTGCCATGCTGCAGGGATCGCTCCATCTGGCCGGCGCCGCCCTTCTGATCGGGGGCTTTCACTACACAGAGACGTTTCTGATCATCGTCGGGGGCAGCCTGGTGGTGATTGCCGTGCTCCTGTTCGCCGGGCTGATTCTCCGGACCATGCGAACCGCTACGGCCTGGACGATCTCGGGGAGCTACATGATCGCCGGCCTCTCCTTCCTGACGGGGACGGTGCTCTGGGGCCTGACGCTCGGGCTGAACCTGCGCTACAACTTCCTGGGCGATACGCTCCGGGCCGCCCCGCTGAGCGCTCACCTGGTGCTGGGGCTGGGTGGCTGGTTCCTGCTGACGATCGTCGGCGTCTCCTACCAACTGGTCCCCATGTTTGCGCTCTCCAATCGGGGAGATGAGCAATCCGCCCGCCAGATTCTCTGGCTCCTCAGCGTGGGCCTCTGGCTCGCCTTCGGCCTGCTGCTCCTGGGACTGCCGGAGTGGCTGGGCGCCGTGGCGCTGCTGCCGGTGCTCGTCGGGCTGCTCCAGTACGCAGCCGGCATAGCGGCCATTCTGCGCAGTCGCCGGCGCCCCGAGCTGGACCTTGGCATGCGCTATGCCATGGTCAGCTACAGCTTTCTGGCGCTCAGCCTGCTGCTGGGACTCCTTGCTCTCTCGGGCCTGGTTCCCGGCCTCCAGCGGACGCCTGCGCCCACGGCGATCCTCTGGCTTGGCCTGGTCGGTTTTGTCGGCTCCATGATCCTGGGCATGTTATACAAGATCATCCCGTTCCTCCTCTGGCACTACCTGCTGAAGAACCGGCGGGAGAAAAGTCAGCGCCTGCCATCCCTGGCGCAAATGTACTCGCCGAAGCTGGCCGAGGCCGGGTTCTGGTGCTGGACCACCGGTGTGCTGGGGACCGGACTGGTCCTCCTGGCCGGCGGCTTTGAGCTTCTCTTTCAGCCAGGTGCGCTGGCCCGCTGGCCGCTGGCGATCATGACGGCGGGGAGCCTGCTCTTCGTCTGGACAATCGGCCAGGTTCTGCGCGCCCGACCGCTCGACTAAGCTCGACCACATTCAACGACAAGGAGCAAACGAATATGACAGAGAAAGTCGATCTGGCACGAACGATGCTTCGCAACGTGATCGACCCGGAGATCGGGCTGTCGATCATCGATCTGGGTCTTGTCTATGACCTGAGGGTGGAGGATAACAAGGCATTTGTTCGCATGACCTTCACCACGGTCGGCTGCCCGATGTCCGGCACGCTGGTTAACGGAGTCTACGAAGCTCTCGAGCCCCTTGGCTTCGCGGATATCAAGGTCGATCTCACCTTTGATCCGCCGTGGAGCCCGGACCGAATGACCCCGGAAGCCCGCAAAATGCTGGGGGTCGGCTGACAGCCGGCCCTCCTTCTGGTATGTCAGGCGTAGTCCACCGACCCGTCCGGGATTTGTCCGTTGGCAAGGAGGAGAAATGGTAGTAAGCTACGAAATGTAAGCGGTCGACACGAAATAAGGAGGATCAGACATTGTCCAACGCGGGTAACTCGAACAACTCGACGGCTATCGCCCTGGCGGTCGTCGTCTCTCTGGCAGTCGGTGGAATTGGTGGCTACTTCCTTGGAAACCGGATGGGTCAGCCCGAGGCGAAGGTTGTTGCTACGGTCAACGGGGAGAAGATCACCCAGCCAGAGCTCTACGACCTGTTGGTGAAGAGCGAAGGCGCCGCCGTCGTTGATCGTATGATCACCGCGAAGCTGGTCGCTCAGGAAGCCAAGAAGAACAACGTCACCGTGTCGGACGCGGATGTCGCCGCCGAGCTGACCAAGGTGAAGGAGAGCGTCGGTGGAGAGGAAGCGTATCAGCAGGCTCTGGCCCAGGCCATGATCACCGAGGAGCAGCTGAAGGAGTCGATCCTGATCCAGCTCCAGGCGACCAAGATCATGAGCAAGGATATCAAGGCCGAGGAGGCCGATCTGAAGGCCTACTTCGATGAGAATATGGCCCAGTTTGACCAGCGCCAGGTCACGGCCCGTCATATCCTGGTCAACACCAAGGAAGAGGCCGATGCGATCAAGGCGCAGCTTGACGCCGGTGCCGACTTCGTGGCCCTGGCCAAGGAGAAGTCGACCGAGCCCGGCGCTGCCGAGAGCGGTGGCGACCTGGGCACCTTCGGCCGTGGCCGCATGGTCGCTGAGTTTGAGAACGCCGCCTTCGCCATGAAGAAGGGCGAGATCTCCCAGCCGGTCCAGAGCCAGTTCGGCTGGCATGTGATCCTGGTGAGCGATATCACCGGCGAGGCGCCGGACTTCGAGAAGCTGAAGGACCAGGTCAAGGAGAAGATGGTCTCCTCCGAGGTTCAGGCTCAGTTCCAGGACTGGCTGGCCAACCTGCGGGACAAGGCCTCGATCGACAACAAGCTCGAGAGCAAGTAAACGAAAAGGCCGGGAGCTAAGCGCTCCTGGCCTTGCGCATGCTCACAAAGTGCGTACGTATGACATGTGGTGCATGAACAAGCACGGGATCGTCTGTGTGCCGGGAGCCTCGTTTGCCGACCTCGCAGAGGGGCGGATTCGAGGGCGGACCCCCGGAGGCACCGACACGGATGTCGGTGCCGATCCCCTATAACGGGCCATCGGGGCCATGGATGGCCGTCCGATGGCCCCCGTCCCCAAATCCGACCCGTCATCCTATCATTTGGAGGCAAACGCCGCGATGGGGACACAGACGAATCCCGTCAGCCAGTATGCACCACATGCAAGTGCGATCACATTGTGAGCACTCTGAAGGCCCGGAGCTGAGCGCTCCCGGCCTTTTTCACATGGAGGCGTCGCCATGACGAACCCCTGGCCCTATCTCTGGCTCGATGTCTTCGCCGGTCAGCCCCTGACGGGGAATCAACTCTGCGTCTTTACCCCGGCCCCTGACGGCTCGGTCGAAACCATGGCCCGCCTGACCCGCGAGCTGGGCCACTCGGAGACCACCTTTCTCCAGCCGGCCACCATTGCCGGGGCAGATGCCCGGCTGCGTATCCTGATTCCGACAGGGTCCGGGGCGGTGGAGGTGCCCTTTGCGGGGCACCCGATCCTGGGCAGCGCCTGTGCGCTGGCGGCGGACCGGACCGAGCCCTCGACCGTCACCTTCCAGACAGGGGCCGGGCTGATCCCGGTTCACGTGACCCCTCTGGGCAACGGAAGCTGGGAGGCCTCCATGACCCAGCCGCTGCCCCGGGTTGTCTGGAGCAGGCCCGCCCTGCCAGGCCTGGCCGAAGCGCTGGGCCTCAGCCCCGCCGACCTGGCCCCCGGCCTCCCGGTCGAGGCGGTGGACAACGCCATGCAGACCGTGATCATCCCCCTTGGGTCGGTGGAGGCGGTTGATCGCTGCCAGCCGGACTTGACCCGGCTGCGGGCACTGCTCGGGCGGGACGGCCTCTGCACCCTCGCCTTCGCCCCGGGCGGCCTGGAGCCAGGGAGCGATCTGCACTGCCGGGTCTTCAGCCCCTTCGACCTGGTCAGCGAGGACCCGGCCACCGGTTCGGCCAACGGCCCGCTGGGCGACTACGTCATCCGCCATGGGATCAGCGCCAGGCGGGAGCTGATCAGCGAGCAGGGCGACCGGCTCGGGCGGCCGAGCCGCATCCGCATCCAGATTGATATCGACGAAAATGGCAATACCCGAACCATTCGCGTCGCCGGGCGCGTCCAACGGATAGGGGGCGGCTCCTTTATCATCTAACGGGAGGTTGATCGCATGCGACTGACGTTCCTCGGAGCGGCTGGCATGGTGACCGGTTCCTGCTACCTGCTCGAGGCCGGCGGGCTCCGCCTTCTTGTGGACTGTGGCATGTTCCAGGGCAAGGAGGAGGAGATGAACGAGGCACCGTTCCCCTTCCACCCCGCCACGCTCGATGGTGTTGTGCTGACGCATGCGCACATTGACCATTCCGGCCGCCTGCCCCTGCTGCGCAAGCAAGGCTTCACCGGGCCGGTCTACACCCATCCGGCGACCGCAGACCTGGCCCGGATCATGCTGCTGGACTCGGCCCATATCCAGGAGACCGAGGTCGAGCGGGAGAACCGGCGGAACAGGCGCTCGGGCCGGGCCCCCAAGGAGCCGCTCTACACCCAGGCCGATGCCGCGGGCATGGGCGAGCAGTTCAAGGAGATCCCCTACGGCCAACTCTTCCGGCTGTCGAACCGGCTCCAGGTCCGCCTTCAGGATGCCGGCCATATCCTCGGCTCCGCCATTTTGGAGTTCTTCGAGACCGGCCCGGACGGGCAGACCACCAAACTTGTCTTCACCGGCGACCTGGGCCAGCCGAACCGGCCGATCCTGAACGATCCGACGATCATTGAGGAGGCCGACTACCTGGTCATGGAGTCGACCTACGGCAATCGGGTCCATGAGCCGGGGGAGGACACCAGGCAGATCCTGGCCGATATCGTCCGGTCCACCATGGCCAAGGGTGGCAACCTGATCATTCCTGCCTTCGCCGTAGGACGGACCCAGGAGATCCTCTACGAGCTGAACGCTTTGGTCGAGGCCGGACAGGTCCCCCGCGGCCTGAAGGTGATCGTGGACAGCCCGCTTGCCATTGCCGCCACCGAGATCACCAAGAAGCACCGGGACCTCTTTGACAAGGAGGCCCGGAGGCGGATGCGCAGCGGCGACGATCCCCTCGCCTTTCCCGGCCTGGTCTTCTCGCAGACCGCCGAGGAGTCCATGCAACTGAACAACAGCAAGGAGCCCAAGGTGATCGTGGCCGCATCGGGCATGTGCGAGGCGGGGCGCGTGGTGCATCATCTGAAGCACAACCTCTGGCGGCCGGTCTCCACCATCCTCTTCGTCGGCTTCCAGGCCCAGGGTACCCTTGGCCGCCGCCTGGTCGATGGCGCCAAGCGGGTCCGCATTCTCGGGGAGGATGTGGCCGTGAAGGCCCGGGTCGAGGTGCTGCACGGCTTCTCCGCCCACGCCGACCAGCCGCACCTGCTCGCCTGGGTGAAGGGCCTGAAGAACCCGCCCAGGGCGACCTTCCTCATCCACGGGGAAGATGATGGCCGGCAGGAGCTGGCCCAACTCCTGATCGATGAGGGGCATCAGGTGGCGCTCCCCGTGCTGGGCGAGTCGCTCACCCTCAGCTCCGACGAGATCCGCTACGCCCATTTCGCCCGGCCCGAGCCGGGGCGGAAGAAGGGCGCCGCCGTCGAGCCCCGGCGGGTGGCCGTCGCCGATGGCGAGGCCCTCAGCCAGTCGGCCCGGCAGATCTCGTCGCTCCTGCGCGAGGTGGACGGCCTGCGCAAGGACTGGTACACCAACGGGCCGCATCTCCCGCCCAGCCAGGCCCAGGAGGTGACCGAGCGCGCCGAGGAGATCCTCCGGCAGATGCAGCAGCTTCACCGGCTGATCGCCGCCGCGGACGAGTAAGCCACGGCAATTTGATCCCTTTGCCCGAGAGACGGCTCCCGCGGGCCATGCTATAGTAGTCTTGACAATGGACTCTTCTGGGAGGATGACGCCGATATGCCGTTCGATCTGAGCAAGAGCGAGGCCCTCTTCACCGCATCAAAGGCCGTGATTCCTGGCGGCGTAAACAGCCCTGTCCGCTCGTTCCGGTCCGTGGGTGGTCCACCGCCGTTCATCGCCCGTGGTGAGGGCGCCCGCCTCTATGACGTGGATGGCAACAGCTATATTGACTACTGCCTCTCCTGGGGTCCGCTGATCCTGGGCCACGCCCACCCCGAGGTGGTCGCTGTCCTCCAGGAGGCGGTGGTGCGCGGCACCTCCTACGGCGCCCCAACCGAGCTGGAACTGCTCATGGCGCAGCGGGTGATCGACGCCATGCCCTCCCTGGAGATGGTCCGCATGACCAATTCCGGCACCGAGGCGACCATGTCCGCCATCCGCCTGGCCCGGGCCTATACCGGCCGGGACAAGATCATCAAGTTCATTGGCTGCTACCATGGGCATAACGATAACCTGCTGGTCAAGGCGGGCTCCGGGGCGACCGATCTGGGCGTTCCCGACTCCCCCGGCGTGCCGGCCAGCGTGGCGGGGGGTACGCTCTCCATCCACTTCAACGATCTGGATGCGGTCGCGGAGGCCTTCCGGGTCCATGGCGATGATATCGCCGCGATCATCACCGAGCCTGTGGTCGGCAACATGGGGCTCGTCCTGCCCAAGCCCGGCTTCCTGGAAGGGCTGCGCCGGATCACATCCGAATATGGTGCCCTGCTCATTTTCGATGAGGTCATGACCGGCTGGCGGGTCTCCATCGGCGGGGCGCAGGCGCATTTCCACATCGACCCGGATCTGACCACCTTCGGCAAGGTGATCGGTGGCGGCCTGCCGGTTGGCGCCTACGGCGGCAAGAAGAAGATCATGGAGATGGTCGCCCCGGCCGGGCCCATGTACCAGGCGGGCACCCTCTCGGGCAACCCGCTCGCCATGACCGCCGGCCTGAAGATGCTGGAGGTCCTGAGCCGCCCGGGCAACTACGAGCAGATCGTGGCCCGGACGACGAGGCTGGTGAATGGCCTGAATGCCAACATGGAGAAGCTTGACCTGCCCTACCGGGCCAAGTCGATCGGGACCATGTTCGGCCTCTTCTTCACCGACCGGGAGGTCTTTGACTACGACGACGCCCTGACATCGGACACGAAGCTCTACGGCCGGTACTTCCACGGCATGCTGAAGCGGGGCGTCTACCTGGCGCCGTCCCAGTTCGAGGCCGGCTTCATGAGCCTGGCCCATACCGACGCCGATATCGATGCCACGGTGGCTGCTGCCTATGAGTCCGTCCAGGAGGCGCTCAAGGGGTAGCTCCGGGCAAAGGGGGCTCGTTCGATGAAGGGAAAGCGGTGGATGGGAGCGCTGCTGATCGGGGCGGTGCTCCTATCCGGATGCAGTCTTAGCCAGGTGAAGGAACGGGTTGTGTCCACGTTCCAGAAGCAGGTGGATGTTGAGGCGGAACTGGTCAAGCTCTTCGGCCCGATCGACCAGCGTCTGGTCCTGGGTGAGGGTCTGGTACTGCTCTCGCCGGAGCAGGAAGGCGCCCGGAACCTGGCCTATGTGGTCGGGCAGGGCGAAGAGGTGCAACTGGCCGGCGAGAAGGTGCAGATCGCTGCTTCGGGGACGGTCACCCTCAGCGAGGAGAACGGCTGGGCAGTGGTGCAGACCCTGAAGGATGAGGCCCCCCAGTATGCCGCCTACGAGGTGAGCGCTGCGGGCTTGAAACCGGTGGACTACTACGCGGCGAAGGCGCCGGAGCCGTCGGTCAAAGAGGGGCATCACCTGGTGGTCAACACCCAGTTGAACGTCCTCTGGCATTATGAGAACGGCACCCTGGTCGAGACCTACCGGGTCGCGACCGGCAGGCAGCACGGGCCGCAGCCGACTGCTACGGACTGGGCCAAGAACTTCACCACCCCGACCGGCGATTTTCGGCTGATCAATTTTGTCACCAACCCGCCCTATACATCGGCTGTCGATGGCCACTTCGTGGAGGGTGGGGACCCGGCGAACCCGCTCGGCACCCGGTGGATGGGGTTCTCCGCCATCCCCGGTGTGGACGATGCCGGCGGGCTCTATGCGATCCACGGCACCAGCGAGCCCGACAAGATCGGGACCTGGGCTTCGGAGGGCTGCATTCGCATGCATACCGCTGAGGCGGAGGCGCTCTTTGCGATCCTGGAAGATGTGAGCCCGACCGTTCGGGTTGTTGCTGACTAGGTATGGATGGAGGAGGCGTGACCGTGGAGGAGATCCGTGCGCAGCGGTTACGTCTCCTGTGGGTGGCGGGGGTGCTTGCCCCCGCTGCCATGGTGCTTGCGGGCCTGTTCCTCTCCTGGGTCGCCACCCGCGGGCTGCCTGACCTGGGCGCACCCACCTGGATGGACCTGCTCCTGGGATTGGTGGTCGCCGGGCTCTCCATGGGGCTGGTCACCCTGCTCTCCCGGGTCAGCAAGGAGTTCGAGCGGGCACTGAAGGAGAGCGGGACCCGCGTCGGTGAGGACGCCCTGAAGCTGGCTGGCTACCCGGTCATGCTGGTGGTGGTGGTGGCTGCCGCTGTGGGCGAGGAGGTGCTCTTCCGGGGCGGGCTCCAGGCCCTGGTCGGCGTGGTCCCCGCCGCCCTGCTCTTCGGCTTCAGCCACGGTGGCTGGCGAAGGGAGATGTGGGCTTACGCTGCGGCGGCATCGATCTCGGGCGGCCTCTTCGGCCTGGCCTACAAGCTGACCGGCGTCCTCTGGATTCCCATTCTGGCCCACGCCTTGCACAATATTGCCTCGACCGTCCTGCTCGGCAAGAAGGTGGATATCTCCTGGGAGGGCTTCTGGCCGGTGGTCCGGCTCCTGCCCGACGAGGAGGAAGAAGAGGAAGAAGAGGTAGAAGAGTTGCCATTCGATGATGCATTTGATGATGCGGAGGTAGTGATGGATGAGCCAGTGGACGAGCCCGTACCCGATGAGGCCGACAGCCCGGATGATGGGTCTGACGAGCGGACTCCTGCCAACCGGCCCCCAGAATGACCTCTGCGATGTACCCGGCGTCAGGGTCGGGCACGCGACGATCGTGCGGGGCAGCGGGCCGCTGGTCCCGGGCGAGGGGCCGGTGCGGACCGGGGTGACCGCCATTCTGCCCCACGGCGGTAACCTCTTCGCGGAGAAGGTGCCGGCGGGGCTCTTTGTGCTGAACGGCTTCGGCAAGGCGACCGGCCTGGCCCAGGTGGCCGAGCTGGGTACCCTGGAGACGCCGATCCTGCTGACCAACACCCTTTCCGCCTTCCGGGCCGCCGATGCCCTGATCAGCCAGATGATCGAGCAGAACCCGGGCATCGGGATCCGGACGGGCACCATCAACCCGGTGGTGGGCGAGTGTAACGACGGATACCTGAACGATATCCAGGGGCGCCATGTGGGTGAAGATCATGTGCGGGCGGCCCTGGCGGCGGCAACGACCGGGCCGGTGGCTCAGGGGGCGGTCGGGGCGGGGACCGGCATGGTCTGCTTCGGCTTTAAGGGCGGGATCGGCTCGGCCTCCCGGCAGGTGGAGGGCCACACCCTGGGTGCCCTTGTCCAGGCCAACTTCGGCCAGCGGGGTGACCTGCTGGTCCACGGCCGGCCGGTCGGGCAGCGGTTGCAGGAGTACCCGGGCGAGGAGGGGCCGGAGCCGGAGGATATCCCGCCGGGCTCGGTCATGGTGGTCCTCGCCACCGATGCTCCCCTCGATGCCCGCCAACTGACCCGGCTGGCCCGGCGCGGCGCCATGGGCCTGGCTCGCACGGGTGCGAGTGCGGCGAACGGGAGCGGGGACTTCGTGCTCGCCTTCTCGACGGCGAACCGGGTGACCCACGAGCCGCAAGGGGGCTGGACGGAGCAGGTCGGGCTGCTGCGTGACGACTCCCCGGCCTTGAACCGGCTCTTCCTGGCCGCCGTGGAGGCGGTGGAGGAGGCGGTGCTGAACGCCCTCTGGTCTGCGCGCACGGTCGAGGGGCGGGACGGGCGGGTGGTCCACAGCCTGCCGGTGCATCGTGTGATAGGGTGGCTGTAGCAACGAAAAGACAGTCGTGTGGACTGTCTTTTGATTTTGTTTAGATTTCTGTTAGAAACGATCGAACCATGGGCACATTTTATTCGTATAAGAGAGTGAAAGGTCGGGTGCAACGCTCGGGATTTCGACACTATTCGACATGAAGGACATACAGAACAATATTTTTCAAAAAAATGAACCGAGAGTTCGAACCTTTGATAGGGTTGCAGCGTATATATGGGTGAAAGCATCTCACCTCAAGCAAGCGAAAAGGCGATCGGAAAGCGAAAAACAATTTCCGATTGTAAAAGTTACGCTTGTCAAGATATCATACTTAATGGTACGCTTTACGCAGTAGTTTTCAGATTGTTGCGTGGCCGGGGGTGAGGGTAGTGATTGAGTACCTGGAGAAGCTGGTGGAGGATGAAGAGTACGAGAAGGCACTAGCTTATGCGGAGCAGTTGTTGCTGAATCCGCACGCTACCCCTCACGATATGTTGCGGGTGTACATGCAGGTTCTGGCTGCTCGATTCGAGCTCGGTGAGTTCTATGGAGCACAGGTGGCTGGTCAGCTTGCTCGACAGATCGCTCTTGAGCTACAGGAGTGGGATCACTTTGGCCATATCTGCCTCCATTTGGGCACTGCATATGATCGGCTCCGGCAACCTGAGAAGGCCCTCGCCACTTATTACGAATACTTAGCGAGCATTAGGCTCTACGACGATGCTCTGAAGTACGAGGGTACAGTCTTGTTCAATATCGGAATTATTCATACGACAGGTAACCACAGCGATGAGGCATTCGACATGCTGCGGCAGGCGGAGGACGCGGCGAACAGAGCCAAGAATGAGCGCCAGGCTCACGGGATACGACATGCCTTGATTGGAGCATGCCTCCAGTCGGGCAGGCTACAGGATATTCCACCCCTTTTGGCCAAGTGCGCTGCCTACCTTCGTCGATTCCCGGATGCCGCCGAACATCATCCGAGTGTACTGTGGCATCATGTTCTTCGGGTTCGTTATGCGATGGATACTGGAAGGATGAGTCGAGCGCTCAAGATTGCGCAGCGAGGGCTCAGACTGTGCGAGACGGAGCCCAGGTATAATCATCGCTTCCATATGCTGGTTGCCGGCATACATCAGAACCAGGGGCGCATGCGGCTCGCCCTCGAACATGGAATTCAGGCACGGGCGGCTGCTATAGCAGCACGTCGGTATGATCTGGAATACGATGCCGGACTATACATGTATGGTCTACTGGCTGCTCATCCCGAAACTCTTGATACAGATTCCCACGCCTCGTCGGAGGAATGGGTAGTGTTGCCCCTGAGTAAAGAGGAGGAGGTGTAGTACATGCGGAAGGTCCTCGTGGTCATGGTTCTGGTTATTGTGGCGGCGCTCTCTGTTGGCTTGGGCCAGCAGTCCGTGGGGGGTTGCGAAACCCATCACACTGAGTACCCGTGCTGATGTTGAGCCAATTGGGCCTTTAGGGACTGACACTCTGTCGGTCCTTAAACCCGTGTTGCGAACCCGAGACTTCGCCGAAGAAATCGTCCATATTTCTCCCCAAACCTTCGAACCTTTAGGGTCGGTTTTACGTATTACCAGGTGAGACCGATCCTACGCCACACACAACTTTCGCTTCATTATCCATTTCATCAACCACGAAAAAACTCTTTACAACCGTACAATCTGTGGTAGAATTGATACTAGAAACAGACTAGTCCAACTTATGGGCTGTTCTAGTACCGCAAGGGAAGGGGCAACGGCGATGCTAGATACCCTGGTCCGCCTCATGGAGGAAGGTGAGTTCCAGAAGTGCCTGCGGCTAGCCGAGCAGTGCATGATGCGTGGTGGCTGGTCCCTGTCGGAGATGGCCACGATCAACATGGCGATCTGCCGGTGCCGGCTGGGTCTCGGTGATCCATATGGGGCGGTCGCAGCTGGCATGCTGGCCGTCCGGCTGTCCAAAGACGTGGGCGAGTATGATCTCCTGGCCCGCGCCCTGCTCAACCTGGGTACTGCATACGTGGGGGTTCGTCAGTATGACCAGGCCCTCGAGCAGTTCTATGCCTACTTTGACTACCATACCCAGTACAAGAAGTCCCGTCGCCTGGAGGGCGCATTCTGGAAGCACATTGGCGTGACTCATCAGCGGAAGCTGGAGTCCCAGAAGGCGCTGGAAGCGCTGAAGAAGGCGCGTGACTGGTTTAGGAGGCAGGAGGTCGAGTACAGTGTCTTCACCTGTACACATGATCTCATAAACACCTACTTACAGATGCACGAGCACGACCCGACCCGGTCCCTGGCTCCCGTCAAAGACCTGCTGGAGGACCAGAGGCTTATCGCCCGCCGAAACCCGCTGGAGTCCTACTACGAAGGCACCTACTGGTTGGATATGGCCGGTTATTACCTCCACGACAGCCGGCTCGGCCGGGCGATCGTTGCGGCCAACAAGGCAATCACCTTGCGCAAGGGCGACCGGATGACCGCCTTCCATGCCCGAATGCTCCTGCATCGGTGTTACCTGGATCTTGACGATCCTCGTGCAGCGTTGGGGCATGCCCTGGCAGCCCGTGTGCTGGCGGTTGAGGGACGCCACTTTGACCTGGAGTTCCTCGCCTCTCAGGCCATGGCCGATGTGATCAGAGAGCAGGGAGCAGAGATGGTCAAGTCGCTCGATCAGGAGTACCTGGATCAGGGAATCGACCTGGGGCAGTACCTTTCGCCCTGGGTACTGCGGCGAGAGCATTAAGCTGTAGGCGAAGCGCCCGACCGGAAGAGTCCGGTCGGGTTGCTGTCATTGTGGCCTGGGCAACCAACTACTCCGCCCGATTTGGACGGGAGACGGGGCTCAGATTCGTCGAAAACAGGCGGAGTCGGCAGGGCCGCCGGCGAGGGTAGGCACTTGGCCTCCCGGTCCCCCGGCGCGCCCGCCCCCAGCCCCGGCCCCCGGCCCCCTGGCACCGCCCCCAGCCTCGGCCCGGCAGAATCCGGTCGGGTCTGTTTCATTTTGCCGGGGAGGGGCAGACTACTCGCACACTAGCGAGAAGGGGGCTCTGGCGTGTCGGATACCGGCGAACTACACCGGTTGATGGACGCGGGCGACTACGCGCGCTGCCTCGAGCGGGGGCAGGCGATGCTGCGGGAGCACGGACTCTCGGCGGACGACCGGGTCCGGGTGCTGGGCCTGCTCTGCCGGTGTCGGATCGAGGCGGGTGACTTCCTGGGCGCCGTCTCCTGGGGAACGGAGGCGGCGGAGCAGGCTGAGCGACTTGCGAACCCTGACCTGAGGGGGTCGGTGCTGATCGATCTGGCGACCGCCCTGATCGGCATTCGGCGCTATGCCGAGGCCTTGGCCAGGCTGGATCAGTACCAGCAGGGGTTGCACGAGACCACATCGGCGCGGGTTCTGGAGGGCACGGCGCTTCGGCTTCAGGGCGATGCGCTGACCGCCGCTGGGCGCGAGGCGGATGCACTGGCCCGGTACGACGCGGCGCGCAACTGGTTCCTTCGGTATGGCGACGAGCCCTCCGCAGGCGAATGCCTGCTGGGCATGCTGGCGGCCAGCCATGCCATGGGCGATTCCCGGTTGATGGAGAGACTGCTCGAGGAGGGGGAGGACAGAGCCGCAGAACCAGCCTTCCAGGGGTGGATGGCGCTGTATCAGGCCCGCCTTTGTTCAATGACGGGCCAACTGCAGGCATCGGTCGATCACGCCTTTCGGGCCCTGGAGCTGGCCGCTCCGCTCAGCCCGCTCCAGGTGGAGGCACAGCTTCACTTGAGCGGGACGGCAGAGCGCATGGAACGCGCAGTCGACGCCCTGAGCTTCGCACTCGCAGCACGGGTCAGCGCGATCGACGGCCGGCTCTACAGCCTGGAGATGAGGGCCTCGGTGTTGCTCCTGCACCTCCTGCGACGCCATGGCGGAGGACCACTCCGGGAGCTGGAGGACGACCTGGCACATAACGGGGTCGATCTCTATCAGTACGTGGATCCCGCCGAGGTTCAGCGACTCGTTTCCGGGACATAACGAAGCGCCCGGCAGACGGCCGGGCGCTATCGCTTCAGGCGGGTTCGGAAGAAATGAAGGTTGCCCACGTAGACGAAGGCAGAGATCGTGCCATGCGCACCCTGAACCGAGACCAGGCGACGGATGTAAGCCGGCGGGTTGTCAAGGGCGTTCTCGTACCGATCGAGCTTCTCCCAGTCGGTATACTGAATCCCGAAGAAGACCAGCCCTTCGCAGCTCGCTCCGGACTCCGGGAGGATGATCGGGTAACCGAGGCTGGTCTCAACCCGGCGGTAGCCGTAGAGCACGCCGGCCACTCCCGCCGGCAGGTTGCGCCCTGTGACCTTGGTCATGACACGCCGGTCCATGAGCGTGCCGTACGCAAACAGGTTCACAGTGGCACCCCCTCA
The DNA here is from genome assembly GCA_041690255.1 of Symbiobacteriaceae bacterium. Lineage (GTDB taxonomy): Bacteria > Bacillota > Sulfobacillia > Symbiobacteriales > Symbiobacteriaceae > JAWLHU01. Next base: position 395,901 of record JAWLHU010000001.1, read on the forward strand.
AGGTTCGCCTTCCATCGTCTTAGTTTACCAAGGGCTGCCTTTGGCGTCTACCGGCTCCATGTGCAGGGATTCGTTTCCCCCCGAGAGAACCCTATTGGGAAACGGATGGAGGTGAGGCGGCCATGAGTATGCAGTCCCTTGGCGGGATCGGTGGGATCAGTCCTAACCTGCTTCGTGTGCTCGCCAGCACGTCTCCGGATCTGCTTACCGAGATGTTCGTGGCGGGCAAGATACTTGACGCAGAGGTCATCTCGGTCTTTCAGGAGAAGGCCATGCTCTCCTTCGGCAAGGGTGTCCGGCTGGAGGTAGCCCTTCAGGCGGCCCTGCGCGAAGGACAGAAGGTGAAACTTCAGGTCCAGCCTCAGGAGCAGGGGGCGGGTCTCGTTCTCAAGCTGGTCCAACCGGCTGGGCCACTGGCCGGGGGGCAGAGCGCCCCGCGTCCGACAGCCCCGCCTCAAGCCCAACCTCAGCCTCAAGCCCAGGCCCAGCCTCAGCCTCAAGCCCAACCTCAGCCTCAGGCCCAGCCTCAGCCTCAAGCCCAGCCTCAGCCTCAGGCCCAACCTCAGCCCGCCATTCCCCTTCGTCAGGCGGGTGGTTCGGCGGCAAGCCCCGCCCTGCTGCCCGAGCAGGCCCCGGTCGCCGCCCAGGCTCGAGCCCCGGTCGCTCAGGAGCAGCCCACTGTCGCTCCACCGGCGGCGGGCCAATCGACACCCGGTCCCGCAGCGACGCTTCCCACTGGGACCCAGCCTCCTTTGACGCCGGCCAGCCCAGGCTCCCAGCCACCAGCCCCACAGCAGCAGCCCCCAGCCCCTGTTCTCGCACAGACCCCGATGCCGGCGCCGGATGCACCGCAATCGCCAGCCCCGGCAACATCGGCACAGACGTCGACACAAGTCCCGCCCCAGTCGCCATCAACAGAAGCACAACCCCAGCCGCCCTCGCCACAGGGCCCCCAGCCGGAGGCTCAGGCACCCGATCGGGCCCAGGCCCGGCCGGAGGGTGCACAGCCCCGCCCCGCCGGCCCCCCCGCCGAGCAGCCAACCCCGACCCGGGCCGAAACGCCTCCCGCCCAGGCTCAGAGCCAGGCCCAGGCAACGGTCCGGCCGGAGCCATCCGCCCAGCCCCAGGCCCGGGTGGAAGTCCAGATGCCCCAGCCCGCCCTGCAGGCTCCCGTCGCCCAGGCCCGGGCCGAGGCCGGCCAGCCCCCGCTCATGTGGATCCCCGTCCCCCTGGAGAACGGCAAGCAGGGCTGGGCCCAGCTCCAGATCCAGGAGGGCGATGCCACCGTCGGCAAGGCCGGCAAGGCTCAGCATCAGGTCCGGCTCTGGTGGGAGACGCCCAACGTGGGCCAGGTGCAGGTAACCCTGGACGCATCCGGCGAGTCGCTCACCGCCCTCTTCACCGTCCTCATGGCCTCCATTCGGCAGGGCGTGGAGAAGGAACTGCCCGACCTGCAGACCCGCCTGGCCGCTGCCGGGTTCGGTGAGGTCAAGGTCGGATGCCGGCAGGCGCTGCCCGGCGAGGCAATCGGGCCCGCCGTGGCCGCCGACAGCAACGCCCGGCTCGACCGCCGCTTGTAGGAGGTCGCCATGCCAAACCAAGAGCAGCCCAAGAGCAGACCAAAGGGTCCGAGGGCGGCCGTCGCCCTGGGGTACGACCCCGAGAAGGACACGGCGCCAAGGATCATCGCCGCCGGCAAGGGCGAGCTGGCCGATGCCCTCCTCGCCATGGCTGAGAAGCATAAGGTGCCCATCCACAGCGATCACCCGCTGGCCAACGCCCTCGTCAAGCTGGAGATCGGCGCCTATGTTCCGCCCGAGCTCTACGCAGCGGTCGCCGAGGTTCTTGCCTTCCTCTGGAACATGGAGCGGGAGCAGTCCCGCCTAAAGGAGGGGCTGCGGCCATGATCCTCGGCACCGGCGTTGATCTGATTGAGATCGAACGGATCGACCAGGCGCTCCGGCGCCACGGCGAACGCTTCTTGCGCCGGGTCTTCACCCCCGGCGAAATCGCGTACTGCGGCACGAGCGAAGCCCATCGCGCCAGGCGCCTGGCAGCCCGCTTTGCCGCCAAGGAGGCGGTCCTGAAGGCCTTCGGAATGGGCCTGCGCGACGTGAAATGGACCGACATGGAGGTACTGCGCGACGCCCTGGGAAAGCCCACCCTCCGGCTCTCCGGCCGATTGGCCGAGATCGCCGCCGAGCAGGGACTTACGGCGCTCCACCTCTCCCTCTCGCACTCGAAAGACTACGCAATTGCACAGGTGGTGGCTGAACGATGAAAGTGGTTTCCGGGGAGCAGATGCGCTCCATTGAGAATCGGGTCTTCGAACGGTACGGCGTCTCCTCATCGATCGTCATGGAACTGGCCGGCCGGCAGGTCGCCGTTGTCGCACAGCGGATGCTCCAGGAGCGGCCCGGCCCGGCCGTGGTCGTCTGCGGCAAGGGCAACAACGGCGGCGACGGCCTCGTGGCAGCCCGCTGGCTCCGCCACTGGGGCTACAACGTCTCCGCCGTCGTCTGGTCCCTGTTCGATGACCTGCCCGGCGACGCATCCACAGCCCTCCACGCCGCCCGGATGGCCGGCGTGCCGATCCTGATGCCCGCCCAGGCCCACGATGCCCTCCAGAACGCCGCCCTCGTGATCGATGCCGTCCTCGGTACCGGCGTCGTCGGCTCCGCCCGCGGCCAGGCTGCCGAGGCGATCAAGCTGATCAACGCCGCCAGCCGGCCGGTCCTCGCAGTCGACATGCCCTCCGGCATTGCCACCGACACGGGCCGGGTCGACGGTCCGGCGGTCCGGGCGGACGTGACCGTCACCTTCGGCCTGCCAAAGCTCGGTCTTTTCCAATACCCCGGCGCCGACCTGGCCGGCAAGGTGATCGTTGTCGATATCGGCCTGTCCCACCCCGCCGTGGAGCAGGAGGAGATCGCCGTGGAACTGACCCGGTCCGCCATGGTGCGGGACTGGCTCCCCACCTACAGCCGGGACGCCCACAAGGGCACCCGGGGCCGGGTCCTCGTCGCCGCAGGCTCCCGCGGCATGACCGGCGCCGCCGCCCTGGCCGGTGAGGCCGCCCTGCGGGTCGGTGCCGGCCTGGTCACAGTCGCCTCGCCCGAGCACTCCCAGCCCGTTGTTGCCGCCATTCGCCCCGAGTTCATGACCCTGGCGATTCCGGAGTCGCCCGACGGCGGCTTCGCCCTGGAGGCGGCCGATTTCTTCCTCCGGCACGCCACGAAGGCGGACGCCCTGGCGGTCGGCCCTGGCCTTGGCACGGACCCCCAGACCCAGCAGTTCGCCCGGGCCGTCGTCGCCGCCGCCAACGCCCCCCTCGTGCTCGATGCCGATGCCATAAAGGCCTTCGCCGGCCGGCCCGAACTGCTGGCCGACTGCCCCGTGCCGCTCGTCCTGACCCCCCACCCCGGCGAGATGGCCCACCTGCTCGGCCTCTCCGTCGAGGCGGTCCAGGCCGACCGGTTTGCTGCCGTTCGCCGTGCGGCGGATGTGACCAAGTCGGTCGTCCTCCTGAAGGGTGCCTACACCCTGATCGCAGAGCCTGGCGGCGATGTCTATATCAACCCGACCGGCAACCGGGCCCTGGGTACCGGCGGCTCCGGGGACGTTCTGACCGGCATCATCGCCGGCCTGCTGGCCCAGGGGCTGGGAGCCCCGGAAGCCGCCAGCGTCGGCGCCTTCATTCACGGCATGGCTGGCGACCGGCTGGCCGATCGCATAGGCTATGACGGCGTTCTGGCCAGCGACCTCGCCTCGGAGCTTCCCTCCGTTCAGCGGGATATCCGCCGGGGTGTCAAGGATACGATCGAAGTGCTCTGGAGCTAGCGGTGCTCCAGGGCTAGCATGAGGAGGTTTGGCTGCCATGAACCTGGATCGAATGCGCCCCACCTGGATTGAGATCGATCTCGCTGCGGTTCAGCGAAATGTGGCAGCCCTCAGGTCCATCTCTAACGCTCCACACTTCATGGCGGTGGTCAAGGCGAACGGTTACGGCCATGGGGCCGAAGCGATCGCCAGGGCCGCCGTGGAGGCGGGGGCCGACTGGCTCGGTGTCGCCTCCGTGGAGGAGGGCGTCGAACTGCGCCGGGCGGGAATCACCGCCCCCATTCTCGTCCTGGGACTGGTGGTCCCCGGCCAGGCCGACACCGTCCTCATGTACGACCTGCGGGTCGCCCTCTTCGACCTTGACCTCGCCAAAGCGCTCAACCAGTGGGCCCGCCCCATGATGCGCAAGGCGAAGGTCCATATAAAGGTCGATACCGGCATGGGTCGGATCGGGGTGCAGCCCGGCGGGCTCGATCAGGTCGCGCAGGCCCTGGCCGCCCTGCCCAATGTAGAGGTAGAGGGGGTCTTCACCCACTTCGCCGCCGCCGATGAACCCGGGAACGACTTCACCGGTCAGCAGACTGAGCGCTTCGACGCGGCGCTGGCCGAGTTGGAGGCGGCAGGAATCAAACCGGCGATCCGCCATGCGGCCAACTCCGCCGGACTGATGCTCCATCCGAGCGCCCACTACGACCTCGTGCGGGCCGGCGTGGCGATCTATGGCCTGCCACCGGACATCACTATCACCTGGCCCGTCCCGCTCGCTCCCGCCCTTTCCTGGAAGACCCGAATCGGTCAGGTGAAGCGGGTGCCCGCGGGGACAGCGATCTCCTACGGCTGCACCTACCACGCCTCGGCGGAGGAGCAGATCGGCTCCCTGCCCGTGGGCTATGCCGACGGCCTGGCCCGGCTCCTCTCGAACAAGGGCGAGGTCCTGATCCAGGGCCGTCGGGCGCAGATCGTCGGGCGGATCTGTATGGACCAGACCCTGATTCGCATTCCGAACGAGATCCAGGCGAAGGTGGGCGATGAGGTCGTCCTTATCGGTCACCAGGGCGGTGATCAGATCACTGCCGGCGAGATGGCGGCCCTGATCGGGACGATCAACTACGAGGTGGTCTGCGACATCTCCTGTCGAGTGCCTCGTATCTATCTGAACGAAGGACGAGACGATGGCTCGAAGGATTGAATCTCGGTCTAATAGGAATCCTGTAACCGATCAGGTTCTTTTGACCAAACCTTCGGGTGGAGTATAGAATAACAAGGAAGCCGTCTACCAGGAGGTGGCTCCATGGCACTTTCCAAGCGTATCATCTTCACGGTCCCCGAGTCCTTACTGCAGCAGGTGGACGGTTTGGCAGCCATGGAGCGAGTAGGCCGCAGTGAGCTGATCCGTGAAGCCGTGCGCATCTACGTTGAAGAAAGGAAGAAACGGGACTTGCGGGAGCAGATGATGCGCGGGTATCAGGCGATGGCCCGCATCAACCTGACTCTTGCCGAGGAGGGTCCGATCTTCGAGATCGGAGAGCTGCCGTGAGCGGTCCCGGGCGCATGAACAGACCAACCAATATCCGGCGGGGCGATGTCTTCTACGCCGACCTGAGCCCGGTGATTGGCTCGGAGCAGGGTGGGGTCCGGCCGGTGCTCATTCTTCAGAACGACGTCGGCAACAAATATAGCCCTACCGTCATTGTCTCGGCCATCACTAGCCAGATCGAGAAGGCTAAGCTCCCGATCCACGTGGAGTTGAACGGGGAGACCTACGGATTGGAGCGGGACTCGGTGATCCTGCTGGAGCAGGTCCGCACGATTGACAAACGGCGCCTGCGTGAGCGAGTCACCCGGCTCGATGGTGAGATCATGAAGCAGGTTGATGAGGCTCTGTTGATCAGTCTTGGCCTGAAGGAATTCTGATCCACGCGGTGGCCTGCCAGACCCGGGCGCCCCATCATGGTGCCCGGGTCTTTTACAAGCAATAGGTTTATGGGGCTAATATTTAGGGGACTGTAGGAGGGCGACCGTACGATGAATCCGCTTCGTCCGTTAATCGGTGTGACACCCTGCGCACTGCTTGAGGTTCCTCAGCGCGATTGGATCTATAACCCCCACGATTACTCCCGGGCCGTGCAGCGGGCTGGCGGAATCCCTGTGCTCCTGCCCTTCGTCGAGACCGAGGAGGAGGCCGCCGAGGTCCTCGCCCGGGTAGACGGCCTCCTGCTCTCGGGCGGTGAGGATATGGATCCGCTCCTCTTCGGGGAGATGCCGCATCCGCAGACCGGGGCGATCGACCCCATGCGTGACAGATCCGAACTGGCCTACGCCCGGGTCGCCATGGCCCAGGACAAGGCCATCCTGGGCATCTGCCGCGGCCACCAGGTGCTGGCGGTCGCCTTCGGGGGCACCCTCTGGCAGGATCTCCCCTCCCAGTTACCGCAGGCCATGAAGCACGTCACGCCCCCTCCCCAGCCCAAGTGGTACCCGACCCATCCGGTCACGGTGAAGCCGGAGAGCCGGCTGGCCGCCATCCTCGGAACCGAGTTTAAGGTGAATACCCGGCATCATCAGGCGGTGAAAGATCTGCCGCCAGGTTGGGTCCTCACCGCTACCGCACCCGATGGCGTCATTGAGGCGATGGAGCATCCTACCGCCAGGTTCGCCCTCTCGGTCCAGTGGCACCCGGAGAACTTCCAGGGGCGCCCGTACAACTTCGACGCCCTTTTCCGCGCCTTCGTAGACGCATCCAAGTAGGAGGAACGTGACTATGGCGATCGTGGTGGAACTGACCCGTGGTCCGCTGGTGGAGTCGCTTTTCCGGGGTCACGCGGCCGTGGTCGACAGCACCGGTCGGGTCCTCTTTGCCGTGGGCGATCCCAACCTTGTCACCTTCTGGCGCTCGTCGGCCAAGCCGGTCCAGGCCATGCCGGTGGTGACCAGCGGTGCCGCTGATGCCTTTGGCTACACCCCCGCTCACCTGGCGATCTTCTGCGCCTCCCACAACGCAGAGCCGGTCCATACCGATACGGTCTATGATGCGCTCCAGCGGGCCGGCCTGGGGCCGGAGTACCTCCAATGCGGCGCCCACTTCCCCTACGATAGGCCGACCGCCGAGGCGATGAAGGCTGCCGGCGAGGAACCGGGCCGGATCCACTCCAACTGCTCCGGCAAGCACAGCGGTATGCTCGCCCTTGGCAAGCACCTCGGCCTTCCGACCGACGACTATCTGAACCCTGCCTCGGAGGTCCAGCAGGTGATCCTCGCCTCGGTCGCCACGAGTTGCGGCATTGCCAAGGAGCAGATCGCAATCGGGGTGGATGGCTGCGGCGTCCCCGTCTTTGGCATGCCCCTGACCAATATGTCCTACGCCTTTGCCCGCCTGGCCGATCCGGAGCGCATGCCCGAAGGGCAGCAGATCGCCGCCCGCCGGATGCGGGACGCCATGCTGGAGCACCCCTACCTCGTGGCCGGCCGGGCCCGGATCTGCTCCGAGTTGATGGGCCTGCCCGGCAAGCGCTGGGTGGCCAAGTCGGGTGCCGAGGGCGTCTACTCGGTCGGCCTCCTGCCGGAGGTGGTGGCAGCATCGCCGCTGCTGCAGCAGGTGGGCGCCGTTGGTGGCGTCGGCATTACCGTCAAGGCGGAAGATGGCAATACCGATGCCCGGCATCTCATGATCGTGGAGATCATGCGCCAGTTGGGCATATTGAATGATGAAGACCTGACCGCCCTCGCCAAATACCGGCCCGCCCCGATCAAGAACTGGGCGGGCAAGCAGGTGGGCGAGAAGCGGATTGCCTTCAGCCTCCAGCCGGTAGAGGGGGTGCATCTCGGTTGATGATCGAGCAGTACCGGGCGGCGGAGGCGGTCGTCCGCCGCTTCTTCCCGCCGACGCCGCTCCTTCAGGCGCCCCGGCTGAGCGAGATGCTCGGTACGGAGGTCTGGCTGAAGTTGGACTCGCTCACCCCGATTCGGACCTTCAAGCTCCGCGGCGCCCTGAACAAGATGCAGGCCATGGTGAACGCTGGCCTGACCGGCGGCGTGGTGACCGCCAGCGCCGGCAACCACGGCCTCGCCGTGGCCCGTGCTGCCCGGCTCTTTGGCCGCCCCGCCGTGGTGGTGGTGCCCGAGGAGGCCAACCCGCAGAAGGTGGCCCTGATCGCTGCGGAAGGCGCCCGGGTGGTCCACCACGGGCAGGACTACCAGGCTGCCTTTGAGCGCTGCCTGGCGATCGGTGAGGAGGAGGGGCTCACCCTGCTCCACGCCTACGACGACCTCCACGTGATCGCCGGCCAGGGCACGATTGGCCTGGAGCTGGCGGAGTCGGGCGTGGAGTTCGACACCGTGGTCACGGGGATCGGCGGCGGTGGGCTGATCAGCGGCGTGGCCGGTGCGCTCAAGGCGCTGAAGCCCGGCGTGCGGGTGATCGGCGTTCAGCCCGAGGGGGCCGACTCGATGATCCGCTCGGTCCGGGAGGGGAGGATTGTCGAGTTGGAAAGGGTCGTGACCATCGCCGATGGACTGGGGGCCAGAAAACCCGGGCAGCATACCCTGGCCATGACCCAACAGTATGTCGATGAACTCCGCCCGGTCACCGACGATGACCTCTGGCACGGCATGCGCACACTGCTGCGGGCCGAGCGGGTCGTGGCAGAGCCCGCCGGCGTCGCCGGGACCGCTGCCCTGCTGCGGGACGGGGCGCAGGGGCTGGGGCGGGTGGTGATCCTCGTGACAGGAGCGAACATCGCGGACGCGGTTCTCGAGCGAGTGATGGGTTGACGCAGGAATGCCTTCCGCGTAGTCTAGATTCTGGCTGGGACCGCGCCGGAGTCGCGCGGCCTGGACCTCGAGCTGACAGGAGGGCCGCCCATGCTGCGGACCATGTTCAAGTCGAAGATCCATCGGGCTACCGTGACCGAGGCGAACCTGAACTATGTGGGCTCCATTACGATCGATGCTGACCTGCTGAAGGCCGCAGACATTCTGGAGTACGAGCAGGTAGCCGTGGTGAACATTAACAACGGGGCTCGGTTTGAGACCTACACGATCGCCGGTGAGCCCGGGTCGGGCATCATCTGCCTGAACGGTGCTGCGGCCCGTATGGCCCAGCCGGGCGACCTGGTGATCATCATCACCTACGCCCAAATGGACCAGGCCGAGTTGGCCAACCACCAGCCGACGGTGGTTCAGGTGGACCGGGAGAACCGGATCGTCCACGTGCCGGTGCATGCATAGGAAAGAGAGCCCGGCGGTTGTCGCCGGGCTCTCTTATTACCCGGTTTCGCCGGGCGATAGGCACCCACATCTGGCTCTTCCTGGGCGCAAGTTCTTCTTTCCAGCGAGATCTTCTTCCCGCCGGATTCACCGGGTATTACCGGGAATCACCCCGAGTCACTCGGAATCATTTGGCGATGTCGGCCGAGGAGAACTGATCTTTCCCGGTTTCATCTGGGCGGCCGTATCAGTTGCCAATAATCTCGCCATGCCGCGGACAGGTCGTGAGATGATCGTTCACCATGCCCACCGCCTGCATGAAGGCATAGCAGATCGTCGAGCCGACAAACTTAAACCCGCGCTTCTTCAGATCCTTACTCATGGCGTCGGACTCGGGCGTCGTGGCCGGGACCTCTCGGAAAGCCGTGAAGCTGTTCTGAATGGGTTTGCCGTCAACGAAGCGCCATATGTAGGCATCGAACGAGCCAAACTCCTCCTGCACCTTGAGAAACGCCTTCGCGTTGCCCACAGCCGACTGGATCTTGAGCCGGTTTCGAATGATGCCGGGATCGTTCATCAGCCCGGCCTGCTGCTCCTCGGTAAACCGGGCGACCAGGACAGGGTCGAAGCCCGCGAAAGCCCTGCGATAGCCCTCTCGCCGGTGCAGGATCGTCGCCCAGCTCAGGCCGGCCTGAGCGCCCTCCAGAATGAGAAACTCAAACAGCGTCTGGTCATCGTGAACCGGAACGCCCCATTCCTCATCGTGATACCGCTCGTACAGGGGATCGCCTGTTCCAAAACAGCGTGTCACAGAACCGCCCTCCTTCCGTTCGAACAGAGGTTCGCCATCTTCCTGCCCTTTCCCTCCATGATCTGGTCATCATAATGCATCCTTGACCGCGGCAACATAATGCCTGTCAGGAGGTGAGAAAGAGATGGCCAACAACAACAACAACCAGATCCTGGTCTCCGGCGCCCGTGGCGCCCTGGAGCAACTCAAGTTTGAGACCGCTTCGGAGCTCGGCATTCCGAATTACGGTCAGCAGTATAAGGGCGACCTGCCCAGCCGTGTTAACGGTTCGGTCGGCGGCTACATGGTGAAGAAGATGATCGCCCTGGCTGAGTCTCAGTTGAACGGCGGGGCCGGTGGCGCCACCCGGTAACACCGACTAGTCGATCCTCCTTGGCAGCCCGTATACACACCCTGGCTCTCCGGAGCCAGGGTGTGTCTGATTTTGCGAAAGGGCGAGCAAATCGAAGGAATTATGCGGAGGAGCTACCGGAACTCATGTCACCGGATTTCGTGCCCCGCGATCGCACAGAGCCGGGAGTGACCGAAATCGACCGATGGGGTACGCAGGAGTATAATTCGACTATCTGTTCGAAAAAAGCTACAAAAAGAGAGATGAATTAGAGATCAATGTTTACGAGGCTCTCCCTGTCACGGGTACGTTTCTCCTGGGTGGATCTCCGCGGCGATCTGTTTGGGGGCTTGACGGCAGCGGTTGTGGCGCTTCCGCTGGCACTGGCGGTGGGTGCGCTGACCAACGTGGGTGCTGCTGCCGGACTATACGGTGCGATCTTTACAGGGATCTTCGCCTCGCTCTTCGGTGGGACAGCTACACAGATCACCGGCCCGACCCTGACCACCATGGCGGTCGTCATGACCACCTTCGCCGCCGGTGGCTGGGCCCAGTTGGCTCTGGCGACGCTGATCGCCGGACTCCTGCAGATCGCCTTCGGTCTTATGCGACTGGGGCGGTTTATTACGTTCATTCCACAGCCCGTGGTCGCTGGGTTCACCAACGGCATGGCGGTCTATATCTTCGCGAAGCAGGTCCCGACCTTTACCGGTGCCCCCGTGATCGGCCTGGCCGTCATGGCGATCATGTGGCTCTGGCCCCGGATCAACCGGGTGATCCCCAGCTCCCTCGTCGCCCTGATTCTCACCACCGCCGCCGCCAATCTGTTTGGCTGGACGAGCCATCCCTACTTGGCCTGGGACACCGCAGCGATCATTGGGGAGATCCCGAAGGGCTTCCCGGCCCTTCACTGGCCGACGTTCGCTCTGGCCGACCTCCAGCCGGCCTTTGTGGCAGGACTGACCATCTCCCTCATTGCCTCCATGGAGTCGCTGCTGTCGGCCCTGATCATTGACGACATGACATCATCCCGTCACGCCCTGGACAAGGAGTTGGTCGGTCAGGGGATCGGCAACCTGGTCGCCCCCTTCTTCCACGGGATCGTCGGCAACGGCGCCATCGTCCGGTCGGTGGTCAACACCCGGGCCGGCGGGCGGACCCGACTCTCCGGTGTCATTCACGGGCTGATGATCCTGGTCATCACCCTCGCACTCGGTCCGCTCGCCCAACAGGTCCCCATGGCAGCCCTGGCCGGCATTCTGATGATGACGGCCATCGGCATGGTCGACTGGCAGTCGATCAAGGACCTCAAGCGCCACCATTATGCGGATGGCGCTGTCATGGTGGTGACTGCCATACTTACGTTTGCCACACCGCTCACCCTGGCGATCGGCGTGGGTGTCCTGCTCTCGGCCTTCCTGTTCACCATGCGCATGAGCCAGTCGCACGTCTCCGCCGTGGAGGTAGAGCCAGGGATCCACGTGGTCACCGTAGACGGCCCCCTCTTCTTTGGCGATGCGGTCCTCCTGGAGGAGCGGGCTGACGGCTGTCAGGGCAATGTGGTGGCCGACCTCTCCCGTATGGTCGTGGTCGACGCGACGGGCGCTGTGGCCCTGAAAAAGCTGATCCGCCGGGTCTCCTCGCAGGGGCACGGCTTCTTCGTAGCCGGCATCGGGCCGGGGCCAAAGTCCACGCTGGACGCCCTCGGCGTGCTGAAGGGCGTGACCCTCTGCCCGGACCTGGCCACCGCCCTTGCTCAGGCCCGCCCCATACCGCCCGCACCGGTCGCATAAAGGAGTGCCCGCCCTCGTCGTGGAGAGCGGGCTCTTTTGCCTATCTGGCGTTGATCCCGTGGTTGATCGCTGCGCTCGTGCCCTGACTGGCGGGCGGGAAGGTGTTGGTCGCCCGGGCCGCCCAGGTGTAGTACCCCCGCACGTTGGCGGTCTGGGCCGGGTCGACCAGGCGGGCGTTGGGGAACTGCGGGAGCAGGAAGCGCTCCAGCGCCTTGGAGCCGCCGCCGGTGAAGAGGATCGTGTCCACGGTGCCTACATCCCACGTCGAGTGGATCTCGGTCAGGATCTTCGTCGCCAGCGCCTTGTAGGACAGGTCCCGCAGGTTGGAGATATCCCTCGGCTGGCCAGCCACCTTGATCTTGCCGGTGGCCATCGCATCATCCAACTGGTAGGCCTCCCGAACGATGCCCAACTCCCGGCGAAGCCGTTCGCTCACGTCGGCCTGGGCGGCGGCGAGGCCCACGGGGACGGTCCGGCTCTGGTGCGGCACGTATTCTCCGCCCTCCGCGATCGCCAGGTCTGTGGTGCCGTGGCCGACATCGACCAGGGCGACCCGCCCGCTGACCAGGGCTTCATCTTTCACCTGGCCGCGGGCATCAAGCGCTTCGCCCAGGTATGTGCCGATCGGCTGCGGCATGATCCGCAGGTTCTCCACGTTCAGGCTCCGCTCCAGAACCTCCTTGCCGAGGCGGAGGACCACCCGGTGCTCGCCCTTGAGCAGTTGGGCGATCGCCTTCTCCTGGTAGAGGAGCCCGGGCGGCAGGCCGGTCACGACGTGGAAGGAGACGGAGGGGCGGTCAGCCACCATGGCGAGACCGGTCAGGAAGAGCACCTTGAATTCGCCGGCCTCCAGGCGGGACTGGGAGAGGGAGCGAAAGGCAAAGGTTGACTGGCGGACCGCCTGCTCACCCACGTTGTAGGTCTGGCCATCCACCGTGATCGACAGGGCGCGGGTCTTGTTGCTGCCGGCGAGGCCGCTGAAGCTCGTCGCCTCGGTGGCGATACCGACGACAGACGGAAAGCGGAGCCAGTCCTGACCATCGAATACCTTTACATAGCCATACCCGACATCGATTCCGACCGGTTTCAACATCTTCCGCACCTCTTCATTTTGTTTTGTTTATAGTCGTCAAGCGAAAGTTGGGTGCGCGAAGCGGAGAAACCTGCCAGCCAGGGCTGCATTGAGAGCGCGGTCCCAGCAAGATGGGCCGGAGGTCCCGCTTCGTAGGACTCCCGGCCCATGGGCGTGCTAGTACCCCTTCTGCTTGTCTACCAGGTTGAGCAGCGGCTTGCCGGCTGCCAGTCGGCGCAGGTTCTCCGCCACCAGGTCCATCACCCGGCCCATGGTGTGCGGGCTGTTTGCCGCCACGTGCGGGGTGATGATCACTCCCGGCAGATCCCAGAGCGGCGAGTCAGCCGGCAGGGGCTCGACCTCGGTCACATCCAGTCCGGCGCCGGCGATCTGCCCATCCTGAATCGCCCGGATCAGGGCGGCCTCATCTACCGTCTGCCCGCGGCTGATATTGATGAGATGGGCGGATGGCTTCATGGCAGCCAGCATGGCCGCGTCCACAATTTGATGGGTCTCGGGCGTGAGGGGGGTGGCGACCAGCAGGTAGTCGGACTCGGCGGCAAGGGCGATCTTGTCGGCCACCAGCCTGTCCACCTCGGGCGGTTGGGTCCGGCCCGGTCGCTCCAGGCTGATCACCCGCATGCCCAGGCTCTTCGCCCGGCGGGCGGCCTCCAGCCCGATCGAACCGAGCCCGAGCACCCCGAGGGTCTGGTCGGCGATCTCGACGCCCCGGGTCGCCTTGGCATTCCAGGTGTGAGTCACCTGGTTCCGCACGGCCACGTGCAGGCCCCTGGCGAAGGCGAGGATCAGGGCCAGCACATGCTCGGCAATCGGCTGGCTGTTGGAACCGCGGGCGTTCGCAAGGGGCACTGGCGAGGCGGCGGCCCCGGCATCAAGGAGCCCTTCCACCCCGGCGCCCATGGCCTGGATCAGCCGGAGCCCGGGGGCGTGGGGGAGCAGGGCGGCCGAGTAAGCACCACCCCAGGCGATCAGCACATCGGTGGATGCGGCGTGCTCCATGGCTTCATCGATCGAGGTGACCGGGACGACTTCAGCGCCGGCGGGCAGCTCCCGCTGGGTGAGGATGGCGGCGTAGCGCGGGCTGGCCTCAGCCCAAAGCAGAATCTTCATCTGTAAACCTCCCCTGTATGGGATGGGGGTTCGCTGCGAACCACACGAATCCTTCGGAGGATTTCGCGCCGGTGGGCCGAATATGCTCGCTGAGACGGATTTTGGGGAGGATGGTGGCGGGTGACGGATCTGCGGTACCCGGTGGGACGGTTTCAGCGCAAGGAGCGGGTGACAAGCGGGGACCTGGCGGGTTGGATCGCGGCGATCGCGGGCTGCCCGGGCGCACTGCGCCAGGCGGTGGCGGGTCTGAGCGAGGCCCAGTTGGATACGCCTTACCGGGATGGGGGATGGACGGTCCGGCAGGTGGTGCACCATCTGGCGGACAGCCATATGAACAGCTACATAAGATTCCGGCTGGCGCTGACCGAGGAGGAGCCGACGATCAAGCCTTACAACGAAGGGGCGTGGTCGAATCTCCCGGATGCCATGGATGCCCCGGTGGAGGTCTCGCTCGTCCTGCTGGAGGCGATGCATGATCGCTGGGTCCGGCTGCTGCGCACCATGAGCCCGGCGGACTTTCAGCGGACGCTGCGCCATCCGGAGAGCGGGCTGCTCAGCCTGGAGGTCATGACCGCACTGTACGCCTGGCACAGCCGGCATCATGTGGCCCATATCACCGGTCTCCGTCAGCGGATGGGCTGGTAGGTTCTGTGGACAGAGGATGCCCCCGGAGCGCTGCGACGAGCGGCATCCGGGGGCGTTTGCTTGACGGGGGGGTTACCCGATTGGTAAACTCTTCTCGCCTGCGGCGTCCAGTTGCTGGGCCCGGGCAGCCATCTCCTCCCGGGTGATGACCCCCTTTTCGATCAGGAGGTCGATCAGGGCGGTGATCGCCAGGGTATTCTTGTAGGCTACATCTTTCATATCGCCAAGGGTTGCGAACAGGGCAATACGCTCCTGAGCCTTCATGCAGCAACTCACCTCAATGGCAGTATCGACCAGCCAACCGGTCGTCTAAACATAAGGTATGGTTTGGGGGGAACGGTTATGAAGAAGTTGATGGAGGCGGAGTTCGCGGAGATCCGCAGCCGGCTCTACCCGATGCTGATGGACCCGGCTCAGATCCAGGAGAAGGGGCAGGGGCAGATGCTGAACGGCCCCATGGTAGAAGGGCTCTTCGTGATCTACGGGATCGAGGAGTCGAACAACAAGATCCGGTACGTCTCCTACCAGGATCTGCGGGACTGGGAGGTGAGCCACTCCACGGTCCATGTGACGGCGCTGAAGAACCTGGACCGGCTCACCCAGGGCAAGCGAGTGACCCGCCTGGCCGCGCCGGATGGCAGCCGGCCGATGTTTGTCTGGAATCTGGGCGACGGGTACGATGCGGCGCGCATCCTTCTGCCCAAGTGGCTGGATGACTTTGCCGAGGTGGTCGATGGGAACCTGGTGATCGGGGTGCCGCATCGGAACTGGCTGGTAGCCATAGGCGATGACGACCCCAAGCTGGTCGATGTGGTAGAGCAGCGGGTGAAGGTGGAGCACGCAGAGGCAGGCTTCCCGGTCAGCCCGTACCTCTACACGTGGGATGGTACCGGGTTGCAGCGGTACCGGCGATAGGGGGCGACTGTAGATGCAAGCAGAGGAGCGGTTCATCCTGCAGCTGGCGGAGGGGATCATTGCCGGCGGCGGGACGGCGAACTATACGGCGGAGAGTGCTCTGGCCCTGGCCCGCAAGGTCTGGAAGACGCTGAAGTCGATCGGCCCGGAGGCCTACCCCTGCCTCTGGGAGGAGGGCGGGCTGCGGTTCGTCTACCAGTGGGATGAGTCGCCGCAGGTGGTGACGGTCATGCTCTGGGACGATGTGCTCTGGCGGGACATGGCGCAGGTGGTCGTGCCGGCGGGGGTTGGGCAGTAGGGGGTACGGCGCTGGGTTACGGCGCTGGTCATCGGGGCACCCCCTGCGCCCTCCGTTGCGCCGTCAACGGGCGCTAGGCGCCGGTACGGTGGGGGGTTACGGCGCTGTTCATCGGGGCACCCCCTACGCCCTCCGTTGCGCCGTCAACGGGCGCTAGGCGCCGGTACCGTGGCCAGATTTCGAAACCGTCGTAGGTCGGGGACTCTGGCGGCGCACCCCGAAATCTGGCCTGACTGGTGGTCACGCCAAGCGCCCGTAAGACTGCGCACCGAATGGGCTCAACCGGGGGTGCCCCGCTGCCTTCGCCTCGCTGGCCTGTCTGGGGGCTACGCCAAGCGCCCGTAAGACTGCGCACCGAATGGGCTCGACCGGGGGTGCCCCGCGCTGCCCTCGCCCGGCCGGCACGCGGTGGTGGCGAAGCGAGTCGGGGCGCAGCACCTGCAAGGCACCCGGAGCAGGGGATCTTGGAGGGGAGAACGGCCCGGACCCCCGGTCAGGGTTGGGTTCGGGGGTCGGTCAGGATCAACTCGCGCCACTTTTTTACTGGATTCGGCTTCGGGGCCATAAAAATACGGCGCGAAGCACCTGCAAGACACCCGGAGCAGGGGGTCTTGGAGGGGAGAACGGCCCGGACCCCCGGTCAGGGTTGGGTTCGGGGGCCGGTCAGGATCAACTCACGCCGTTTTTTTACGGGATCCGGCTACTGGGCCATTAAAAAACGGTGCGGAGGCCCTCAGAAGCCCATGGAAGCCCTCGCCTGGCCGGCCTGACTGGTGGTCACCGCCCACCGCTTCCGACCATTCGGAGCGAGCCGGTCGGGGTACCCCAGAAGCCCATCAGGCGGATGACCGTACGGGCGCTTGGCGCCGACCCGACTCTGCCGAATATCGGCGGTGCGACACCCAAGGCGAAGACCGGACACGGTTCCGATATTCGGCCCCGCCAACTCACGCCTAGCGCCCGTAGGGCGCCGCCTCAGGGCTGTGGGGTACCCCGACCCGGCGAGCGTACCCCCCCCCGCCCCGGTGAGCAGGAACTCCCGGCGCATAAGGGGAATGCTGAAAGATCAACCTCAGGAGCGTGTAAAGATGACTCAAGACCTGATCCTCGCCCGCCTGGCGAGAGAACTCGGGCTGAAGCCGGCCCAGGTACAGAGCTGTGTCGGCCTCCTCGATGAGGGCAACACCGTCCCCTTCATCGCCCGGTACCGCAAAGAGGCGACCGGCGAAATGGATGAGACCCAGATTCGCGACCTGCAAGAGCGGCTCGCCTACCTTCGCAACCTGGAGAGCGAGAAGGAGAAGGTCCTGCGAGTCATCGCTGAGCAGGGCAAACTGACCCCTGAGCTGGAGCAGGCGATCAAGAACGCCGACAAGCTGCAGGAGGTCGAGGACCTCTACCGGCCCTACCGGCCCAAGCGACGCACCCGTGCGATGATCGCCCGCGAGAAGGGACTCGAGCCCCTCGCTCTGCTCATGCTCGCCCAGACTGAGACCAGCGGCTCCCCTCTGGAGATCGCCGCTGCCTACATCGACCAGGAAAAGGGCGTCGAGACCGCCGAGGAAGCCCTCGCCGGCGCCCGCGACATCGTCGCGGAAACCGTTTCCGATGATGCGGACGTTCGCAAAGCCGCACGGGAACTGACCGCCAACCAGGGCGTGATCCGCTCCGTCCTCAACGAGAAGGGCGATCCGGAGAAGGCCCAGGAGTTCCAGATGTACTATGAGTTCCAGGAGCCCCTCCGCACCCTGCCCCCCCACCGGATCCTTGCCCTGAACCGGGGCGAGCGGCTGGAGTGCCTGAAGGTCGCCCTGGACGCCCCCGAGCAGGAGATCATCAACCGGATCGAGCGGCGCTATATCACCAACCCGAAGTCAATCTGGGCCACCCATCTAAGAGAAGCCGTCACCGATGCCTACAAGCGGCTGATCGCCCCGTCGATCGAGACCGAGGTGCGGGGCAACCTGACCGAGAAGGCGGAGGAGCGTGCGATCTCCCTCTTCGCCGTCAACCTGCGCAACCTGCTGCTCCAGGCCCCCATCAAGGGGCTGACCGTCATGGGCATCGACCCGGGCTTCCGCACCGGCTGCAAGCTCGCCGTGGTGGATGATACCGGCAAGGTCCTGGAGACCGGCGTCATCTACGTCACGCTGGGGGACAAGCAGCGGGTACAGGGCGAGGAGGCCCTCATCCGCCTGGTCGACAAGTACAAGGTCGACCTGATGACCATCGGTAACGGTACCGCCTCGCGCGAGACCGAGCAGGTGGTGGCGGGCATCATCCCCCGGTGCCAGTACCAGACCGCTTACATGATCGTCTCCGAGGCCGGCGCCTCGGTCTACTCCGCCTCCAAGGTGGCCCAGCAGGAGTTCCCGGATTTTGATGTCACCCAGCGCTCCGCTGTCTCCATCGCCCGGCGGGCCCAGGATCCGCTGGCCGAGTTGGTCAAGATCGACCCCAAGTCGATCGGTGTCGGCCTCTATCAGCACGATGTGGATCAGAAGCGCCTGGCCGAGCAGCTTGGTGCGGTGGTCGAGTCGGTCGTGAACTCGGTGGGCGTCGATCTGAACACCGCATCGCCCTCACTGCTTCAGTACGTCGCGGGGATCAAGGCGACCGTCGCCCGGGCGGTCGTGGAGTACCGGGAGAAGAATGGCAAGTTCAAAAGCCGCAAGGAGCTGCTCAAGGTCTCCGGCCTCGGGCCGAAGGCGTTCGAGCAGTGCGCCGGCTTCCTGCGGGTGGCCGAAGGGGCCGAGGTGCTGGATAACACCGCCGTCCATCCCGAGTCCTACGCTATCGCCGATGCGATCCTGAAGGCGGTCGGAGCGACCCGGCAGCAGATGATCGGCCAGGGTGCCGCCGGCCTGCGGGACGCCCTGAAGCACCTCGAACCGGAGAAGGTAGCTGCCGAGCTGGGTGCCGGCGTGCCGACCGTGCGCGATATCATCGATGCGCTGGGCAAGCCTGGCCGTGACCCGCGCGACGAACTGCCCAAGCCGATCTTCCACACGGAGGTCCTGAAGCTGGAGGATCTCCAGGTCGGCATGGAGCTCATGGGCACCGTCCGCAACGTGGTCGACTTCGGTGCCTTCGTGGATATCGGTGTCCATGAAGATGGCCTCGTCCACGTCTCGCAGCTCTCGCACAAGTTCATCAAGCACCCATCCGAGGCGGTTGCCGTGGGGGATATCGTCAAGGTGCGGGTGATCGAGGTGGACCTGAAGCGGCAGCGGATCGGACTGACGATGAAGTTGGGCGAGTCCCCCGCCGAGGAGCGGCAGGCGCGCCGGCCCGATGGACCCACCCGGCCCCAGGGCAGCCAGCCACAGCCCCATCCCCAGGCCCCGCCCGCGGCGGCCCAGGGCGACCGGCCTCGCCTGGCACCACCCACCCGGCCGGCTGCGACCACTGGACGGCGCCCCGCCGAGCCACAGCCGTCCAAGCAGGAGCAGAGCGTGGAGGAGCAGTTGAAGGCGCTGCAGGCCAAGTTTAAGCGTCTCTAGGCAGAGAAAGAAGGGAGCGAGCGATCGCTCCCTTGCGCTCTTTTATGACAACACTCTCATAAAACTTGCCCATTGCGCATCTTTCCAGTAAACTTTCTTGTACGAATATCAATCCCGACAAAAAGATGGACAATTCGCCGCAGACAGGGGGGGAGGCCACCGTCATGAAGGCGGTGGCGTCAGGCGTTGGCTAATTTGAAGCTATGGTTCAAGACTGGGTGGCAGGATACCCACACCGACTTGAAGGTGCCGATTATCGCACTCTTCGCCGTCTCATTGGGCGTCTCCGTTCTTCACGGGATCACGACGCAGGTGGTCACGCCTCACTACTGGGTCGGATTGGCTGCCGTAGTGGTGGGCATGGGGGTGGCGGTGCTGATCAGATGGCCGGCGGCATCCGCTCTGGCTCGGCTCCCGCTCCAGTGGCTTGCGCTGCTGCTGGCCGGCAGTGTCCTCGCCTGGGGTGGTCCCCTGGATCACATGAGCCTGCTCTTTCTGCTGCCGCTCATGATCGCAGCGCTGCTGATGCGGGGTCCCTTGCGCATGAGTATGCAGGGATTGACCATTCTGGTCGGGGCCGTCCTCGCCGCCAAGCTTGCCGGGAAGCTCCCCTGGGATTGGCTGGTGGCCCTGCTGGGTATCATGGTAACGGCGAACTGGATGATCGACCGGATCATGGCAACGATCAACCTTCAGGTGGGGCAGGCCCGTCACTTCCAACTGGTCAGTGAGACTGTTCAGGCCCTGATCAATCCGATCGATGAGAGCATGCTGGAGCGATTCTGCCAGCAGGCTGTGCAGGCGTTCCGGGCACACGAGTGTGTCCTCTTCCTGAGCAACGCCGAACGGACGATGCTGACTCCGCAGGCCTCCGCCTTTGTCGATGGGTACCGTGAGCACTATGAGCACCTGCTCGAGCCTGTCAGCGTGGAGACCGGCCTGACCGGTTGGGTCTTCCGGACCGGCGAGGCCGTCCTGACCAGCGATGCCGTGAGTGATCCTCGGGCCTACGTACCGCCAGATGGCGCGTTCAGGGACTTCTCGGCGATCTTCCTCCCGGTCCGGGCCGAGTCGGGCCAGGTCCAGGGAGTCCTGCGGATCTATCGCCGGGGACTGTCCGAGTTCACCGCCGAGAACTTTGAGCTGGCCAAGCTCTGGGCGAACGAGGTCGGCCTGGTCTTGCAGAAGGCCGAGCTCTACCGGCGCCTGGAGCAGATGGCTCTGACCGACGGGCTGACCGGCACGTACAACCGGCACTTCCTGAGCCAGCGCTGGCCCGCGGTGGTTGCCGAGTCCCGTGCCCGCGGGACGGCTGTGGTCCTGCTCATGGTCGACTGCTTTGACTTCAAGCGGATCAATGACCGGCACGGTCACGCCGTCGGCGACCGGCTTTTGCGCGAGTTGGGACGGACCCTGCTCGAGGTCACTCCGCCTGGCGGATTTACGGTCCGCTACGGCGGCGACGAATTCCTGATCGTCCTGCCCCACGCCACGAGTGCCGACGGGGAGATGTTGAAGGAGCAGATCCAGGGACGGATCAGCCTGGCGAACGTGGTCAGGACCGACGATCCCCATCTGACGATCGATATCGGGGTCTATGCCGCAACGGGCCACGATCTGGATCACCTCCTCTTCCAGGTCGATCTGGACCTGTACCAGGAGCGGGACGAGGCGACCTACGAGCGGCTTCGCTCCCTCCTGGAGAACTCGGTGAGCGAGCGCTCGAAGCACATGGTCCAGGCGGTCATGTCGCTGACCAAGATCCAGGAGATCAACGATCCGTACACCCGGGGCCACAGCGAGCGGGCGAAGGATATCGCCATGCGAACGGCGGAGCGGCTGGGCATGTCGCCCGAAGAGGTGCAGATTGTCGGGTTCGGGGCCATGCTGCACGACGTGGGCAAGGTGGTCGTCCCGCCGGAGATCCTCCACAAGCCAGGGCCGCTCACCGCCGAGGAGTGGCGGATCATGCGCATGCACCCGGTCTTCGGCGCCAACATCGTCGGGGAGTTGGATATCCTCCGGCCGGTCAAGCCGCTGATCCTTCATCACCATGAGCGGTTTGATGGGGTGGTGGATGATAAGCACCCGGGCTACCCCGCCGGCCTGAAGGGCGATGAGATCCCACTGGGTGCCCGCATTATTGCGGTGGTGGACGCCTTTGATGCCATGACCACCGATCGGGTCTACCGCAAGGGTCGCGACGCGGAGGCAGCCGTAATCGAGTTGCGCCGCATGGTCGGCACCCAGTTCGACCCAAGAGTCGTGGAGGTCTTTGAAGAGGTGCTCGCCGGTATGGCGCGCGAGCCGGTTGCCTGGCAGCCCGCACTCAAGCCGTTTCTCGACATTGCACAGCGCCTGGAGAAAGGCTAAGGCCCCTTGCAGGGATCGGCCTCCCCCCTGGCGAAGAGTACATACTATCACCAGGTCCCAACAATTGCACAGGGCCGTGGGAGAGGGGAGAGACGGACCATGGGGCTGATGACCGGCAAGAAGTGCCTGATCATGGGCGTAGCCAATAAGCGGTCGATCGCATGGGGCATTGCACAGTCCCTGCATCGGGAGGGAGCCGAGCTCGCGTTTACCTACGTGAACGACCGGCTCAAGGAGAACGTGGTAGAGCTCATGGCGCAACTGGAAGGGCACGAGCAAATGCCCCTTCTCCCGTGCGATGTCTCCCAGGAGGGCGAGATCGAGCAGGTCTTCTCGGTGCTTGGAGAGCGGTGGGGGAAGCTGGATGTGCTTGTCCACTCCATCGCTTTCGCCCGGACGGAGGACCTGCAGAAGGACTTCCTTGACCTGAGCCGGGAGGGCTACCGGATCGCTCAGGAGATCTCCGCCTGGTCGCTGATCGCCTGCGCCCGGGGCGCCAAGCCGCTCATGCAGGCCGCAGGTGGCGGTTCGATCATCACCCTCAGCTATCTGGCGGCGGAGCGGGTGGTCGACAAGTACAATGTCATGGCGCCGGCGAAGGCGGCTTTGGAGTGCAACGTTCGCTACCTGGCGCACGAGTTGGGTATCGACAACATCCGGGTGAATGCGATCTCAGCCGGCCCGCTCAAGACGCTGGCCTCCAGTGCGGTGAAGGGCGTCTCCAAGCTGCGCGATGTGGTGGAAGAGCGGGCGCCTTTGCGGCGGAACGTGACGATCGAAGAGGTGGGCGATGTGGGTCTCTTCCTCGCCTCGCACCTCTCCCGGTGCGTAACCGCTGAGACGCTGTACGCCGACAACGGCTTCAACCGGATGGGTGTCTAGCCACGCACAACCGAGACCCTGTCCTGATTGGGCGGGGTTTTCGCTTTTCCCTTGACCTACGCCGGTAATCGGGCCAGAATAAACGGGAAACGAAGGTAGATGGAGGCGC
Organism: Symbiobacteriaceae bacterium; assembly: GCA_041690255.1. Lineage (GTDB taxonomy): Bacteria > Bacillota > Sulfobacillia > Symbiobacteriales > Symbiobacteriaceae > JAWLHU01. Next base: position 418,809 of record JAWLHU010000001.1, read on the forward strand.
CCATTAGCAATGGTACGGGTAGTGAGCAGGGATCCCGCCGTGACGCAACGGCTGGGCATCTGGCTGGGCGAGCGAGTGCGGCCCGGCGATTTTATCGCCCTGGTCGGGGATCTGGGAGCGGGCAAGACCGCCCTCTCCACCGGGATCCTGACCGGGCTGGGGGTGGCCCGGACCGGCGGGAGCCCGACCTTCACGCTCCTCTGGGAGTACAACGGCCGGCTGCCGGTCTTCCACTGGGACGTCTACCGGGTTCGGAGCCTGGAGGAGATGGAGGACCTCGGATACGAGGAGTACTTCTTCGGGGGGCACGGGGTCAACCTGGTGGAGTGGGCGGACCGGGTGGAGCGACTCTGGCCGCCGGACTATCTGCGAATCGATCTGACGTACGGCGACGGCGAGAACGAGCGGGTGTTGACCTTCTCCGGCTCGGCGCGCTACGCAGCACTACTGGAGGCAATTGCCCATGCGGATTTTGGCGCTTGATACCGCAACCTCATCGTGCACCGTGGCGGTGACCAGTGGGGAGACTGTCCTGGCGGAACTCTCGCTCCAAGTGCCGCGGGCGCACTCCACCCGGCTGATGCCCCTGATCGGGCAGGCGATCACGGAATCGGGCCTGGCGAAGCAGGAGTTGGACGGCATCGCTGTCGGAATAGGGCCGGGCTCCTTCACCGGCCTGCGGATCGGACTGGCCACGGCCAAGGGGCTCGCCTTCGGGCTGGAGAAGCCGGTGGTCGGTGTCTCCTCCTTGCTGGCAACCGCCTATGGGACCGGGGCGCAGATCGGCCTTGTCGTCCCCATGTTTGACGCCAAGCGGGAGCAGGTCTTCACGGCGGTCTACGCCGCCGGCGACCGCGACCCCTCCACCTGGGTGGAGCTGCTGCCCCCCAGTCACCGTCATATCACCGAACTGGCGGAAGAGATTCGAGCCCTGCGCGATGGGCTCCGTCACTCCTGGCAGTTCGTCACACTCTGCGGCGATGCCGCTCCCCTGCACGAGCGAGCCCTGGGCCCGGGCGATGTCGTGCGCCTGGCCCCGGCCCCGGCATTGATGCCGCGGGCCTCAGCGGTGGCCGTGATCGGCGCCGGCCTGCTGGCTCGGGGGCAAGGGGTGGAGGCAGAGGCGCTGGCCCCGGTCTATCTGCGGAAAAGCGAGGCGGAAACCCTATGGGAGTCCCGGACATCCAGTTCTACCCGATGACACCTGCCGACCTCGAGGGGGTCATGGAGGTGGAGAGGCTCTCCTACCTCACGCCCTGGTCGCAGGACGCCTTCCTATCGGAGATGATACAGACCTACACGATCTACCTGGTCGCCCGCCAGGGTGCCAAGGTGGTCGCAATCGGCGGCATGCACGTGGTCTGGGAAGATGCCCACGTGACGAATATTGCCGTTCATCCCCTCTTTCGGGGGCGGACGCTGGGCGAGCGGATGATGCTCGAACTCATGGACCGGGCCGCCAGGCGGGGAGCCCGCCGCATGACCCTGGAGGTCCGGGCCAGCAACGCGCCCGCCCAGGGGCTCTACACGAAGCTCGGCTTCGTCACGGCGCCCGGGGCCATTCGGAAGGGCTACTACACCGACACCAACGAAGACGCGATCGTCATGTGGAAGGACCCGCTGGTGGAGCCAGGGGTCGCAGAGGCATAGAGAAGGCGCCGCCCGTCGTGGGCGGCGCCTTTATCATGCATGCTGGGCCGTCAGCGACGGCCAGATGCGCCGTAGGAACGGAACCCAGGCCACGGCGATCAGAGCGTAGCCGGCCAGCGTCAGGGTGCTGTCAACGGTGGGATCCGAGACCACAGCCGTCGCCCAGACCAGCGCCACGCCGGCATTGAGGGCTGCCACCGAGAGCCAGCAGCCATCCGCCTTGCCGCCATCGGCACCGAAGAGCGGGCCATCGGCCAGGCGCCAGTTGCGGAGGATGCGGGGCAGGGCGCCCATCACCACGCCGAGGACCCATCCATTGACCAGCCCCTGGGTCGCCGCCGCCTCAACCGCCGGCCCATCCACCATGCCGGGGGCCAGGAGAATGAACGGTGCGAAGAAGGCCGGGACCACCATCCAGAGATAGGCGAGCACGAGGTGCAGGGAGGCTGCCGTGACACGCCGGTTGAGCCGCAGGGTCAGGATCAGGTTGAGCAGCAGGGCGCCGGTGCCCGCAAAGTACGTCAGCAGGCCACCGATCGTCATGGCGTGGAGGTTGATCCAGGGGCCGGCAACCAACCCGATCGCTCCGAGGTTGATCAGGTGATAGGTTCGGCCGATCCAGTTGGCCCGGGCCATAGGCCCGCCGGTCAGCACCGGGAAGAGGTCGAAGAGCATGCCGGCGACCACCAGGGCGAGGAAGCCCCAGACGTTGGCGTGGACGTGGGCCTCGAGAATGCCGATCCGCCCGCCGGGCGCCCAGAGGTTAAGGAGTAGGCTGATCGCCATGGTGAGGCCAACCAGCAGGTAGACGGGAGCAGTGGCGTAGAACCGGAAGGACTCGCGGTACGGGCGCCCCGACTCCCGCCAGGCACGGAGCAGGCCCATGAGAAGCCGGTAGATGGCCACAATGACGAGCGTGGCGCCGATCGATGCGGTCCAGCCGTCGACCCCCACAAGCCCGGTCACGGCGAGCAGAAAGCCGCCATTGAGCAGGAACCACTGGACCCAGCCCTCACGGGCGGGCCGCTCCGGCAGCGAGAGCCGTCGGCTGAGGATCGCCGGCAGGGCTGCGAAGATCATCTGGGTAATGGTGCCAACCGTGATCACGTGGACCCGGAGCCAGTTGAGATTGGACGGGCCGGGCATCTCCGGCAGGACCGCCAGTCCCTTGAGAACCGCAAAGAAGAGCCCCACCGAGACATAGAGGCCAGCCATGATCGTAAACGGATTCACCCACAACCGCATGTTCCGCTCCATGTTCCGTTCCCCTCCCCCAATGAACCTAATACTTAGCTTATGCTAAGTATTAGTCTATGATATGCGTTAGGTTCTGTCAAGATTGACAACGGAGAGGGAGAGTCTATCATGGAGGGAGAAGAGGGGGCAGATTCGGTGACGCCAACCAACGAACAGCATGAAACGGCCCTGGAACTGGCCCGGCTCCTGCCGGTGCTCGGTCTCATGGTGACCGAACCCCTGCCGGAGCTCCTTCGTGACTCCCGCAGTCAGATGATCCTGCTCCAGATCCTGAGCGCCCGGGGTGCCGCAACGGTCAGCGAGATGGCCGTTGCCATGGGCATCGCGGTGCCCACGGTCAGCACCATGGTCCGGAAGATGGTGGAGAAGGGGCTGCTGGAACGTAACCAGGATCCGGAGGACTGGCGGAGCATCCGGCTTTCACTGTCAGCGGCCGGTCGGGAGCTTCTGCAGGAGATGGCTGAGCGCCGGGCTGAACGGGTTGGAGCGCTCCTGGAGCGTCTGCCGGCCGAGGAGCTTGCTACCATCCGGTCGGCGCTGCAGATTCTGGGGCGCCTGGTGGAGAAGTAGCCCTGACGAAATTGGTGGAGACTTCGGTTGGCGATATCCTCCCCCGCCGGCGAGCCGGCGGGGGTTTAGGGTGGAAGCAGGAACCCGCGCACCAATCCAGAACCAACTACCTACTGCCATGACCAAGGAGGAGTCCTCCTGGAAACGCGAAAAGAAGTGACGATCTATACCGATGGTGCCTGCTCCGGCAACCCCGGCCCCGGCGGGTGGGGTGCGATCCTCATGACCGGCGAGCACAGGCGGGAACTGTCGGGCTTTGAGCCGCAGACCACCAACAACCGCATGGAGATCATGGCGGCGATCGAGGCGCTTCGGGCGCTGAAGTATCCCTGCCGGGTCCGGCTGTACAGTGACAGCGCCTACCTGGTCAACGCCTTCAAGCAGAACTGGCTGACCAACTGGCAGCGGAACGGATGGCGGAACGCCAAGAAGGATCCGGTGGAGAACCAGGACCTCTGGCGCGAACTGCTCAATGTAGCCGCCGCCCACGAGGTCGAGTGGATCAAGGTGAAGGGGCACGCCGACAACCCGCACAACAACCGCTGCGACGAACTGGCGAGGGCGGCGATCGCCGCCGGGCGTTCATCGAAGGAGATGTGAGACGTGTCCGAAGGGCTGATCCTGGGAATCGAGTCCTCCTGCGATGAAACGGCAGCCGCCGTGGTCGCAGGGGGGCGACGTATCTTGTCGAATATTATCGCAAGCCAGATTGACTTGCACCAGAAGTATGGCGGGGTGGTCCCTGAGATCGCATCCCGCAAGCATCTGGAGCTGATCCTCCCCACGATCAAGGAGGCGCTGGTCGCCGCCGGCGTATCGGTCCGGGAGATCGATGCGATCGCCGTCACCCACGGTCCCGGCCTCGTCGGGACCCTCCTGGTCGGCCTGTCGGCCGCCAAGGCGCTGGCATTCGCCCTGGACAAGCCCCTGATCGGGGTGAATCACCTGCAGGGGCATATTTACGCGAACTTCCTGACCGAGCAGGAGCCGGAGTTCCCGCTGGTCTGCCTGGTCGTCTCCGGTGGTCACACGGACCTGATCTACATGAAGGGCCACGGGGAGATGGAACTGCTCGGTCGCACGCTCGACGATGCCGCAGGCGAGGCCTTTGACAAGGTGGCCCGCTCGGTCGGACTCGGCTACCCGGGTGGTCCCCAGGTGGAGAAGCTGGCTGCATCGGGCGATCCCGAGGCGGTGCCGCTGCCCCGGGCCCATACCGGCGGTGTCTACGACTTCAGCTTCTCCGGCCTCAAGACGGCCGTTCTCCAGTACGTCCAGCGGACCGGACCGCTTGACGACCAGCAGCGGGCTGACCTGGCCGCCAGCTTCCAGCGGTCGGTTACGGGCGTCCTGGCAGCGAAGACGCTCAAGGCGGCCCAGGAGAAGGGTGTCAAGCAGGTGATCATCGCCGGGGGGGTCGCCTCCAACGGGGCGCTTCGCCGGGCCATGGTCGATACCCTGACGCCGCACGGGATCGCCGTAGGATACCCGCCGCCCGTGCTCTGCACCGACAACGCTGCCATGATAGCTGCCGCCGGCCACTATCTCTGGCGCTCCGGCATTCGCAGCGAGCTGGACCTGAACGCAATCCCCGGTCTCGGTCTCCTCTAGCGCCACTGAACAGGTGGGGGTGTTCTTCCTGGGCCGCCGACTGACCAAGCTCCCGGACTACGGGCCGCTCAATCCGCTCCAGTACTGGTACCGGCATATCAACCCGCTGCGGGTGGTCTGGAACTTCCTCTGCATCTACCTGGCGAAGTACTCGCCCTCCCTGGAGTTGAAGCGATTCCTCTACGGTCTGACCGGGGCGAAGATCGGCAGGAACGTCTCCGTTGGCCTGGCGGTGGTCTTCGACATCTTCTATCCGCATTTGATCTCGATTGAGGAGAACTCGGTGATCGGGTATAACACGGTCATCCTCTGCCACGACTTCCGGGTGAAGGAGGCCTTGATCGGGCCGGTTCACATTGGTCGGGACGTGCTGGTGGGGGCCAACTCGACGATTCTCCCGGGCGTCGTGATCGGCGACGGCGCGCAGGTAGGTGCCATGAGCCTCGTCAACAGGGATATCCCGCCAGGGGTCTTCGCCGGGGGGGTACCCGCTCGGGTCCTTCGGCAAGAGGAGTCGTAGGGCTCAGTCATGGTTCTGGACCATAGCATGGAAGAAAAGGTGAAAGGGTGGATAAGGTGAGCGGAGTCGAGATTCTGCAAGCGATCCAGTCGATCCAGTCGCCACTGTTGGACCGCCTCTTCGGGATCATCACCAACCTGCACCACGAGACCGTCTACATTCTGGTCCTGCCGCTCGTTTACTGGCTCTATGACAAGCGCTTTGGCCGGTACATGTTCTCGGTCTTCGCCCTGGGCTTCTGGACGAACGATCTCCTGAAGGACTCCTTCCAGACGATCCGCCCCGACTCTGACGTGGTGCGGGTGATCTACGCCGAAACGGGAGGCGGGTTCGCTTTTCCCAGCGGCCACGCACAGACCCCGCTCATCTTCTGGGGGGCGCTGGCGGCCCAGTTCCGCCGCCCCTGGTTCACCTGGTTTATCGGCATGATGGTCTTTCTGATCGGCTTCTCGCGCCTCTACCTGGGGTTGCACTGGCCGCTTGACGTGATCGGTGGCTGGGCGATTGGCCTGATCGTCCTGCTGATCCTTCAGCGCACCCAGTCGTTCTGGGCGGGTGACCGGCAGGGCCTTGTGACCAAGCTGGGCCTGGCCCTGGTTCTGCCCGGCGGTGTGCTGGCACTCTCCGGCCTGATCAGCCCACACGGGGTGGAACCGCTTGTCTGGGTCTTTGCCGGCGTCTATGCCGGGCTCATGACCGGATCGGCCCTGGAGGAGGAGTATATCGGCTTCGACCCGCGGGTCGGTTCCGCCCTTACCCAGATCCTGAAGGTCGTCGTCGGCCTGGCGATCCTGCTGGCGGTCAAGGAGGGGCTGAAGCTCGTCCTGCCCGATACCGGCTGGGCCGATATGATTCGCTACTTCGCGGTCGCCCTGAGCGCCACACTCCTGTCTCCCTGGCTCTTCCGCCGCTTCCTCGCCGCCCCACCGACCCGCCCGAACAAGAGAACAAGGAGCTGAACCATGCGCTACGCACTCGGTGACCAGATGCCGAAGATCGCAGAGGACGTCTATATTGCACCGAACGCCACGGTCATCGGCAGCGTCACCCTGGAGGCCGGGGCCTCCGTCTGGTTCGGGGCCACGCTCCGCGCCGATGTCGATACGATTTCCGTCGGGAGCGGAACCAACATCCAGGACGGGAGCGTCGTACATTGTGACAAGGGAATGCCGACCACCATCGGGCAGGAGGTCACCGTTGGCCATGCCTGCATCATACACGGATGCACGATCGGTGATCACTGCCTGATCGGCATGGGTTCCACCATTTTGAACGGGGCCCGCCTGGGTGATAACTGCCTGGTCGGTGCCGGCTCGCTGATCACAGAGGGCAAGGAGTTTCCGCCGGGTTCGGTGATCATGGGGCGACCCGCCAAGGTGGTCCGACAGGTCGGCGATGCGGAACTGGCCATGATCCGCCGGGGGGCCGAGACCTACCGGCAGAATGCTCAACGGTACTCCCAGGAACTGCGCCCGGTTTAGCAGCCGGTTGGTTCCGTCAACACTGTAGAAAAGTCATCCCACCAAGGGGGAAGCCCGGTGCTCAAGGCCCAGAAAGTCCACTTCATCGCGATCGGCGGCTATGGCATGAGCGGTCTGGCCATGGTTCTGCTGAAGCTCGGCGTAAAGGTCTCCGGTTCTGACGTGGCCGCTTCGGAGCGCACGGCCAAGCTCGAGGCGGCGGGCGCCGAGGTGCATATCGGGGCGCATGACGCTGCTTTCATTGAGGGGGCGGATACGGTCGTATACTCCACCCAGGTGCCGGATGAGAATCCGGAACTGGCGGCCGCCCGCGCCAGAGGGTTGCGGGTCATGCACCGCTCTGAGCTGCTGGCGGAGTTTGTCAACCGGCAGTCGGGCATTGCCATGGCAGGCACGCACGGGAAGACGACGACCACATCCATGGTCGCGCTCTTATTCGAACGGGGTGGTCTGGACCCGACCGTCCTGGTCGGCGGGGAGATGGAGGCGATCGGCGGCACCGGGAAGGCTGGTCACAGCCCGTGGGTCGTGGCCGAGGCCGACGAGTCGGACCGCTCCTTCCTGCGGTATTCGCCCGCCGTCACGATCGTGACCAATGTCGAAGCGGAGCACCTGGAGTACTGGGAAGGCTCCTTCGCGAAGATCAAGGAGGGTTTTCGCCAGTACCTGAGCCAGGTGAAGCCCGGCGGGCTGGCGATCCTCTGCGCCGACGATCCCACCCTGCTGGCCATGGGACGGGAGCTGCAGGCCCGGCCATCGACGCAGGCCGCAGAGGTGGTCTTCTACGGCACGGTGGCGGAGGCCCGCTGGCAGGCGCGGAACATCCATCCGTGGGAGAGGGGTATCGCCTACGACTGCCTGCGCGACGGCAAGCTCCTGGGCGAGGTCCGCCTGCCGGTGCCGGGACGGCACAACGCACTGAACTCTCTCGGGGCGATCGTGGCGGGCGACCATGCCGGCCTCTCCTTCGAGCAGATGCGGACGATCCTCGCCGGGTTTGGGAACGCCAAGCGGCGGTACCAGGTCTGGGCTGACGTGAACGATATTCTCGTGGTCGACGACTACGCCCATCATCCCACCGAGATTCAGGCCACCCTGACGGCGGCCAAGGAGCGGGAAGGGCGCCGGGTCGTGGCGGTCTTCCAGCCGCAGCGGTACTCCCGGACCCACTGGCTCATGGACCAGTTCGCTGAGTCGTTCGGGAATGCCGACGATCTGATTCTGACCAAGATCTACTCCCCGCCCGGCGAGCAGCCGATCCCGGGCGTCTCCGCAGAGGTGCTGGCCGCCCGGATTGAGGAGAACACCGGGCGAAAGGTGACGCTCCTCTCCGACAAGGAAGAGATCCTGAAGCGGTTGCGGGAGACCGTGCAGCCAGGGGACACGGTGCTGACCATGGGCGCCGGCGATATCTGGACCGTGGCCCGTGACCTGGCCCGGGAGTTGAGGGAGCGCAGCGGCGTGCACCAGGATTAGGCGGGCGGGGGAGACCCCGCCCGATGACTGCTACGCGGGAGGTCTGGAGGATGTACCTGAAGCCGGTGCACAAGATTGGAATCATGGCCCTGAGCCTGGCCGCCCCCCGCCAGTTGGCCGCCCTTATGCTCCGGGTGCCGGTCACGTTGCCGGCCGGGCCCGTGGAGGCCGACGCAGAGGCGGAGCAGGTACAGTTTTCCACCACAGATGGTGCGGTCTGCCGGGGCTGGTGGCTGCGGCCCCGGACGGGGGCCGAGGATCGGGCAGTGGTGTTGGCCCACGGCTGGACAAGCCAGTACCAGCGCATGGAGATGTTCCTGGAGCCGCTCCTCGCGGCGGGGAACCAGGTGCTGTTGTACGACGCCCGGGGCCATGGCGGGAGTGACCCGACCCCTTACTGCTCGCTCCGGCAGTTCAGCGACGACCTGCACCATGCCATTCGCTTTGCCCGGGGACGGGTGAGCCGGGTGGCGGTGATCGGCCATTCGCTGGGGGCATCGGCGGCGATTGTGACGACGGCGGAGGGTTCCGGTGTGGAGTGGCTGGTGACCGTGGCCGCTTTCGCCGACCCGTTCAGGGCCTCTGCCGATCTCCTGGACGCGGAGCAGCTCCCTGGAGAGACGATCATGCAGCGGATCGGGCCGTTTGTCGAGTCGTACATTGGCTGTCGCTTCGAGTCGATTGCCCCCGAGCGGCGGATCCGGGAGATCCAGGTTCCCCACCTGCTGATCCACGGCACAGCCGACGAGGTCGTGCCCGTCTCGCACTACCACCGGCTCACGGCAGCGGCCGGTCCGAATGTGCAACCGCTCCTCATTCAGGGGGCGGACCACAACTCAGCCAAGGTCGACCCCGATGTGCTTCGGCGCATCGCGGAGTTCGCGCGAGCCGGATCGCGCTGAGACAAGGGGGAGGGGGGCAGCTGGATGGAAAGGGAGATGGTGCTTGAGCGGTATCGATTGGCCCTGGCCCTGATCCCCGATGCCGATGTCGCCGGGGATCTCTTTATGCGTGCCCGCAGTGAGGCGGATCTGCGCCGACTGGCCGGGCGCTGGCGGGAGAAGCAGGGGCTCGGCCCGGCGGACGGGGTGGTGGAGCTGCCGTTGCTGGACTCGTTCCAGGAGGAGCACGCGCTGCACCTGCACTGGCGGGGGCGGGCTCGCCTGCGCACCGCCCTGGGGCTGGGGGTGGGGCTGATCGCCCTGCTTGCCATGGCCCTGGCTCTCTGGCGATGGCAGACCGCATGGCTCCCGCCGGGTTACACGGGGCCACCGCTTGCCACTATCCCCCTGCGGGATGGGCTGAGCGTCAGCATCTACCAGGTCGAAGCGACTCACGGCCAGGTGGAGGTCAGGTGGGAACTGCGGGGGCCGAGGGCGGAGCAGGTGGGGGCAGGGCTGGTCCCTGCGCTCTCGGTCACCGGTATCGAGGGGTCGCTGGAGCAGTCTACCGAGCGGCAGGTGGTCAGCTCGCGGCGGGTCTTCGGCCGCACGACCTACGAGGTCTTCATGACGACCGATGAGACGGTGAGGCTGTTTGACACCATCCTCCCGGTGAAGCGCCTCGACACCGAGATGGTGATCCCGCTGCAGATCGCGAGCGACGAGTATGGGGTCATGCTGGAGGAGTTGGTGCTGGCCCCCGATTCGACCCGCCTCCGTTACCGGGCTGAGACCCCGCCCGGCGGCGAGCCGGCCCAGGTGGGGACGATCAAGGCTGGGTCGCACCTGGGCTTGCCCGTCGGCGCACCCGTGCGGCTGGACCAGTCGGGGCTCATGGAGGTGCGCTATGACCCCATCCCCCATGGGGTGACGCACGTGGTGATCAGCCTGCAATCCCCGCTGGTACTGGTGCGCGACGTGGTTTACGGCCTGCCGAACCCCCAGATACTCTCCGAGTTCACCCGCTACGGCGATCGGATCCAGGCGATCTACCGGCCAAACGCGCTCTTTCCCCGCATGGGTCCGGGGCGGATGCCGGTCTTCGTGGACAGCGAGGGGAACCGGTACGAGACGGTAGAGAATCCGCCCCAGGGTTGGGACGGGGAGGTCAAGTTCTCACTGGTGGTGGAGAACCCCCCGCCCGACGTGGAGTTCACCCAACTGATCATCCCCGAATCGCTTCGCTCGGGTGACCTGCGGCGGATCACGATCGATCTCACGAACATCTAGGCGGGACGCGCAAAACGGGGCCCATCCACGGTGGATGGGCCCCTGTCTTATGCCGCCGCCTCACTCATAGTGTGGTGACCGGTGCTGCGGATCGACCAGTTCCCGGTACTTGCGGATCACAGCCTTCATGTCCGTCCAGACGTCCCGCTTCTTGCTGGGGTCACGGAGCAGCGCCGCCGGATGGTAGGTCGGCATGAACCAGATCCCTTCCTTCTCAATCCACTGCCCTCTCATCCGGGTGATGCGGGCCTGCGGATCGATCAAGCCCTGCAGGGCCGTCGCCCCAAGCAGGACGACAACCCGGGGCTGGAGCAGCCGGATCTGCGCCCGCAGGTTAGGCCAGCAGGCGGCCCGCTCGTCGGGCTCCGGCACCCGGTTGCCCGGCGGGCGGCACTTCACCACATTGGCGATGTAGCAGTTCTGCTCCCGGTCGAAGCCGGAGGCCTCCAGGATCCTGTCCAGAAGCTGACCCGCCTTACCCACAAAGGGGCGCCCCAGGCGGTCCTCGTCGGCGCCGGGCCCCTCGCCAATGCAGAGCAGCTTGGCCGTAGGGACCCCCTCGCCGAATACCACCTGGGTACACCCTTCTCGCAACCGGCAGGCGTGGCACTCTCGGACGGCCCGGGCCAGCGCATCCATGTCGGGCAGTTGGTCCAGGGCGGTTGGCTCTCCCGCGTAGATCAACAGACTCACCTCTCTCAGGCATCTGCTGATCTCTTCGAGAACAGGCCCGGCCAGCCCTGCGTGTCCTACTCCTGAACCCCTTCCTTACTCAGGCTGACCCGCCGGTAGTGGCTCAGATCCGCCTGCTCACTCGACTGCTCGTACATCGCCTGGAGCAGGGCGCCCATCTCGCCATCGTCATCGTACAGGCCAGCCGCCGCCCGCAACTCCAGCGTTCCGGGTTTGGTGCTGTTGATCACGTAGCTCGCCATCTCCATAGGTGTCCGGGTCTCATTCTTCGACATGAATCGACCACCTCCGCTCACTCTTAGCGTTTGCGAACCGCATGGAGCGCCATACTAGGGAGGGTTCATTACAATTCGCGAATGGCTGTTGAATCCACATATTCACTATGGTATAATGCCACAAATTCAGAGCGGTGGCGCTCTAGGGATAAGCGGAGGTTCAGATGACAGACGCCAAATTCGGACCGGAAGCGTTGACCTTTGACGACGTCCTGTTGATGCCGGCTCGCTCCGAGGTTCTCCCGCGCGATGTGGATGTCACGACCCGTCTCACCCGTAGGATCCGCCTCAACATTCCCCTGCTCTCGGCAGCCATGGATACCGTGACCGAGGCCCGCATGGCGATCGCCATGGCCCGTGAGGGTGGCATTGGGATCATTCACAAGTCCATGTCGATCCAGCAGCAGGCCGAAGAGGTGGACAAGGTTAAGCGCTCCGAGCATGGGATCATCGTCGATCCCGTCTACGTCCATCCCGACGACATGATCGACCAGGCGCTGAAGCTCATGTCCCGTTACCGCATCTCCGGTGTGCCGGTCGTGGAGCGGGGGAGCCACAGGCTGGTCGGACTCCTCACCAACCGGGACCTCCGGTTCGAGGACAACTGGCACCAGCCGGTTGGGAACGTCATGACCAAGGAGAACCTGATCACGGCTCCAGTCGGCACCACGCTCGATGAGGCCAAGGGCATTCTCCGCCACGCCAAGGTGGAGAAGCTTCCCCTCGTCGATGACCACGGTGTCCTGAAGGGCCTTCTGACGATCAAGGATATCGAGAAGGCGAAGAAGTACCCCAACTCCGCCAAGGATGAGCGGGGCCGCCTTCTCTGCGGCGCTGCGATCGGCGTCTCGCTCGACGTGCTCGACCGGACCGGCGCCCTGGTGGATGCCGGCGTCGACGTGGTCGTGCTGGACTCGGCCCATGGCCACTCGGCGGGCATTATGGATACCCTCCGCCAGGTGAAGGAGAACTTCCCGCAGCTCCAGGTGATCGCCGGCAACGTGGCGACGGCCCAGGGCACCCGGGACCTGATCGAAGCCGGCGCCGACGCCGTCAAGATCGGCATTGGCCCGGGCTCGATCTGCACCACCCGCGTGGTGGCCGGTATCGGCGTGCCGCAGGTGACGGCCATCTACGAGTCGGCCCAGGCGGCCAACGAGTATGGCGTACCGGTGATCGCTGACGGCGGCATCAAGTACTCGGGCGACATCGTCAAGGCGGTGGCGGCGGGTGCATCCTCCATTATGATTGGCTCCCTCTTCGCCGGCACCGATGAGTCCCCCGGCGAGATGGAGATCTATCAGGGTCGTTCCTTCAAGGTGTACCGCGGCATGGGCTCGCTGGGCGCCATGAAGGAGGGCTCCGGCGACCGGTACTTCCAGGAGGGCGCTCCGAAGCTGGTCCCCGAGGGCATTGAGGGTCGCGTGCCCTACCGCGGGGCGCTGGCCGAGACCGTCTTCCAGCTGATTGGCGGCCTGCGCTCTGGCATGGGTTACTGCGGCACCCCCACGGTCGATGACCTCCGCCAGAATGGCCAGTTCCGCCGCATCACGGCGGCGGGCCTGCGGGAGAGCCATCCGCACGATGTGCATATCACCAAGGAGGCCCCGAACTACAGCGTCTCATAGTCGCCCACCCGGGCAGGGGGCTTTCCCCTCTGCCCGGGTTCTCGCGCGATAGTAGACGGGGCGACAGGTTTCTGCTAAAGTGGCTTTTGGCATGCCTGATGTACTCAAAACCAATCTGGTTCGCGCATACTAGGCAAGACCCTCTAGAGCAAGGGGAGACATGATTTGACGGCTAAGTTCGTCGTTCGCGGTGGGAGCCCTCTGTCCGGCAGTGTAACGATTGGCGGTGCAAAGAACAGCGCCCTGCCGATTGTGACCGCCGCGGCCCTGGCTGCCAAGGGGGAGACCATTCTGGAGAATGTCCCGAACAACTCGGACATTCAGCACCTCTGCCAGATCCTGCGGGACCTCGGCTGCGAGGTAGAGTGGGTCGAGGAGACCTCCCTGCGGATTCAGGCGGAGGCGCTCTCGAACCATGTGGCTCCTTATAATATCGCCCGCAAACTGCGGGGTTCAACCTATGTGATGGGGCTGTTGCTGGCGCGCATGCGCCGCGGGGAGGTGGCCTGCCCGGGGGGATGCGACATTGGCGCTCGACCGGTCGACTTCCACCTGAAGGGGTTCAAAGCGCTGGGTGCCGATGTGGTCGTGGAGCACGGCGCCATGGTCGCACAGGATGTTGATCTGCGCGGCGGCCGGTTCTATGTAGACCGGGCGTCGGTTGGCACGACCGTCAACATGATGATCACTGCCTCCCTGACCCCCGGCCAGACGCTGCTGGAGAATGCCGCCTGCGAGCCGGAGATCGTCGACCTGGCCAATTTTATTAACGCGATGGGTGGCCGGGTGCGCGGCGCCGGCACCAATATGATCCGGATCGAGGGCGTCGAGCAGATGCACGGCGTCCGCCACGAGGTGATCCCGGACCGGATTGAAGCCGGCACCTACATGCTCATGGCTGCCGCGGCCGGGGGCGACGTGCTGGTGGAGAACATCATCCCCGAGCATCTCTCGACCCTGATCGCCAAGCTGCGCGAGGCGGGGCAGGAGATCGAGGAACAGATGGATGCCGTCCGGGTGATCGCCCGCCGCCCGATCCGTGCGGTTGATGTGGAGACCCAGGTTCACCCGGGTTATCCGACCGATCTGCAGTCGCCCTGGGTTGCGCTGATGGGGCTCTCCGACGGGATCGCGGTGGTGCAGGAGACGATCTTTGAGAACCGGTTCGCCTTTACCAACGAGCTGGGGCGCATGGGTGCGAGTATCAAGGTGGACCGGAACACGGCGATCATTCGGGGCGTTGAGCGCTACACCGGGGCGCCGGTGGAGGCGAAGGATATCCGGGGCGGCGCTGCCCTGGTAACCGCCGCCCTGGCTGCCGAGGGCGAGACCGAGATCGGCGGGATCCAGTACATTGACCGGGGCTACACCCGCATGGAGGAGAAGCTTGCGGCGATCGGCGCCGGCATTGAGCGGGTCGACTCACCGATCGACGAGTTGGAGTGAGCAGGAAGGGCGGGAGCTGTGTGGCTTCCCGCCCTTTTTACGACTGTGGGCGCCCCCTGCGAGACTGTGGGAGGCCCCTACGAGACTGTGGGCGCCCCCTGCGAGGGTCTGGTTTGGGGCCCACAAGAGTTGGTGCGGCACCCGCAGGAGTTTGGTCTGGGACCCGTAAGACTTTGCGAGGCCCTTGCGGGACTGTGCGAGGCCCTTGGTCGGAGACCCACAGAAATTGGTGCGGGTCCCGCATGAGTTTGATCTGGGACCCGTAAGGCTGTACGAGCCCCCTGTGGGACTGTGGGAGGGGCTCGTCTGGTACCCACGGGACTTGGTGCGGGACCCGCATGAGTTTGGTCTGGGACCCGTAAGACTCTACTTTGGGACCCGTAAGGCTGTGCGAGGTCCCCGCACGACTGTGGGAGACCCCCGCACGACTGTGGGGCCATTCCCAAGGCGCTCTATCCGTTTTTGCCCCTCCAGATGGCGCACCGGGTGGCAAAAACGGACAGAGCCAGGTGGTTAGGGTGGGATGTCAGGGACTGGGTGCTCGAGGGAGGCTGTGCGAGCCCGTCCGAGAGCGTGCGAGGAAGGTGAGCCAGAAGAGGTCTCTCTCTGGCGGGTACTCTGTCCGTTTTTGTCCCTCCAGATGGCGCACCGGGTGGCAAAAACGGACAGAGCCAGCGCTCACACCCCACGCCCCCCGAGGTCCCCCCGGGCCCCCTGGCCAGCGCCCACGCCCCCCGAGGTCCCGGCGGCCCCCCTGGCGAACGCCCGACGCAAGACCCCGATTTTCTTTCGCAAGTCGGAAGGGGAACGGGCTCCCTCTGCCCAACTATCTACCCGACAAGGAGGGAGCCACGTTGGCACGCACAGTCCCCTCCCGCACGAGAGCCTTGCACGGCAGCCGGCCCCCCGAGGAGAAGGAGGCTGCTCCCGTCGCGAAGGCTGCGCCGACCCATGCGCCAGATGGACTGCTCCTCTTCGCGCTGCTCGGCCTGTTGAGTGTCGGGATGATCATGGTCTACAGCGCCTCCGCTGCGGAGCCCGAGATATCCGTCACCTCCCGCATGCGCTGGTTTGCGATTGGCATACCGTTTCTCCTGGCCGGGGTCTTCATGCCCGTCTCCTGGTGGCGGAAGCTGGCCCCCTTTGCGCTGATCGCCAGCCTGATCGCCCTGGCCTCCCTGCTCTGGGACGGCAACCCGCTCGCGGTCACCCGCAACAACGCCACCCGCTGGCTGGGCTATGGTACGCAGACCGTCCAGCCCTCCGAGTTTGCCAAGCTGGCCTTCATCCTCTTCGCCGCCCAGTTCCTGGAGCGGCGGGGCACGAAGATGGGCCTCTTCCACGGCTACTCCCACTGGGCCCGGTTCCTCGTCATCCTCGGCGGGCTCGCCGTCCTGATCTACAAGGAGCCCGATCTCGGCACCGCTTTGGTCCTGGGTGGTACCGCTTTTTGCCTCATGCTGGCCTCCGGCGTGGACTGGAAGGCACTGATCGTGGGCATCGTACTGGCTACCGTCCTGGTCGGCTTCGCAGCCACCCGGGTGGAGCATCAGCGGGAGCGGCTGGAGGCCTGGTGGAACCCCTGGGAGTTCCATCAGGAGCAGGGGCACCAGACGATCCAGTCCTGGAAGGCGATCGCCCGAGGTGGCTGGTTCGGGGTGGGCCTGGGCCAGTCGCTGCAGAAGCTGGACAACCGCCTGCCGGAGGCGGAGACCGACTTTATCTTCGCCGTGATCGCCGAGGAGATGGGCCTCCTACGGGCCATCGGCGTGATCCTGCTCTTCCTGCTCTTCGCCTGGCGCGGCTACACGGTGGCGGCCCGGGCACCAGACCGGTACACCTCCCTGCTGGCGATCGGGGTCACCTCCTGGATTGCGGTCCAGTCCGGCATGAACCTGGGGGTTGCCACCGGAACGATCCCGAACACGGGCGTACCCCTTCCCTTTATCTCATCGGGCGGATCCTCCCTGGTGGCGCTGTTGCTGGCCGCGGGCCTGCTGGTCGGCATCAGCCGTCAGTCGCTCCCGCCCCAGAAGGAGGCGGTTGCATGAGCACCGCGACCCTGCACGTCCGCCGGGCCACTCCCGCCGACAGAGAGGCCGTGATCGCCCTCAGCCGGGCGGTCAGTGCGCACGACTTTATTGAGTATGGCTTCGATGATTGGGTCGCCTACGCCGAGCCCGATGGCTTCTTCGTGGCCGAGCAGGATGGCCGCATGATCGGCTGTTACTGCCTCGAGTTCCACGCCGAGGGGCAGGCCTACTTCTTCGCCATGCGGATCCACCCCGGCGCCCAGGGCAAGGGGATCGGCACCGAGTTCTGCCGCCTTCAGGTGGAGCAGGCCCGCGCCGCCGGGGCCCGGGAGATCTATCTGCTCAGCGTGCTGGAGAACCTGCGCGCCCATCGGACGGTGGAGAAGAACGGCTTCGTAAACTGTGGCGCCTGGCTTGTGTACGATGAGTTGAAGCAGATTCCGCCACAGCCCCCGGTGGAACGAGCCCGCTGGGCCACGGTGGATGATGGTCCCGCCATCGAACGGTTCCGCCGGGCCCGAAGCAACGGCTTGCTCGATGGAGTGATCGCCTCCCGCCACAGCGGCTGGGCGGTGGTGACCGAGGGGCCGGAGGACTGGGAGATTCCGAAGATCGCCGTGGTTGATGGCGAAACCGGTCTGGTTGGGCTTATGCTGGTCAGCACCACCGAGACCGGCCTCCTGCTCCGCTGGCTGGACGGCACCCCCGAGGCCGCAGCCGACCTGCTGGCGCTTCTGGTCAGGCGGATGGCCGGTGAGGGCCACGCTGAACTGGGCTTGAGCCTGCCGCTCTCCGCGGAGCCTCTGCTCGTCCCCCTTGGGCTTGACCCCGCCGAGGCCTTCCGAGCCTACGTCTTCCACTGGACCGAATAGGGCGAACCCCCGCAGACGCTGCGGGGCCTTTTTTCGTGGGATGCGGGGAGCAACTTAGACGAAATCTTTCGGAGACAACCTCATAGTATTAGGAGTGCAGTTCTGTATGTTGAACGAGCGGAAGTCCACGAATTCACATGATGCGGTATAATGGGTATGGTTCGTTTTTCGTGTACTTTCGGGGGAGGCTATGTCATGAAGCGGGAAGCGGTGATCGTCAGCGCTGTGCGTACGCCCTTCGGCGCCTTTAACGGCAGCATGAAGGACCTGTCTGCGACCGACCTGGGCGGTATGGCGATCAAGGAAGCGGTGCGGCGGGCCGGACTTGTGGGCCGGGAGCAGGAGATTGACAACGTCTTCATGGGACAGGTTGTTCAGGCGGGGGTCGGGCAGATTCCGTCCCGGCAGGCGACCTTTAAGGCGGGGTTGCCCAAGGAGGTCGTTTCCGAGACGATCAACAAGGTCTGCGCCTCCAGCCTGCGGACCGTAAACCTGGCTGATCTCATGATCCGAGCCGGCGATGCCGAGGTGGTGGTGGCCGGTGGCATGGAGTCCATGACCAACGCCCCGTATCTTCTGCCCAAAGCTCGCTCAGGCTATCGTATGGGACACGCCACCCTGGTAGATGGCGTCATGCACGACGGGCTCTGGTGCCCCTTCAATAACGTCGCCATGGGCTCCTTCGGTGAGCGGGGCGTCGTCGAATACGGGCTCACCCGTGAGGAGCAGGATGAGTGGGCCTACCGCTCCCACGTGCGGGCTGCAGCGGCATGGGACAAGGGACTTTATTCTGATGAGGTCATCCCGGTCCCCATCCCCCAGAAGAAGGGCGACTCGGTCCTCTTCACCACCGATGAGCCAATCCGGCGGGACACCACCCTGGAGAAGATGGCGGCCCTGAAGCCCGCCTTTGAGAAGGGCGGTACGATCACCGCCGGCAACGCACCCGGCCTTTCAGACGGGGCCTCGGCCCTGGTGGTCATGTCCCGGGAGAAGGCGGAGGCGCTGGGGCTGGAGGTTCTCGCCACGGTTCTGAGCCAGGGCCAGTACTCCGACGACCCGCACAAGCTGCACAGCGTGCCGGCACAGGCGGGCCTGAAGGCGATGAAGAAGATCGGGATCAGCGCAAAGGACCTCCACCTGGTTGAGATCAACGAGGCCTTCGCTGCCGTCACCCTGATCGCCAGCCGGATCCTGGAGGTCAATCCTGAGATCGTCAACGTGAACGGTGGCGCGCTTGCGGTGGGACATCCCATTGGCGCCAGCGGTGGCCGGATTCTCATGCACCTGATCTACGAACTCCGCCGGCGGGGCGGTGGTCTTGGCCTTGCCGGTATCTGCTCGGGAGGCGGGCAGGGCGAGGCGACCGTCATCCGGGTCGGATAATCTCAAGGGGGCATTTTCTCATGGCGATCAAGACAGTCATGGTGGTCGGCGCCGGACAGATGGGCTCGGGCATCGCACAGGTGGCGGCTCAGGCCGGTCTGCGGGTCTATCTGCGGGATGTCGAAGAGCGGTTCGTCAGCCGGGGTCTGAGCGTGATCGAGAAGAACCTGAGCCGCGATGTGGAGAAGGGGCGTAAGACCGCCGAGGAGAAGGCTGCGATCCTGGGGCGTATCTCCGGCACGATCGGGTTGGAGCCGGCCAGGGAGTGCGATCTGGTGGTCGAGGCGATCATTGAGAACCTCGACGTGAAGCTGGCCCTCTTCCGTGAGCTGGATGAGATCTGCCCCGCGGGAACGATCTTCGCCTCGAACACATCCAGCCTGCCGATCACCCAACTCGCCTCCGCCACCAAGCGGGCCGACCGGTTTATTGGCATGCACTTCATGAACCCGGTCCCGGTTATGAAGCTGGTGGAGATCATCCGGGGCATCGCTACATCTGATGAGACCTACGCCGCAATCAAGGACCTGGCCGAGGAGATGGGCAAGACGACCGCCGTGGTCAACGACTTCCCGGGCTTTATCTCCAACCGGGTGCTGCTGCCCATGCTGAATGAAGCGATCTACTGCTTCTATGAGGGGATCGCTGGCGTCGAGGAGATCGACACGGTCATGAAGTTGGGCATGAACCACCCCATGGGGCCGCTGACGCTGGCGGACTTCATCGGGCTGGATACCTGCCTCTACATCATGAATGTGCTGTATGATGGCTACAAGGACTCCAAGTACCGGCCCTGCCCGCTCCTGGTACAGATGGTCCAGGCCGGCTACCTGGGGCGCAAGACTGGTCGTGGTTTCTACACGTACAACCCCGACGGTACCGCGACCCCGATGGTGCGGAAGTAAGCACTTTGGCGCCCCTTCCGGTTGGAGGGGCGCCTTTTGGCCTGACGGTCCCCGTATCCGGCATGATACTGTAAGCGACATATAAGTGTTAGTAACAGTATCATTCGCATGCCGGAGGTATCCCCATGACGTTCAACTACGTGCTCTTCGCTGTAACCCTTGGCACTCTTGGCATCTCCCACTGGAAGGACCAAGAGCGGACCCGGAAGGCGCTCCGGATCACCCTGCGCTCCCTGCTCTCCCTGACCCCCAGCCTCCTCGGCATGACCGCGGTGATCGGCCTCGTCATGGCGCTGATTCCGCCCGATCAGATGACGCACCTCTTCCAATCCAGTGGTATCACCGGGTTTGCCCTGATCGCAGTCGTCGGTGCGATCACCACGGTGCCGGCTCCAATCGCCTTCCCCCTCGCCGGCTCCCTCCACCAGCTCGGTGCGAGCCTCGGATCGCTCGCCGCTTTTATCACCACCCTGACCATGGTGGGGCTCGTAACCATGCCCATGGAGACCGAGTTCTTCGGCATGCGCTTCGCCGTTGTTCGGCAAGTGCTTGGCTTCGTCCTCGCCGTTCTGATCGGTGGCCTGATGGGGGTGATCCTGGCATGAGGAAGAAGCTCAAGCCTTACGGCCTCTTTACGACGGTCCTCCTGATCAACCTGGTCCTGACCCTCTTGCTGCCCCGCACAGCGAGGCTATCCATGCTGAATGCCGCCTCTTTCCTGGGCGATATCCTGCTCGTCCTGCCCCCGGTGCTCGTGCTCATGGGCCTCTTCGACGTCTGGGTCCCACGACAGGTCGTGGAGCGCAGCATCGGCCAGGGCTCCGGCGTGCGGGGCGCCATTCTCGCTATGCTCCTGGGTACGGCGGCAGCCGGTCCGCTCTACGTGGCCTTTCCGGTCGCTCTCGCCCTGCAGCAGAAGGGGGCCCGCTTGGCGAACATCGTCGTGTTCCTGGGGACCTGGGCCACGATCAAGATCCCAATGCTGCTCGTGGAGTCCAGCTTCCTGGGCTGGCGGTTCTCCCTGATCCGCCTGGCCCTGACGATTCCGGCGATCCTGCTTTCGGGCTTCCTCATGGAGCGATGGGTCCCTGAAACAGCAACTGCCACAGCGTCGGAGGAGAGGTGAACCGGTGGGCATGAACCGCAAGGGACAGCAATATCGCCACACGCCGGCCTTTATTCTGCTGATGTTAGCCGAGGGCGACGCGTACGGTGCGTCGTTGCTCAGCCGGCTGGAGAGCGAGCTGCCGGCCTTCCGGACCGACAGTGCGATCATCTACCGCAGCCTGCAGGATCTGGAGAGCGAAGGGGCGGTCGAGTCCTACTGGGAGACCGAGACCTCCGGCCCGCCCCGCAAGTGGTATCACCTGACGCCAGCGGGGCGTGAGAAGCTGAGGGCCTACCGCGACGACATTGTCGAGCGGGTCAAGAACCTGCAGTTCTTCCTCCAGGTCTACGGGGAGCGGTTTGGGACTGAATGAAAGCGAGCTCGTCCTCCCTGGAGGGCGAGCTCGCATCTATTCTCGCTGGTGTGTCGGGCCGCGAGGAAGGAATAGTCCTCTCACTGCTTCCACAGGAGCATAAGGAGCTTGTTCACCCCCACGACCAGACCGTAGATGGCGGCCAGTTCTGCACGACCCGCAGCGTAGAGTCCGGCGGCTGCCAGACCGAAGACCAGCAGGTCCAGCCCAGGCACCTGGAACGGGGCTTTGGGCGCTATGAAGTTGCCCCAGACGACCGCTGCCAGCAGGGGGGTGCCCAACCCCAAGACCCACCGCAGGAGGGCACTCTGCCCGGTGCGGAAGCCCCAGTATCCAAGGGCTCCCAGCGCGATCAGCTCCAGTAGAAATCGAAGACCAAGGTTTGTCGCCTTCAGTATCTCCAGCACGATGAGACCTCCTTAGAGAACAAATCCGAAGCGGGCAGCCGTCCGTAGCTGGTAGGCGTCGAGATCAGCGGCGGCGTCAAAGACCGGGGCGCCGTGGCAGACCTCGACCCGCTTCGGCTTCAACTGCGCCACCACAGCGCTGGAGCGCACCGCCTCGGCCATGTCGGCCGTGAAGATCGGCATGGGATGGTGCAACCGCCCACCCTTCGAGGTGAACAGGTCACCGGCCAGCAACACGGCATCATCCGCATGGTAGTAAGCCACGTGTCCCGGGGCGTGACCGGGAGTCAAGTAAGGGATCAGGCCGCCCACCGGCATCAGCCGGTTGTGAGGGTCCATCGCCAAGGGTTGGACCAGGCCCTTGGGCAGGCCGGCCTCTGCCTTCTTACGCCGGGGGTAGGGGAGGTCCCCCTCCAGGTAGGGAATCTCCACGGCGTGGGCGTAGACCGGGACTGGGTAGCGCTCTCGGATCTTGGTCACCGCACCGATGTGGTCTGAGTGGCCGTGGGTGAGCAGGATCTGCTTCAGCGGCTTCCCGGACTGCTCAACGAAGCGCAGGATCCCCTTTGCCATGAAGGATGCGCCGGCATCGATCAGGGTGAGGCCGTCGGGTTCGGCTGCAATCCAGACGCGAACGGAGATGATCATCCAGGACTTCAGGCTCCAGAGGTTCGGTGTGATCTGCTCAATCTGCATGACGCTCCACTCCTGTCTGTGCGGTTTGCTTGGCCCCGGTCACCACGACCGAAATCGCCAGGTCGAAGGTGGGCGAGAGTCGTTCGATCAGTTGTTCCAGGGGCTCTGTTGACTCGGTGTAGGTGGCCAGGATACCGTGGAGGGTGAAGAAGAGAATCCGGGCGTAGGCGAGAACCCGCTCCTCGGTCACATCTGGCGGAAGGCACTCACCGATGGCCTGGCGGAGGAGGCTGAAGAGGTGGTTCCGGGTCCTGTTCAGGTCGAAGGAGGGGCCGGTGATATCCACCCGTTCGGCCTTCACCATGAAGAAGATCCGGTACATGGTCCGGTTTGAGAGGCAGAAGTGGAGAAAGGTGCGGCTGATTTGGGCCAATCGCTCTTCGGGAGCAACGGTCTGGTCCTGGAGGATCGCCTCCATCTCCCCTTGCAGGGAGTCCAGGGGGCCGGCGGAGAGGTGGTGGAGGAGTGCCTCCTTGTCCTTGAAGTAGAGATAGATCGTGGTGTGGGAGCAGCCCGCCGCCTTGGCGATCTCCCGCATGGTCACGGCGTCGTAGCCCCGCTCACCAAAGAGTTGGCCGGCAGCGGTCAGGATCGCCCGCTTGGTCTCCTCGGCTCGCATCTCCTGTCTGCTTGACATGGGTTCAGCTCACTTTCATATAACCAGTGGTTAGTAACCGTTGGTTACAAGATAACCGTTGGTTAGTCGGTAGTCAATAGGGAAGGAGAAAAAAGTGCCGGGGCATTCGCCCCGGCTGTTCTCGGTTCGATTCAGGAGATCGTCAACCACCAGCGATAGCGCCCTTCGCCAGGGTACGCCGGCTCTGGGTCCGCCAGGTACCCCTGCTCCGCCAGGAGCCGGTTGGTGTGACCGAAGATCACGTGCCAGATGTAGTTGAAGCACTCACCGAACGGAACACCACTGCGCAGGGCCGGCAGATCGGCAACGCCCGCCTCCAGGGACTGGTACCGATCCCGAATGATCGTAAGGAGGCTCTCGCGCACAATCGCCACCACCTGCTCCATGGCGGCGCCATCATCCTGGCGGAAGAAGAGGGGTACCGCCGGCCGCCCCACTCGCATGGCGCCAGCCGCCTGCAGCAGGGTGTGACCGATTCCCGAAGGCGGCGTCCCCCTCACCAGCCCGATGAACGCCTCCGCCGCCGTCCCAAGGTGTGGCTCAAGACCATCCGCCATGCCACGCACAGGCTGGAGGTGAGCGGGAAGCCCCTCCGGCCTCTCCACCTCCCAGACCAGGTCTGGCAGGCAGAGCCGCCGGCCGGAGTGGTCCCCAAAGCTCGTCCAGGTGTAGTCACCGGCCGCAATGCTGTGCGACCCGGCATAGTCCTTCTGGTTGTGCCTTTCCACTCTGTCCTGCACGTACATAACATATCGGCGGTCTCCCGCCTGCTTCTTCTCATGGACCAGGTGGCCAGACCCCTTCAGCGCTTCGAGGCCGGCCCAGTCGAGACCGAAGCAGCCCACCAGGGCGAATCGCAGATCGCTCGGGTCGCACCAGCGGCGGGCGGTTAACCGGTCGATCCCGTGGTCGATCGCGGTCCGCCGATCACCGATTCGCTCGGCAAGTGCCGCGGCCACGGGCAGTGAGATCGACTGAATCGCCTCCTGGTCCGCACCGCTGAGCCAGGCGAAGCCCAGGCCGTACTGCTCCCCCAGCCGCTTGGCGACACCAAGTGCGCTCAACCGGTCGAGGCTGTTCTGAACGGATTGGAGCGTGAGATCGGACCGCTCTGCCAACGCAGCCACGGTCAGTGGCCCGCCGCGGAGCAGTTGCAGCAAGGGCCAGGCGCCCAGGCGCTCTGCGACAGCGTGGGGATTCCACTCGTCAGGGGGCCCAAACGACCCTACGGCGTACACGTCGAACTCCTGTCTCATGCAGTTCCGCCTTTCCCGTCCGATTACGGGATCAGGGAAGAGTTCGATTCGTCAACCGGTTGTCCTGCATATGCACGTGCCCCTTTACATACTATGTGAACACGGTAACTAATCAGAAAAGTTATACTTGAACAGAAGGTAAACGGTAGGAAATATCCAATTGGATAAAGACTATCCCGATCTGCTGGGGGCAACGGGAGAGATAGAGGAGGGGTTTGAACCATGACCATGCGTCACAATCTGACCCTGCACACCATGCTGGAGCGGGCCCGGCGGTATTTTCCGCAGAAGGAGATCGTCTCTCGCACCGGCGCAGGCATCTTCCGGTACACCTACGCCGACTACTATGACCGGACACGCAAGCTGGCTGCCGCCCTGACACGCCTCGGCGTGGAGCGGGGCAACCGGGTCGGCACGATCGCCTGGAATCACCACCGGCACCTGGAGGCCTACTTCGCCGTGCCCTGTATGGGTGCATCGCTCCACACGATCAACCTGCGCCTGCCCCCGGACCACCTGGCCTACGTGATCAACCACGCGGGCGACCGGGTTCTCCTGATCGACGCCGACCTGGTGCCGATTGTGGAGGCCGTGCGAGACGAGTTGGAGACGGTGGAACACTATGTGATCATGGGCGATGGTCCCCTGCCGCAAACCCGGCTGGCCCCGGTCCATTCCTACGAGGAGCTAATCGCCGGCGCTCCTGACGACTACCGCTTCCCGGAGGATATCGATGAGTGGGAGGAGGCCGGCATGTGCTTCTCCTCCGCCACCACCGGCCTGCCGAAGGGCGTCAGCTACGCCCATCGGGCGATCTATCTCCATTCGATGATGGTCTGCATGACCGACACGGTCGGAATCAGTGAGACGGATACGGTCTTCCCGATCGTACCGATGTTCCATGTGAACGCCTGGGGCCTGCCCTTCGCCGGCCTCTGGATGGGTGCCAAGCAGGTGCTGCCCGGTCCACGCCCCGATCCGCACACCCTCTGCCAGCTCATGCAGGATGAGAAGGTAACCCTTGCGGCGGGCGTCCCGACCGTCTGGATGGGCGTTCTCCAGGCCATGGAGCAGAAGGAGTACGACCTGTCCAGCATCACCCGGGTCGCCTGCGGCGGCTCCGCACCGCCCCGTGCCCTGATCGAGGCCTACGAGCAGAAGCTGGGCGTCCCCTTCCTGCACGCCTATGGCATGACCGAGGCGGCCCCGGTCACCCATGTGAGCCGGCTCAAGTCGGACCTGGAGGATGCGCCGGCGGGCGAACGGTACGGCAAGAAGGCGAAGCAGGGGCTCCTTGCTCCGGGGCTTGAGATGGTCGTCCTGGGAGATGATGGCGCCGAGGTCACCTGGGACGGCCAGCAGATGGGCGAGGTGGTGATGCGGGGGCCGTGGATCGCCAACGCCTACTACAACGATGAGCGCTCCAAGGCGACCTTCAAGCAGGGCTGGTACCACACCGGCGACGTGGCCACGGTCGATGCCGATGGCTACATGCAGATCGTCGACCGGGTGAAGGACCTGGTCAAGTCCGGTGGTGAGTGGATCTCATCGGTCGATCTGGAGAATGCGATCATGGCGCATCCGAAGGTAGCGGAGGCGGCGGTGGTGGCGGTCTACCACCCAAAGTGGCAGGAGCGGCCCCTGGCCTGCGTGGTGCCGAAGGCGGGCGCCGAACTATCGGTGGATGAGGTCAAGGCGTTCCTCAAGGGCAAGTTTGCCGACTGGTGGATGCCGGACGATGTGCTCTTCATTAGCGAGGTGCCGAAGACGAGTGTAGGCAAGTTCGACAAGAAGGTGCTGCGGGAGCGGTATTGGCAGCACCTGGCGCCGGAGCAGGCGCCGGCTGATTGAGCAGGTAGGGGGCCCAGCCGGTTGATGCCGGCCGGGCCCCCATCGCCTCTTATAGAGTCGCCGAGTCCACCTGGGTTCGGATCCAGCGCTTCGCCTGTTGCCCTACCCTGCTCTGTATGGTCGGTTGGTGGAAGGCGTTCGTGATCAGGCTGGCGCCCTGGACGATCGCAAGCAGAGAGAGGGCGAGGTCCGCTGCGTGATCAGCGCGACCCAGTGCACTGAACTGCCCCTCCAGAAATGTGAGAATGACGGAGAACAGATCAGAGGCAGCCGCACCAAGGGTGCCATCCTCTTTCGCCAGCTCCTGCACAAGGCTTCCAATGGGGCACCCGCTCGCGGCGAGCCGGTCGGCGTCCTCAATGGTCATCTCGATAAAGAGATCAAGCCGCCGAAGTGGATCGGAGTTGGACTCCTCCCAGGACTGAAAGCGCGACCTGAGCCAGGTCCGATAGTGCTCGATCACCGCCAGGCCGAGAGCCTCCTTGGTCCGGAAGTAGTAGTAGAAGTTGCCCAACGGAACCCCTGTCTCGGCCGCGATGTCAGCCAAGGTGGTTCGCGCAAAGCCCTGGCGGTAAAAAACGGCCACCGCACCCTCCAGAATCGCCTGCTGCTTCGTTGGCGCTCTGCCAGCCAATCCTGTCACGACCTTTCCCGAGAGCCCCTGGACCTGCTCACACCAACCTGGAGCGCCTCGCCTCCGCTCCGCGCCCGGACCGCAGTGCAGACAGATGCTGCCGTACCGCTACCCGCCAGTTCTTCGTCGGACGGTATCCCAGTTTGGTCTCCGCCTCCGTACCGGAAGCCACCCAGTTTTCCGCAAGATGGACGATCGCCCGCGTGAGGAACGGCTCACCGCCGTAGAGCCACGGTGCCCGTTCCATGAGCCATCCGAATGCATAAGCCAGAGGGTAGGGGACGCTGTAGTGCGGAGCGGAGAGTCCTTCCACTTCGACGATGAACCTGACCAACTCCTGCATGGTCGGGAATTCGTCCCCGCATACGTTTATCCGCTCGAACGGCCCCAGACTAGTCGCCTCAACGGCGCAAGCGAAGGCTTCACCGATATCATCATCGGCAATGAGGGGCAACCTGCGGCGGCCCCCATCCAACCAGGGGACCAGGTGTGTCCGCAGACGAGGGACCAGGGCAGGAATCAGACCCATCAGGTTACCCGCTCCGACGAAGTGGCCAAGTCGTAGGCTGACCATCTGGGTCTGCCCACCGGATTGCGCCTCCATGTGCCGCTCCACATCCACCAAGAAGTCCATATGCGGCCAGAATCCGGTATGCTGGCCCGGCGGTGCCTGCTGAAGGACTGCGCCCACCGGTACGGGGGTTCCCGCCGCGATGGTGCTGGTCAGGATAAAACGCCGGACCCCGTACTGCACCGCCTGATCGATCAGGTCCACGGTCGGCTGGAAGAACCGTTCCCGCTCCGATTCCCGGTGATTCCACAGGGCTGCCCAGGAGGCGGCATGGCAGACCATGTCCACGCCCTCCAAAACCTCTGACCGGTAGGAACGGTTCATCAGATCGCCTACCCTTACATCGCCCGTGAATCCCACGGGGAGGAGGTCGGGCCTCCGGCATGCCGCCACCACCTGTATCCCCCGACGCCTGTGCAATGCCAGCAGAATGGCACTCCCCACGAACCCGGTTGCACCTGTCACCAACACCTTCACCCGGCCTGCCCCCCATTCCGCGATTTAGTTAGCTAACTAACTTTATGGACCAGTATGAAGAAGGAGGCCGAATATGTCAATACGATAAAGTCTGAGATATGCGAATGGGCGAACGGGTGTAGACGCCCGTAGAGACCGGGAACGACGAGGCCACGGTAGGGGAGTTCCGCGAGGCTTCTATACCACTTTGGGCATCCTACCCTTCAAAAGGAGGATGCTCATGACCAGGGTTGCAGTGATCTACTACAGCTCCACGGGAAACACGTATCAGATGGCCCAGGCCGTGATCGATGGCGCCAAGAAGGCGGGCGCCGAGGTGAAGCTCTTCAAGGTCCAGGAGCTGGCTCCGCCGGAGGCGATTGCCCAGAACCCCGCCTGGCAGGCCCACCTCGATGCCACCAAGCACGTGCCCGTCGCCAGTCCGAGTGACCTGGAGTGGGCCGATGCCGTTGTACTGGGCACGCCCACCCGGTTTGGCACCATGGCCTCACAGCTCAAGCAGTTCATCGATCAGACGGGCGGTCTCTGGTTCCAGGGGAAGCTGGCCAACAAGGTGGCAGCCGGTTTCGTAACGGCGTCGAACAACCACGGCGGGCTGGAGGCGACCGTCCTCTCGCTCTACCACACCTTCTACCACTGGGGAGCGATCGTGGCGGCCCCCGGCTACACGGACCAGGTGGTCTTCGGCGCCGGCGGCAACCCGTACGGGGCCAGCGCAGTAGGCACGGAGCATGGGGTGAGTGAGGCGGAACTGGGTGCTGCCCGCCATTTGGGCGAGCGGGTCGCCACGGTTGCCGGCTGGGTGAGGATCGGTCGGGAGGCCCCGGAGCCTACGCCGGTATTGGCAGGGAAGAGATAGAGAGGCAGCCCTGGTCGGCATCTGCTGACCGGGGCTGCTCCGCTATTGGCGAGTGAGCAGGATCCACTGGGCGAACGGGGGGAAGAGCACTACGCCAGCTGCCAGGACCGCTGTCAGCACAGCTCCTCGCCGGTTCTCCTGTCTCCAGAGCCCCACAGCAAGGCTGGCCAGGTAGAACCCCGCCCAGAGGCCCATCAGCCCGTTCAAAACGATTGTCATAGGTTACCCCTGTGGCTTCGCCGGTTCCGCCTGAAGGCCATGACGGCGCACGTGGAAGACCAGGTGCGAGTCGAAAGTGACTTGATCCACTTTCGTTCCCCAGTCCCAGGCGATCCAATCCTGGATGGTGGGGAAGGTGGGCTTTAGCCGGTCGCCGATCCCGTAGAGATCGGTACCCCATTCTCCCAAGGACGTCTCCAATACATCCTGCACGATGCGGCTCATATAGCGTTCCACCGCCTTCTCCAGCAAGGCCATGGACTCTGGCTCCGTGTAATCGGTCACGGAAGGCACACTGCCAATATCGCCCTCGACACGAATAACAAACGAGACGTGGACCTGTTCGCCGTTCCGCCGGACGGTTATCTGGGGTTGGGCCTGATTCTGGACCAGTAGAACCACCCGCTGGTCCGGGTGCTTCGGATCGGGCACGGAGACCGGGGTGCGCCGATCCAACTCCCCTCTCAGGAGCGCCACCGCTCGGGTCTCCTGACCGGTCAGGTAGCCCTTCAGCTTGTCTGCCTTGAAGACGGCTGTCCCAATGAACTCAACAGGAATCTCTCCCTGACGATCTACATCACCTGCCAAAACGGCGGCGGGGGAGCCAAACCTTCCGCCGGGATCGCCCGGCTCCCGGG
Source organism: Symbiobacteriaceae bacterium (assembly GCA_041690255.1). GTDB lineage: Bacteria > Bacillota > Sulfobacillia > Symbiobacteriales > Symbiobacteriaceae > JAWLHU01. Next base: position 448,509 of record JAWLHU010000001.1, read on the forward strand.
TCTCCGCTCCACCTGACGCAATGTCGTGGCGTGCGGCGACCACGCCAGCCCTCGCCCCTAGGCCCGGCCGTTCCATGGCAAGGGCGAACTCGTGAATCCGTACGGGCGGAACCAGATTCATCTCCTTTTGCCAAGTCATCATGACCTCGTACCAGAGCCCCGGATCTGTCTCCAGCCGCGGCTGTGCTTGACGAATAAACTCTTGAGCTGTCCCCCGGCTGACCATTACGTAGAGTGTCCGGCGGAACTCGCGGTAGCGAATGGCTGGGGCGATCAACCTGCCAACACCTTCCTCCACAACCTCCTCCCCAAGGATCAGCGCCTTGCTGTGGAGCAGATTGACCCGGCGCGCCACGAAGGCGTCGCTCATTTCAATGGCGGTAATCACGTCAGGGGCTTCGACCGAGTAGACCACGTAGCTGTGTCCTTGACCACCACCACCACCACCACCACCACCGCCACCGCCGCTGGCCCCCGAGGCCGCCGCCTTGGGTAGCACGGTCTGAAAGGTGAAGAGGAAGTTCCCTTCGCTCCCCTTGTCCACCCCAACCGCTGCGACCCATGCAATGTGCTCCGGCGAGGTTGCGTCCCAGCAGCCCGCCACGGGAAGCAGTGCGAATGCCAAGGAGAGCGAGAAGGCCAACTTACGCCGCACGACCAGCTCTCCTTCCGTTGCGCAGAACTGCCACCAGCCAGGTGAGGAGCGGGAGTGCCAGGGAGATTATCCAGCCCACACTCCGCAGAATGTTTGCGTCGAGGTCCACCGCTGTCGTAAGGTTGGGCGGAAGGAGGGAAGCACTGTAGAGCGTCACAGCCAGCGGTATCACCAGATACTGGTACCGGGGCAGGCGCACAATATGTGCGAGCGTGCGGCAGCAACCGTAATGCGCCACACTGACCTTCAGCGCCCCCACCATGACCCAGATCACGAAGAAGACCGATTCCACTCGCTGCAGCCAGCGTCCCGTGACAATTAACCGGCTGATCTCGAGCAGCGGGAAGCTGACCCGAGCCGAACTGGGGTAGGGGAAGACGACCAGGTGAACAAGCACCGTTCCTAGCAAGAAGAGGCCGCCCATCAGCAGGCTCCACCAGGCGGCCTTCACCAACTTCTCGCGCTGGCGTAACTCCGCCCCCAGAACGCCCACGATCAGGATCTCGCTGAAGAGTGAGACGCTCAGGACTCCCCAGCCGGCGATTTCGAGGCCACCCGGCCCCCAGAATGGATAGAGGGCGTTTGTCGCCCGGTAGGTGACGAGCCCCCCGCCCAGGAGTGCGATCACTCCGGCAACCGTAAAGGGGGCGACGAACCAGGCGGTCCGGGCAATCGCCTCCGCCCCCAGGAGACAACCGTAGACGATCACTGCCAGAAAGGCGATCAGGACCGCCGGCAGAGGGGTCCGGGGGAGGATCGCCGCCACGATATTCTCGCTGAACTCCCGAAGCCCGATAAAGCCGACGAAGTAAAAGAAGGCAGCGTAGGCGAGATTGACCAGACTGCCAATCACGGGCCCGAGGACGGCTTCTGTCGCTTCTGGCAACGACCTTCCGGGGAAGTGTGTCAGTACTCCGAGTATCGCGATGACGGTCAATGAGGCAGTCAATCCGCCGATCAAGACGATCATCCATGCGGCCGGGCCGCCCAGTTCCGCAAGGGTCCTGGGGAAGGCCAAAAAGATCTTGGCTCCCACGAAGAGCACGGCTATCGAGGTTACTTCGCGGCTACCGAGATGATGGGTAATCGTCGTCACCGCCTTGTTGAGGATGAGCCGGCCTGGGATCCCAGGGGCGCGGGTCCCGGGTTTGGCGTTGCCGGTCCTGTGGTCGTATATGGGCAGGTCGGTTCTGCTGCGCCCAGGTGGGGAGGCGAATGTATGTATCGCCCATGGGCCGGTAGGGGGTGACCGGGCTGAGCCAAGGTACGCCGAAGGAGTTCTTGGTCGCCTGTTGCATGGTGACCGCCAGGAAGAGCAGGGTGATGCCGAAGAGGCCGAACACCGCCCCCGCCAGCAGGTAGGCGAACCGCAGCAACCGGACGCTGTACTGCAGACTGTAGTTAGGAATGGCGAAAGAGGCGAGGGCGGTACCGGAGGTGATAATCACCAGGATCGGGCTGACCACACCCGCCTGAACGGCTGCCTGCCCGAGGATCAGTGCACCTACTATGCCGATCGTCGGGCCGATGACCGTCGGGATTCGTACACCGGCCTCCCGGATCAGTTCGAACATTAACTCCATGACTAACACCTCCATGACAACCGGAAGGGGCACCGTCTCACGGGTGCCCGAGATTGCCAGCATGAGGGAGGTGGGGATCATCTCCTGGTGGAAGTTTGCGATTGCGACGTAGAGCCCGGGGATGAGGAGGGCCGCAAAGAAGGCCAGGACCCGGATCAGGCGGATATAGGAGGCGTAGGGCCAGCGCAGATAGGCGTCCTCCGGGGAGTGGATGAACATGGGGATCGTGGCGGGTAGGATCAGCGCGTAGGCCGTGTTGCCAACCAGCAAGGCCACGTATCCCTCGGCGACCTGAGCGGCCACCCTGTCGGGCCGCTCGGTTGCCAGGATGTTCGGGTAGATTGAGAAGGGCCGGTCCTCAATCAACTGCTCCAGGCTACCACTGTCCGCAATGTAGTCGATGTCAATCGAGCGGAGTCGTCGCCGGGTCTCCTCCACCAACTTCGGATTGGCTACCGACTTCAGATAGAGCATGGCGACGTCGGTCTGGGAGATACGCCCGACATGACCGCGCTCGATCATCAGGTCGGCTGTTCGGAGTCTGCGCCGAACCAGGGAGAGGTTCGTACGGATATCCTCGGTAAACCCCTCCTGGGGGCCGCGGACCGAGAGTTCAGCGGTGGGGCGGTCAACGGATCGCTTGGCCCAGCCCTTGACCTCTACAATGATCGCTTCGCTGACCCCGTCAATCAGGACGATGGCGGAGCCGGTTAGCAGGGCGTTGGTCAGCTTGGTCCGGTCGTTCTCGCTGGTGGCCTGGGTTTCCGTCAGCACCCGCTGGATCAGCGCCCTGGGGTCCCTGACCACTGTCTCCTCCATGGGGGTGTCAATGAGGGGAGTGAGGGTGGTCCGGTTCAAATGCTGCCAGTCAACCTGGTCCTCAAGGAATGCGATCAACCCCTCGATCGGAGTCTGTCCGATCAGCAGGGGACGAAGGTTGAGCCCCTGGCTGGTGGAAAGCATGAACTGCTTCTTCAGCCAGGACTCGTTCTCTGCCAGGGACTGACTGAGCGGCTCACCCCGAGTGTGAAGCGGCTCGGTAAGCGGACTCTCGGGTTCTGTGAACTGGGGGTCGGACTCCGGATGCTCCTGCCAGTCTCCCAGCGAGAAGGAGGGCGATGGTGGTGTCAGGTCGGCCACGAAGAAACGCTTCCAACCCTTCGACATGACGCAGCACCCCCCAAGTCTCTGAGTAAGGATGTCCAGCCTCCCGAAGAGCTATGCAGAGAATGGAAGCCCCCGGCTGGCAGGGCAAGCCGGGGGCACTCGGGTCACTCAGGCGAGTGGCGCAGCGGTTCCACGGTGAGGGCCAGCAGCACCAACAGGGTCGTGAAGCCGAAGGCCGGATAGAGGAGGGTGAGGAGCCGGCTGAACCCGACCCCGCTGCCCAGTAGGGCGATCACGGTCACCCCCAGTACAACCTCTCGGTAACGCAGCCCGAGCATCTCCGTCGCCCGGGTGGCGAAGCCGTATGCACAGGCGATCGCCGTGGTGTAGATCTCGGCCCAGAGGATCAGCGTATAGAACCACTGAACCGGCTGGATATGGAACCGGGCGAGGAAGAGCATGGGGATCTCCACGGCGCCGATCTGCGGCAGGTGCACGCTGACCGCCAGCTTCATGCCCGCCGCCAGCACCCCCAGCATCAGCCCGCCTGCCAGGCCGCCCAGCCAGAGGGTCGAGCGATCCTCCACCTTGGCGCCCAGCGGCCCGAGCACCGAGATCGAGAGCACGAGATTATACCCCACGTAGAGCAGGGCAGCCAGCCACCAGGCCTCGACCGGGGCCAGTGCCGGCCAGGGCAGAGCCGACCGCAGGATCGCCCCGAGCCCGTGGTGGTGCACCGACCCCATCGAAAGAAGCAGGACTGAGCCGGTCAACATGGGCACGACGACCGAGTTTGCCGCCATGATCCCCCGCATGCCCGCCAGGATCGTCAGGCTGGTCAGGACTGCCGTGACCAGCACCCCGAGCGACTTGGGCAGCCCCAACTGCTCAGCGAAGACGGCGCCGCCCCCCGCCACCATGACGGTCAATGTTGCGCCCAGGAAAAGCGTCACCAAAATGTCCATCATACGTCCAATAAAGGGACCACATAGATGATGCAGGATCTCCCTGTGGGTTCGTGCCCTCAGCCGGTGCCCCAGATCCATAATGATGACGCCCAGGGCGCAGAAGAGGAGCGTGGCGACCGCCACCCCGACCAGGCCCAGCCGGCCGTAAGCGGCGAAGAAGCGGAGCGTCTCCTGCCCCGAGGCAAACCCCGCCCCGACCACGGTACCCACGTATGTCGCCGCAACTCGGAAGACCTGCCAGAAGCGGCTCCTTGGCAAATCGGACCACTCCTCTACCCCACTAGTCGCCAGATTCCCTTAGTTCCTATGTATCAATCCGCCGTGGTTTGCTTGCGTCGTGGATTCGGGTAAACGTATAATAAGGACTAAGCAACTTCATCGGATCGTCCCGAGTCGTGTGGCCTAAGGCGTTGTCTATGGCCATCCGACCGGCCCTGGCGGCAGAGTCGCCGTCGGGCAAGGGTCATCTCGGAAACGGGAGGGCCTCCCAGTTGGAAAGGGGCGGAGCACTTGGCAGGATCGGAACTGCCGGGTCTGTTCTGCTATCTTCCACGTGGAAGGTAGCCATTTTTGTTGTCGGGGTCCTTGCGTGCGTGCGGTACGCGGAGGGGGCTCCGCGCCCCTGTACTTGAAGGGAGGATGTCGTCATGGAGTTTTTTGAACTCAAACCCGTAGAAGAGGCTCGCTCGCTCCTCCTGACGGCGGCCAAAGGGCTGCCGGTCCAGGCCGAAGTGGTCCCGCTGGACCGGGCGCTCGGTCGGGTCGTAGCGGAAGCGATCCACGCATCGACCGACCTGCCGCCGTTTAGCCGCTCCAGCGTTGATGGCTTCGCCGTACGGGCCTCGGACACATTCGGCGCCTCGGAAGGGCTCCCCGCCTACCTGATGGTGACCGGCGAGATCTTCATGGGCAAGGCGCCCACGATCCCGCTTGGCCCTGGTGAGGCGCAGAAGATCGCCACCGGCGGCGCCCTGCCCGACGGGGCCGATGCCGTGGTGATGATCGAACATACCGAATCCATGACCGATGATGAGATCGGCGCCGTCCGCCCGGCCTCCCCCGGCGAGAACGTCATGTACCGGGGCGAGGACTGCAGGGCCGGCGAGGTGCTCATGCCGGCCGGCCAGGTGATCCGGGCGCAGGAGCTGGCGATCCTCTCCCACGCCGGCGTCACGGAGGTGAGCGTGATCCGCCAGCCCCGGGTCGCCATTATCTCCACCGGCGATGAGCTGGTCCCCGCCAGCCAGGAGCCCGGCCCCGGCCAGATCCGGGAGTCGAACGGGGCAGCGATGACCGCCCTCGTCCGGCGGGACGGTGGCCTCCCCACCTACCTCGGCCTGGCCGCCGATAAGGAGCAGGAGATCTCCGCCCTGCTGAACAAGGGCATGGAGTACGATATGATCCTCGTCTCAGGGGGCTCCAGCGTGGGCACACGGGACATGACATCGATCCTGATCGACAGGCTGGGGAAGCCGGGGACCCTCGTCCACGGCGTCAAGCTGAAGCCAGGAAAGCCGACGATCCTGGCCATGGCCGGCAACACGCCGGTGGTGGGCCTCCCCGGTCACCCGGTCTCAGCGCAGGTGGTCTACGGCCTCTTCGTCCAGCCCCTCCTGCGGCAGATGCAGGGGCTCCCGGCGGAGCCGGAGTTCGAGCCGAAGGTGCGGGCGAAGCTGACCAAGAACGTCGCCTCGGCCACCGGTCGGACCGACGCCGTACGGGTCCGGCTCTTCCGGCAGGATGGCGAGGTCTGGGCCGAGCCGGTCCACGGCAAGTCCGGCCTGATCTCGACACTGGTCAAGGCCGACGGACTGCTGATCATTCCATCGGCACGGGAAGGGATCCTGGCCGGACAAGAGGTGGAGGTGGAGCTACTCGTATGAGCCAGCGCAAGATCTATCTCGACTCCATCGCACCGGATGAGGCCCTGCAACGCCTCCTGACCGCGCTTGACGCCTCCGGGTGGGGTCCCAAGACCGAGACGATTCCGGTTGATGATTCCCTGGGCCGCATTACCGCCAGACCGGTGGCCTGCCGGATCTCCGCACCGCACTACAACGCATCGGCGGTCGATGGTGTGGCCGTAAAGGCCGGCGATACCTTCGGGGCCAACGAGACCAACCCGCTCACCCTGACCTTCGGCGAGCAGGCCTTCTGGGTCGATACCGGCGATCCCGTCCCGCCGGGGTGCGACGCCGTGATCATGGTGGAGCATGTGAACCTGATCGATGAGAACTACAAGGCCGGCGCTCGCTGCGAGATCCTCTCCCCGGTCGCTCCCTGGCAGGATGTGCGCCCGATCGGCGAGGACCTGGTCGCTACCGAGATCCTGTTGCCCGAGGGGCATACGATCCGGCCCCAGGACATGGGTGCGCTGCTCGCGTCCGGCGTCATGGAGGTCGATGTGATCCGCAAGCCGGTCGTCACCTTCATCCCCACGGGTACGGAGATCGTGGAACCGAAGCCCGATCCGCAGTCCGGGGAGATCATCGAGTTCAACTCCCGGGTCGTCCTCGGGGCGGTGACCGAGTGGGGCGGCAAGCCGGTGCGCCATCCGATTCTGAAGGATGACTACGACCTGATCAAGTCATCGGTCCAGGCGGCGGTTGCATCATCCGACATTGTGATCGTCAACGCCGGTTCATCCGCCGGTAGTGAGGATTTCACCGTCCACGTCCTGGGTGAGCTGGGCACGGTCCTGGCCCACGGCGTGGCGATCAAGCCTGGCAAGCCGGTCATGATGGGCCTGATCGACGGCAAGCCCTTTGTGGGTCTGCCGGGCTACCCGGTCTCGACCTGGCTGACCGCCGATCTCTTCGTGAAGCCGCTGGTCTATCGGGCGCTGGGTCGACCGGTGCCGAGGCGGCCGACCGTCCAGGCGACCCTCGCACGGCGGCTCACATCGCCCATGGGTGTGGAGGATTATGTGCGGGTGAAGCTGGGCCGGGTGGGCGAGAAGCTGGTGGCCACTCCCATGGGGAAGGGCGCCGGGGTGATCTCCAGCCTGGTCCGTGCCGATGGGCTCCTGGTCGTCCCTGCGGGGCGTGAGGGGACCGGCGAGGGGCAGACGGTGGATGTGGAACTGTTCCGTCCGATGGAGGAGATCCAGGAGACGGTGGTGGTGACCGGCTCGCATGATACATCGCTCGATCTGATGGGCTCCTTCCTGCGGCGCAGGGGGACGGGCTTCTACCTCTCCAGCGCCCACGTCGGCTCGCAGGGCGGGCTGATGGCCCTGAAGCGGGGCGAGGCGCACATGGCGGGGGTTCACCTGCTGGATGAGGCGTCGGGCGAGTATAACATCAGCTATGTGAAGCGGTACCTGGGGCGCCCGGCGCTGCTGGTGCTGCTGGCCCGGCGAGAGCAGGGGTTTATCGTCCCGAAGGGCAATCCCAAGGGGATCAAGGGCTTTGAGGACCTGGCCCGGGCGGATGTGAGCTATATCAACCGGCAGCGGGGGGCGGGGACCCGGCTCCTGCTGGACTACCACCTGAAGCAGGCGGGCATCGACCCTCGCCAGGTGCAGGGATATGGCCGGGAGCACTTCACGCATCTGAATGTGGCTGCCGCCGTCAAATCGGGGGATGCGGACACGGGGCTGGGGATCCTCTCCGCCGCCAAGGCGATGGACCTGGACTTCGTACCGGTCACCTGGGAGGAGTACGAGCTTTGCATTCCGGCTGAGCTGGAGCATGAGCCGGGGGTGCAGGCGGTCCTGGAGATGGTCCGCTCGCCGGAGTTCCAGCAGGCGGTGGAGGGGCTCGGCGGGTATGACTGCAGCGAGGCTGGGCGGGTGCGCTCGGCTTAGGGTTCCACCCGGCGGGGGTGCTCGGCTTCGGGTTCCACCCGGCGGGGGTGTTCGGCTTCGGGTTCCACCCGGCGGCCCGCTAGTCGTTAAGGGGCAGTACGGCCCCGTGAAGGGACCAGAATCGGAACCGCTGCTTCTGTACGAGCTTAGGCTACGCACCGCCGATTCTGGTCTCGAACGTTGGGTAACGGCCTACTGCCCCTAAACTCCGGCACGAACGCCGCCTACAGTGGAGCCCGAGCCTCGCTTAGTGCGGTGAACCCGAGCGTTGCCGGTGGGGTGGGTGGTTGTCGGTGGTGAGAATCCCGCAAGCGCCCGTCGGACGTGGCTTGCGCAACCCGCTCGCAACCTGCTCGTAACCCGTTCGCAACCCGCTCGCAACCCTCGCCCAACCCGACCGTGGCCCGACCGCAAAGCGAGAGAGGCCCGCTGGGCGAGTGCTTCGGCCATCCCGCTGTCCCGCTCCCATGCAAGCCGTGAGGGAGGCCCGGGCTTCGCCGTAGGCGGCGTCGTGCCGGAGCCTAGGGGCACTAGGCCCCTGCCGGACTCTTGCAGCCATAATCGGGGGTGCGTCGCCCAAGCCCCTACCCGAACAGCGGTTCCGATTATGGCCCAAAACGGGCCGTAGTGCCCCTTGGCGACAAGCGGGCCGCCGGGCGAAACCCGAGGCCGAGTGAAGGGCCGCCGGGCGAAACCCGAGGCCGAGTGAAGACCCGCCGGGCGAAACCCGAGGCCGAGCGAAGACCCGAGGCCGAGCAAGGCCAGTACATCCAAAGGAGAGATCGACTAGATGATCGACCAGTGGGGGCGTAAGATCAACTACATGCGGGTCTCGGTCACCGACCGCTGCAACTTCCGCTGCGTCTACTGCATGCCGTTGCAGGGCGTTCAGCTCCGGCCCCGTGATGAATACCTCTCCTACGAGGAACTCCTAAAGGTAATCAAGGCCGGCGTCGGACTTGGCATTGACCGCATCCGCATTACCGGCGGCGAGCCGCTGGTCCGCAAGGACCTGCCCTGGTTCATCAGCCAGTTGAAGCCCATGGGGATCACCGATGTCTCCCTCTCCACGAACGGCCTCCTCTTCGCCCCCATGGCGAAGGAGCTGAAGGAGGCGGGGCTCGACCGGATCAACGTCTCCCTCGATACGCTCAAGCCCGACCGCTTCGAGAAGATCGCCCGCCTCTACGGCGACCCCGGCCCCGTCCTGGAGGCCGTCGATGCCGCCCTGGAGCTGGGCATGGAGCCGGTCAAGCTGAACATGGTCGTCATCCGCGGCTGGAATGAGGATGAGGTCGTCGACATGGCCCGCCTCACCATCGACAAGCCGATCCATGTCCGGTATATCGAGGTGATGCCCTTCAGCGAAGCCTACGAGTTCACCTGGGATAACCTCGTCCCCGCCGCCGAGATGCGGGAGATGATCATGAACGAGTTCGAGGACCTGGAGCCCGTCCGCGAGGGGATCAAGGGGAACGGGCCGGCCAAGTACTGGCGCATTCCCGGGGCGAAGGGGACCGTCGGCTTTATCTCCGCCGTGACCGAGTGCTTCTGCGGCGACTGCAACCGGATCCGCCTCTCCGCTGACGGCAAGATCAACCCCTGCCTGGGCCACGTCCACGAGGTCGACCTGAAGCCCATCATCCGCAATCCCGAAGCGACCATGGAGCAACTCTCCGCCCTCATGGCCGATGCGATCCTGAAGAAGCCCCGGGAGCACAACTTCGACGATAAGGACTCCGACTTTACCCTCCGTGTCATGCATGGCATCGGTGGCTAACCGGGAGGAAGCAACGTGTCTGAACTGACTCATCTGGATGCACAGGGCCATGCCCGCATGGTAGATGTAGGCGCCAAGAAGGAGACCGAGCGGGTGGCAATCGCCCGCTGCGAGGTGCGTATGAAGCCCGAGACCCTCGCCCTGATCCAGTCCGGCGGCGTGCCCAAGGGCGATGTGATCGGCGTGGCTCGGGTGGCCGGCATCCTGGCGGCCAAGCGGACCGGCGAGCTGATCCCGCTCTGCCATCCGCTCCCCATCACCAGTGCATCGGTCGATTTCTCGTTCGATGAACCCGGCAGCCGGGTGCTGATCGAGGCGATGGTCGCCACCGTCAGCAAGACCGGCGTGGAGATGGAGGCCCTGACCGCCTGCTCCGTCGCTGCCCTGACCATCTACGATATGGCGAAGGCGGCGGATAAGGGGATGGTCATCGGGGAGGTCCGCCTGGTGAAGAAGACGGGCGGCAAGTCCGGTACCTACCTGCGCCCGGGTGAGGAGATCTAGGCATAGCGAAGCGCCAGCCACCATGCGAACGGTGACTGGCGCCTTTTTTATGCGGCCGATGGGAGCAGCCCGGCCCGTCTGAGGATCGGCACCAGAGCGGCGGCAACTGCCCCACCGATCAGAGCGGTGAAGAGCTGGGGCCAGGTCAGGGCCACCGTGACCGGCGGCGGGAGCTTCAGGAAGAAGTGCACGGGAATGTACAGGGCGCCGAACTTGACCACGGCGGAGAGGAGCACTGCCAGGACCGGATGGTACCGGAGCGACCAGGCGAAGGTGAAGACCATGAGCCCGTTGGCCAGGGCGATGAACGGGACGGCGGGGGCGAGGGGCGGGGCGAGCTGGCCGAGCAGGAGGGCGGTGATCGGTGTCAGGACTCCGGCGGCGGCCCCAGCCAGGGGACCGGCCAGTGCGGCGGTGGTATCGAGGACAGCGTTCACGGTGGGGCCGGTTACGGTCTGTCCCAAGCGCAGGGCTTGGACAGCGATCGCCAGGCCGAGTCCAATCGCTGCGAAAACCAGGGAGCGTGTCTTGATTTGCATGGCGGCACCTCTCTTCTCCCGCACGTTATCAGAAAGGATGGGGAGCGGGCAATGAGCAAAAAGGCCCCCGCGCACCGCCCGCGAGGGCCTTTCTGCCGTGTGGGACCAGTTCGTCTTGGATGGCCTTAGTTGGTCTCGGTATCCTGCGAGTCCTGGGTCAGTGGGGCCTTGAAGAAACCTCCCTTCTGGAAATCACCGCGGCCGCCGGGACGGCCGTGCCCCTTGAAGCCGCGACCGCCGTACTTCTGCATGTTGTCGGCCTGCTCCTGGGTGATCTTGCCGTCGGTCACGGCCTGGTCGATGATCGCCTGGGAGTCGGTCTGCAGCTTTGCCATGACCGAGGCCCGGAGGTCGGCCAGTTGCTGCATCACATCGGCCTCGGCCTGGGTGATCCTGCCGTCGGCCACCGCCTGCTCGAGGCGGCCGGTCACAGCGGCGGCAACGGCCGCAGGGGTCGGGACGGTACCGTCGGTCGCCGCCAGGGCGGCGCCGGTGAGGAGGCCCGCGGAGATCACAACGGAGCCGGCAATCAGGGCAGCTCTGTGCTTCAGGTTCATGGGCTTCACGTTCCTTTCAGGAGGTTGTGTGGATCATGGCTTCATGATGCCACCCAAACCTGAAGCGTTCCTGAACGGAGCGTGAACATACTGTGGACGTTCGGTATAGAAATCTAAATCAAGCACCGAGGTGAACCGTGTTCTTGCGCTGTTTGGCAACCCGGTGGGCCTCCTCGGCCCTGCGGAGCAGGTCGGCGGGGGCCTCCCCGGGACGGGCCAGGGCAGCCACGCCGGTGCTTATGCTGAGGGGGATCTCCATGCTCCCGTGTCGGTATGGGCTCTCCTCCACCAGCTTTCGTATCCGCTCCGCCAGGCGGAGGGCCGCATCCGCCGTCGTGCCGGGCAGCAGGAGGACGAACTCATCGCCGCCCCATCGGGCCAGGAGGTCGCTCTGCCGGGTCGACTGCTCCAGGATCCGGCAGATGCTGAGCAGCGCCTGGTCGCCTACCAGGTGGCCATACTGCTTGTTGATCAGGCCGAAGTTGTCCAGTTCCATGAAGAGCAGGCTGGCCTGCTGGCTGTGGCAGACGGCGGATAGCCGGCGCTCGAAGGGTCGCCGGTTCTGCATGCCCGTCAACTCGTCGTGCTCCGCCAGGTGGCGCATCTGACGGAACCGCTGCTCCAGCCACCAGCCGGCACCCCCCAGGAGCAGGGCTGCCAGGAGCCATCCGTATGGCAGGTGCAGGAGACCGAAGAGGGCGAGGAAGAGAAGAAGACCCAGGAGCGCTCCCATCATACTGCCCACCTCCCGGTGGCCTCGACTACTTCACGTCGTACTTGCGGAGCAGGTCATCCAGCGCCTCGCGGAGGAGGACCGACTCCTTCTTCTTCACCTGCTCCCCCAGCTTCCTCAGCCGGGCGAGCTGGGTAGTGTTGTAGTAGCAGGAGCGGAGGACCATCTCCTCCTTGGAGGGGAGCGCCACCTGGTTGCGGCCCGCCTCCTTCGCCTGGAAGAGGGCGTTCTCCGCCTGCCGGAAAAGGTCATTGACATCCTTCGCATCGCGCGGGTAGTTGACCACGCCAATCGAGAAGGTCGGCTTGATCGGGTCGAAGGGCCCGTCCATCTTCTTGACGAGTTCGGTCCGCAGCGCATCCATGGCCAGGAAGGCCCGCTCCAGGCTGACACCCGGCAGGAAGAGGGCGAACTCGTCGCCGCCGATCCGCCCGACCTGCCAGCCATTCGCTGCGGCGCCGGCCGTCAGGACCTCCCCGAGCAAGAGGAGGAGCCGGTCACCAGCCTCTTCGCCCAGGGTCTCATTGAGGTCCAGGAAGGCGTCTCCGTCCATAAGGGCCATGGAGACAGTCTCCTCCGCAGCCAGGGCCTTCTTCAGGGAATCCTTGAACTCGCCACGGTCCAAAACACCCGGAATGCCATCGATCACGACACGCACCTCCACATATATCGGTCATCTGATATATACATTGCCACCTGCCTTCCGGTATGTCAACCCATCACTATCAGATTCTTGCGCGATATCGCAGGGATCTTGACGTCCGTTCCGAAAAAGAGGGGGAGGACCGCGAACGACATCCCTCTCTCGCCGCTCTTTCTGTGTGAGAGATCTCTCAGAAAGGAAACCGCCATGAACTATTTCCCACTGTTACGGGCGCACCAGGGCTACCTGGAGCGGATCGCCCTGGCCATGCTGGGCAACCGCCCGGACGCGGAGGATGCGCTGCAGGAGATGGCACTGGCCGGCTACCAGCACTTCGCTGAACTGCGGGGCGGTGAGCACGCCTTCGGCGCCTGGATGCGCCGGATCCTGATCCGCCAGTGCCGCCGGATCCTGGACGCCCGGCAGCGCACCTTCCCGGTCGATGACTTGGTCGCCTACCTCCCCGACACCGTGCCCGGCCCCGATGTGGAGGCGCAGGCCACCTGGGAGATGGTCGCCCGGCTGAGCGACCACCTTCGCCCGGTAATCGTCATGCGATACATGCTGGACCTGTCGCAGCAGGAGATCGCCGATGAGCTGGGGATTCCGGTGGGGACGGTCAAGTCCCGGCTGGGTAAGGCCCTGGAACTCTTGCGGCAGATGGACGAAGAGCAGAGGAGAGAGGCACTATGATGCCAAAGGATAGCTTCGAGAACCGCCTTGGTCAGGGGCTGAAGCGCTGGGCGCAGGCCGGCGAGCCGACCCTGGACCTGGAGGCGATGGTGAAGGCCCGCGTGGGCGAGGCGGACCCGGAGGCCGTGGAGGCGCCGGTTATGGTGAGCGGCCCCGTGGAGGAGCCCACCGTGGTTCCGCATGCACCGCGCAAGCGGCGCTGGGCTCGCTGGCTGACAGCTACGGCTGCTGCTGCGGCCCTGATTCTGACGGCGGGGGCCACCTTCCCGTCCTGGGCCGGGGCTGCGTCCGAGTGGCCGCTGGTGGGGCCGGTGGTCAAGGAGATGATCATGGAAGATGCCGGTCTGAAGTGGGCCTATGACATGGGCTTCATTCAGCAGCCGTTGGCCGAGGCGACCCATGAGGGCATGACCTTCCGGGTGCTGGGGGTTGTCGCCGACAAAGGGCGGACCACCGTCTTCTACCAGATCACGGGCTGGGAGGCGCCGCCGAAGACAGCCGGTGCCAACGACGGCCAGCCGGTGGAGGTGCGGGACCCCTTCCCGTCGCTTGCCAAGCCTGTCGAAAGGGCTCCTTACGCAGTCATCTCGCGGGTGAATAATGAGGGTGTGGGCTCCTGGTGGAGTGGGGAGCCCAAGCAGACACCCCTCGGTCTGATCGGTATGGTGACAACCTACGCCATTCCCACCGAGGAGGCGACGCTGGATCTGCAGATTCATTTTGATGATGACACGACGGAGAGACTGCCGATCGAGGTCAAGCGGACCGCTAATGCATCCCGAGAGGTCATTGTCAACCAGGTGAAGGAGATTGCCGGGGTGGGTGTGGCGGTCGACTCCGTGGTCTATACCCCGGCGGAGACGATCGTCCGCTACCGGACCCTCGGCCCGCAGATGACGGGTAGCGCAACCTACGGACCGGAGCGCAGCTCAACGCCCTGGCTGGAGTTCGAAGGCCGGAAGCTGGTCTCCACGCAGACCCACGGCTCTGGGAACAGCCATACGGTGATTCTCCCGGCGGTGACCGGGCCGGCCAGACTGGTCTTCCCCAGCCAGATCCGCCCGGTTCAGGTGGATCTCATGGTTCCCCCGGAGGGCGCTACGCTGACGGCCGAAGGTGTCACGATCACCTCGGAGGGCTGGACCGTACAAGATGGCGTCCTGCAGGCCAGCTTCCAGTGGGCCGACAACACCGATCTAGTCGGTCTGGGCCGGCTCGAGCTTCTGAATGCTGACGGGCAGGACCAGGAGACCAAGGGGGCCAGGAGCGAGGGCTCCAGTGGCTACAACGGCGTGCAGTGGCGGAGGTTCTCGATCGAACTGAATGGGGTCGAGCCGGTTGCCATTCGAGTCCCGTCGCTGAACTTCTACCAGGAAGGTCCCTGGGTCTTCGAGCTGCCGAACTGAGAATGCTGGGCCGGGCTCTGCTCTGGAGCCCGGCCCTTGCGCGCCTTTACGAGGCCAAAACTTTTGTTCTTTCCGAGGCAGGAATTCCCGCCCCATCTCGGCTAATTCAATGCGGCGACCCCTATATCTATGGCTAAAATCGCACCCACCACCCCTATATCTGGGGGAGTCGTCTGGTAAGTCAGACGCCGGGCCGAGGAGGCTTTGCCTGTGTTCGTTTCAGTCGAGGGCGTGATCGGGGTCGGGAAGACTACGGCGACCCGCATGCTGGCCGAGGCCCTGCGGGGCGAGATCCTCTTCGAGATCGTGGAGGAGAACCCATTCATTAAGGATTTCTACCAGGACCGGGACGCCTGGGCGCTCCAGCTTGAGACCTTCTTCCTGCTCAACCGGGTGAAGCAGCTCGAGGATACCGCGAAGCGGTTGGATCGGGGCACTGTCGTGGTCTCGGACTACAACGTGATCAAGAATCGGGTCTTCGCCGGGCTGACGCTCCAGGGTTCGAAGCGGGAGAAGTACATGCAGCTCTTCGCCGTCCTGACCGATGACCTCCCCAAGTCCGACCTGATCGTCTATCTCAAGGCCGACCATTCGGTCGTCATGGAGCGCATCCGCCGCCGGGATCGGTCCTTCGAGCGGAACATGGACCCGGAGTATATCCGCCGGCTGGCGGAGGAGTACGAGGTCTACTTCGCCGAGCCCGAGCGCTACGTTGGCACCACCCCGGTCCTGACCGTTGACACGACGAACCTCGACCTGGTCAGCAACAGCCAGGACAAGCAGGGGTTCATTGAGCGGGTTCTCCAGGCGCTTGCCGGTGCCCCCGCGAGAACAGCCTGAGGAGTGAGCCCACCATGTTCCGCATTACGAATGCCCATCTGCGGCCGGAACCGCGGGATTATAAGTTCATTACCGTCATCGGCAACGTCGGGGCCGGCAAGTCCACCCTGACCCGGGCCCTGTCGGACCTGCTCCAGTTCGACGCTTCCTTCGAGCGGGTCGACAGCAACCCCTATCTCTCCGACTTCTACCAGGACCAGGCGGCCTGGGGCTTTCATCTCCAGATCTACTTCCTTGGCCAGCGCTACAAGGATATCGTCGATATTCAGCAGGTGGGCCGGGATCATATTCAGGATCGCTCCATCTACGAAGATGTCGGCATCTTTGCCCGGGCGCTGCACGACTCCGGGAAGATGGCCGACCGGGACTACGCTACCTACTCCGCCCTCTTCCACAACATGGTCGGGCAGTTGATCAGGCCGGATCTGGCGATCTACCTGACCGGCTCGCTGGAGACGATTCTGGGCCGGATTGCGCAGCGCGGGCGGGAGTCCGAGAAGCATGTCCCCACCGACTACTGGGCTGAGCTGCATGGCCGCTATGAGAGGTTTATCTCCACCTATGAGCACTCCCCGGTCCTCTGGGTCGATATTGACCGGTTTGATCTCTACAAGCATCCGGAACACCTGAACATGCTCGCCGGTGAGATCCGCCGTTTCCTGGCGCACCAGGAGGGCCGGGTGGCCGGGTAGAGCATCGCCCTCCCAAGAGAGGTGGTTGTCATGTCGCCGAAGTTTATCTTGCAGACGATGCTGCTCCTGTTCCTGGCCCAACTGCTCCTCGGCGGCGTTGGCCTCTACCTGGCCGACGCCCTGCCCTGGCTGGGGCTCGCCGTGACCGTCTTCCTGCTCTGGCTGATCTACCGGCTGGCACTGGTCTTCCGGGCCGAGGCGGCCGAAGCCCTCAAGCGGGCGGTGCCGGTCAGCGCGTCTCGCCTGGCCGTCTTCGCCGCCCTGGGGGTCCAACTGCCCGCACTCCTGCTCCTCCCGTTCTGGGCGCCGGGCTGGATCGTCACCCTCTGGCAGGGGGCCATGCTCCCCGTCCCGGCGACCCTCGGCCTGCTCTGGCCGCAGGTGGCTGCGGTGGGGGAGGAGTGGATCTGGCTCGCCTTCCTGCTGGAGATGGGCCTCTTCACCTGGGCCGCGGGCCGGCCCGCCGTGGAGAAGACGGTCCACCAGGCCGCACCGCTGAAGGCTCCCGCAGGTGAGTGGGTCGCCGCCCGCCGCCTGAGCGACATCAATCGGAAGGGGCGACGGGTCAAGTAAGCGGAGGAGGTCGCCATGGTCATCATCCAGCGCTGGCTGAAGTGGGGGAGTCTGGCTCTGGGTCTTATGATCCTCTGGAACGTCATCACCATGCGCCCCGCTACCCGGGAGCTCTGGTCCTTCATGTGGGGCCGCCTGGTCAACGAGGGCGCCTTTGGCGTTGGCTTCTGGGACGGTGAGTACAACGAGTTCGACTTTCGCCAGCTGGAGCCGGGTGATATTGTCCTGGGCGGCAATACGGGCTCCTCCTGGGGCCACTGGACGCACGCCGCGATCTACATTGGCGATGGCATGGTCATGGACAACTTCCTCCGGACCGGGGTGGCCCCCCGGCCCGTGACCGCGTACAACGAGTACTACAGCCACGCCGGGGCCCTGCGGGTGAAGCTCCCGCCTGAGGTGAAGGCGGCGGCGGTGGAGCGGGCCAAGTCACTGGTGGGCAAGCCCTTCCACCTGCTCGCCCCCCGGGACTCGCAGGCGCTCTTCTACTGCACGAAGATCGTCTGGTGGGCCTACCTGCAAGAAGGGTATGACCTGGACCCGAAGGGCGCCTTCTGGGTCGTGCCGGACCGAATTGCGGAGTCGGCCCTTGTTGAGCCGATCCTGCCGAACGGGGGGCCGTAGCCATGCTGTCACTGCTGAAGCAGATCGCCCGCTACACGCTGACGCTCTATGGCCTGCAGACCGTCATGGCCGGCCTGGTCTTCCTGCTGATCGACCTGACCTGGGTCGCCATTCCCCTGGGGCTCATCTTCCTGGCGCTGGTCTGGGTGGCTGGTCGCTCCCTCCCGGGTGACCTGGACGTGCTCCCCCGCTGGAGCCATGGCCTGGCGGCCCTTGCGATCGGCCTGCTCTGGCAGTTCCCCGGCCTGCTGGCCACCAACCGGTTCGTGCGGGAGAACCTGGGCCGCTCCGAGTATGACGGCCTCTCGGATCTGTTTGACTTCCTCGCCGAGTCATGGCACCTGGCGCTCATGCCCCTGCTCTCCGCCATTCCAGCGGGCACAGTCGATGGCTACCACGCCCGCTATTACATTGCGCTGCTCGCTGCATCACCCTTTCTAATTCTGCTGGTATTGGTCGCCGGTTTACTGCCCCGCCGCTCGGGTCGGTAGTGCAGGACCAATAATCTTCCAGGGAAGAGGTTTTTTGGCAGTATTGACTGAATTCCCTCTCAGAAACTTCTGGGGGGAATTTCCAATGCAGCGGAAGTCATGGGAGAGGGCCCGGCATGAATGCTTCCTGGTGATCAAGGCAGCGGCGGATGATGTGGGGACTCGTCCGCTCGCCACGCCCTTCGCATCATCCGATATCGGGGTCGCAGCCGATGGACGGCCACGTGTCACGGTCTGGAACCTGGGGCACAAGGAGGCGCACGGGGTGGTCATCGAGTTCTACGTCGTGCCGGCAGGGCTGCCGGTTAACGCTGAGAACGCCCAGTTGATCGGTCTGGGAAACCCGGCGATCATCCCGCCCGGGCAGTCGATCGGCATCACCTGCAACCAGGTCTGGCGGCGCATGAGCCACGCAGACGTGCTCCTCGTTACCGCCAGCCATGAAGAGCTGGACGCCGTGAAGCTCCCGTTCGATGCTGTTCGTGACCGCCACGTCGGGCAGATGAACTACCCCTGGGCCGGCAGCTTCACCGGGTTCATTGGCAGCGACGAGCTGAAGGTGCAGTTGGAGGTCAAGCCGTCCAACCAGGGGCTCTTCAAGGTGAAGCTCTTTGAGGAGGTGGCGGGGCGCATGCCCTCCTTCCCGAAGTGCGACCGGATCATGAAACCGAACAAGAATACCCTCCGGTGGATGGAGGTCGAGCAGAACCAGAAGGTGATCTATGATCTGGTGATGCAGGAGAACAACCGGCTCTCCTTCCTCGCCACCTCCCGGCCCATGGATCAGCCCAATGCGCCCGCCGTGCAGGTGACCGGGACGATGGAGCGGGATTAGCTGTTCGGGCCCTTCGGGCGCTCGAGCCAGCTCAGCAGGTCGGGCAGGTCGAGGGTGTTGATCAGGTTGGCGGGCTCCAGCCAGGCACGCCGGGCCTGCCCGATTCCGTAGGGGAGCAGTTCCAGCTCCCGGGTGGTGTGGGCATCGGTGTTAATCACCAGCCGTACGCCCTGCTCCCGAGCCTGCCGGGCCATCTCGGCGCTCAGGTCCAGGCGGGCCGGGCTGGCGGAGATCTCCAGGGCGGTGCCGGTCTCGGCGCAGGCCTGAAGGACCCTCGCAAAGTCAAAGGGGTAGGGGTCCCGCCGCCCGATCACCCGCCCGGTCGGATGCCCGATGATATCGACGTGCGGGTTCCGGATCGCCCGCAGCAGCCGCTCGGTCTGGGCGTCGGCATCCAGCCCCATATGGCTGTGGATCGAGGCGACGACCACATCGAGCTGGGCGAGAAGCTCGTCGGGGAAGTCAAGGGTGCCATCTTTCAGAATGTCGACCTCGCTGCCGGCCAGCAGACGGAAGTCGGTCCACTGTGCGTTTCGCTTGCGGATCTCGCCAATCTGGGCCAGGAGCCGCTCGGGGGTCAGGCCCGATGCGATCGAGAGCGAGCGGGAGTGGTCGCAGATCGCCAGGTACTGGTGGCCCAGGGCACGGGCCGCTTCGGCCATCTCCAGGAGGGTGGCGGTCCCGTCCGAGGCACGGGTGTGGCTGTGCAGATCGCCCTTCAGGTCGGCCAGGGTGACCAGGTGGGGCAGCCTGCCGGCTCGGGCGGCCTCCAGCTCGCCGTGGCCCTGGCGCAGCTCGGGGGGGATCCAGGGCAGGCCGAGGGACTGGTAGAGCTCCGCTTCGGTGGGCGCCTCGGGGATCTTCCCCAGGGCGCCCAGATGTGCGTCTGGCCCCGTCATGAGCAGCAGGGCGCGTCCGAACCGCTCCGGCGGCACCGCCATGAGGTCGATCCGCCGGCCCAGGCTGGTCAGCAGGGTCAGGTGGTCGGCGGACTCCATGAGCACCTCGCCGGCGATGGAGAGCCCCTTCACCCAGAGGAAAACGGCCGGCGCATCACTCGTGGCGACGACCAGGTCGATATCCTCCACCGTCTCCTGCCGGCGGCGGATCGAGCCCGCCACTTCGGCCCGAAGGACCTGCGGAACCCGTCGGAGCGCATCGATCAGGGCCTCGGCGACCGGGAGGACCGCCCCGATCGAGAGGCGGTCGCCCAGGCGGCGCATGCGATCCAGGGCGGCCAGGACCGCCGCCTCCTTCTTGGCGGAGAAGCCGGGCACCTGGCGCAGCTCCCCTTGCCGGGCGGCCAGCTCCAGCCGGTCGAGCGAGTCGATGCCGAGCCGGGTGTAGAGCAGCATGGCGCTCTTCGCTCCCAGCCCCGGTACGCGGGTCAGGTCCCGGACCCCCGGCGGGAAGGCCCGGCGCAGATCCTCCAGGTACTCGATCTGCCCGGTTGCCAGGAGCTCCTGGATCTTGGCGCTGATCGCCTTGCCGATCCCGGGGACGCTGCCCAGCCGGTTCTGGTGAGCCAGGTCGGCCACCTCATCGGACAGCAGAGCCAGCGCCTCCCCGGCTTTCCGGTAGGCGCGCACCTTGAAGGGCTCATCGCCCTTCAGTTCCAGCAGGTCAGCGATCTCGTAGAGCGCCGTGGCGACATCCAGATTATTCACTGGAATCTCCTCCTGCCCCCTATCATCCCATGATTCCGGGGGCGTACGCAACTGGGCGGGGAGCGCAACCGTCCCAGGAGCAGGGAGGGGATCCCATAACGAAGAGGCCACCCCTGGGTCGGGGTGGCCTCCGGCAGTTGATGCGCCTTATCTGATGACGGCGAGCAGCAGGCCCGCCACCATGACCGATGCGATGATCCCCGCCACGTTGGCGCCCACGGCGTGCATGATCAGGTAATTGGTCGGGTCTTCCTTCTGTGCCATCTGCGCCACGACCCGGGCTGACATGGGAAAGGCCGAGACGCCGGCGGCGCCCAGGATCGGATTGATCTTCTCCCGCCTGAACAGGTTGAGGAGCTTGATGAAGATCACACCGCCCGCCGTGGAAAAGGAGAAGGCGGAGATCCCCAGCGCCAGGATCCCGAGCGTCTTCCAGTTCAGAAAGACCTCGGCCTCCATGGTCGAACCGACGGTAATGCCCAGCACCAGTGTGACCAGGTTGGAGAGTTCATTCTGGGCCGCCTTGGCCAGGCGCTCCAGGACCCCCGCTTCCCGCAGCAGATTGCCGAACATGAGGGCGCCGATCAGTGCCACGGAGAGCGGGGCGACGAGGCCGGCGATGATCGTCATGGCGATCGGGAAGAGGATCTTCGTCGTCCGGGAGATGGGGGTCGGCGTGTACGACATGCGGATCTTCCGCTCGTGGGATGTGGTCAACGCCCGTATGATCGGAGGCTGGATGATCGGCACGAGCGACATGTACGTATAGGCGCAGACCGTGAGGGGGCCGAGCAGGTGCTTGGCCAACCGGCTGGAGACGTAGATCGTCGTCGGGCCATCCGCCGTACCGATGATCCCGATCGATGCCGCTTCCCTGAGATCAAAGCCGATCAAAGTGGCGACAACCATCGTGGCGAAGATGCCCAACTGAGCGGACGCACCGAAGAGCATGGTCATGGGCGAGGCGAGCATGGGCGTGAAGTCGCTCATGGCGCCCAGGGCAATGAAGATAAGGACGGGGAAGAGTTCGGTGGCAATGCCCACATGCTCCAGCAGGGTCAACCAGCCGTGCTCACCGATCGCACTGGAGAGCGGGATGTTGGCCAGAATCGCCCCGAAGCCGACGGGGGTGAGCAGGAGAGGCTCATACTTCTTTACGACGCCCAGGTAGATCAGGAGGCCACCAACGGCGAGCATGACGATCTGCTGCCACTGCAGGGACTGCAGGCCGAGGAAGAGCTGATCCAACTGCATATGGGCGATCAGGTCCCGGAGCATATCCATTCGTTCTGGAGCCCCCTGCCTCGGTGGGCGGTTTAGTTGGTCCGGTCAGAGAGCCGCGAAAGGAGATAGGTGGCTCCTGCGAAGAGCGAGAGAACGCCGAACATGAACGGGGTGGCAACGATAAGAATGCCAACGGCTTGCTGAAACGCTTCCCAATTGGGAGACATACTCTGGTCCCTCCTAGTGAATAAGGGCGAGGATCAGGCCGCCCGCCATGATTGAAGCAATTTGACCAGCGACGTTGGCCCCTACGGCATGCATGATCAGGTAGTTCTGCGGATCCTCCTGCTGGGCCATCTTGGCGATGATCCGGGCCGACATGGGGAAGGCCGAGATTCCAGCGGCGCCCAGCATGGGGTTGACCTTGTTCTTCAGGAAGAGGTTCATCAGCTTGGCGAACATGACGCCGCCGGCCGTGTCAAAGACGAAGGCGACCAGGCCCATGGTCAGGATGCCGAGGGTTGTCCAGGTCAGGAAGACCGAGGCCTCCATGGTCGAGCCGATCGCGATGCCGATCACCAGGGTGACGAGGTTCGAGAGCTCATTCTGGGCCGCCTTCGAGAGCCGCTCCATGACGCCCGACTCCCGGAGGAGGTTGCCGAACATCAGGGCGCCGAGCAGGGCGACCGAGGCCGGAACCAGCAGGCCGGCAATGACCGTGATCACGATGGGGAAGAGGAGCTTGGTCAGCTTGGAGACCGGGCGGCCACCATCGTACACCATGCGGATCTTCCGCTCTTCCCTGGTGGTCAGCGCCCGAATAACCGGCGGCTGGATGATAGGCACCAGGGACATGTACGTGTACGCGCAGACCGTCAACGGACCGAGAAGCTGCGGCGAGAAGCGGGTCGCCACGAAGATGGTGGTCGGGCCATCGGCCGCGCCGATAATGCCGATCGAGGCGGCGTCCTTAATGTCGAAGCCGATCAGCGTCGCCACCACAATCGTCGCGTAGACACCGAACTGAGCGGCCGCACCGAAGAGCATCATGCGGGGCATGGCGAGCAGGGGTGTGAAATCACACATCGCGCCAACCGCAATGAAGATGAGGACTGGGAAGAGTTCGGTGGAGATGCCGGCTTCGGTCAGGAGGGTCAGCCAGCCGTGTTCACCGACGGCCGAGGAGAGCGGGATGTTCGCGAGAATGGCACCGAAGCCGATCGGGGCCAGGAGCAGCGGCTCGTACTCCCTGGAGATCGCCAGGTAGATCAACACACCGCCAACCAGCATCATGACAACGTTCTGCCAGGACAGCGACTGGATTCCCAGGAGGAGCTCGTCGAAATTCAACTGAGATACCAACTGCTGTAGCGTTTCCATAATAGGCCTCCCCCACATTCAAGGTCCCGGGACCTCCGCTGTTATGGTACTCCTAAGCAAAAAAAGAAGGCAGGCCCCGAAACGTCCATCTTCCATTGGTTCGGAGGGACTATGTGAATCGAGGTGCGAGGATAAAAGGTAGGGTTCTGGCCGGATGGGGTATAAGCGTTACCTTCATGGGAGTATAAGCCAAACCATCCGCTGTGTATCCTAGGTTGGTGGTAAAAAGATGTGGAAGAGGGACTTGACTCCCCAGCCTCGCTTTTTTATCATAGGAATCGGTGTTAGCACTCATTCGTGGTGAGTGCTAACAGAGAAAAACAGCGAAAGCTGAGGAGGGACCTAAGTACAATGAATGTCAAGCCGTTGGGCTCTCGAGTGGTCATCAAGGCGCTCGAGAAGGAGGAGCGTACCAAGAGTGGCATCCTGCTGCCCGACACTGCGAAGGAGAAGCCCCAGCAGGGCAAGGTCATCGCGGTGGGCGCCGGCCGGGTACTTGAGACCGGTGCGAAGGTCGCCCTGGAGGTCAAGGAGGGTGACACCGTCATCTTCTCCAAGTATTCTGGCACCGAAGTGAAGGTCGACGGCGAAGAGTACATCATCCTGGACGGCGAGCGCGACATTCTCGCGATCGTCCAGGCCTAATCGTGGGGGAGGTTCATAAAGATGCCTGCTAAGCAGATTCTGTTCGATGAGGCGGCTCGCCGCAAGCTGGAGGCCGGTGTGAATGCCCTGGCCAACACTGTCAAGGTGACCCTTGGCCCGCGTGGCCGTAACGTCGTGCTCGATAAGAAGTTCGGCGCCCCTGCCGTTGCCAACGACGGCGTGACCATTGCCCGTGAGATCGAGCTGGAGGATCCGTTCGAGAACATGGGCGCCCAGCTGGTGAAGGAAGTCGCCACCAAGACGAATGACGTCGCCGGCGACGGCACCACCACCTCGACCGTTCTCGCCCAGGCGATCGTCCGCGAGGGCCTGAAGAACGTGACCGGCGGCGCCAACCCGATGATCCTGAAGCGGGGCATCGAGAAGGCCGTCGAGGTCGCCGTTGAGTCGCTGCGCGGCATGGCGATCCCGGTCGAGACCTCCAAGGCGATCGCTGAGGTCGCCTCGATCTCCGCCAACGACGCCGAGATCGGCAAGCTCGTGGCCGAGGCCATGGATAAGGTCGGCAAGGACGGCGTGATCACCGTCGAGGAGTCCAAGACCATGACCACCGGTCTGGAGACCGTCGAGGGCATGCAGTTCGACCGTGGCTACCTCTCCCCCTACATGGTGACCGACACCGAGAAGATGGAGGCCGTGCTGAGCGAGCCGTACATCCTCATTACCGATAAGAAGATCTCCTCGATCCAGGAGTTGCTCCCGGTCCTCGAGAAGGTTGTCCAGCGTGGCAAGCCCCTGGTCATCATCGCGGAGGATATCGAGGGCGAGGCCCTGGCCACCCTCGTGGTCAACAAGCTGCGCGGCACCCTGCAGATCGCCGCCGTGAAGGCCCCGGGCTTCGGCGATCGCCGCAAGGCGATGTTGGAGGATATCGCCATCCTGACCGGTGGCGAGGTGATCACCGAGGAGCTGGGCCGCAAGCTCGACTCCGCCACCGTGGAGTCCTTCGGCCGGGCCCGCCAGGTCCGGATCGAGAAGGAGAAGACCACGATCGTCGAGGGCTTTGGCTCCGCCGACGATATCAAGGCTCGTGTTGCTTCGATCAAGCGGCAGATCGAGGAGACCACCTCGGACTTTGACCGTGAGAAGCTCCAGGAGCGCCTCGCCAAGCTCGCAGGCGGCGTAGCCGTGATCAAGGTCGGCGCGGCGACCGAGGTCGAGCTGAAGGAGAAGAAGCTCCGCATTGAGGACGCCCTGAACGCCACCCGGGCGGCCGTCGAGGAGGGCATCGTCGCTGGCGGCGGTGTCGCCCTGCTGCAGGCCCAGAGGGCTGTCGATGGCCTGGTCGCCACCCTGGAGGGTGACGAGAAGGTCGGCGCTTCGATCATCCGTCGGGCGGTTGAGTACCCGCTGCGCACCATCGCTGAGAATGGTGGCATTGAGGGCTCAGTCGTCGTCGAGAAGGTGAAGCACCTCGAGTCGGGCCATGGCTTCAACGCCGTGACCGAGGAGTACGTTGACATGATCGCCGCCGGCATCATCGACCCGGTGAAGGTGACCCGCTCTGCCCTGCAGAACGCCGCCTCCATCGCGGCCCTGGTGCTGACCACCGAGGCGATGGTCACCGAGAAGCCCGAGCCGAAGTCTGCGGCCCCGGCCCCCGGCATGGGCGGCATGGGCGGCATGGACATGATGTAATCTAGCCCAGTGGCTAGGTGGTGGGAAGGCCTCCGGAGTAGCCGGGGGCCTTTTCTCTGAGGGGCTTTCTGATGGGGGGCGGGGTCATGGATCCAGTGATCCGGCGAGCGGTGGTCGATGATATCGAGGCCCTGGCGAGCTTGTACGTCGAGTTCCATAACTTCCATGCCGCCGGAGTACCGGACCGGCTGCGCCCTGTGCCAGGGGTTGATGACGAACTGCGGGACGGAATCCGGCGCATACTGGCAGATGAGAAGGGTGCCCTTTTCGTGGCTCTCCAGGGTAACGCGGTCGTCGGCTTCGCAGAGGTGTACATGAAGGAGACCTTGCCTAATTCAGCGGTGGTGCAGCGGCGGTATGCACACCTGCAGGGGCTGGCGGTGACGGCCGTCCTGCGGCGCCAGGGGGTGGGCGTTCGGCTCATGGCTGAGGTGGAGGCATGGGCCAGGAACCAGGGGGCGGCTGAACTGGAGACCGAGACGTGGGAGTTCACCGAAGGTCCCCTCAGATTCTACGAGGGCCTGGGGTTCGGTACCCGGAAGCGGGTGCTGGCGAAGCGGCTGGAATGAATAGCGTCGCACCGTGCACCTTCCCCGGTTGGGCAGAGAGTTCTCCCCCGAGGAAGGTCTTTCTTTTTCTTTTCCCACTTGCACCCAGGGCAACCGAGCTAATATAATATACTCAACAACGTTGTTAAAAAAGTATTCGAAAGGGATGGCGAAGGATGGGACGACTGACGGGAAAGGTTGCGCTGGTGACGGGTGCTTCGAGAGGGCTAGGGCGGGCGGTGGCGCTGGCCTACGCAAAGGAGGGGGCGGACCTGGCGCTCTGCGCCCGCGGGCAGGAGGCCCTCAACCAGGTGGCTGATCAGATCCGAGCGCTTGGCGGGCGGGTGCTGACCATTGCGGGGGATGCTTCGGACCGGCACGACGTGGAGCGAATCGTCTCACTCACTCTGCAGGAGTACGGGCGGATCGACGTGCTGGTCAACAACGCGAGCATCTTCGGGGTCTCGCCGCCCCCCTACCTGCTGGACTATCCGGCTGATGACTTCGAGGCCGTCCTCAAAGTAAACACGGTCGGCCCCTTTCTGGTGACCCGGCACGTCATGGCCGCCATGTTGCAGCGGGGCGAGGGGGCGATTATCAACGTCAGTTCCTCAGCCGGTGTGGAGGGTTACGCCGGTTGGGGCGCCTACTCGGTCTCCAAGTTTGCCCTGGAGGGGCTGAGCCAAGTCTGGGCGGAGGAGGTGGCCGAGACCGGGGTGCGGGTGAACGTGGTCGACCCAGGTGAGATGGATACCGACATGCACGCCGCAGCCGTCCCGGACTGCGACTACGAGTTGGGCCGCCCGGAGGATTCGACCCCGGTCTTCGTCTACCTGGCCTCCGACCAAGCGAAGGCGGTGAATGGCCAGCGCTTCCTGGCCCAGGAGTTCGCCGTCCCAACAGGGGAGTGATTCGGCATGGCTGGGCTCACCTTTGCGCTGCCACCCGAGCTGAACGCCACAGCCCCGCCCGAGCGGCGTGGGCTCCGGCGGGACCATGTTCGGCTGTTGGTGCTCGACCGGAAGACCGGGGCTGCAAGCCATTCCCGCTTTGACCATCTGGGCGACTACCTGTGCCCGGGCGATCTGCTGGTCCTGAACAACAGCCGGACCCTGCCGGCGGTCCTACCAGCACAAGGGCCGGACGGGGCGCCAGTGGAGGTGCGATTGGCCCACCGGTTGGGGCCCGACCGCTGGCGGGCGCTGCTGGTCTCTCCGGCGGACCTGCGTACCGGGCTGCGGTTCGCTCTACCGGAAGGGCTCTATGCCATGGTGGAGGAGCACTCTGATCATGAGCCGCTCTCGGTGATCCGCTTCTCCCGCTCGGGCCTTGCGCTCTCCGACACGCTCTACCGCATCGGCCAGCCCGTGCGCTATGAGTATATCCACGAGGCGTGGGACCTGGACTACTACCAGACCGTCTTCGCCTCGGTGCCCGGCTCGGTGGAGATGCCCTCCGCCGGGCGGGCCTTCACCTGGGAGATGCTGCTCCGCCTTCGCCGGAAGGGGGTGGGCGTCGCCTTCCTCTCGCTGCACGCCGGCCTGAGCTACTTCCTGGATGACCGTTGGGTGAAGGATCCTCGCTACACGCCGGAGGAGTATCGGATCCCGGCGGAGACGGCGGAGGCGATCCACCGGGCCAGGCGGACTGGGGGGCGGGTGATTGCCGTGGGCACGACCGTGGTGCGGGCGCTCGAGAGTGCAGCCCTGGCTGGTGGTGAGATACAGGCCCAGACAGGATGGGCTTCGCTCTTCATTCGGCAGGGCTTTCCGCTCCAGGTGGTGAATGGCCTGATTACCGGGTTGCACGAACCGGAAGCGACCCATTTGGATCTCCTCTCGGCCTTTATCGATCCGCGGCGGTTGCGGGAAGGCTATCAGGAGGCGATCGAACTGGGGTACCTCTGGCACGAGTTCGGGGACACAAATCTGATCCTATAGGAGGCACTGGACGTGCACGTGCATCACGTAGGCATTATGGTCAAGGAGATCGAGCGGTCGATCGCCTGGTACGAGCGGATGCTGGGGCTGAAACTGGCCGGGCGGCACGAGTTGGGGCGCACCCGGATCGCGTTTATGGATACCGGCAACGCACTGCTGGAGTTGATCCAGAAGGAGGGGACCTTCCCCCTCGAGGGTGTGGTGAACCACGTCGCCTTTCAGGTAGATGATCTTTCCGCCACCATCGCCCACCTGCGGGCAGAAGGGGTGGAACTGGGGGATGCGAAACCCCGCTCCATTTGGGATGGTGGCCAGGTCTTCTTCTTCGACGGGCCGGATGGCGAAACGCTGGAACTCTTCCAGCCGGGGCGATAAACGAGAGGTGAACAGGCAAGCCTATCCAGGAGTCTCATGGGGTAGATGAGTGCTTCTCGTAACGCCTGAGGAGGTACGCAGCATGGAGAAGGCTTTCTGGATGGGGATCAAAGAGCAGGAGGGAGCGGTCCCCGAGGGGTACACGGCGATCCAGCTCCTGCCCGAACTGATGGCGGGACTCGGCTCGCTCGACCCTGAACTGCGGGACGGACTCTGTTTTGAGATCCTCGCCTACTGGATCGGGGAGGGCCGGTTCACCGACGGTGAGGTGCAGCAGATCACGGAGCAGTTGCTGGCCAACCTGCGGGTAGGCATCGGTGAGGGGGAGAACGATCAGGTCTTCCTCCGGACCTTCTCCGTGCTGGTGCTGGCCTACGGTGTGGTCCCGTACGACCGGCAGAAGGGCGTCTTGCCCGAGGGCCTCCGCCGCCGGATCCTGGATGAGGGGCTCCGGTACCTGGCCGACGAGCAGGATCTGCGTGGCTATGCCCCCGACAAGGGTTGGGCACATTCGGTGGCACACACCGCCGATCTCCTCCGAGAGGTGGCGGCTCACGCGGCCTTCGGGGCGGAGGACCTGGAGCGCATTCTCTACGGGATCGGGGAGAAGGTGCTGGCGCCTACGCACTACGCCCTGATCGACAATGAGGATGGCCGGCTGGTTCGGGCTGTCATGAAGGTGTTGCACAGGGAACTGGTGCCGCTGGAGCGGCTGGTCGCCTGGGTGGCATCAATCGGGGGTGAGGAGCCTCGACACAAGGCGTACGTGGCGGGCCGCGACAACGCTCGCTACCACAACGTCCGCGCCTTCCTCAAAGCGCTCCATGTTTTCCTCTCGCACCCAGAGATGCCGTTAGCGACCCGTGAGGTGTTGCAGCCAGCGGTCTACCAGGCGCTCAAGTCCTTCACCCCCTGGGGGATGTAGCCAGTAGTCGACCTGCCCTGGACTGTCCCAGGGATGAGAAGACCCCACCTCCCGATGCGGGGGTGGGGTTGTGGCGTTAGTCCTGCCCTATTTGGGGGGCGACCTGGCGGGTGAGGACCCCCGCCGAGAGCGACCAGAAGAGGGAGAAGAGCAGGGCGACTGTGAACATGGCCGCCCCGCTGACGTACGGCAGGGTAAGGCCCACCTTGTATAGCGTGCCGCCCAGCACGGGGCCGCCAATCCGTCCCAGGGAGTCGAAGGAGTCCATGAGCCCGATCGCCACCCCTTGTCCGCCGGGCGCCCGGCGGGAGATCAGGGCTGAGTTGGCCGGGCGGGCCAGGCCGGTACCGGCAGCCAGGACGCAGATTGCCAGGGTGGCCGTAACCGGCGAGTGGCTGAAGGCGACCCCGAGCATGCCTGCGGCGCCCAGGAGCAGGCCTACCAGGGTCATGCGGGCCTCGCCGAGCCGCTTCTGCATCTTTCCGACCAGGAAGCCCTGGACGAACGAGGCGACCACGCCCATGATCGCAAAGACCCAGCCGACCTGGCTGGATTCCAACTGCAGGCGGTCGGCGGCGAAGAAGCCAAAGGTGACCTCGATACCGGTCATACCGAGCGAGAGGGCGAGGGTGACGCCGAAGAGGGCGGCGATCTCCCAGGAGAAGGCGGACCAGCGGGAGCCCTTGCCCTCCTGGTGACCGGTGCGGGCCTCCGGCGGCAGTGACTCGGGCAGCAGCAGGGCCACGCCCAGCAGGTTCAGGGCGGCGAGGCCGGCGCTGACGAAGAAGGGGAGGGCGAGGAAGATATTGCCCAGCAGGCCGCCAATCCCCGGGCCGATGATCACGCCCAGGCCGAAAGCGGCGCCGATCAGGCCCATACCCTTGGCTCGCTCCTCCGGCGGGGTGATGTCGGCTATGTAGGCCATCGCGGTGGGCAGAGCGGCGGCGGAGAGTACACCGGCCAGGCCACGGGCGAGAAAGAGCATCCAGATGCTGGTGGCGAGGCCAAAGAGGGTCTGTCCGAGGATAAAACCGACCAGGCCGATCATGAGGACCGGGCGGCGGCCTACACGGTCCGAGAGCCGGCCCCAGAGCGGAGCGAAGATGAACTGCATGAACGAGTAAATGGCCGTAATAAAGCCCATGGTCCGGGCGTCGGCACCGAACTGCTTGACGTAATACGGCTCCACGGGGAAGAGGACCGAAAAGCCGATCATGATCATCAGCACGACGCCAAAGAGGAGGAGCAGCGCCTGCTTCCGCCGCTCGGGTGGGAGATTGGTCGCGAGGTTCGTTCTCTCCATCAGTCTATCCTACCCTTTCACTCGAATCGTTCGGGTACTCCTGGAGGTGGGCCGCCTAGGCGCAACTGGTCACCTCGGTTTCCGGCTCTGGAGTTTCTGGATCAATGATTCGTACCATGTGATCTCCATGGCCAGCCGTGCCGCCACATGCTGGATCGCCAGATCGATAGTCGAGTCCGGTCCGTGGCTCGGGGCATGCCTGTAACTTCGCAGGTGGTTCTTCAGCCCATCAACCTTCTCGGTCAGTAAGCGGCACGCCTCGCCGGGCGGCAGCCAGTCGAGGAACATGAGGCCGGTAAGGCTGGCCGAGCCGAGCGGGTCTGAATCGGTCAGACTCTCCCGGAGCAGTGCAGCGAACGCCTCCTCGCCGGCAGGCGTCAGGCTGTAAATCCGGCGCGGTGGTCGCCCCTCGTCCTGCTCCAGGCGGACAGCGACCAGCTCCTGCTCCTCCATGCGCTTCAGTTCATAGTAGACCGTCGGCTTCTTGAGCGTGGTCAGGTTGGCCAGGTTTCGGTCGATAAAGTCCATGAGCTGGTAGCCGTGCTGCTCCTGAGATTTGAGCAGGCCGAGCAGCAGTAGACGGTTCTGCTCCAACGAGATACCCCCTCCAGTACCATACATCCCCTACAATAACGGTCAGGGTTCGACTAGTCAAGGTTTGACTAAGGGGCTTTTCGGCAAACGAATCGCCTGCCATAATGAAGGAAACGAGAGGAGGCACTCCGATGGACTGGGCGAGGGAGTACGTGCTTCTGGCGCTCCGGATGGAGAAGCTGTTTCCAGGCTTGATCGATGGCTACTTCGGCCCTGCGGCCCTGAGGGAGCAGGCGGATGGCGAGGCTGCCCCCGCCCCGGCTGACGTGTTGAAGGCGGTCGCTGCTCTGGCTGATGCGCTCCCCACGCAGGGGTTCGAGCCTGGCCGGCAGGTCTATCTGGCCAAGCAGGTCCGGGCACTGGAGACGATCGCCCGGAAGCTGAACGGCGAATCGTTCGCTCTGACGGACGAGGTCCAGCGCTGCTTCGATATCACCCCTGAGTGGACGCCGGAGGCCCAGTTCGAGGAGGCGCTGGCGCTCTACGAGCAGGCGCTCCCCGGCGCCGGCAGCCTGGCGGACCGCTTCCATGCCCACAGGAGCCGGTACGAACTCCGCCCGGATCAGGCCCACCTGGTTCAGGGAATCATGGAGCAGATTATGGCCGAGGTCCGGCAGCGGACCCTTGGCTTCATTGACCTGCCCGAGGGTGAGGGTGTGGAGATCTGCACGGTCACCCAGCAGCCCTGGGGCGCCTACAACTGGTACCTGGGCGGCTATCGCTCCCGCATCGAACTGAACGTGGATCTGCCGATCAGCCTGAGCGGCCTGGTCGACATGATGGCCCACGAGGGCTACCCGGGGCACCATGCGGAGCACCTTCTGAAGGAGAAGCTGCTCTATCGCGACCGGGGTTACCTGGAGCACTCGATCCTGCTGATCAACACGCCGGAGTGCGTGATCTCAGAGGGGATCGCCACCACCGCGGTGGAGATGCTCTTCGCTCCGGGCGAGGCGGAGCGCTGGCTTGCCGAGCATATCTACCCGCTGGCCGGGATCAGCCCCGATGGTGCCGACCTTGCGAAGGTGAACCGGGCCTCGGGCCTCATGGCCGGCGCCCGAGGCAACGCTGCCTTCATGCTCCACGAGGAAGGGCGGCCCGAAGATGAGGTGGTCCAGTACCTTATGAAGTATACCCTGGTCCCAGAGGAGCGGGCACGCAAGTCGCTTCAGTTTATCAAATCGCCGCTCTGGCGGGCCTATATCTTCACGTACTTCTACGGCAAGCGGCTGATCCATCCGCTGGTGCAGGGATCGGACCGGCTGGCCACCTTCCGTCGCCTGCTGACCGAGCAGGTGTACCCGTCGCTCCTGGTGGAGTGGGCAGCCCGCTCCTGAGCCGGCGTCATGGGTAAAGCGAACGCCCTCCAGCCATCTGGCCGGAGGGCGTTTTCTAGTCGAGCAGGGGGAGGAGCAGTGTCCAGGTCAACCAGCCCAGGGCCATACCCGTGAGCCAGCCGGCGAAGACGTCAACCGGGTAGTGATGCCCCACGTGAATCCGGCTCCAGCCGATCAGGGCAGCGAGCAGGAGCAGGGCGGGCCCGGCCCACGAAGGCCCGCCAAGTCTGTGCAGGGCGAGGGCCAGGAAGGTGGCGGCGGCGAAGGAGGAGAGGGTGTGGCCCGACAGGAAGCTGTACGAGCCCGGCAGCGGGAGCAGCAGGCGGGTCTCGGGCAGGGTGATCGGCGGCCGGGGGCGCTTGAAGGCGATCTTAATCAGGCTGTCCAAAATACCGGTCAGAATCACCAGACCGATCATGACAAGGCCGGTCAGCCGCCAGGCGGGCAGGTGACGTCCCACCCCCACAACCGTCAGGGCGATGAGGATCCAGACCGCTCCGGCCCATCCGGCGAGGGTTAGAAAGCGGGCCGAGCCATCGAGCAGGAGGGAGCGCTCCGCCAGACCGTTGAGAAACCGAAACAACATAACGTCGAGGTTATTCATAGGTTTCATCCTACATGAACCGAGGTGATCGGGCAAGGGTTATCAACCTGCCTGTCCCTTGTTCGGCTGGGTGCCCAGAAGGGCTTCGAGCAAGGCGCGGGTCTTCGCCATGAAGCCATCTTCGTAGAAGCCGGAGAGAGCCGCCATTGCGAAGATCACCAGGCTGCGCTGCTCGCCCAGGGCGGTGTCGTTATCCTGCACGTTGAGCAGGCCGGCCTGCACAAGCAGGAAGATCACGGCCCCGACAAAAGCGCCGCGCAGGGGCTTCGTGTAGTGGTCGACCAGCACCGGGTAGGAGAGCGACCCATTCATGTACCGCTGACCGATATCGATCAGGGTGGCCACACTGCTGCCAATGGCGCCCCACAAGCCCGCAACCACCACCATTCCAATGTAGATGGCGGTCCGCTCCATGGGTGAGATGCTTACACCGGTGCCCATCTCCTGGTAATAGAGCAGGAGTGCATGGATCGCGACCGCGGCCAGAGCGATCAGGCCGGTCACTGCGGACATGGAGCGCACCGCCTTCATGACGGCCTGGCGGGGCATGAGCAACTCCTGGAACTCGGTCTGCAGGACTTGGAGCCATGCTGACCAGCCCTTCAGGTCCTGGTCCGCCGGATTCTGGTCGGGTGCGCTCAGGAGGGTGATCAGGCTCCCCAGGCTCTGCTGCAACTCCTCCTGACGGCTCTTCGCCTGCTGGCTGGGCGGGCTCCAGGCTCCCATGGCCTCCTGAAGCCCTCTTGCCGATGCCAGCAACGTGGTCAGATCCTCTGCCACCAGTCGCTCTCCCCTCTCCCACAACGATGATCCTTACTTAACCGTGTAGACGAAAAAGTCCTCTTTTTCGACGGGTTTGATGGTTCGCGAGTTGTGTTATCATGAAGGCATATTCAGGAGTGGGGGCGGTCTCGTGGTCAAGGCGATTCTCTTTGATTTAGATGAGACAATCATTCTGGATGAGCCCGTGCTGCTGGACGCGTTCCGTGCCGCCGCCGATCTGGCCGAGCCCCTGGGGGCTGACACGGCCCGCCTGGCAGCGACGGCCTGGCAGGTAGCGCGCCGCCTCTGGGCTGATAGTCCGCATTTCGCCTACTGCGACCGGATCGGTCACAGTGCGGGGGAGGGGCTTTGGGCCCGTTACGACGCGGGCGAGCACGAGGCGATTGCCGGCCTGCGGGCCTGGGCGCCGGGCTACCGGGTGGCCGTATGGCAGTGGGCGCTGGCAGAGCAGGGACTGGCCAGCGATCCTCTCCCGGCAGCGATGGCGGAGCGGTTTTTTCAGGCTCGCCGCCGCTATCCCCGCTTTCCTGAGATCGATCCGTTGCTGAGTGCGCTGCGGAAGCGAGGCTACCTCCTGGGGATCGTGACCAACGGCGTGCCGGACCTGCAGCGAGAGAAGATTGCCGGATGCGGGGTGGCCCACCTCTTCCACGCCTCCGTCGTCTCCGGCGAGGTCGATACCGGCAAGCCCCACCCGGGCATCTTCCTGCACATCTGCCGAGAGCTGGGCGTGGACCCGGGGGAGTGCGTCATGGTCGGGGACAACCCGGGGCGGGACGTGGCCGGTGCGAGGGCGGCGGGCATGCGCTCGGTCTGGGTGCAGCGGCATGGGCGGACCCCGGACCCCCGACATCCAGCGGACCTCACCTGCACCGACCTGTCGGCCATGCTGCCGTGGCTGGAAGGGTTGCGGTAGCCACTTTCCTCTCACACAGGCCGAGCCCCGCCATCAACCGGAATGGCGGGGCTCTCGCTCCTCATATGTCGCTCAGTGTTCGGATATGCCAAACCAGACTCGTGTGATGCCGGGGATCATGGTCGGATCGGTCGGTAGGACGTCCACAAGCCGCCATGGGTGCCGATCGACCAGTTCGGCCATCCAGTCGCCGCAAAGCCGCGCCTTTACCCCCTCGAGGATCGCCTTCGCCTTCCAGCAGGTGTCGCAGTGCTCCGGCAGCTTGAAGAGGTAGAAGGCCGCCAAGCGGTCGTGATCCTGCTGGCCCTGCTCGATCCTCGGGTCCAGGACATCGCAGATCCGGCTCTTGGGGTCGGGCAGGTCATCGGCGGCAGTCCGGAACTGTTCCAGGGAACGGCGGCGCAGCGCCCGCACGTAGTCGAAGAAGTTCAGTCCCTCTTTGAACGGCCGGAACCAGGTCAGGTACCAGAGGATGGGGAGCGCCAGGAGGAAGGGGAGGCTCCAGGGCACGGCGGATCCGTACACCGCGTTCAGCGGACCGGTGGCCATGAGCAGCAGGTTGAGTGCGCCCCAGCCCAGCACCCAGGCCAACGCCTTCTCGTGGTTGGCGTGGACCCCTGAGAGGGCGTGGTTCAGATCGCCTTCTCGCCGTTGGACCTCGCCCTCGATCATCTCCGTGGACGTCCGGATCTCATTGACGAGGATGATCTGGCGGCTCTCCAGGTCGGCGGGCTCCCGGACCAGGAGCATGGCCGAGAGGGCGTCGGCTTCGGCCCCGGCGCAGAGCGGGTCAGCTATCCCGCTCAACTGGTGGAGCGCCTCGAACGCCAGCAGGCGGGCGGCGTTCGCGTCGTCGACCATGGCCATCTGCGAGCGAATCAGGGTGTGCACCCCCAACGCCCAGGACGCGAGCGCTACCGGGGTGCCGCCCTTGCCGTGATGCAGCCGAGAGAGGGCAATCTCGCACTCCCGCAGGGCGTCGTTGTAGCGCTGCAGGGCAACGCGAGGCTCCCGGGCACCAGCTGCGCGCTGACAATGGCCATGGACCGCCAGCAGATGGCCGAGAATTACGGAAATGTCGTCGGGGCGGGCCGGCGTCTGCAGGAGGGTCTCCGAGAGATGCTGTACCGCAGCGATCCCTTCTGCCGACGGGGTTTCGATCCAGGGGGCTGTGAAGAGCCCCCTGGCCGTACGCTCGGCAAAGGGGTCCTTCCATAGGGTAGCGGGCACGGAGACGTGCGACATAGAATCAGCTCCCTTCGAGGACTGCGGTCGCATGGGAAGGCTCTTTCACCACTACGTTACCATCGGAACAATCCGCCTTGCCAGTTGTAATTCGAACAATTCGGATAGATAGATCGGCCATGGCCCCCCTTCACCCAATGGGCCATCAATGATTTTGATACAACGCCGAATCCTTGAAAACTCTGGTCAGCGGGAACCAAAGGTGCTATCATGCGGGGCAGATATGCCGACATTTTCATAAGGAGGCAGCCTCGACGGTGAACGCAGCACTCTCCGCACCCACGCCGTCCCGCTTGCCTGGTATTGGGTTGAGCCTTGGTCTGGCGATTGTCGCGTACCTTCTGGGACAACAGTTTCCGCTGATCGGGGGGCCGGTCTTCGCCATTCTGATCGGCCTGGCGATCGCCTCGGCCCGCAGGCCATCTGCAGTCTTCAAGCCCGGGCTTCGGTTCTCTGCGAAGCAGATCCTCCAGCTTGCGATCATCCTCATGGGCTTCGGTATGTCACTCGGGCAGGTCATAGTAACAGGTCGCGAGTCGCTGGTGGTCATGCTGACTACGCTCTCGGTCTGCCTGACAGCCGCCTGGCTGATTGGTCGAGCTATGGGCGTCCCAGGCAATCTGACCGCCCTCGTCGGGGCGGGGACTGCCATCTGCGGGGCGAGCGCGATCGCTGCGGTAGCGCCGGTCGTTCAGGCAGAGGAGAGGGAGGTGGCGTACTCCATCTCTACCGTCTTTGCCTTTAACATCGTGGCGGTTCTGCTCTTTCCTGCGCTGGGCCACCTCATGGGGTTCTCGCAGCAGGCCTTCGGTCTCTGGGCCGGTACGGCGATCAACGATACCTCGTCGGTGGTGGCGGCGGCCTACGCCTATGGCACCGATGCCGGAACCTATGCCACCGTCGTCAAACTGGCCCGTTCAATCATGATCATTCCCATTGTGTTGGGGCTTTCCGCGCTGCGCCTGCGGGCCTCCAGCGAAGGGTCATCTGTAAAGGTGACCAGGTTGGTTCCCTGGTTCATTCTCTGGTTTCTCGCCGCCTCGCTCCTCGTCTCGACCGAGCTCCTCCCGGTCGGGCTGACAGCGTGGCTGCCGAAGGTGGGGAAGTTCCTGATCGTCGTCGCCCTGGCCGCAGTGGGGTTAAACGCGGATCTCAAGGCGATTGCCCGCACGGGCTGGCGTCCCCTGGCACTCGGGGCGATTCTCTGGGTGCTGGTGGCGGTGACCAGTGTTCTCGTTCAACGGTTGATGGGGCAGATCTAAGATGGGGGTGGGCCGGTGGGGCAGTTGGAGATTCAGGTTCGTTCTTACTCGCTGGCGGATTGGGATGCGCTCTACCGCATTCAGCGGGAGTGCTTTCCGCCACCGTTTCCCGAGGAGCAGATCTGGTCGCGGGAGCAGATTGAGACCCATCTGCGCATATTCCCGGAGGGGGCGCTCTGCGCTGAGCTAAACGGCGAGGTGGTCGGTTCCTGCACCTCCCTGATCATTCAGTTCGACCCGGCCCATCCGGACCACAGCTGGGCCGAGGTGACCGACAACGGGAGCATCACCACGCACGATCCGAGCGGCGACACGCTCTACGGGGTGGATATTTCCGTGCGGCCGGACTTCCGGGGCAAGGGCGTCGCCCGGGCGCTCTACCAGGCCCGCTTCGACCTGGTTCGCCGTCTGGGGTTGACTCGGTTCATGGCCGGCGGGCGGATGCCCGGCTACCACAAGCACGCGGCGCAGCTAACCCCGGAGGCCTACGCCAACGAGGTGATTGCTGGTCGGATCATCGATCCGGTGATCACCCCGCAGTTGAAGGCAGGGTTGAAGCCCGTCGAGGTCGTACACAATTATCTGATCGATGAAGAGTCGGGCAACAACGCCTTGTTGCTGGAATGGAGGCCATAGCGCATGACGAGCAAGCGAGTCCGGATCGCGACGATTCAGTTTGACCACAGGCCGATCACCGGCTTTGATCAGTTCGCCTCCCAGGTCGTTCACTACGTGCGCCTGGCGGAGGATGCGGGCTGCCAGTTGATGGTCTTCCCGGAGTACCTGACCGGGCCGCTGGCCATGCTGGACCCCGACTGGAATCGCTGGACGGCCCCCTATCAAGAGCTCTTCAGCCACCTGGCCAAGTCATCGAAAATGACGATTCTGGCTGGCACTCATCTGACCGAAAAGGGGGGCGTGCTCTACAACACCGCCCACCTCTTCCTGCCCTCGGGTGAACTCTTCACCCAGGAGAAGATTCACATGACCCCCTGCGAGGTGGATCCCTGGTGCCTGGGCCGGGGCGACGGTGTGCAGGTCTTCGATACCCCGGTGGGCCGGCTGGCCGTTCAGGTCTGCTTTGACGTGGAGTTCCCGGAGCCGACCCGAGTGGCGGCGGAGGCGGGGGCAGACCTGATCCTGGTGCCCTCGGCAACCGACGATAAGCAAGGCTTCTGGCGGGTCCGGTACTCCTGCCACGCCCGGGCGATCGAGAACCAGGTCTACGTGGTCCACTCGGCGCTGGTGGGCGGCCTGCCGGTCCGCTTCCTGGAGCAGTCGGTCGGCCGGTCGGGGATCATTACCCCGTGCGATATCCCCTTCCCGCAGGGTGGTGTCCTCACCGATGGCGACTGGAACCAGGGCATGGCCGTGATCGGAGAGGTCGACCTGGGTCTGCTCCAGGGGATCCGCGATGGCGGCTCGGTCACGCCCAGAAAGGAGCGGCGGCCCGAGGCCTACTTCGTCAGCACGCCTGGCCGCTCGATCAAAAAGTTGGCGGAGTAACGTACAAGCCCCGAGCCTGTCCAGCAGGCCCGGGGCGTACTCTTTAGGAGGCGACTTCTTCTTCCGGTTTGTGAATAACCTCCCGTACGGAGACCAGCACCCAGATCAGGTCGATCAGGAGCAGCAGGCCCGTCACCGGGAAGACCGAGCGGAGTCCGAAGGTGGAGGCGACGAAGCCACCCACCAGGGGTCCGGCCGTGTTGCCGATGAAGATCGCTGAACTCGTGAAACCGAAGACCCGGCCCTGCATCTCCCGCGGGACGGTTCGGGCGATCAGGCCGTTGGCGGCAGGCATGAGGCCGCCGGTGAAGAGGCCAAGCACGAACCGGAGGGCGATCATCTGCCAGACGGCGGTGGCAAAGCCCTGGAGGATGTAGATGACCGAGGCCCCGCCCAGGGCGACCGCCAGGAGCCGACGGGAGCCGATCCGATCGGAGAGCTTACCCACCTGCGGCGCTACAATGATGGTCGCCACGCCGGTGATACTGAAGACCAGGCCGGAGAGGGTGGTCACCCAACCCTCAGGGGCATCGAGCATCTGCAGGTAGCGGGCCAGCACCGGCTCCGCCGTCAGGATCGAAAACATGTTCATGAAGAGCACGACGGCCATGGCCATGACCACCGGATACTGCCGCACAGCCGCCAGACCGGCCGCAAAGCCCCCCTGCTCGCTCTTCTCAACCGGGGTAAACCGCTCCTTGATCAGGGTGAGGACGATCAATCCGGCCACCAGACAGGTGACAGCCGTCATGTAGAAAATGGGACGGTAGCCCATCCACCGGGCTAGTACGCCGCCGGCCAGGGGGCCCAGGATCGAGCCGGCCACGTTGCCCGTGCCCAGCAGCCCCAGCGCCTGGCCCGACTTCTCCCGGGGCACCACGTTGGCCATGTAGGCGGTGGCGGCGGGAATGAAGCCGGCAGCGAGCCCCTGCAGGAACCGGAGGCCGAGCAGGTGCCACGGTGTCTGTGCCAGGCCCATGAGGGCGACCACAACGGCCATGCCGAAGGCGGAGCGGAGCATCATCGGTTTGCGGCCGATCCGGTCCGAAAGGCTGCCCCAAATCGGGGAGACGATCGCCATGACCACGAAGTTGGCCGAGAAGATCACCCCGGCCCACATCTCCACCGATGGCCCCTGCACGCCCAATTCCTCGAGGTAGAGGGGAAGGAACGGCATGATCAGACTGAAACCCATCTGAATGACGAAACTGCTAATCCATAGAATGTGAAGCTCCCGGCGCCAGCGTTCCACCATTCCACCTTCCAATACTTCGTGTAGCAAAGTAATCGTAGCACGTGATTGTCAGGCTGTCTATCATCATGCCTTACCAACAATCCCCTTCGCAAAGGAATCGCGATGCTCTTCATCGAACCGTTTAGCCGCTAGGGATGCCGCGCGTTGCGTGATCGGACCTGTACCGGAGGGATACTTTATCATGGATGGACACCGGGAGACGCCCGATACTCGGTTGGAGCAATACCTGCTGATCGCGATTGGACTCGGTATCCTCTTCGCCGGGGACCTGCTCGTCCTTCGCATCAAAGCCGACCCGGCTCACACCCACCCGGCGGAGTTCCTCCTGCTGGCGCTCCTGGCCGCCCTTCTGCTCTATCTGGCCTGGCTCTTTCTGGGCATGCAGACCGTGCGCTACCACCTGGATGGCGGGCACCTCCACCTGTACCAACTCCTGCGCAGGCCACTGGTCCTCCGGTTGGACGCGCCGCTGGGGCTTCACCGCTGGCGCTACCGGTGGGGTTGGAGCGGAGGGGCCGAGAAGGATCTCGGGGTTGAGGAGATCGACCACTTTCCACCGCTTTGGGCCTTCGGCTCCAGCAAGGTCTGGGTGCTGGTGGGGCAGACCGCCGGGGGAGACCGCCATGCCGTGGCGTTGCGCCCCTCGCCGCGATTGCTGGCCCTGCTGAAGGAGACGGTTGCGGAGCGCCGGGCTATGCACGGCGACTGACCCCTGGAGACTGGGAGGCGCTTTCCTTGCTAACACTGCTTCTGATCGAGATCCTCTTCATGCTCCTGGCCGGACTCTTTACCATGGGGGTCCTGCCCTGGCTGCGCGGCTTCCCGCCAGCCTGGCCACTCTTCCTGGTCGGCGTACTTATGACCCTGTCATTCATTGCCCTCTACGCCCTCGCCAACCTGGGAGGTAAGCGCATGTCCACCCGGCTGCGGCTCGGGCTGGGAGTAGCCGCCTACCTGGGTGCCTTCTGGAGCGATATCCTGCTCGCCACCGGCATGATCTACCGCGGCGATGGGCTGCCGCCCCGGGCGGGCTACCTGCTCCTGGGCCCGGCCCTGCTCGGCCTGGTACTCCCAGCGGTGGCCGCCCTGCGGGCGAAGCCGGGGGCGCGGGGGTGTGCCGCTGCCACGGCATTCTACATGTACGCCCTGCCCATGGTCGTCATCCGCTACCCGCTTGTCTGGATGGTCCGCGTGAACCCGTGGGCCCAGATGATCGCCATGCAGACAGGAGCCTTCTACCTCTTCCTGCGAGGGCTGCTCCGGATCTTCCGGCCCACATCGGCCGAGGGGAATGAGCAGGCCGGCCCGCTCGTGCCTCGCTCCGTGCCCGACCGCATCGTCGGCCTCGTGGAGGCGACGACCCGGCGGTCGGCCCGCCCCTTTGCCACCCGCCCCGATGGCTCTCTGGATCAGCAGGCCATATCGATCACCTGCCGGCCCGAGGACCTCCCCGGCGTCTCCCAGAGGCTGAGGGAGGCCCTCGTTGACCAGCCCTTCCTGGTGGAGACCGGCGTGGAGGAGAAGGGGAAGGCTGAACTGGTGATCCGCCCGGCAACGACCAACCAAGCGAAAGACGCATAACGGAGGATACAGCCATGACATTCTCGCTCGCTGCGCTCGATCGGGAGACCGGACAGATCGGCATTGTAGTGCAGTCCAAGGCCTTCGCCGTCGGCCTGGCGGTCCCGTGGGCCCGGCCCAAGGTGGGGGCGGTCTGCACCCAGGCCAATACCAACATGAAGTACGGCCCTGAGGGTCTCGATCTCCTGGAGCAGGGGCTGGCCCCGCAGGAGGTGATCGAGCGGCTGACCCGGGCGGATGAGGGCTACAAGATCCGCCAGGTCGGCGTGCTGGACGCCTCCGGTCGCGCCGCCAACTACACCGGTCCCAACTGCATGGAGTGGGCCGGCGGCCTGACCGGCGACGGCTGGACCGCCCAGGGGAATATCCTGGCGGGCCCGCAGGTGGTGGAGGCCATGGCCGCAGCCTACAGCAGTGCCGAGGGGCCGCTTGCCGAACGGCTCCTGTCGGCGCTGAAGGCCGGCCAGGAAGCCGGTGGCGATACCCGCGGCATGCAGTCCGCGGCACTGCTGGTGGTTGGTGAAGGGGCCATGCACCCCGGCGGGAAGCTGATCGAGATCCGGGTGGATGATCACCACACCCCCATCGACGAACTGATCCGGATCTACCAGGTTCGGAAGCGGCTCTTCGACTCCCGCTCCGGCGAGTGGGTCGACTACCAGGGCGATGTGATGCTGATGACCGAGCAGTTGATGCGCATGCGCAAGATCCCGAGCCTCAAGGCGCTGGCCGAGAAGCTCGGGATTGAGGAGGCGATCCGCGGTTCAAAGATCAGCCAGCGATTCCTTCAGGCGATCGCAGCTGAGCGCATGAAGTAAGGAGAAGGGCTCCCCCCGGATCGCCGGGTGGGAGCCCTGTCGATTGATTTCCTACTTCGCACCCCAGATAAAGCTGGCGGTCCCTTCCTCGGTCTTGGTGTCGACCGTAATGGTAATGAACCCACCTTCGGTCTCACTATCGCCCGTCAGGAAGATATCGACCGTCCCGTTGGACTCTGATTCGGTCCGGCTCATATCCTCGATGCCCTTCTCGCTGATCGCCTTCTCATAGAAGTCGGCAACGGGTGCGGCTTCACCCTTGAAGCCAATCTCCACCACGTAGCTTGCCTTGCCGTCCGCGGTCATGCGGGAGGAGCTGTTCACCTTGGCACCGGGATAGAGCTGGAAGGGGAAGCCCTCGGGCAGCTTGCCACCGCTCTCGGCGTCAATGGTCAGGGTCTCGCCGTCCTTGCCTTTGAGGGTCACGCTGCCGCCCTTGGAGTCAACCGAGACACCGGTTGCCTTTTCGACGGCCTTCTCGGTGGCCT
This sequence comes from Symbiobacteriaceae bacterium, assembly GCA_041690255.1. Taxonomy (GTDB): domain Bacteria; phylum Bacillota; class Sulfobacillia; order Symbiobacteriales; family Symbiobacteriaceae; genus JAWLHU01. The sequence continues at coordinate 491,595 of JAWLHU010000001.1, forward strand.
TCTCCACCGCCTTCTCGGCCAGGCCGCAGCCAGTCAGGGCCAGCAGGGCGCCTGCCAGCACGAGAGCCAGGATCTTGCGCATGAGTGGTGCCCCCTATTCCTCGTTCTCGTCTACGGCGTTGCCCTCGAACTGGATTCCGAAGCCACTCAGGAACGTTGTGCCCTCGGAGCCGTAGCCACGATAGATGCCCATCTCGGCGGAGTTGCGGATCGTCGCATTCCGGATGAACCCGCCAAGGTCGACATCCAGGTTCAGTGCGATATTGGCGTTCTCGATCACCACGTTCTCCAGCTTGTTACTGTCGCCAGTCTCGCCTGTGAAGTGGAGGCCTTCCCAGGCGCCGGCCCGCTTTATCTCCGAGGTGAACGTGATCGGCTTGCCCGCCTGTCCCACGGCGACCAGGGTACCCGCCCCGTTGTAGCCGACCTCCAGTGTGGCATTCTGCTGGAACCGCAGCTCCGTGCCAGGCTCGATTGTGACCACCGGGCTGGCGGTGCCGCCAATGTACACGGAGTTAGCGAAGCTGTAGGGGACACCGTGGTTCCGCCAGGTAGCCGTCCTGGTCACAGTGTCACTGGTGGTGAACCAGACCGAGATCGCCTGCCTGTCGTTGTTCTCGAACGCCTGGCCGGCGGGGATATAGCCGATCGAGTCAGCCTCCAGCCGGATCGGCCAGCCGTTGCCGGCGAAGAGGTTGCCGGTGGACTCGGGACGCATCTGTACGTTGCCGTAGAACTCCATGCCGCTCTGGGCCGCTCCCATGATCAGGGAGTTGGAGAGCTGGAACTTGACGGTCTTTCCTCCCTGGGAGTCGACATAGAGTCCGGCGCTGTTGTCCTCGTTCAGGCCGCCGTAAGCGATCACCACGCCGTTCAGCTTGGTCTTGTCACCGGCGTTGCTCATCAGCCGGATGCCTTCCCAGGCGCCCCGCTCCGGCGCAGCGGTCCAGGCGCCGAAGATGATCGACTGATTGACGCCGCAAAGGGCGCAACCGGGCTCCAGGGCGGCGACAGAGGCCAGCTCGCTTGCCTTGGCCGGGTCCTTGGTCCACGTATCGGGATCGAACTCAGACTTCCACTCACCGCCGCCCTCGGGGCGCTCGCCCTCACCGGCGCCGTCAACGAGTGCACCCGCATCCGCCACGAGGTGGCCCGGGGCACCATCGCCGACGAACAGAGCCGCGCTGGGCGCCCACAGGGTGATCACGCCAGGGGCGATGGTCAGAGTTGGCGCCGCCTTGCCCTCCACGTAGACATCATCGTTGATGGCGTAGGGGATCGAGACGTTTTTCCAGGTGGTGTTGGTGGCTACGGTGGAGTAGCCGGAGTCATCAATGGCCACGGCGTTCACAGCGTTGCCCTCAAACGTGCCCCAGGGCAGGTTGTGGCTGCCGTAGATCCCGGTGATAATCGGGAAGCCGCCATTCTCAGCAGCCACTTCCGTGTCGCTGATCGTGAGGCCTGCGCTGCCAGCCCGGAGGCGGCCCTGGTACTTCATGTTCAGGCCGGCATACTGGCTGTGCTTGATCTCCACGTTGTTCAGCTGGACCTCCACCATCTTCTCGTACCCTTCGATGGTGATCGCGCCGCCTTCAGCTTCGCCAGCGTACTCAATGACGGCGTTGGCGATCCGGCTGTCGTTGATCAGGGTCTGGTTGAAGAAGTGGATACCATCCCAGAAGCCCGCCTGCGGGCCGGAGGTATCGGCGGTGAAGTAGACCGGATCGCCGTCCTTGCCGTTGACGACAAGGCCGCCCGGTGCGCTCCCGCCGACCTCGATCCCCGAGTTGGCCTCAAAGCGAAGGACCGCGCCGGGTTCAATCGTCAGGATCGGGCTGTCCGTGCCTTCCACATAGAAGGTCCCGGAGACGATATGCGGGCTGCCACACTTGCCCCAGGTCTCGCCACCAACGGCGATGGTGCCCTCATGCCTCTGGAACGGAGCGAGGGTACATTCGGAACCCGAGTTGATAATCACCGTGTAGGTGTTGGCATCCCACTTCACGTCGAGCCCTAGCGCATCGATAATGAAGCGGACCGGCACGAAGGTCCTGCTGTCAATCAGCACAGGGGGGACCGCGATCTCGTAGGGTGTGCCATCGATCGTGGCCCCGGCCTTACCGACCGTCAGAACGATCACCTTGTTGCCCTTGGTGGCGGTAATCGTGTAGGTGTCAGGATTCCACTTCACGTCGACGCTGAGGGCCTCGAAGATCGCACGCAGGGGCGCGACCGTGCGGTTGTTGACGATATAGCCGCTGAAGTCCATGGTGCGGCCATCCATCATGATGTTGACCTTGACCAGGCCCGAACTGTTCAGATTCCAGTCATCCGGAGCACCAGCCACAGGCAGGGAGCCGACGATGAGCAGGAGCACGGTCACGATGGCCACAAGAAAGCGGGGACGACGCATGGGGTTCCCTCCTTATGTAAATCACTGAATCACCGTTGGGGTTTGCGGAGCCCATGGGCAAGGGTGGAGCGAATGACCGAGACGGCTTCGTCGAGGCTGTGGACATAGACGTTCATACCGGTCTGGACATGCTCGACCTGCCACCGCTCGCTCGGAGGTGGGCCTTGTTCACGGCGGACCCGAAGAATGAAGGTATCGGCAGGCCGTTCTGATACCATGGGATTCCCCCTCCAATGCGAAGTGGTGGGGACTCTTCGTCCCCACCACCAGTGGTAGCATATCTGACTCAAAACCCGGTAAAAGAAAAATCAAATCCGGCCCGATCGGATCCGGGCCGCCAACTCCTGGGTTTCGCTCATCGGCTCTTCACCGAGTTCCTGCCGGAGCACGGCCGCACAGCGCCGGTAGTCCCGGAGCGCTACAGCCCGGTCGCCCATTTTCGCATGCGCTCGCATGAGTATACGGTAGGCCGACTCCCGGATCGGATCCTCAGCCAGGACGCGGTTGGCCCGCAGGACGGCTTCGTGGGGGCGACCCATGGATAGCGCCAGCTCACCGAGCCGCAGATGGAGGTCCAGGTACTCCTCCCGCAACCGCTCCCGCTCGGCAATGGCCCAGTCTTCGTAGGGATCCTCGGCCAGCAGGTCGCCGCCGTAAATCGCTTCAGCGGTCCGCCACTCCGCCTCCGCGGGCTCCCGTTGTCCCTGCGTCCACCACCAGTTCCCCCGCTCAAGGTGGAAGGTGAAACGGTCGACATCCACCTCGAACGGGATTTCCGGGTTGAGCAGGTATCCCCGCCCGCGGCGAAGGATCACATGGGGTCCGTCGGCGGGATCGAGCAGGCGGCGGAGTGTGGAGAGGGTCACCTCAAAGGAGCGCTCAGCCGATGTCGGATCAGCCTCAGGCCAGACCGCCTCGAGGATCTGCTCGCGCACGACCGCCCGGCCCCGGTGCCCCACCAGGAACTTGAGGAGGGAGACCGCCTTTTGGGAGCGGGTCGCTGAGAGATCAAGCGGTCGCCCGGACCGGGTGACCTGGAAGAGTCCCAGGAGCCGGAACGAGAGGGCCTTGGCCTCACCCAGCCGACCTGCGGCAGCAAGAATCGGGGCGCAGGCGGGGACATGCTCCAGAAGGGCGGAGAGGCCGGCGGGGGTCGCACGTTGTACAAGGCCTGCCAGTGCCTCGGGGCAGAGACCCTGCTCCACGACCGGCTGGAGAAGGGTGGCTGTTACGGGCAGCTCCAGGGCCAACGGGTAGAGTTGCCTGTATTCGGTCGCCACGCCGAGCGCCTCTCTGGTATAGGCCAGGGCTGCGCTTCGCCGCCCCGCCTGATGAGCCGCCAGTGCCCGGTACCAGAGGGCAAGGCTCTCCTCCTGGCGGGCGACGCGGCTGCGCAGGCGCTGGACCAATCGGTCGAGCAGTTCGGCTGCCTCGGGCCGGCCCAGGAGGACCCAACAGGCCAGGAGGTGGGCCTGGATCCGGTCACATTGCTCCGGAGCTGCCTTCCGGGATTCGTTGGCTGCCTCCAGCGCCAGACCGAACTGACCCATTCGACGGTAGAGGATGCACCGCTCGATCTGCAGCCGAACCGATCCCTCCATGAAGCGGAGATGCTCAACCAGACGGCTTGCCTTCTGGTAGAGTTCGATCGCCAGGCTCGGCTCCCCCGAGTCTCGGTGGAGGTTGCCCAGGGTCATGAGGATACTGGCCTGCAGGAAGGTGGCCCCCAGTTCGGTCGAGCGGCGAAGCGCCTCATGCAGCACTTGACGTGCCTCTGTTACCAGCCCGAGTTGCTGGTAGCAGAGTCCAAGACTGTCGAGGGCGTACGAGAGCTGCATATTCCCAGGCGAACCGTTCAGGAGTTCAACAGAGCGCTCCAGCCAGAACCGGGCGCGTGACGGGTCCCCATGTTCGAGGTAGACATGGCCCAGGTTATTGGCGACTCGGGCTACCCCGGCCGGCTGCCCCGTGTAGTCAAAGAGGCGAAGGGTGTCGAGCAGCAGGTCTGTGTATCCGCTCGGCTCCATGTGGGAGAGACGCTCCGCCTCCTCGGACCCGATCTGCAAAATCCGGGTGGGCCCGGTCGGGGGCAGCAGGGGCGAGAGGTAGGAGCGGGCCGTGGTAAAGGACTGCCGAGCGAGGTCCTGATGTCCCATAGCCACGTGCAGCAACCCCTCGTAGGCGAGGGACGTAATGATCCAACGCAGGGCATCCGCCTCATTCGGACCTCCCAATTCACTCTGCCAGTGCTCCAGGAGATGGTCGAACATAGAAAGCGAGAGGGCGAACTGTCCACGCTCCCCATGGAGCCAGGCGGCAAGGGCCTGCATGGAAGGGGTCTTGCGCCCATCAGCCGGCAGCCTCTGCAGGGAAGCCTCCAGTTCCACCAGCGATAACTCCTCTTCCCCCAGGAGAGCCCGCTCCATGCGCAGAAGCAGCTTGGCCACGGCGGGATCCTTGCCAAGGGTCAGCCCGCCCTTGCCGGGCAGGAATATGGCCAGGCCCATGCGCATGGGGACCCCTCCTGAAAGAAATTTGTAAGCAATATCAGAAGAGAGAATCTCTTGTCTCCTAGTATGCCAAACGTAGTCAGATGCCGACAATGAACAAAAGGGAGGAACGTGCTCTGCACTATTCCTCCCTTTATGCGCGACAGGGTTCAGGGGTCGGTCCTAGTGGTCACCCTTCTCCTGCCAGGAGAGATCGATCACAATCGCCTCCTCGTCCCAGTTGGAGATGTCCACGACACCAGAGTGGGTCTTGCTCTCGATCTGCAACATGATCTGGTAGATCCCGTCTTCATCGGTCTCGGTACGGTTGACCGTGCCGAGGTCCCTGATCGCCTCTTCGTAGAAGGCTGCGATCTTCTCGATCTCCTTCTTGCCGCCCTTCGTCTCCAGGCTGCCGGTCCAGTGCTTGAGCCCGTACAGCTCAGAGGTGTTGCCCGCAATCACCTTGGCCTTGGGGTAGGCGGGGAAGGGGAGGCCGTCCGGCAGCTTGCCGTCCTCATCGGTCGATGTCAGGGTTGTGCCGTCCTTGGTCGTGACGGTGGTGGTGTTGCCCTTCGTCTCGATATCCATGCCGGTCGCGGAACAGCCGGCGGAGACGATCATGAGGAGCAGAATCAGGGCGGCCAGGAGCATGCTGCGAATCAGGGGAGCCTGGTCATCACGGTAGCTCACGCCCTCTGCAGCCTGCCCTCCGGGTTGGTACACGGCGCCGTTGTGAACACGAGTCATGCGAATCCTCCTCATCGGGAACATCTCCCGCCGGCTACCTCTGGTCGGCGGTGTTGGACTGGAAGCTGTTGTTCAGCCCGCTTGTGAAGTCGGTCCCGCCAGAGAAGCTGCGGCCGATCGCGGTCTCGTTGCTCCGGAAGGCGGTGTCGGTAATGAAGCCGCCCAGGTCACGGGCGATCTCGGCGCCGGTGGTGGCGTACTCGATCACGGCGTGGCTGATCTTGCTGGACGGGAGCGCATCGCTCAGAAAGCGAATCCCCGTCCAGTCGCCCTTCATGGCGAACTCGGAGGTGAAGGTCACCTTTTCCGCAGTGGTTCCATCTACCACCAGGGCGCCCTTGCCGCCGGCGCCGACCTCGAAGACGGAGCGGTCACCCATGAACAGCTTGGTGCCGGCGTCGATCGTGAGGACGGGCCGGTTGCTGCCGCCGATCTTCACGCTGGCGTTGACGTAGTAGGGAACCGCCTGCTTCTGCCAGGTGACCGACCGGGTGATGGACTGGGAATAGCCGTTCTTGCCCACGTTGATCCACGCCTGGTCCACCTCCTGGAAGGTGTGTCCGCCAGCCAGGGTACCAGCCGCCATGACGTTCAGATCCATGGGGAGCTGGAGCTTGTGCAGGGTGTTGTTCTCGGAGCCCGGGGCGAACTCGGCGGCACCCGTCATGAGAAGGCCGGTCGCACCACTGCTGATGATCGAGTTGGCAATCTGGACCGAGGCGGTCGTGTACGGGGCATCGACCGTGATCAGGCCGCGGCTGCCGTCTGCCTTGCCACCGTGGGCGACCAGGATGCCGTTCAGCCTGGAGCCCTCGGCAGCCTTCTCACCGAAGGAGATGCCATCCCACGTGCCGGTGCTGTTCCCGTCGGCCCAAAGCCCGAAGATGATCGCCTTGTTGGCCTTGCAGGCGGCGCAACCGTCCTTGAGAATATTGGTCGAGTTGGCCAGGGGCAGGGCCTTGTTCAGATCGGGCTTGCTGCCGGTATCGGCCACGAGCGTTCCGGGGTACCACTTGCCGACGTTCATCCCCTTGCCCGGGCGGAAGAGGAGGATGGCGCCGGGCTCGATCGTCAGGGTCGGGTTGTCGGTGCTGCCTACATCCATATGGATGGGGAAGAGGTAGGGGACACCGGTGCTCCTGATCGTTGTGTTCGTCGTGATCGTGTCGGCCGACGAGTTGGTGTAGAAGTAGACACCATCGGTCTCGTTGCCGGTGTAGTCGCCTGCGGGCAGGTTGTGAATGCCGTAGGCGTTGGTGACGATCGGGTAGCCGCCGGTGCCGGAGAGCGCCTTGGTGCCGCTGATCTTGAGTCCGGTGCTGCCCTCGGTCAGCCGGCTCTTGCCCGACAGGTTGATGCCGGCCGTGGTTGCATCGGCAATGGTCACGTTCTTCAGCAGCACCTCAATGGCGGTCTGGCTGGACTCGAGGGTGATCGCACCGGAGCCGTTGCCCTGAGCGCCGCCATTTTTGATGATGGCGTTCTCGATCACCGCCTGGCCGGAGAGGGTCTTCTCGAAGAAGTTGATACCGGCCCAGGCGCCGGGCTGCGGGTTGCTTGCGGCTGCGCTGAAGACGACGGGCTCGCTGCTGCTGCCCTTGACCAGCAGGCCACCCGGGGCCCAACGGCCGATGGAGAGAGCGGCGCCGGGCTCGAACTGGATCAAGGCGCCCGCCTCAATGGTCAGGATCGGGTTGTCCGCCCCCTCGACGCTGAAGGAGCCTTTCACGATGTGCGGACTGCCGCACTTGCCCCAGGACTCACCGCCGGGCTTGATCTTCCCCTGGTGGAGCTGGCCGCCGGGCAGTTCGCACTTGGCACCGGCGGTCTTCACGATCACGGTCCGGGTGGCGCCGTCAAAGGAGACCTCGGCGCCCAGGGCCTCGGAGACAAAGCGGAGCGGGACGAAGGTCCGGTCAAAGATCAGCATGGCCGGGACGGAGAGGGGGACCTCGGCGCCATCCACATAGGCGACCGACTGGTTAATGGTCAGCTTGATCGTCTTGCCCTTGATCGCGGTGACGGTCCGGGTGGCGCCGTCCCACTTGATCTCGGCGCCCAGCCGCTCGAAGATAGCCCGGAGCGGCACGACGGTACGGTTGCTGACAATGTAGGCCTCGGCCTCAAGTCGCTGTCCGTCGATCATGACGGCAACGGGGACCAGGTCCTCGGCCCGGGCTGCCGGGGCCAGGGTGAGAAGCGTGAGAAGCATGGTCAGGATCGCCGCGAAGACTCGGGAACGGGAGCGTGACATGCGGGTGACCTCCTTGCGCTGCGTGTCTACGAGTGCAAGGATAGCAGTCCGGGAATCCCACGGTCATGAGGGCGCCGTCCCGACCTTTCGGGAAGATCGCGGGAAAGAACCGGGAGCCGCCGGCAGGTGTACGGGAAAAGCAGAAAGCCCGAACGCGCCTGGCGTTCGGGCCTAAATCGGTGAAGCAAGGGGGCTTAGAAGCCCCAGGCGCTCCTGCGTCCAACGGTGGGCCACTTGCGCACGGCGCAGGTCACCATTTCGACGCTGATGCCCAGGTCTTCGGCGACCTGCTTCGGGGTCCGGCCGGTGCTCAACTGGGTCACGATCGCCTCGCAGTCATCTGCGGTCAACTGCCAAATAGTCATTCTCGGTCGCCTCCTTGGTGCTTGGATCATCATTCAGTCATCGGTTCGATCTGACCCCATCATACCATTCGGAACTTTTGGCAACCTCGTTTACAAAGAGGAATTTTGCCCCAACCGCAGAAGGAATCACGCCTCCTCCGAAAGGAGGAGGCGCTGTGGCGAGGGCTTCGGGGTATTGCATCTTTATGCATGGCTAGTTATACTTATGCAATAGAGGCTGCGCAGGGGGCTGTTTGGTGATGACCATTAAGGTAGGAATCGCTGGGGCGACGGGCTACGGCGGCGTTGAGCTTCTCCGGCTGTTGGGTGGCCATCCGGAGACCGAGGTGGTCCTGGCGGGCACGGAGAGCTATGTGGGACAAGAGCTTGCGAGCGTCTATCCGCACCTGGCCGGACGGGTCACCCTGTTGGGCCGGGAGGCGTCGGCAGAGGCACTGGCCGGCGAGTGTGACGTGGTCTTCACCGCCCTGCCACATGGGGTCCCCATGAAGCTGGCGCCGGCGGTATTGGGAGCGGGCAAGAGGCTGATCGACCTGGGCGCCGACTTCCGGCTGAAGGATACCGCCGCCTTTGAGGCCTGGTACAAGCACAGGCACGAGGCGACCGATCTGCTGGGTGAGGCGGTCTACGGCCTGCCCGAGCTCTATCGCTCGCAGATCCGTGAGGCGCGCCTTGTGGGCAACCCCGGCTGCTACCCGACCTCCTGCGCCCTGGCGGCGGCCCCGCTGCTCAAGGCGGGGCTCGTGGAGACGAGGGGGATCATCTTCGACTCGAAGTCCGGGGTCTCCGGGGCGGGACGGGGCGCCAACCTGGGCGTCCACTTCGCCGAGGTGAATGAGAACTTCAAGGCCTACAATATCGCCGGCGGGCACAGGCACACGCCGGAGATTGAGCAGACCCTTTCCGACCTGGTCGGGGCGCCGGTAGTCGTCTCCTTCACGCCACACCTGGTCCCCATGACCCGCGGGATCCTGACCACGGCCTACTTCAACCTGAAGGATGACCGCTCTACCGAGGAGCTGCTCGCCCTCTTCCGGGAGTTCTATGCGGACGAGCCCTTCGTCCGGGTCCGGCCCGCCGGGGACCTGCCCACGACCAAGCAGGTCTGGGGCTCCAACTACTGCGACATCGGCCTGCAGGTGGATCGGCGGACCGGACGGGTGCTGGTGATCGCCGTGATCGACAATCTGGTCAAGGGCGCCGCCGGCCAGGCGGTGCAGAACATGAACCTGCTCTTCGGCCTGCCCGAGACCACGGGGCTGCTGAGCGCAGCGCCCATGTGGCCGTAGGAGGACCACTACCATGCTCTATCGGAAGGCGACCATGGCCGATATTCCGGCGATTCACATCCTGGTGAATGATTATGCAAACAACGGGCTGATGCTCCGCCGCCCGCTCATGATGCTCTACGAGTCGGTCCGCGACTTCGTCGTCGCGGTCGATCCGCCCACGGGCGAGGTGGTGGGGGTCGGCGGGCTGCACATTATGTGGCAGGACCTGGCCGAGGTCCGCTCCCTGGCAGTCAGGCCCGGCCTGACCAAGGCCGGCGTGGGCCGCGGGATCATCGACTTCCTGGTCCGGGAGGCCTCGGACCTGGGGTTGACCCGACTCTTCGCCCTGACCTACCAGCAGGGCTTCTTCGAAAAGGTCGGCTTTGCCGTCATCCAGAAGGAGAGCCTGCCCCAGAAGGTCTGGAAGGAATGCGTCTACTGTGACCGGTTCCACTCGTGCGACGAGATCGCCATGATCCGGTACCTCGTGCCGCCCGAGCAACTCCCGGCGACCGAGGAGATGGAGATTCCGCTGGTGGCTATGCCGAACTGGCAGAAGGGGTAGGAGCATATGAAGATCATTCAGGGTGGAGTGACGGCCCCGACCGGCTTCCTGGCGGTGGGGGTGCATGCGGATATCAAGGGCAAGGGCGGCACGAAGAAAGATGTCGCGATCCTCTTCTCTCCCATCCCCTGCGCGGCGGCGGGGGTCTATACCACAAGCGTCGTGAAGGCGGCCCCGGTGATCCTCTCCCAGGGGCGGACCCAGGCCGGCGCCCTGCAGGCGGTGGTGGTCAACTCCGGCAACGCCAACGCCTGCACCGGCGAGCAGGGTATGGCGGACGCCACGGCCATGGCGGAGCAGACGGCGAATGCGCTCGGTCTGCCGGCCTCCAGCGTCGCCGTCGCATCGACCGGGGTGATCGGCGTCACCCTGCCCATGGAGCAGGTCGCCCGGGGGATCGCCGAAGCCGCCGCAGCCCTCTCGGCGGATGGCGGCCACGCTGCTGCCGAGGCGATCATGACCACCGACACCTTCCCGAAGGAGTACGCCGTCCGCTTTGACCTGGGTGGGACCACGGTCACGATCGGGTCGATGGCCAAGGGCTCGGGCATGATCCACCCGAACATGGCAACCATGCTCGGCTTTGTCACCACCGATGCCGCCGTGGAGCCCGCCGCCCTCCAGCAGGCGCTCCGGGAGGCGACCGCCAAGTCATATAATATGATCACGGTGGATGGGGACACATCTACCAACGATATGGTGATCGCCCTCGCCAACGGCCAGGCCGGCAATCCGCTGGTCACGCTCGAATCGCCGCTCTACCCCGCTTTCGCCGCCGCCCTCGACCAGGTGCTGATCTTCCTGGCCAAGGAGATCGCCCGCGATGGCGAGGGGGCGACCAAGCTGATCGAGATGCACGTCAAGGGCGCCCCCACGCAGGATGATGCCCGCAAGGCCGCCCGGGCCGTCTGCGGCTCCAGCCTGGTCAAGGCGGCCGTCTTCGGGGAGGATGCCAACTGGGGCCGGGTCCTCGCCGCCATGGGCTACTCCGGCGCCAGCTTCGATCCGAACAAGGTCGACCTCTGGCTCGGCGACGTGCAGATGATGGCGGGCGGCACCGGGCTCGTCTTCGACGAGGAGGCCGCCGCCCGGGTTCTCAAGGGCAAGGCGATCACCTTCACCGCCGACCTGCACAGCGGCAAGTTCGAGGCCACCGCCTGGGGCTGCGACCTGACCTACGATTACGTGAAGATCAACGGGGATTACCGGACCTAGGGGAGGCAGAAATCGTCGTTGTGCTGGGATCCTGTTATGTCGGTTACGGCTGCGAATGACCAGGGCGCTCTGCGAGCCAGGTTCCACCAGGAATTCCCGGAGCGTTTCTCGCTCATGTGGGAAAAAGTAGCGGAATCTGCAAAAAGAGGGGCCTGGAGGTGACTGAACCACCGTGTCTCGGCCTGATCCGGGCCAATTAGCGCCTTTTGAGGCCCCGCAAGAGCGATTCACGGGGTGAACCGGCCCTTCCAATGCATGATTCCGCTACAATTTCCCAATCGGCCTGAGCTCGCCCTGGGAAAAAGTAGCGGAATCCGGATTCCGTACCAGTTGGTCATCAGCCTGCAGAGGAGGCAGAAATGCCTCCTCTGCTTTTTTGCGCGGCGGATGTTGACTCTGCCGTTACGTCATCGGCTATGATCACATCGGAAGCTTCCACGGACCCCATCTACCGTGATCTGTCCGGGAGGAGAGACCGCCTATGGCCGGCCTGCGCAAGATTCGGGACCTGGTCCAGCAGTACGAGATCACCACCCGCACCCTCCGCTATTACGAGGAGATCGGGCTGCTCTGGAGCGAGCGGCAGCCTGACTCTGCCTACCGCCAGTACGATGCGGCGGCGGTGCGCCGTCTGGAGCAGATCTTACTCCTGCGCCGGATGCAGCTCTCGGTCAAGGAGATCCAGGCGATCTTCGCCTCCCGGGAGATGCACGTCGCGGTGGAGACCTTCGCCCGCAAGCTGGCGTCCATCGAGCGTGAGATGGACGCCCTGGCGGAGCTGAGGGAGACCGTTGAGGCCTTTCTCGAGCTGCTGCGGGAGAAGGGCTTCGACCAGGCCGGTGGGCCCCGGCTGCTGCCCGATGAGGAGCTGGCCACCCTCGTTGCCACAGCACCGGCTCATCCCCCGGAACCGAAGTCGATACGGGAGGATTTCACCATGCCGAACGAACTGACCCATGTGCGGATCGTTGAGTTAAAGCCCATGAAGGTGGCGGCGTATCGGGCCGAGAGCGCCTCCCCCGAAGGCGATGCCTGGGACGTGCTGTGCCCCTGGATCGAGGAGCGGGGGCTCCAGGACCTGCCCACGACCCGGTACTTCGGCTTTGACAACCCCGGCCCCAGCTCGAGCCGCCCGACCTACGGGTACGAGGTCTGGGTGACGGTGCCCGAGGGTACGGAGCCATCGGGGCCGGTGGAGATCAAGTCCTTCAGCGGCGGGCTCTACGCAGGCATCACCAGCTACATTCCGGAGATCCCCCAGCGGTGGCAGCAGCTCGCCGCCTGGCTGAAGGAGAGTGACCAGTGGGCATACGGCCCGCACCAGTGCCTGGAGGAGATGGTCACCCCCTACGGCATGACGGATACGCAGAAGCAGCTCGACCTGCTGATCCCGATCATCCGCAAATAGATGAGGAAGCCCGGCCCGCACCAGCGGAGCCGGGTTCTTCGTCGAAAGAGGGCGTGTTACGAGTCATGATAGGAGTGGTGGATGTGACCAGGCCGTTTCGGATTGGGTTGATCGGTTTGGGGGCGATCGGCTACCGGGTGGCGAAGGGGTTTGCGGCTCACCCAGACACCCGGGTGGCCGTGGTCTGTGACACCAACGCCGACCTGGCGGCCAAGGTGGCGGATGAGGTCGGTGCCGACCGCTGGGTGACCGACTACCGCGAGATGCTGACCGGCGACCAGGTGGACCTGGTCTACGTCGGCGTGCCGCCCCGTTGGCACAAGCAGATCGCCTTTGACATTCTCGATGCCGGCAAGCACATCTTCGCAGAGAAGCCGCTGGCCCTGACGCTTGGTGAAGCCGAGGCGATGACCGCCAGGGCGAGGGAGTCGGGGCTGATCCACCTGGTCAACCTGCCCATGCACGGCTCCTTTGGGATCGCCGCCCTCCGGGAGCAGGTCGCGGCGGGCTACCTGGGCCAGTTCCGCCAGGGTGAGCTGGAGCTGGTCTTCCCGCAGTGGCCCCGTGCCTGGCAGCAGAACCCCTGGATTGGCAAGCGGGAGCAGGGCGGGCCGATCCGTGAGGTCATGCCCCACATGCTCCACGCTCTCATGCAGGCCATGGGCCCGATCACCCGGGTCCGGGCCGACATGGTCTACCCGGCGGAGGATGCCGAGGCCTGCGAGATCGCCGCCTCCGGCGCCCTGGAGCTGGAGCGGGGCGGCATGATCACCGTCTCCTGCCTCGTCGGCGTCGATCGGAAGGAGACCGTCCAGTTCACGGCCTACGGCACCGCGGGGACCCTCGGGCTGGTCGAGTGGGACAAGCCCGTGGGCGCCAGGGGAACGGGTCCGCTGGAGCCGCTGCCCCTGGCCCAGGGCGGCCGGGTGACGATACTCGACCTGATGGTCCGGGCCCTGAAGGGCGAGCCGGTGGAGCTGCCGACCTTCGAGGCCGGGCTGGCGATCCAGCAGGTGCTGGAGGCCTGGGAGCAGGCCGCCGAGCATGGGGGCTGGGTCGAGGTGAAGCGGTAGGGGAGCCCCTGCCCTACGGGTCCCGAAGCTATGGAAACCTGTGGCGGGCCTATGGCCAACCTGTGGGAAGCCCCTGCCCTACGGGTCCCGAAGCTATGGAAACCTGTGGCCAACCTGTGGGAAGCCCCTGCCCTACGGGTCCCGAAGCTATGGAAACCTGTGGCCAACCTGTGGGAAACCCCTGCCCTACGGGTCCCGAAGCTATGGAAACCTGTGGCCAACCTGTGGGAAACCCCTGCCCTACGGGTCCCGAAGCTATGGAGACCAGTGGCCAACCTATGGCCAACCTGTGGAGACCCTTGCCAAGGCCCTATCGCTCCTGCCGGGTCAGCAGCCATGCGCTGACCACCAGGCCCAGGGCGCCCAGCCCCACCAGCCACCACTTCTCGGCGGAGAGACCGTCGAAGAGGTAGAGGCGGCCGGTCAGGCTCCCGCCGGTCACCCAGTCCAGCAGCCACCAGGCCATGGGGGTCAGGTAACCCGCCGGGCTGCTCCGAGCCGCCGTCGCCACCGCCAGCCCTACCAGGCCGAGGGCCAGGCCACCGGGCAGCACAACAGCCAGCGTCTCAGCCAGGCTGAGTGAAGCCCCGCGGAGCGCCAGCATCGCCCAGCCCAGCAGGACCGCCAGCACGACGTAGGCCAGGCCGGCGACCAGCCGGTTCAGCAGCAGCCCGATCCGCCCCGCCGGCCGGGCCAGGAGCACGTCTGCCGTGCCCGCCTCCCACTCCCGGCTCATGACCGCCGCCACGAGCAGCGGGGCAGGCAGGACGAAGAAGAGCTCGGCCATGGGCAGGAGCTCCCCCTGCACGGTCATCCCCAGGGCGATCAGCGGCGGAAAGAGCAGGGCACCGAGGGCGGCGACATCGGCCTGGAGCCGGAGGTGGTACCGCAACGTCTGCAGCGGGATCACGCCCCCACCTCCCGCCGGAGCCGCCAGTCATAGACCAGGGCGGCGAGCGCCAGCAGCAGCACGGTCAGCCCCAGGTAGAGCCCCCGGTTGGCCAGGACTATCGCCCAGTCGGTGGTCCAGATCGTATCGCCCCGACCGTCGGCCCGGACGATAAACGTCGTCAGGTCAAGCCGGAAGCCATTCCCGCCAAAGGGGGCCACCCCACCGAAGAGCATGTAGACCAGGTGGATCGGTACCACCGCTGCCCCCCGCCCCAGCAGGAGCGCCAGCGCCAGGACGAAGGCGGTCGTGTAGAGGATCGTCGGGACCAGCAGGACGGCCCAGGCCTTCAGGTAGGGCATCAGATCGGAGGTCAATCCCAGGCCGCTGTTCAAGGCCCAACTGATCAGGTAGCCGGCGACCGCCATGACCAGCGATGTGATCAGAAGCGGCACGACCGCTCCCAGGTACTTGCCGCCCAGGTAGGCCCAGGGGCTGACCGGGCGGGAGAGCAGCACCTCGCGGCCCCGTGCCAGCCGGTCCCTGTCCAGGAGGAAGCCCGCCGCGAAGAGGGCGACCCAGACAAAGACGATCTGCATGCGGTCAGCCACCTTCGCAGCGTGGCTCGCCGGCGAGATCCCGCTCTCGGCCAGCTGCTCCAGCTCTGACACCATCGATGGAGGCATTTGAACCTGGTTGTAGCGGGGGTCGGTACCATCTGCCATAAGCTGTGCCATATTGACTCGATCCGCCACCTCGGCGTAGATCTCGCTGTAGAACATCATGCCGACCAGGATCAGGCCCAGCCAGAAGACCAGGGAGCGAAGCTGAAGCTTCCACTCATAGCGCATGACGCCCCAGATCATGAGCGGTCACCTCCCATGAGGGCCACGTAGCCATCCTCCAGGGTGGGGGTAACGGGGGTGGCGCCGGGGACCGGAGGCTCGGGGGCGACCACCCGGACCTGCTGCCCCTCGGCTGTCCGCACGGCGCCGACGAGGGCGTGACGAGATCTCAGGGCGGCGGCCGTGGCATCATCCACCAGGGCGGACCAGACCTGCCCTTCGGCCCGCCGGATCAGGTCGCTCACCGGCCCGGCGTAGAGCAGCTCGCCCCTGCGCAGCACAGCCAGACTGGGCGCCACCTGGGCCACATCTTCCACGATGTGCGTCGAGAGGAGGACCACCCGCTCAAGGGCCAGGTCGGCCAGCAGGTTGCGCAGATTGACCCGCTCCTCCGGATCGAGACCGGCGGTGGGCTCATCGACAATGAGGAGACGGGGATCGGCCAGCAGCGCCTGCGCCAGCCCCAGCCGGCGGCGCATGCCACCGGAGAGCGCCCGGGTCCTGGCGTGCCGCTTATCCGTCAGCCGCACCAGCTCCAGGACCTCATTCACACGTTGATGCCGGTCCGCCACCCCGCTCAGGATCGCCATGTAGTCCAGGTACTCGGTCACCGTCAGGGTCGGGTAGGCCCCAAACTCCTGGGGCAGGTAGCCGAGCAGCCGGCGTATCGCCCCGGGCTCCCTGGCGGCGTCGTGCCCAAAGACCGTCACCTGGCCGCCGGTCGGCTCCAGCAGGGTGGCCAGGATCCGCATGAGACTGGTCTTGCCGGCACCGTTGGGGCCCAACAGGCCGTAGAGGCCCAAGGGAATCGTCAGGTTGATATCGCTCAGGGCACGTACGCCGCCCCGGTAGGTCTTGCTCAGGTGCTCAATGTGAATCATGGACGGTACCCTCCCGTGTCAGCATCAGGTATTCGAGGATGGCGCCCAGGGCCAGCGAGGTGGCCGCAACCCCCACCGCCCGCAGGTCGGGGAAGAGGAGGGCGCCCAGGGCGGGCAGGCCGAAGAGGAACCAGCGGACCGGCTCCAACTGATCCCGGTCCAGCAGGGCGGACCACCAGCGCCGCCGGGGCTCAGGCCGCAGGATGACCGCTGCTCGGGCCGCCCGCCGCTCCACGCCGGCCAGGAAGGCCCCGGCAGAAGGCTCCGCCAGCGTCACCGGCTCCACCAGGCCCAGCGAGGCCCGCACAGCCGCAACCTCCGCCTGGCAGGCGGCACACCCCGCCAGGTGGGCCTCCACCTCGGCACGCCGGGCCGGCTCCAGGTCGCCATCGACATAGGAGAGCAATACCAACTCCCAGGCTTCGTCGTGCATCATCATGCCTCGCTCCCTCCTCCGGCGGTCAATCTGCGGCCCAGGGCCAGCCGGGCCCGGTAGATCGTGATCTTCGTCTTCGCATCGGTCCAGTCCATGACCCCGGCGATCTCCTCGTAGGAGAGGCGGTGGTACTCCCGCAGGACCAGGGCGGCCCGCTGGTCCGGGCTCAGCTCGTCCAGGGCTGCGGCCACCCGCTCCCGCTCCAGCCGGAGGGCGACCGCCTCCTCGGGGGTGGGGCCGGGGTCGGTCTGGTCGGGGGCGGTCTCCAGTGAGCCCGACCGCCACCGGCTCCGCCAGCGGAGCTCATCGAGGCAGAGGTTCTTCAGGATGGCGAAGAGGTAGGTGGTGAACCGGGAGCGGCCCGCCCAGCCATCCGGGTGCAGGAGGATGCGCGCAAACCCCTCCTGCGCCATATCTTCGGCGGCCTCCGGGTCCCGGAGCATGCGTCGGCAGAAGTGGAGGGCGTGGTCCCGGTGGCGCTCCACCAGGGCCGCAAAGGCGCCCCGGTCGCCCGCCTGGAACCGGCGCATCAGCGCCTCATCGGACAGATCCACACCCTCACCTCCTGTTCGCATCCGTATGACGGGCTTCTGGTCGGAAAGTTACATCCCCCTAAGTGAAATTCCTCTCAAAGGGCGCGCAAAGGCCATGACCCCCTTGTTGGGAGCCATGGCCTTCTTGCTCAATCGTCGTCGCCTGAGCCCGTGCCAGACCCCGACCCCGAGCCCGAGGCATCGTCGCACGCCGGTCGGCACTGGTCGCTCCGGAACCGGCGCACCCAGTCCGTGCTGTTGTCGTAAGGCCAGCCGAAGCCGGGGGTCTTCCCGGGCAGGACCTCCATGGGGCGCATCATCTCATGATCCTCGTGCTCGAGAATGTGGCAGTGCCAGACAAAGTCCCCGGGGAAGTCACAGAACCGGGTGATGATCCGGGTGACCAGGCCCGGCGGGGCGATCACAGTGTCCATTGGCCCTTCTTCCTGCGGCTCCGGCGGGATTGGTGGCCCCGTAAAGACCAACTCACCGGTGGTGGTCAGCCGGTCTACATCGAACGGCTGCCGGTCGACCAGCAGGAAACGCACCAGGTGCAGATGGATCGGGTGCGCATCCATCGTCACGTTGATCAGGTTCCAGATTTCCACATCGCCCAGGCGGGGCCGCTCGGTGGTGAAGTCACCCCAGGTGAGCGGCAGTGGCTGCCCACTGACCGGGTCTCGTACGCCCAGGAGCGGCATCAGCCGGCCCAGATCATCGGTCACCTCGTTCAGCGTCAGATCCCGGGTCCGCACCGCCTTCCGCGTCTTCAGCCGGAACGGATCGGGCAGCTTCGCCGGAATCCGGCTCTCATCGGGACCGCTCAGCGGCAGGGTAACCCGGAACTGCATGATCACCGTGGTCGATGGTTCCGGCGGATCGCCGTTCGGGAAGGGGGTGGGGGCATCGTTCGTCAGGGTGAAGATGCTGCCCGCCCGATCCGCAAAGTCGATGATCACATCGGCCCGCTGCCCCGGCGCCAGCAGCAACTCGGTCAGGGGGACCGGGACCGGCAGGAAGCCCTGGTCGCTGCCGATCTGGACCATGGTGAGCGGCGGGTCGAGCCGCATGCGGTAGAAGCGGGAGTTTGAGCCGTTCAGGAAGCGGAACCGGTAGCGACGGGGCTCCACCTCCAGGAAGGGCCAGACCCGGCCGTTGACCAGGATCGTGTTGCCGAAGAACTCTGGTACAAACTCGGCCGGGTAGAAGAGTTGGGCATCGCTGGTGAAGGTGCGGTCCTGGATCAGCAGCGGCCACTCATACTCGCCGCTGGGCAGCATCAGCCGCTCCTCCCGCTTCGAGCGGAGCAGGTAGAAGCCGGCCAGACCGGCATAGACGTTCAGGCGGGTGATGCCCAGGGCATGGTCGTGGTACCAGAGGGTCGTCGGCGGCTGCTGGTTCGGGTAGACGTATTCGTTGGTCACGTAGGCCGGCCCCACCTGGGTGATGCCGGGCGTGAACCAGGCCTCCGGGTGGCCATCATAGAGGTCCGGCACGTTGCCGCCATGCAGATGGGTCACGTTCCGCACCTCGGGCCGGAAGGGCTCTGCCCCATGGATGGACGTGACCACCGGCAGCAGGTGCTCGGTCGGCAGGTTGTTCAGATAGCGGACCACCACCGGCTTGCAGCGGCGGGCCTCGATGGTCGGGCCCGGGTAGGTGCCGTTGAAGCCCCAGACCGTGGTGGGGGCGAAGTCCGGGTGAAGCTGCTGCAGGAACTGCTCCATGCGCATCTCATACAGGGGCCGGCCCTTCGCCTGGCCCGCGGGCTGGGCCACCGCCGGGCGCGGGACTGGGGCGACGAACTTGGGCACCGTTGCCGGGTCGGCGGGGTCTACGGGCACCTGCTGCGCTTCTGCGGCCTCCCCGGCGGGCTCCTCCATCGGCTCTTCCTTCCGATTCATGGGTTCTTCCATGTGCCGCCCTCCCTCATCAGGCTGAGGACAGTTTATGGTAACCCGTGCCGGTTTGTGAAAACCCGCTTGACCCAGGGGGCCTGCACCAACCACCAGGGGAGGCCGGAAGTGCCCGAGCACGCTGCCTTCACCCGCACGGTGGAGCGGCTGGCCTACCTGACCCAGCCGTAGGCCGCAGGGAGGAGGATCGGAAGCGGTGGGCGAAGTATACCCATCGCTTCCGCAAATCCTGATCTAGTGGGAGGACTCACTGTATGCGACAGATTCCGAGCATTGGTCGCATCCTTCAGACCGATTACTGGGCCATGCTGAGTGGGCTAGCACCCCTGATAGGATGGGTCATGTACGCGGTGGCCCTGTATGCCAATCTCCGGTTCGAGCCCGGGCGGTTCATCTGGATTGCCGTTGCCTTGACCGTGATCGGCATCCCCGCTCTGGTCTGGCGGATCTCGCTGATCCGATCGGTCTTTGAGCGGGGAGTGGCGGTAGATGGGGTGATCACCGACGTGGGGTTCTACCGGGATCGCGGGAGGGTCGAGTTCCAGTACACGTACGAGGAGCGCGTTCTGCACGGAGGGAACGCCCTGCACCGGAACGCTCGGACCCGGCGGCTCATAGCGGGCCAGGCGGTGATGGTGGTGGTCGACACCGAGAAGCCGGAGCGTGCCTTCCTGCTCCAGCCGTACATAGACGCTTAGCGAGAGAGGGGCTGCCCCGAAAGGCCATTGCGCCGCCGGGGGCGGGCCCTTCTGTTTGTCGCCTCCGGGTCCTGCGGAGGGGTACCCCTGTCAACGCTGGCCGGCTTGGGGCTTGGCTTAGCTTCTTGCGTCCGCTATTTCCTATCGCTGTCGGACCCAAATATGGCAAAAATGGACGCTACCAAGCGGTATGGACACGTGGCAGACCCCAAACCCTACCCCAATGCCCTGAAGAGCACACGCGGACATCAGGAGGTACCCCCTAGGGGTGAGTTCGCCGCATGTTCCGTCCCCTTTTTCCAAGACCTGTATTGAGACCGGAAGGCAAATTTGGACGGAACCGGGGCCATAGCGGGAAGGATGCCCCTGGGAGGCCCCTATTGGAAGAATACACAGATGATGAACCTCCAGCAGGAACCCATTATACTGGTGACAGTTGCCTCCGCCTGGAAGCGGTGTTCGCGAGGGCTGCGGGGCACGGGGCCGTGATTGAGGCCGTGAGCGGCGGGTCAGGCTATGGGTAGGCCGGCCCCGGTCCCCCGGCCCCCCGGTCCCCCGGCCCCCCGGCCCCACGCCGGCCCCGCAGTTCGCCCCAAGGAGGCCCACCCTATGAACCGCAAGGCCCTCGCCATCCTCTTCGCCGTCCTCTTCCTCGTCATGATGGGCTTCTCCATTCTCTTCCCCGTCCTGCCCCACTACGCCCGACAGGTCGGCGCTACGGAGACCCAGTGGGGATGGATCGTGGCGGCCTACTCCTTCATGCAATTCGTCTTCTCCCCCTACTGGGGCTCCCTCTCCGACCGGGTGGGGCGCAAACGGGTTCTCCTGGCCGGCCTCGCCGGTTACGTCGCCACCTTCCTGGCCCTGGCCTTCGCCAGGACGCTTGGTGCGGTCTTCATCGTCCGTGCCCTCTCCGGCGCCCTGACCGCCGCCACACTGCCCACCGCTATGGCCTACGTGGGCGACAACACCAGCAACGAGGACCGGGCGAAGGGCATGGGCGTACTGGGCGCCGCCATGGGTCTTGGGGTGATCTTCGGCCCCATGATCGGGGCCTTCCTCAGCGAGATCAGCATGGCCACGCCCTTCCTGGCCTCTGCCGCCAGCGGCGCCGTCACCCTCCTGCTGGCCCTCTTCCTGCTCCCTGAGTCACGCCCAGCCTACACCGGCCCCCGCCCCTCTCGCTGGGAGATGGTCCGCGGGCAGATGGGCCTGCTCAACCTCGTCTCCTTCAGCGTCAGCTTCGTGATCGCCGGCTTTGAGGCGACCTTCGCTCTCTTCATTCTCGACCGCTTCGCTATGGGGCAGGTGGCGCAGGGCTTCCTCTTCGGCCTGATCGGCGTGGCGGCCGCCGTCATGCAGGGCTCCCTCAGCCACCGGCTCACCAAACGCTACGGCGATGAGACCGGCGTGATCGGCGGCATGGTGCTCGTCGCTGTGGGGCTGCTGCTGGTCGTCGCCGCCTGGAACGCCACCGCCATCTACTGGTTGGTGCCGGTCTATGGCCTGGGCTTCGGCCTCGTCCGGCCCGCCGTGGCCACACTGGTCTCCAAGCGGGCCACCCGCCAGGGGGCGGCGATCGGCGCCATGGATGCCATGGACTCCATGGGCCGGGTGGTCGGGCCGATCGTGGCCGGCAGCGCCTACGCCAGTTTCGGCCTGACATCGCCGTACTGGATTGCCGTCGCGCTGCTGGCGCTCACCACCCTGGCCTTCTGGCGGAGCGTTGCGACAGCCAGGTTGGAGGAGGCGTGAGTTGGGCCCGCTCCACGCAATCAGCCGCCACTCCCGGCAGGGAAGGGCGGCTGATTGCATATGTGGGCGGGATCAGAACCGGGAGGCGATCCTTCTGTACCGGCGGCTTTCCGTCTCCAGGTAATCGATCAGCAGGTCACTGCCGGTCAGGTCACGCAGCGGGAGGAGGCTCCCGACCGCCTGCTTCATGCCCCTCAGGGTGAGGTCCTCCGGGTGGATGGTCACCAGGGTGATCCCCCTGGTCACACAGAGTCCCAGCTTGATCAGATCACGCTCTCGCTGTCCTACCACCTCATCGGCTGAGAACTTTCCCGTTGCCCGGTAATGTTGGGGGCCATTGTATTCGAACGCCACCCGTGGCGGGTAGAACCGGTCCAACTGTAGGCGCTCTAAGGTTCTCGGGTTGACCAGCCAGCCCGGGGCTGCATCATCTTCGAACTCATCGGAGTTGATGAGGAGAGAGAGGTACTCACGCATCATCCCCTCTCCGAAGAACGGGGTCTTCGCCAGGCGCCACTGTGCCGCAGCGAGCTGGGTCATGCCCTGCTCGAAGCCAGGGAAGGTGAGTTCGAAGTGCGTCGGCGCTTGGCGGTTTGACCGCTCCAGCTTGATCCTCAGCCCGGGCCAGGGCGCCGGCTGCCCTTGCCACGGTGTTTGGGCCGGTCTGCGCCAGGGCGGCAAGAGTCGGGTAGGTGAACTGCCCAGACGGATGCCTGAACCATGGAGTCAGCAGCAGCACCCCATAGAGCACCCTCGCCTGAGCGCTCAGCCTGCGGTCGGTGAGCAGGGCGGTGGGAACGGGCACCGTAGCGCCCGCCGCGCTTGGCCGGGCTCGGTCCCAGCCAGAGGCCCGTAGCCTGGCAAGGCCCGCAAGCACGGTTGGGCGGGAGAGGCCTGAGGTCTGGCAGAGCCAGGTCGTGCCCGCCTGTTGGGAGAGGCGTGAGACCATCCAGATCAACTTGGCCGATGCCGGCAGGCTTGGGTTCAGCAGGAGGGTACCGGGCACATCTACTCCTTCAAGCATGAGCTCACCCCATATTTCCAAATGGAACCAGTAATTCTACTGGATAGGGGCTAACTCCTTCCATTTTTTTACTCGGTGTTGGCCGAAGGGCGTCAAAAAATGGCGTGAGTTACCGCGTCCTCCGGGCCCAAGCCCGTCTCCCGGCCCGAATCCACCTCCGGCTACGGTCTCTCGGCCCAGCTCCAGCCCTGGCACAACAGCCCGCGCCAAATCTTTACGCCGATCGCCCCCATTCCCATAAAGAAATGGAGCGAGATCGGGGGTCACGCCCTTCACTCAACCCCCTCCCATGTGTATGGCCCCAACCCATCCAACTCATTGCACATACTCCGAGACGATTCGCTCCACCCGCTTCCGGTCGAACTCCGGGGGAAGGTGGCGCATGACCGCCTCGACCACGTGCCCGTGGAAGATCTCGTCGAAGCCCTCGTAGAGCTGTAGCGCATTGCCCGTCAACTGGCGGATCTGCTCGTCGCTGATCTCACCGCCCACTGGCTCTCACCCCCTGACTACGACTAGGATGATCCCCCGCACAGGCACGCAACCGTGCTGCAGGAAATCCCGGCGCAGTGGTGAACGATGCGCATAGTGAGAGAGAAGGAGGTCGCTGCCATGCCAGAATGGACTCGCTATGATCTTTCCCGGACCGACCTACTAGAGATTGCAGACCCCGCTGCCCAGACCGTGCTCTGGCAGGGCCGGCAGGCGCTCCGGCTTCAAGCCGGCTCCGCCCTGATCCGGGGCCTCACCATCGCCGACGCCCTGGTCGAGCTGGACCTGGGGGTCGAGCCGGGCGCGGCCTACCCGGGCCTGGCTTTCCGCGGCGATGACCCACAGGAGATCGAACTGCTCTACTGCCAGCCCCACACCAGCGGGCAGTGGGATGCCCTTCAGTACGACCCGGTCTTCCACGGTTCGAATACCTGGCAGATCTACCACGGCCCGGGCTATCAGGCACCCGCCACGGTGCCACACAGCCGCTGGATCACCCTGCAGGTCGAGCTGCGGGGCAACACCGCCACGGCCCGCATTCTCGGCGACGACTCCCCGCCCCTCACAGTCCCGCACCTTGCCCATGGCAACGCCTCGGGGCGCCTAGGTGTATGGACCTTCCAGCCGGCCTACTTCAGCGAACTGCGGGTCCGCCCACTCGACCCGGCGCCCGCCCAGTCCGCCCAGCCAACGCAGCCCGACCCGCAGGGAGACTGGCACCTGGAAGGCTACGGCCCGATCTGGCCAGAGCCCAACGGGACCCTCAACCTGAACCGTTACCTGCCCATCTCCGAAAAACCCGCCGTACTGCAGCGCGAGTTCAGCGCAGGACCCGAGGGGAAGGTAGAACTCCGCTTCGGCTTCAGCGACGAGCTACGCCTGCGGGTGGACGGCACCGAAGTCTTCCACGGGACCCACCGCTTCACCGGGTTCGGCGGCCGTGAAAACCGGGGCTACATCGAGCCCGACGCCCACCGGCTCCCCCTGAAGCTCACCCCCGGCCGCCACACGCTCACCGCTGAGCTGACCGCCTACGAGCCCTTCGGCTGGGGCCTCGCTCTGCAGCTTACAAAAACGTAAGCGTACTACGGCGCCCGGGGCAGCGTCACCAAGGCGCTGCGCGGGATCAGCATGACCATCTACCCGGGCGAGTTCGTCGGGGTCATGGGCCCCTCGGGCTCGGGCAAGACCACCCTGCTCAACGTTATCTCCACGATCGATACCCCGACCTCCGGCCGGGTCCGGCCAGGAGCTGAGCAACCTGAAGCGGCGGGACTTGGCCCGCTTCCGCCGGGAGCGGCTCGGCTTTATCTTCCAGGAGTTCAACCTGCTCGACACGCTGACCCTGCGGGAGAACATCGGGCTGGCCCTCTCGATCGCCGGCAAGGAGCAGAACATCGACCAGAATGTGACCCAGATCGCCCAGCGCCTCGGTCGATCATCAACCACCCGGACCTCATTTTGGCAGATGAGCCCACCGGCGCCCTCGACTCCCGCTCTGCCCAGATGCTGCTCGAAGCGATCGACGACCTGAACCAGAAGCTGCACGCCACGATCATGATGGTCACCCACGATCCCTTCGCAGCCAGCTACTGCCGGCGCATCCTGATCCTGAAGGATGGACAGCTCTTCACCGAACTGGTCCGGGGCGATGCGCCCCGCAAGCAGTTCTTCGACCAGATCATGGCCGTGCTGAGCCTGCTGGGGGGTGACGGCGCCGATGTACGCTAAGCTCACCCTGCGGAACATCCGGCGGTCGTTGCGGGACTACGGGATCTATTTCCTCACCCTCGTCTTCGCTGTCGCCATCTTCTACGTCTTCAACTCGCTGGCCGACCAGCCTGCGCTCCTCACCCTGCGGGAGTCCACCCGCCGCCTCGCCGAGGGGGCGGTCACGGCCCTCCAGTGGCTCACCCTGATCATGACCGGCGTCATCGCCCTGCTGGTCCTCTATGCCAACCGGGTGATCATCACGAAGCGGAACCGGGAGCTGGGGACCTACCTGCCGCTGGGCATGGAGCAGGGGCGGCTCTCCCTCCTGCTGCTGGCCGAGATCGTCGCGATCGGCACCGTCGCTCTGGCCGTGGGGCTCTGGCAGGCGGCGGCCGTCTACCGGCAGAAGTTGCTCGACCTGATCACCGGGGCGAGGCTCAACGAGGAGCCCACGCTGCGCAGCCGCCCGGTCTCCGCACGACTCGGCCTCCTCACCGCCGCAGCGCTGGGCTACGCCTATTGGCTGGCCGACCGGGTCAGCCGTGACCTCGGCGCCTCGCCGACGGACCCGCGCATCGCCATCGGTGCGATCCTTGGCGTAGTCGGGACCTACCTGCTCTTCGCCGCCCTGGCCGGCCTGCTGACCAGCATCCGCCACCGGCAACAGGGGTGGATGGGGCGCGGGCTCAACCTCTTCCTCTACCGGCAGGTGACCAGCAGGATCAGCACCCATGCGACCATGCTGGGCACCATCGCCCTGATGTTGACCTTCACGATTTCTGCGATGGGCTTCGGCCTCGGCCTTGGCCGGGGGATGGCCCAGCGGGCGGAGCAGGAGGCGCCCTTCGACTACACGCTCTTCAGCACCGCACCGGATGAGCGGTTCGACTGGGCCTACGAGGCCATCACCCAGCACAACCCGCCTGGCCTGAAGACCGTCCAGTTCCAGGCCGGGACCACCGACCTGCGCGGCAAGGACCTGATGCTCCCCGCAGATGCCGCCGGATTCGCGGGAGAGGGTGTGGGCGAGCATATCGCTTACGTCAGCGTCAACATCATCCCCGCTTCTGCCTACGCCGAGCTGCGTGCCATGAAGGGCTACGACCCGGTTGGCCTGCCACCTGGCACCTACCTGATCCACGCCTCCGCCGAGGAGACCGTGCACGCCCGCCGGGCACGGGAGGCGCACGAGAACTTCCTGGAGACCAACCCGGTGATTGAGCTGGCCGGCGCCCAACTGCAACCCGCCACCACCACCGTCTACCGGGAGCCGCTGGGCAGCCAGCTCACCGGGGCCGCCGCCTTCCTGGTTGCGCCTGACAGCGTCGCAGCGGCGCTGACCGGCTGGCACTACCTCATGGTAGAGATCGACGGCGTCCCCCCGAGATGCTCGACCGGGCCATGGTCAGCCCCGCCCTCGAAGGAGGGTACCGGATGACCCTCATCCGCAGCGAATTGGTTGGACAGTCCTTCGTCATCGAAGGAATCCTCCTCTTCACTACCAGTTGTGTCGGCATCATGTTCATCCTCATCTCCGCCACCCTGCTCGCCCTCCAGCAGGTGACCGACGCCGTGGAGCACCGGCAGCGGTTCGACCTCCTCCGCAAGCTCGGGGCCGACGACCCCATGATCGATGGCGCCATCGCCAGGCAGGTAGGGCTCTACTTCCTGACCCCCGTCGCCGTGGCCCTCATCCACTCGCTCATGGCGATGACCGCCCTGGCCCGGCTCTTCCAGATTGGGGCCGGCTACACCACCGTCTGGGGTGCGACCCTGGTCACCCTTGCGGTCTTCCTCGTCATCTATGGGGCCTACTACGGGCTCAGCCTGGCGACCTGCCGCTCCCTGTTCAAGGAGGGGCAACCGGGGTAGAATCTTCGCAGGTGGTGATCGTTATGTACCGGATCATGGTGGTGGAGGACAACTCATCGGCCCGCAAGGCGGTGTGACCCTCCTCACCCGCTACGGTACGAGGTGGTGGCCCCTACTCAGTTCGATGACCTGCTGGCTGAGTTCGACCAGTTCCGACCCCACCTGCTCCTGCTCCATATCAACCTGCCGGTCTATGATGGCTTTCACCTCTGCCGGGAGATCCGCCGGCGGTCGGACCTGCCGATCATCTTCCTGACCAGCCGGGACTCCGACATGGACCAGGTGATGGGCATGACCCTGGGCGGCGATGACTTCATAACCAAACCCTACTCGTCCGATGTGCTCCTGGCCCGGTTCTCGGCGGTCCTCCGCCGGGCCTATGGCCGGGGGCTGCTGACCGATGCCCTGGAGTACCAGGGGCTCCGGCTCGACCTCTCATCTGGGGTCGCGAGCTACGGAGAGCATCAGGTGGAGTTGACGAAGAACGAGCTGAAGCTGCTGCACGCCCTCATGGAGAAGCACGGCACCCTGGTCTCCCGGGAGCAGCTGATGGAGCGGCTCTGGTCATCCGACCTGTTCGTGGATGAGAACACCCTGACGGTCAACATCGCCCGGCTGCGGGCCAAGCTGGCGGAGATGGGGCTGGAGGGCTACATCGAGACCCGGAGGGGCCTTGGGTATATCCTGCCATGAGCGTGCGGGCGTATCTGCGATCGGTGGCGGGTGGCCTGGGGGTACATGCGGGGTTGATGGCGGTCGCATCCGCCTACATGGGCCTGCTCGGGGCGGGCTGGCCCGACCTGGTCACGCTCTGGGTGATCTGGCTGGTCGTCATCGGCGGGTATTATGGATGGCGCTATGCGAGCATCCGCAGCTATTATCGGAACCTGTACCTGGTGGGCAGCTTGGGGGAGGAGCGGCCCCGCCGGAGTTGCAGCCGCTCTGGGATGTGACGGTGGCGGTGGCGGGCTCTGTGTCCGTTGAGGTGGAGCGGGTCGAGCGGGAAGCCGTGGCGCATCGGGAGTACGTCGAGGGCTGGGTGCATGAGGTGAAGGCACCTCTGGCGGCGGCCCGGCTCTTGGCGGAAGCGTGTGGCGGAGAAGGGTTGGTCAGTGAGCTGGATGATGTCGAGCGGCTGGTGGAGCAGGCGCTCTTTTATGCGCGCTCATCCGCCGTGGAGAAGGATTACTTCATCCGGGAGACGAGCCTGGAGGAGCCGGTCAAGGCGGTGCTGCGGCGGCACGCCCGGCAGTTCATCGGGCACAGGGTAGCGGTGGAGCTGGATGGGCTGGGGCTGACGGTCTTCACCGATCGGAAGTGGCTGGAGTTCATCCTGGCGCAGATCCTGACGAACGCGGTCAAGTACCGGCGGGCGGATGGGGCGGCGGTGCGGATCTGGGCTGAGATGCGGGACGATGGGGTCATGCTCTGCGTGGAGGACAACGGGGTGGGGATTCCGGCCGCGGATCTGGGTCGGGTCTTCGAGAAGGGATTCACGGGGGCGAATGGCCGGCGGTACGGGCGCTCGACCGGGGTGGGGCTCTTCCTGGCCCGCAAGCTCTGCCAGGCGCTGGGGCATGGGATCAGCCTGGAGTCGGTGGAGGGGGAGTGGACCCGGGTGAGCCTCATCTTCCCGAAGGGACGGCTGCTGCGACCATCGTGAGACAGGGGGGGGAAGGTTGGTGTCACAGGGGTGGAAGGTAGGCGTCACAGGGGTGGAAGGTTGGCATCACAGGGGTGGAAGGTAGGCGTCACAGGGGCGGAAGGTTGGCGTCACAGGGGTGGAAGGTTGGCGTCACAGGGGTGGAAGGTCGGCGTCACAGGGGTGGAAGGTCGGGGTCACAGGGGTGGGAGGTCGGGGTCATAGGGGTGGAAGGTCGGGGTCATAGGGGTGGAAGGTCGGGGTCACAGGGGCGGAAGGTTGGCGTTACAGGGGTGGAAGGTTGGCGTCACAGGGGCGGAAGGTTGGCAGCAAGGAAATTCCCCTACCCTGATTGATAGGAGATAGAAATATCATAATTTTTTGTATACAGGTAGGAAAATGGACTCGTCTTGTTGAATAGGAGGGACATCCTGGTATCGGAGGGATGTTCTCGTGGTCAAGCAGAATCAGATTGGCAAGGCTCCGTCTCTGGCTCCGGAGGTTCTGGAGAAGATCGCGATGACCCTGAGACCGATCAGCAAAACACCGGTGACCACGCGGAACCTGCGGGCCCCCCTCTTCATAATGGAGAGCCCGGCCCGAGGCAGGTTTACCGCCCTCGGTATCAGGTTGGTTGGTGATCTGGCTGTGAGCTGGGGCCTGGAGTCCCGGTTCCCCCAGGCCCTGCAGGCCAACGACAGTGACGTCCCCGGCTACGTGGTCTTCACGCCGGTCGCTCTCTACGACAGTCAGGTCGAGGACCAGTACGAGATCTCCTGGTACGAGGGCTTCCGCCGGGCGACCATGGACCTGCGCCCGATCATGCAGCCCCGGAACCTGGAAGTGCCGGAGGGCTTCGTCTCGGAGATTCCGGTCTCCGTGGAGCAACTCCCCGATGGGAAGTCCTACCTCTTCCTCCACGTGGGGGCGCTGAACGTCCGGCCCAAGTCAGAGGCCGATGCGGAGGACGATGAGGCCGCGCCGACCGGCGAGGTGGCGCCCGGCAAGGAGTAGGCCCGAGCGGAGACGAGGTGGCGTTTGGTAGGGAGGCGAGAGACCCGGGGTGACTCCCTGGGTCTCGTTCGATGTGCGCCCGGCACGGGCGTGGTACTCATGGGGTGCAAGTCCCCTGCGGTGAAGGTAGCGAAGCCGCTAGCCAAGGGCAAGGGTGTCCGCCGCGAGGCGGAATCTGGAGGAGGTCGGAGACAAAATCTCGACCCGAGAAACACGAACCCTTAGCTGCCGAAGGGTGCCGGGGGTAAATGCGGAGGGGATGAGAGGAAAGACCACGTTCTTACCCGGGGAGGCCTGGCGGGAACGTCTGCGAAAGCGGACAAGCGCGGTCGCAAGGCCAAGCTCGATCCGCCAGGAGCTGCGTGCCCTGCGAACAGGATGGAGTCCCACGAAGTCCCGGATATCGGACTACTGGAGCAGATGCTGGAGCGGGAGAACCTCCGTAAGGCACTGAAGCGGATTGAGAAGAGACGGAAGGCAGCGCCAGGAGTGGACGGGATGACGGTCAGCGACCTGCGACCGTACCTGGATACGAACTGGCAACGCATCCAGGAAGGCATCGTGGCCGGTACCTAGAGACCAGCCCCGGTCAAACGGGTCGAAATCCCGAAACCCGGAGGCCAGGGGGCCAGGTCGCTGGGGATCCCGCGCGTGCTCGAGCAAGAGAGATCGCCTCCTCTCGCAAAGGGTACTGGCGCACTGCGAAGACCCCGCAACTACATCAGGCCCTGGACAAAGCCCACTGGGCTGCCCAAGGCCTGATCGATCTTGCGAAACGGTATCAGGAACATCGTCGGGTTTTCCGAACCGCCGGATGCGGGAAAACTGCAAGTCCGATAGTCGGGATGACCCGAATCACAGGATTTCGAGGCCTTGCTCACGCAGATAGCCTTTGACGGTTTCCTTGTCGGGGAAATGCTCGCGTACGATGGCGAGGTGCTCTTCGATGAGGGACCGGCCATGCCCGGTGACCCTGGCCATAAGGTCGACCGGGAGGTCATAGAGGTACAGCGCAAGTACGGACTGAAAGACGCGTAAGTAGGCGTCCACAGCTTCGGGGGTATGGTGGGTGAGTCCAGCGATCTCTCTGGTGAAGTGCCCTTGCACGGACAGGGCGATGATGATTCGCTTATGCGTCATCGCGGTGCCAGCGTCCAGAACGGTTCCGGGAGTGGGGAGAATGACCTGGTTCAGCTCCATGTAGTTTTGCAGGAGCATTTGGAGGACCGAGTAGCTGCGAAGGAAGAGCAGTTCGAGGTCAACCACGGGAAGCAGGGCTCTCTGTACATAGGCCTCGATACAAACCCGGGCGGCCTGCCCCATCTGCACCTCATTCAAGGCTTTGAGGTTAGGGATGGGGCGCATCTGTTCTTCCTCGGTGGAGAGGGTTAGGATGACCGGCATGAGAACCCGGCGTGCAAACTGGACGCCAGATGGCTTGTACTTCTTCACACTGAGTGCCAGCCAAACTGCCTGACCGGGTTTGAGTTCGGCCCGCGGTGGGCAGAACGACTCCCGCTGGGCCGCAAGGAACTCGAGCATGGCATTAGCTTGAGCGGAGCCAAGGCCCGCATCCCCAGTCAGAAACTCAAGGAGCGGCTGCCGAACGGCCGGGGGGATCGAGACCTCACCAGGCAGGGGCCTACGCAGTGGCTGGATCTTCAACTGGCGAGGGTCGATGAGGCGGGCGTTGTCCGGCATCCTTGTGCGTTTGCAGCCGCCAGTTTCCCAGCGTGGGAGAGTTGAGCGGGGAGTGGCCAGCCGCCACACGTCGTCTACTGTGCTCTCGGGGGCTACTTTTCTGAGCAAGTCCAGGATGGAGGATTCTACGCGGGCCTTGTGGCGGGCAAAGGAGC
Organism: Symbiobacteriaceae bacterium; assembly: GCA_041690255.1. Classification (GTDB taxonomy): domain Bacteria; phylum Bacillota; class Sulfobacillia; order Symbiobacteriales; family Symbiobacteriaceae; genus JAWLHU01. Next base: position 522,964 of record JAWLHU010000001.1, read on the forward strand.
GGTCCTCTGCCAGTTGTTTGGCCCACGTAGGGGTCAGCAGAGGCACTGTGACGTTATGCCCTCGGTAACGGACGAGCCACTCGCCAGGCTTAACCCGTTCGATCCCATGTGCAGTTTCATGAGCATCCAGGGCCTCATTGAACCTTCGGACCAGCGTCTCAGCGAGCCAGGATTCATTGGCCAGGTCGAAACGAAGAGCAAGTTCCCGTCGTTGAGCGGCGACCAAATCCTTGTCCAGAAGGGCCTGGTAGATCCGTGGACCCTTCCTGGACTTTTCCAAGTAGTCAGCCCCTTTCAGTGCCCTTTTTTAGCGTTGTGGCTCTCAAACACGCGGCGCAGTTGCATGAGCATGAACTGGTAGTCAGGGGTGTTGTACTTGCGGTACAGCGCCGCGTGCTTGTCGACCAGTCGCATGGAGCAGCCTGTGGTTTTGCGAATGAGGGGGAGCGGCATGCCACGCTCGATGAGGCCAACGACCTTGGCGAAGGTCAGCAGGTAGTTCTCGATGCTGGAGTAGCCATGGCCTGTTCGCCGGACGATTTCGGTCTCCGTATAGCCCTGGAGGTACAACTCAATAATCTTGGCTGCATGCGTGAGGCCAGGGCCCATGTCAGCGATGTTTCCCCGGGTTGGCAGAACGACCTCCGGGTGCTCTTTCATGAGGTGTTGGATAACGCCGGGGTGAACCCCAAGAAGGAAGGCGAGGTCTGGTTGCGTGAGCAAGCCACCCTGAGACCTGGCCTGTGTGGTATAGCGTAACAGGCGTTGCCACTTCAGTTCTGACGTGGCGTCCAAGCTGACCACTGAGACATCGGCAGGACTGTAATACGTAAGTTGGACCGGAACCAACTCGCACTCACTGAGCGCCTTACCGGGTGGCTCGTGTTCTGCTACTGCGTAGTACACGACGGTTTCCGGCGAGCGTTGCTGGGTCAAGTCCTCCGCGGCAAGTTCCTCCAACAGCGCCAAGAAGCTGTGGGCTTTAGCCAAGGAGAAGGCGTGCTGCAATTGCAGTTCAGCCAGCAACCATGTGCGGGCGTCCTGCCCACCGCCTGCAAGAGGGGCAGCGGACACCAACCGGCCGGGAAGCGATTCCGCTAGTTTCGCGGCGCCGCCGGTCCGCCGGTCGAGGTCCTGATACTCAGCGACCAGGGCAGGGTGCAAGCCAAGCCGCTCCCCAATAGCGGCCGGGTCCAGCCCGGCTTCTGAAAGCTGGGCTACGTGAAGGAAGTCCACCTGGTACTGCTGCCAAGTCGCCATGCTTAACCAAAGGCGCTGACGGATCGCAGTCGGCTTCTCTCCTGCCAGGAACCGGTCCAGCGCCATGGTGGAACGGAATGCACGTCCCTGCCGGTATTTCTTGGCCATCCCCGCCACCGGCAGCCGAGCGCCTTCTTCCCACAGCGGAGCCAGCCGTTCCCGGATTGACTTTCCTGTCACGTTAGCCAGGAAGCACAGCATGCCGGCGGTCAGGGACGCGTGCTGCCAGTACGCCTCCTCGATGAGCCGAGCCATACGGGCGTTCTGTAAGGTTTTAAGACCGAACTCCCGCTGAAGCTCCAGGTCGTCGTGACTCCAGGGGGTGAGGACCACCTCACGCTGGGGCAATTCACAGGCCGGCCGCTTCCGGTGGGCCTCGGCCCCGGCCAATGCCCTGAACTGGATCTGCTCCTCCAACCGGTTGACCAGGGAGCGTGTTAGCAGCAGGTACCCCTTCTGGGCCACCTGCTCAGCCTCGCCAGAGGCGACACCGAACCGATCCCTGGTCTGGCGCAGAAGCCAGGAGTACACGGTCTTCACGGCCACCGAATCCACATGGTTGATGAGCTTCTGCCGGAACAGCCTGACCCGCCCCATGAAGAACCGCCCCCTGAGTAACTGGCAACAAGGCCAGTTTACCGGGGGCGGCTCAAGAAGTCGATGTTCCGTTAACAGCTTCTGGACTCGATTCGGGTCATCTGGGTTGATGGCGGTGGTGTGAGAGGTCGACCGGGTGACCCGGTCATCTACTCGATTTCTTTACGCTACAGTGCGGACTGACGGTAAAGAAATGGACTGAGATTCGAGGCAGTGGCTCCTTCTTGGCCCCGCGGACCGGAAAACCGGCTAGATAACCAGTCAAATGGCCCACCGACACAAACTCACTCCATTTCTTCACGGTCGGCGGCTCCCGGATGGTAAGAATTCGGCGCGAGCAGTCATCTCGCTGGGCGGTCTCGGAGCAACGGGCCCCGCCCCCAGCGATCCGGCGGCCTGCTCCCGGCGGCGGCGAGGAACTCGACCACGCTCCACAGATTGGCCATGCGATCTCGCAGGCCAGGCGCTCCGCCGATCAAGCCAGCCCCGGCCTGCCACTACGAGAAGAGGAGCGCCGGGACGGGGACGACGCAGCCCCAACTGCCACCAATATCACAAAAAAAGTGGTTGACCCTCACGCAGCGTGAGGGTTTATGCTAGGACCGAGGTGAGCGAGATGGCCTACACGGTCAAGAAGGTGGCCGACATGGCGGGGGTCAGTATACGGACCCTCCACCATTACGATGAGATCGGCCTCCTGCGGCCGGCATCGACCAGCCAGGCGGGGTACCGGCTCTATACCGACCAGGACCTGGAGCGGCTCCAGCAGGTTCTCTTCTTCCGGGAGCTCGGCTTCAGCCTGCCGGAAACCAAAGCGATCCTCGACAATCCGCACTTCGACCGGCGTGAGGCGCTGCGGACGCATCGCAAGCTGCTGCTGGAGCGGCAGAGGCGACTGAACCAGCTGATCCAAACGGTCGAACAGACGCTGGCCACCATGGAAAGGAGCACCGAGATGAAGAAGGAATCGATGTTCGATGGGTTTGACATGTCTGAGATCGAACGGCACAAGGAACAGTATAAAGATGAGGTCCGCGCCAAATACTCCAAGGAGATCGTCGATGAGAGCGAGCGGCGGGTCGCCACCTACGGCAAGAGCGACTGGGCGGACATCCAGCAGGAGAGCGGGGCGATCAACCAGGCCATGGCCGACCTCATGGGGACCGATCCGGCCGGCCCGGCGGTGCAGGAGACGATCGGCCGCTGGTTCAACCTGATCAACGACCGCTTCTACACCTGTACGCCGGAGATCTTCCGGGGTCTGGGCGATCTCTACGTGCAGGATGGGCGCTTCACCGCCACCTACGACAAGGTGAAGCCCGGCCTGGCGCATTTCATGCGGGAGGCCATGCAGATCTACGCCGACCGGCTGGAGCAGAAGGGCTAGCCAGGGAGCTGTCCGTTTTTGCCCACGGGGGGCCTCCGGAGCTGGGCAAAACCAGACAGATCGGCCGGAAAGGGGCCCGAATCTGGCCAAAACAGGGCTGTCAGGCACCTAGCTGTCCGCTTTTGCCCGCCAACGAGAGCGATAGTGTGGTAATTCCGGACAGATGAGGGCCCGCCGACCGGTCCAGGGCAGTGAACGCAGACAGGCCCAGCGGAAGGCCCGGCCGACCGGCCCAGTGGCATGAGTGAGGGCTGTCCCGGAGACCATCGACACGATGGCCCGGGGCAGCCCTCTTTGCTTTAGATCTCCTGCGCCATGGCGATCAGCTTGGCTGCATCGCCATGGGAGTTCTCCAGGTGGTAGAGCCATTGGCCATCATCGATCAGGAGGCAGCGGTAGCGCCAGCCGCCCTCCATCCTCTGATCCAGCGAGACCAGGAGCGCCGGGCGACCGCCGACCATGAGCGCCTCGGTCTTGACGGTCCACTCCTCGTTTATGTTGATGTCGCCCTGGTGACTCCCGGGCCTCCGCCAGCGACTCGGTGATGATCTGCCTGGTTGTATTCGCATCGCCGCCGGGCTCGCTGCCGAAGCCCCAACTGGTGCTCTCGGCGGTGAGATTGATCGAGAGCCAGCCGAAGGGCCTGGTGAACTCGCCCTGCTCAATCCGTTCCGGCAGCAGGCCGCCAGGGTCCAGGGTGACCCGGCTCAGGCGCCATCCATCGCCCCGGTGGATGATCGTCAGCATGACGGTCTCGGTCAGATCCATCACGTTGCCGGGAATGCCGGAGGCGGGGATCGTCAGCCCGGGGCGTAGCCGAGGATCTCAGGCTTCGGGTTCAGCGTCAGGGCGCCGATCACCTTGCTTGACTCCATCTGGCCGAGGCCGTTGTCGGGAGCGCCCACGGCGCACGCCACATAGAAGCCCTCGGGGTCCAGCATCGCGGTCAGCCCCTTGGCGTCCTGCTGCTCCAGCAAGCGGACCACCTGGCGCATCACCTCGAACCGGGCCTGCTGGTCGGTCATGCCGCCGGCCAGCCCACGATGATCTTGTATGTAATCGATGAAGCCTCATCCAGCGCGGTTACGAACTCTGTCGAACATGACAGGAGATGTCGTATTCAATCTGGCATACTTCACCTGGGAGGTTGATAAGCGATGCGCATGGTACAGGGGAAGATTGCTGTGGTGACCGGGGCCAGCCGGGGTGCCGGTCGGGGGATTGCGCTGGAGCTGGGGGCCGCCGGTGCCACGGTCTACGTGACCGGGCGGAGCCGCCGGGGAGGTCCGACCACCATGAACCGGCCCGAGACGATCGATGATCTGGCCGACGCGATCACGGCGATGGGTGGGGTGGGAATCCCGGTCCAGGTCGACCACACGGATGATGCCCAGGTGGAGGCGCTCTTCCAGCGGGTGCGGGCGGAGCAGGGGCGGCTGGACCTGCTGGTCAATAACGTCTGGGGCGGCAACGAGGAGGAGATCGGCAGCAAACCCTTCTGGGAGGAGGAGATGTCCAACTGGGAGCGGATGTTTGTGGCCGGTATGCGGGCGCATGTAGCTGCCAGCCGTTACGCCGTCCCGCTCATGCTGGAGCAGGGGCGGGGGTTGATCATCAACACATCCTTCTATGATAGAGGACGGTATACCGGGACCTTCTGGTATGACCTGGCGAAGAACGGGATCTGCCGGGCGGCCTTCGGCATGGCGCAGCAACTGCGGCCGCACGGGATCGCAGCGGTCGCGGTCAGCCCCGGCTTCATGCGCACGGAGCTGGTCCTGGCGCACTTCGGGGCGACGGAGGAGACCTGGCGCTCCTTCCCGGACCTGGCCCGGACGGAGACGCCCCGCTATGTAGGACGGGCGGTGGTGGCGCTGGCGGCGGACCCGCAGATCATGGCGAAGACGGGCCAGTCGCTGCGGGCCGGGGACCTGGCGCAGGAGTACGGCTTCACGGATGTGGATGGCCGCTATGTGCCACCGTTCGAGATCTAGATAGATGGGGGTCGGGCAGTTCGCCCGGCCCCTTTCGGTTCAGGGGATAGCGCCGCCTGGACGATAATCCTGGGGAAACAGGTTATGTCAAGGTGGTGTGTATGAGCATCCGTGTGCTGAAGAACAAGAACCGGATGGCGTTCTGGCGGAAGGTGCGGGGGGTTTCGCAGGAGAAGCTGGCGCGGGCCGTCGGGGTCAGTGCGCACACAATCAGCAACTGCGAACAGGGGTACACCACGCCAGCACCGGAGCATGCCAAGGCCGTCGCAGCCTTCCTTCGGGTGAACATCCGCGAGATCTTTCCCTTTGAGGTTTTGGAGTGAGCGGTTTAGGCTACCGCCACCTTGACCATAATCGTGGGAAGCACGATTTATGTAAGGTGGTTAGTATGCGAGTGTTCCGGAAGAACCGGGTTGCTTTCTGGCGGAAGGTGCGCGGGATTACGCAGGAGGATCTGGCCAGGAAGCTCGGCGTAACCCGAAGGACGTTGACCCGGTGGGAGCAAGGCGATGCGATCCCATCACCTGAACGCGCGAAGGAGCTCGCAAGGCTCCTGGCGGTGGACCCGCGCCTCCTCTTCCCGTTCGAGATCATACAAGGGTCATAGTCTCGTCCGCAGTGTCATATGGTAAGGTGACCCTGATGGGAGTCCCATTTTGGAAAGACGTGGGAGCCTGGTTCGAAAGGAGTGTGCACGAGTATGCACTGGCGGAAGCTGCCTCCTCTTTTCTTGGCCGGCGTGATTACCGGCCTGACCCTGGCCCTTTGGATCGCCCTGCGGTGACGCTAAAAGCAGAGGCACCGGCACGCTCAGGCGCCGATGCCTCATGTTTTGTTTTACCCGCCCACCCGCATGGCCCGCAGGCGGAGGGCTGACTCCACAGCGGCCACCGCCGCCGGCTCCCCCGAAAAGGTGATAATCACCCGCGGCACGAGGGTGCCGAAGGCCTGGTGCTCGCCCACGGTCAGGTGGGCCTGCCAGCCGGGGCCGGTGTAGGATCCGTCCGGGCGGTAGGTGCCGCCCAGGATCTCCAGGTAGCGACGAATCTGCCAGGCCGGGGTGCCCCTTACGTCGAGCATGCTGGTCTACCCCCCTGCTGACGGCGGAAAGACGGCGATGGTATCGCTCTCCCGCACGGGGGTCTGAAGCCCCTGCAGATCCCGGACCAGCCGCCCATTTACCATGACGTTGACATGGGGCAGCAGCTCCATCCGATCGGGGTGGACCACCTCGTTCCGCAGGGCAGGGTGCTGGGCGAAGGTCGCTGAGAGCGCATCGGCCACCGTGGGCGCGGCCTCTACCTCAACCCGGCCTCCGGGCACGATCATCCGCAGGGTACCGAACAGCTTGACCAGCACTTAGACCAGCTCCAACTCCTTCAGCTTCGCCTCGGAGACGACGCCGTCGACCCAGCCGCGCAGCTCATAGTATTCCTTCAGCATCACATCGAGATGCGAGACCATGCCAGCGGAGTTGTGGGTGGCGGGCTCGGTGAAGAACCGCTTCGGCAGGGTGTCATCCTTGCCGGTGAAGCCGTTCAGGTTGTTGTAATAGCGCTCCAGGTTGTAGATCCGCTCACCGATCTTCATGGCCTCTTCCGGCGAGATCTCCATGCCGGTCAGGGTCCGGACCTGGGCGGCGAACTCGTCGGCGCCCTCGGAGAAGGTGGCGAACTTGCAGACATCCATGGAGTCGGTGAAGGCGAAGAGGTCCTGGAAGACCTTCAGCAGGTTGGCCTTGCCCTCGGTGACGGTCCGGTCGGTGGCGAACGGAATGCCGGCGATCTCCGAGGCGATCGTGTAGCCACGCAGGTGGCAGGCGCCGCGGTTGGAGGTGGCGTAGCCCAGGCCGATGCCCTGGACGCCGCGGGGATCGTAGGCGGGCATGGCCTGGCCCTTGACGGAGAGGGCCATGTCGGGATCGCCCAGCATCTCGGCAGCCTTGGCGGCGCCGAAGCAGAGGGTATCGCCGAAGCCCTCACGATAGGCGGTCTGGCGGACCAGGGTCGACATCTTCTCGGTATCGCCCCAGTTGACGACCTCCGGGGTCAGCCCCTTCTCGCTGGCCTCCATGGCCATGGCGAGAGCGACGCCCATTTCGATGGTGTCCAGGCCGTAGTCGTTGCACTGGTCGAGCATGTAGGTCATGGCCTCGCGGTCATAGACGTTGCACAGAGCGCCAAAGGCCCAGGCGGTCTCGTACTCCATGGACTCGGTCTTGGACTTCCACTTGCCCTCCTTGACCTCCAGCTCCTTCTTGCAGTGGACGGGGCAGGCATGGCAGACGGGCTCGGAGACCATGAGGGTCTCGCGGAACTTCTCGCCGCTGATTTCCTCGCCCTGCTCGAAGTGGGAGTACCGGCCGTTCATGGTGGGCAGCGAGCCGGCCTCGTTCAGGATGTTCATGAGGACGTTGGTGCCGTAGACCGAGAGGCCACCCTTGTTCGGGGCGGTCAGGGCGCCGGCGTTGATCGCCTTCAGGCCCTCACGGACGGCAGCCTGGAAGGCATCCTTCCGCTCCGGGGTCGGCAGCGGCTGGGCCGAGCGATCGGCGACGAAGACGATCGCCTTCAGGTTCTTGGAGCCGCCTACGGCACCGGTGCCGCCGCGGCCGGAGGCCCGGTCGTGCTCGTTCATCCAGGCGGCGAAGCGGACCTGCCGCTCACCGGCCGGGCCGATGGCCATGACCGAGGTGTTCTTGCCGTACTTCTCCTGCAGGGCCCGGACGGTCGCCCGCACACCGAGGCCCCAGAGGCTGGAGGCGTCCTGAATGGAGACCGTGCCGTTCTCGACCACCATGTAGACGGGGTTGGCAGCCTTGCCCTTCACGAGGATGCCGTCAAAGCCGGCCCAGCGCATGCGAGCGGCGGTGAAGCCCCCCATGTGCGAGTCGGTGACGGTGCCGGTCAGCGGGGACTTGGTCACGACCGCCAGGCGGCCGGACATGTGAACGGCGGTACCGGTGACCGGGCCGTTCATGATGCACATGAGGTTGTCGGGGGAGAGCGGATCGACCTTCGGGCCGTTATCGAAGACGAACTTGACGCCCAGGCCGCGGCCGCCCAGGTACTTGCGCATGAGATGCTCGGGAATCGGTTCGTAGGTAACCGAGCCGGTAGTTAGATCGACGTGGGCCAGACGGTGTGCGTAGCCACCAATCATCAGAAGAGCCCCCCTGTGTGTTGGATTCGGACACCCTTATGTCTAGCATCGACCGTGCCAACGGTCTGTTGCGGGTTTGCGCCCCCATGAGGCCGGGACAGGTGTCTCATTGGAACACCTGTCCTGCGACACCTGTCCCATCAGAGAGAAGAAAGCCCCCGCCATGGCACATGACGGGGGTTGAGATCATTCGACCTGGCGCTTCAGACGGATACCGTAGAGTTCAAGCTTCCGGTAGAGGGTGGAGCGGCTCATGCCCAGCTCCCGGGCCGCAGCGGCGGCGTTGCCGCCGGCTGCATCAAGAGCCCGGCGGATCTGCTCCGCCTCGTCCGACTCGGGGATCGCGATGGTGGGGGTGGTCGGGAGCGAGGGAAGGGGGAGGAGGTCGGCGGGGTCCTCATCCAGCGCGACTGCCTGTTCGATCAGGTTGAGCAGTTCCCGCACGTTGCCGGGCCATGAATGTTGGAGCAACCGCTGCCACGAGGTGGGCGGCAGAGGAACCGGCTCGGCGCCCAGCCGGCTATACCCGTGGGCGACCAGGCGAGCGATATCCTGGGGACGTTCCCGCAGGGGCGGCAGGGCGACCGGGAAGACGTTGAGCCGGAAGTAGAGGTCGGAGCGGAACTGCCCCTCCCGGACCATCTGCTGCAGGTCCCGGTTGGAGGCGGCGATCACCCGGAGATCCACCTTCAGGGGATGCTGACTGCCGACCCGAACCACCTCTCGCTCCTGGAGGACCCGGAGGAGGGAGACCTGGGCCTCGGGGGTCAGCTCGCTGACCTCATCCAGAAAAAGGGTGCCATGATCGGCCAGTTCAAAGAGGCCGATCTGCCCTCGGGGGTTGGCCCCGGTGAAGGCGCCGCCCACGTAGCCGAAGAGCTGGCTGGTAGTCAGGTTGGGGGAGAGGGCTCCGCAGTTGACGCCGACGAAGGGGCCCTGGGCACGCGGGCTCGCCTCGTGGATGGCCCGAGCCACGACTTCCTTGCCGGTGCCGGTCTCCCCGGTCAGCAAGATCGTCGATTCGGTGCGGGCGCCCTTGGCGGCGCGCTCCATGGCGGCCAGCCAGTGCGGGTCGCTGCCGACCAGGCCAGGCAGCGGTGACTCCGCCCGGAGGGTCGGCATCGCCATGGCGGGCCGAGCCGCCTCGACGAGGGCACCGATCACCTCTCCGTCCTGCCGGACCGGCCGGTAGGTGAGGCGGGCGAAGGCGGCATCCTCCGAGACCTGATCCTCTCCGCTGAGGAGGCGCTGTACGGGGCGGGACCAGGACTGGCCGGGCGGCGGGGTCATGCCGGCGAAGCGGAGCAGCAAGCCGTTCCGGTCAATGACGCCCAGGGCGCCACCGCGGCGCCGGGCCGCGATCTGGTCGGCGAAGGCGGAGAGCAGCGCCTCGTGCAGCGCAGCCTCTCGGGCAGCAAGCCGGGCCTGAATCGCTCGGGCGGCACCCAGCACCGCCAGCTCGGTATGCTGGTTGATCACCATTGACCGTCCGGAGAGGTCAAGCACGCCCAGGGCCTGCCCGGTGATCGGATGATAGATCGGTGCGGCGACGCACGCCCAGGAGTGCAGATCCTCCAGGTAGTGCTCGGCCGCAAAGACAGTGACGTGTCTGGCCTCGGCCAGGGCGGTGCCCATGGCGTTGGTCCCGCTGGCCACCTCGCTCCAGTCGGAGCCGGGGACCAGGTTGATCCGCTCGGCCATGCGCCGGGCGGAGGTATCGCCCTCCACGAGCAGCGCCTCAGCCTGGGGACCGCAGAGGACCAGTACCTGGCCAGTCTGGCGGATCAACTCCTTAAGGTCTGACAGAACAGGAGCGGCGGCATCTATCAGGTCCTGATGGGCAGCCAGGGCGCGTTGCAGAGAGCGTCCGGCGGTCGTGGTGAAGGCAGGCCGCCCCGGGTACTCGGGCACACCGCTCGACCGGCAGCGCTCCCAGGATTGGTAGATCGGCGACCGTACCGGAAGATCTGTCCCGGCGCCGCGGCGAAAGGCCTGCCAGTGGCGGCGGATCTCATCGACGTGATCGCGTGTATGCTCCCAGGCGGTGACCATGTACCATCGCCCCTTCGTATATACCGGGGGTGAACGAAGTTCGGACACTCTCCCCTTCGATGAGCGGCGGCCCGCCCCCTCTGACTTTTGGCAGGCTTGTACTTTTTCTATCCGTAAGGACCACGCGCGCAAGGAAGGGACTATCGGTGCGAGTTGCTGATCTCGTGATCATCCACACTCTCCCGGGGCACCGTGACCCTGCCCGACGATGGGGATTACTACCCGATCCTGGGCGTCTTCAGCGGGTCCAAGTTGGAGGTGCTGGCCATGACGCCCCAGGGCAAGTGGCTGCTCTTTGCGGTCGAGTGACGCTCAGCCCTCATCGCTCTTTGCGGTGAGGGCTTCCTTCTTCCACCTTCCAGGCAGGGAATCGCCCCTTCTTCGCTGAATGGATGAAAGGTAAGGACTTCGCGGCGTGGAGCCGCCAACAGTTTGCCGCGCGGGAGGAGTGATACCGTGCGACAGAAGGCTTATGCCCTGATTGTGGAAGAGGGTCGACTGCTGCTGGTCCGGTACTACTACCCGAAGGAGAACGCATGGTACTGGAACTTTCCCGGGGGAACGCTCGAGGCTGGTGAGACGTTGGAGGAGGCGCTCCGGCGGGAACTCATGGAAGAGTGCTGCGTCGAGGTCGAGATCGGGCCCATGGTCTTGCGCGAGGCCCCGCCCGGCCGTGACTACGTACGCCATTTCTTCCGCTGCCAGATCAAGGAGGGCCGGCCCCGGGTGAGCGACAACCCGGCCACCAACGACTCGATCGGCGCCCTGGAATGGGTGGACTTGAGCAATCCCGACCACTGCGGTGGATGGGGCCGCCGCAACCTGCCGATCGTAGCCCGGGCCCTTGGTCTTCCGCTGCCCCGGCCCCGGCTCCCCATGCCCCGTCCCGTTCTGCGGGAAGGGACCCACCGGTGACCCCTGGACCTCCGCTCTCGCAGCGGGGGTTCGGCTTTCGTTGGCTCCTTCGCTGCTCGCTTTGCGGGCGAGAGCGGCCACGGACTGGCCCCCAAGGAGCAGAAACCGATGTGAACAATCGATGGGCGCAGAGTGAACTCCGGGCTTGCATAAGTATGCGCCCGGAGTTATAATTATGCAGACTTCATCCCACTGGGGAGGCGCACACGTGAACCAGCAGGTGATCGACAAGGCGGCGGTGCTGGCAGAGGCCCTGCCCTACATACGCCAGTTCTCGGGCAAGACGGTGGTGATCAAGTACGGTGGTGCGGCCATGGCGGCAGCCGACTTGAAAGATGCCGTCATGCAGGATATCGCCCTCATGAAGTATGTCGGCATGAATCCGATCGTCGTGCATGGCGGTGGCCCCGAGGTCTCAGCCATGTCGAAGCAGATGGGTCTCGAGTCGAAGTTTGTCGATGGCCTGCGGGTGACCGATGCTGCCACAGTCGCCATCGCTCAAATGGTCCTGGTCGGCAAGACCAACCGGGAGATCGTCACCCACCTGGTTGAACAGGGGATCAAGGCGGTCGGCCTCTCGGGCCAGGACGGCGGCCTGATCAGGGCGACCAAGCACCTGCATCTCTCGGCCAAGACCGGCGAGATGGTCGACCTCGGCTTCGTCGGCGACGTGGCATCGATCGATGTCTCGGTCCTGGAGACGCTGACCCGGGCCGGGTTCGTCCCGGTCATCGCTCCGATTGGCCTCGGGCCGGGTGGGCAGCCATACAACATCAACGCCGATACGGTCGCCGGGGCGGTCGCCTCCGCCCTGAACGCCGAGAAGTTGGTCCTGCTGACCGATGTGGAAGGGGTCCGGGCCGATAAGGACGACCCGTCCAGCCTGCTCACCCGGATCACGGTGCAGGAGGTCGAGTCCTGGATGGTTCAGGGAAAGCTGGAGGGTGGCATGATTCCGAAGTTGGAGTGCTGCCTGACCGCCCTTGCGGGCGGGGTCAACCGGGTCCATATTATCGATGGCCGGGTCCCCCACAGCCTGCTCCTGGAGATCTTCACGAACCGCGGGGTTGGCACGATGGTGATCAAATAGGAGGGCATGAGCATGGCGAATGAGATGGTGACCAAGAGCCAGAGTCTGATGGCGAAGACGAACGCCCACATCATGTCCACCTATGGCCGCTACCCGATCGCCCTGGTCAAGGGGCAGGGGGTCAAGGCCTGGGACGCCGACGGCAAGGAGTACCTGGACTTCCTGGGCGGCATTGCGGTCAACCTGCTGGGCCACGCCCATCCTGCGGTGGTGGCAGCGATCACAGCGCAGGCGTCGGCCCTGATCCATGTCTCCAACCTCTACTATACCGAACCGGCTGCGGAGCTGGCTGCGCTGCTGACAAGCAACGGCGGCCTCGACAAGGTCTTCTTCTGCAACTCGGGCGCAGAGGCGAACGAGGGCGCTTTCAAGTTGGCCCGCAAGTACCAGTACCGGAAGGGTTTCGCCCAGAAGACGGGGATCGTCTCGGTCACACACTCTTTCCACGGGCGGACGCTGGCTGCGGTCACGGCTACAGCCAAGCCTGAGATCCAGGAGGGGTTCGGTCCCCTGCCCCCGGGGTTCAGCTATGCCGAGTTCGGCGATCTGGAGGCGCTGAAGGCGCAGGTCAACGATCAGACGGCAGCGGTGATCCTGGAGCCGGTGCAGGGCGAGGGCGGCATTTACGGCAACTCACCGGAGTATCTGGCTCAGGCCCGGGCGCTCTGCGACTCTGTCGGTGCCCTGCTCATCTTCGATGAGATCCAGTGCGGCCTTGGTCGGACCGGTCACCTCTTCGCCTACCAGGGGCTCGGCGTAAAGCCGGATATTATTACCCTGGCCAAGGGGTTGGGTGGTGGCCTGCCGATCGGTGCCTTCTGCGCCACCGAAGAGGTAGCCGCCGGCTTCCAGCCGGGGGACCACGGGACGACCTTTGGCGCCAACCCGGTCGCCTGTGCCGCCGCAGCAGCCACGCTCCAGGCGGTGCTGGATGAGAACCTGGTGGCGAACGCCAAGGTCATGGGCGAATACCTCCTGGCGGGCCTGACCAACCTGAAGGCGAAGTACCCGGCCCTGGTCAAGGAGGCGCGCGGCTATGGGCTGATGCTCGGCCTCGAGCTGACCCAGCAAGGGGGCCCCCTGCTGGCCTTATGCCACGAGCTGGGCCTGCTGGCCAACGTCACCGCCGGCACTGTCTTCCGGATGCTCCCGCCGTACACGATCACCAAGGCTGATGCTGACAAGGCCCTGGCGATCATCGATCAGGCGCTGGCTACCCTCAGCTAGGAGAAGATGACCCTGCCCAACCCGGGCAGGGTCTGTTGCTAGCCTGACTATCTCATGCTAATATACCCCTAGGGGTATATTAGCTAAGGGGTGTCAAGGGTGGTCGTAAGTGAGGAGAAGGCGCCAAGCTCTGTCACCGGCGGAGGAACCTGGCGCAAGAGCTATGCGGGCGGCGTGATCCATGGGATCGCCTTCGCGGTCCACCAGGCGCTGGCCGAGCCGAACTCGGTTCTGCCGGCCTTCCTGGCAGGGCTTACGCCGGCCCGTTGGATCGTCGGGGCGATGACAGCCATGCTGATCGGCGGTGACTATCTGCTCCAGTTCCCGTCGGCCTACTTCCTGCAGGGGGTGGCCCGGCGGAAGCCGTACCTGCTGATCGCGGTGGGGATCCGGGCATCGGCCTGGGCCGTGCTGGGTGCGCTGGCCTACGGTCTGCCGTCCCTCTCTCCGGAGATTCTCCTGCCGCTCTTCCTCGGACTGGTCCTGCTCTACTCCCTGACCGGCGGCCTGGGGGCGGTCGCCTTTGCCGACATGGTGGCTGGAGCGATTCCAGCGAATATGCGGGGGCGGTTCTACGGCCTCCGCTCCACCCTGGGCAGTCTGCTGGCGTTCGGGTCGGGCTACGTTGTTCGCATGGTTCTGGCCCCGGGTGCACACACCTATCCGACCAATTACGGGCTGCTCTTTCTCCTGTCTGGCCTGGTGCTCTACGTCGGTGTGATCGGCTTTAGCTTCATGGCGGAGGAGAGCCGTACAGTCGCCCCTCGCCCGCCGTTCCGGGAGTATCTTCGCACCGCTGGCCGGCTCTTGGGCAGTGAGCCTCGGTACCGGGGGCTCCTCTTCATGCAGCTCCTGTCGGGCTCTGCGATGATGGCGATCCCCTTCTATTCCCTCTACGCCCGGGAACAGCTTGGGCTCACCGCCGCCGCCGTCGGACTCTTTGTGGCCATGCAGGTCGCGGGAGCCGCAGCATCCAACCTGATCTGGGGTGCCGTACGGGACCGCTTCGGCAGCCTGGTCACGGCCCGTGCGGCGCTCTCACTCGACCTGGTGGTCCCGCTGGTCGCACTCGGCCTCGGGCAGGGACTGCCTGTCGCATTTCCCGTCGTCTTCTTCCTGGTGGGTGCGGCCATGGGCGGTAAGAAGCTGGCCTTCTTCAACTGCCTGGTCGACCTGGCTCCGGCCGCCCAACGCCCGACCTATGTGGGCGTGAACGGGTCACTCTCGGCCCTGTCGCTGCTCTTTCCGCTGACGGGCGGGGTGCTCGTAGAGGTGCTTGGCTATGGCTGGACCTTTGGCCTGACGGCCCTCATGGGGATTATCCCGATCGTGCTCTCTCTCCGGATGCGGGTGCTGAAGAGCCTCTGATTCCGAACGGCCAGAGACAAGGCCGCCCTCCTATCACGGAAGGAGCCCTGCCGCCGTCCGGCTCTTTTCCGGCAGAAACTCGGCTGCCTGAAAATGCAGGGCGAGGCATTCGCCGTGAACCGGATGAAGGTAGCGGGTGACGGGAATCGCGATGACGATATTCGGCCCCAAGTTGATCCCCAGTGCCGCGAACCCCTCCGTCAGGTCGGCCGTGATCCGGCGGCCGGCTGGGGTGACCCGAACGGGAAAGCCCCGTGGGTCTTCGGCATCGCCTGGCCAGACGAGCAGCAGCCCGCGCGACGGTACGGCGGCGACCATGATCCGGGGCGGCACCGGGCAGGTGAGGGCTCGGTCCCGGCACACCTCACGCATGGCACGTCGGAACTTGGCGGGCCACTCCAGCGTGTTCCCCCGTGCCTGGACAGCCAGGACCTTTAGGTCGGGCTTTGCCAGGAGCAGTTGAGTGATATCGACAAAGTGGGTCACGACAACCTCAGGCCTCTGCTGTCCATCGCCTGAACCTGGACGGGATGACAATCGATCCACCCCTTCTTCTCAATCAAGATGAGAATATGGATTCTAAATCCTAATACGTAACTTGATGGAGGTTGGTTCGTACTCTGCGCGCAAAAAAAGCGGCCCCCGCTCTGGTGAGGGGGGCCGCTTGTGATGAGACTACTCCTCCGCCTCAGCCTGCGCCTTGGCATTCGGTGCGGGGGCCGGTGTCGCTCTGTCCTTGGTGGCGACGACGGGGACCGGATCAGACTGCACGTTACCAGTCAGTTGCTGAACCTTGGATTCGAGGCCTGGGATCTGGTGGAGCAGTTCCTGGATCGAGAGACCGGTCAGGCCTTCCAGAATCGTCGGGGCGGTGGTCGCGACGCGGGCGATGTCGCCCATGTACTTGTTGATGCCCACCTCGGCGTCCTGGCCCTGGGAGAGGATGGTGACCTTGTCGATCTTCGAGAGCGGCTCGGCAGCCGCCCGCATAAGCTCGGGCAGCACGGGGAGCAGGCGGTCGAGGATCGCTGCCTGGCCGTATTCCTTATAGGCATCGGCCTTGATCCGCATCGATTCGGCCTCGGCCTTACCCTTGGCCAGAATGACCTCGGCCTCGGCCATACCCTTTTGCCTTACCACATCGGCCTCGGCAGAGCCCTGCAACTTCTTGACCTGGGCCTCGGCCTCACCGGCGGCCTTGACCGCAGCGGCCTGGCCGGCGGCCTCGATCTCAAGCTTGCGGGCGTGGGCGCCCGAGATGGCCTCCTGGCGCTGCTTCTCGATCTCGGCCTGCTTCAGAACGGTCGCGATGAGCTCCTTCTCGCGCCGCAGGATTTCGGCCTCCTGGACCTTCACCTGCTCCATGCGCTCGACCTGCTGCACCTTGACCGACTCGGCGATCACCTGCTGCTGCATGGTGTTGGACTGAATGTCATAGGCCTTGTCGGCCGCCGCCTGCGCCTTCTTCGTCTCGGCCTCGTACTCGGCCCGCTTCAGGTTCAGGTCACGCTGTGCCTCCGCCTGTCGGGTCATGGAGGCAGCCTGCGCCAGCACGGTCTCCTGGTCGGCCTTCGCCTTGGCGACGGCGGCCTCGCGGAGGGCCTCGGCGCGCTTAATCTCGGTGTCACGATGCGCCTCGGCAGCGGCAATCTCGGCCGCCCGCTTGATCCGCTCAGTGTCGGGCCGGCCCATGTTGGCAATGTAGTCGTTCTTGTCGCGAATCTCCTTCACGGTGAAGGAGATCACCTCGAGGCCCATCTTGGCCATATCGTCAGCGACGTTCGCCCGCATACGGTCGGCGACCATCTCGGGCTCCTTCACGATCGATTCAACCGTCAACTGGCCGATGATACCGCGCAGGTGGCCCTCCATGACCAACTTCAGGACGCCATGGCGCTCTTCGGTCGTCTTGGAGAGGAACTGCTCGGCGGCGGTCAGAATCGACTCTGTGTCCGACTTGACCTTGATCTGAGCCACTGCCTCGACGGTGACGGAGACGCCTTGCGCCGTGTAGAAATCCTGCTGCGGGACTACGTCGAAAGACATCAGTTCCAGCGAGAGCTCCTGGGCCGACTGCACCAGGGGCCAGACAATGAGGCCGCCACCCTTGGAGACCCGCGGACCACCCAGACCGTATACGATCAGGGCTCGGTTCGGCGGTACCTTGCGGTACATGGAGGCCGCCAGGCCGACGAGCAACAGGATACCCAAAATGGTCAAACCAGCAATGATCAACGGACCACTCATGAAGCTCAATCCCCCCTACTCCGATTTTTGATCCATGAACTCACGCCAGAGTTGGACGTAGGCAATGCCCTTCTCATAGCGAAGGATCACAACCTCTTCGCCCTTCGCGATGGGTTTGCCATCGAACGAACGAGCTGACGAGACCATACGGGACTCCTGCTGTGTGTATACCACCTCACCGGTCCCCTCCTCACGGATCGGGACCGTCAACTTGCCGACGAGCCCGATATAGGAGGTGGGGCCGAGGGCCCGCTCACCACGCTTCAGGAAAGACTGGAACCGGTAGATAAGCCAGGCCGTGGAGAGGCCGCCGGCAGACGCCAACAGCAGGGGGAGCAGCAACCCGGCGACACCGTAGGTGGTGGTCAGGTACCCGAGCCCACCGAACCCCATAATGGCCGCCACGATCGTCTGGAAGTTGACCGGGGAGATCGCACCGATCTGTGCGCTCCCGTGGTCTGCGTGCCCGACGTGAGCGCCGTGGCCCGTATCCACGTGGCCAAAATCGACATGGCCGAGATCAACGGAGCCGGCATCGGCACCAAAGTCCCCTCCGGCGTGACCGGCGGAGAGGTCGCCGCCCGCACCATGGCCTCCGCCCAGGTCAACCACGCCAAGGATGACAGAGACTACGGTCAGGCCGAATCCGACGTAGAACATGTAGAGGAAGAGGGACGTCATGAGGACAACCTCCTTGCAGGGGACGGGCCGGTGCCGGGCGCCGGCGGTTTCTGTTCCCAATATAAAGAGCAAATTCAGCAGGTGTTTGGTTCTCTCCTCGTCCGAAAACCGGAGCCAGCGGTACGAATCTACAGCCCGTGTTTGCGCCGGGTCTCCTCTACCTGGATGATGTGGTGGATCGCATGGCCCCCCACCTGCCGGAGCAGGTCGCGAACCTCGGCTTGGTACCCGCTGGGCCACTGGACCCCGCGAGAGAGTGCACCCGGCAGGTGCTCTACCGCCTCCAGTGTCCAGGCGCGGGAGGCGCTGAGGAGATCCACAGCCGGGCCGATCGGACGCTCTCCACAGCGGAGACCAGCCATCCACTCATCGGGCTCCCACAGGTCCGGATGAATCGTCCGCCCGGGCAGCGCCAGAGCCATGCGGATCACCTGGTAGGTGGCCAGGTCGGAGTCCACGAGGTGGTGCACGATCTCTCGAACCGTCCACTTGCCCGGGGCCCGGGGGAGGTCGAGGTCGGCCTCACGCAGGCCGTCCACGGCCAGCCGGAGCCGTTCAGGGCCGCTGCGGTAGAGGGCAAGCACCTCTTCGTCGGCCAGGGGAAGCGACTCCCAGAAGGCAAGGAGATAGCCGTCGGGGTCCGGCAGGAGCAGGTGGCGGTACCCCGGATAGGGCGTAACAGGCTCCCCGCTCATCAACCCCCGGTTCCTGAACGCAGCGGACAGCGCCGACACGTCTGGCCGGTGGAGATAGACCCAGGCTCCCGGTCCCGCCAGCGGCACTCCCGGCGGTGGGACCAGGTCAGGGCCGACCAGTAGCAGGACGACGCCACCCGGCCCAATGACCTGGGCCAGACCGTCATCCAGGTTTGTGGTGAAGTCCGGGAGCGACTGGTAGAATTGAAGCGACCGCTCCAGATCTGCCACCCGCAGGACGGCCTGGGGCTTCCTCCGTTCGGGCATGATTCATCACCTCAGAAACTAGAAGTTCCCTTTCGATTGTAGACAACCCTCTTTTTCCGACGCCATGAAGAACTAGCGATGTACATACACGGGGGTTATTGGGGTGACAGCGTGAATGACCCGGGCACAGAAGGCTGAACCTACCTGCGAGGGGCGTCATTTGGCTGGCAGAACGTTGCCATACGCAAGGGAGGCCGTACGGACAAGATGTCCAAGATCGTGCTCATTGGTTGCGGCGCTGTAGGTGCCACTTTCGCATACACGGTGCTGCTGAAGGGGATCGCCACCGAGTTGATCGTGATCGATGCCAACCGGGAGAAGGCGCTGGGCGACGTCCTGGACCTGAACCACGGTGTCATGCTCGCCAACCCGATGCGGATCTCCCTGGGAGACTATCCGGACTGCGCCGGGGCGGATATCATCGTCATTACGGCCGGGGCGGCGCAACGGCCCGGCGAGACCCGCATCGACCTGATGAACCGGAATGTGGCGATTTTCGACTCCATCATCAAACAGGTAACTCAGCACAATCAAGATGGGATCCTTCTGATTGCCACCAACCCGGTTGACATTATGACTCAGGTGGCATTAAAGCTCTCTGGTTGGCCGAAAGAGCGGGTGATGGGTTCCGGGACCCTGCTGGACAGCTCGCGGTTCCGCTATCTGATCGCAGAGCGGCTCCGGGTTGATCCACGGTCGGTCCATGGCACGATCATCGGGGAGCATGGGGACAGTGAAGTCGCTGTCTGGTCAGGGACCAGCGTGGCTGGCGTTTCCCTTGACTACCCCGGCTCCGGCGAACGCTGGCACATTGAGCCCCGGGAGCGCGAGCGAATCTACACGGAGACCCGTACGGCGGCGTATAGCATTATCGAGAAGAAAGGCGCTACGTTCTACGCCATCGCGCTGGCGCTGGGCCGCATTTGTGAGGCGATCCTTCAGGATCAGCGTTCGATCCTGCCGGTCTCTTCGTACCTGGAGGATTACTTTGGGATCAGCGGGGTCTGTCTGGGGGTTCCGACGGTGGTGGGACGACAGGGGGTAGGTGAGGTGATCCCGATTCCGCTGTCGGAGGAGGAGGAGGAGGCCCTGAGAGCGTCTGCGGCCAAGCTGAAGGCATTCCTCAACGAGATTGGCTTCTAGCCCGGAGGGGGGAGACCCCCTCCTTTTGTGTACACGATCATCCCAAGCGCCTGTATCGGACAAGAGGTCACAGGGGTATTGCTTGCACGTGACTTCTGGTATACTATGATTAGAATGATTCTCAGCGCCAGGGGTGAGTTACGATGACGACAGCCGGTCCAGGCGTGCAGTATTCCCACGCCGATGACCGCTTCTCCGCCGGCTTGCGGGCCGCAGGCCTCAAGGTGACGGCGCAGCGGAGCGCCATTTGCCGCGCCCTGGCGGAGATGACAGGAACACATCATCCTACCGTGCAAGATGTCTTTGAGTCGGCCCGCCGGACCTACTCCGGGGTCAGCCTGGCCACCGTTTACAATACGCTGAGTGTGCTCAAGGACCAGGGGATGCTCTATGAACTGGGGCCCGACATGGACGGAGCCGTTCACTATGAGCTGGACACCGATACCCATATCAATGTGGTCTGCATACGGTGCAAGCGGATTGTCGACCTTCACCATGCCGACGCCGCTGACGTGGAGGAAGAGGTGACCCGAGAGACCGGTTTCCAGCTAATCGGCGGCCAGGTCCTCTATTATGGTATCTGCCCGGATTGCTCGAGGGATCGCCGGCATGTAGCTGACTGAATATCCTCTTACCTTCTCGCCCTGCCATCTGATGGCGGGGCTTTTTCCATTGTCCGCGATTTTTACGCGCGAAGTCTTGCCAGGGTGGCGACTTTTGGTTAGAATGGCTCTAGATTAGAATCGTTCTAAAAGAGTCAAGGGGAGGACGCACCTGCCGATGATGAGACTGCTACGTTGGAAGATGGATGAGGAGTTGCGCCCTCTTGTGCGGGCCACCATCCTGAGTGCCCTTTTTCTGGCCACAGGTTGGGTCCTGGAGCGCCCCGCGTTTGGCTTGCCGTTCTGGGCGGCCATGGGCGCCTACCTGCTGGCCTATCTCTCGGGTGGTTACCTGCGGGTGATCGATGGCCTGGAGGCCCTTCGCAAGGGGAGCCTGAACATTGACATGCTCATGGTCCTGGGCGCCGTGGGGGCCGCCTTCCTTGGACGCTGGAGTGAGGGTGCGGTCCTGATCTTCCTCTTTGCTCTCTCTAATGCCCTGGAGGAGTTCGCTGCCGGACGGACCCGGAAGGCGATTGAATCCCTCATGACCCTCCGGCCTGACAAGGCGCTCGTCCGCCGGCCCGTTGGTTCGGAGGAGCTGATCGGGGTCGAAGAGGTCCGACTCGGCGACTGGGTGGTCGTAAGGCCCGGAGAGCGGCTTGCGGTGGATGGAGACGTGATTGAGGGGCGTTCCGCCCTCGACCAACAGGTGATCACGGGCGAGTCGGTGCCGGTCGATAAAGAGCCGGGTATGCCGGTCTTTGCCGGCAGTCTGAACACGAACGGGCGGCTGGTGGTCCGGGTCACCAAGCTAGCCACCGAGTCTACCCTTGCACGGATCATTTCGCTGGTGGAGCACGCCCAGGAGCACAAGGCCAAGTCCCAGCGCATGGTCGACTGGATCGACCGGTATTACACGCTGTTGGTGGTGGCGGTTGCGATCATCGCCTGGGTTGCGCCCCCGCTGGTCGCCGGGTGGGCTTGGGGTGAGAGCTTCTACCTGGCCATGCAGCTGCTTGTGGTCATGTCCCCCTGCGCCCTGGTGATTGCCACCCCGGCCGCCCTTCTGTCCGGGGTAGCGGCGGGGGCCCGGCGCGGCATTCTCTTCAAGGGCGGAGCCTATTTGGAGCGGGCCGGCCAGATCAGGGTGGTCGCCTTCGACAAGACTGGCACGCTGACGGAGGGCAAGCCGCGGCTCACCTCGCTGCACCCCGCTCCCGGCGTCGGCGAGGAGGAGATGCTCCGCCTGGCCGCCGCGGCCGAGGAGCACTCGAGCCACCCGCTGGCCGTGGCGATTGTGAATCACGCACGGGCCCGTCTCGGGTCCATACCCTCAGCAGACGAGGTGAACGAGCAGCCCGGCGTGGGTGTGACTGCGCAGGTATTGGGCCGGGAGGTCCGGGTCGGCAGCCGCCGCCTTGCCAGCATCGCACCAGGTAGCTGGCTGCAGGAGCAGGCGGAGCGGTTGGAGGACCAGGGGGAGACCGCTGTGCTGCTCCTGGTGGACGGTGAACCTTTCGGTGTGATTGGGATTGCCGACACCCTGCGGGCAAACGCGAGGGCGGCCATCGCTGCACTCCATGCCAGCGGGGTCGAGAAGGTGATCATGCTGACCGGAGACAACGAGCGGGTCGCGGCTACCGTTGCGGCGCAGGTCGGGGTCGACGAGTACAAGGCCTCCCTTCTGCCCGACGAGAAGCTGGCCTATGTTCAGGCCCTGGAGCGGGAGTACGGGCATGTTGCCATGGTTGGCGATGGGATCAACGATGCGCCTGCGCTGGCACAGGCTAGCCTGGGGATCGCCATGGGCGGGGCGGGCAACGATGCCGCCCTCGAATCTGCCGACGTCGTCCTGATGGCCGACGATATCGGAAAGGTCTCGGAGGCTTTCCGCCTGGGCCGCAGGTCCCGCCGGGTGGTCGCTCAGAACCTGATCTTCGCAGCCGGCGTGATCGTAACCCTGGTAGGCTTCAGCCTGGCGGGCGGGCTCACCCTTCCGCTGGCTGTGGTCGGGCATGAGGGCTCGACCATTCTGGTGGCGGTCAATGGCATGCGGCTCCTCCTGGCGGGGTGGTCCAAAGCGTCGGGCCCCTCCGGCCTCTCCCCGCAGGCGGCACAACAGGCGGAGGCCCACAGCGCCTAGGGCAGGCGATGAATATCCCGGGAGTCCCTCCAGGAGGGGCTCCTTCTCATTGCAGCAACCTCCACAAAGGGTATTGCATACTTATGCATCGCAAGTTATAATCATGCAAGACATGGAACCCAGTGGACTCGTTCGAAATGAGGAGGCGCCTGCGTCATGGCGAAGAAGAAGTGCGTGTTGGCCTACTCCGGAGGCCTGGATACCTCGGTTGCGATCCACTGGATCAAGGAGAACTACGACGCCGATGTGGTCGCCCTCTCAATCGATGTTGGGGCAAATGACAAGGACCTGGATTTCATTGAGAAGAAAGCCCTCTCTATCGGGGCGGTCAACAGCTACATCTACGATGCGAAGACCGACTTCGCCTACAACTTCATCCTCCCGACGCTTCAGGCTAACGCGATCTATGAGTCGAAGTACTACCTCTCCGCCTCGCTCTCCCGGCCGCTGATCTCCAAGCTGCTGGTGGAGGTGGCCGAGAAGGAGGGCGCCGACTTCGTCGCCCATGGCTGCACCGGCAAGGGGAATGATCAGGTCCGCTTCGAGGTCTCGGTGGCGGCCCTCAATCCTAACCTGGAGGTCCTCGCCCCTGTTCGTGACTGGGGTTGGAGCCGGGAGGAGGAGATCGAATATGCCCTGAAGCACGGGATTCCGGTCCCGGTAGGCAAGGAGAATCCCTTCTCACTGGATGTGAACCTGTGGGGCCGCTCCTGCGAGGCCGGCGTGCTGGAGGATCCCTGGGCGGAGGCGCCGGAGGCCGCCTTTGAGTGGACCGTCAACCCGAAGGATGCACCCGACGAGCCCGAGTACGTGACCATTGGGTTTGAGAAGGGCGTCCCCGTCTCGGTGAACGGGGAGAGCATGGACCTGGTCTCCCTGATTGAGAAGGTGCATGCGATCGCTGCTGCCCATGGTGTGGGCCGGATCGATCACGTCGAGAACCGGCTGGTCGGTATCAAGTCCCGCGAGGTCTACGAAATGCCCGCGGCCCATGTGCTGATTCTGGCGCACAAGGAATTGGAGACGATCACTCTCCCACGGGAACTGCATCACTTTAAGCTGGGGCTTGAGCAGAAGTACGCCGAAATGGTCTACTTCGGCCTCTGGTTCCATCCACTGAAGGAGTCGCTTGATGCCTTCATTCAGAAGTCGCAGGAGACTGTGACCGGCGAGGTCCGGGTGAAGCTGTTCAAGGGGACCGCGCAATGCGTGGGCCGGAAGTCCCCGGTCACCCTCTACTCATACGACCTGGCCACCTATGACAAGGCGGACAAGTTCGACCACAAGGCTGCCAAGGGCTTTATTGATATCTTTGGCCTGCCCACAAAGGTGTTCGCTGCCGTTCAGAAGAACGCCAGGGAGAAGGAGCCGACCCTGGTCGGCGATGACTAGTCCCATCGATCTGCCGAGCCGGGCGCTGCAGTACCGCAGTGGCCCGGCTCTCGCTGTGAGTGCCCGGGGGCGAGTGATCAGCGTCATGGTGGCCCGGTGGCGCCGTCTCCGCTCTGGCAAGGCCGCTCCCAGTGCCCTACAATAGACCATAAACAGAGCGCATAATGAAGAGGGGGAAGCAGACATGAAGAGCATCGGCCTGATCGGTGGCATGAGTTGGGAATCCACCGTGGAGTACTACCGGCTGATCAACCAGGAGACGAAGACGCGGCTGGGGGGACTCCACTCTGCTCGCATTCTCATGGAGAGTCTGGACTTTGCCGAGATTGCGGAGATGCAGTATGCCGGGCGCTGGGATGAGATGGGCAAGATCCTGGCCGGTTCGGCCCGTCGCCTTGAAGGAGCTGGTGCCGATCTGGTCCTGATCTGCACCAATACCATGCACAAGCTCGCCGATCAGGTCCAGGCCGCGGTCTCCATTCCGCTCCTGCACATTGTTGATCCGGTGGCCACAGCTATGAAAGCGGCTGGCATGAAGCGGGTTGGCCTGCTGGGGACGAACTTCACCATGTCGGACTCCTTCTTCCGGGACCGGTTGGCGGAGCGATTCGGCCTGGAGGCGGTCGTTCCCGGTGACGCGGACAAGCAGGTCGTGCACCGGGTGATCTACGAGGAACTCTGCCTGGGTCAGACCGAAGAGCGGTCCCGGGCGGCCTATCGTTCGATTATGGAACGCCTCGTGGCGAATGGGGCCGAGGGGATTATCCTGGGCTGCACGGAGATCGGCCTGCTGGTCGGTCCGGGCGATGCGAGTGTCCCGCTCTTCGATACGACCGTGCTGCATGCCAGGGCGGCTGTCGACATGGCGCTTCAGGGCTAGGGTTGATCGGCGGGTTGTTCCGCGAGGCTCGCTGGGTGACCCTGCTTGCGTCGGTGCGGAATCGAACGGGCTTGGCAGGAATAAGCAGGGGAGCGAGGCGAATTCGGTCCGGTACCGCTGTGGGGAGGGGGAGGATAGTGACCCGGACTTATTACCGACTGGTGCTCACTGTGCTCTGCGCGCTGGCGGCCTATGTGGGGCCGGTTGTCTTCCTGAAGTACCCCTACCGCTTCGGCTACTTCGTGGGCGGACTGATCGCGTCCTTGCTTGCCTGGGGGCTGCTTATGGCGGTCATCTCCACCGAGCAGAATCTGCCGGCAAGGCTGCAGTTTGTCCTGGGAGCGGGAGCCGGGGTTTTCACCTGGTCGCGGACCTCTCTTGTCGCTGCATTTCATATCTTGCCGCTCATTGCCCGGAACGGTTGGCGGTTGAACGATACCTTTGACCCGGTCTGGCTCATGGGCGGCTTTGCACCGCTGGTCGTTCCCGTCGTCGCCCTCCTGCTCTCTCACACCACCAACCGTCCCTTCTGGCAGACCTTTTCCAGCGCCCTCTTCCGCTATTCGATCCCCCTTGCCATTCTCCAACTGCTCCCCCGGTGGATTGGCCTGCCAAGGCAGTTTACCTGGATTTTCCTGTTTACGGGGGTCATGTTCCTGGTGCTCGATGGACTCGGTACCGGTCGAGACTTCCCGTTTCTCTCCCGCCTGGACCCCTCTCGCCGATGAATAGTTCGGCTCATATGCGCCGCCGCTGCAGGGCCAAGAGGCCATGTGGAACGGCCCCTCCGGTGGATTCCTGCCGATATGCAATCCTGCATATACTGGGGCTGAAAGAGCGGAATTGTCATATGACCGGGCTGGTAGCGGGAGAGACTCCCTGCGTGGGGGCGCCGAAGGAGCAAATTGGGGGTCAGGTCAGGCTCCCGATGAAACTCTCAGGCATACAGGACCGCCGCCGGCGCCCTGCAAGGGCACCCGGACCTCTGGAGAGCCGCTTTGGTGCGGCACCGAAGGAGAAAGGCCGCCTGCCGACGGCCAACACTCTCAGGTACAAAGACAGGGGCACGACCATGCGACTGGTCGTGCCTTTTCTGTTGCCAGCATTGTGAAACTGGTCACAAACCGTGACGGGGAGGCGGGATTCCATGGCAGAACGGTTTGATCTGATCATCGTCGGTGGCGGTCCGGCGGGCATGACCGCAGCGATCTATGGCGCTCGTGCCAAACTGAAGACCCTCTTGATCGAGAAGGGGCGCCACGGCGGTCAGGCGGCCTCTACCGAGGAGGTGGAGAACTGGCCCGGGGCCGGTCGTACCACTGGTCCGGCGCTCATGAAGCAGTTCCGGGAGCACGTGGAGCACCTCGGTGTCACCACGATCCGGGAAGAGGTCAGTGAGGTAGACCTCTCCGCTCCGGCCAAGGTGATTCGTACCAAGAAGGGCGCTGAGTTTGAGGGGCGAGCAGTCATTCTCTGCCCGGGGGCTGAGCCCCGCACGCTGGGTGTGAAGGGCGAGGGCAGGTTCCGGGGCAAGGGCGTCTCGTACTGCGCCACCTGTGACGCCGACTTCTACACCGAGCTGGATGTGGTGGTGGTCGGCAACGGCGACTCGGCTGTGGAAGAGGCGATCTACCTCACCAAGTTTGCCGAGTCGGTCACCATGATCGTCATCCACCCCATGGGGACGATGGATGCCAACCGGGCCAGTCAGGAGCGGGTTTACGCCAACCCGAAGATCCGCATTGTCTGGCAGTCGGTGGTGGAGGAGATCCGGGGGGATGGGATCGTCGAGAGTGTGGTCCTGAAGAATCTGGCGACTGGCCAACTCTCCGAGTTGCCCACCAACGGTGTTTTCATT
Source organism: Symbiobacteriaceae bacterium (assembly GCA_041690255.1). Lineage (GTDB taxonomy): Bacteria > Bacillota > Sulfobacillia > Symbiobacteriales > Symbiobacteriaceae > JAWLHU01. Next base: position 549,927 of record JAWLHU010000001.1, read on the forward strand.
TTCGTGGGGACCGTGCCCAAGACGGAGTGGCTGACGGAGACCGGTCTGGACCTGGACAGGCGTGGCTATATCATCGCGGACCCGGAGACGATGGCGACCAACCTGGATGGTGTCTTTGCCGCCGGCGATGCCCGCCGCAAGTGGCTCCGTCAGATCGTCACCGCCGCCTCCGATGGTGCCATTGCGGCCTGTGCTGCGGAGAAGTACCTGACGGAGGAGGAGCATCTGCAGCAGGAGGTGCTTGAGCCGAAGGAGCCGGTGCTGGCCGTCTTCTGGAGCCCGGCCGTCCCCGCCAGCCTCGACCTGCTGCAGCGGGCTGAGCGGCTGATCGCCTCTCTGGGCGGCCGGGTGAAGCTGGCCCGGATTGACTGCTACAAGAGCGCCCGAGTCGCTGCCCGCTTTGGCGTGACCGAGGTGCCGGCGGTAGTGCTCTTCGAGGTGGGCATGCCGGTTGATTCGAGAGCCTGTACCGAGGGGTTCGACCACCTGGAAGAGTGGGTGGTTAGCCATATTGCAGGCCCGACTGCATGAGGAGGTGACGCGAGAATGCTGGAGGTGAACAAGGAGACGTTTGAGGCGGAGGTGCTCCAGACCAGGGGCCTGGTGGCCGTTGACTGGTGGAGCCCGAAGTGCGACCCGTGCTGCGAACTATTGCCCGAGGTGGAGAAGATGGCGACCACCTATGGGGATCGGATCAAGTTCGTCAAGGTCAATGTGCTGGAGAACCGGCGGCTGGCGATTGGTCAGAAGGTCCTGGGCCTGCCTACCTTCCTGTTCTTCAAGGATGGCGAGAAGGTGGCAGAGCTGTCCGGGGCGGAGGTCTGTACCGCGGAAGCGGTTGAGGCAGAGTTGAAACGCCTGGTATAGGGAGGCGAGGGTATGAAATTGGAACTGGGCCGCATCTTCATTTCGGATGTTCGCTTCGGCGAGGCGACCCGGGTGGAGAATGGCGTGCTCACGGTCAACCAGGAGGAGTTGCGGGCGCTGCTCCTCACAGATGAGCGGCTCGTTGCGGTTGAGCTGGACACTGCCAAGCCCGGCGAGTCGGTCCGCATCATCCCGGTCAAGGATGTGATCGAGCCGCGCGTCAAGGTCTCGGGCTCCGGTGGCATCTTCCCCGGGTTCACCAGCAAGGTTGAGACAGTAGGCAACGGTCGAACCCACGTACTGAAGGGCTGCGCGATTGTCACCACCGGCAAGATCGTCGCCTTCCAGGAGGGCCTGATCGACATGAGCGGGCCGGGCGCCGAGTATACGCCCTTCTCCCAGTTGCTGAACATTACGGTCCACGCCACGCCCCGGGAAGGCCTGACCCAGCATGAGCACGAGGCCGCCATACGAGTCGCGGGCCTGAAGGCGGCGGAGTACGTGGGCAGGGCGGGCAAGGACGTGACGCCCGACGAGGTGATCACCTACGAGCATCTGCCGCTGCCCCAGGCGGTGGCGCAGTACCCCAGCCTGCCGAAGGTGGTCTACGTCTACATGCTGCAGTCCCAGGGGCTGATGCATGACACCTACGTCTACGGGGTCGACGCCAAGCGGATCCTGCCGACCGTCATCTCCCCGACCGAGGTCTTCGACGGGGCGATCGTCTCCGGCAACTGCGTCTCCGCCTGCGACAAGAACTGCACCTACCATCATCAGAACAGTCCTGTGATCGAGGATCTGTATGAGCGGCATGGCAAGGACCTGAACTTTATCGGCGTGGTGATCACTAACGAGAACGTCACCCTGGCCGACAAGGAGCGCTCTTCCTCGTACACCGCAAAGCTGGTCGAGATGCTCGGGGCCGACGGCGCCATTATCTCGGAGGAGGGCTTCGGCAATCCCGACACCGACCTGATGATGAACTGCCGCAAGATCGAGGAGAAGGGGATCCGGACCGTTCTCGTTACCGATGAGTACGCCGGGCGCGATGGCGCCTCTCAGTCGCTGGCTGATGCGGTGGCCGCTGCTAACGCCGTCGTCACCGCCGGTAACGCCAACATGGTAATCACGCTGCCGCCCATGCAGAGGATTATCGGCTACCCCGAGCAGATCGACGTGATCGCGGGTGGCTGGTCCGGCTCGCTCCGACCAGACGGCTCCATGATCGCGGAGATCCAGGTGATCACTGGCTCGACGAACGAACTGGGCTTCTCCAGGCTCGCCGCCCGGACGATCTGATACGCCCACATCGAGATAGGAAGTGAGTAACACCATGGAACTGAAGGGCAAGCAAGTGATCATCCTCGGCGACCGGGACGGGATTCCGGGCCCCGCGATCGAGGAGTGTATCCGGACCACGGGTGCCGAGGTCCTTTTCGCCTCCACCGAGTGTTTCGTCTGAACGAGCGCAGGGGCCATGGACATGGAGAACCAGCGCCGGGTCAAGGAGTTTGCTGAGCAGTACCCCAAGGAAGACCTGGTGGTCATCCTGGGCGGCGCCGAGGCCGAGGCCTCGGGTCTGGCCGCAGAGACTGTCAGCAACGGCGACCCTGCGTGGGCCGGTCCGCTGGCCGGAGTCCCGTTGGGACTCAAGGCGTTCCACATCTTCGAGCCGGAAATCAAGGATCAGGTCGATCCCGGTGTCTACGAGGCACAGGTCTCGCTGATGGAGATGGTCCTCGACATGGACGCGATCATCAGCGAGGTCAGCAGCATTCGGAACCAGTACGCCACCTGGTAAAGGGGGTTCAACCGTGCGGATAGTCCATTATATCAACCAGTTCTTTGGCGGCATCGGCGGCGAGGAGAAGGCCGGCCACCGCCCGGAGGTACGGCAGGGGCCGGTTGGACCGGGCATGGCGCTCACACAGGCGCTGGCCGGTTCCGGCGAGATCGTGGCCACGGTGATCTGCGGTGATTCCTGGTTCAACGAGAACCTGGAGGAGGCATCGCGGACGGTCCTCGATCTGATCAGCCAATACAGTCCCGACCTGGTTATCGCCGGCCCGGCCTTCAACGCCGGCCGGTATGGTATGGCCTGCGGCGCCGTGGCGGAGGTGGTCAGCAAGCGGCTGAACATCCCCGTGGTCTCCGGCATGTACAAGGAGAACCCGGGCCTTGAGGTCTACCGCAAGCACGCCTGGGTCGTCGAGACGGGCGATTCGGCAGCCTCCATGCGCACCGCCGTTCCTGCCATCACTGCCATGGTGAAGCGGCTCGCCTCCGGCCAGGAGCCCGAGCCGGGCACCTACCTTGAGCGGGGGATTCGGCTCAACTACTTCGAAGCAGAGCGGGGCTCCAAGCGGGCCGTGGAGATGCTGGTTCGCAAGCTGAGCGAGCAGCCGTTCACCACCGAGTACACCATGCCCGCCTTCGACCGGGTCGCCCCCAACCCGCCCGTGCGCGACCTGAGCAAGGCGAAGATCGCCCTGGTCACATCGGGCGGCATCGTCCCGAAGGGGAACCCGGACCGGATCGAGTCCTCGTCGGCCTCGAAGTTCGGCAAGTACTTCCTGGGCGACCGCGACGACCTGACCAGCGAGACCCACCAGACGGCCCACGGCGGCTACGACCCGACCTACGCCAACGCCGACGCCGACCGGGTCCTCCCGCTGGATGTGACGCGCCAGTTAGAGCGGGAAGGCGTGATCGGCAAACTGCATGACTACTGGTACGCCACGGTTGGCAACGGGACGTCGGTCGCAAACGCGAAGGCCTACGCGGCGGCCATCGCTCAGGATCTGGTGTCGCATGCTGTCGATGCCGTGATCCTGACCTCCACCTGAGGGACCTGCACTCGTTGCGGAGCAACGATGGTGAAGGAGATCGAGCGGGCCGGCATTCCGGTCGTCCATGTCTGCACCGTGGTCCCGATCTCGCTGACGGTGGGTGCGAACCGGATCGTGCCGGCGGTGGCGATTCCGCATCCCCTCGGCAACCCGAACCTGCCGCCGGATGAGGAGCGGAAGCTGCGCCGGGGCCTGGTCTTGAAGGCGCTCAATGCCCTGACGGTCGAGGTTCACGGCCAGACGGTCTTCGAGTAGGCCTTGATGGGGCGTCGTCCTTGCAGCGGCGCCCCTTCTCTTCCGAAAGGGAGGAAGTAATGATGACTCAGCCTGTGATTCGGGGCACCGCTTACTGCCTCGTCCACGCCCCCACCATGCTGCTCCACCACGGCACGACACCAGCCATGGAGCGGCGGCTCAACCCGCAGAGCGAGTACCTGTCCAAGCTACCGCAGCACCTGCGAAGCTATGAGGAGGCGCTCGCCTATCCGCCTAACCAGGCCTACCTGGGGCGGATCCGGCCCGAGGCCCTGGTCCAGATCCCGAAGCCCTGGTACGCCCAGCCCCTGCCCGGCGCCGAGAGGGAGGCGCCCTACGGGGAGTTGATGCCGGAAGATGAGTTCCTCGCCCTCATGAAGATGGTGGATGTCTTTGACCTGGTCCAGTTGGAGTCCAGCTTCGCGGCAGCGATGGCGGATCGCATGGCCGGCCATGCCCTGTTTGCGGGCTCGGTGGCCAAGCTCGGCGCCGGCAGGCCGCTGGCGGAGCTGGAGCGACTCGTGGCCGAGCAGGCCGCCCCGCTCTACCTGGGCGACCGACTTATCGCCGTGGTGCGCAAGGCCCACGAGCACGACGAGACCCTCTCCAGCCACATCATGATGGAGAACCTGGTGACCAAGGCCAGCGCCGTGCTGGGTCTGAAGCACCTCTTCGCCAAGACCGGCTTGAAGCCCGACGAGGTGGAGTACCTGATCGAGTGCTCCGAAGAGGCCTGTGGCGATATGAACCAGCGAGGCGGCGGCAACTTCGCCAAGGCGATCGGGGAGATGGCGGGCTGCACGAATGCCACCGGCTCGGACACCCGCGCCTTCTGCGCCGGGCCGACACATGCCCTGATCGAGGCGGCGGCGCTGGTCCAGGCCGGCGTCTACAAGCACGTGGTGGTGGTCGCCGGCGGCACCCCGGCCAAGCTGGGGCTCAACTCCCGGGACCACGTGGCCAAGGGACTCCCCGCCCTGGAAGATGTGATCGGTGCTTTCGCTATCCACATTGGTCCCGATGATTTCGTCAGCCCGCGGGTCCGGCTCGATGTGGTGGGGCGGCACAAGATCGGCTCCGGCTCCTCGCCGCAAGCGGTCATGGAGGCGCTTTGCACCGAGCCGCTGGACCGGGCGGGCTACAAGCTGGTCGATATCGCCCGCTTTGGCGTGGAGATGCAGAACCCCGAGCTGACCGAACCGGCTGGCGCAGGCGATGTGCCAAAGTCCAACTACAAGCTGATCGCGGCCCTGGCCGTAAAGCGGGGCGAGATCCAGCGGACGGAGATCGACGCGTATGTGACCAGCCATGGCATGCCTGGCTTCGCCCCAACCCAGGGCCACGTTCCCTCCGGCGTGCCGGTCATCGGGCCGGTGCGGGCGGCGCTCATGGCCGGCGAGATCGACCGGGCGATGATCATTGGCAAGGGCTCGCTCTTCCTGGCCCGCATGACCAATCTCTTCGACGGCGTCTCGGTCCTGCTCGACCGAAACCCGGGGAGGGTGGCGGAGACCACTGCCCCGGTGCGAGGGCGTACCCGGGTTGGCATCACGCTCCACGGCAGCGAACTGGGCGAGGAGGAGGTGATCCGCGGGGCCGAGACCGCCCAGCGGATGCGCCCCGACCTGGAGGTGGTCCTGATCGGGACGCCGGGCCGCCAGACCAGCCTGCGCCACGTGGATGCGGACTGCATTGGCACCGGCCATCGGGTCATGGAGCGGATGCTGGCCTCCGGTGAGACCGCAGCGGCTGTCACACTGCACTATCCGTTCCCTATCGGTGTGGCAACCGTGGGCCGGGTGGTGACGCCCGGCAGAGGCCGGGAGATGCTGATCGCCTGCACGACGGGGACCGCCGCTCCCGACCGGGTCGAGGCGATGGTCCGCTCGGCCGTCTATGGCGTGGCCACGGCCAAGGCGCTGGGCCTGGAGGCGCCCACGGTGGGCATCCTTAACCTGGAGGGGGCGCCGCAGGTGGAGCGGGTCCTGAGCGGCTTGCGGGAAAGCGGCTACGCCATGACCTGGGCCGGATCGGGCCGGGCGGACGGCGGCGCCCTCATGCGGGGCAACGACGTCCTGGCGGGCGCCCCGGACGTGCTGGTCACCGACTCCCTGACCGGCAATGTGCTCATGAAGCTACTCTCCGCTTACTCCACCGGCGGCAACTACGAGGCGAGCGGCTTCGGCTACGGCCCCGGCGTCGGTGAGGGCTACCGGCCGATCATCCATATCATCAGCCGGGCATCGGGCGCCCCTGTGATCGCAGGGGCGATCCAGTACGCCGGCGAGATGGCCATGGGCCGGCTGCCCGAGAAGGTGGCGGAGGAGGTGGCCGCTGCGAAGGCGGCAGGCCTGGAGAGGCTGGTGCGAGAGCGGACTCCGACCAACTCGGCCGCCGCCCCCAAGGCGGTGAGCGCCCCGCCGGAGAAGGTCGCCACAGAGGAGATCGCCGGCGTAGAGATCCTTCGCCTGGAGGAGGCGGTCCAGGCACTCTGGGCCAGGCAGATCTATGCCCGCCCCGGCATGGGCTGCACGGGCCCGGTGGTCTTGGTTGCCCACGACGACCTGGAGGCAGCGAGGGCGGCTCTGCGTGAGGAGAGGTTCATCTAGAGAGGGCATGCGAAGAGAAAGACCGCCCGGTGTAAGCCAGGCGGTCTTTGTGTATCCAGCAATCAGATCGTCCACATGTCCTGAACCACGCCCACCAGGTACCAGACACCGTCCTGCTGCTCGAAGACGAGCCGGAGGCTTCCCCAGTCGATGTAACTGTTCGCTTCGGTGCCCGGGAAGTGGTACTCGACGAATCGCCCCTCCGGGTAGGCCTCGGTCAGATTGACCCGCGTATTTCCCTGCATGACCACCTGGTTATAGCTGACCGTTGGAGCGCTCAGCCAGTCCCGCTCGAACCGCCGGAGGTACGCTGCAAAGGTCATCTCCATCGGCTTGCCGCTTCCGTCGAAGTGGCCCCACAGGTAGATCGTGGGATCATCGAGCCCGGACCGGATCTGTTCGGGTGTGAAGCGCTGATCCGCATCCACGTTTACGTAGGCGTAGGGCGAGAAGCGCACACCCCGTTCCGGATGTGCCAGCCCGGCCAACTGCTCCAGGTTGCTTGCCTGAAGCGCCGCCACGACTTCAGCCGCCCGGGCCATGACCTGCTCTTTCTCCGACGCACCAGCCAATGGCGCAGTGACCAGGGCCTCAGCCTTCCGGATTGGCCCTACCTGGCCCTCGCCATACCAGCCGGCGCCATCCGCCGGGCTGAACCGGGAGACCTGCTCGGTCCCCGGCACCTGGCTCCAGCTCCGGCCACCATCGGCGGAGAAGAGGAGGGGGCCGTTACAGGGCAGGTCTGCGCCCATGGTGCAGATGCCCGTCGTGGCCCATGTCCGCTCCGGGCTGACCAGCCAGAGACCATCGAACGGAGCACCGGTGGAGCCGGTATAGAGCTGCACCCAGGATTGACCGCCGTCCTCCGTGCGCCAAACCGCCTGGCGGGGCACGTTGTCCGTGTTAAGTACCTCTTGCCACGTCTGGCCGCCGTCTGTCGTCCTCAGCAGACCCCTGCCTATGGTCACGAATCCCACTTCGGGCGAGACGAAGGCAAGGCCACCGGTGCTGCTCGATTCCGCCGGGAGCTCAACCAACTGCCAGGTATGACCACCATCCACCGTCCTGTAAATCGAGCGCTGCAATCCCTCAATCGGCATACCAACACCGGCCAGGTCAGCGCTCTTGGCCAGGTAGCCCACATCCTCCGTCGGGAAGACGAAGCGAAAGAAGGGCCACGCCTGGTGGAGCGCCTCGCTCTCCAGCCCCTCGGGCCGGACCGGCTCCCAGCTATGGCCGTCCGGACTGGTCACCAGCGCTCCCTCACCCGTGCAGGGCTGGGGCGCACAGTTCTTCTGCCCAACGGCCGCCAGGCCCTTCTCGCCCATCGGCACGATCTGGTGAAAGGAGACAGAGGTGTCGGTATAGGCGACCTCCCACGTCGAGCCCCCATCCACCGTCCGGTAGATGGAGTCCTTGCTGACCGCCCAGCCCTCGGTTTCGCTCCGCAAGGCGAAACCTGCGAACGATGTTGTCTCGGCAGGGGGTGGGGGCAGGGTGGGAACGGCCGGCATCGATGGTACAGGCGGCTCCGGGACGCGTGTCGGGGACTGGCAGCCGATCAGCAGGAAGAGCAAGGCTGCTACCGGGATTGCTCTCCACATTGGGATCACTCCTTTCACCCCTTTGACGGAAGTCGCAAATGGTTGGGTTCACCATAGACCTTTCGGTCCAAACGGCTTTGTGAAATTGGTCACAAGTCCGATCGAGCAGGGGGTCCTTCGTGGCATGGCTTTGTAAGGCGTCTTACTATAAGATCAAGTCAGGGATGGATTGTTCTTGTTTTCACAAAGGGGTGTATCGCCTATGACAGCTTGCTGTTGCCATGGCCACGGGATTACTGAGGATGATCCCCGCTACGCAGAACTCGATGCCTTCATTGAGAACACCCGCAGCTCGCCGGGCTCCCTGATCTCCGTTCTTCACCGGGCCCAGCAACTGTTCGGGTTCCTGCCAGAGGAGGTACAGGACCATATCGCCAGTGCCATGTCGCTTCCGCCCAGCGAGGTCTACGGCGTAGTCACCTTCTACAACTACTTCTCCACCGAACCGGTCGGCAAGTTTCCGATCAGTGTCTGCATGGGCACCGCCTGCTATGTCAGGGGCGCCGACCGCATTCTTGCCCTGCTCCAGTCTGAGTTGGAAATCCAGCCGGGCGAGGTGACCCCCGACGGCCTCTTCTCCCTGGAGGTCTGTCGATGCATCGGCGCTTGCGGCCTCGCCCCGGTGATCACGGTGGCCGGCGAGGTCCACGGCAAGCTGACCGAGGGGGAGACCCGGAAGCTGCTGGCCGAGATCCGGCAACAGGCGGGCGCTATGGTCGAGCAGGAGAAGACGGCTGTCGCAGTTGGGAGTGAACAGGCATGACACCATCGCCCATGATTGCCCCCATTCAGTCCCTGGCTGATCTGGAGGTGCTCCGGGCCCGGGGCGCCAAGACCATTGCCATCCGTCATGCCGAGTCGGTCCCGCTTTCCGAGGCAGAGGAGATTCATATGCTGGTCTGTGCCGGCACCGGCTGCAAGGCTGGCAAGTCGGCGCTAACCCGCGAGGCCCTTGAATCGCATATCATCGAGCAGGGGCTGTGCGAACGGGTCAAGGTGACCCAGGTTGGCTGTTTTGGCTTCTGCCGCATGGGCCCTGTGGTGGTGGTCGATCCTGGTCAGACCTTCTACTGCGAGGTCCGCCCGAAGGATGTACCCGAGATCATCCTGGATCACATCATGGGTGGGAAGCCCGTGCAGCGGCTCCTGTATGCCCCGGACCCCAAGGAGAAGAGCCGGATCCAGCACATGATGGATCAGCCCTTCTACAAGGGGCAGAAGCGCATTGCCCTGAAGAACTGCGGCCTGATCAACCCCGAAGAGATCCGCGAAGCGGTCGCAGCCGGGCGCTGGTTTGGTCTGGCGAAGGCGCTGCTGGAGATGACCCCGGCGGACGTGGTGAACGAGGTCAAGCGCTCGGGCCTGCGGGGTCGTGGCGGCGGTGGCTTCCCCACCGGCCGCAAGTGGGAGCTGGCGGCGGCCGTTCCCGGCGATGTGAAGTACGTCCTCTGCAACGCCGACGAAGGCGACCCCGGTGCCTTCATGGACCGCTCGGTCCTGGAGGGCGACCCCCACGCTGTGCTGGAGGCCATGGCGATCGCCGGCTACGCAGTGGGTTCGCACCAAGGGTATATCTATGTGCGAGCCGAGTACCCGACCGCCATTGAGCGGCTGTCGATTGCCATTCGCCAGGCCCGTGAACTGGGGCTACTGGGCCGCCATATCCTGGGCACCGATTTCTCCTTCGATGTCGACATTCGCCTGGGCGCCGGCGCCTTTGTCTGCGGCGAGGAGACAGCGCTGATTGCCTCGATCGAGGGGCAGCGAGGAACCCCCCGGCCGCGCCCACCCTTCCCGGCGGTCAAGGGGCTCTGGGGCAAGCCCACCCTTAACAACAATGTCGAGACCTACACGAACATCCCCGATATCATCCTGAACGGTGGCGAGTGGTATGCCTCCATGGGCGTCCCCTCCGCCCCGGGCACCAAGGTCTTTGCCGTTGCGGGCAACGTCATGAACACCGGCCTGGTGGAGGTCCCCACCGGTACCCCCCTCCGCGAGATCGTCTACGACATGGGCGGCGGGATCCCCAAGGGCAAGCAGTTCAAGGCGGCGCAGACCGGGGGCCCCTCTGGCGGCTGCATTCCCGCTCACATGCTGGACACACCTATGGACTTCGACTCCCTGGTCGCCATCGGTTCGATGATGGGATCCGGCGGCCTGATCGTCATGGACGAATCCACCTGCATGGTCGATGTCGCCCGCTTCTACCTCCAGTTCACCCAGGATGAGTCCTGCGGCAAGTGCCCGCCCTGCCGGATCGGCACCAAGCGGATGCTGGAGATCCTGGACCGGATCGTGGCAGGTCAGGGGGTCATGGAGGACCTGGACGAGCTGGAGCGCCTGGCCGCCGGCATTAAGGCCACCTCGCTCTGCGGCCTCGGCCAGACCGCCCCGAACCCGGTGCTCTCGACCCTCAAGTTCTTCCGGGACGAGTACGTGGCTCATGTGAAGGAGAAGCGCTGCCCGGCAGGCCGTTGTGCGGCGCTGACCGAGTTCAAGATCGCCCCCGAGCTCTGCAAGGGTTGTGCCGTCTGTGCCCGCAACTGCCCGGTGGATGCGATTCACGGCGAGATCCGAAAGCCCTTCACCATCGATACATCACTCTGCATTAAGTGCGGCAACTGTGTTGATGTGTGCAAGTTCCACGCTGTTACTCACTAGGGGGGCTGCTGCATGATCAACCTGACCATAGACAGGCGCCCCGTCGCCGTGGAGCCCGGTACGACGGTGCTGGAAGCGGCGAGGATGAATGGTATCCGCATTCCGACGCTCTGTTATCTGAAGGAGATCAACCAGATCGGTGCCTGCCGGATGTGCCTGGTCGAGGCATCCGGCACCCGCGGGCTCCAGACCGCATGCACCCTGCCGGTGGCCGAAGGCATGGTGGTCCAGACCAACAGCCAGACCGTCCGGGAAGCCCGGAAGATGGTGCTCGAACTGATCCTCTCCGACCACAACATCTCCTGCCCCACCTGTATTCGGGCGGAGAACTGTGAACTGCTCCGCCTCTCGCGGGAGTTGGGTGTCAGCGGTGTGCAGGTCAAGGGCGAAAAGCATACGCCGCGCTGCGATCAGGAGTCGCCGGCGCTCTCGATCGATGGCTCCAAGTGCGTCCTCTGCCAGCGCTGCGTGGCGGTCTGCCGGGAGGTCCAGGGCGTGTCGGCCATCTCCCTGGCCGAGCGGGGCTTCGACTCCAAGGTGACCCCGTTCTTTGAAGCTTCGATTAACGATGCGGCCTGTGCCCTCTGCGGGCAGTGTACTCTGGTCTGTCCGACTGGGGCGCTGACCGAGAAGGACGATACGGACAAGGTCTGGAAGGTCCTCCTCGATCCGACCAAGCATGTGGTTGTCCAGACCGCTCCGGCCATTCGGGTCTCGATTGCCGAGACCTTCGGTGCGGCACCCGGGGCGGTCTCCACCGGCCAGATGGTAGCCGGCCTGCGGCGGCTCGGCTTTGACCAGGTCTTTGACACCGTCTTCGCCGCCGACCTGACGATCATGGAGGAGGCTACTGAACTGGTCCATCGGATCCAGGAGGGTGGTCCCCTGCCGCTGATCACCTCCTGCTCGCCGGGCTGGGTCAAGTATGCCGAACACTTCTATCCGAAGATCCTGGAGAACCTCTCCTCCTGCAAGTCCCCTCAGCAGATGTTCGGCGCCCTGGCCAAGACCTACTACGCACAGAAAGCTGGAATCGACCCGAGGGATATCGTCGTTGTCTCGATCATGCCCTGTACGGCGAAGAAGTTCGAGGCCGACCGGCCCGAAATGAATGCCTCCGGCTATCAGGATGTCGACTTCGTTCTCACGACCCGCGAGCTGGGTCGCATGCTGAAGCAGGGCGGCGTCGATCTCCTGCTGATGCCGGAGGAGGAGTTCGACATGCCCATGGGCATCGGGACGGGCGCCGGTACGATCTTCGGCACGACCGGCGGCGTCATGGAGGCGGCCCTACGCACCGCTGCCGCCTGGCTCCAGCCTGAAGGCGGCGACCTGCCCCGCCTGGAGTTCGAGGAGGTTCGCGGTGCCGTGGGCGGTGTCCGCGAGGCGTCGGTCAGCGTGGGCGGTCTGGAGCTGAAGGTGGCCGTGGCGAACGGCCTGGCGGCCGCCGGCTGGCTCTTGGAGCAGATCCACTCGTGTGAGGCCCAGTATCATTTTGTCGAGATCATGGGCTGCCCCGGTGGCTGCATTGGCGGCGGTGGCCAGCCCATCCCCGCCACTGGTCCCGAGGGGCTGGAGAAGGCCCGCAAGGCCCGCATTCAGGCGCTCTACTCGGTCGATGAGCGGATGACTATTCGCCGCTCTCATGAGAACGCCGCGGTTCAGGCCCTCTACGAGGAGTTTCTGGGCGAGCCTGGTGGCCACAAGTCGCACGAACTGCTGCACACCCACTACACCACCCGGATGCCGGTCGGCGTGCGGCGGAACTGAGGAAGAAGATTGCACCTCCAGCCCCGGTATGGGCTGGAGGTGCGGTTCTGTTTGGCGCAGCCAGGGTCTCTAAGCATCCGCCGCAGCCGCTTTGGCACGAGCCGTTACAGTCCGGCCCCCCAAGGCCACGAGCCCCAGCAGGACCACGGTAAGCCCGGCGAAGCCGGCCATGCTGGGAATGATCCCGGCGTAGGTGGCGGCGGTTCCACCGCCCACCTGGCCGGTTATGGTGCAGACCTCATCGCCCGCACGGGCCAGAGCGAAGACCCGGCCGCGGGACTCGGGCGGTGCCTCCTCCTGAATCCGGGTCTCGAAAAGCGTCCAGGCGTAGGTGAAGACGACCCCGTCGAAGGCGCTCAGGAGAAGGGCAACCGGAATCGAGCGGGTCAGGCAGTAGCCGCCCCAGATCAGCGCACCCGCGAAATAGGCAGCGTAGAGGAGGCGGGGGCTGCGGGCCAGATGACCCCAGCGTTCGATCAGGAGCCCCGTCAGCAGTCCGGCGCCGAAGTAGGCAGACACAGACCAGCCCATGATATCCGTCCCACCGCCCAGGATCGAGCTGGTGTAGGGAATGAACAGTGCGTTCACCGACCACATGCCGATCTCGTAGGCGCCGTAGGCGATCAGGATCAGCAGCAGGTCTGGCCTGCTCTTCAGGAAGGCCCAGGCCACGTTGCGCGAACCGCTATCCGACTGCCCTTGGGCGGTCGTCGAACGCTCCACCGGTTCCACCGGGGTGACGAAGAGCATGGCGATCGCCGGGGCCAGGTAGCTGATGGCGTTGAAGAGAAACGCAACCTTCGCCCCGGTCAGCATGACTAGCGTGCCTGCAAGGCCGGGGGCCAGGAGTTGCACCCCACCCCGGACCGTGGCCATGCGGGCGTTGGCCTTCAGCAGGTGCTCCTTGCCGACGAGTTGAGGCATGAGAGCCGCCCGGGCGCTCATCATGAAGGTACCGGCAGTGCTGATTAGAAGCCCGAGCCCCAGGTAGGCGTAAACGTTCTCGGTCAGCAGAAAGCAGAGGGTCAGCAGACCCATGACCAGGTTGGCGATCAGGATCGTTCGGCGGGGATCGTAGCGATCAGCCACCTGGCCGGACCACCGGGCCAGCAGAATGATCGGCAGGCTGGCGGTGGTCATCTGCAGGGCGGTGAGCAAGGGAGAGCCGGTCACCGTGTAGATCAGCGCCATCACGGCGAAGAACTGGAACTGACCGCCGAAGCGGGAGAGGGCATCGGAGAGGGAGAGGATCCAGAGGTTCCGGGTAGAGGTTGCAGAGAACATACAGCGGAAAACATCCTTTCGGGCAAAATGAAAAACCGGCCGCAGCAGAGGGGGTGCCTCCGCCACGACCGGGGGAAATTTGTCGTGGAGTATGGAGAGGCGGGGTCAGGGCATAGTTTCCCCCTCCCCGCGCTCAGCGCTCATTGGCCGGTACTTGCTCGGGAAGAAGGGCATGCCCATTCACCTGCCATGTGTCAGAATTACTCCTATTATAGAGCGGCGGCGATCCGTGCACAAGAGGAGATGGGACGGAAGGTTCAGTTAAGTGCGGAGCCCCCCGACCAGTGGTGCGCCGGTGGGGGGCTTCCTTCTATTTCGAGACGGCCGGACCCCGGCGCCGCCGGATGCTCCAGACCAGATAGGCGAACAGGCCCGTAAGCAGCAGCCCCATGGAAAGCGAGATGGTCTGCACCGCCAGGCCGGTCTGGGCAAACTGTGCCTGCAGGGTCGGTGAGACGCCCGACAGCCAGTCTTCCCGCAGCGATTGGACCCCGGTGATCACCGCCTGCTGGGCCTCGTAGACCCGCCAGCCGACCAGGTCCGGGGCCAGGGCCGAGGCCAGGGTCATCAGGAAGGCACTCAGTGCCAGGGCAGCCAGTCCCGCCAGCAGTGCGAGTCGCAGCGCCGCCAGCAACACCATCCGACCGTACTGGATCGCCACCCGACCCAACCGCACGCCGGTGCCTCCGGCCCGGAGCAGCCCCTGCCCGAGCGCACTGGCCAGCCGGAGCAGCCCCCGGCCAGCCGCCCGGCCCAACCGCAACCCATTCCGCCACGCACTCCGCAGCGTCACCCGCAACTGGCTGCGGCTTCCCCGCAGACTCCGTCCTGCGGCTGCCCGGGGCTCGGCCGACCAGTCCGCCAGCCGTTTCAGGCCCGCCCGGCTCTCCCGCAGCCCCGCACCCGCTAGGCTTACCCCGGTTCGTACGGCGGCTACCCCGAAGCGCCACGAGCCCCGCAGCACCGCCAGCAGCAGCCGGCCTGTGCCCCCCATAAGGTCTCGGCCCGCTGTCAGCACCTCGCGCAGGCCCGATCGCACGGTCACCACCTGCACCGGGGGCAACTGCCCCACAATGGCCGCGGCGTACGCCTCCGGCGTGCCGAAGCCGCTCAGAATCTGCGCCACCCACTCCGGCTCCGGCAGGGTGGAGGGGCGTCGGCTCAGAACATCCTCCACATGGCTCTCCACCTCGAGGGCGGCCTCGACCCGCACATGGTTCGGCACACTCGTCAGGGCGGCCCGTAGCCGGCGGTTGAACTCCCGCACCAGCACCTGTGATTCAAGCTGCATGGTTATGCTCGAACCTCCTTTTGCGGGCGGTCAGTGCCCCCTGTACTGCGGATCAGATCAGCCATGGAGGCAGCGAACTCGGACCATTGTTGTGCCATGCGCTGCGCCTGTGCCAACCCCGTTCCGGTCACCCGGTAGTACTTGCGCGGGTGCCCCGTGTCGCCTGTCACCCATTCCGCCGCGATCAGCCCCTGACCACTCAGCCGGTTCAGCAGTGGGTAGATCGTCCCTTCGCTGACCACGAAGCCGTTCTCCCCCAGGGTGGTCAGCAACTCCAAGCCGTACATTCGGTGCCGGGCCAGGAGGAGCAGCACCGCCAACTCCAACCCGCCCTTGCGCAGTTGGGTATCCCAGCTTTCCATTCCGGTTGCCTCCTTTGCCATGCCGGGTGTCTTGTACTACAAGGTATCATGCCACACCGGGTTATAGATGTCAACATTGCCCAATGCAAAAGAACGGCCTAACGCCGTCCTTGTATATTCATGCATTCGGGGGTATAATCATACAGATATCGCAGAGGGGGAGAAGAATCGCATGACCAAGCTCTGGGGCGGCCGGTTCACCAAGTCTGCCGACAGGACCGCGGAGGGGTTCACCTCCTCGCTCGCCTTTGACCGACGGCTCTACAACCAGGATATCCGGGGTTCGATCGCCCACGCTCGCATGCTGGGGAGGCAGGAGATCATCCCGCCGGACGATGCCCGGGCCATTGAGCAGGGGCTGCTGGAGATCCTGGCCGAGATTGAGGCCGGCCAGTTCCCCTTCCGACAGGAGTATGAGGATATTCATTTGAACATCGAGAAGCGGCTGATTGAGAAGATCGGCCCGGCGGGAGGGCGGCTCCACACCGCCCGGAGCCGGAACGACCAGGTCGTGACCGATGTCCATCTCTGGGTGAAGGACGAGATCCAGGCGGTCCAGGCGCTGATCAGCGACCTGCAGGGCGCCTTGCTGGATCGGGCGACCGAGCAGATGGGCGTGATCATGCCCGGCTACACCCACTTGCAGCGGGCCCAGCCGATCCTGCTCTCACACCACCTCATGGCCTACTTCTGGATGCTCGAGCGGGACCATGCCCGCCTGGCCGATGCGTATCGGCGGGCCGATATCTCCCCGCTGGGCGCCGGGGCGATGGCCGGCACCACCTTCGCGATCGACCGGGAGTTTACGGCCCAAGAACTGGGCTTCGCCGGCGTCTACCCCAACTCCATGGACGCCGTCAGCGATCGGGACTTCATTCTTGAGTTCCTGGCCGGGGCCGCCATCTGCCAGATGCACCTCTCCCGCCTGGCCGAGGAGATGGTCAACTGGGCATCAACCGAGTTTGGGTTCATTGAGATGGATGACGCCTACGCCACCGGCTCCTCGATCATGCCGCAGAAGAAGAACCCCGACGTGGCCGAGATCGTGCGGGGTAAAACCGGGCGTATCTACGGGGACCTGATGGCGCTTCTGACCGTCCTCAAGGGGATCCCGCTCACCTACCACAGCGACCTCCAGGAGGACAAGGAGCGACTGTTCGATGCGGTTGATACGCTCAAGATCTGCCTGGAGGTGACCGCCGGTATGGTCGCCACCGTCAGGTTCAACGGAGAGCGCATGGCAAAGGCGGTCCAGCAGGATTTCTCCAACGCCACCGACCTTGCCGACTACCTGGTCAAGAAGGGAATGCCCTTCCGGGAGGCGCACGAGGTGGTGGGCAAGTCGGTGCTCCACTGCATCCAGGCTGGCAAGTTTCTGGCCGACTGCTCGCTGGAGGAGTTCCAGTCTTTCTCCCCGCTTTTCACCGCCGACGTCTACGCGGCGATCGCCCCGGAGACCTGCGTCAACCTGCGGACATCGCAGGGCGGCACCGCCCCGGTGGAGGTGGAGAAGCAACTGGCTATGGCCGCAGCAATCCTTGGGGCCCGAACATAGCGCAGAAGCCGGGCATAACACGTGCAGAAAGAAATAAGCCACCGGGCAGACCCCGGTGGCTTATTTCACATGGTCAGCCAGGACATGCGCCTCTCCTGGAAGAGGCCGAAGCGCTGGAGTCCCCAGCAGAGCAGGTAGTAGACCAGGCCGATCGTCCCGAAGATCGCGAAGAACTGGACCGCCGAGCCATACTGGCCCAGGATAATCACACCCTTGCCGGTCAGCTCCTCGACCCCGGTGACCCAGACGTACGAGGTATCCTTTACCACCGTTATGAACTGGCCGACCAGCGGCGGGATCATCTTGCGGAGGGCCTGGGGCAGGACCACGTACCTGAGAATCTGCACCCAGGAGAAGCCCTGGGAGCGAGCCGCCTCCCACTGCCCCTTGTCCACCGAGTTCAACCCGCCCCGGACCACCTCAGCCACGATTGCTGCTGTGAAGAGCGACATGGCGAGGGTCCCGGAGTTGACCGGCTTCAGCGGGGTGGTGAAACGGAAGAGCAGGATCAGTAGGATCAGAGGCGACGCCCGAAACCCTTCGACATAGACCGCAGCCAATCGGCCGAGCAGCCAGTGACCGCTGTACCGCATGATCCCAAGAATGGTACCGAGCACGAAGGAGGAGATGATCGTCAGCACGCTGATCTGCAGGGTGACGGCGAGGCCCTGCCAGAGAAAGCGCAGATTGTGCCACTGCGCCAGCGCAGCCAGTTCCTCGATCATGCGACCTTCACCTCCCCTGAGCGACTGCGGGCGGCCTTATTCTCCCAGCGCTTGGCCAACTGGGTCAGCGGGAAGCAGAGGGCGAAGTAGATCAGCCAGACGGTCAGGTAGGCCGGACCGTAGTAGCCCGTGGAGGCCGACCAGGAGTCTGCCTGGAACATGAGGTCACCCCCGGAGATCATGGCCAGGATCGACGAGTTCTTGATCAGGGCCACCGCCTGGTTAGTCATGGGCGGTAGCACCACCTCGGCGGCCTGGGGCAGGATCACGTAGCGCATCGCCTGCACATAGGTGAATCCCTGGGAGAGGGCGGCCTCCAACTGCCCGCGGTGAATCGCCTGAATGCCCGCCCGGACCACTTCGGACATGTACGCCCCATGGTAGAACCCCAGCCCCAGAACCCCGACCACCGACGTCGGGATCATGATCTTGAGATGGGGGAGCGCGTAGAAAAGGAAGAAGATCTGGGTTACCAGGGGGGTGTTCTGGATCAGGCTCACATAGAGGCGGTTCACGGACCGGCCCGATCGGTACGGGGATGTGGCCAGCATGCCAAAGAGCACCCCGAGTGCCAGGGAGAGGAGCAGGGCCAGACCCGCGGTAGATGCGGTCCGGCCCAGCCCCTCAAGAAAGATCCGCCAGTCCATGAAGAGCGCCTGCCACTTGAAGGCGGCAAAGCGATCCACTTCTTACTTCAGCCCCCACTTCTCAAAGAGCTTGTCGAGGTCGCCCGACTTCTCCATGCTGTCCAGCAGGTCGTTCACAAACTGAGCCAGCTCAGTGTTGTCCTTCTTGCTGGCAATGCCGTACTCCTGAGGGGCGAACTTCTCCGGCAGGAACTCGTTCTTGTCGTCCTTGTAGCCCCAGAGGATCGACTGGTCGACCGAGAAGGCGTCAACGCGGCCCGCATCGAGGGCAGCCTTGATCTCCGGATAGGTCGCGAACTCCTGGAACTCGACGCTGATCCCGTCCTTGGCGGCTTGCTCGGTCAGAGCCTTTTTGGTGGAAGCGGACTGCGCCACACCGATCTTCTTGCCGTTCAGATCTTTCCAGGACTTGATCCCGCTATCCTTCTTTACGAGGAAGCCGACGTTATCTACGAAGTAGGGGTCCGAGAAGTTCCAGGACTTCTTCCGCTCCTCCGTGATTGTGAAGGTGGCGATCACCAGGTCGATTTCGCCGTTGTCCAGGGCCGGGCCACGGGTCTTGGCGTTCACGCCGACCAGCTCGATCTTATTCTCGTCACCGAAGATCTCCTTGGCAAGCCGCTTGGCCAGATCGATCTCCATGCCCTCATGGGTATTCTTAGCAGCATCCTTATAGCCGAACTTCGGCACGTCAACCTTTACGCCAACCTTTAGCACACCGCGATCCTTGATCTTCTGAACCTGGGCCGGAAGCGCCTTGGAGCCCTCGCTCCCGCTATCTCCAGACTTGGACTGAGCGCCACCGCAGCCGGCCAGAACCGACATGAGTACCGCCATGGAGAGCATGAATCCGAGAATCCGCTTCATCTCTTGACTACCCCCTGTGTCTTTCTATCTGTTATCAGCGGAGAATCCGGCTGAGAAACAGCTTGGTTCGCTCGTGGGTCGGTGCCGTGAAGAAGTGCTCCGGTGAGCCCTGCTCCAGGATCCGCCCCTCGTCCATGAAGATCACTCGATCAGCGACCTCCCGTGCAAAGCCCATCTCGTGGGTCACCACGACCATGGTGATCCCCTCCTGTGAGAGGCTGATCATTACGTCGAGCACCTCCTGGACCATCTCCGGGTCCAGGGCCGAGGTGGGTTCGTCGAAGAGCATGACCTTCGGCTTCATATTCAGCGCCCGGGCAATGCCCACTCGCTGCTGCTGCCCGCCCGAGAGCTGGGAGGGGTAAGCGCCGGCCTTGTGGCGCAGACCGACCCGCTCCAGGTACTGCAGGCCGGACTCCTCGGCCTCGTCCTTGGAGACACCCTTCACCATGACCGGAGCCATGGTCACGTTCTCCAACACAGTCTTATGCGGGTAAAGGTTGAACTGCTGAAAGACCATGCCCACCGATTGGCGGATCTTGGCCAGCGGGGCGTTCGGTGCCGTGATATCGACCCCGTCCACCAGTACCTTGCCCGATGACGGGCGCTCCAGAAGGTTCATGCAGCGAATCAGAGTGGACTTGCCTGAGCCGGAAGGGCCTATGACGACCAACTTCTCCCCGCTCGTTACGGTGAGGTCCACATCTACCAGGACATGTAGGTTACCAAAGTGCTTGTTCACCTTCTGCATTTCGATCAACCATTACCACTCCCAAATACACGTTACCCTAGTATAGCACGAAAGGATTGTTAAACGGGTGTATATTCATTGGCCAAACGCAATTCACATTGTCTATCTGTCATAAAAGTACGGAGACCCTCTATTGACAGAGAGTGCCCTTTTCTGGCCTATTTTAATAACATTATAGACTAATATTTAGAAGCTCGATATAATGACCCGGTAGTAGAGCCGAGCGGTACAAGGAGGGCAAAGCAAGGGATGAGGGTCAAGCCACTCGTTCTGGTGGTGGATGATGATCTGGAGATCCGCCGGTTCCTGCGCTGGGGTCTGACCAGGCTGGGCTACGATCTGGTCGAGGCGGAGCGGGGAGCGGAGGGCGTGGAGTTGGCGCGCCGCGAGAATCCAGATGCGATCCTTCTCGACGTCATGCTTCCCGACATGACAGGACTTGAGGTGGGAGCGCAGCTGACCGGCGACCCTGCTCTCGCCGAGATCCCGATCCTCTTCCTGAGCGCGTTGGCTGATCTGAACACAAAGGCGGCCGGCTTTGCCCTGGGCGGCCGAGACTACCTGACCAAGCCCGTCGATCCACGCGAGGTCGACATGCGCCTGAAGGCCGCCATTGTCCAGCGGCGCAAGTGCCAGGCCATGCAGGACCGCGCCAAGTGGCTGGAGGCCGAGCGGGACAGGCTCTGGCGTGAGGCCATGATCGACCCGCTGACCGGCTTTGGCAACCGGCGTCTGCTGGAGCAGCGGGCTGCCGCCCTCTTTGGCGGCGGGCCGTCAATCGCCCGCCATGCCGCCCTGCTCATGGTAGACCTGAATGGCTTCAAGCGGGTAAACGATACCTGGGGCCACACGGCAGGTGACCACGTCCTGAAGGCGGTTGCTGAACGGATCCGCCATGAAATGCCCGATGCCGACGTACACGTCCGCTACGGTGGCGATGAGTTTGTGGTCCTGGTGGACTGGGTGGAGCCTAACAGCGCCTGCGCCACAGGAGACGGGCTGCGGACTGCACTCGAGGAGATGTCGGTTGAGATGGGGGACCAGTCGATCCACGTCAGTGCATCGATCGGGGTCGCCTGCTACCCAAAGGATGGCGAGTCGATTGACGAACTGATCCAGCTTGCTGATGAGCGGCTATATGCAGCCAAGGTTGCATCCACTCGGAGGAGGACACCTCAGTTCTTCCGCTTGAAGGCTTGACTCGCCGGAATTCCACGAAGACAATATCTCAACTCCCTGTTGCATATTTATGCGGCAGGGAGTTATAATTATACGAAAGCGGACTCGGCTTGATTCGCGGGAAACGGGAGAGTATAATGTGTTGGAACAAGCAGGTCTCCCGACCGCGGATTAACCGGGTGCAGCGACGCCCGGATCTCTAGGAGGGTACCGTAATATGAAGGGCTATCTGGTTTTGGAGGACGGTTCTGTCTTCGCGGGTGAGGGCTTCGGCGCGGTCACGGAAATGGCCGGCGAGGTCGTTTTTAACACCGGCATGACGGGGTATCAGGAAGTTTTGACCGACCCGTCCTATTGTGGCCAGATTGTCACGATGACCTATCCCCTGATCGGCAATTACGGCATCAATCCGGAGGACTTCGAGTCCCGGAAACCGTGGGTCAGGGGCTTTATTGTGAAAGAGCTCTGCGAGTCGCCCAGCCATTGGCAGGCGGCCAAGAGCCTTTCTGCCTATCTGGCGGAGAACGAGATTCCCGGCCTGGCCGGGATTGACACCCGGGCGCTCACCCGGCACCTGCGCAGCGCCGGTACCAAGCGCGGTGTGATCGTCACGACCCTCTCCGACGTGGAGCCATCGGCGGAACAGATCGAGGCCTGGATTACGAAGGCCCAGTCCTTCGCTATGAACGATCACGTAATGCAGGTGACCACACCCCAGCCTTATCGCGTCTTCGGCAGCGGGCACAGGGTGGTTGTGGTTGACTACGGCCTGAAGGAGAACATTCTCCGCTCGCTCTCCGCGCGGGACTGCGACCTGACCGTGGTCCCCGCCAACTGGACGGCGGAGCAGATCATGGAACTGAACCCGGCAGGGATCATGCTGACCAACGGCCCGGGCAACCCGGCGGATGCCCCCTTCGCTGTGGAGGCGGTGCAGGAGCTCATGGCAGCGGGCATGCCGATCTTCGGCATCTGCCTCGGGCACCAGATCACGAGCCTGGCCCTGGGCGCCAAGACCTACAAGCTGAAGTACGGTCACCGGGGGGCGAACCATCCGGTAAAGGACTTCACGAACGGCCGGGTCTATATTACCAGCCAGAACCACGGCTACGCGGTGGATGATGCCACCCTCCCGTCCGACGTGGTGGTCACCCACCGGAACCTGAACGATGGCACGGTGGAGGGCATGGCCCACATGACCCGTCCGCTCTTCACGGTCCAGTACCACCCCGAGGCTGCCCCCGGCCCGCAGGAGTCCGCCTACCTCTTCGACAAGTTCGTGGCGCTCATGGAAGAGAAGACCCTGGTCAAGCAGACCGCCTAACCACAGACGATAGCGGGCTCGCCCTGGTGGCGAGCCCCTTCTACGGCGCGCACTATTCAGGGATTAAGGCACTCAGTGAGGTGCCATTCTGAGAGGAGATACAGACCATGCCGAAGCGTACCGATCTGAAGCGGGTCCTCGTGATTGGCTCCGGCCCCATTGTGATCGGCCAGGCGGCGGAGTTCGACTACGCCGGCACTCAGGCCTGCCAGGCCCTCCGCGAGGAAGGGCTGGAAGTGATTCTTGTCAACTCCAACCCGGCGACCATCATGACCGATGCGCAGATGGCCGACCGAGTCTATATTGAGCCGATTACCATCGAGTTCGTCGAGCGGATCATTGCGAAGGAACGGCCAGAAGGGCTGCTGCCCACCCTGGGCGGTCAGGTCGGCCTGAACATGGCCATGCAGTTGCACAAGGCCGGCGTTCTCGATAAGTACGGCGTCAAGCTGCTCGGCACCCCGCTGACCGCGATCCAGGAGGCGGAGGACCGGGCCGAGTTCAAGGCGCTCATGCAGCGGATCGGCGAGCCGATCCCCGCATCCACCATCGTACAGACGGTGCATGAGGCCCTCGCCTTCGGCGAGGAGGTCGGCTACCCGCTGATCGTCCGGCCCGCCTATACACTTGGTGGTACCGGCGGCGGCATTGCCAAGGACCCTGCGACCATGACGGAGATCGTCACCAAGGGGCTCAAGCTCTCCCCGGTCACCCAGTGCCTGATCGAGCGGTCCGTGGCGGGCTGGAAGGAGATCGAGTACGAGGTGATCCGTGACTCTGCAGGCAACACGATCACGATCTGCAACATGGAGAACCTCGACCCGGTCGGCGTCCACACCGGCGACTCAATCGTTGTCGCCCCATCGCAGACCCTGTCGGATCGTGACTACCAGATGCTCCGCTCCTCTGCGCTGAAGATCATCAACGCACTGGGGATCGAGGGTGGCTGCAACGTGCAGTACGCGCTCAACCCGCTGAGCCAGGAGTATATCGTGATTGAGGTCAACCCGCGCGTCTCCCGCTCCTCGGCGCTGGCCTCCAAGGCGACCGGCTACCCGATCGCCAAGGTGGCGGCCAAGATCGCCATCGGGCTGACGCTGGACGAGATCAAGAACCCCGTGACCGGCTCCACCTACGCCGCCTTCGAGCCAACCCTCGACTACTGCGTCCTGAAGATCCCGCGCTTCCCCTTTGACAAGTTCGTCACCGCCTCCCGGACCCTCGGCACGCAAATGAAGGCGACCGGCGAGGTGATGTCGATCGACCGGACCTTCCCGGGCGCCCTGCTGAAGGCGGTCCGCTCCCTGGAGACCGGGCGGGACGGCCTGCAGCATCCGGCGATCACCAGGCTGGAAGATGAGGCCCTGCGGGAGCGGCTGGAGCGGCCGAACGATGAGCGGATCTGGGTCGTCGCCGAGGCGCTGCGCCGTGGCTGGACCGTGGACCAGATCCACGCTCTCTCCCAGATCGACCGGTTCTTCCTCTGGGGGATCGAAAAGATCGTCAAGGTCGAGAAGGAACTGTCGAGCGGCCAGATCACCCCAGAGCTCATGCGCCAGGCGAAGCGGCTCGGATTCTCCGACTCGTATGTCGGCCGGCTGATCGGCCAGCCCATGATGGCTGTGCGTCAGTTGCGCCTTGCTATGGGCATCCGCCCGGTCTACAAGATGGTCGACACCTGCGCCGCCGAGTTCGAGGCCTCCACGCCCTACTACTACTCCTGCTACGACGGCGAGAACGAAGCGGTCCGCCCGCCTGGTCGCAAGGCGGTTGTGCTGGGCTCCGGCCCGATCCGCATCGGACAGGGGATCGAGTTTGACTACTCCGCCGTTCACGCTGCCTGGCAGTTGAAGGACGAGAATGTCCAGTCGATCATCATTAACAACAATCCGGAGACCGTCTCCACCGACTTCAACACGTCCGACCGGCTCTACTTCGAGCCGCTGACCGTTGAAGATGTGCTGAACGTGATTGAGCAGGAGGGCGGGCTCTGGGCCTACGGCTCCGAGCAGAGGCCGAACATTGACGGCGTGATTTGCCAGTTCGGTGGCCAGACCGCTATTAACCTGGCGGTACCGCTGGCCAAGGTCGGCGTGCCGGTGCTGGGCACCTCGATCGAGGAGATGGATCGGGCCGAGGACCGGAAGAAGTTCGACGATCTCCTGATCGATCTGGGGATTCCGAAGCCGCCGGGTGCCACCGCCGTCACGGTCGATGAGGCCTGCACGATTGCAAACCGCATCGGCTATCCGGTCCTCGTCCGTCCCTCCTTCGTGCTGGGCGGCCGGGCGATGGAGATCGTCTACAACGAGAAGGAACTGCGGGATTACATGCAGTCCGCGATCGATGTCTCGGAGGAGCGGCCGGTCCTGGTCGACCGCTACTTCCTGGGCAAGGAGCTGGAGGTCGACGCCGTCTGCGACGGTGAGCAGGTAATCATTGCCGGCATTATGGAGCATGTGGAGCGGGCCGGCGTCCACTCGGGCGACTCGATTGCCGTCTACCCCTCGGTCTCGGTCTCTTCGAAGATCCGGGACCAGGTGGTGAACTACTCGACTCGGCTGGCCCTGGCGCTGAAGGTGAAGGGCCTGGTCAATATTCAGTACGTCGTATTCGGCAACCAGGTCTACGTGATCGAGGTGAACCCACGCTCCTCCCGGACCGTCCCTTTCCTGACGAAGGTGACCGGCCTGGAGATGGCCAAGGTGGCGACCCAGGTGATCGCTGGCCACACCCTGGCGGGGCTGGGCTTCGGCCCGGCAGCGGGAGCGCTTCACCTGCGGCTGAACGGCAAGGATGGCGGCCTGCGTGGCACCGGTTGGCTCTGGCCCGAGCCGGCGGACCGGGTGAGCGTCAAGGCGCCGGTCTTCTCCTGGCAGAAGCTGACCAGCGTGGACACCGGCCTCTCGCCGGAGATGAAATCGACCGGCGAGGTGCTGGGTGCTGACCTGGACTTCCCCCGGGCGCTCTATAAGGCGCTCCTCTCCTCGGGGGTCAAGGTCCCGTACCGGGGCACGGTGCTGATCACCGTGGCGGACAAGGACAAGCCCGAGGCTATGGGCCTGGCCAAGGAGTTCAGCGACCTGGGCTTCAGGATTCTCGCTACCGGCGGTACCGCCCGGGCCCTGGAAGCCTGCGCGGTCCCCGTTCAGAAGGTCAACAAGGTGGCCGAGGGTTCACCTAACATCCCGGAACTGATCCGGGCCGGGAAGATCGACCTGGTGATCAACACGCTCACCCGTGGGCGTGAGGTGGACCGGGACGGGTTCATCATCCGGCGGACGGCGGTCGAGCACGGTGTGCCAGCGCTCACCTCGCTGGATACCGCTCGGGCCGTGGTGACGGTCCTCTCCTCGATCCAGGAGGGCGAGGAGATGGGTGTCTCGGCGGTCCAGGACTGGAACTAAGCAAAGAGGGCGTCAGCCGATAGTGGCTGGCGCCCTTTAGTGAAGCCTTAGAGTCGTGTTTGTATCGTAGTCGAAGAAGGCTCCAGCACGTTGTTTGGCTCTGGCGGCTGCGGATCGGCCATTGCGCTGCTGATCAGCCCACCGAGCATGAGTACCAGGATCATTGCGACAAAGTACTTTCGCATAAAGACTACCTCCAGTACCAAGTGAATATTCGGTTCTGTGATTATCATACTCGGGCATTCAGTAAGATTTGTGGTATTATTGCGGTAGTCGTACTAACGGGGGGTAAGGGATGTGATTGGTGAGCGCATTAGGCGGACTCGCATAGCATGCGGACTCTCCCAGACCCAACTGGCCGGAAAGAACCTGACGAGATCGTTCATTAGCCAGGTGGAAAACGGCAGGTGCCTACCCTCCCCCCAGACGCTCCGCATTTTGGCGGACCGGTTGGGAAAACCGATCTCGTATTTTTTGGAAGAACAGCCCGCCGATTTGTTTAGCATACGCTTTCTCTGGGAGTCCGCGAAGGCCGACGCCCAGGTCGGGAACTGGGCGGCAGCGATGCCAAAGCTCCGGGAGGCCCTGCAGCTGAGCAAGCGGGCTGAGGAGCCGGACTGGGAGCAAGAGATTCAGTTCCTCTGCGGCCGCTCCCTCTACCACCTCGGCGGGTATGAAGAGGCGCTGGACCAGTTTGAAGAGGTGCTTGATCGCTATCGGACCGCTGGTAATACCCTAAAAGTGCTGGAGACCTGGCTCTTCATGGCCCACTGTAATCTCAAAATGGAGCAATACTCTACCGCCCGGCGACTCTACCAGAAGGTAATCCGGCATAGTACCGGCCTGAAGACCGCTCAGGAATTGTACGCGCGTGCTTGGCTCTACCTTGGATCGGCACATGTTTTCACCGGCGATTTGTCGGAAGCCCACCGAGCCTATCACGAGGCACTGACAGCGACAGACAGGGATCTCATGCCCGAGATCTGGGGCCAGGCGGCACACGGGCTGGGTGTGGTTTGTGGGCGGCAGGGGCAGCAAGAGCAGGCAGTAGTCTGGACCAAGCGCGCACTGGAAAGTCTGAATGCGGTGAAAAGCACCTTTGCTGCCAGTGCTGAGCACAATCTTGCCGTCGCGTACATCCGAGTGGGTCGGCAGGAGGAGGCCTATGTCCTCCTCTCGAGATTGCTTGTCCATTACAGGGGGGTAGGGAATGGTCGGATGCAGGCCGAAATCCTGCAGGATCTCATGCGCTATTGGCTGCAGAAGAAGGATCTCGATCAGGCGGAAACCCTTTGCCTGCAAGCGATCGATGCGTCAGCGGAGGCGGGTGCCAGCCATCTGCGCGGGCGGCTCTACCGGGACCTCGCGCTTATCGTACAACAGCGCGGACAGAAGGAGAGGGCCCGCGAACTCCTCCAGGTCAGCTACGAACTCCTGCACCATATCCGTGCTACGGGGGAGTTGTTAATGACTGTGGAGGCGATCGAAGCCCTCTCTCGGAGTTGAGTCACGAAGGGGAGCCGAGAAGCTCTTCTTCCCGTGCGATCAGGGTCAGGGCACGCCCGATCTGGCGCTTCACCTCAGGGCATGGTGCCGTGTTCTTGACGATTCGCACGCGCGGGCAGGCGTTCCCCTGGCGGGCGGGCCGGAAGAAGCATGTCTGACAACCAGGGTCACTGATCTCATCTTGCGTGACCCAGAGCGCAAAGCGGTCCATGTCTAACTCAATCCGCCCGTCCTCGTGTAACTGACCGACCTGATTCTGTTCGTCAGTCAGTGCGACCGTGCACTTATACAGCGTACCATCAGATCCCACTACCAGGGAGTTCGGATTGGCTGCACAGCAGGTCGATCCGTGTGGCTGCATCGTTGGCTTTAGGGAGCCCGCTGTTCGGAGGCCGTAGTTCACGGCCATCTCCATGACATCGAACACGTCGCCGGAACTCCCCGTCTCGAAGGAGCCGTCGTTGGCTCCACCCCAGTAGCCTACGGGGCGGGGAGTGATCTGGAGGCGGGGGTCGTTTCCGAAGTGAGCAGCCATCAGCTCGAAGAGCTCGGGAAGCCCTTGCAGGACCTGTTGGTCATAGTTGACACGGAGGTAGAGCGTAAAATCCTCGTCGGTGGCCATAAGCGCCCGGAGGTTGCGGAAGATCTGGTCGAAGGTTGGGCCACCACCAATCAGATGCCGCTGGCGGTTATGGGTCTGGGGTGGTCCGTCCAGGGTGATCTGAAACGTCTTGATCTGCCAGGCGAGCACTTCCGGGATCATCTCAGGGGTCAAGTTGTAGCCGTTGCTGGTCAGATTGGCCACATAGTCAACGTTGTGGGCCCGGCATGTCTCCAGGAAGGACTCGGGGAGCTCACGCATAACGCCAGGGGCCGCCAGCGGCTCACCCCCGAACCACGAGACCGCCAGTCGCTTGATGCGTGGAGCCCGCCGTTCCACATAGCGCTTCAGGCCCAAGCGAACCGATGGGTCCATTTCGCCTCGCTGGAACGACTCATAGCAATAGGTGCAGCGGAAGTTGCACTGCTCGGTAGGCATTACCACAAGGTGGAGAAGACTGGGGTCCCGTCCCTCGATCTCGTGAAGGACCCTTGCTCGCCGGAGTTCATCAGCGGTACCTGGCACCAGAATGCCCGCACTGGCAATCTCCGAAAGTACGCCCTCAAGAGGCCCATCCACCCCAGAGCGAAGCGCTTCATGCACCATCGTCTGGTCCTCTCCCGGCGGCACGGAGAGTATCGCCCCTGTGAACCTGTTGTGCAGGACCAGGTTCCCCTCTACCGTCCGACGCGAAGTGAATCGGGAAGCAACCCATCGCTCGCTCACGATTGTAACCTCCTCACAGCCAGTGGCGGAACGCCGCTGGTCGTTTTACTTGGCGCCCATCCCCCATCCAGCCGGCCTACTCTCGCCCAGGTCGCTGATAGAGCGCGACCGTGAGGAAGTACCACGTGGACTGATCCGTATCGTCCGCCTGGTCGAACTCCTTCTCGAGGGCCCGGAATCGCTCAAGCCACTGGCTGAAGTTCTCGGGCGTGAGGCGAACGCCCACAGTTCGTATGTGGACGGGACCCTCTCCTGGGTGGAGAGCGTGGTAGGTCATGTCCCGGCGCAACTGGTTCAGGATCAGTTGCAGATGCTGGTCGTTGGACGCAATGTTCTCGGACGCCTGGGTCAGGAGTTCAAAGTCATCGTTCGCTGCCTGGTACACCCGGTCGCTAGTAGCCCCGGGCCCCTCGCGGAGCCGTGTGGAGACAAGCCCCTCCTTGACCAACTGGCGCAGCCGAACGTTTGCCTCCAGTGGGATCAACCCGTGAGCCTCCGCAACCTCTGCCAGGGTGGCGGGTCGTTCCAGCAGGAAGATGAGGATTGCCAGGTTGATACCGTTGGATAGCGCATGCCGCTGCCCCGGCGTCAGCTCCGACCGTGAGTTACCCAGTGCCATTTCCCATCCCTCCGTCAGCGCTTAGAAGTCGGAACCTGCCAGGGCAGCGAGGAGATCCTCTTCGGAGATGTTCCCTACTACGGCCAGTCCGAGATCCCGCTTGTGGAACAACCGATTGGCCGCAGCCTGAATCTCGTCGGCCTCCACAGAGTGAATGGCACGGACGTGACCGTTAACCGTATAACTCTTCCCGAGCATGGCGTTCCGCCCGATCGTCCGCAGGAGGTCCATGCTGCTCTCGGCCCGCATGAATGCGTCTGTGCGACCTACTTCCTGCACGTGGGTAAGCTCGGCTCGACTGATGGGCTCCGCCTTCAGGCGCTCAAACTCCGCCCCGATGATCCGCACCACCTCTGGCAGATCCTTACGGTGGCATCGCACCCAACTGGTGATCAGCCCCGCTGAGCGGAAGAACTGTGAGTAGGCCGTAACCGCGTAAGCGAGCCTTCTCCTCTGCCTGATCGCCTGATAGAGACGGGATTGGTCGGAGCCCCCAAGCACCAGGCCAAGGAGTTCCACGGCGTGGCGATCTGGATCATGCTCACTCACCCCGTTGACCCCCATGCAGAGACTGACCTCGTCAGAGCCACTGGGGATGACAATCATGCTGTTGTCATACTGTAGTCGCTGAGGTCTGGGCCGCCGTGAGGCCGGTGCCCACTGGCCGAAGTAATCATCTGCCCGTTGGAACGCCTCCATGTGCCCGATTCCGCCCACGATGACGAGACAGGCGTTGTCGGGAGCGTATCGCAAGGCGATGTACTCCTGTACCTGTCCCAAGTCTGCCTGACGTATTACCTCTTCCCGGCCGATCACCATGCGCCCCAGGTAATGGTCTCCCCAGAGCGCTTGGGCGAAGCGGTCGGCGACTTGGTCGGAGGAGTTCATGACCATGCGGTGCTCGTGAAGGACAACCTGTCGCTCTCGCTCCAGTACCTCTGGCCGAATCTCCCGTTGCTGAACCAGAGTGGCCAGGTACTGGAATCCCAACGACGCGTGGGTCGCCATGAGGGTGGTATAGAAGTAGGTGAATTCGCGGGTGGTGGTGGCGTTGAACCTCGCACCCTTCGCTTTCAACTCCTGGGCCAGGGGGTTCTGGTTCTCCTCCCCCGGCGAAACGCTGAAGAGCAGGTGCTCAATCAAGTGGCTTAGGCCGTTGGTTTCATCGGATTCATCCTTGCTCCCCTGATCGACCCAGATACCCAGGCTTACCGTGCGCTGGTGAGGCGCCTCATGGACAATGACCCTCAGCCCATTCTCCAGGACCGTACTGTGAATAATCATGCGCTGCGGACCCCCAACGTCGGGTACTATTTCCCATCGTACCCGATGATAATGGAGTTCTCCCCTTCATCCATGACAGCGGCTACACCTTCTCGCGTACCTCTCCGGGAGGAGTCGTGCACGGTCAGGTCCACGCGCTTTACCCGTAGCCCCTGATCGCTGCCGGCAGTCGGTGTGGATGTCTGTTCCGTTGCCGTCTCGGTCCGCCGCTTTACCAGACCGATGAGGCCGGACAGGCCAATAATGAGGGCCCCTGCCACCATAACGGTACGGATGCCAAAGGCGTCGGCGACCAAGCCGCTGGCGCCCAGGGCAAGCAGGACGATCAGTTGATCAACAATCTGCATTCCCGCTGCTGCCCGACCCAAATACTCATTGGATACAGAGGTCTGCAGCACCAGTACAGCGTTCACGTTGTAGACACCGATACCAAGGCCGGTCAAGAAGAACATGGCGTACGCCTGAATCGGCGACTGGGCGAGCGCTCCTGCCGAGAGGCAGAGAGCAATCACCCCGGCTGCGATCGCCATGCGCCCGAAAGGCTGCCCCCGCTTGGAGAGCCAGCCGCTGGACAGGCTGCCCAGAATGGTACCAGCGCCAATCGCTGAGCTGAGCAGGCCATATCCGAAGTGCCCCACCTGCAGGATCTCATAAGCAAAGGCGACCAGGACCACGTTGGCTGCCCAGACACCCACCAGGGAGAAGGTTCGCATGATCGCCAGACGAGCGAAAGTCGCGTCCTTGAGGATCTGCCGGTAGCCCTGCAGCATTCCGGTGAGGCCTTTGGCCTTGCCATCAGCCGCCGCCTCTTCACTGGTCGCTGTGACCGACTCTTCCGGCTCCACCCGGAAGAGCAAGAGTGAGATGGCGGAAAGAAGGAAGGTGGCGGCATCGAAGGTGAAGGCGCCCTTCATCCCGACGAAACCGACTACGAGTCCGCCCAGCATCGGGCCAAGGATCTGAACAGTGCCCTGCAGTGTCTGTTCCAAGGAGAGCGCACCAGGTAGATCGTCCTTTGCGACAATGCGGGGTGTCAGTGCGGTCTTGGCCGGGTTGAATACAGTGGCTGCTATCGACTTGAGCATGGCAATTAGGATCACCTGCCAGGCCGCGTTGACGAACAGCAGGACCACTACCAGACCTGCCCGGATTAGATCACTGAAGATCATAAGACGCCGCCGGTCCCAGCGATCAACCACAGAGCCTGCCAGGGGTCCCACTACGAGTCCTGTCACTGCTTGGGCGGCCATATAGGTACCAACGATGAGCGACGAACCGGTCAGTTGGTAGAGAATCGCCATGACGGCAATGTAACCAACGAAATTACCTATTTGGGAGGCCAACTGCCCAATGGTAAGCAGCACGTACTTGCGGTTTCGGAGCAACGGTGCATAGACGGACCACATTCTGGTTCCCCCTTCCAACCCTCTCCGGAGATTCTGCTTTGAATGGAGACAGATAGGCGTTGGGCGGGTTTCGCTCAGACGACCGCCCAACGCCCCAGTCAGGTAACCAAGATGCTAGTCCATGGACTGGCAGGGGAACCCGCACACGAAGTTGGCGTTCTCGCCGTCGATCTCGCTCGGTGGCACGAGTTCGACCTTGCCGTCAACGATCTTGATCTGCCGGGTCTGCTCAGCCAGTTTCTTGATCTTCGGGGTACCCTGCTCCTGCTCAGACATGGATAACTCCTCCTCCGGTGTTGGAAATACCAGCTGCCCTCTCTCGGCTGGCCCGTCTCTAGCGTAACTGAACATGGTGGATAGTGGTGAAGGCAGGCTGCGCAAGTGCTTCTTACCCCCTGTTAAGTGAGGCCGCGAGGCAAGCGAAGGGCCGCTGAGCGCATAACTCTCAGCGGCCTTCTCGATGAGTGGATCTCATTCATGCGGGTCAACCAGATCGCTGCCGCAGGTGGGGCAGTATGTCCAGGTGGTCTGGGCCGGCCGGTTGCAGGACGGGCAGGAGGGGCGGAGCGCAAAGCGGCAGTGGGGGCAGAAGATCGCGTCGGCCGGGGTGTCGCCGCCGCAGCCCGGGCAGATGCCTGTGGCGGGGGCATCGGGCCGGGCGCCCCGGCTGATCAGCCAGACCGCCAGCGCCACCGGGCCGGCCAGCAGCCCCAAAAGGAGCCAGGCGGGGGCGGCACCGGGCGCCCGGTCCCGGGCGTCCAGGTAGATCCAGAGGGCAATCGAGAGCCAGGCGAGGAGCAATCCGCCGACAAAGAGGGCGAGTCCGAAGGGCGTGATCCACGTCGGCCGCTGCACCAATAGCATCAGTTGGTAGGGGGCGTCACCGGCGCCCTGGAAGATCCGGCTGTATGGCGTGATGCGGTGGCCAGGATTCCCCAGGATCCGCCATGCGTCGGGGGAGGTGCCCAGGAACTGCTCGGGATAGGAGGCGATGATCCTCGGCTCCCCCGGTCCAAAGCGGGAGATGAAGACCGCCGTGATCGATGAGGGGAGGGGATGGGAGAGGAGCCGCTCCTGCAAGTCCTGGGTCGGACCCTCCTGGGCCATGTGTTCCATGATCGGGGTGTAGTGGGTCAGAAGCCGGTCCTTCGCATTCTCCCAGTACCAGGCATCCGCAAAGGGGAGAGCGGCACCGATTAGCGAGAGCAGGAGAAAGACCAGGGTGCCCCAGAGGGTGTACTTCTTAAGCATTAGTGCGGGGCTCCTTTCTGAATGAGTAGCGGGAGGGAGGCGAAGGCGGGGAGGAGGAGCAGGAGCATCCAGCGGAGGTCCAGGCCCAGCAGCCAGAGCCCGGCTGTAAGCCCCCCGACCAGGAGAATAGCGATAACGACCGCCAGCCCGATCGGCTCCCGCTCAATCGGCTTCACCTGCCGGAGCCGCTGGCGGAGGGCTGCCGTAGTGTACCGCACGTCGGGCAGGTCGGGAATCCCGGCCTCACGATCCTTATGCAGCAGTTCTTTGATCTCGCTCATCTGCTGGTCACCTCCAGTTTGAGGGCTGACCGCAAGCGGGCCAGCCCGTTGTGAATGCGGGAGCGGACCGTGCCAATCGGGCAGGCCAGCGCCGCTGCGATCTCCTCATACGAGAGGTCGTGGTAATAGCGGAGGATCAGGGCCGAGCGCTGCTCCAGGGGGAGTGCCAACAGGGCGGTGCGCACCGCTTCGTGGCCGGCCTGCCTTAGCACCTCATCCTCCGGCGTCTCTTCAGAGGCGAGGGGACGCTCGCCGATTGGCATGGGCTCCCCCTGGCGGGCCTGCCTGCGCCAGCGGTCCCGCACCAGATTGGCGGCAATGCTGAAGAGCCACGTCGTGACCGAAGCCGTCGGGCGGTAGCGCTTGGCCGCCCGCAGCGCTCGGACGAAGGTCTCCTGCATCAGTTCCTCCGCCAGGTCCGTATCACCACACATACGAAAGAGGAAGGCGAAGAGTGGCCGCTGGTGGGTTGCGACAAAGTTATCTAGATCATCCACTCCTTCACCTCCTACACCTAGTTGAACGCTGCAGGGTGAGATAAGTTCACGGGAAATCCAAAAAGATCGCGGAGGATGGCGCCCACACCGTCAGCATGCACAAAAAAGGGCCCGCGACCATCGCAGTCGCGAGCCCTTCGTGTATACAGCCCTACCGGAGATGATTGCCGGCGGGGGTGAAGACCAGGATTTCGCCGGTTGCAGGGTCGATGATCTGCAACTCCAGCTTGCCAGCCTGGAAAGCACCGCCCTCCACCAGAATGTTGGTGATATAGACGCCCTCCTTTACCTGGGCGTCGGACTGGGCGATCACCTGGCCATCCAGCAGGACGGCGAAAGAGACGTCCGGAATCGAGGCATTGCCGGTCACCTGCAGGGTGGTGCCGGACCAGGAGAGTTCGTAGCTCAGGTCCACGGGCACCACGTCGACGGGCTCCACATCTACGGGCATCGGGTCGACTTCGGACGTCTCAAACTGGGCGGCGACCGAGCGGAGGTTCAGCTCCGACAGGTCCGTCGAGACCGCCTCTACCATGCCGAGGACGTTCGAGAGCGCATCTGCGCTGATATACATGCGGCCACCCTGCAGGACTACCTGCTGGTCCATGGCGATCTGGTTGTTCACCATCATGGCGTTGTGGATATGCAGTTCCGCATTCGACTGGCCGACGGTGAAGTAGGCCGTCCGGTCCTTCAGCAGCACGTAGGCCCGCTGGGCCAGCGCATCCCACTCGATCGTGCCGCCAGCTGCCTCGACCACCGCCCGCAGCGGGATCATCAGGGTGCCCTTGTGCATGTAGGGCGCCTGGTCGAAGGTGACCGGCGCACCATCGACCGTAATGAACTGCGGCAGCGTCCGGTTCAGGGCGATGGCCCGCTCAACCCGATGCAGGTTGACCTTGAGGGAGGTCTCCCCGCCCTCGTGGGTGCCAAGGACCCAGATCGACTGGCCGAGCAGGGACTCCAGCAGGGCCTCGTCGCCCAGCAGAACCCTGCCATCTAGCAGGTAATTGCCATACTGGTTCTTCTCAAGCGTGCCCTCCAGGGTCATGATCTCCCCGTGGATGGGCCCAGCCATCACCGTGGTCTCCTCGACGCCGGGGGGAAGCGGAGGCATCTCCGCTGCCAGACCACTGCTGGTGAGGATGACGAGAGCTGTCACAGTGGATCCAATCGTTGTGAGCCATTTGCGTTGCATCTATCTGCACCTCCTGGGGTTCTGCCTATACAGACGAGGTAGTCAGGTCTGCCGTTTCAGGGAGCCGCGAGGCGTCACCGGCCTAGTATGCGTATTTACGGTTGTCTAAATTCTGTAGTATACTTCTGTCAGAGCATCGAGAAGGGCAAACCCGGCGAAAGCCGGGGACGCAAAGCCTCCGGCCTAAGACCAGTCTAGGTCATGGCAGCGGGGCCGCCGAACTGCTGCGGAGCGAATGCAGGCCCGCGGCCCACAGCCGTGGGCTTTCTATTGCCCGGATGTTCGGACCGATTCAGGAGGGATCAGATGCGCCGGTTGATTCCATGGCTTCTTGTTATCGCCCTCTTGTGGAGTGCTCCGGTCGCCCGGGCAGCGGGAGAGCCGGTGGACCCGGCCCCTTACGCAACGCTGGTCCAGCAGCAGTACATTGCCATGGCAGAACACTCCTGGTCCCAGTTCCAGGCGACCATCGACCCACGCGACCGGTTTCTGGAGATGCGGGCCCAGAGCTACTTCGACACGGCCGAGAATCGCAGGCAGGGAGCGGTATTCAAGCACGAGCTGCTCCGGGTCTGGCGTACGAACGGCAGGGTCAGTGGGCATGTTCTGGGGACCTATGTCGATCCGCAAGGGCAGGTCTGGGAAGATCTGCTCCTGGCGAGCTTCCGAGAGGTGAACGGGCGCCTGGTTATGAGCGACCTGCTCCTGACGCAGCCGGAGTATACCCTGGAGAACTATCAACTGAAGGTCTATCTGGAGACCGATCGCTCCACCATTCGCGGGCAGATGACCGCTCAGCTCCAACCTGTCGCACCGCCGCGGCAGTGGATCCACCTGCGACTGGGTGAGGAGTTCACGCCCAGCCTGCTCCTCCTCGGCGGTAAGCGGGTGGAGTGGGAGCGCGACGGGAGCTACTTGGCGATTCGTGTCCCAGAGCAGTACGCAGGCCTCAGGTTGGATCTGAAGTACGAGGGCAAGATCGACCGTACATATGATGGGATCACCACCGACGAAGTGGGGCCAGATGGCAGTTACCTCCGCGCCTGGATCGACTGGTACCCGAGCGTCGATGGGAAGGCAGACGGGGAGGTCCGCTTCCACTATCCGGGCGGCATGGAGTTGGTCAGCCCGGGGCGCCGGCTCTCCTCGGATCGAACCGGAACAACCTGGATTGATCATTGGCAGGTGGATGAACCCACCCGGTTGATCTTCACGGTCCGTAAATATGCCGTCCAACGGGAGGCTTACAAGGGGATCGACATTGCCATTTACACGGACGAGGCGAACCAGGGCCATCTGCCGCTCTACCTGGACCAATTGAAGCGCAGCCTGGACACCCTGACCGAACTGCTGGGGCCCTTTCCGTACAAGCACCTGACCCTGGCAGAGGTCTCCCAGTCCTTTCTGGGCGGTCACGCCGGTCAGTCCCTGATCCTGATCACCCCTCGCTCCACCTGGCATGCCGACGAGTGGCAGGAGGTGATCACCCACGAGGTGGCTCATCAGTGGTTTGGGAACCATTTACAAGATGAGAGCATCGGCGGTCCCTATCTCTCCGAGGGGTTCTCCTCCTACGTGGCCGCCCTCTACACGGAGCGGCGGTACGGTGAGCAGGCCTTCGCCAATACGATGGCCTGGTACGAGGAGGAGTACCGAAACGAGACCGAGGATGTGAACGGAGAGAAGAGCCTCCTCTACGTGGAGTCAGACGATGATGGCTACTATGGGATCGCCTACGACAAGGGCGCCTGGTTCCTCCACACCATGCGCAGCTACGCCGGAGATGAGGCCTTCTTCCGTGCACTCAGCCGCTACGCACGGGAGTACGCCGGCCAGACCGTCTCCCCGAGCCACTTCCTGCTACTGCTCTCGGAGGAGGTAGAGGAAGACCTTTCCACCTGGGCCTTCGACTGGATCGAGGAGCCCGTCCGACCCGACTACGCGATACTCGAGAGCGCCCAGCAGAAACAGGGTGGGACCTGGAACACAGAGGTGACCGTGAAGAACCTGGGAACGGGGGATCTACCCCATCTCCCCGTGGTTGCGTACACCCGGGAGGGCTCGGTGACCAAGACCCTGCCCATCAATGGGGAGACGAAGCTCTGGTTCACCACCCCCGATCCGGTGCTGGAAGTGGTAATCGATCCCGATGCGAGATTTTTGGATGTGGACCGGGAGAACAACACGCACTACTGGGAAGCGAAGCAGTTGAGCGAGGAGCCGTCAGCCAATGTAACCCCGGCGGGAACAGCCCCCGCAAAGCCGGCACCCGCAACGACCTCACCACCTGCTGCAGCGGCGCACGCTGAGGCCGAGGCGACGGGTGATACCTGGTCCTGGGTGATCGTCGCTGTTCTTGCGGCCTTGCTGCTCGGCTTCAGAGGTCGCTGGCTGCGGAACTGGGTCTGGGCGAACTGGTACGGGGAGCCCGCGGGAAGCGCACCTCCTGCAGAGGAGTGAGCCAGGGGCGGGCCGAACTACCGGAGAGAGAAAACCGTGGGGGGATTGAGGGACATGAACCAGGAACAGTTCAACCAGGCGGGTGCCAATTCTATGGTGGGCCACCTGGGCATCGAGTTTGAGGAAGTGACGCCCGAGCGGGTCGTGGCGACCATGCCGGTGGATCACCGGACGCACCAGCCCTTTGGCCTGCTGCACGGGGGAGCCTCGGTCGCTCTGGCAGAGACGGTGGCCAGCGTTGGGGCGGCGATCAACGCTGGCCCGGGCCGTACGGCCGTGGGTATGGAGATCAACGCCAACCACCTTCGTTCGAAGCGGAGCGGCATCGTCCGCGCAGTGGCGACGCCGGTTCACATTGGGAGGACCAGCACGGTCTGGGAGATCAGGATAACCGACGAGGAGGAGAAGCCGGTCTGCATCTCCCGCTGCACCCTCGCCTTCGTGGAGATGAAATAGGTACATCTCGGACAGTTCCCGACATAACATGGTGATGAGCCCTGTGATGGAAAGGAGCTGTCTCTTACTGTGGTTTCACTCAGACCCGTGGAGATTGATAGTCTCACAGCCACGGCGATCACGGTGGAACTGCCGAAGACCTCACTGATCGTCGTGACCACCGATCGGGGCTACATTATGTGTGGCGCCCTGGACGTGGACTTGCTGAACACCCGCCTGGCTGAGCGGGGAATCGTTGCTGGTCGGGCCCTGGGGGTCAAGACCGTAGAGCAACTCCTTAACGCCCCTCTGGCCGATGTGACCGACGCTGCCCGGGCGCTGGGGATTACCCCTGGCATCAAGGGTCGCGACGCCATACGGCTCATGCAATGAACGAACGCCCCGGCGGTCTGCACCGCCGGGGTCTTGGCTTGCGGTGGGCTGCAGAAGACCTCGGATGGAGGCCATTTCCAAGCTGCCATGTCAGATTGGTTAACAAAGTTACAAAATATTGACGAGAATTCGGCTCGATGATACTATCCTCCCCATAGCAGGTGCTCAGCTTATGGCAGGAAAGCTGACATCTGGCGAAATAAGGGGGTAGGAGCGAATGGATCTCTCTTTGGAGGCTCTGTCGGTTGCGATCAACACCACCTGGACCATGGTGGCGGCCTCGTTGGTTTTCTTCATGCAAGCTGGGTTTGCCATGGTAGAAGCAGGGTTCACTCGCTCCAAGAACGCGGCCAACATTGTCTTGAAGAACCTGATGGACTTTGTGGTCGCCAGCCTGGCCTTCTGGCTGGTCGGCTTCGGGCTCATGTTCGGCCCGAGCCTGGGCGGCCTGGTTGGCTGGGGCGGATTCGGCTCCTCGGAGGCCTCCTTTGCGCACCTTGGGCTTGCGAT
Source organism: Symbiobacteriaceae bacterium (assembly GCA_041690255.1). Taxonomy (GTDB): domain Bacteria; phylum Bacillota; class Sulfobacillia; order Symbiobacteriales; family Symbiobacteriaceae; genus JAWLHU01. Next base: position 589,104 of record JAWLHU010000001.1, read on the forward strand.
TCCGTTCTTCGCCTTCCTCTGGTTCCAGACCACCTTCGCCGGTACCACGGCGACGATCGTCTCGGGTGCCATGGCAGAGCGGACCAAGTTCGCCGCCTATCTGGCTTTCTCGACCCTGATCACCGTACTGGTCTACCCGGTGGTGGGTCACTGGATCTGGGGTGGCGGCTGGCTCGCCCAGATGGGCTTCCTCGACTTCGCCGGCTCCACCGCCGTCCACTCGGTAGGCGCCTGGGCCTCCCTGGCGGGGTTGATCGTACTCGGACCCAGGGTTGGCCGCTTTGACAGGGCGGGTAAGCCCCGCAAGATTACCGGCCACAACCTGGTCCTGGCGGCGCTTGGCATTTTCATTCTCTGGTTCGGCTGGTTCGGCTTCAACCCCGGCTCCACCCTGGCGGCGACCGATCTGAACATCGCCCGGATCGCTTTGACCACCAACCTGGCCGCAGCGGCGGGCGCTCTGGTAGCCGTCATGTTCGCCTACCTGAGGTTCAAGACCTGGGACGTGGAGATGGCCATGAACGGCGCTCTCGGCGGCCTGGTAGGCATCACGGCCGGAACCGCCTTCGTCTCTCCCCTCTCAGCGATCATCATTGGTGCGGTCGGCGGCTTGCTCGTCGGGCCGGTTGGGCTCCTGCTCGAGCGGTTCAAGATCGACGACGCCGTGGGCGCCATTCCGGTCCACGGAGCAGCGGGCCTCTGGGGTACCGTTGCGGTCGGCCTCTTCCACGAGAGCCAGGGGCTGCTGTTCGGTGGTGGTGCCACGCTGTTGGGGGTGCAGGCGCTTGGGTCGCTGGCGGTCTTCGGCTTCAGCTTCACCGCCTGTCTCGGCATCTTCTATGGTCTGAAGGTGACCACCGGCCTGCGGGTCAGCAAGGCGGAGGAGCTCTCCGGGCTTGATGCGAAGCACGGTGTGCAGGCCTATCCGGAGTTCCAGCCGGTTGCGGCGAACGCCCTTATGGGCGACGACTGAACAGAAGCAGGGTGCCCGCCAGATGGGCACCCTGCTTTATTGTGGACCCACCCGGGGGGAGGGATCATCGGCCAAGTGGAGAACGTTCAGGGCCCAACTGGCAGGGCCCAGGACCGACCACGGGGAGCGGGCCACTAACGAGCCCCCGTAGTGGGCGGCACGTACCAGGTAGTCCATCTCCTCACCGGTCCATGCGTTGACGTTCCGGCGAAGGCGCCAGAGTCGGTTTGCGTGGGCCCTGTGTTGCCGGGCGAAGCGCTCCAGGGAGCGGTCACCGAGGATCATCTGACGGGCAGCCATGACGCCGCTGGCGAGAGATGGACACTGGCCGGAGAGCCCGAGTGACTCGGCGAAGCCGCCGGCGTGGCCGACCAGCAGGACGTTCCCGATAACACAGGGGTGAACCTGACCGACTCGCCAGCGATCCACCCGGAAGTGGCGCACCTCCTGTTGCCATCGGTGACCCTGCTCCGTCCGGAACACCTTCCAGTAGTGCTCCAGCTCGTCGCGTGAGATGCCGGGGACGCCGACACCGGCGATCGCCTGGCCTTCATCGATTGGGGCGATCATGGCATAGCCGGTACCGGCGTAGCGTGGGTTCAGGAAGAAGGTCTGGGCGAGCGGGTTGAAGGAGCCGGTCACCTCGGCTGCCATCATGTACCACTCTATCTGTGGGGTCCACCGGCTCAGGGAGCGGGTCCACTCATGGTCCCCGCTAGCCACGACCACCCAATCATACTCCTGCCGGAGTTCCCAGACGTCAGGCCGGCTTCCGAAGTGAATTGTGGAGGCCAGACGGGCAGCCAACTGCCGCTCCAGAGAACGGTCGTCCTTACCCCGAATGGTGGTGTAGCCAAACTTACCGCGCAGAACTGTATGCTCGCTGGGGCTGAACAGGATCATCGTATCAAAGGCAGAATGCGGATGAAGGGGGAGGCCCAGATCCCGATTCAGATAATCAAAGATATCGTGCCGAGGGCTGTGGTGCATAAACTGAGCCATAATCTCGATCGCCCAGTCAGCCTTGCCTACCTGCTGCTGCTGCTCGAAGATCTCCGGCAGGACACCCAGGCGTTCCAATTCGTGAGCACAGGCCAGCCCGGCCAGTCCCGCCCCAACTATGGCCACGCGCAAAGGCTCACCCCTCCTCTCCTCGGTAGGGTGAGCCTCTTGCATACGTCCTTATTCGACGATGATCGCCAGGCTGTTGGTCAGGGGCCGGCCCGGCTCCCATAGGTACTCGCCCTTGTACCAGAGGCCGCTGGAGGCACCGCTGTCCATGCACATGGCGTCCATTGCACCCAGGTCGATCATCATCGGGGCCAGGTCGAGCACCTTGACCGCATCGGCGACGACGAGGAGGAGGGTACCATCGGCCGTCATCCCGACAGCGCTTCGATTGCCGACCCACTCGGTGATCTTCGCCTCGGTGAACTGATCGCGGGCAAAGTCGACATCTACCTTGCCCGACTGGACGAGGAGGGGGCCGGCCTGGATCAACTCCACGGGGTCCTCCCAGCCGCCCGGCCACTTCACCTGCCAGTCGACGGTGCTCCCCACCTTAAGCGTTCCCTGAAAGTTGGAGGCCTCAACGCCACCCAGGTTGATCAGGTAGCCATCGCGGGGGATCGCGGCGGCGCCCTGCTGTTGCGCCACCACCTTGCCGCCACGCACGACCACGTTCAGGCCCGTCTCCATGCCCGTGGTGCTGCCCCGGGCAGGGGTCATGATGCTCACCCAGTTGGGGCCGAAGTCGGAGCCGATATGGTTAACGCCGTAGGCATACCACCCGTTGGGCCAGCCGGTCTTGCCGTTCGTCGAACCCTGAATCGAGGCCTGGAAGGGACCGAGTTTGGCCTGACCGCCGGGCCAGATCCCGATCGCCGGTCGGGGACTGCCCACGAAGTGGACCAACTGGCCGCCGCTGACCAGGGTGCCGTAGGGATCCTGGATCTCCTGCTTGTTGTAGGCGTTGAAGTAGGTTCCGTTGATCGCAGCCACCGCACCGGATGGCAGCATCTCCGGGAGGGAGAGGGTATGACCGATGCCGGACGGGCTGTAGGCCGTCTTCACCTTCACCTTCGGATTGCGCAGGTTGGCCCGGATCACCTGCAACTTCGCTGTGCCGCCGTCGGGGCGGGCGTAGCTGTAGAGTTCCCGCCAGACCGTGGGCCGGACGGCCGGGTCCCGGAGCCGGTGCATGACGGTAGCGGTCTGAGCACGGGTGAAGGAGTCATCGGGCCCAAAGGAGCCATTCGGATAGCCGGTCATCAGGCCCTGGGCGATCGCCGTGGAGATCCAGCCGGCATCGGCCCGACCCTGGATATCCCAGGCCAGCTCATTGACGCCGTTCTGCGGGTGGCTCAACCCCTGGAGCCGGACGACCAGGCGGGAGAGCGCCGCCCGGGTAATCGGCGCATCCCACTGGCCGGCCTGCGGGTCCTCCGCCGGCAGCAGGACTCCCGACTGTACCAGTGCCGCCCCGTTGGGGGCAGCCCAGTGCTTCCGGTCCCAACCGGCTGGAAGCAGGCTGACCGAACCCCCGGAGAGCCCCTTCTGTCGGGCCAGGAGGGTGTAGACCTCCCCCCGGGAGATGGGGGCATCGGGCTTGAACGAACCATCGGGGTAGCCGTTCATGAGTCCGGCATCCACCACGTACTCGATCTCGCCAGCCGCCCAGTGGCCGGCGATGTCAGACGGGAGGGTGGCGGCCGTTGCCGCCGGCGAGGGGGCGAGGAGGGCGGTTGCAAGAAGCAGGAGCGCCAGAAGTCCAACGACCCGGTTCCTCCGGTTGGGCATGGGCTGCATCCTCCTTGTCCATATTGACCCAAATTGTACCACTTACCGCTCGAAGAAGAAAGCGGGGGAAGCACGTGGCTTCCCCCGCCTGATGAGACTGGTCTACTTCACATCCCAGAGGTGAGCGTTCCAGGTGAGCCCTTGCGGCCCGGGGGCAGCAGCGATCACCCGGTTGTTGACCACGGTCAGGGCGTTGACCGAGTAGAGCGGCAGGAGCGGGAGCTCGGTGACGAAGGCCTCCTGGATCTTGGTGTAGTGGGCCCGCTTCTCGTCGAACTTCACGATGGTCTTGCCCTTGGCGAGCATCTCGTCCATGGTGGCGTTCGAGTACTTGCGGTCGTTGAAGGCGCCGCTGCTGCTGATCTGGGCGGACATATCCGGGTCGAAGGTGGCGGAGAAGCCGACCAGCGAGAAGTCGAAGTCCCCGGCGGCCGAGCGGGCCTGGCGGACGTTGAACTCGACCTTCTCGATCTTCACCTTCACGCCAATCTCCTGGAGGTTGGCCTGAATGATATCGGCCGATTGCTCACGCACCTTGTTGCCGGTCGGGGTCAGCAGGGTGATCTCCCGGTTGAAGTCCCAGCCAGCCTCCTGGAGCATCTTCTTGGCCTTCTCGGGGTTGTACTCGAGACCGGCCTGAAGCTCCTTGACGAAATACTTGTTGGCGGAGTTGAGCGGGGTGTTGATCACCTCGCCCTGGCCCTTCAGCAGACGGTCGACGATCAACTGGCGGTTGATGGCGTGAGCGAAGGCGACACGCACATTGGCATCCTTGAAGAGCTCGTTCGCCACGTTGTAGTCGAGGTACTGGTAGGACGGAGCGACGTAGGTGACCGGCTTGTAGTTCGGCAGCTTGGAGATGTTCTCCCAGTCAGTGATCGGCACTTCGCCGGTACCGGAACCCGTCAGCAGGTCGACTTCACCGGCCTGGATCGACGCGGCCACGTTCGCCTGGGTGACGATCTTGAAGAAGAGCTTCTCGAGCTTGGGTGCACCGAGGAAGAAGTCAGCGACAGGGGCCAGCTCCACGTGGGAGTCGGGCTTGTAGTCGACCAACTTGTAGGGGCCGGCGAAGACGGTCGGCTTCTGGCTCAGCTCCTGCTTCTCCAGGTCCTTGTGGCCGGCCTTGACGGCCTCCTCCAGCTTGTGCTTCGGCAGGATCAGGATCTGGCCGGCCTTCTCGAGGAAAGCGTCAGGGTCCTGCGGGGTCTTGGTGGTGAACTCGATGGTGTAATCATCGACCACCTTGATACCCGAGACGTTGAAATCCTTCGTCTCCGAGACACCCGAGGCGTCCAGGCCCTTGATCGTGTCGATCAGCGAGCGGCGGGAGGTGGGGGTGTCGGGGTGAGCGATCACCTGGAAGGTGTAGGCGACGTCGTTGGCCGTGATCGGCTTGCCGTCGGTCCACTTCGCGTTCTTGTGCAGGTTGAAAGTAAAGACATCCTGGGCGTCGTTCATGCCCCACGTTTCGGCGAGACGACCCTCGTACTCGAGCTTGTCGTTCAGGACGACCAGGCTCGGGTACATGGTGCCGTTCACGTGAGTGGAGTAGCTGGTCTTGTTGGTGATCGGGTTGAAGTCACTGGGCGAGGACCACATGCCAATGGTCAGGATCTTCGGGCCGGCAGGCTTCTGCTCTTCCTGCTTCGCCTCGGTCTGGTCAGCGGGCTTGGCTGGCTCCGCATCCTTCTTGGTGTCGCTGGCGCCGCTGCAGGCGCTGATGACGAGCGAAAGGGCCAACAGGAACGCAACCAATGGAGCGAACTTGCGCGACATCAATAAACCCTCCTCTGTATCTCTGTGCCGCGTAGCAAAGGGGCCGGAAGGGACCGGGACTATCGCTTCAAACGGGGATCGAGTGCATCGCGCAACCCGTCTCCGATGAAGTTAATGGCCAGCACCGCGAGGAAGATCATCGCTCCCGGTGGGACCCAGAGCCACGGCATCGATTCGATGACCGTGATCGACTGGGCATCGATCAGCAGGTTGCCCCATGAGGCCTGGGGGGGCTGGACGCCAAGCCCCAGGAAGGAGAGAGCGGCCTCGGTCAGGATAGCGGTGGCGGTGCCGAAGGTGGCAGCCACCAGGATCGGGCCCATGGAGTTGGGGAGGATGTGCCGGAAGATCAGGCGGAGATCCTTGGCCCCCATGGCCCGCCCTGCTTGCACGAAATCCTGCTCCCGCAGGGTGAGGAACTGGCCGCGGACAATGCGGAAGATGGGCGGCCAACCCAGAAGGCCAAGTACGACCATGATATTCCAGATCGACGGGCCGACGAAGGAGACGATGACGATGATCAGCATGATCTGCGGGAAGGAGAGGAACATGTCGGCCACGCGGGTCAGCCAGAAATCCACAACGCCGCCGTAGAAGCCGGCGATGGAGCCCAGAACCGTACCGAGCACCACGTAGATCGAGACCGCCACCACGCCTACGGAGAGGGAGATCCGGGAGGCGTGGATCACCCGGGAGAGGATATCCCGCCCGACCTGGTCCAGCCCGAGGAGATGCTCCCTGGTGGGGGAGTCGACATAGGTGGCCTGAATCTTGTTTGGATCATGGGGGGCTATCTGGGGAGCGAAGATCGCGATCGCGACCATGCCAACCATAATGACCAGCCCGATCAGGGCGAGGCGATGGCGGAAGAAGCGGCGAACCACATGATTGGACTGATTCGAAGGCTCAGCCTGCGCCGATTCCTTGGAGTTCTTCGGGGCAGCGGGTATCTTACTGGCGGCGCTCATTTTCCTACCCACCTCCTAGCTGTACCGGATCCGCGGGTCGGTCAGGGCGTAGAGCGCATCGGACAGGAGACCGCCGATGACGACGAGAATGGCGGCCATGAGGTTGAGACCCATGAGCACCGGGTAGTCCCGGCTGGAGATCGCTTCGAGCGTCAGGCGGCCCATGCCTGGCCAGGAGAAGATCTGCTCGGTGATAATCGCGCCGCTCAGCAGGTTCGGGATCTGCAGGCCGAGCAGGGTGATCACAGGGATCAGGGCGTTGCGGAGGGCGTGCTTATAGACGACCAGGGTGTTGCTGACGCCCTTCGCACGGGCGGTCCGAATGTAGTCCTGGCGGACGACGTCCAGCATGGCAGAGCGGGTGAATCGGGTCACCTGGCCCATGGTACCGGCGCTGAGCACAATTGCTGGAAGCATCAAGTGGCGGAGCAGGTCGAACAGGTTGTTCTCGCCACCCAGGGTGTACATGCCAGAGACCGGCAGGAGTTTGAGCTTCAGCGAGAACATGTAGATCAGTCCGATCCCGAGGAAGAAGTTCGGAATACTTACCCCGATCAAGGCAACGATCGAACTGATGTAGTCAATGAACGAGTATTGTCGTGTCGCTGATACGACACCGACGGGCACAGCCACAAGGTAGGCGATGAAGAGAGCGAAGAGACTGAGTGTGAAGGTGGGCACCATGCGTTCGCCAATGCGGTTGGCGACCTTCTGTCCGTTCACGTAGGAATATCCGAGATTCCCCTGGAGCACCTCGCCGAGCCACTTGGCGTAGCGCACATGGATCGGATCGTTCAGGCCGAGACTCTCTCTGAGGGCCTCCTTGTCGCTCGCGGAGACGTTCGGATCCACCAGCAGGTCGACGACATCGCCAGGGGCCAGAGAGATGATGAAATAGCTGATCACGGTGACGCCGAGCAGCACAGGGAGTGCTACCAGAAGTCGACGAACAATGTACTGAAACATGCCGCAGCCCCTCCCCTCGTTGTATCCAATATGACACAAGAATTCGCTCTAGAGTTCACTGTACTTCTAGAGAGGCGAAAGTTTCTTTTCGCTCTAGCGATTGACACTCCTGCTAGGTCTCCCTCACTTTTTGGTTTCTGAAAGAAAGTACGATCGTAACGTTGATAGAAACGGCCGTATAATCATGCAATGAACGACCAGAAAAGAGAGGCCCCTCCCAATGTGGGAGGGGCCTCAGGCTGCTGACAAAATGGCCCCCTGGAGTCCGCATAGCGGACACAGGGGGCTGTTTCTTTAAAAATTTTAGGAAACACCCCTGCCCTGGCCACTGG
>JAWLHU010000002.1:0-421454 GCA_041690255.1 Symbiobacteriaceae bacterium
GTCTAGCAACTCCAGTTTACAGGAATGGGTGATTATGGTGGTCCTTTTTTCGGTGATCACGTGGGGCCAGATTGGTCTGGATTTAGATTAGCACGGACAGCGGGTTCTCATTCGCCTGGCAGTCCTCGGCCTCTCCTATCGGAAGTTCTGCGCTCTGGCCTGGGAAGAGGGGTACGAACCCGATGTTGGGTACTGGCTGGAGGACTTCGACTGGAGGGAGCACGTGGTGGGGCCAGAGGACCTTCAGTCTGAGGATGAAATGCCAGAGGATGTCGTGAAGGCGGCGCTAGAGGATCTGCTCCACCAGGAGGAGGAGCCGGTTTTCGATGCGCTCCTCGCGTACTTCGGCGGGGAATCCCAGCTCTTTGCTTCGATGTGGGCCACGAACGGTGACTTTGATGAAGAAGACGACGAAGACCTAGACGAAGACGAAGGGCAGGTGGACCGACTTGCTACCTTCAGGGAGGCCATTAAGGATCTGATGTTTCTTGACACGGCTCTGAACTGTGTCAACGTAGGGAGACTCAGGGCGTTCGAGTGGGTCAGTGACGGGATGCCAATTGAGCTCTGATGACGGGAACCGATAGGCCAATCGCATGGGGTTATCGCTGGGTAGGTGGTGGGGCTTTTGGCGGTAGCTGCAGGGATGATGGTGACTCGGGCGGGCGCCGCTAGCGCTACCTCAACTCAGTTGCTTCGGCTAGGGGAGTCAGGGTGCCACAGGAAGACGGACTAGAAGAAGACAGACCAAGTGCCCGGCGATGTGCCGGTCTTAGGCTGTCTTTACGTTGTGCAATCACACAGGTGTGGCTTCTCGTTTCCTTCGTGCGAAGGGGGGCAGGTGCTGTGGCCGTGGCGGTTGGTGAGCGGGTTGGGCATGGGGGTGAGCACCTCCGAAGTGGTTGTTAAGAACAATTTGTTTGAAACACTTTGCTTCGAACAGAGTAGCGCGGCAGTGGAGGGATGTAAAGGGCTGCCAGTCCAAGTTTGGCCGGGGCATGCGAAGGCCCACCGCGTGGGGGCGGTGGGCTTATCGGGGTAGTAGTCCTCGGGAGGCATGCCCAGACTCGTAAAGCGGAACTCACTCCTGCGGCGTGCTTCTGTTCTTAGGGCTCTACAGCGCTTATGTTGGCCTAGACGGACCTCCCTCTGAGGTCACCACCGCCGTTGGTACACAAGCAGCGCATGATCACTGTGCGGGGCCGACGACACGATTCCTGCCAGACGCCTTGGCTTCGCGGGCTCTTCTCTCAGCCAGCGCTTCTAGATTCTTAGGGCTGTCTTCGCTTGGGCAACAAGCCACGCCTAACGATGCCGTGATCTTTACAACGTAGGTCTCATTACCCAAGATTACCGCTACTTCTTCTTGCGAAATAGCCTGAAGAATCCTGCTTGCCATATCGACCGAACCGGCAGGAGTCATACCACGCAAGACGACGACGAACTCCTCTCCGCCGCGCCGGAATACAATTCCCTGATTGCCGACGGTTTTGCTGGCAGCTTTCGCTGTTCTCAACAAGACTTGATCACCTATGTTGTGACCATAGTTCTTGTTTACCTGACCAAAGTGATCAAGATCATAAAATATTACTGACCACACTTTCATCCCGTTCGGATCCAGTCGGACCTCGTTCTCAACCATCTCCAAGTGTCTCTCCAAGCCCTGTGCATTCGCAAGACCGGTACGGGAATCCCAATGGGATGGTGACATTGCGCCGTGACTAGCTAACTCGAGCTTGTACTCACCACGCACGCAGTTACATGGCCGTTGGTTGCAATGGTGGCACTTACCCGGATAACGCTCCCAAACCACATCGGCAATTGAGAAGGCCGGAGCCGAGGGGGCTACGAGGTGAATTAGGTTAGCAATGGACATGATCCATGCGAACAAATCAGCCATTTCGTTTTCGATCACGACCTGGTAGTCGGTGTCAACTCTTGCGTCCCGATCAATTGCCTCAGCAACCTCCCCTAGCTCCTCAGCTAGACGTGTGAAGGCAATTGCCAAGGTATCTCTCGATGGGGACACTTTTTCACTGCCTAGGGGTCCCCGATAGATGGAAGCAAACATGGTCTGCCATTGACGTAGTGTTTGGGGCTGTTTATGCGCGTTGCTAAGCGTCATCTCACGTAGTCTCTGCGCATCGATCTCATTGGGAATAACAGAGCAGTTACACGGAGACGTCAAGCAGCGAGGGCAGGCTGCTGGGTACTTGGACCAGACAATCCTCTCAAGGTCTACCCCCAGGCGCTGACACAGGGCACAGTACCAGGAGAAGATCTTTGCTATGTAATGACGAGCTTCATGAGGGTCCGAATGGCGGAAGAGATAGCGGGAACCCTGACCTCCAACTCGGACTAGGTGGGTGTATATTTCGTACTTAGACCTCCCGTAATTTTGCGTCGGAAAGTATATGTCCCGGAACATTAGCACCCAATCGTTGAGGTTCATTTCTCTTGAGTACTCTACTTTTGCCATGTTACTGTCTCCTCACTGAACTAGAATAGGGGCACTGATACCTACCTAAGCTCAACTGTACGGGGACGGATGACCGACACCCAGGCATTAGGGTCTCTGGCGTTCGGGCTCGTCGAAGTTCCGGCTCCTCTCCTTAAGCGCAAGCTGTTTCGTTAACAACTGGGTTTCGGCATTCAGTGTGTGAAACCCTACCAAGGCCAAGCGTTACCATGGCCGAATTTGTAGGATATTTACCACTTAGTCTGCATCTAAGTAATTCCTAACAGAGGTCCCCTTTCCGGGGTAGCCCGGATACCAAAAGAACAACACGCAGAGGTTATTTGCCCCTCATACACTCAGGGAGCGTACAAGGATCTTGGTCGCGGCTACTGCCATGAACTCGCTCTTAGGCAACTTACTTGGAATGAGTAGAGCGGGAAAAAGGGTGACGCCTGACGGAAGTCACACCTTGCGGAGCACTTGGGCAGACCGGTCATGCGGCATTGGGGTAGTATCTTACCTTCCAGATCTGATGTTGAACTTTTACCCCACTCGATGACGCTGAGACAACGGGGGTTGTACGTCACGCTGGGTAGAGTCGGAGCGACGCCCTAACTGGGCCCACCAGCGGGAGCAACGGCTGGAGCCAGTATCGGGCTGGATACACCTTCACCGACCTTTACTCCGACATCGCTGCCGAGTTGCGGGCCCGGGACCTCTACCTGCACCTGGCCAATATCGTTCAGGACCCGGGGAGCCGGGACACGCTGCTCTTCCTGGGCAACCGGGAGGAGGCGCACGCGGCCTCGTTTGCCCGCGCCCTGGAGGCGATCAAGGGGACGATCGAGCTGCCGCGGGAGTGGTTCAAGCATCCCTATGTGAACGCTTCGCCGGGCACGTATGAGCAGTTCCTCGACATGTATGCTCCGGTTCCGGTCCCGCCGCCCCTGACCTACCCGCCACAGTACCCGTATCCGTACCCGGTCCAGTACCCGCCGCAGGAGGCGGGCGGGATTGTGTGAGAGACCCGCGACCGCAAGGGGGGAGCCACCACGCATTGTGGGGCTCCCCCTGTTCGTGGGAGTTACTCGGTGAGAAGCTGAATGATCACTGAGGCGGTGTGGACCAGTACGTGCCCCGCACCTGGCATGACCCCGGCAGTCAGATCTGGGGCCAAATCCGCATCCGAAAACCTCGGCGTTGTGCCGATACGAGGGCGTTCCCCCCAGTCCGGGGGGCCTCTCTCCCGTGAGGTGGCGCAGACCGCCGGTGGGGTTCTGCGGGCAGGCCGCGCAGTGCTTGGCCTACTCCTGGAAGGAGTAGACCTCTGCGCGCAGAATACCAGGGGAGCCTGGTTCTGCGCTCACGCAGCGCCGGGGGAAGAAGGGACGGGTGCTAGTGAGACGCCGCTTTGCCACACTGTTTGCCGTGATTCTCCTCCTCTATCTCGCCCTCACCTGCTACGTAGGGCTGCGAGGGTGGGAATGGGTGCAACTGATCACCCCCGCGACCGTGAGCCCATGGCTCTACTGGGTGCCCTTCGGGCTGATCGGCTTGGCCTTTCCGCTGACCCGTCTGGCGGTGGAGTACCTGCCTCGCCGGCTGACCGACATCCTGGCTGTGGTCGGCGCGTACTGGATGCCGCTCTTCCTCTACGCCCTGCCGCTGCTACTGATCGTCGATCTGGCCCGCTTCCTCAACAGTCGGCTTGGCCTCCTGCCGTCCGGAGCGGGCGCTGCGGCGGGCGGGGCGATCCTGCTCATCTTAGTGGCGACAGTTCTCTATGGCGTCTGGCGGGCGCGCAACCCGGTGGTCGTCCGCTATGCGATCGAGATCGCCAAGGTGGCGGGGCCGCATCGGACCATGCGAGTCGCCCTGGCATCCGACACCCACTCCGGCACCATCAACGGACGGGAGAAACTCCGGAAGATGGTGGATATGGTCAACGGCCTGGAGCCGGACCTGGTTCTGCTCGCCGGCGACCTGATGGATGACGACTACCCCGCCTTTGCCACCGGCGGCATGGCTGAGGAACTGCAACGGCTGAATCCTGCGCTGGGCAGCTACGCGATCCTGGGCAATCACGACCACGGCGCAGGCCATATTCCCGAGTACCGGCGCCTCCTCGAGCAGGCCGGGGTGAGGCTGCTGGTGGACGAGTGGACCAAGGTAGATGAGAGCCTCTGCCTGATCGGGCGAGATGATCTCTCCGGCCGGCACTACCGGGGCGGGCCGCGGAAGCCGTTATCCACGCTCATGGAGGGAGTTGACCGGTCGCTCCCCCTGATCCTGATGGATCATCAGCCATACCGGTTGGAGGAGGGGGAGGCGGAGGGGATCGATCTGCAGGTCTCCGGCCATACCCATCGCGGGCAGCTCTTTCCCTTTCATCTAATAACCCGTCGGACGTTCGAACTGGACTGGGGCTATTTGCGGAAGGGGGCGATGCACGTCGTCGTCTCCCTCGGCTTTGGGACATGGGGGCCGCCCATCCGCCTGGGCAACCGGCCCGAGGTCGTGCTGATCGATATCCGCTTCACAGGAGCGTAGGGCCGGCAGAAGGAAACGCCTGGCGCTTCGTGAATACTCAGGGAGAAACAAGAGCGGGGGTGTTGCACCATGACCTCCCAGGGCCGGGATCGGGACCAGCACAGCGATATCTCGGAGATTCTCTACACCGAAGAGGCGATTCAGCAGCGGGTGCGGGAGCTAGCCGCGCAGATCAACGCCGCCTACCTGCCCCGGTGGCAGGAGAACCCTCGCTGGTCGCTGGCGGTGATCAGCGTGCTGCGCGGTGCTGTCTTCTTCGTGACCGACCTCGTCCGCCAGTTGGAGATCCCCGTCACCCTGGACTTCATGGCGATCGCCGCGTACGGCGCCCGGGGCCGGGTTCAGATCATCAAGGACCTGGAGGATGACATTGAGGACCGCGATGTGCTGGTGGTGGAGGATATTATCGATACCGGCCTCACGCTGGGCTATCTGCTGTCCCAGTTGAAGGCCCGCTCGCCGCGCACGCTGACGGTCGCGACCCTGATCGACCGCTCCGGTCTCCGGCTCCTCCAGGACCTGCCGGTCCACTTCGCCGGCTTTGACGTGCGGGACAAGTTCGTGGTCGGGTACGGGCTCGACTTCCAGGAGCGGTACCGGAACCTGCGCTATATCGGCGTTTTGAAAGATGAAGTCATGGCTGATCAGCCGCCGCGAATCCGGTTCGCCCACCCGAGCGAGGAGGACTTCGCCAAGCTGCTCGAGTACTACCGGATCCGCTGGGCGTATGAGCCGAAGACCTTTGTCCTGCGGGAGGACGAGGAGGGGAAGATCCAGGTCGGCTTCTCCCCGGACTTCTTCCTGCCCGACTACGACCTCTACCTCGAAGTGACAACAAAAAAGCCCCACCTGATGAACCGGAAGCTCCGGCAGGTGGAGGCGATGCGGCGCCAGTATCCCGATGTGCGCATTGAGCTGGTCGACCGGGGCGACTTCGAAATCCTGGCCAAGAAGCTGAAGGCCCGGGAGATCGGGGGGGGATAGGCGGAAGGAGGTGGGAAGGGGGTTGCGCGCCACCCCCTTCCCAAATGAAGTGCACCCCAAGCCCGAGATCGAACCCTCACGAGACCTGCTCTCAGCTAACTTCCTGCTCCGGTATTGACCCCGTGCAGCGTGTTAACCTCAATGTCTTCTCGTGCGGCCTGAACGCCTCTCTGCATGCAGCAGCTTGGCTTGTTCAGCTCCGGTTCCAAAGCCCATCTCGATCCGCAGTGCCGTTCGTCTCGATACTGATCCTACTCGATCGATACCGCCCCGAACGGATCCAGATCGCTGTCTTTGGTTCCGTTGTCGTCCTCGTTCCTGAGGTGCATTGTCAATATAGCATTGCTTCTATCGACTGAATAGAGAATGGGTGTTCGATTTCTCAAAATATTTTGGTCAAGTTTCGTGACCAATGCGATAGGGAGATCATCGAATAGAGCGGGAGGTGCACCCCGAAGGCAGCACCTCCTTTTTCGCGTCGCAATCAGACGGTCAGAACCTCGACCCCGCCCTTCGTCAGGGCCTCGACCAGAGTGACAGGCGCTTCCCGGTCGGTGATCAGCGTGTGGACCTGGTTTGGCCCGGCAATCCGGGCGAAGGCAACCCGGCCGAACTTGCTGGAGTCACTGACGATCACCGCCCGCCTTGCCCGCCCGAGCATAAGCTTGTGAATGTGGGCCTCCTCCTGATTCGGCGTTGTGAAACCGAACTCGGGGGAGATGCCGTTCACGCCGACAAAGGCGATATCGACCGCCAACTCCCGGAGGGCATGCTCTGCGCTCAGGCCGACCATGGCGTAGGATCGCTCCCGCACCCGCCCGCCCGTAATCACCAGGTGGATCTCGGGGTTCTGTGAGAGTTCCCAGGCGATGTTAACCGCATTCGTCACCACGGTCAGGTTGGCTTTGTCCCGCAGGGCCCGAGCCACGGCAGCGATCGTTGTACCGGCGGCGAGGGCGATCGTCGCGCCGTCGGGTACCAGGGCGGCAGCGGCAGCGGCGATTCGAACCTTCTCATCTTGCCGGGTGTGCAGTTTGGTCTGGAAGGAAACGTCCTGGACCATGGCCTGGGGTAGGACGGCGCCCCCGTGGAACCGGACCAGCAGCCCCTTCTTCTCCATGTACGCCAGATCCCGCCGGATTGTCACCTCCGTGACGCCCAGGGCGTTGGCGAGCTTCGTAACCTGAACCGTCCCGCCCTGCTGGACCTGCCGCAAGATGGCGGCATGACGCTTGTTCAACTCGGGCATGACCTCACCTCTTGTGCGGTTCGTGTTCGACATCAAACATAAGCGTACCTCTATGTGGCGCGGAACCTCCTCGGATTTTCGTATTCGAACATACGGTTTCGGAAGGGAAACCAAAACGCGCAACGAATATTTAAACACAACTAACAGTCATTGTAGTCGCTTTGTTTAGGGGGTCTGCACTTATGCCGCTCGTGACGGGGTTACAGGTACTCGAATTGGCCCAGCGCGGCGGATACGCCGTAGGCGCCTTCAACTGTCATACGTTGGATATGATCACCGCTGTTGTGGAGGTGGCCAATACAGAAGGATCCCCGGTGATGCTCCAGTTCACCGAGGGGTCGATCAAGGCCAGCGGCTGGTCCTATATCAGCCAGGTGGCCCGAGAGGCCGCGAGCCGCGCCGCCGTGCCGGTCGCTATCCACCTGGACCACGGCGCTTCGTTCCAGGCGGTCATGCAGGCTATTCGGCATGGGTTCACATCGGTCATGATTGATGGATCGGAGCGTCCCTACGCCGAGAACGTAGCGCTCACCCGGCAGGTGGTCGATGCAGCGCATGCCGCCGGGGTGACGGTGGAGGCGGAGATCGGGCATGTCGGCGGTGTGGAGGATGACCAAGGGAGCCTGAACGGCTGGCTGACCGAGCCCGACGACGCCGTTCGCTTCTGGCAGGATGCCGGCATGGACTACCTGGCCACCGCCTTCGGCACGGCCCACGGTCTCTACAAGGAGGAACCGAAGCTCGACTTCCCCCGGTTGCGCCAGATCCGCAGTCGGATTCCCGCCCCGCTGGTCATGCACGGCGGCTCGGGGGTGCCGGCTGACCAGGTCCGAGAGGCGATCGCGTCCGGGATTGCCAAGATCAACGTGGCCACCGAGTTGAAGGAGGCCTGGGCGAAGGCCCTGCGAGAGGCGCTCCAACGATTGCCCGATGAGTCCGACCCGCGCAAGATCATGGCCCCGCCCCGGGCGGCCGTCCAGGCTGTCGTGCGGGAGAAGATCCGGCTCTTTGGCTCCAACGGAATGGCGTAACCGAAGGAGGGTTTCCCGTGATCGACCTGAATGACACCGCTGCTGTTCGCTCGCACGACACCCTTCACATGTTCGATCTGACCATTGCCTATCCGCAGCAGTTTCAGGAAGGGCTCGCCCTCGGCATGAACTTCCCCCTGCCGCCCCGTCCCGAGCGGGTGGATGAGGTGGTCCTCTTAGGTACCGGCGGCGGGTCAGCCGCCAGCGCCAACCTGCTCCGCTCCTACCTCTTTGACCGGTGCAGCGTCCCGATCATCTCCGTGCAGGGGTATAATGCCCCGGCCTATGTGGATCAGCATTCGATCGTCATCGCGATAAGCCACTCGGGCAAGACCGAGGAGATCAACAGCAGCGCTGCCCAGGCGATCGCCAGAGGGGCTACCGTGCTCGGCCTCGGCGCCGGCGGCAGGCTGAAGGAGAACCTGACGAGCGCAGGCAGGCCCTACCTGGAGGTCCCGGGCGGCTTCATGCCCCGGATCGCCGTGGGCTACATAATGATGCCGATCCTCGCCCTGCTGAACCGCTGGGGTCTGGCGCCGGACTTCCAATCCGAGTTCGATGCAGCCACGGCCGCGATGCCCGATCTGGTCGACCGTTACCGCCCCGAGACGCCGGTCGCCGACGGCAACGAGGCGAAGCGGCTCGCCAATGCGCTCGGGCCGCACATTCCGGTCATCTACGGCTTCGCCGACCACTATGACGCCGTCGCCTGGCGGATCAAGAACCAGTTGGGCGAGAACTCGAAGTACATGGCCTTCTGGAACACGATTCCCCATCTCCACCACGATGAAGCGGTGGGCTGGGATATGCAACCCGAACTCTGCCAAACCCTCGGCTTCCTGCTCCTGCGGGACAGCGAGGCCGAGACGGGACAGATGGAGAAGCGCTGGAGCGCCACGACCGAGATCCTGACAGAGCGGATGGGCCGGGTGGAGACGGTCTGGGCGACCGGGGAGGGACGGCTGACCCGGATGCTCTCCCTCGTCATCCTGGGCGACTTCTTCACGATCTACATGGCGATCCGCAAGGGGGCCGATCCCACCCCGGTGGCGATCATTGACCTCTTCAAGCAAAAGGTTGGGCAGTAGCCGTGGCGGAGCGTTGTGCCATCGGGTTGGATGTGGGCGGCACAAAGATCAGCGCCGGCCTGGTCGACAGCCAGGGAGGCGTTCTCCAGACCCTCCGAGTTCCGACCCCAGTAGATGGGGGGGCGGCCACGATCTTCCAGGCGATGCGTGCGCTGATCGACCGGCTGCTCACGGCGGCCGGGGGGCGTGAACTGGTCGGTATCGGCCTGGGGATGCCCGGGTTGATCGACCGGGCTCGGGGCCTCTCAGTTCAGAGCCCGAACACGGGCTGGCGGAACGTGCCGGTGCTGGCCCAGTTCGCCGACTACGGCCTTCCGCTGGAGATGGAGAACGACACCCGCTGCCATGCGGTCGGGGAACTCCACTTCGGCGCCGGGCGAGGGATATCGGACTTCGTGCTGCTCACCCTGGGTACGGGCATCGGCTCCGGTGTCGTGCTGAACGGCCAGCTCTTCCAGGGTGGAAGCGGCCGGCCGGGGGAGATCGGCCACGTGACCGTGGAGCCGGACGGTCCCCTGTGTGGATGCGGCAAGCGTGGCTGCCTGGAGGCGGTGGCGGGGGGTAGGGCGGTTGGCCGGCGGGCCCGGGAGATGGGGATCGCCGCCGACACCCGGGAACTCTTCGCCAGGGCCGCAGCCGGCGAGAGCCCGGCGGCCGCCCTCGTCGATCGGGTCGCCTGGGAGCTGGGGCTCGGGATTAGCTACATGGCCAACCTGTTTAATCCCAGGCGGGTGATCATCGGCGGAGGGATGGCGGAGGCGGGCGACCAGCTCTTCGAGCCCATGCGCCGTTATGCGCTGGAGCTGACCATGCCGGGTATCCGGGAGACCTACGAGATCGTCCCGGCGGCCCTGCACGAGGAGGCCGGGGTGGTAGGGGCGGCGGCGCTCCTGCCAGGCCTGACCGCCCACCAGCGAAAGGGGGCCTGACCGTGGTCCATGCGGCGCTGACCGTCGCCCTGAACGCTGCGGTCGATACGACATACATAATCAAGCGCCTTCAGACCGGCGCCATCCATACCGTACAGACGGTGAACCGGGTGGCGGGCGGGAAGGCGAATAACGTGGCCCGAGTGCTGCACCTGCTGGGCGTGAACACGCTGGCGACCGGCTTCGCCGGTAGCCATGCGGGAGCCTTCATAAAAGAAGACCTGGAGCGGCTCGGGATCGCGGCCGACTTCGAGTGGATCGACGGTGAGAACCGGACCTGCCTGGTCCTGGTCGACCAGGAGGGTGGGAGCCTGACCGAGATCCGGGAGCCCGGCCCGGTGATCAGCGCCGGAGAGGCGGAACGGTTCATCGATCGCTTCATCCGGCTGGCATCGGGAGCCCGGGCGGTGGTCCTCTCGGGCTCGCTGCCACCGGGGCTGCCCCCCGACTACTACGCCCGGTTGATCCGCATCAGCCGGGGGGCCGGTGGCTTCGTGGCCCTGGACGGCAGCGGAGAGGCCCTGCGCCAGGCACTGCCGGCTGGGCCGGATCTGGTCAAGCCCAACCGGGAGGAGCTGGCCGCCTGGGCGGGCCGTGCGCTGAGTGATCACGCGGACCTGCTGGACGCAGCCCGGCTGATGCGGTCGCACGGCGCCCGAGCCGTCGCCGTCTCCCTCGGCCAGGACGGCCTCCTCTACACCGGCCCCGATGGGACCTGGCAGTGCCAGCCACCACCGGTTGCCCTGCGCAACTCGGTCGGCAGCGGTGACTCCCTGGTGGCCGGGATTCTGGCCGGCCGTCTGACGGGCCGTTCGATCGATGAGACCCTCCGTCTCGGGGTGGCCTGCGGCACGGCCAACGCCATGACCGATGCGGTCGCCTCCCCGGAGCTGGCTGATCTGGACCGGCTGATGCCGGCGATCAAACTGACCCGGCTCTCATGAAGAGAACAAGTTTCCCCGATCCCACCCGCGTGGGGCCGGTGAATGGCCTACCCTTGACTCAGTGTCGGTCTGTTCAGGTTCAGAACGTCCAGTTCCAACACGTGAAGGGGGAAGACTTGTGAAAAAGCTCCTGGCACTCCTGATGGCATCCACCTTGCTCCTGGCTGCCTGCGGCGGCGCTGGCTCCTCGGGTTCCGGCTCCAAGCCCAACATCGGTGTGACGATCTACAAGTACGATGACAACTTCATGTCCTTCGTCCGCCGGGCCATCGAGAAGAACAGTGACAAGGCCGAGCTCTCCATGAATGATTCCCAGAACGATCAGGGCAAGCAGAACGAGCAGGTCGACACCATGATCTCCAAGGGCGTCAAGGCGCTGGCGATCAACCTGGTCAACCCGCAGGGCGCTGCGACGATCATCGCCAAGGCGAAGGCGGCCAATCTCCCGGTCATCTTCTTCAACAAGGAACCATCTGCCGAGGATATGAAGAGCTATGATAAGGCCTGGTACGTGGGCACCACCTCCTCGGAGTCGGGTGTCATGCAGGGCCAGATGATCGTGGACGCCTGGAAGGCCAACAAGGGCTGGGACAAGAACGGCGACGGCAAGATTCAGTACGTCATGCTGAAGGGTGAGCCGGGCCATCCGGACGCCGAGGCCCGCACCAAGTACTCCATTGAGACGGTCACCAAGGCCGGCATCGGCGTGGAGAAGCTCGAGGAGCAGACCGGCATGTGGGACTCGGTGAAGGGTAAGGAACTGCTTGACGCCTGGCTGGCGAAGCACGGCGACAAGATCGAGTTCGTCGTGGCGAACAACGACGCCATGGCCCTCGGCGCTATTCAGTCCCTGAAGGCGAACGGCTACTTCACCGGCGGCAAGTTCATGCCGGTCGTGGGCGTTGACGCCATTCCCGACGCCCTGACCCAGATTAAGGAGGGGACCCTGGTCGGTTCCGTCTTGAACGACGCCAAGAACCAGGGCCAGGCCACCTTCGACCTCGCCTACAACGTGGCGATGGGCAAGCAGCCGGCCGAGGGCACCAGCTGGAAGATCGGCGATGACAAGGCCGTCCGCGTCCCCTACGTCGCTATTACCAAGGATAACCTGAAGGTCGCCGAAGAGGCGTATAAGTAGGCATGACGGCCCCTGCCCGGATAGCCCGTGAGGGTCACGGGAGTAGCGCAAACGCTCCCGTGCATCCGATCCGGTAGGCGGTGGAGGGGTGGGAGGAGGGCGACAGCCATCCTCCCACTTGGAAATATCAGTCGAGGTGCACCGGTGTGCACCTCGACCGCGCAAGGAGATGGTGCGCATGACGAACGCTCATCCCTATCTGCTGGAGATGCTCTCCATCTCCAAGGAGTTCCCGGGGGTCAAGGCGCTGGACGATGTCTCGCTGCGGGTGCGGGCCGGAACGGTCCACGCCCTCATGGGCGAGAACGGGGCCGGAAAGTCGACCCTTATGAAGTGCCTCTTCGGCATCTACCACGCCGATGCGGGCGAGATCCGGCTGGACGGGCAGAAGGTCCACTTCGCCGACGCCAAGCAGGCGCTCGACCACGGCGTCTCCATGGTGCACCAGGAGCTGAACCAGGTGCGCCAGCGGGACGTCATGGAGAACATCTGGCTGGGCCGCTTCCCCATGAAAGGTCCCTTCGTGGACCACAAGAAGATGTACGAAGAGACCCTGCACATCTTCAAGGACCTGGATATCGACATCGACCCACGGGAGCAGCTGGCCCGACTCTCGGTCTCCCAGAAGCAGATGGTCGAGATCGCCAAGGCGGTCTCCTACAACTCGAAGATCGTCGTCATGGATGAACCGACCTCATCGCTGACCGAGCGGGAGGTGGAGCACCTTTTCCGGATCATCGGCGTGCTGCGGGAGAAGGGGTGCGGGATCATCTATATCTCCCACAAGATGGAGGAGATCCTCCGCATTGCCGATGAAGTGACGATCATGCGCGATGGTAAATGGATCGAGACCAAGCCATCGCAGGAACTGACGACCGATGAGATCATCCGGCTGATGGTCGGCCGCGACCTTTCCCACCGGTTCCCCCCGAAGGAGAACGAGCCGGGCGAGGTGGTCCTGAAGGTCGAAGGGCTGACCGCCGTAGCGGAGCGCTCGATCAAGGACGTCTCCTTTGATCTGCGCAAGGGCGAGATCCTCGGCGTGGCCGGCCTGGTTGGCTCCAAGCGGACCGACATCCTGGAGTCGCTGTTCGGCATGCGCCGGGTTCAGGCAGGCAAGGTCATCCTCCGCGGGAAGGCGGTGCAGCCCCATTCGCCGGAGGAGGCCATGGAGTTGGGCTTCTCGCTGGTCACGGAAGAACGCCGGGCCACGGGAATCTTCCCCATGCTCTCGGTCAGTTTCAACGCCCTGATGGCGAACGTAAAGCGCTATGTCCGCTTCATCGGCCTGCTAGATGAGCGCCGGGCCGCATCGGACACGGATTGGGTGATCAACTCCCTGCGGGTCAAAACCCCATCGCACAAAACGCCGATGGCGAGCCTCTCCGGCGGGAACCAGCAGAAGGTGATCCTGGGTCGCTGGCTCCTCACCAAACCTGAGATCATGATGATGGATGAGCCCACCCGAGGCATTGATGTCGGCGCCAAATATGAGATCTACCAGCTGATGATCCAGTTGGCGAAAGAGGGCAAGGGGATCATTATGGTCTCCTCGGAGATGCCTGAGTTGCTTGGGGTGACGGACCGGATCCTGGTCATGAGCAACGGGCGGGTCGCCGGGATTCTACAGACGAGCGAGGCGACTCAGGAAGAGATCCTCCGCCTGGCCGCCAAGTACCTGTAAGGAAGGGTGGAGAACCATGAGCCTGAACACCCAGGTAGACCGCCGTCAGGTCAAGGCCGTCCTGGCCAATAACGTCATCTACATCATCCTGCTGGCGCTGCTGGTGGCGATTATCGTCATTGAGCCGGCCTTCGTCTCGATCATGAACCTGCGCAACATTCTCGCTCAGGCCTCTACCCGCACGATCATCGCCCTTGGTGTCTCCGGGATCCTGATCACCAACGGTACCGACCTCTCGGCGGGCCGCATTGTCGGCCTGACAGCCGTGGTCTCGGCCTCCATGCTCCAGGCGGTGGACTACGCCTACCGCATGTACCCCGACCTGCCGCAGCTGCCGGTCTATGTACCGGTCCTGCTCTGCGTGGCGATCGGTGCCGTGATCGGCGTGGTGAACGGCGTGGCTGTGGCATCCTTCAAGGTCCCGCCCTTCGTGGCCACCCTGGGCATGATGGTGATCATCTACGGCGTGACCTCGATCTACTTCGACCGCCCGCCCTACGGCGCCCAACCGATCGGCGGCCTGGACGAGAAATTCATGGAGTACGGGCAGGGGTACTTCTTCAAGGGCGATGCCGCTGTCCCCTACCTAGTGATCTATGCGATCATTACGGCCGTGGTCATGTGGTTCCTCTGGAACAAGACCCGGCTGGGCAAGAACATGTATGCGATCGGCGGCAACCCGGAGGCGGCGGTCGTCTCGGGCGTCAACGTGACCAGGACGCTCCTGGCGATCTATGCGATCGCCGGCGCCCTCTACGGCTTCGCCGGCACCCTGGAGGCAGCCCGCATTGGCAGTGCCACCAACAACACCGGCAACATGTACGAGCTGGACGCGATCGCTGCGGCGGTCGTGGGCGGCGTCTCGCTCTCCGGCGGCGTCGGCACGGTGCCGGGGATCGTGACTGGCGTGCTGATCTTCCAGGTGATCAACTATGGCCTGAATTTTATTGGCGTCAATCCGTATGTCCAGTACATCGTGAAGGGCCTGATCATCATCTCAGCGGTCGCGATCGATATGCGGAAGTACTCCAAGAAGAAGTAGGGGGCGTGTGGATGAAGTTCCCCGATGGGTTCCTCTGGGGCGCCGCCACGGCGGCCTATCAGATCGAGGGGGCTGCCTGGGAGGATGGCCGGGGCGAGTCAATTTGGGACCGATTCGCCCGCACTCCTGGCAATGTCTATCAGATGCAGAATGGCGATGTCGCCTGCGACCACTACCACCGGTTCCGGGAGGACGTCGCCCTCATGAAGGAGCTGGGGCTCAAGTCCTACCGGTTCTCGATCGCCTGGCCGCGCATCTTCCCGAGCGGGGTGGGGCAGTCGAATACGAAGGGGGTCGACTTCTACCGGCGCCTGGTGGATGAGCTTCAGCGGGCGGAGATCACGCCCATGGCGACGCTCTACCACTGGGACCTGCCGCAGGCCCTGCAGGATGCCGGGGGGTGGGAGAACCGGGTGACGGCCTACCGCTTTGCCGAGTACGCCGCCTATATGTACGAAGCCCTGGGCGACTCGATCCCCCACTGGATCACCCTGAATGAGCCCTGGTGCAGTGCCATGCTGGGGCATCTGACCGGCGAGATGGCCCCGGGCAAGAAGGACTGGCCGGCGGCGCTCGCTGCCTCGCACCATCTCCTGCTGGGGCACGGCCTGGCGGTCCAGGCCTACCGGCAGAGCGGGCTGAAGGGGCAGGTCGGCATTACACTGATCTGCACCCTCTGCGAGCCGGCGACCGAGTCGCCCGGGGACAGGGCGGCGGCCCAGCGGCAGGATGGGTACGCCAATCGCTGGTTCCTGGACCCGGTCTTCTTCGGGACCTACCCGGCGGATATGGTCCAACTCTATCGCGAGGCGATCCGGCCCGGGCTGCTCCAGCCGGGGGATCTGCGGGTGATGGGTGCGCCGGTCGACTTCCTGGGACTGAACTACTACTTCCGGAATCTCGTCGCCCATGATGATGATGGCGGGCTGCTGAAGACCCGGGTCGTGCCGGGGCCGGGGCCCAAGACCGACATGGGCTGGGAGATCTACCCGAATGGGCTGGAGTTGCTGCTGGGCCGCATCCACCAGGTGTATGGGGGTGTGCCGATCTACGTGACGGAGAGCGGCATGGCCCATCCGGATGTGGTCGCGCCGGATGGCCGGGTGGATGACCAGGCCCGGATTGACTATTTGCGGGCGCACTTCGCCGCGGCCCACCGGGCGATGGCCGCGGGGGTGAACCTGAAGGGCTACTTTATCTGGTCGGTCATCGACAACTTCGAGTGGGCGTTTGGCTACTCAAAGCGGTTCGGGCTGGTACACGTAGACTACGAGACGCAGCAGCGAACGCCGAAGGCGAGCGCCTACTGGTATCGGGACGTGATCCGGTCCGGTGAGTTGGGGTAGAAGTGGAGAAGGAGCGACCGGGGTATCTTCCCGGCCGCTCCTGGCTTTAGTTACTGCTCTGCTGCTCGTCTTTCTGCTGCTCGTCCTTCTGCTCCTCGTCCTCCTGTTCCTCGTCCTCCTTCTGCTTACGGGCGATGACCCGGACAAAGGAATCCTTGTGCCACCAGATCTTCACGCACGGGCCGTAGGCGGGGTCGTCGACTGGGTCCAGGTGCAACAACATACGGGTCCGGTTCGGGATCGTGACCTCCTTGAGACGGAGGAGGCGGCGCAGGTTTGCATGGAAGGTGCGGCCGTCATCTTCCCACTCAAGGGCAAGGTTGGACTTGGTGGCCTTGGTGACCGGGATGCCGAGGACCGCCATCGGCTCATCGTCAATGGGGGCGAGGTCCATCGCCGCCGGGAGGGGGGAGGGGAGCTTCCTCTTGACGGCTGTCTCCTTGACCGTGTCGCCACCCTCCAGGGTGCTAGTGGCCACGGTTCCCTTGTGGATCGTCATCTTCGAACCCTTTTCCGCGTTCGTCCGATCGGAGACCTTGCTCAGGTCGAGCAGCTTGGGTGCCGCTGGGGCGGCCTCGACGGGGCTGTCGGGGTGCACCACGTCGGTAATCTGCCCGTTTACCACCGATTGGGAAACCTGGGCCTCATCTGCCATGCGCGTTCTCCTCTCTTACTTGGCCGTGGGTCGATCGCCACAATCCGATTATAGCCTGAGTTGGATTAAGTTGGGAATAGGACCAGATTCCTATATGTGGTAGGAACCGAGGCCCATGTCACTGGACTGCAACGGACTGCGACGGACTGCGACGGACTGCATCGGACTGCATCGGACTGCAACGGACTGCATCGGACTGCATCGGACTGCATCGGACTGCATCGGACTGCATCGGACTGCATCGGACTGCATTGGACTGCATCGGACTGCGACGGACTGGGACAGACTGCAACGGACTGGGACAGACTGCAACGGACTGCGTTCAATGGAACCCATTTCGCCAGGGATCGCCACGAATGTCACCGAATGTGACCGCAAAGGGGGAGGAAGCGTGAAACTGTATCGATTTGACCGGGGCGTCGCCAAGCCGATTCCGGCCTTCGCCAGCGTCAATGCGTTCATTGCCCGGGGAGTTCGTACGACCGCACCGACACAGGTCGGCTGCTTCTACCTGGAGCCGGGCGGCGTGTTGGGATATCACCAGGCGACCGTCCCGCAGTTGCTCCTGGTCGTTCAGGGGGAGGGGTGGGTTCGAGCCGGTGACGGCGACCGCATCCCGGTCAGCGCTGGGGACGCCGTCTTCTGGGAGGCGGGCGAGTGGCACGAGACCGGGACCGAGACCGGCCTTGTAGGGCTCCCGGTAGAGAGCGACGGGCTGGAGCCCGGGCAGTTCATGCCGGTGAAGTAGCATAGAAGGGGCTGAACACCATCGTTGTGTTCAGCCCCTTCGCTTTACGGCTATGTCACGGGGGTGAGCGGGAGCACCTCGGTTCTCGCACGGAAATGAACGCGAAATAGTTGACTCGGGGGATGAAAGAGATATAATCATCTTACATTATATATTTCCTACATGGAAGGATCTGTGGAATGAACCCCACACTCGAACCGGCTGACCGGCTGCTCGGTATCTTCCTCGACCTCTTCTACCTGCAGCCCGGGCTCTCCATGGCCCCCCGCGACGTCGTCCGGCTCCGAGAGCTGCTGGAGAGCCTCAACCCCGGGGGCCTTCAACGCCGGACCGAGTCCTACCAGCTCCTCTTCCGCATTGGCCATGTGCTCTCCCGGCACGAGGGCAGCATGACCATGGGCCAGTTGAGCAGCGCCCTGGACATCCCCCTGTCGACGGCGACCCGGCTTGTCGATTGGATGGAGGAGGGCGGCTTCGCCGAGCGGCGACCCGACCCTGCCGACGGGCGGGTGATCAGGGTTTCCCTTACAGACTCGGGAATGGAACTCTCCCGTGCGATCACGGGCTTTCTGGTAGAGCGAACGGCGAAGATCCTGGAGGAGTTCACACCGGAGGAGACCCAGATCTTCACGCTTCTGCTGGGAAAGTACCTGACGGTCGCCCGGCGACACATCTAGACCGGCCAGATCGTCAGTCCTTCCAACATGGAAGGGTTGGCGATGGTAATACGCAAAGTGGGGGACGAAGCAAGTGAGGCTGAAGGGTAAGGTCGCAGTGATCACAGGAGCTGGTTCGGGAATGGGCAAGGAGATGGCGAAGCTGTTCGCCGCCGAGGGAGCCAAGGTTGTGGCTGCTGACATCGTTCCCGCCGGTGTCGAGCAGGTCGTGAGTGAGATCCGGGCCGCTGGTGGTACAGCGACCGCCGTGGTCGCCAATGTGGCCAAGGTGGAGGAGGTCGAGGCCATGATCGATGCCGCCGTGAACAACTACGGCCGGCTGGATGTCCTGGTCAACAACGCGGGCATCATGGACCGTGCAACCCCTGTGGCCGACTGCTCGGACGATCTTTGGGACCGGGTGATGGGCGTCAACCTGAATGGTCCGTTCTACGCCATCCGCAAGGCCGTACCCATCATGCTCAAGCAGGGTGGCGGATCGATCATCAACACGGCGTCGGTCGCCAGCGTGCGCGGCGGCGCGGCAGGGGTGGCGTACACCTCCTCCAAGCATGCGGTCCTCGGCCTGACGAAGAACGTGGCCGGCTACTATGCGAAGGAAGGAATCCGCTGCAACGCAATCCTGCCCGGTGGTGTGGCCACGGCGATCGGGATCGGTGGGGAGCCGCATCCGGAGGGCGTTGCCAAGCTGATGCAGACCGCCGCAACCTCCCCCCGGACCGCAGAGCCGCGGGAGATCGCGACTGTCGCCCTTTTCCTCGCCAGTGAGGATTCGAGCTTCGTCAACGGCATCGGGCTGATCGCCGACGGCGGCTGGGTGGCTATCTAGAAACGAACGGAACAGAGGGAGGCCCCGTGCTGCACAACGCAGTACGGGGCCTCTTTGAATGCTGTCCGATCCAGCCGCACTCTACCGAGTCGGGAGTGACGAGGTTCACGGGATGCCCCGCCTTCTCTTACCCCGCCGCCGCCAGGTACTCGGCGAGCGCACGTACCGCTATGGCGGTTGTGAAGACGCTCCGGTCGTCCAAAAGGTGGGGTAGCCCCATTCGCTCGAGGGCAGATGCCACCGGTGTCATGTTTGACGGGGGCACGACCATCATCGCCCCCGGTGGGAAGCCCCCGTCCAGATTCTGATTGGCCAACAGCCACCGGATACCCGCCTCGATCGCCTCGCCGCTCTGCCGGGCCGCCCGCATGAGGGTCAGGACTGCCAGGGCGGTGGAGAAGGCGTTGGTGATTCTGTTCTTCAACGGCCAGCCTCCGTCCGGGGCTTGGGTCCGCTGAACCCAGGCTCCCGCCCGGGCCGTGGCCTCCTCACCCTGGTTGACGGCCTGCAGGGCGGAGACGGTCATGAAGGTGGGGTAGTACGGTTGGCGCCACCAGTAGTCCTCCCACCGGCCATCTTCCCCCTGCTGTCCGAGCAGATAGGCAGTCGCACGTTCCATGCGGGACCGCTCCCGCTGATTGCCGGACCAGCACAGCAGAGCGGCGGCAGTCACCGACGGAACCGAACTGGTCCACCCGCCATAGCTCTCCGACGACCCGGGAAAGAACGGGTCCTGTCCGGCGACCCGGTCCAGTGTGGCGGGGTGGTAGGTACTGACCCCTCCATCTTCGCCCTGGTGGAAAAGGCCGAGGGCCCGTGCGGCCAGGGCATCAAACTCGGGCGCCCGGACGGCGGCCATGAAGAGCAGTCCGATCCCCGTGGAGTCGGCATCCTCCGGAATCCCTTCGCTGAAGCCCCATCCACCCGCTGCCGTCCGATTCGAGAGCAGCCAGAGTCTCGCTCGGGCTATCATGGCGCTCACCGCATGGTACATGGGCTGTTCGGGCCGGACGTAGGCCAGCTGAAGCCCGGCGAATGCGGTGGGCCAGCTGCTTCCGTAGCCGGTGATCAGTGGGAAGTCGTGCCAGGCCCCGGTCATATCCTGTCGGCGCATCAGATACTGAATCCCCCGGCCCATCGCCTGCCTGATCTCCTCTTTCATGAAATCCCTCACTATTGGTTGACAATTCCGTGGTTAGCGCGCAACATGTCGAACGAATTATTAGACTAACACGCTATTCAACCTTGATGTTATACTAGTGCAACGGTATAATGCAAGAAAGAATTGAGGGGGCGACGCCGTTATGCGCTTCATTGAGCAACCTCGCCCGTCGTCTCCGCCATCTTCCTGGCGCCAGAACATGCACGAGGTCCTGCTCTTCCTCGGGGGGGCCGCGGCCGTGCTGGGAGCATGGCAGGGGAGCCTGGCTCTGGGCGGAGCAGCCTTGAGGAGCCTTGCCCGACGGATCGGCTTTGCGCCGGTCAACGCTCTGGTCACGGTCCTTGTGGCTGCCCTCTCCTGGGTTCTCTTCACCGCACTGCTGCGCAGGTTACAGCCCAAGCCGGCCCTCCTGCAGAGGGGAGGCGGACGGCTGCGCCGGGAGCTGGCGACCGGAGCGGCGCTGGCGACAGCCATCAGCCTCATGGCTCTGGGGGCAGGGGTCATGGCTACGGGGGCGGTCGAGTGGCAGGCGCCGGGGACTCTCTTCTGGCGCACGCTGCCATGGGTGCTGGTCCACAACCTTGGAGTCGCCGTGTATGAGGAGCTGGTCTTTCGAGGCTATCTGCCCGAGTTGCTGGCCCGCTTCTTCCGGCCGTGGCTGGCGGTGCTCCTCTCCACGGGGATCTGGACACTGCTTCACGCCGCCAATGCGCCGTCCATGCTCTTCCTGATCAACATCGCCCTCCTCGGCGCACTGTTCGCCCTGGCCCGCCTGCGAACCGGCCGACTCTGGATGAGCATCGGGATCCACTGGTTGTGGAACGTCTGTGTGCTGGGCCTGTTCACCACCCCGATCGGATGGATGGAGCCGGCCGGATTGGTCCGGTGGTCTGCCGAGGGTTGGGCAGCAGGGACGGAGAGCTTGGAGAGCGGTGGCGTGACGCTGGTGCTGTTGGCTCTGGTACTGATAGCAGGCGGCGGCTACCATCTGCTGACAAGAAGGGGAGGAGAGGCCGCGTGACCAGGGTCAGTGAGTATATCATCGGATCTCGGCTACCGGAGCGTGACGAGGTGGTCATGGTTCATGGGTACACCGGGGCGTTGGATGTCGTATCCACGGACCTGTACGAGATGCTGCAGGCGGGGGGCAAGGATCCCACGGTGCTCAGTGAGATCCCGGAGGAGATCAGGGAGCGGCTCGCCCAGCGTGGGTACCTGACCGAGTGGGACAGCCAGCGGGAGCGAGAGCACGTCTGGGAACTCTCGGACACCCTGCATACCATGCAGTCGACCCAACCGATCTTCATGATCGTGCCGACATACGCCTGCAACTTCCGCTGTCCCTACTGCTTTGAGACGTGGATGTACGAGAAGGGCGCCGAGTGGATGAACCACCTGATGACGGAGGAGCAGGTTGACCAGGTCTTTGAAGCGATCGCCGCGGCCAGTGGCGGCTCACATCGCCAGGGGGCCAAGATCACTCTGTATGGTGGCGAACCGCTCCAGACCGACACGGTGGCGATCGTCAATTACATCGTCAAGAAGGGTGCGGAGTTGGGCTACAAGTTCGGCGCCGTGACCAACGGCTGGCAACTGGAGGAGTTCGACAACCTGATCCGCGCCGGTCACTTTGCGGATATGCAGATCACGGTGGACGGCCCTGCCTCCATCCACAACAGACGCCGGTTTCGGGCCGGCGGTGAAGGCACCTTTGACAAGATCATGCAGAATATCGACTACGCCCTGGACCAGGGGGTAGCGGTGCGGATTCGGGTGAACGTGTCGCGCGAGAACTACCAGTCCCTTCCGGAGTTGATGGGGCTCATCAGCTCCCGGGGCTGGCACCGGCGCAGGAACTTCGCCATCTATGCCGAGCCTGTGACCGGCACCGAACACGGTGGGAAGCTCTCCACGATTGAGCTGTACCGGTACATTGCCGAGCAGAACCAGGTCAATCCGGACATGGAGGTCCTGGCGATGGGAACCGCGGTGCGGGGGCAGGTGATGGGCCTGTTGAGCACACAGGGGTACTTCAAATTCAAGGGCGCCTACTGCGGTGCTCACACCGGCATGATGATCTTCGATGCCCACAGCGAGATCTATTCCTGCTGGGATTGGGTGGGCAAGCCACAGGGCAGGGTTGGCAGCTACGGACCGGATGGGGTCCAGCTGGACCCTGTCGCCTGGGGCCAGTGGTTCAACCGCACGATCAAGAACGTCCCGGAGTGCAGCGTCTGCAAGTACGCCCTGATTTGCGGGGGCGGGTGTGCCGTCATGGCACATGACAAGAAGGGGACCCTTTACGCCAACTATTGTGACGGGATCCAGGGCCTGTTTGTCCGGACCCTCGCCGATACCTACCGGGAGTGGGACTCTCTGCAGTTTGCACCGCTCGTCGATCAGGCCCATGGCAGCGACTGTCGGTAGTCTCTGCGAAATCCGCGACCGTCCGGCAGGCGGCTGCCCTGTCTGCCCTGCCTGGCGACGCACGGCTGGCTCTCGATCAAGCTGTGTCCGGGGGAGGTACCTGGTCTAGTCCTGTAAACAGTGTCAATGCTGTCGCGCCGAAGGGGGTGACCGGGGATGGAGAAGAAGCGGATGACCATGAAGAGCCTGAACAACAAGCTTTTCGCTGTCAACAGCGTTGAGAAGCGTCTGGCCGAGGAGCTGGAGGATCGCTTTGAGTTGGCCTGCTGGGCGGCTCACGCCTGTGGGGTTCACGACGTGATCTAAAGTACCGCATCCTTGGTGCCTCCCCCGGCACCCTTCTTATCGCCTTTATTCGCCAGCAACATGGAGGTTGATGATGGACCTTGTCGGACTCCTTCGCCCCGAGTATGTCGCCGAAGGCCGTCGGATCCACGAGGGCTGCCTGAAAACCTACCGCCTGCTGCAGGGGCGGCTCGGGGTTGAACAGCTTCGCCCCCCCTTGACCAATCTGTATGATGCGTACCCGTTCCTGTTTGCCCCGCTCTTTCCGGGGCTGGACCCTGAGCGCCTGCGCGAGTTGGCGACCGCCATGCACTACTACCGGGTCGCCTGCCTTGCGTCCGATGCCGCCTTTGACGGCCAGGAGACCGACCGGTGGAATCACCTCTGGGTGCCCTATGTCTATGGGGAGTCGATGCGTCACCTCGCCGGGCTCTTCGGGACCGACCACGAGTACTGGCAGTGGTTCGAGCGCTTTCACGTGGAGTGGCTTGACGCCCTGAGGCTGGAGGCGACGGCGGCTGACACCCCCCTTGCGGAGCGGCTCGCCTTTGATCGCTTTGCGGTGATCGCCCGCGGCAAGTCTGCTCTGGCCAAGAACCCAGCGGTGGCCGTCGCCCTGCTGGGCGGTGATCTTTCGGTGGTCCCGCCACTGCTGGAGTCCCACGACCTGCTGGCCATCGGCTTTCAGCTCTACGACGACCTGACCGACTGGCGGGAGGATGCCAGGTCTGGCCGGCTCTCCTACGTGCTCGACCGCATATTGGCGGATGGGGAGCTCGAGTGGTCGGGGCCTGCTGACGAGGAGCAGTTGGAGCAGATGGGCCGGCGCCTGTACCAGTCCGGTCTCTACCGGGAGCTGCTGGATCTGAGTCTGGATCACTTGGACCGGTCGCTCTTTGCCCTGCAGGGACTGAAGCTCCCGGATTGGGAGGCCTTCAACCGCCTGCTGCACTACCGGGTGGTGCGGCTGTACTCGGACGTGCTGAAGGCCCGGCATCCGCCGTATCTGATCAAGCTCGGACAGCCGGACGAGGGGGCGGCGACCCCTCGCCTGGCTGCCTGTGCAGACCGGGCCCTGCGCCTGCTTGTCGCTCAGCAGGCGGTCGGCTTCCCCACCGCCAGCCACAACATGCCCGTCCCGCCCGAACTTGGGCGCAAGGGTTCCGAGCCGGTCATACGAGCCAGTCTCCGCCAGCGTGCGCTGATTGCCCAGGCCCTGACCGAGGCGGCCGCCCTGGGGCTCCCGCTCGACCGGCGGGTGCTTGACCAGGAGCGTGCCTTTCTGATCAACTCTCGCACCACCGATCACGGGTGGTCCTACTACTCGGGCCTGCCGGGGATTCCGGCCAACGCCGACGATCTGGGGCACCTGCTCCCGGTCCTGCTGGACTCACCGGAGGGGGTGGAGGCCCTGGCTCCCGCCCTCGCCGCCGTGGAGATGCGGCAGAGGGATCTCCCCACCTTCCTGGTCGGCGGGACGCAAGATCTGCAGGGGGCGAAGCTCTCCCTGCAGTTGCTCCAGCTACTGGGTGGGGAGGGGCCGGATCCGGAGGTCAAGGCCAACCTCCTGGCAGGGCTCGCACAGATCCCCGGGGAGCGGTTCAGCGAGGCGATCCGCTCCGGCACACTCCTGGTGGAGCGCATGCAGAGGCCGGACGGTTCCTGGTCATCGCGCTGGTACCTCGACTCGGTCTACCCTGTCTACGCCTGCGTGCGACTGCTCAGCCGGGTCGGACCGGCCGGCCAGGCGCTGGAGAAGGCGGAAGAGTGGCTCCGAAGGAGGCAGCAGTCCGACGGCGGATGGGGCAACCCCCAGGCCACGGCACTCGCCGTATTGGCGCTGGGCATGCTGCCCGGAGAGCGGCCGCGCAGGCGGCAGGCGCTGGAGGCCGGGGTGGGTTATCTCCTGGGAACGCAGCGCCCGGATGGCAGTTGGTGCGGGTCGCCCTTCCTCAGCCCCGGACTCCGCCAGCCGGCACAGGCCACGGCAATCCCCATCTATCAGAGTGCGATCCTGACCACCGCCTTCGCCCTGCGGGCACTGCTGACACAACTTGAGCCTCGCCGGGGGTGACGCCATGACAGAGTCGTCCGCACGCGCAAGCGCATACTGTCCGGCGCTGCAGCAGGGTCTGCAGATCCGTCAACTCGACGCCGCCGGCAGTGAACCACAATTCCTCGTGACCTTTGGTCCCCGCCGCTGGCGGGTGGGCTCGGAGACCTATCAGGTGATGCGCCTCTGCGACGGCACACGGACCCCGGGCCAGATCGCCCATGCGCTCTGCGAAACCTCTGGGCAGCAGGTGCCGGAGCGGTTCATCCACCGGGTCCTCGATGAGGTCCTGATCCCCAACGGACTGCTGGTGGCCGGTCCCGACGGGAAGCCGCTCGCGGTCGCGCGAGCAGCCGCCCGCAGCCACCTCTCCCTGAAGGCGTCGTTCCTCTCTCCCGAGAGGCTCCGGGCCGTCACCCAGAGCCTCGCGCCCCTGTTTCACCCGGCTGCGGCCGCCTTCGTTGTGGCAGCAGCCCTGGTCATCCGGCTCCCCGCCCTGGAAGACCTGGCGGCGACGGCGGCCCGGGGGGCCTCATTTCTGACCGGGGGTGAGGGCTTTCTCGTCGTGGTTGCACTGATGATGTTCGGCCTCCTGTTTCACGAGTTGGGGCACGTCACCGCCTGCCGTCGCTTCGGGTGTGATCACGGCCCAATCGGGGTGGCCCTCTACCTGGTCTTTCCCGTCTTCTTTGCGGATGTGCGAGCCAGTTGGGAGCTTCCCCGCCGCCGCCGCCTGGTGGTCGATCTGGGCGGACTCTATTTCCAGACACTGATCAGCACGCTCTTGTACCTGGGCCATTCTGCATGGGGATGGGGCCCCTTCCTGACCGCAGCGCTTGGGCTTGACATGATGCTGATCGCCAACCTGTTTCCCTTCTTCAAGTGGGACGGCTACTGGGCGCTCTCCGACCTCTGCGGGGTGCCCAACCTCTCCCAGAAGGCGCGGGGACTGCTCTTCTCCCTGGTGACGCGCAGGCGCCCGGAGGGAATCGACCACCTGCCGCTGTTGACGCGCTGGTTCCTTTGGATGTACGGAGCCGCCATGCTGGGTATCACCCTGCTGTTTGTCGGGCTGCTCCTCCGCTACCTGCCGTCGGCCCTGGCTGAGTTTCCGGTAGCGGCCCAGGCCCTTCTGCACGGGATCGCCCGATTCAATGTGGATGCTGCCGCTTTTGCGCTGCTGCGA
Source organism: Symbiobacteriaceae bacterium (assembly GCA_041690255.1). GTDB lineage: Bacteria > Bacillota > Sulfobacillia > Symbiobacteriales > Symbiobacteriaceae > JAWLHU01. Next base: position 26,466 of record JAWLHU010000002.1, read on the forward strand.
TTGGTGAAGCTGTTGGGAATCGTGGGCGGCATCTCGCTCCTGAGCTGGCAGTGGATGCGCGAACTTCTAGCCAACAAACAGAGAAGACAGGGGGTCATGCGCTAATGCGAGAGCGATCACAGTTTGTTGCCAGTGGCTGGTTCCTACCGACGTACTTCTGGCGAAATCGGCGACGGCTCCTGCCGATTCTGGTCGTCCTGGTACTCAGCGTCTTCGGGATCACGATCACGGGCGTGATCACCGGCTCCATTCAGAAGAGCCTGTTGCAGCGGACCGAGTCGTTTCGCACGCTGGTCTTCCTGCTGCCAAACTGGCGGCAGGGGGTGCGGGAAGTGCCCGCCGATCTGGCGGACCAGGTCGGGGCGGACTCGCGGGTCAAGGCTTCGTCCAGCGGCTATATCCTGGAGACGTACATGCCCAACCTGACGGGCGTGGTGCCCATTTTGCTGATCGGGGCCGATGAGCCCTTCCAGCAGAGCCTTTTCGCACAGGGTGACCTCCAGGTGGCCGAGGGTCGCCTTCCCGCCCCCGACGCGGCCGAGGTCGCCCTGCACGCCGCCGTTTTGAACGCTCGGGGACTCAAGGTGGGCGATTCGCTCGACCCGGCCGTGGACAGCCGCGAGCCGGTCTCGGAAAAGTTCAAGATCGTGGGGGCGCTGACTGGGGCCACGACAATCGGCATTCTCTCCGAGGAGTACCTCCGGAGCAGCCCGATCACCCCGGTCTCCCGCCGCGCACTGCTGATCCTGCCGGACCGCGAGCAGCAGAGCGCCCTGGAGCGGGACCTGTCGCAGTTGCCCCGCACGCAGGTGATCCCCTACACCTATGCACGGGAGATGGCCCGCTACCAGGCGGATGTCGGGAGCATGGACACGATCGTCTGGCTGATCAACGTGATTATCATTGCCGTTATCTCCTTCTCCGTCGGGCTGCTGAACATGATCTTCTTCATGCAGCGCCGAAATGAGATCGGCCTGCTGGCCGCCCTGGGCTACTCCAGGGGGTTTCTCATTCGCCGCAGCCTGGCGGAGTCGCTCACGCCAACAACCGTGGCGTGGGCCCTGGGTCTGGTCACCTCGGTCGTGATCTACGGCCTGCTCAATCGGTTCCTCCTGGCGGACTCAGGGGTTGCCCTGGCGCCGGTTGACCTGCGGGTGATCGGTTTTACGCTGCCCATCCCGCTGGCCGTGGGGCTCTTCGGAGCGGCGTCGGTCGTCTCGGCGCTTCGCAGGCTGGATCCGGTCCAGATCATTGAGAGGAGGGACTGAGGATGCTGAAGGCGACGAACCTGGAGCTCTCCTACCGCGATGGCAGCGGCATGCAGCCCGTCTTCTCCGGGATCAACCTGGAGCTTCCGGCCCGTGGACTCACCGCCATTGTGGGGCCGTCTGGATCGGGAAAGTCCTCCTTGCTCTACGTGCTGGCCGGCCTCCGGCAGCCCACCGGCGGCTCTGTCGAGCTGGACGGCCAGAGCTATGCGAGCCTTGGGCCCAAAGGGCTGGAACGTCTGCGCCGTCAGCGCTACGGCTTCGTCTTTCAGCAGCACTTCCTGGTGCCGTACATGACCGTGCTGCAAAACGTCCTGGTAGGAGCCCCGCGGCCGGATCCCTCCTACATAGCCAGGGCGAAGGAACTGCTCGGGCAGCTTGGCCTGGAGCAGTACCGCGATCGGGTGCCGACGGCCCTCTCCGGCGGCGAGCGGCAGCGGGTGGCTCTCGCCCGGGCCCTGGTGAACAATCCGATCCTCCTCTTCGCCGATGAACCCACCGCCTCGCTGGATCAGGACCGCGCCCAGCAGGTGATGGAGTTGCTGCGCAGCTTTGCCTCGCAGTGCGCTGTGGTCCTGGTCACCCATGACCTGTCGCTGCTCGGGCCGGGCGAACGCGTCTGCGAGTTGCGCAATGGCTCCCTCTCAGACGGCGGGGAGAGACCGGGCAGTCAGAGGCCTGAGTCGGGCCGCCTCTCCTCGGTGCAGAGCCTATGAAGATCCGCCTGGAGGGACTGCCGGCGGTCGAGTTGATCGCCGCACTTTACAGCATGGTGCGGCGCAGGCGAAAGGGCGACGCTCCCGTGGGCGCAGTGAGTGAGGCCTGGCTGGCAGGGGGGGCGCTGCAGGAGCACCCTGCCGTGGCCATGACCCTGGCCTTCTGGGCCTTGGGGTTCGACCTGTCGTCCGCCGCCCGGCTTGCGTTGCACCACGGCCCCATGCCCGCCTTCCAGCAACGGCAGCCCTACCAGGAGAGCCTGCTTGGGCGGGTGCCGGCGAAGCGAATGGCCGAGCTGTTCGATCTGCCGCCCTCGCCCCAGGCGGTCTTGCAGACCTATGCTGACGTGCTGCGCGAATACTGGAGGCTGAGCAACTTCCAGGCCGTTTTAGACGGCCTGGAGGCCGACGCCCGCGCCGCTGCCCAGCGGCTTGGCCCCATGCTGCCGGACCAGGAGGAGGTTGACTCCCTCCGCTTCCTGTTGCAGGGGCGGAGTCTGCCTGACCTGTGGGTGGTTCCCATCCTCTTCACCATCTTCGAGGAGCGGGCGGGAATCGACCTGGATTCTGAGCTCTGCCTGATGCTGGGAGTGCCGGGGCCGCAGGTTGCACCCGGTCGAGGCCGATACGCCCTCTCCATGGGCCTGCGGTACCACCTGCTGGCCAAGGCCGTGGGGCCGCTGTTGGAGGCACATCGCCCGGCGCTCGCCCGGTCGGAAGGGCTGTTCTCCCTGCTGGAGGACAAGGGGCTCGGCCCCAACGAGCGAGACTGGTTCCGCCTGGTAATGCGTCAGATCGTCTTCGGCCTCAGCTACTGGGTAGAGGCCAGGCGACACCCCCCGGAGTGGGAGCGGGCGACCAGCCGGTACACGGCGGGAGGACCGCTGCACCTGCTACCCTGGTTCTCCGGGCAGATTCAGGTCTACCTCAACGAGCGCCCGGAGCCAGACCTGGGCGAACTGACCGAACGCCTTGTCACCCGACTGGCTGATGAGCAGGCAGAAATACGCAGGAACCTGGCCTATCGTCCCTTCCCTGAGTCGCTGCGAGGCGCCTTCTCGCCCTATTGGCAGAGGCGGGAGACCGTCCTGGTGCTGCCCCCGGCGGACCGGGGGGCGAACCGGCTGTTGGAGGTTGCTGAGCGCCAGTGGCAGCGCAGGCTGCCGGTGATCTACGCCGACGGCCAGACCCCCCTTCCCGATGAGGCCAACCTGGTGCTCTACGGTTCGCCGGCCTCCAACCCGGCGTTGAAGGAATCCCTGGAGTGGCTCAGCCAGCACCGGGCTGCGAGGGCGGGTCTCTCCTTGCATGCTGATCTCGCCGCGGGGTGCCAGGTGATCGCTGCCTGTGAGCATCCGACGAACGCCGGCGCCTTCCTCTATGTTCACACGGCGGATGATCCCGCGCACATCAGCCCGATGCCGGAGCTGCGGGCGTCCGACATCGGGTATGTGCTGGTGGGGTCGGACGGCGCCCTGCGTCGCGGCTCCTGGCCCGTCTGATCGGAGCCGGTCGTTCCACGCAGGATGCGCCGCTTATTCAGCGTGCGTCCGTCTCGCCGGCCGCTACGTTGACCAGCCGGGAGAGGAGCTCCTTTCGGTTCTCGACGCCCACCTTATGCAGGATGTTGCGCACGTGAAACTTGACCGTGTGGCGGGAGATATAGAGGGTCGTTGCGATCTCGGCGTCGCCGGCCCCCTTGATCAGCAGGTCGTAGACCGCCCGCTCCGACTGTGTCAGGCTGGTGGGCGGTGCCAGCGGGCTGGCCGCACTCTCACCGGGCTGGGGCGCAACGGGTGCGGCGGTCGTGGCGTTTGTGGACGACGGGACAGGCTCGCTCTGCGCCCCGTCGCGTGCGGCAGTGGGGATGATCAGGAAGAGCAGGGCGGCGCCGGTCAGCAGGAAGATCGGACTCGGCATGACCGTCCCCAGGCTGGCGCTGGTCAGGTTGGCCAGGGCAATCAGGATCAGGGCGTACCCCCAGCCCAGGCCGACCGCCTTCCGGGCGCCGATCGTACGCTGGACCCGCCAGATATAGTGCCAGTAGAAAAGGTCACCCGCAGCCCGCCCCAGCAGGAAGAACCCACGGTAGATGTTGTCGAGGCCGCCGGCGGCAAGGGTCGCGACCATGAGGGCGATCCCGAGGAGACTGAGGCTGTACAGGGCGATGGTCGCAGGGCGGTCCCGCCTGGCGCGGTCACCGATCAGGATGATGCCCAGGCTGTAGAGGAGCGCCTCGACCACGGGGCGCCACTGCCATTCATCCCCCGGCGTGGCCGAGAGGATATGGTACCAGAGGCCGGCCACGAAGAAGGTGCCGAGGGCGAAGAAGATGCCGGGGAGATACCGGTCCAGCTGCAGAGGCCTGGCGGGTACCCGGGCTGTGGGTTCGGGTTGACCGGGCGTCTGGATCAGCCGGTCGATCGCGTTTGCGCCGTAGAGGACCAGGGCTGCAACGAGGGCGAGGCCGATGGCCTTCACCGCGGGTGCGCCCGCCTGGGCGGCGGAGATCCCCGCCACCATGAGGTAGGCGCCGCCCATCCCCGTGATGATCGTGCCGATCGGATCGGGAGTCCGAGCGAAGGCGCCCGACCAGAGAATGGTCAGGTAGGCGGTGAGCAGGGCCATGGCGATGATCGTCTCGGTGGCGAACCGCAGGGCAATGACCGGCGCAGCGGCGTAGAATAGGGTGATGATCGCAAGCAGGCTTCCCGCCCAGCGACCGAGGCCCGGCCGGATCAGGAGCGGCTTTGGCATAAAGGCGAAGAGCAGGAGCGCTCCTCCCTGGGTGAAGACGAAGAGGAGGCCCAGGGTGGGGGCGGCCCCGCCGGTGACGGCGAAGAGGAGGGGACCGAAGAAGGGAAAGGTCAGGAGCCAGCCAAACAGTGCTCCCAGAGCCAGGCCGATGTGGGCGGCAGAGGGGCCAGCCAGCGGTCTTTGCTCGGCGGCGAGCATGGTTTCTCTCCTCCAGACTCTCGGGAAGGTGCTGACTAGAGTGTTCTCCGAAGGGCCTGACAATCCTTCGTATCCTACTGTTCGTGAAACGCGGAAGCGCGAAAGAGGGCGGCAGACCTGAAGGTCGCCGCCCGGTTGATCATCGCTTGTCAGATGCGCCAGGGCCCACAGTTGCAGATCATCTTGGTGGTCTGCTCCCAGCGGACCTCATCGATGGTAGAGTAGCGATTCGTCAGCAGTCCGAGGATCAGTCCGGCCACAACGAAGAGTGTAGTCATCTCGGCAGCCTCCTTCGGTCGATCTCACCAGGTTGTTTGCTCTGGCTTCATCGTACCCGGAAGAGGGGGTGGGCCACATCGCACGGGAGCGTGATTGGTGGCGGTCCGGTGGTCAGAGAGCGGCATCGTACCTGGGGACGAGTCAGCGCGGCCGGAGGGTGGGGAAGAGGATCACCTCACGGATTGCCGTGGCCCCGGTCAGGAGCATGACCAGCCGATCCACACCGATACCCAGACCCCCAGTGGGGGGCAGTCCGACCTCCAGGGCATTGAGGAACTCCTGGTCGAAGGGGTGCGCCTCCTGGTCCCCGTCTGAATGGTGGACTGCCTGGGCCTCGAACCGCGTGCGCTGATCGTCCGGGTCGGTCAACTCGGAGAAGGCGTTGGCCACCTCTCGCCCCTCCACATAGAGATCAAACCGCTCGGTCAGGCGGTGGTCGGCCGGGTCCCGGCGGGCCAGTGGCGAGGTCTCGACCGGATGCTCCAGCACGAAGGTCGGTTGGATCATTCGCTCCTCGGCGTACTGCTCAAAGAGTTCCGCCAGGATCCCGCCCCAGGTGGTCGCCTCGACCGCCAGGCCGGTTTGGGCACAGGCCTGCCGGGCCTCGGCATCGGTATCGATGGCTGCAAAGTCCAGCCCGGTTGCCTCCTGCACCGCCGCAATCATGCTGACGCGCCGGAACGGTGGCTCCAGGTCGATGGCGCCGGCCTGGAGGGAGCCGTTCGCCGCCAGGGCCGCAGCCCGCACGAGCCGCTCCGTCAGGTCCATCATCTCCCGGTAGCCGGCGAAGGCCTGATAGGCTTCCAGCGAGGTGAACTCCGGGTTGTGGCGGGTGGAGAGTCCTTCATTACGGAAGACCCGTCCGATCTCGTAGACCCGCTCCAATCCGCCCACCACTAACCGCTTAAGATGAAGTTCGGTGGCGATGCGTAGGGCCATGGGCTGGTCGAGGGCGTTATGGTGCGTCACGAAGGGGCGGGCGGCGGCGCCGCCGGCGAGGGGCAGCAGGACCGGGGTCTCCACCTCAAGGAAGCCGGCGTCGTCCAGGGTGTGGCGGAGCGCCGTAATCACGCGAGCCCGCGCCTCGAAGATTGCCCGGCTCTCGGGATTGGCCAGCAGGTCGAGGTGGCGCGAGCGGTAGCGCTCCTCGGTGTCCCGAAGGCCACCGTGCCTGTCGGGGAGCGGGCGGAGCGACTTGGTCAGGAGGATGAGTTCTCTCACCCGGACCGAGAGCTCACCGGTGCGGGTCCGCATGAGCTGCCCTTCGGCGCCGAGGATATCCCCCAGGTCGAGGTTGGCCCAGACCAGCTGTGAGGCCCGGTCCAGCCCGGCCAGGCGCAGGTAGAGCTGGATCTGCCCCGAGCCGTCCTGCAGGTGGGCGAAGCCTGCCTTACCGTGGGGTTGGCAAAAAGAAAACGCTCCCGTCCCCACTGAAGGGACGAGAGCGCAGCTCCCGCGTTACCACCCAACTTGGCCGCCATGCGTGCGGCCCGCCTCACCCGGTACGGCTCTGCTGAAGGGCAGAGGTTATACCTTGCTCCCGGTATCGGGGGAGAAACCGTCCTCGCCTACTGCACCGGCCTCGTTCATAGCGCTGGTGGTTCGGGGGCAGCTCCGAGGCCTTATACCCTGACGGCTCGCGGTCGGAACTTGCACCATGCGTTCCGCTCTCTGCGCCGGTTGCGGTCAGGGCAGCGCACCGGTCTTAGCCGGGTGCGCCCTCTTCATCGCTTTGTCGTGGCTATATTGAGAGGAATGTTACAACGGCCGGTGCGGGGCTGTCAACCCCTGTGTTTGCAACTCCGCCATCAGGCGGAGGGCGGTGCCGTCGAAGGGGAAGGCCAGGGCATCGACCAGGGCCATCAGTTCGGCGAGTGCTCCCCGGGCGGTCTCGACTAACGAGGGCGGATAACCCCAGGCGACCGTGTGCTCGGCGAACTCGTCCTCATCATCGACCGTGTAGGAAAGGTCCGGCCCAACGATCAGGTCCAGGTCGAGATCGACCCAGGTGAGCCTGCCATCCTCCAGGGTCGGGGGAAGGGCAACGTTGCAGTAGTAGCGGCGGAGGGAGCCGTCGGGGTAGAAGCCGGCAAAGACGTTATAGTGGCGGTCGGGGAAGTAGAAGTCGATCACCGGGTTCTCCAGTGCCATGTCTATGCTCCGCCCCGGGTGGAGCAGCCGCCGGCCGGGCGGCCCGTACAGGGTGATCACCTCATGGGTCTGGGCCAGGAGCAGGGTCGGGTAGCTGTAGTGCTTGTCGCCGTTGTACTTCATGGTCTGGACGTAGATCTCTTGCATGATCGTCCTCCCCGTTATCGCTCTACTGCAAGGTAGACGAGCCGGAGGTTCGACTAGTTCCGGCCCGGGAACGGGCAGACTGTGGATCGTGGGAGGGATTGGCGCATGGAGAGTCCGATGGTGAACCTGTCTGCGGAGCAGTCCTACGATGTAGTGATCATAGGCGGCGGGCCCGGTGGCGCAACGGCGGCCCTCTACACGGCGCGGGCCGAGCTGCGGACCCTCGTGCTGGACAAGAGCCTGGGCGCCGGGGCGCTGGGCATGACGAACAAGGTGGATAACTACCCGGGCATGCCGAACACGACGGGGCCGGAGATCGTCAAGACGATCCGGGGTCAGGCGGAGGCGTTCGGGGCGGAGTTCAGGCAGGAGCAGGTGATCGGGGTCAGCCTGGAGGGCGATGAGAAGCAGGTCTTCACAGGCAACGGTACCTACACCTGCCGGGCGGTGATCCTGGCGACCGGCGGCATGGGCCGGACCAACCTGGTCCCGGGCGAGGAACGGCTGGTGGGCCGGGGGGTGAGCTACTGCGCCACCTGCGATGCCGCCTTCTTCCGGGAGCAGCCGGTCGTGGTTGTGGGGAGCGGCGAGCAGGCGGTGGAGGAGGCGATCTTCCTCACGAAGTTTGCCGCCGCGGTCACGCTGGTGCACGTGGGGAAGGAGCCGAAAGCACCGACCCATCTGGTGGATGAGGCCCGTGCTCATCCGAAGGTGAAGTTTGTCAGTGGGCGGCTGCTGGAGGTCCTGGGCGATGAGAGGGCGACGGGGATCAAGATCTCAGGCCCGGAGGGGGAGCGGGTGATCGAGGCTCCGGGGATCTTTATCTTCCTGCAGGGGAACAAGCCGGTGATCGACTACCTCATGGGCACCGTGCCGACGACAGAGCAGGGCTGCCTGATCGTGGACCAGGAGAGCTTCGAGACGCAGGTGCCGCTGGTCTTTGCGATCGGGGACCTGCTCTGCACGGAGATCAAGCAGGCGGTCATCGCCGCGTCGGAGGGATGTCAGGCGGCGATCCACGCCGAGAAGCGGCTGCGGGGGCGCAAGCAGGCGCTGAAGGACTGGAAGTAGGGTTATACAGGCTCCAGCCGGGGAAAGAGGGGGGCGCCGCGGCGGATGGCCGTCCCGGGCGGCAGGCCGCCCCAGTGGGTCGCCTCCTCCCAGCCGTGCTGCCGGACGAGATCGGGCTGGAGGCCCAGTTGCTCGTAGATCCGCTCCGGCGTCTCCACGAGGAACGGGACCAGGGCCGCAGCGGTGATCCGGAGCGACTCGGCCAGGTCGTAGAGCACCCCGGCCAGTTGGTCGGCGCGCCCGGGCTCCTTGGCCAGGGCCCAGGGGGCCTGCTCATCCACATACTTGTTGGCCCGGCCCACCAGCTTCCAGAGGGAGGCCAGGGCGTCGGCAATGCGGCACTGCGCCAGCGCCGACTCCAGCCCGGCGATCGCCTCGCGAGCCGTCTCGGCCAGGACCCCATCGGAAGAGACCGGCTCCGGTACCTGGCCCCCGGCGAACTTGTTGATCAGCTGGGTCGTACGGGAGAGCAGGTTACCCAGGTCGTTGGCCAGGTCGACGTTGTGGCGGAGCGTGACCGCATCTTCCGAGAAGTTGGTGTCGCCGGCGAGGGGGAGCTCCCGCAGCAGGTAGTAGCGGAAGGGATCGACGCCGTAGAATCGGGCCAGCGCCAGCGGATTGGCGCCGTTGCCCCGGGATTTGCTCATCTTCTCGCCGTTCCGGTTGAACCAGCCGTGCGCCCAGATCCGCTGCGGCTCCTTGGCGCCCAGGGCGGCCAGGATCGCCGGCCAGTAGATGGCGTGAAAGCGGAGGATATCCTTGCCGACAACCTGGACGGAGGCGGGCCAGAAGGTCTGGTAGAGGGAATCATCCGCGGTGGCGACGCCAAGGGCGGTGATATAGTTGGTCAGGGCGTCCAGCCAGACGTAGATCGTATGCGCTGGGTCAAAGGGGACGGGGATGCCCCAGTCGACCGAGGTCCGGGAGACGGCGAAGTCCTCCAGCCCTTCCCGCAGGAAGGCGAGCATCTCGTTGCGCCGGGTCTCGGGCGTCACGAAGTCGGGCCGCTGAAGCAACTCGGCGATCAGGGGGGCGTACTTGGAGAGCCGGAACTTGTAGGCGGACTCCCGGGCCCGCTCCACCGGCCGGCCGCACTCCGGACAGAGCCGCCCCTCCTTCAGGCTAGACTCGGTCCAGAAGCTTTCTTCATATGGGCAGTACCAGCCCTCGTACTCGTCCAGGTAGATATCGCCCTGCTCGTAGAGCCGGGTGAAGAGCGCCTGGACCTGGGAGCGGTGCCGCTCCTCGGAGGTGCGAATGAAGTCGTCGTAGGCGACGCCCAGCAGGTCGAGCCCGGCCCGGTCGTGCGCGGCGATCTGGTCCACGTAGGCCTGGGGCTCAAGTCCGGCGGCGTTCGCCCTGCGCTGGATGTTGATCCCGTGCTCGTCGGTGCCGGTCAGGAGGTGAACGGGGTGTCCCTTGGCCCGGTAGTAGCGGGCCAGGGTGTCGGCGGCCACCGCCTCGTAGGCGTGGCCGATGTGGAGTGGGCCGTTGGCATAGAAGATCGATGTGGTCAGGTAGATCGGGTGCGCCATGGAATGCATCCTCCTTTGTGTTTGGTGCACATGTCGGACTCGTCGTCGCTCACCGTTGCTGGTCGCATTCGCATGGTCGCACCTCCTCTCAGGCACACAAAAAAGCCCCGTCCCGGCCAGTCATGGCGCAGGGACGAGGCTGTTCACCCCGTGGTACCACCCTGATTCTTCCCGGTGCAAGGAGCGCACGCGGGGTCTCTGCAGGTACGCGGCCGCAGCCGTTATACCCTGGCCCGGTAACGGGGGCCTGCCGTCACAGTCTACCGCCCCGGGTTGCGGGGAATCGACCTGCGGTTCGGGGGCCATCTTCACGCCGTTGGCTCCCACCGGGCTTTCACCTTCCCCGGCTCGCTGGGGGTCGCTCCTGGCGCTACTCCTCCCCTTCATCACCTTTGTCGGCGATTCTACCACCAGGCTGGGCCGGTGTCAATCCAAACATCTGGGCGGCGGTAACGAACTCGAACTCCCGCTCCCGCAGGTCCCGGATGATATCGGGCAGGGCGGCGACCGTGCCGGAGAGGTCCTCCCCTGGCAGGGTGGTGCCGGAGTGCATGAGGATGATCGAGCCGTTCTGCACCTTGGGCAGGACGTTCTGCAGGATCTGGGAGGCGGAGAGCGATTGCCAGTCCAGGGAGTCGACATCCCAGAGGATGGTCAGGTAGCCGAACCGGCCCGCGGTGGCGAGGACGAAGGAGTTGTAGAAGCCGAAGGGCGGGCGGAAGGTGACCGGTGGCTTGCCGGTCAGATTGGTGATCGCCTCGTGGGTGCGGCTGATGGTGCGCAGGATCTCCTGGGGCCTCAGGTCGCGCAGATCCAGGTGGCTCTCCTCGAAGGCGTGGTTGCCCACTTCGCCGATCGCATCCATGCGCTGGATCAGTTCGGGCCGGATCAGCGCTCGCTCGCCTATCACATAGAAGGAGGCCGGGACCCCTTCCCGCTCTAAGATCGTGAGGATCTGCGGCGTGTAGGTCACGTCGGGGCCGTCATCGAAGGTGAGCGCTACCCGTGGCCGGGTGCGGGGACCGTGGTTGAAGACGCCGTTCAGAGCTATCCCTCCCGCTTTGGGATCATCCCCCTATGATATGGGAGGATGGCTGCGGGGGAGCCTGGTTACGGCCTGATCCGGAGCCTGATCACCACTGGCAGATGGTCCGATGCGGTGGTCTGCGGGATATCGACCTGGAGCGCATCGAGGTCGGGGCTGGCCCAGATGTAGTCCAGCCGCCTGATGGGCTTCCCCGCCGGGAAGGTCGGGCTCTCGCCAAGCCCCTTCGCACCGGGCAGATCGACCAGCCCACCCTGGCGAAGGATCTGCATCGGCTCCGTCTCGGGCGTGGCGTTCAGATCGCCCAGCAGCACGAAGCGGGGCCGCTCCGCCCAGAACCGGAGCATGCGCCGGGCCTGGTTGATTCGGTCAGCCTCCTCGCCCCGGAAGGCGGAGAGGTGGGTGTTCACAAACGTCAAGTCCCCGGCCTCTGTCGGGATGCGTGCCCAGATCCAGCCCCGCTGGAGGGCGGCGACCTTCATGTCGTAGAGCTCCCAGCCCCACTCTGCGATCGGGTACCGGCTCATGAGGATGTTGCCGACCAGGTCCCCCTCGGTCTTGCCGTACCGGACGTGGTACTGCGGGAAGCGCCAGCGGAGCCAGGCGGTCATGTCGCCGCCGCCGGCCACATCCCACCCGCGGCCGGTCTCCTGGAGGCCGATCAGGTCGGGAGCCTCCGTCTCGATCACCCGGGCGATCGCCTCCGGTCCCGGCACACCCTCCAGATTGAAGGTCTGGCGGATGTTGTAGGTCATGGCGGTCAGCTCGGCCGGTGCCGGGGTCTCAAAGGGGCGGAGCCCCGACCGGGGGATGAGGGAGAGGCCCACGCCGGCCAGGCTGACCAGTGCGAGTGCCGCCGCGGTCCAGCGCCACGGTGCACCCTGGGTCTCCGCTCGACCGCGAGGGGGCAGCAGCCCGGGCAGGACCGCCGCCGCTGCCATGACCGGCCAGAGAACCTTCCACTCGGACATGAGGTAGAAGAGGAGGACTAGGCTGATCGCCAGGTAGGAGCCGGCGCCCCACCATAGGTAGAGTCGACCCGGCCTCGCCTGGGGCACCGGAAGGAGCGCCGTCCCCAGGGCGATGGGCAGGAGCGCCTGTACGATCAGCAGCACCCAGCCGCGGCCAGCCAACAGGTCGGGCTGGAGGAGCAGGGCGATTGCAGCGAGCCCCGCGGCTACCCGCAGGGGGTAGGGAATCCGGAGGGACGCAAGGACAAGGCCGGCAAGGAGTCCCCCGAGCGTCAGCAGCGCCGCTCCCTGTAACCCCCAGCCGGAGAGCCACTGCACCCAGCCCAGGTTGGCGAGCAGGGTGATCTGGACCGCCAGGTAGGGGGCGAGGGCGATCATGCCCCAGCCCGGGGAGACGGTGGCTGCGGGCGACTCGACGGCAGCGGTGGGCCGCAGGGTAACGAGGAGCAGCCCGACCAGAACCAGGGCGCCGGCCGTGGGCCGGAGGCCGAGCAACTGGACCAGGTCCATGCCGTGCAGCAGGGTCTGCAGCGAGACCTGGGCGCCCAGCCCGAGCAGGAGGCCGGGCAGGATCAGATCCGCCCCGCCGCGCAGGCCGATCGCGCGCAGGGCGGTGGGCAGGAGCCAGAGCCAGGCGACGATCCCCAGGCAGCCCAGCAGCGGGCTGGCGACCGGGCCCGTCACCCCATGGTAGAGGACGTAGAGCGCGCCGAAAAGCCCGCCCAGCCAGAGCGGCGCCCGCTTCTCTCCGATCAGCCGAGCCACCGGCCATCCGAGTTGCCCGGCTGTCCAGAGGCCCAGGAAGAGCATAGCCGTGGTTACGGTGGAGCCGCCCAGCACCCAGGCGACCATGGTCAGGTAGGTCCGGATGGCGTGAATCCCCATCCACGTCAAGAGAGCCACCGCAGCCACGGAGCGCCAGGTCTGGGTCATGTCGCATTCCTCCTCAGGCGGTCGCCTCGGGGGCCGGGGCCGCTTCCACCGCCCGCTGTACCGGCCAGACCAGCAGGGCAAGGTAGCTGAGGACCCCCCAGAAGGCTGTGATCAGGGTTGTATGAAGCATTTGGGTCAGCAGGTTGTAGAAGCCGAGCGGGAAGAGCGCCCCGCTGACGACCTGGAGCAGGACCAGCAGCAGCGCCAGATTGGCCCCGCCGCGCAGCTCCGCCGGCGCCTGCCGGGCCAGGGCCCAGAGCCGGATCACCAGGAGCACGGAGAGCGCCGCCCCCAGCCGGTGGATGAAGTTGACGCCGACCGGTCCCGCCAGGGTGGGCCAGAGTTCACCGTTGCAGAGCGGCCACCCCGCGCAGGCGAGGGCCGCCCCCTTGTGCCGGACATAGGCCCCGAGGTACATGACGATGTACGTATAGCCGATCACCACCCAGATCCAGCGGGTCAGGAGCGGGGAGAGCGAAGCGGTCCCGGTCAGCCCGAGCGGTCGGTAGAGCAGGATCGAGACCAGCAGCACCCCGGTGAAACAGAGGACCGAGAAGCCGAAGTGGAGCGCCAGGACCGCCTTGGGCTGGGGCCAGAGCACAGCCAGCGCCCCGAGGCCTCCCTGCAGGAGCACGAAGAAGAGCCCGCCAAGGGCGGTCCAGAGGAGATCCCGCCGCTTCGGCAGCGCCCGCCAGACCCAGAGAACGAGGATCACGGTCATCAGACCGGCCAGGCCGGCCACGGCCCGGTGGCTGAACTCGATGATCGCCTCGTAGTCCCAGTCGGGCATGAAGGTTCCGTGACAGAGGGGCCAGTGGGCCCCGCAACCATCGCCCGAGCCAGTGTTCGTCACCCAGGCGCCCATGAGCACGACCAGGAACATCAGCATCGTTGTGAGCAGCGAATGGATCCGCAACGCCCGGCTCATCTCATTCCCCCACTTGTTCAAAATCCCCACAAGTGTGATTCGCCAGACGGGTGATCCTCCCTGCTCCGAAACCGCGCGAAAAGCCCCCGATACCGCCTTGTGAGAACGGCCCCGGGGGCGTGGTCAACCGGTGACTACACGGTGAAGCGGCGAGCGTTGGACTGGAGGATGCGGGCGGATTCGATCAGCGCCTCGGACATGGCTGCGATCTCCTCCGAGGCGGCGGAGAGTTGCTGTGTCTCGGCGCTCATGCTCGTGGCCTGCCCGGCCGTATCGCACGACATGTCTGAGACACGATGGACCAGCTCACGGACCTGCTTGGAGCCAGCCATCATCTGCTCGGCGGCCGCCGAGTTCTGCTCCGCCACCGCAGCCACGTCGGCAATGGCGGACTGGACGGACTCGCTGGTCCGGATCAGCTCCCGTGTGTCGCCGAGGATGGTCGAGGCCCGCTCTTCGGTCCCCTGCACCGACTGCACGATCTCGCCGAGGGAGGTGCCGGTCTGCCGGGTGAGGTCGAGCCCGACGTTCACCTCCTGCTTGCCCTGCTCCACGGCGCTCAGAACCTCCTTCGTCCCCGACTGGATCGCCTTGACCAGCTTAGTCACCTCGCCGGCAGCGCTCTGTGTCCGGTTGGCCAGGGTGCGGACCTCCTCGGCGACCACGGCGAAGCCACGCCCCGCCTCACCGGCCCGAGCGGCCTCAATCGCCGCATTCAGCGCCAGCAGGTTCGTCTGCTCCGCCACATCTCCGATCAGGAGGATCACTTCGTTGATCCGGGCAGAGGAGTCGGACAGCCGGGCCATCTGCTGGGCAACGACCCCCACGGCGGTCTCGATCCGCTGCATGCCCTCGCTGGATGCCGACATGGACTGTTGGCCGCTCCGTGCGATCTTGACGGCATCCTGCGCCTGAGTGGCCACCGCCTCGATCTCCTGGCCGATCTGCCGGACCACGCTGGTCATGCGGTTGGTCAGCTCGTGGGCCTCGGTCATACCGGAGGCCTGGCTGACGGCGCCCTGGGCGATCTGGTCGATCGCCTCGGAAAGCTCGGCCATGACCGATGTGGCGTGGGCCGTATCCGCCAACTGCTGGTCGGCGTGCTCGCGGACCGAGGTGCTGACCAGACTGACATGCTCCACCGATTGCGACGCACTGCCGGCCATGCTGGCAAGCTGGTGGCTGGACTCTACCACCTGGTCGCTGGCCAACTGAACCTGGCCCAGGAGTTCGCGCATGGCTACGGTGGTGGAGCGGAAGTCGTGGGCCAGGTCGTCCAACTCCGCGATGTGCGACCCGGTCAGGTCACAGGTCAGGTCGCCGGCCGCCATGCGATGCGCCTGGGTGGAGAGCTTTTTGAGCGGCCTGACAAAGAAGCCGGCGCGCCAGCGGGAGATCACGCCCGACAGCCCGACGACGACCAGGATGACGACCAGCAGGACCCAGGCGGTGCCCTTGAGTATGGCGACGAGGAGCGAGTCGGACCCCTGCAGGCGGATGACCCCCCAGAACTCCCCGTTCACGTAAACCGGGGCCGTGAGCTGGAAACGGCCATCTGCTATCTGCTGGACCGGTTCGCCCTTCACGGTGAGCGCCCCCTGGCTCTCCGCATCGGTCAGGGTCTGCCCCGCAAGGGCGGGATCGGTGGTCGTCAACACCAGACCGTCCCTGCGCTGGAGGATCACCCGGTCGATCGAGCCCGCCGAGATCTCGAAGAGGTCGGGGGCGATCTCCTGCAGCGTGGGGGTCTCGTTGGCGTGGTGTTCCAGTTCGCTGGCGGCCATATCCGCCATGAGATGACCGATCGTGTTCATCTGCATGCGCAGGCTCTGAGTCGCGAGGAGCGAGAGCATGATGTAGGCGACGATCCCGAGGGCGACGAGCGCCATGCCGACATTGGTCTGGACGAGGAGCATCAGCTCCCACATTGTGCTGCGACGCTTGCTGCGCATTAGGGTACCTCCGTTAGCGTGTTGGTTGATCTGGAGATAGTGTGTAGATTTTCCCAGCATAACCGAAAGTGAAATCAGGTTCAATCGTCCATTCGAAGGATTATCCAGCCGATCGCGCCCAAAGCCCCCTGTCAGCCCGCCCGTTGCTTCCTGACCCTACCCCCTGTACGCTCGATTCTTCGCTTCGCGGGCAGGCTAATGGAAAGCCCCACTTGACGTATTCCCAACGCGAGGAGTACCATTCAGATGTAAACGGATACCCCGTAGGGGTAGGGTGTTCAGACGGAACAACTTTCTGGAGGTACTATCGTTATGAGTGAGGCAACCAAGCTCGAGTTTGGCGTGACGGGCATGACCTGCGCGGCCTGCTCGACTCGCATTCAGAAGCGCCTCTCCAAGGCGCAGGGCGTGCAGGATGCCAACGTCAATCTCACAACCGAAAAGGCGACCATCCTCTTCGATCCTGCTGTGACGAAGCCCGATGACCTTATGGCGCTGGTCAGCGACCTTGGGTACGGGGTGATCAAGGAGAAGTTTACCCTCGACATTTCCGGCATGACCTGTGCCGCTTGCTCCACCAAGATCGAGAAGAAGCTCGCGAAGATGCCCGGCGTCCTCATGGCCAACGTCAATCTGACGACGGAGAAGGCGACGATCGAGGCGGTGGGTGTCAAGCCCGAGGACCTGACCAAGCTGGTCAAGGACCTGGGGTATGGTGCCAAGCTGGCCGCCGATGCCGGCGACGCCGACCGGGAGCGGCACAAGAAGGAGATGCAGAGGCAGATCGCCCTGCTGATCTTCTCAGCCGTCATGACCCTGCCGCTGTTTGTGGCGAACATGATCCTGATGCCGCTGCGCATTGAGAACGAGCTGCTCATGGATCCCTGGTTCCAGTTCACCCTCGCCACCCTGATCCAGGTGGTGGTCGGCTACAAGTTCTACCGCGGCGCCTGGCTCAACCTGACCCACGGCTCCGCCAACATGGATGTCCTGGTCGCCCTGGGCACGACCGCTGCGTACCTCTACTCGATCGCCCTCTCCTTCTTCCTGGGCGGCGAGAACTACTACGAGGCCGGCGCCACGATCCTGACGCTGATCCTGCTGGGCAAGACCTTTGAGGCGATCGCCAAGGGGCGTACATCTGAGGCGATCAAGAAGCTCCTCGGCCTGCAGGCCAAGACCGCCCGGGTGATCCGTGACGGCGTGGAGAAGGATATCGACATTGATGATGTGATCGTCGGCGATCAGATCGTCGTCCGGCCCGGTGAGAAGATCCCGGTCGATGGTATCGTGCTGCAAGGAGCATCCGCCGTGGATGAGTCGATGCTGACCGGCGAGTCGCTCCCGGTCGACAAGAAGCCGGGCGACAAGGTGACCGGCGCCACCCTGAACAAGAACGGCTCGCTCACCATGGAGGCGACCCGGGTCGGCAAGGATACCGCCCTGGCCCAGATCGTCAAGATGGTCGAGGATGCCCAGGGCTCCAAGGCCCCGATTCAGAAGCTGGCCGATCAGATCTCCGGCATCTTCGTGCCGATCGTCGTCGGGATTGCGGTGGTGACGCTGCTGGCCTGGGGCCTGATCGCCGGCGACTGGTCGGCGGCGCTCCACGCGGCCATCGCTGTGCTCGTGATCGCCTGCCCCTGCGCCCTGGGCCTCGCCACCCCGACCGCTGTCATGGTCGGCACAGGCAAGGGCGCCGAGGTCGGCATTCTCTTCAAGGGCGGCGAGCATCTGGAAAAGGCGCACAAGGTGAACGTGGTCGTGCTCGACAAGACGGGCACCATCACCTGGGGCCGGCCCGAGCTGACCGATCTGGTCCCCCTGGGCCAGTTGGCGAAGGATGACCTGCTCGCGCTGGCCGCAGCGGCGGAGTCCCGCTCGGAGCACCCGCTGGGCCAGGCGATCGTCAAGGGCGCGCAGGAGCGGCTTCCCCGGATCCCGACCGCTGAGAGCTTCAACGCCATCCCCGGCTTCGGCCTGGAGGCGACGGTGGAGGGGCGGGAGGTGCTGATCGGCACCCGCAAGTTGATGGCGCAGCGCGCGATCGGTGTGGATCTGGCCGAGGCGCAGATGGCCGAGATGGAGTCGATGGGCAAGACCGCCATGCTCGTCGCGGTCGATGGCGCCCTGGCGGGGATTATCGCCGTGGCCGACACGGTCAAGCCGACCTCGGCCGAAGCGGTGGAGGAGATGCGGGCGCTGGGTCTCGAGGTCGTCATGATCACCGGCGACAACAAGCGGACCGCTGAGGCGATTGGCCGCCAGGTCGGTGTGGACCGGGTGCTGGCCGAGGTGTTGCCCGGCGATAAGGCGAGCCATGTCGAGGCCCTGAAGGATGGCGGCAAGAAGCAGGTGGCCATGGTGGGCGACGGGATCAATGACGCCCCCGCCCTGGCTACGGCCGACCTGGGCATCGCGATCGGCACCGGCACGGACGTGGCGATTGAGACGGCCAGCGTGACGCTCATGAACGGCGACCTGAAGGGGATCGCCACCGCCTTCCGCCTCAGCCGGCAGACCATGCGGACGATCCGGGAGAACCTCTTCTGGGCGTTCATCTACAATGTGATCGGCATCCCCATGGCCGCCTTCGGGCTGATGAACCCGATGATCGCGGGCGGTGCCATGGCCTTCTCATCGGTCTCGGTCGTCTCCAACTCGCTGCTCCTGAAGCGGTATGACCCCCGCAACCTCGGCGGAATCCGGGGTGATGCCCTGGTCAAGGTGATGGCCGCCGGCGTCATGGCCTCGGCGATCTGGCTCGGCTTCTACTACACGCAGCCCTTCAACACCGTCACCTACGACCTGACGATCACCGGGGCCGAGCTGGATGCCGGCGAACTGAAGGCAGAGGTGGGGCAGCAGGTCCGGATCCGGGTGACCAACGAGAACCCGGAGATGGTCCACCAGTTCACGATCAAGCAGGTCCCGTACCGGTTCCTGAAGATGGTCCGCTTCGACCCGAAGATCATGCACCACGGCGTTGACTACGATGTCATGGTCCATGTGGCGCCGGGCCAGACGGGGATCGTCGAGTTCACCCCGACCAGCCCGGGCAGCTATCAGATCGCCGATGGCGACTTCGGGGTGAAGGGCTGGCTGGTGGTTGATTAGTATAGCGACGGGGGCTGTCCGGGCGCAGATCGTTCTGCACGGCAGCCCCCGTCTTTACGCATTGAGGAGAACTATTGCATCTAAATACAGAATAACATAAAATATCTGCAGCAACCGATTGAGGAGGGGTTCTGTGTACCGCGTGACGCCTCAGGACGAAGCGGATTTGAAGGCTTACAGGGAGGCAAACCCGGAGTTTGCTGCATGGGTGGATGCGCTCCAGACTAGGGCGGCGGCGACTGAAGCCGCCGAGCATGAAGTCTTGCCGGAGCCCGATGCCGGTGTCGCACTGGATCTGGTCCCCTATGTGCACGGATACTACAACAATCAGAACACGGGTGGCAATGCGTGCGGCCAGGCTGCAATCGCGACGATCCTGGACTACCACAACTACAACCCCTATAACCTCCCCAAGCCGGTGTACGACAGTGCCGATGGCAAGTACCACTTCGATAACGATGCGATCATTAACCGGATTCGGGCACAGTTCGGCCCCGACATCGTGGCGGGACTTCTCGGGACCTCGGGCGGCAGAATCGCGGATGCGCTGCGTGCCTATGGTATGCGGGCGACATGTTCGTACTCTGGTGCGGCAACCGCGGGCTGGGATCGCATCTGGGCGTCGGTGAAGAACTGGGTCAGCGCGAACCACCCGGTCATCTGTATCATCGACTGCGGCAAGATCGGCGGGACGCCGTTTACCGCCCACTGGGCGGTCGTCTACAACATCAGCGGCGGGCGGGTCCACTTCGCAAACTGGGGTTCGCCGTCGTCCTCCCTCACGGAGGCCGAGTTTACGGCTGCGTGGCACTGCTGGTTCCTGCCACCCGGCTTCAACCACTGCACGATCTTCCCCCAGCGGTAGCGGAGGAGGGATACGATGCCACTCATTCGTGGGATTCACCCGGAGGCCCTGGCCCGGGAGATGCGTTCGGAGTTCGGCGAGACTGCCCAGGGTACCAGACTCCCCGTCTCACTAGATGCTGTCGGGCTGGAACTGAAGTCGATCCTCCTGCGCCGGTCCATGGAGGGGCCCCTGTCCAGGATCTTCAATCGGCGCAATGAGATCTACATGCTGGCCTTCACCTATGACTTCAGCGGCAACCCGCCGGTGGTCTACCCGCCGAAGGGGGTGGGCAACCCTCGGGCACTGATCAAGCCGATGAAGCCGGGGCAGGAGCTCAACTTCATGGGCGATGGGCTGGCCCTCTTCCCACCGCGACGGATCTCCGGCTATCTGACGACCCATATCATGCTCTGCGAATCGGATCAGGATGTGGCCCGGTTCGGCAAGCTCCTACGGGCTCTGGCGACCGTGGTCGAGGATAGCGAGTTGACCAGGCTGCTGGCCCAGTTCAGGCTTCTTCCCTGGCTCACCCCCGAGACAGAGCAGTTCATTCGCACGGCGGCCGCCAGGGTGCTGAGCGCCTGGGGTAAGATCCTGGAGGGCAACCGGGACGATTACGTTGACCTGTTCGAGGGCTCTTTCCGGGCATGGGGACCCCAACAGCCGAGCGAGGAGCGGCACCGGCACGAGTATGCCGAGATCCTGGTGGAGAAGACAGTGGTGCCTGCCAGTTAACAGGGAAGAGCCGGACGCTATCAGGCGCCCGGCTCTTCTCCCTACTCCGCTGACGGCAATCCCAAGGAGCCGAGCGCAGCCCGGGCCCGGGCGTAGCCCCAGTTCCAGGAGCGCCAGTCCGTCTCGGTTAGCTCTTGCCACCTTGGTCCCAACCGCTCCCGCACGATCGCCTGCTCCTCCGGGCTCAGGTCCGGCAGGGCTGCCACGAGAGCGGGCGCAGCGTCCGGTCCAAGCCCGGCGGCATATTCCGCATCGAAGCGGCCGGTCTGCGCCCGCAGGTCGAGATTGGTCCGCAGGATCAGCAGGTCGGGGCTCATCATATGAAGGACCGCAAGCACCGCGAAGCCGGTTACCATCGCACCGATGGCGAACCGCTCCCGCTGCCCCCGTAGCACGGTCCAGAGGAACCAGGCGAAGAGGAGCGCCATCCAGCCCATGAAGGCCGTGGTGTAGAGCCGCAGTTCGGTCAGGCCGTACTCCTGCTGGTAGAGGAACATCCGCTGCATGGCCGAGCCCATGATCACGAAGAGCATCAGCACCAGCGATCCACCCAACCAGCGGAAGAGCCGCTGCTCCTTGACATGCTCGGCGGGGATCAGCCAGTGAAGCCCCAGCAGCACGGGCAGGACGAGGGCGGAGACCTGGACCAGCTCGAAGAAGCCGCGCCGGGCATACTCGGCATAGGTCAGGCCGGCGCTGGCCAGCACCAGGTCGGCCCCGCCGAAGAGGTAGCGAACCTGGACCAGCACGAAGGCGAGGAAGAGCAGGTTGAGCAGGCCCAGAACGATCCCCAACTCCACGCCGCCCAGCGCCACGCTGGAGGGGCGGTCCACGCCGGGCAGGTCCCGCGGCTCCCGGCGGAGGACGGTATGGTAGAAGCCGGCGGCAAGGGCGGCGAGGGCCAGGCTCAGGACGACATGCCCGATGAGTGGGCCAATCGACCAGTCGAAGAGTCTGGTGACCATCTGCTCAAAAATGGCGTCGGCGGCGACGAAGAGAACGCCGAAGAGCAGGAGGAGCGGCACACCGATCAGCAGGCCACGCCCTACCGCAGCCAGGCGGGAGGACCAGGTAGTCCGGGGCACCTCTTCCCACTTGATATCGACAAAGAGAAGCTGAAGCGGGCCGATCATATGGTTCACACCGGAGAGGATCAGGCCGAGCAGGTAGCCGGTAACCGGGCTCCGGCTCAGGCTGCCGCCGCGGGTGGTCATGGCTGCCAGGCCAAGGCAGATCCCGATCGCCAGCACGTCGAGGAACTGGAGCAAGGGGGCGCCCCGCCCGGTGAGGCCGGTGGCGAAGAGGACGGCACCGGCCAGGAGCCAGCGCCCCTCCCCGTTCAGGGCCTGCCGCCCCAGCCGTGCGATGATCAGCAGCCCCGCCACGAGGGCGGTGACCCAGAGCAGGACGTTCAGGCCCACGGGGAAGGCCCGGATGAGCAGGTCTCCCAGCACCCCGGCCACCATGGCCCCGGCCAGGGCAATCAGGCCCAGACGTGTCGAATCGCTCACAGCGATCGCTCCCTTCGATTAGCGGGCGATGTGCAGGGGGGCCGGGGCCGTCGCTCCCAGGTCCTGAAGCCCGGGGGGCACGTGGGCAATCGCCAGCACGCCCAGGCCCTCCCGGTGCAGAGCCCGGACCAGGGCGGCGGCACGCCGTGCCGCCTCACAGCTCATGTAGTAGAACGGCTCCTCCCAGATCAGCACCTCGGGCTGGGGCAGCAGCGCCACCGCCAGGTCAGCCAGTGCCCGGCTCTCGTGGGTCAGGGTGGCCACCTCCCGCTGGAGGAGCCCGTCGAGCCGGAGCGCCCGGGTCAGCCGGCGCATCTCCCGGTGGTACCGGTCGGGCCGCATGCGGTGAAGGTGGGCCTGCCACTTAAATGAAGCCTCCAAGGTGAACTCCCACCAGAGGTCGTGCCGCTCTCCGTGGACGTGGGCAGCCTCCACGCCGTCGATTGAGGCGATCGCCTGGCGGCCACCCGACCGGGCCGCAACCGCCATCAACCGGTCCAGGTCCTCACTCGTGCGCTCCGGGCGCCAGATCACTTGCTCCATGGTCATCCCCGTTCCCTCCCAAGATAGGCTTTCGCTTGCGTGGTCAACTGATCGATTCGCTCGATCTGCAACTCATAGAGAATGAACTTGCCCTCCTGCCCAGCCCGGCCCACCAGACCGGACTCCACGAGTAGCCGCAGGTGCCGGGAGACGGTCGACTCGGTCACGCCCAGACGGCGGGCCATCTCCTGGGCGGGCAGCCCCTCTCGGGCGATCAGTCGGAGGATCTTGAAGCGGGTGGCGTCCGAGAGGGCCGAGAAGCCGAGCAGGAGGCTCTCCGGCGCCTCTGTGACCTCGGTCTCCTCCTCGTGGAGCGGATCGTAGAAGAAGATCTGGACCTCGTCGAGCCGGTAGAACATCAGCCGGCGCGGAATGAAGGCGGAGGGGACGAAGAGGATCCGGCGCAGGTCGCTCAGTTCGACCCGCATTCCCTTGCCCCAGTGGAGGAGGAGGGCATCATCGACCACGCTGACCCGGTCGGAGAAGCCGGTCATGAAGCTGACCGGATCGCCTTGACAGAGCCGGTCCATCTCGCGCTGCATCGATTCCGTCAGGAGGCCGACCTGACCGCCGACCTCGGGGGCGATCGCCTCCCAGTAGGCGAGCAGCGCCTTGGCGAGACCGGGATCCCGGGCCTGCAGCTTTCGAAGGGCGTCGGGGGTGGGCAGATAGGGCCCCTCCTCCAGCTCCATGGCAACGGCGAAGAGGTCATTTGTTTCGCCGTATGACCGAAGCGTCTCCAGCAGCCCCTCGGGCAGCCGGCTCTGCACCCGCTGCTCCCACGCCGCCGTGTTGCCGAACCGCTCCGGGTTCTGGAGCACCAACAGGGAGAGTGCCATGTCCAGGAGCGGAGAGTAGCGGAAGCTGATCAATTGCCGGAGCCGTGCCTGGTCGACCATGGGTGCATCCACCTCACTTGCATCTACTTGCAACCCAATCCTAACATCAGTTCGATGTATGGTCAAGTGTATTCTGCGCGAAGGGAGTTGATGTGCCCGCAGGGAATTTGGAAGGAGAAGCACCGGCCTCCCTGGCCGGGCGATCTGGAGGTGTGCCCGCCGGTGAGCGATAACAGGCTGCCCGTAACGATCCTGACGGGGTTTTTGGGAGCGGGAAAGACGACGCTCCTCAACCGGATTCTGCACGGCGACCACGGGCTGCGGGTCGGTGTGATCGTGAACGAGTTTGGCGAGGTGGGGATCGACGGCGAGCTGGTCCTTCAGTCGCAGGACGAACTGATCGAACTCTCCAGCGGCTGCATCTGCTGCACGGTTCGGACCGATCTCTTGGAGGCGGTGGGGCGGATTGTCAGCCGGCGCCCTCGGGTGGAGTACCTGCTCATCGAGACCACCGGCCTGGCCGATCCGGCACCGATCGCCCAGACCTTCATGGGGCACGGCGTGGTCGACATCTGCCGGCTTGACTCGATCGTCACCGTCGTGGATGCGTATAACTTCGAGAACCATCTGGCGGCGGACCCGGTCACTCAGGCACAGCTCGCCTTCGGTGACCTGATCTTGCTGAACAAGGGGGACCTTGTCCCACCCGAGTGGCTGCCCGAGATCGAGGGGCGTATCCGCCAGTTTAATGATGATGCCCGCATCATCCGGAGCCGGGCCTCTGAGGTCGATCTGGGCCTCCTGCTGGGCGTGGGCGCCTTCGATCCGGACCGGTTGCTCCAGACCGAGGTACACATGTGTGAGGACCCTGACTGCGATCACGACCACGACCACGACCACCATCATCATCATGGGCAAGCGGATCACCTGGCCGGGATCTCGTCGGTCTCCTTCCGCAGTGACCGCCCGTTCGATGCGGAGCGGCTGAATGAGTACCTCTGCCGCCTGCCGGTCAACATCTTCCGGGGCAAGGGGATCCTCTATGTGGCCCAGATCCCGCAGCATCAGGTCATCATGCACCAGGTCGGCGACCGGCATGACTTCTCGCCGGGTCCGGACTGGCCGGGGGCGGAGCGGGAGTCCCGGATCGTCTTTATCGGGCGGGATCTGGATCGGGCGGCGATCCTGTCATCATTAACGGAGGCGCTTGCATAGGGTATGAAAGGCGGAGGCGGCGATCGTGTCGCCTCCTTTTCATTGGGAGCGAGCGGTTGTGCGTGGGTGCGCGTGGCGGCACGGGAAAATCCGAATATTTACCGTACCTTAAGAGCACAAAAACTCTGGGGTGTGGTAGAATCGGCAATGTTGCATGAGCATCATTCCCGTTCGCGCGATGTAAGATGGATCCAGTCCGAGCAAGGGGTTCGAGAAAATCTGCAGGAGGGACAGAACGTGACCGAGCAGCGAAACCGACCCTGGCGCAGGCTCATGGCATCCGCACTGGCGGCGACTCTTTCCGTGGCTCTGCTGGCATTCCCGGTGACCCGGCAGGCTGAGGCAAGCACGCCGGCGGACCTGATCATCTCCGAGTACATGGAGGGCTCCAGTAACAACAAGGCCCTTGAGTTCTACAACCCAACCGCACAACCCATTGACCTGGCGGCGGGACAGTACGCTGTCTGGCACTACTCCAACGGATCGACCAACAAGGGGACCGTGATCACCCTGACCGGCGTTGTGCCGGCCGAATCGACCTATGTGGTGGTGAACAACGCTGCCGCCCTGCCTGGCCTGAAGGAGAAGGCCCAGCAGATCGACGACCAGTTCTGGTTCAACGGCGATGACGCCCTGGTGCTCGTCAAGGGTGAGGGTGGCGCGACAATCGTCGACTCCCTGGGCAAGGTCGGCCAGGACCCCGGATCCCAGTGGGGGTCAGGCGACACCAGCACCGCGGACAACACCCTGCGCCGCCTGCCCAACGTGGTCGTGGGCGACACCGACCCTTACGATGATTTCAACCCGGCTGATCAGTGGATCGGGTACCCCAGGGATACCTTTGAGAACCTGGGGGCGCATGAGATCACGCTGGGTCCGGTCAACCTGCCGATCATGGCGTCGTGTCCGGCGTCCCTGACGACCTTCGAGGGGAAGGAGACCTCGGCGAGCATCTCCGCCACCGACGCGGACGGCATCGTGGCCTCGATTGCCCTGGCGGAGCCGGTTCCCGCCGGCATTAGCCTGACCGCGGTCAGCCCGGCCACCGAGGCGGGAGGGACCGCTGCCGCCACGCTGGTCGTCGACTCGACGCTCGCGGCGGACAGCTACACCGTGACCGTTCAGTTCGCCAACCTGGACGCGGAACCGCAGACCGCCGAGTGCACGGTGGCGGTCAATGTCACGGGCATCACCCCGATCGGTGAGGTGCAGGGGGCGGTGGCCGAAGGTTCCAACGGCCGTGACTCCCGTTCGCCCTACGCGCCGGCCTCCGGCAACGGGACCGGTACCGAGACGGTGGTGGTCCGGGGCGTGATCACCCAGATGCTGAAGTGGATCTCCAGCGGCAAGGTCTATGGCGGTCTGCTGCTGCAGAACACCTCGGCCCAGGCCGACGGTGATCCGACCACCTCGGATGGGATCCTCATCTTCATGAACACCTACTCTGACCTACTGACCGCCGATGGCGGCCACTATATCCCTGTCGTCGGCGATGAGGTAGTCATCTCCGGCAAGGTCGCCGAGTACTACGGGCTGACCCAAATCAGCGGCGGCGTCCGGCTGCAGGCCGTGGTGGCGCACCACGCGAACGTGGGCGATGTCATCTCTGCCGTGGAGGCCAGCCCGCCGGACGAGCAGATGGCCGCCTCGGTCTTCTGGGAGCGGCTTGAGGGCATGCAGGTACGGATTCCCGCCGGAAGCCTGCTGCTGAGCCCGCCCTATCTCTTCGCCAGCAGCTATGACTCCGAGTTCCACGTGATCAGCGGCTCCCACGAGGTGGCGCAGCGCACGGACGCTTACGCCCGCCGTGCCTTCCGCGACGCCCATCCCCTGGACAATGACCCGGCGACCTTCGACGATCAGAACGGCTACCGGATCATCGTCGGCAGCCTGGGACTGAAGGGGAGCACGGGGAACGCAGAGGCCACGCTGGCCCCGGCCCGGACCTTCAACCACTTCGAGGCCGATGCGGTCGGCGGCGTCTACTATGGCTACAACAAGTACACGGTTCAGGTAGCCCAGCAGCCGGTCCTGAGCGCCGGTGCTGATCCCTCCCTGAACGCAGCGCCCAATGCCCCTGATCTGGGGCGGGAGTTCACGATTGCCTCCTCCAACGTGGAGAACCTGTATGACTTCCGCGACGACCCCCATGACTCATGCGACTTCGACGGTGACCTCGGCTGCCCGGCGGGCACCAGGCCCCAGAGCTTCGACTACGCCCCGGACAGCGAGGCCGAGTACCAGGCCAAGCTGAACGCCCTGGCCGGTCAGATCCTCAACGACCTCCACGCCCCGGACATCGTGCTGGTGCAGGAGGCCGAGGACCAGGACATCTGCGCCGTGTCGAATGGCGCCATGCTCTGCGGCACGACCAATAACGCCGACGGCAAGCCCGACACCCTGCAGGAGATGACTCTCGCCATCGCTGCGATGGGCGGTCCGACCTACGATGCGGCCTTCGACCGCGACGGCGCCGACGACCGGGGTATCGTCTCCGGGTTCCTCTACCGGACCGACCGGGCCGAGTTGCTCCCCGTCGACAAGGACCACCCGGTCCTGGGCAAGGAGCCGGCGGTGGCGTACCGCTCTGCGGCCGCCGACTATAACGATGATGTCCAAAATCCGAAGGTGCTGAACGCCGTCCTCCCCGCCGACGTGGACCGTTCGACCGGCACCGACGGCAGCGACGTCTTCACCCGGGCGCCGCAGGTGGGCCTCTTCCGGGTCTGGCGCGACGGCGTGGGCACCAGCACCTACACCGATCTCTACGTGATCGCCAACCACTTCAGCAGCGGCCCCGACCGCCGGGTGGGGCAGCGAAAGGAGCAGGCCGCTTACAACGCCGCGATCGTCGCCGCCCTGCAGGCCATGGATCCGACCGCCAAGGTGGTGGTCGGCGGCGACCTGAACACCTTCCCCCGTCCCGACGAGGCCCGGCTCGGTGAGACCGATGATCAGCTTGGAGCCCTCTACAACCAGGGCTTGACCAACCTGTTTGACATCCAGGTCGCCATGGCGCCCTCTGCCGCCTACGGCTATGTGTACGACGGTCAGGCCCAGACGCTGGACCAGATGTTCATCTCCGACAGCATTCTGGATCAGTTGATCGAGACCCGGGTCGCTCACATTAACGCCGACTGGGCGTCCGGCTACGCGGCGGGACGCGGCGTGAGCGACCACGATCCGCAGGTGGCCCGGGTGGAGCTGCTGCCCACCCTGGATAGCCTGGAGGCGCTCGTCCGCTACTATGATGATGCGAAGGCTCTGCGCGGACAGCAGACCGCCGAGATCCTGATCGATCGCATCAGCCGGGCCCGGACCTTCCTGGCGGAGGGGCAGACCCAGGCCGCTCAGGAGATGGTCGAGACCTTCATCCTCCAGGTGAGGGGCTTCCAGCCGGCCCTGGTGCCCGATGAGGCGGCCAACGCCCTGATCGGCGAGGCGGAGTACCTTCTCCAGCACAACTGGTAGACGGAACGGCACAACGGATCGGTAGAAAGAGCCCCACCTCCTGCGAGGTGGGGCTCTTAATCCTGGCACCCCTTCAGCGTACGAAGCATCCCTTGGTAGGGGAGGGGATGCAGGTGGCGAAGCGAATTGTGATAGACAAAAGTGAGAACCGGCTCCGGCTCTATGAGAACGGCAAGCTGGTCAAGACCTACCCTGTCGGGACAGGCCGGTCGGAGGAACTGACCCCTGAGGGGCGCTTCTCTATTGTCAACAAGATTGTGAACCCGTCCTGGACCGACCCCGACACAGGCAAGACAACCCCCGGAGGCGTGCCGGGCAACCCGCTGGGCAGCCGCTGGCTGGGCCTCTCCATTGGCGGCGGCTCCAAGTACGGCATTCACGGGACGAACAATCCGGCCTCCGTTGGCGGTCACGTCTCCTCGGGCTGTGTGCGCATGTACAACCAGGACGTGGAGGAACTGTTCCGTACGGTGCCCATCGGCACCCAGGTGGTGATTCAGCCGTGAGGGTTGTGTGAACCAAATCGCATAACCTCGTGGTCTATCTATTGTTGGGAGTCTCCGGAGAACGAGAGGTGGTTCCATGTCGCTTGAGGTACAGGGTGTCTCCAAGTCGTTTGGGCCGGTAAGAGCGGTGCAGGATGTCTCCTTCACGGTCCCGGATGGGCGGGTCTGCGGGCTGCTTGGCTCCAACGGGGCCGGCAAGACCACAACCATGCGGATGATCATGCGCATCTTCCTGCCCGACGAGGGGGAGATCCGCTGGATGGGCAACCCGGTCACGGATCAGGTGCGCCAGGGGTTTGGCTACCTGCCCGAGGAGCGGGGGCTCTACCCGAAGATGCAGGTGCGGGAGCAGTTGGTCTACCTGACCCAACTGAAGGGGCTTTCACTGGAGGACGCCCGGGAGCGGGTTGATCTCTGGATCGACCGGCTGGAGTTGGGCGAATATGCCCTTCGCCGGGTGGAGCAACTCTCCAAGGGAAACCAGCAGAAGGTCCAGTTCGCCGCGGCGGCTGCCAGCCGCCCCTCGCTCTGTATTCTGGACGAGCCCTTCACCGGTCTGGACCCGGTCAATACCCTCGTCATGGAGCGGGCCTTCCGGACCTTGGCCGGCGAGGGGACCACGATCCTCTTCTCCTCGCACAACATGGACCAGGTGGAGGCCCTCTGTGACGATGTGGTCCTGATCCATCGCTCGCACCTCGTCCTCTCCGGCTCCCTGCGGGAGGTGAAGAAGGCCGCCCGGCGCCAGACGGTGAAGCTCCGGCTGGAGTCGGGTGACTATGGCTTCCTGAACCGGATTGCGGGGATTGTCACCCGGCGCGGCCAGGCCGGGGAGATGGAGATCTCGGTCCCCACCGGCCTCGAACCCAGCCAGATCCTGCGAGCCGCCATGGACGTATCCACGGTGGTCCAGTACTCCCTGGGCGAGCCGTCCCTGCGGGAGATCTACTTGGAGAAGGTGGGTGGCGCAGGTGCGTAACCTCTGGCTGATCACAAAGCGTGAGTATATCGGGCGCATGAAGTCCGGTGCCTATATCACCAGCACGATCGTCCTTATGGTGGTCTTCTTTGGCTCCACAATCCTGCCGTCGCTCTTTGATTCCAGCTCCAAGTCCAAGCCCCTCGACGTGACGGTGGTGGACAAGACGGGTCAGGTCTTCGGCCCGCTGCAAGAGGCGCTGACCCTCCTGCCGGCGGAGGAGGCCAAGCGACCGGTCAACCTGACCCTGGCCACCGAAGATGAGGCCAGCCTCATGCCGCGGGTGAAGGAGGGCGACTTCGCCCTGCTGGTGGTCGAAGGAAGCTTCCCCGGCGGGCTGAAGGCAAAGTTCATGGCCGCCCATTTAAGCGCCCTCACCGACAGCTACCTGGTCATGACGCCACTGCAGAACATGGTCCGCTCGGCCCGCATGCAGGAGCGGGGCCTGGCGCCCGAGGTGGCGATCGAGATCATGCAGCCCCTCGACGTTGAAGAGGTGCAGGTGACCTCCGGCGACACAGAGCGGAGCCAGGATCAGTTCATGGGGACACTCCTGCTCGCCATGAGCGCGATCATGTCGATCTACATGATCACCATGATCAACAGCCAGTTTGTCTTCCAGGGGATTCTGGAGGAGAAGGTCTCCCGTGTCGTGGAGGTCATGGCGGCCGCCGTCCGCCCGGTCGAGATGATGGCGGGCAAGGTCCTGGGCCTGGGCGCCCTTGGCCTGACCCAGTACGCCGGCATGATGGTCGCCTGGGTGGCCGGTAACGCCATCTCCCGAGAGATGATCGACGTGCCACAGCAGTCCCTCTCATGGGACGTCGCCCTGCTGATCATGGTCTTCATTCTCCTGAGCTACGTGCTGAACGCGACCCTCATGGCAGCGCTCGCCGCCACGGTCAGCCGCATGGAGGACAGCCAGACGGTCCAGACCCCCGTCATCATGCTGATGATGCTGCCCATGTTCCTCTTCACCCCGGTCATGAACGACCCGAACTCTACACTTGCGGTCGTTCTCTCCTTCATTCCGATCTTCACCCCGATCGTGATGCTCATGCGTGTGATCCTGGGCGAGGTGGCGGCCTGGCAGGTCTGGGTCTCGGTCGGTCTCCTGGTCGTGACGACGGGGCTGGTCTCCTGGGCCAGTGGGCGCATCTACCGGGCGGCCCTGCTCTCGTTTGGCAGCCGGCCGACCATGAAGCAACTCTGGGGCTACCTGAAGATGGGCTAGTTCCAACCATACCCATGCGAAAGACCGGTCCTCCAGGTGATGGAGGGCCGGTCCTTTTTGATGGAGTCGGGACCTACTGCGCTTTGTAGTGATCCTTCAGCATGTGAATAAAGGTCCGGACTGGCTCCGGCAGCGCCCCTTCCGCCCGGGTGTAGGCCCGGATCGTCCGGACGGACTCCGGCCAGTCGGCGATCGGCTGAGCCACCAGCTTGCCCGAGCGCACATCGTCCCGCACGGCTGAGGCCGGCAGGATGGTCGCACCCATTTGCAGCAGGACGGCGGTCTTGATCGTCTCCACCGACGGATGCTCGATCAGCCGGCAGGTGACGGCATGGTCGGCGAGTGCCCGCTCCACCTCGTTGCGCAGCCCGGCCTGGGGATGGAGGACAAGGAGCGGCTTCCCCTGCAGGTCGGCCAGCCGGGTCGGCGGCTCCGGCTGCGGGGGACTGACCAGGAGCAGCGGGTCCGAGAAGAGCTTGGTCGCTTTCGCCTCCGGCAGGTTCACCACCGACGCGATCAGGGCGACATCCGCCTCGAAGGCCATCAACCGGTCGAGCACATCCCGATGATGCCCCGGGTGGAGCTCAACCGCCACGTTTGGGTACTTCGCCCGGAAGGCGTTGATCACCGGGGGCAGGGTGTAGAGCGTGATCATCATGCCTGCCGCAATGCGCATGCGGAGCGGGTCTCCCCCGGTCGCCTCCACGGCGGCGTGGCGACAGGCAGCCACGGCGGCGATCGCCTGGCGGGCATGGGGAAGCACGGCGCGGCCGGCCGGGGTCAGCTCTACCCCATGGGTGGTGCGGGTGAGCAAGACCGCGCCCAACTGGGCCTCCAACGCCTTGATCTGCCTGGTGATCGCCGGTTGGGTCAGGTGGAGCGCCTCGGCCGCCTTGTTCAGGCTGCCCGTCTCCGCCACGACGAGAAAGCTCTCGAGTAGGTGCAGCAACGACTGGTCCCTCCTGCTGTTATACCCCTATGACGCTTCGGCACTTCCCCTCCCAGTCCCTACCGTGGTTTCATGAAGCCGGGGGGATTATTTTATGCAAAGGAAGTACTGGCAACTCTTTACCCTGGGCCTCTGGCTGGGAGCGACGATCTTCGGGGGGGTCGCCGCCGCCTACCCGGTGATCAGGCAGAAAGCTCAGGAACTGAACTGGATGTCCGCCGAGGATGTGGATGGTTCGTACGCCCTGGCGGTCTTTCTTCCCGGCCCCTCCTTCCTCAACCTGTGGGGGGCGGTCTCTGTTCGGGTCGGTGGACTCCCTGGCGCGCTGATCGCACAGGTAGGGCTTCTCCTGCCGGCCTTCTCCCTGGTCCTGCTCATGCCGCTTCTGGCCCGGATTCCCTGGGTCGCTGCCCATGCCGATGGCGCCATGGTCGGGGCGGTCTACGCCACCGCCGGCCTCCTGATCGCGGCTGGGCTGGAGGGGTTGAGGAAGTGGAAGGAGAACTGGACCCGGCTCTTGGGCTTCGTTATGTTGGCCCTTATCTTCCTGGGCGTCCACCCCCTGCTCCTGCTGGTCGGCGGGGTGACGCTGGGGGCTGTTCGGGCCGTTCACCTGACAGCAAAGGAGGCGGCGTAACATGTGGAAGCTCTTCTTGCTGGTCGTCTCCCTGACGGCGGTCTCCTTCGGTGGGGGCAACACGCTCCTGGCCGGCCTGGAGCGGGAGTTGGTGCAGACCGGGCAGATCACCGGGGACCAGTTCGCCGTGGCTGTGGCCCTGGGCCAGTCGACCCCGGGACCGCTGGCGGCCTTCACCACGGCCGTCGGCATGGCGGTGGATGGACCGGGCGGCGCCGTGGCGGCCACCTTCGCCCTGATCGCCGTCAGCCTGACCGCCGTCTTCCTGATCTCGAAGGTGCCGCCCCGGTGGTTCAAGCATTCCGGCGTGCGTGGCGGGCTGGAGGCAGTGGTGCCCCTGGCCACGGTCATCGCCTTCTTCCTGGCCGGGCGGATCCTGCTGAACGGAGACCTGGAGTACCTCGGCCTGGCGATTGCGGCGGGGGTGGCCCTGGGCAAGTGGAAGAAGCTGCCGACCGCCCCGGTCATGCTGAGCGCTGTTCTCGCTGGCATGCTGCTCTACTGACAGAGAGGCGAACCGGCCACTGCATAAGCCGGTTCGCCTCTCGCACATACTACTGGTGGCAGAGCCGGGATGCCGGTTTGGGATCAGGGGCTCAGAAGCCTAGCGATGAACGATGCGACGTCCGGAAGGAAGCTGTGAAGGAAGATCCGGATCACTTCCGTGCCGATGTAAATCGTGAGGGCCACGAGAACCTTCTCTTTCGCCGACACCGAAATCACCCTGTCAGGTGGATTCCGGCTCCTTGCTCTGCCAATATCTTACTTCTACATCCCCTGCCGGAACCCTTCTCGATTGATTTTGCTTGACGATACTACGAGAGCGTAGTATATTGAAGATGCTTCGAGGCCGTAGTAATGGGGGGATGAGATGCAGCAGCTTGTCGAGATGATCCTGAGCGGCAACCTGCGGCTGCCCGCCCTTACCCCCGACATGGTCGCCCTGGACCAGGATATGGCCAAGACCGACCTGCTCGCCCTGCTCATGCTCCACCGGCGGGGGGAGGCGACCATGTCCGAACTGGCCGCCGACCTGGGCGTCCCCCTTTCGACCGCCACCGGCATAGGCGCCCGGCTCACCCGCAGGAGGCTGATCGAGCGGGAGCGCTCGGTGCAGGACCGGCGGGTGATCGTCAACCGGCTGACCTCGGAGGGCCGCGAGCTGGCGGTCACGGTACAGAGCCAGATTGACGGCATCATCAACCGGATTACGAGCGCCCTCACCCCCGATGAGGTCGCCCAACTGATGGTCCTGGTCCAGAAGGTGCTGCACGCCTTCCAGGGCGAGGCGCCCGGCCCGGCCCCAGCGCCGGCGGACGATGCCCCGAAGGTCAGAAAGATCCTGCTCGATGAGTAAGCATTGGGCGCAGGCCGGCTCCCGAGCCTGCGCAGTTCTCAGCGAGATACTTCGATGTCGTAGTAAGTGAGGTGTCCCAGTATGAGAGTGATCGTTTACACGGGAAAAGGCGGCGTGGGTAAGACCAGCGTAGCAGCAGCTACGGCGGTTCGCCTGGCCAGTCAAGGCTACCGGACCCTGATCATGTCGACCGATGCGGCCCACTCCCTCGGCGATTCGCTGGATCTCCCCCTGGGCCCCGATCCGGTCCAGGTGGCAGAGAACCTGTGGGGTCAGGAGATCGACTCCCTGCGTGAGGCAGAGCGGAGCTGGGGCTCAATCCAGGCCTGGTTCGCCAACCTGATGACCTGGGCCAAGTTTGAGTCGATCTCGACCGAGGAGCTGCTGGTCTTCCCGGGCATGGAGGAGCTCTTTGCCCTGCTCCAGATCCGCCGACACTTCCTGAGCGGCCAGTACGACTACCTGGTGGTCGACTGTGCCCCGACGGGTGAGACCCTCCGTATGCTCACCTTCCCCACCGCCTTCCGCTGGTGGATCGAGAAGCTCTTCCCCATGAAGAAGAAGATCGTCAAGGTGGCCCGCCCGGTAGCCAGGGTGGCTATGAAGGGGCTGGAGCTGCCATCGGACCAGGTCATGGATGACATGGAGACCCTCTTCGTTCAACTGGCGGAGATGCACCAGATCCTTCTGGACCATGAGACGACCTCCATGCGGCTGGTGGTCAACCCCGAGAAGATGGTGATCGCCGAGGCCCGGCGCTCCTTCACCTACCTGAACCTCTTCGGCTATAACACCGATGCGATCGTGGTCAACCGGGTCCTGCCCCCCGAGGCAGACGAGAGCTACTTCGCCCGGTGGCGGGAGGTGCAGGCCAGGCACAACGAGGAGATCGACGCCTCGTTCAACCCCCTGCCGATCTTCCGGATCCCGCTCATGGAGACGGAGGTGGTGGGCCTGCCCATGCTGGAACGGGTGGCGGGCATTGCCTTCGGCGATCAGGACCCCGGCCAGATCCTCCACACGGGCAAGGTGGAGGAGCTTCGGGCCGAGGGCGAGGGCTATCTGCTCGACCTGGCGATCCCCTTTGTACCGAAGGAGCAGATCAACCTGACCCAGCGGGGCGATGAGCTGACCATCTCGGTCGGCTGGTACAAGCGGAAGGTCGCTCTGCCCCGCATGCTGGCCGGGCGGCCGATCCTGGGCGCCAAGTTCGCCGGCGACCATCTGGTGATCCGCTTCGGCGAGCGCACGACCGACGAGCAGACCGAGATGGTAAAGGAGGAGGCGTAGCAGATGAACCGTGAGCGACTGCATGGCATGATCGACCTGCTGCTGGATGCGCGGGAGGCGATCCTCCCCCACGCCCCGAAGGAGGCGTTGACCCACTTCCGCACCGCCAAGAAGGAGTCGCTCCTCGGCATGAAGGTGCTTGTGGAGCACGCCCTGGCGAAGGTGGAGGAGGAGGAGCAGAGGGCGCAGGCCGAGGCCGAGGGGCCGAAGGCGATCCCGGTTGAGTAGGTGAGATGGAGCGGGCCGGTCCACGGTCCGCTCCATCTTTTTTGCGCGGACCTTACAGATCGGGGTGACAGGCGGCACCGCTCTGGTATACACTGATATTCAAACGAACATCATAATGAAAAGGAGGCCGGAAGCCTTGCCCACGACCAAGCCCGAGCACGACACCTGCGAGATCTTCAGCTATGACGCCGCCAAGGTCGAACGGCTGAGGCAAGAGGTGACCGGCACCGAGGGGCTCGCCCTGCTCTTCAAGGCCCTGGCCGATGAGACCCGGGTGAAGATCGCCCTGGCGCTGACCAAGGAAGAACTCTGTGTCTGCGACGTCGCCCACCTGACCGGGACCAGCGTCGCAACGGCGTCGCATCATCTGCGGATGCTCCGGAACATGGGGCTCGCCAAGCATCGGAAGGAAGGAAAGCTCGCCTTTTACTCAGTCGACGATCATCACGTGGCCACGCTGCTCACCACGGCGCTGGAGCACTTCCGGGAGGTGGGGCGGCGATGAGCGCAACCGCAGTGGCCGGCAAGCAGGTCCTCCGGCTGACGGGCCTCACCTGAGCGGACTGCGCCGCCAAGTTCGAGCAGGACGTGGCGCGCATCCCTGGGGTCACCAGGGCTGAACTCAACTTTGGCGCCGCCAAGCTGACGGTCGAGGGCGATGTCCCCCGTGAGGCGATCGCCGCCGCCGGCAAGGCGCACAATATCCAGGTCCGTGCCGAGCGGGAGGCTCCGCCGCCCCCCCAGCCGTTCTGGCTGGCCAACGCCGCTGTGGTGCCCACCGGCCTGGCCCTTCTCTTTACGATTGCGGCTGAAGTCGCAGAGTGGATCGCCTCCGAAGCAGTCTCGATCCCGCTCTTCGCGCTGGCGATCCTGGTGGGCGGCTCCTCGACCTTCAAGAAGGGGCTCCGCAACCTGGCCCGCTTCCAGTTCGACATGAACGTGCTCATGACCATCGCCGTGACCGGTGCGGCGCTGATCGGTGAGTGGGGCGAGGGCGCCGTGGTCGCCGTCCTCTTCGGGGTGAGCGAGGTGCTGGAGTCCTACACCATGGACCGGGCCCGCCAGTCGCTCCGCACCCTCATGGAGATCGCACCCAAGAGCGCCCGGGTGATCCGCATGGGCCGGGAGGAAGAGGTCCCGGTCGAGGAAATCCGCATCGGGGAGACGCTGGTTGTCCGCCCCGGCGAGAAGTTGGCCATGGATGGGGTCGTGATCACCGGGCGCTCCGCCATCAACCAGGCGAATATCACCGGTGAGTCGCTCCCGGTGGAGAAGGGGCCGAACGATGAGGTCTTCGCCGGGACCATCAACGGGCATGGCGGTCTGGAGATCCGGGTCACCCGGCTGGTGGAGGATACCACGCTGGCGAAGCTGATCCATCTGGTCGAGGAGGCGCAGGCCCAGCGGGCCCCCACGCAGACATTCGTGGAGCGGTTTGCCGCCTGGTACACCCCGCTGATCATGCTGCTGGCGGCCCTCGTGATCCTCGTGCCACCGCTGCTCTTCGGCGCGGACTGGTCCCACTGGATCTACGAGGGGCTGGCCCTCCTGGTGGTAGGTTGCCCCTGTGCTCTGGTCGTGTCGACGCCGGTCTCGATCGTCTCGGCGATCGCCAACGCCGCCCGAAACGGTGTGCTGATCAAGGGTGGGGCGCACCTGGAACGGGCCGGCTCGGTGCGGGTCGTCGCCTTCGACAAGACCGGTACCCTGACTCGCGGACAGCCCGAGGTGACCGGGGTGGAGCCGCTGCATCCCCACCTGACGGCAGGCGAGGTGCTCCGGCTGACGGCCGCCGTGGAGATGCGGTCTGAGCATCCACTGGCACGGGCGATCATCCGGGCGGTGCCTGGCGGTGAGGTGCTGCCCAAGGCGGAGGGCTTCGAGGCGATCGTGGGCCGTGGCGCGCGGGCGACGATCGATGGCCGGGTCTACCTGGTGGGCAGCCCGGCGCTCTTCGCCCAGGATCTCGGGCTGGATCTGGCGCCCGCCGAGGACCTGGTCGCCCAATGGCAGTCGCTGGGGCGGACGGTCATGCTGCTGGGGACCGAGAAGGAGTTGCTGGGCGCCGTCGCCGTGGCTGACACGCCCCGAGAGACGACCGCCCAGGCCCTGGCCCAGCTGAAGCAGGCGGGGGTGAGCCAGACGGTCATGCTGACCGGCGACAACCAGGCCACCGCCCGGGCGATCGGGGCGATGGTCGGGGTGGATCAGGTCCGGGCCGAGCTGCTGCCGCACGAGAAGGTGGCGGTGGTGAAGGAGCTGGCCGTGCGGCACGGGGCCGTAGCCATGGTGGGCGATGGTGTGAACGACGCCCCGGCCCTCGCAGCCGCCACGGTGGGCATTGCCATGGGAGGCGCCGGGACCGACGTGGCCCTGGAGACCGCTGACATTGCCCTCATGGCCGATGACCTGACCAAGCTCCCCTTTACCCTCCGACTCAGCCGGGCGACCATGGCGGTGATCAAGCAGAACATCGGCCTGGCCCTGGGCCTGAAGCTGCTGGCGGTCCTGGCGGTCTTCCCGGGCTGGCTCACCCTCTGGCTGGCGATCCTGGCCGACATGGGGGCGACGGTCCTGGTGACACTGAACGGCATGCGCCTGCTGCGGATTCGGCCCGATCGGTAAGCAAGGAGGCCCACCTAGAATAGAGGAAAACTCCATTCCGGAGCCGAAGTGGTGGAGTAAAACACCGCGGAACAGAGAAGGTGACGGATGGATGGAGACCTACCACGAGCCATCTCGCACGATTCCGATCCTGGCTCGGACGGAGGTCCTGGTGGTCGGGGGCGGCACCACGGGGGTCTGCGCCGCAATCGCGGCTGCCCGCAGTGGATCCAGGACCCTGCTGATCGAGCGTGCCGGCCTTCTGGGCGGCACCCAGACCGGGGCGCAGGTGACGCCGGAGATGCCGAATCATGTGGATGGAAAACCCCTCAACACCGGAATCGGTTGGGAGATGATGCAGCGGCTCACCGGAGAGGGCTATGGCTGGACCCATACAGGACAGGCCTGGTTCGACCCCGAGGCCCTGAAGTGGCTCATGGACGAGATGCTGCTCGAATCCGGGGCGGAGATGCTGCTCGAGACCCAGCTTTCCGACGTGATCGTGGAGAATGGCACCGTGATCGGCGTGATCGTGGAGACGAAGTCCGGCAGGGCTGCGATCCTGGCCGGTCGGGTGATCGACTGCACCGGAGATGCCGACGTAGCCAAGCGGGCCGGGGCGCTGGTCGCC
Source organism: Symbiobacteriaceae bacterium (assembly GCA_041690255.1). Lineage (GTDB taxonomy): Bacteria > Bacillota > Sulfobacillia > Symbiobacteriales > Symbiobacteriaceae > JAWLHU01. The sequence goes on from JAWLHU010000002.1 coordinate 65,110, forward strand.
GAGGGTCGGGAGGAGAGCGGTGAGCACCAGGCCATGTCGCTCCGCTTCACCATGGAGGGGATCGACCTGGAGCGCTTCGCCGCTTTCCACCGGGCGTTGGAGGGGCCGGCCCGTATGCATCCGGAGGTGCCGCTCTTCCACACCGCCATGGTCTGGGGCTCGGGCTGGCCGCTGGAGCCGGTCTTCCGGCAGGCCGTGACCGATGGGCTCCTGGACGAGACCGATGGCAACTACTTTCAGTGCTTCGGCATTCCCGGCCGGCCGGAGGCGCTGGCCTTCAACTGTCCGGAGATCCCCATGCGGGCCAACGGGCTTGACCCGGCCGACCTGACCTGGGCCCATGCGGAGGGGCGCCGGCGCATCCGCCGGTTTGTCCGCTTCTTCGCCCGGTACCTCCCCGGCTTCGAGCAGGCCCGCCTCGCCTCGGTGGCGACCCAGGTGGGGGTACGGGAGACCCGTCGGATTGTGGGCGAGTATCTCCTGACGGTGGAGGATATCATTGAATGCCGCAAGTTCGATGATGCTATTGCCCGGAACCGTTACCCGGTCGATGTGCACGGTCCGCGGACCTCGATCCGGGAGGAGAAGCGGAACATGGTCCACCTGCCGCCCGGGGAGTGGCACGAGATCCCCTACCGCTCGCTGGTCCCGCTTGGCGTGGAGAACCTGCTGGTGGCGGGGCGCTGCCTCTCAGCCACTTTCGCCGCCCAGTCGTCGGTACGGGTCCAGCCAAACTGCCAGGCCATGGGCGAGGCGGCGGGGGTTGCGGCAGCCCTCTCGCTCCAGGAGGGGATCACCCCCCGCCAGGTAGATGGGGTGCAGTTGCGCAGCGTGCTGCGGGAGCGGGGCTGCAGTCTCTAGACATAAGCCAATCAAAGCTCAGCGCCGGGGAGTCCTGCCCCCGGCGCTTTTCTGCTATTCGGCTGCGAGGTTCCGCAGGTGGAAGGCCAGGGCGGTGTCCAGCCGGTCATTCCAGTACTCCCAGGTGTGGCCGCCCGGGAATTCCGCATAGGTATGCGCCACACCCAGGCGGGTCAGGTGCTCGCTGTATGCCCGGTTGTGCGAGAGAAACTGGTCCTCCAGCCCGCAGTCCAGGGCGATCGGCGGCACGCTGGCGCCTGGCTTCACCTCCCAGATGTCGTAATGCTCCTGCTCATCTGGTCCGGACAACTCCTCCGGCCTGTAGAAGGCGCCGGAGTGGGCGACGGCGGAGCAGAACTTGTCGGGGTGGCGGAGCGCCATGCGGACGGCACCGTTGCCGCCCCGGGAGTGGCCGCCGATCACCGCCCGCCCCGGTCGGACGTGGAACGTCCGGTGGACGTGGTCCCAGAGGTCGTTGATCAGGAAGGACTCGTAGCGCTCCCGTGGCCCGAGGTCCGCCCAGTGGGCCAGGCCGCCCTCCGGCATGACGATGATCAGGGGGAGGAGCCGGGCCTTCAGGATCAGAGTGGAGTAGCGGGAGTAGGCGGAGCGGTCGTCGGAGAGGCCGTGGAGCTGAAAGAGCAGGGGGAAGGGACCAGGCCCCGCCTCCAGCTCAGGGAAGGCGATCTCGTAGCTGACGTGGCGCCCCAGGGCGTCACTGTGGAACTGCATCTGGCCGATGTTCATTCGGCAGCACCTCCATAAGGGAATGGCCCTCCGAACGCCGGAGGGCCTTGTGGTCGCTACGCCCCCAGTTCGGGCAGCCCCGCAGCCTCGGACAGGTTCAGCCAGGCGTTCACCCCGGTCCGGGCCTTCACGTGGAGCATCCATGGGACCAGGCCGGTCGCCGGGTCGAAGAGCAGGTGGTGCAGCGCCTTCTGGCTCTTGGAGCCGGAGCGCAGACCGAGGTAGATGTCCGGCAGCTGGAAGAGGGTGTGCATCTGCACGGAGGAGGCGCCCCGCAGGGCGTACTCGGCGGCCATCTTGCCCGAGCAGACATCGCCGGTGCCCGAGATCGGCGGCACCCCACCGGTGACCTCGCCCCGGGAGACCGCCTCGCCCAAGAGCGTCAGCATGCGCAGGTTCCGGTGGCTCAGGTCAGGCCCGCCGTAGGCCACGCCCACCTTGCCCTCGAACTCCTTGCCCGGGTCGAAGAGCCGGTTGGCGTAGATCAGAAAGTCGGGCCGTGCCGCCACCGCTGCCTTCAGGAGGTCGAGCTGGAAGCTGTCATCGAACATGGCGTTCATGACCTTGAGGCCGAGCGTAACGCCCTCGGTACCGGCCGCCGCCCGGATCAGGCGGGGCACGGTGGACATCCACTCCAGGATGATCGCCTGCTGCCTGGAGCGGGAGTCGCCGGCCAGCGTGGGGCTGAAGTCCTTCTCAAGGACCATAGGACCGCCGTCTCCGCTCTCACGCCAGACCTCCAGGAGGCGAGCTGTCGTGTAGGCATACTCGCCCTCCCGCCAAACGGTCTCGCCGGGCCCAGGCAAATGATACTTGACCGATGAGGCGACAACCATACCGTGCTGGTTGCCGATCGCCAGGGAGTCGGTGTAGAGCTGCCGGTAGGCCTCAAAGGTGTCGTGCCAGCCCCGCCCCTTCCAGGTGACGGTCCAGCCCAGGCGGCCTACCGTCTTGCCGGCGATCGGTTCGAGCTGCATCCGGCTCTCCTTGAAGGCCCAGTCGGCCATGGCCTGCTCGCCGGATTCATCTTCCGCAATCACGGTCTTCAGGACGACGAAACCCAGCCCGGCCTCGGCGTCGGCCCGGACCTGGCCCGCCGCCAGGGAGAGCTGGCCGGAGGCCTTGCCGAACGGGTTCTTGATCCGCCGGCCGCCATACTCGCCGGTGATATCCAGGCCGTAGACGTCCGCGAGATGGCAGCTCAGTTCGGGCGGCAGCGAGTCTGCGGCGTAATCCGCCTGAATCTGCCGCCGCTGCGCCGGGGTCAGGTCGGGAAACTCGGGCAGCAGGTAGGTCACGCGCTATCCCTCCCCAATCGCCCGCATGACGCGGACCACGTTCTCCAGCTCCGCCCGGCTGACCCCAGGCCCCCACGGGTCGTGAGCCGCCGTCTCGGGAATCACCCCGAGGGCGACCAGCGCCCAGAGCATCCGCTGGATATAGCCCTCCATGGGGGCCAGGAAGGTGGCCTGGGCGAAGGCGTCCACCTTCTGGTTCAGCTCTACAAAGCGTCCGTACTCGCCGGACTGCCAGGCCCGCAGCAGGTCGTGCTGGAGCCGGGTGCAGGCGGCGCCCATGCCGATCAGGGCGCCCTTGGCGCCACACATGAGGGAGTAGCCCAGGAAACGGTCCTCGCCGGTGATCAGCGTCGTGCCGGTCTCAGCACCCACCTCCCGGATAAGGCTGGCCACATCCTGGAAGGTCATGACCGAGTCCAGGGTGGCCATCTTGATCGCTGCCACGCCCGGCAGCCCCAGCAACTCCCGCAAGACCGGCAACGAGTACGTGACCCCGCCCGCCGCCTCGTAGAGGAAGAAGAGGATCAGCGGCTTGCCCACAGCGGCCAGCCTGCGGTGATACTCCACGATCGCCGCCTCGTTCCCCCTGTGGCGGACCGGGGCGTAGGCCATGAGGTAGTCGGCGCCCCAGACAGCCGCCTCCTCCGCCATGCAGACCGCGGCATCATCGGTCTGGCCGCCCACGCCGGCCACGATCGTGCCGGAGGGCAGCCCGTCCCGCCAGGACTTCAGCAGGTACTCCCGCTGCTCCCGGGCCAGCATCAGCCCGCGACCGGTATGGGCCCAGACCGCCACGCCGGTCGGCCCCTGCCCCTGCATGTACCTCACGTAGGAGGCCTGGGCCTCCTGGTCGGTCGAGCCGTCGGTCCGGAGCGGTGCCGGGACAGCCGGAAAGAATCCACCTTTGATCACCGGTACTCCTCCTTCATGGTGATCCCCAGGCCCGGGCCCCGGGGCACGGGCAGGCAGCCGTCCACCACGGCGGAGAGGCCGAACTCCTGCTCGACCACATCGCCCTGGTAGAGGAAGCCGCCCACCGGCTCGCAGGCATGGGCAACGACCCGGTGAGCCGCCGCAAAGTGGAGCCCCGCTGCCGTGCCCGGGCCAAACTCCACCATGGAGCCGACCAGGCAGGTGAGGCCCGCTCCTTCCGCCGCTGCCGCCACCTTCTTGGAGCCGTAGAGGCCGCAGGGCTTCATGATATTGATGTTCAGGATATCGGCAGCCTTCAGCCGGATCAGCGTCATGGCGTCATGCAGGCCGAACATCGACTCGTCGGCCTCAACGGGAGTATCCAGGGCTGCCGTCACATCGGCCATGCCAAGGAGATTCCAGGCCGGCACGGGCTGCTCGATCAGCTCCAGGTCGTAGACCTCCATCTTCCGGAGGGTCTTGATCGCCGTGGCCACATCGTACCCCTGGTTGGCATCGACCCGGATCTTGACCGAGGGGCCCAGGGCTGAGCGGACCTCCCGGACCACATCCAAGTCCTTCTGGGGCTCCCGCCCGATCTTCAGCTTCACGGTGCCGAAGCCGTAGGTCTTCACATGGTGGACCGCTTCGGAGACCATTTCATCGATGGTGCCAATGCCGACCACCCAGGCCATGGGAATCCGGTCCCGGACCTCCCCGCCCAGCAGCTTGTAGACCGGCAGGTTCAGCTTCTTGCCCATGATATCCCAGAGGGCCAGGTCGATCGACGCCTTGGCGAAATGGTGGCCCGGCAGTACCGCCTCCATGCGGTGGTGCAGCTCCTCCATGTCAAACGGGTCCATGCCTGCCACGGCCGGTGCCAAGTAGTCGAGGACGCCGTTGAGGATATCCTTCTGGGTCTCGTCGGAGTAGGAGACCATGGGAGCGCCCTCGCCGTAGCCGACGATCCCATCGTCCGTGGTGATCCGAGTCAGCACGTGATCGCCGACATAGCTGGGGCCGCCGTTGATCACGAATGGCTTCTTATAGGGGATATCGGCGGTGAACGCCTCGATCTTTGCGATCCTCATCTTACTCCGCTCCCTCCGGGCTTGAGTTGGTAGGTTCCCTTTATGAAGGCGTAGATCTCCTCGTAGAAGGCCCGCTCCTGTGGATCAGGGCTGCCGTACATGCGCTCAATGCCGTCGGGCCCGTGGAACCAGGCGACCGCCGACTCGGTCATGTAGCCGTACGTCACGCCGCCGTTCAGGTAGTCCCGGAAGCGGGCATTCCGCTCGGGCGATGTGGCAATCGGCTCATCCAGCTCGAAGAAGTACTCCATTTCAAAGCCGGCGTTGCGCGCCCTGGCCACGTTGGCAGGCCCCTCGATCCCCGGGGTGTTGACATAGAACATGTGGTTCGGCTGGTTGAAGGCGAGATCGAAGTAGTACGCCTGGTAATCATCCAGCAGATGGGTATTGTACGAGGCGGTGAAGGGGATCCAGAGCAGCTTCTTGCCCAGGCCCCGCAGGAAGGTGTGGAACTCCTTGAGCAGCCAGTGGTCGTCCACCTCCCAGCCGCGGTAGACGGTCTCGAAGGGCCAGTAGAAGCCCAGCAGGTTCACGTGCGGCCAGTGCTCCGGGTTCCAGCGGGCGAGCGCCTCGGTGACGAACCAGGTGACTGCCGCGAGCCGGTCCTGGGTCGCCTTCATAAGGTTCTGGCCCAGGGTGGAGAAGTTGAGGGAGCGACTTGAACCGGGCAGCTTGCCCCAGTTGGCCTGGGTGATCACCGGATACGGGACCAGCAGCACCACGTTCCGCTTGTGGGCCGAGGCGGGAAGCACCTGACCCGCCCGTTCGACCGCCTCGTTCAGGGCGTCCAGGTAGCCGCCCTCACCGAAGTAGATCTCCAGCAGCTCTTCGTTGTCCTGCTTCCTGGCGGCGTTGGGGAAGGGAATGGCATAGAAGTCACCCTCGCCGCTCATGGAGGTCCCCCGGTTCCAGTCGGCAATGAAGGCGTTGCCGGAAGGGGCGACGGGCGGGGTGAAGAGGAAGGAGTCAAAGAGCCAGTCGGTCGGGGCGCCGGCCGGGTCGAGGTGGGCGACATAGGGGCGGAGCCGCTCCGGGTTCCACTCCCCTTTTCGGGAGCTGTAGAGCAGAACGATATGGCGCAGGTAGCCCATATCGGGGTGGCCTGGCGGGAAGTAGGGCATAGGGTTACGCCTCCTGATGGGGGAGCACAAGTGCAGCGGCGCCGATCACGCCGGCATCATCGCCCAGGGCACAGCGGTCCAGGCGGGCCCGGCCCCGGGTCATGGGCCAGCTCTCCAGATGGCGCTGGACCCGATCGATCAGGGGCTGGCCGGCCAGGGAGACCCCGCCGCCCAGGAGGACGAGCTGCGGGTCAAAGAGATTCTGAAGGCCGGCAATCCCCACGGCCAGCATGTAGGAGGCCTCGGCCACGACCTGATCGGCCAAGCTGTCCCCAGCGGCAGCGGCGGCGAAGACCGCCTTGGCGGAGAGGCGCTCCACCGTCTTGAGGCTGCTGGCCCGGCCGGTGGCCAGGGCCTCACCTGCCATGCGGACAATGCCGGTCGCCGAGGCGTAGGTCTCCAGGCAGCCGTTCATGCCGCAGGGGCAGTGGGGGCCGTCCGCTCTGACGACGATATGGCCCAGTTCGGCCCCGCGCCCCGTTGCGCCGATCAAGAGCTTCCCGTCAATGATCACCCCGCCGCCGACCCCGGTTCCCAGGGTGAGGCAGATCAGGTGGCCCACGCCCTTGCCTGCGCCGAAGCGATACTCGGCCAGTGCGGCGACGTTGGCGTCATTCTCCACCTTGACGGGCAGGCCCAGGGCCTCATGGATCCGCCGGGCGATGGGCATGCCGGTCCAGCCGGGCAGGTTCTCGTTGGCGAAAGCGCAGGAGGCGGTGGTCGGATCGATCTGACCCGGGCTTCCCACGCCGATCCCCTGCACGGGGTGCTCGGCGATCAGGCCACGGGCCGTCTCAAGAATGCGGGCCATGAGCCGCTCGCCGCCATCCTTCGCCTGGGTTGCGATCGAGAGCTTGTGGCAGATCCGCCCCTGCTGGTCAATGATCCCGAAGACGGTGTTGGTGCCACCGATATCGATACCGAGGGCCAGGCTCTCCATGGGTGCGCCTCCTGATCGGGCGAAAGTAGGGGTTAGGGGGCCGGCCAGGTGGTCAGGCGGGCCCGGAGGAGTGTCTCAGCGATCGTTGTCATTTCGGTGGGGGGAACGGGGGAGAGCCCGCTCTGCACCATGTCCAGGAACCGTTCCATGGTGCCGGTGTACCCGTAGTCCTGAAGGGGGCCGTTCTGGCCGGATGGGGCCTGGGCGGTCCGTGTTCCGTGGCTGCCGAAGAGGGTGATCGAGTAACCGTGGGCCGAGCTTCCGCTGATCAGATTCATGGTGGCGATGCGGCCGTCAAGATACAGAAGGGTGATGGCGGCCGTATCCTCAGAGCGGCTGGCCAGGAACCGGCGCCGGGCGGTGACAGCGTGGGGGAGACCCCAGCCGGTGCCCAGGGTGGAGGCGAGCAGGTCGAGTGCGTGCTGCCCCATGGTCATGAGTGTGCCGCCACCCCGCTCCGGCTCGTCCTGCCAGGTGTTCTCCGGCCTCAGGTAGGCCTCGATCGAGTGGCAGATCGTGACGGTGGCCCCGAGAACTGTGCCCAGCGACTCATTGGCCAACGCCTCCCGCAACGGGTCGAAGGCCGCCGCATACCGGAGGATGGAGGTGCTGAACCAGGGAGTCCGGCCCTGATCGGCAGCCTGAATGATCGCGACCAGGTCACCCCGGTCCACCGCCAGGGGTCGGTCAATGAAGGTGGGCACGCCGGCCCGCAGGAAGGGAAGGGCGTGGGCCAGGTGGTCCGAGGCGACCCCACAGACCAGAACCCCGTCGGGCTGCATGGCGGCGATCGCCTCCGGAGACTCACAGGGGTCGGCGCCATACTGCGCGGCGAAATCGGCCACCTTGGCAGGATCTGGGTCCCAGACGTAGGCGGGCTGGGCGCCCAGATCCCTGAGCACCTGGGCGAAGGTGTAGGGGTGGGAGAGGCCGAGCCCGACCATGCCGATGCGGGGCTTCATGAGGATGTTACGGGTGGCGCAGCAGGACGCCCAGTGCGCCGGCTGCGGACTGCTGCATGGTCCGATAGGCCTCGGGGGCCTCCGCCAGCGTGAACTCGTGGGTGATCAGGGGAGCGACCCGGACCGATCCCCGGGCCACCAGCCGGAGGAACTCGCCCAGGTTCCGCCCCTCGGTCCAGCGCACATAGCCCGCCGGGTAGTCGACGCCGTCCCGCTCGTAGACCGGGTCGTACCGGCCTGGCCCACCGGCCCGGGCGATGACGATATCGGCCTCCTTCTGGAACTGCTTCTCCCGGTCGAAGCGGCCCGGGAAGTTGCCGACGATCACGACCCGTCCCTGGTGTCGGACCAGGTCGAGGGCCTGATCCAAGAAGGGTGCGGCGTCGCCGCTGGCGCAGACCTGAATGCTGTCTGCCCCGCGCCCCTCGGTCAGGGCGAGGACCGCCTCCTTCAGGGCGTTCTGGTCGGGCGTGAGCACGGTTGCACCGGGAAGGGCGTCACGCCGGGCGGCGACCGGGTCGGTAGCCACCACCTGCATGCCCGCCGCCCCGGCGATCTGCGCGACCATGTTCCCCAGGAGGCCCAGGCCGACGACGACCACCGTCTCGCCGAACTGGTTGCCGCCCCGGCGCACCGAGTGGATGGCGACCGTGCCGAGGCCGGCGAAGGCCGCCTCCCGGAGCGTCACGCCCTCCGGCACCCGGCGGACCAGGTTATGGGGGACGGAGAGGAGGGAGCCATGGTAGGTGTAGGGGCCGCCATAGCAGGCGACCGGGTCGCCCGGCTGGAAGCCGTCCACGGTCGACTCCACCACCCGACCGGCGGCGCTGTACCCCAGCGTGAAGGGGGCGATGTCGCCCACCTTCCGCTGGATCAGGCCAAGCTCTGTCCCCGGGCTGACCAGGGAGTAGGCGGTCTCAACCAGGACCCGGCCTGGCTCCAGCACGGGGTCGGGAGCGTCGGCGACCAGGATCTGACCGCCCGCCCGCAGTTCTACGCGCTTCATAGAGCCACCTCCGCCAGCGGGATGACCCGTTGCTCCTCGCTGGAGCGGTAGGCAGCCAGAGCGACGGCCATGGCGGCGAGGCCATCCTCCCCGGTAATCGGGACCGGATGGCCGGTGGTGAGGGCGGTTACGAAGGCGTCGACCAGGCCGGTATCCATGTCGGAGCCCCAGGGGAGGTACTGGGCCTTCATGGCATCGTTGTTGTAGAGGGTAAGGGACTGGGCGAAGGCGTCCAGTGTCAGGGTGCCGTTTGTCCCGACGATCTCCATGGTCACATCGCCCCAGGTGGGGTAGGCAGCCGGGCGGGACCAGGAGGGGTCGAGGGTGGCGAAGACGCCCGAGTCGAAGCGCATGGCCAGGGTGCCGGCGTCATCGCAGTTCGGGGTGCCAAAGCGGGTGCCGGCCTCGGCGTAGACCGTGGCGACCTCAGCGCCCAAGAACCAGCGCATCAGGTCGACGACATGCACCGTATGGTCCATGACGGCCCCACCGCCGGAGAGTTCCTTCTGAATGAACCAGCCGCCCGGGTTGGAGCCCCGGTTGGTGCCCTTGATCGCCAAGATACGGCCCAGCCGACCCTCCACCACGGCGGCCCGAGCCCGCTGAACGGCGGGGGCGAAGCGGACGGGGAAGGCGGTCATGAGCTGAACGCCAGACTCACGGGCGGCGGCAATCATGGCCTGAGCATCGGCAACGGTGGTGGCAAGCGGCTTCTCGCAGAGGATATGCTTGCCCGCCCGCGCTGCCTCGATCGCCAGGGGGGCATGGTAGAGGTTCTCCGAGCAGATGATCACGGCATCGACCGCCTGGAGAAGGGCGGGGGTGCCGGCATAGAAGCTGGTCCCGAACTGGGTCGCCACCTGGTTGCCACGTTCTGCATCGGCGTCCCAGATCCCGACGAGCCGGGCGTCGGGGCGGGCCTTCAGGGACCGGGCGTAGCTGTAGGCGTGCATGTGGGCGAAGGAGAGAATGCCGACCTTCAGTGACATGCTACCGGCCTCCCTTCAGATAGACCGGCTGGCCGGTCCGGGCGGACTCGACGGCAGCCAGGGCAATGCGGAGCGCCTCGGTGGCGTCCTGCGGGGTGACCTTGAACGGGGCGCCGGTGCGGAGGCAGTCGGCGAAGTGGCGCAGCTCAGCGGTGTAGGGCGACTCCGAGAGGGGAGACTCGGGCACCGCCACACCGCCGCCGCTCGCTATGGATGCCCGCTGGTGAACCACCAGGGGGGTGGAGAGAGTCGATTTGTGCTCCAGGACTCCCTTGGTGCCGGCGACCTCCAGTGCGGTGGTAAAGCCCTGGTGGGCCCAGGTCCCCTCCACATGACCGATGGCGCCGCTGGCGAACCGGAGGGTGACCAGGTCGTACTGGAGCCGGTTCAGCTCGCGACCGGCGGTGGAGAGAGCGTAGACCCGTTCGACCTCGCCGAAACTCCAGCGGAGCCAGTCGAAGTCGTGGATCAGCATATCGACCACCAGGCCGCCGCTCTGGGTGAAGTCGGCGTACCAGTCATCGGTGGCCATGGGGAACTGGCCGCCCCGGCTCGTGCGGATCACGCCGGGCTCGCCCACCTGGCCGGCCAGGACGGCATCGTGGGCGGCGGCGTACTCGGGGAAGAAGCGGAGCACCTGGGCGACAAAGAGGCGGACACCGGCCTGCTCGCAGGCGGCGATCATCTCTTCCGCATCGGCCACGGAGAGGGCGATCGGCTTCTCGCAGACCACGTGCTTCCCGGCGGCGGCCGCCAGGAGGACATGGCGCTTGTGCAGCGGTGTGGGGAGGCAGATATCGATCACATCGACAGATGGGTCGCTGAGGACCTGGTCAAGCGAAGCGGCAACCCGGGCACCGCAGACGGCGGCGGCCCGCTCCGCCGCATCGGGGCGGCGGTCGAAGACCCAGGCAACCTGGGCACCCTGGACCTCGGCCCAGCCGGCGGCGTGGGTCGAGCCCATGGTCCCTGCACCAAGCAGAGCGACTCTCACGGTCAGATTCCTCCTTAGCGAGCCTGTAAAGGTAGGGTAGAGGGGGGGTAGAGTGAGGGGTAGAGGGGGGGTAGAGGGTAGGGTAGAGGGGGGGTAGAGGGGAGGGTAGAGAGGGGGTAGAGGGGGGGTAGAGGGGGGGTAGAGGGGACCCGCCTTATAGCTCCACCTCGGGTTCCGCTCCCCAGCGGTGCTCGATCCAGGCAGCGTGACCCTCCCGGCTGATCCTCAGCCGGCCCGCCTCCCAGGCGACCTGGGGCGCCTCCTGGCCCGGCAGCACCGGGGCCAGGACCGTGACGAACCGCGTCTGGTTCGCCCGCTGGGTGGTGCTGTAGCGCAGGTGGTACTCGTGGGGGATCTCCTTCGTGGGCTGCATGCCCTCCGGGAAGCCCTCGGTCACCTGCCAGTCCAGCCCGACTGGATCAAGCATGTAGACCTCCAGCGACGCCTTCTCCCGGATGACGGTCGTGCGGACGAGATCACATTCCCGGCGGATCAGCGGCGCCGCATGGGTGTGCAGCAGCCAGTCGATCCGAGCGGGTTCGGGGGTCTCGACCTCGTCGATCAGGACGAAGGACTGCATTGCCCGCAGGTAGAGCACATGCCGCTCATACCGTGTCACCCGGCCCTGGTAGACCAGCGGGTTGGAGGCGTCAGCCCGAATGTAGTCACAGGTCTCGGTCGAGCGGAAGCCGGTCACCTTTCCGTGGGCGCCCGCCATCTGGACGGCCTGGCCCTGGCCATCGACCAGGATTGTGTTGTGTGCCTCGGTCTTGATATACCAGCCGTTGAAGTGGGGGCTGCCATAGTAGTCGTAGCAGCCGGAGTCGATCACCAGCGGCTCCCCGCCGGCGAAGAGTATGAACGTGTTCTGATCGGCGTGGCTGTGGCCGCCGCCTACCCCGTAGAAGTGGCCGCTGTGCAGGGCGAAGTGGATCCCCTGCTGGTGCTCCAATGTACTGTGAATGAAGGCCCAGCCGGCCTCCTCGAAGAGGGTGGCCAGGGGCAGGTCCACCGGGGGCCGCTCAGCAAGAGCGGGGTCCCACCAGAGGTAGATGCGGAGGAGGAGGCCGGGCCGCTCAGGGTCGCTCGCTGCGTACGCCTTCCGTGCGTACCACTGGGCGTGCTCGTCCCGGGTCCGCGAGGCCAGGCAGAACATCTGGGCGGCATCCTCCCCACCCGGCGGGTGGTTGTGCGTGTCGCCGAAGGAGAGGCCCGGTCCGTCGGGCGGAGCGACATAGATCTTGAACTTGGAGGTCCTCTGCAGCCACGGATGGGTGTAGAGATCGAGCCCGGTCACCGCCCGATAGGCGTCGCAGAGGTCGAAGACGAAGCCCAGGCCATAGGTCCAGTAGTCGCTGCCCTCATGCCACTCGCCGTCCACTCCGCCGAGGCAGAGGTATCGACCTACATAGATCTCGGCGGCGAACTGCGCCCATTCGGGGGCTTCATCTACCTCGCCCCAGAGGGCCAGGGCCCCGAATGCCAGCGCTGTGGTCTGGAACCAGGGGTGGTTGTTGTTCGGATCGTTCTCGAAGGGGTTCAGGTAGCGGTAGAGCGCCCGGCAGCGCCCCTCGATCGCCTGGCGCACCACGGCCCGCTCCCGCTCCGCGAGCGAGGCGTAGATCGCATCGTAGCCGATGGAGAGGCCGACGAGGGTATCGTGGGCAGCGTGATCGACGGACTCAATGCCGGTCGAGCCAGTCGGGTCCCATTGGGCGGCGTGCAGGAGCCAGGTCCGGATCATCTCGCGGTAGCGGTCCTCGCCGGAGATGGCGTAGGCCAGGGAGCCGAGGGAGAGGAGGTCCAGGACCCGAGCGCCGGCCGCGACGATCTCCCGCCACCGCTCGACGGTCCAGTAGCCGTCATCGTACCCCGGTGGCTCGGGGGGCGGCCCCGCCTCGGTCGGACCGGTATCTTGCATGTTCCGGATCGCCGCTACGTGGGCGACGGGCTGGTCAAGGACCGCCTGGATCTTGGCCCAGAGGTCGGCCTTGACGCCGGTGGCCTCCGCCTTCTGTGCCGCCGTGAGGGCAGAGGCGGGGAAGCGCGGGTGCACAGGAGCGATCAGTGACAGATCGGGTACCGGGAATGTGAACTCGCCCGTCAACTCGACCCGGCCCGGCTCCGGCGACCAGGGGCCGGGGGTGCCGTTGGTGCTCAGGACGGCGACCCGGTAGTACCAGGTACCGGTGGCCAAGGGCTTGAGGGGCATATGCCAGTTGGTCCAGAGGTTCACGCTGACCACATCGACCGAGAAGGTTGGGTCCTGGCTGTACTGAAGCCGGTAAACCGAGGCCCCCGGGACCGTGGGCCAGTTGAGCCAGAAGGGATTGGCCCGGGACTCCGTACGAGGGGTGAGCAGGACCAGTTGGGAGGGCTCGCCGGGCCGGGGAGAGGGCGAGTAGCATTCGAATTCCGCCACGCCAAGCACGGTGGGACGGGAGGCCGGGCCGCCGCCGGCGGCCATGAAGAGGCGGAGCACCGACAGCTCTATCGCACCCAGTTCCACCACCGTCACCGGGTCTTCGTCGGTGGTGACGCGCCCCTGGACCGGCATCCACTCGGTGCCAGTCCAGGTCTGCAACTGCCATGACTTCGGCTTGAGGAACCCACCGTTCTCCTGCGCCCACCAGAGTTCGACCCGGTCGATCACCTGCGGGCCGGGGAAGAGCAGTGCCAGCCAGTGATCCGTATCGGTAGAGGCGGAGAGCCAGCGGACTTTGCCCCACCGGCCCTCCTCGGAGATCTCGTTCCGCTTCCCGTCATGGACGGGCCAGGTGCGGTACCAGCCCAGATAGTCACTGGCCGCTGCCCGGGTACCAAAGGAAGCAAGCGCTACGTTTTGCATGTGCTTTTTCTCTCCTAGACCAGATGGCAGGCGACCCAGTGGTCGTGGCCCACATCCCGAAGGACCGGGCGTTCCTGCTTGCAGATCTCCTTGGTCATCGGGCACCGGGGGTGGAAGGAACAGCCCGTGGGCGGGTTGAACGGGCTGGGGATCTCGCCGGTCAGGTGGATCCGCTCCCGCTTCTGGTCCAGATCGACCCGGGGCACCGCCGACATGAGGGCGGCCGAGTAGGGGTGGAGGGTGTGGTGGAAGAGTTCCTCGGTCTCCGCCAGTTCCATAATCTGGCCCAGGTACATGACCGCTACCCGCTGGCTGATATGCTCCACCACGCCCAGGTTGTGGGCGATGAACAGGTAGGTGAGCCCCAGGTCACGCTGGAGTCCGGTCAGCAGGTTCAGGATCTGCGCCTGGATCGAGACATCCAGGGCCGAGACCGGCTCGTCGCAGACCACGAAGCGGGGCTTCAGCGCCAGCGCACGGGCAATGCCAATCCGCTGCTGCTGGCCGCCCGAGAACTCGTGCGGGAAGGCGCCGGCCGCCTTAGGGTTAAGGCCGACCAGCTCCATGAGCCGGATCACCTCTTCCTCTCGCTCTCGCTCGGACCCGATCTTGTGGATCCGCAGCGGCTCCATGATATTCTGGGCCGCCGAGAACTGCGGGGCGAGGGAGGAGAAGGGGTCCTGGAAGACGATCTGCATCTGCCGGCGCATCTCCCGGAGTTCCTCCCGCTGCATGCGGAGGAAGTCCTTGCCGTCGAAGCGGACCGACCCGGCGGTTGGCTCGTGCAGGCGCAGGATTGCGCGGGCGGCCGTCGACTTGCCGGAGCCCGACTCACCCACCAGCCCCAGGCATTCGCCCGGGCGGATCTCGAAGCTGATGCTGTCAACCGCCTTGAGGGTCTGCTTCCCCTTGGTGAAATACTTCTTCAGCCCTTCGACCTGGACCAGCGGTGTGTTAGCCATGCGCTTTCCCCCCCGTCTGGTTCAGCTTGAGGCAGGCCGCCATGCGCTCCGGCTCCACCTCGACCAGTGGTGGCAGCGAGGCCTTGCAGGACTCATCGGCCAGTGGACAACGCGGGTGGAAGGGGCAGCCTGGCGGCGGGTCCATCATGTTTGGCGGAGAGCCGGGGATCGGTTCCAGGGTGGTCTTGGCCCGGCCCACCTCAGGGGTGGAGCGGAGCAGGCCGGAGGAGTATGGATGGTGCTGCTGTTTCAGGAAGGGGCGCATGGGGCTGGTCTCCACGATCCGGCCGGCGTACATGACCGCCACCCTCTGGCTGAACTCGGCGGCGACGCCGAAGTCGTGGGTGATCAGGATGGTCGCCATGCCCAGCTCCTTCTGCATGTTGCGCAGCAGGTCGAGGATCTGGGCCTGGACGGTCACATCCAGGGCGGTGGTCGGCTCGTCCGCAATGAGCAGCTTCGGCTTGCAGGCGATTGCCATGGCGATCATGACCCGCTGACGCATGCCGCCGGAGAACTGGAAGGGGTATTCGCTCAGTCGCTGTTCCGGGGAGGGGATGCCCACCAACTCCAGCAACTCGATCGCCCTGGTCCTGGCGTCTTTACGGCTGTGGAGTCCGTGCCAGAGCATGGGCTCCATGATCTGCCGGCCGATGGTCAAGGTCGGGTTGAGCGAGGACATGGGGTCCTGGAAGACCATGCCGATCTCCCGGCCGCGCACCTTCTGGATCTCTCGGCTGCTGAGTGCCAGCAGGTCACGGCCACCGAAGAGGGCCTGGCCGTTCACGATGCGACCGGGCGGCCGGATCAGGCGCATGAGGCTCTTGACGCTCACGCTCTTGCCGGACCCCGACTCGCCGACGATCGCCATGGTCTCACCGGGTTCCAGGCTGTAGGAGATCCCGTCCACGGCCTTGACCACGCCGTCGGGCCTTTGGAAATAGGTCTTGAGGTCTTTCACCTCGAGTAGCTTCGTCATGAGATGGCCACCTCACATGATTGATCGCCGCCCTAGTTATCTCTCGGGTCGAAGGCGTCACGCAGGCCGTCACCCAGCCAGGTGAAGGAGAGGAGGGTGAATGCGAAGACGAGGGCGGGCCAGAGCAGCATATGTGGGTAGGAGAGCACGAAGCGCTGGCCGGCGGTGATCAGAGCGCCGAAGGAGGGGGCGGGGGGTGCCACGCCCATACCGATCAGGGAGAGGGCTGATTCGGTCATCATGGCGCCGGGAACGCCGAAGGACATGGTGACGATGATCGGGCCGGTCACATTGGGGAGGATGTACCGGGTGACGATATCCCAGTTGGAGGCGCCCATGGCATGACCGGCCTCCACATACTCCCGGGATTTGATCTTCAGGACCTCGGCCCGGACAAGGCGGGCCAGGCCGACCCACGAGGTGAGGCCGATCGCAACGAAGATGGTGAAGAGACCGCGCCCCATGACGGCGATCAGCATGACGTTGAAGAGGAAGGAGGGGAACGCAAACATGATGTCCGTAAAGCGCATGAGCAGGTTATCTGTCCGGCCACCGATGTAGCCGGCGATCGCACCGATCGCCACGCCCGCTACCAGCGTGATCGCCTCCGAGCCGAAGGCGACGATCATGGCGGTGCGCAGGGAGTATACGAGGCGGCTGAACAGATCACGGCCCAGTTCGTCCGCACCGAAGATGTGCTTGACCGAGGGGCCCTGATAGACCGCCGTATAGTCAATCTGATCATAACCGTACGGGAGGAGATAGGGTCCGACAAAGGCGGTCAGCATCAGCAGGGTCACGAAGACCGCACCGAAGACCGCCAGCTTATTGCGCTTGAACTTGTTCCAGGCTCGCACCCACATGACTTCACCTCATTATTCAAAGCGGATGCGGGGATCGAGGAAGCCGTAGGCAATGTCGACGATCAGGTTCATGCCCATAATCACGAAGGCGAAGAAGACGGTCGATGTCATGAGCAGGGGAAAGTCACGGGTGTTGGCCGCGAGCGTGAAATACTGGCCCAGGCCAGGGATCCGGAACATGGACTCGATGAAGACGGTGCCGACCATGAGCCGGGCCAGTTGTGGTCCCAGTACCGTCACCAGGGGGATCAGTGAGTTGCGCAGGGCGTGACCCAGGACGACTTTATTGAACGTACCGCCCTTGGCCCAGGCCGCAGCGATATAGTCCTGCCGGAGCGCCTCCACCAGCGAGGTCCGCATGTAGCGGGCAATGCCGCCGACCGAGCCCAGGCCCAGGGCCAGGACGGGCATGATCACGTGCTTCGGTTCGGTCCAGCCGGCGGTGGGCAGCCAGTGCAGCTTGAGCGAGAAGAGGAGCATCAGGAAGACAGCCAGCACGTAGGCCGGGATCGAGTTGCCGATCATGGAGAGGAACATGGCGCCATAGTCCCACCAGGTGTTCTGCCTGACCGCAGCGAGGATACCCAGCGGAACCGCGATCACCACCGAGAGGGCGACCGAAAGGACGGCCAGGGTGACGGAGACCGGGAAGGCCCTGGCGATGATCTCCTCGATCGACATCTGCGGGAACTGGAAGGAGGGGCCCATGTTCCAGGCGACCATGCCTTCCATGTACATGAGGTACTGCTTCCAGAGGGGCTGGTCCAGGCCGTAGCGCTTCTCCATTTCCGCGATCACATCGATCGAGGCCTGTTCGTCACCACTGACGTCGCCGCTGGAGATGCGTTTGGCATCCAGGAAGCTGCCGGGAGCCATGTGCATCAGGGTGAACGTGAGGAGGGAGACGAAGATCAGGGCGATGAGCATGAAGCCCAGCCGTTTGGCCAGAAAGCGGAGCATGCCGTTCACACTCCTTCCCGCTCGGGGAGGGGGGTAGACCCCGGGGACCAGCTTGCCGCCAGTCCCCGGTGATCTTGCGGGAGACTACTTCTGCACGTAAATGGAGCGGAAGTACATCGGGTAGCCGATCAGGAACGGGTTGGGATCGACGCCCTTGAAGCCGGGCTTCACAAGGCGGAAGGACTTGGCGTAGGTGAGCGGAATGTAGGCAGCGGTCTCCTCACGGAGCTTGGCCATCTCCTGGTAGGTCGACGTCTTCTCCGCGTCGGAGGTGGCAGCATCCACCTTGGCCTTCAGCTCGATCCACTTCTGGCCTTCGGGGGAGGCGTGCTCAAGACGATACTCCTCCATCTTCTTGATCCGCTCAGCCGGGTCGAGCTCCTTGTTGTTCTGGAGGTCCAGGTAGCCCTTGTAATCCTTGCCGTTGGCCCAGACGGTGTCCAGGCCCCAGTTGGACCGGAGGTAGTTCTCGGCCTCGGGGTAGGGCGAGGTCCAGGAGAAGTTGAAGAAGCCGGCATAGTCACCCTCTTGATAGGCGAAGCGCTTCTGGGAGAAGTTGCCCCACTCGAGGTTCTCAATCTTGGCCGTAATGCCCAGGTTGTTCTTCCACTCGTCGATCACAGCGACCATGAACGGGTCGGTCGCAGCGATGTTGTAGGAGATCAGGATGCTGATCTCGGGGAAGCCCTTACCGTCCGGGTAGCCGGCGTCGGCCATCAGCTTCTTGGCGGCGGCCACGTCATACTTCAGGCCGTACTGCTGCCATTCCTTGAACATAGGCGGGAAGAGGGACCAGGCGGGCTCAACGGTGTCCTTTGCCACGATCTTGGCGATCTTGGCCCGGTCGACCGACATGGAGAGGGCCTGACGGACACGCTTGTCCATGAGGACCTGATTGTCGCCGTACATGAGCCAGATACCGTTGATCACGCCGGTGGTGGTGGAGAGGAGTTCGTTGCCCATCTTCTCACGGACGCGATCGATATCCGCAGCGGTCACCTCGACCGAATCGACCTCGTTGTTCTCGTAGGAGAGGATGTTAGGCGGGTTGAGGAAGAGCTGGACCTCGTCGAGGTAAGCGGGGTTCGGACCCTTGTAGTTCTCGTTGCGGGCCAACTTGATCTCGGAGTTCACAGTCCAGGCGGTCAGCTTGAACGGACCGTTGGTGACGATGTTCTCCGGGCGGGTCCAGTCCTTGCCGAACTTCTCGACGGTGGCCTTGTGGACCGGCAGGCCCCAGACCTCGGCGAGGCGCATGAGGAAGATCGGGTTCTTCTTCTCGAGCTTGATCTCGAGGGTGTAGTCGTCCACCGACTTGACGCCAACCTGGTCAGCGGTGACCTCGCCCTTCTGGAACTGCGCAGCGTTCAGAATGCCCGCACCCTGGTAGGAGGCATAGGCGCCGGCCCAGGTCTTCGGGTCGATTGCACGGATCAGCGAGTACTCGAAGTCACGGGCGTTCAGGGGATCGCCGTTGGACCACGTCAGCCCCTGCTTGATCTTGAAGGTGTACGTCAGACCATCGTCGGAGATCTTCCAGGATTCAGCCGAGGCAGGAGCGACCTCGAAGCTGGAGTCCTTCCAGGTGACCAGGCCTTCGGAGAGGCCCATGCGGTGAATATGGGCGCCGTAGGTATAGATGTGCGGGTCCATGGAGGTGGGGTTGATAATGTACATCCGGAAGGTGCCGCCCTGCTGCGGGCCGGCGGGCGTGTTGGTCTGAGCAGCCGGTTCCGTCTTAGGGGGCTCTTCCGCCTGCTTGGTCTGGCCGGGCAGGCAGCCGGTCAGCACGAAGATGCTGAGAAGCGCCGTGGCAAGGACCTTGGGCCAGTATCTGCGGGACATGCGATGACCTCCTCGATTCTGCGTTGTTGAACCCCATGCGTCCGAGCGGACAAGCCACGACAGTGGCACGGACCCCGTGGTTTAGCCGGCGTGCCGGCGCAGGAACCGCATCTTCTCCTCCATGTGAGCGGGAATCACCTCGTGGGGGCTGGCGGGATAGACCGCCAGTTCCTTGACGGCGGTGCCCAGGTGGTGGTAGGCGGCGTAGATGGTCGAGGCCGGGCAGACGTAATCCAGCAGCCCGACGCTGACCAGGGTGGGGCAGGTAATCTGGGAGGCGAGGTTCATGGCGTCGATATAGCTCAAGGTCCGGAAGACCTGGGTCTCGTCTTTGGGGTGAAGGCGAAGGTAGTTGACCAGCTCCTGATACGGCCCTTCCATGTGGGCGTCGTACCCCCGGCGGATGTGGCAGAGCCAGGGAACGTCGGCCATGCAGGCAGCCGGACGATCGTCCAGCGCTGCGACCGCCAGCGAGAGGCCGCCGCCCTGGCTGGCCCCGTGGACGACCACCCTGGTCATGTCCACCTCGGGGCGGGTGGCCATGAAGTCCAGCGCCCGGACACAGTCGGCGTAAACGTGGCGGAAGTACTGAGCCCGGGGTTCCAGAATCCCCTGGGTCATCCAGCCGTGCACGTGGCCGGCGGGGTAGAGGTAGGGGTCGGGCGTGGCGCCGAACTGGCCGCGGGCGTCGACCGCCAGGGTCGGGTAGCCCTGCAGGGCCCAGGGGATATGGTCCCAGAGGAGGCCCCGGCCCATCATGTAGCCGTGGTAGATCACCAGGGAGGCGTTCTTGCGGATCGACTCCTTCGGCAGCAGGTACCAGCCCCGAATCCGGGCGCCGCCCGCCCCGGCAAAGCTGACATCATAGCAGTCGAGCAACTCGAGCGGGTAGTCCACTCGGGTCATCTCTGGGCTGATTTCGAAGGAGCGGGCCTCGGCCAGCGCCTCCTGCCAGAAGGCGTCAAAGTCGGGCTCCCGGGTGAGCGGGGGCCTGTACTGCTCCAGTTGCTCCCGTGGCATGTCAGGCATCATGAACGATCACCCCCAAGGATCAGGGAGAGGCTGCGACCCATTTGGCTGATGCTCTCGGCCGGACCATGGCTGGTCGGCGGGATCTCTGTGGTCACCCAGCCGTCATAACCGACCTCGGAGAGGGCCTGACGGACGGCGGGCCAGTTCACATCGCCCTGAAGCAGTCCGGTGAAACCGTGGATATTACCCACGTTGAGCTTGAAGTCCTTGACATGGACGCGGCAGAGCCGGTGGCCGAGAATGCGGATCCACTGCTCTGGGTAGCCGTTCACGAGGACGTTGCCGCAGTCGAAGTAGGCTTGGACCCAGGGGCTCTCCACCGCATCGAGGAAGGCACTGAACTCCAGGGGGGAGAGGAGGAACCGGTTCCAGACATTCTCCACCCCGATCACCACCCGGTGTCGGGCGGCGGCCGGAGCCAGTTCCGCAAGCGCTTCGAGCGCCCGGGCGTAGGCCTGGTCGTAGGGCATCTCCGGGGTCACCAGCCCGGGCACCACCAGAACGGCACCCGCACCGGCCGCCTCGGCCAGTTCCAGCATCCGGTGCACGATCTCCTTTCCCCGGGGCGCCCTGGCCGTGAGGGGGAACTGCCAGTGAAGGGCGGTGGCAATGCTGGGAATGGCGAGCCCGAGGTCCTCGGCTATCCGTGCGATCCGGACAGCGTCGCGCGGCGTTGAGTCCAGGGAGAGGCCGGGGACCGCTCCCAGCTTCAGGTCGCTTACCAGTCCGGGGGTCTCACCAGCCGGCGCAGAGCCTGCCGACAGGTTCAGCTCCACCCCTTCGAAACCGGCCTGCCGGGCCGCAGTCAGCATCTGCTCCAGGCTCCAGTCAGGCGGAAAGCACCACTGGTTAACTCCCTTGCGCATGTTCCACCTCCGCTATGGTCACGATCCGCTCTTCTCGGATTGACTGCTCCGCAGCGAGGGCGATCAGGAGGGACTCGTAGCCAACCTCCAGGCCAGCCCGGGGCTTGCGGCCAGTCCGACAGGTCTCCAGAAACTCCACTCGCTCCCGTTGCCCGCCGATATGCCAGGGGCTGAAGCGGTCCTCGTCGGGGGTGAGGTAACGCAGGTCGCCATAGGGGCCTCCCGAGAGGCCGAGCCGCTTGTTGGCGTAGGCGACCAGTTGAGCGCCGGAGGAGCCGATCACCCCAAGTTCCAGCCCCTCTTCCGCGAGGTTGTTGGGCCGGAGGTAGAGGCAGAGCCCCAGGTTGGCCCGAGCACCGGACTCATACTCGACCGTGACCCAGGCGTGGTCGATCACCTGGCTGTCGGTCACGGTGAGCGGTTGGGCGCCGCCCTGCTGGACGTACCACCAGCCGACCTCGATGGGCTGGCCGCTCCGGATCACGTGCTGGCCGCCCATGGCGAAGACCCGGGAGGGACGGCTGCCAGCAAACCAGTTGAACAGGTCAAAATGATGACAGTTCTTCTCCACCAGCGAGCCACCGGACCGCTCCTGGCTGTAGAACCAGGGCTGCGGCGGGAATGAGGCCCGGAACTCCTTACACCAGAGCATGGTGGGCAGACCGAACTGGCCGTCGCTTACTATAGAAGCCATCTGTTCATAAAGGGCGGAGTAGCGGTAGACCAGGCCGATCTGCACCTGTTTGCCGGTCTCGCTGGCCGCCCGAATAACCCGGTGAGCGCCGTCGATCGTGGTGGCCAGGGGCTTCTCCAGGAGGAGATGCTTCCCGGCCCGCAGGGCGGTTTCGGCAATCGGAGCGTGCAGGTGATTCGGCACCGTGACCAGGATGCCGTCCAGATCGGCTGTGACCAGGTCCTCCCAATCCTGATAGATGGCGACCTGCCCACCGATCTCCGCAGCGAGGGAGAGGGCGGCCTCCCGGTCGCGGTCGCAGAGAGCGGCGATCTGCACGCCATCCAACTGGTGGAACCCGTGGGCGTGCTCCCGGCCCATGTAGCCGCAGCCGATGATCCCCAAGCGAATCACAGCCATGTAGATGCCCCCTGAAGTGCCTGCACAAAGCGACGGGTAATCTCCTGCGGCCGGGTGATGGCCGAGCCGACCACCACGGCGTGGGCGCCGGCGTCCAGCGCCCTGCGGGCCTCATCGGGCGTCCAGATCCGCCCCTCGGCGATTACGGGAACGTCGATATAGCTCCGGATTGCCGTCACCAGTTCGGCGGCAGAGGCCGCCTCGTCCCGGGTCTCATCGGTGTAGCCCGCCATGGTGGTGGCCACCACGTCTGCACCGGCTGCTGCGGCCTCCAAGGCTTCATCTACCGTGGCACAGTCGGCCATGACCGGTCTGCCCAGTTCCCGCTGAATCCGCCGGATCAGGTCGGGCAGGGAGTCGGGCCCCGGCCGGGTCCGCATGGTGCCGTCGATCGCGATCATGTTCGCGCCGGCGGCAGCCACGGCGGCGGCGGACTCGAATGTCGGGGTTATGTAGACCTCGTAGCCCGGGGTGTAGAGTTTGTGGATGCCGATGATCGGGAGCGCCACCGCCTCCCGAATGGCGGCGATATCCGCCGGCCCATTTGCCCGAATGCCTGCAGCCCCGCCGAGTTCTGCAGCCTTTGCCATGGCCGCCATGTGCCTGGCGCCGTGCAACGGCTCACCCTCGAGCGCCTGACAGGAGACGACGAGACCGCCTTGGATCTGCTGTAGGATCATCGGAATTCTCCTTCTAGGGCATCGTCTTGTATCATTTCATTGCATTGTGACAGTGGAGTGTGCCTCCGTATGTGCATGATACGGTGGAGTATTCCTCCATAACTGGCCGAAAAGAGAGCGGTACCAAAGGCTGTATCTCAGTACAGCTTGTTCAGTACCGCCTGTGCGGTCATCTCCGCAGTCCGCAGGGCGACGTCGCGCTCCTGCAAGGCCACCGCAGTAAGCAGTAGGTCCACGACACAGAGTTGGGCGATCTTGGCGGTGAGGGAACCACCTTGAAGAGGGGTGTCTGGCCCGGCAGCCAGGAGGACCACCTCAGCCTGCTTGGTGATCGGCGAGCGAGCCATGGCCGTGATCGCGATCGTGGTCGCTCCGGCCTTGTGGGCGGCCTTCAGGATATCCACCGTGTCCCGGGTGCTGCCCGAGTGGGAGAAGCCGACGGCCACATCGCGCTTCCCCAGGAGGGAGGCGTTCATGACCCCAAGGTGCGGGTCGGGCACGACGTAGCTCGGCACGCCGATTCGCATGAACTTACTGGCGGCGTCTGAGGCGGTGAGGGCTGAGATCCCGACGCCGAAGAAGAAGACTCGCTCGGCGGTTCGAATCGCCTTGACCGCCTTCTCGACCTGCACCAGGTCCAGGAGGTTGGCGGTCTCCTGCAGCGCAGCAATATTGGCATTGACCACCTTCAGGCGGAGGGCGCCCAGGTCATCTGCGGTCTCGGGCTTACCGGAGAAGTTCTCCTCCGGGGTGACCAGTTCACGGGAGAGCAGGAGCTTGAACTCCTGGAAACCGTTGCAGCCCAGCGTCCGGCAAAAGCGCAGTACCGTGGCCTCGCCAACCTGGGCGGCATCGGCCAGGGCGGTGACCGAGGAGAAGACAGCGGATTCCGGATCTGCCAGAACGGTGTCGGCGAGCCGTCGCTCCGCCTTGGTGAACGAGGGCAGAAGGCTGCGAATCCGAGGCAGGAGCATTCCGGGTTCAACTGAGCGGGAACTCATAGCCGTACCTCCTGCGTCTGGAGTTCTACTCCATGATTTCGTTGAGGAATGGAGGATTCCTCCCCCGTCTGACGGATTTTTTCTCCATCGCTTGAATGAGTCTTTAATACCGGCCATTCGCCATTCTTATTCCTTTGCTGTCGGGGCCACATCGGCGGGGTGATCTGCAGCGTCGGAAGAGGAGAAAGACTCGACGGAGGTGCCGCCTTCATGGAGCTGCCGATGCTGAAGAGCCTGGTTGACTACCACTACTGGGCCAATCACCGGATCCTCGATGCGGTCGATCGGATTCCCGTGGAGCAGTACACGAGAGACCTGGCCTCCAGCTTCCCCTCGATCCAGGCGACCCTGGCCCATCTCATGTACGCGGAAGCCGTCTGGCTCGGCCGCTGGACCGGTCAGGTGATCCCCGTGCCGAAGCCTGAGGAGATCCCCACCCCCGCCGATGCCCGCACCCGGTGGGCCGCCCTGGAAGAGCAGGTGCGTTCCTTTATAGAGGGACTGACCCAGGCGGACCTCGAGCGGGTCCATTCCTTCCGGATCAGCACGGGTGAGGAGTTCAGGCACCCCCTCTGGGAGATGATCCACCAGGTCATCAACCACGGGACCTACCACCGGGGCCAGGTGACCGCCATGCTGCGGCAGGTCGGGGCAGATGCGACATCTACCGATCTGATCCGCTTCTACCGGGAGCGGAGCGGCCAACTATAAGCATGTGCAGAGCGGGGACCACCGATCACACGGAGGTCCCCGCCTTCCTTATGCCTCACCGCGCCTACATACTCTTGCGCCCTCGTCCCATGATAATCTGACCCACCGGAAAGGGGGTCTCGACCGCCTCCCAGGTCACTGCTTCGAAGGCTTCCGCCAGCGCCGTCCCCGTCTCCCGGTTCAGGTGGCAGCCACCGGCCACCCGCCGCCAGAGGGGGGTGAAGCGGTCCTGCCAGCGCCCTACGGTCCCGCCGGCCCGAACATGCTCCATGAAGCGCAACTCCCCGCCGGGCTTCAGCACCCGGGCCGCCTCGGCGATCGCACCAGCGGGGTCGGAGACGGTGCAGAGGACCAGGGTGGTAGCCACGCAGTCAAAGAAGCCGTCCGGATAGGGCAGGCGCTCCGCCGGGGCCTGGTCGATCTGGACACGCAGTCCCAGTCGGGCGGCCCGCAGCCCGGCCCGCCGGCGCATGTGCGGGTCGGGCTCGATCGCGTGGACGGCGGTCAGATCCCCTCGCCCCAGCATCTCCTGCCAGATGGCGAAGTTGGCCCCCGTGCCACACCCGACATCCAGCACACGCCCGCGGCAGCCCGCCAGGATTGAGCGCCGCCATGCCTCGCCGCGACTGCGCTCAAAGCTGCCCATAACCCAGTCGTAAACGGTCGCCAGTACCGGATGTCCGTCCAACGAGACGCCCCCTCTGTGCTCACTCCCTCCCATTATGGGCGGGAATGGTCGCACACAAAAGTCCCTGTGGTCAAAAACTTTCACCGATTGGTTGGCTTCTTCGTCCATGGGATGGATAGGCGAGTCCTCTGGACGGATGAACCGCCATGATGCAAACGCACTACGCTAAAGTACCCTGGTCTATAGAAACGTAACCGCGCCGCGCCCCGTCGTTCGGCCCCGTCCGATTCCGACGATTGGTCCGACGCAATGCAAACGCCCTTTCTCGCCCGCCCCCTTCCCCTCGGGAAATTGATGACTGAGAGGTTCTTTACAACACTCCGCATGGCACATTGGCGCCAGTACTATCGGTCGACATGCCCCGCCGGTCATCCGACATGTGAATCAGATCACATCATGAGCGGTATTTGTGATCCGGAGCACAATTAGACCTACACCTCCGCTGGGCTACAGCAGAAACCGCCATCCTACGCTATTTCCGGGGATTGCCCCCCACGGTATGCTGAGGGTGACCAGAACCTTACGTTACCGCAGGGGGTGGAAGCAGTGACCCTAACCAGGCGAGATCTGCTCAAGAAGTCCCTGGCCGCGGGCAGCCTTCTCGGCGTCTTGGAACTCGGCAACAAGGCCGAGGCCGCCGTGAGTGACAAGCCCAAGACGGATGGGGCCCAGGAGATCCGCACGATCTGTCCCTATTGCTCAGTGGGTTGCGGCATTGTCGTATCGGTGAAGGACGGCGAGATTATCAACGCCGCCGGCGATCCGGAGCATCCGATCAACGAGGGAACGCTCTGCTCCAAGGGCTCCGCTCTCATGAACCTCCGGCTGGTTGCCGACAAGAACGGCAACTACATGCCAAACCCGCGGCGTGTCCAGAAGGTCCTCTACCGAGCCCCTGGCACCAGCCAGTGGGAGGAGAAGGACTGGGAGTGGGCGATCGACCGAATCGCGGAGAAGGTGAAGGCGACCCGCGACGCCACCTTCGAGACGAAGGATCAGAACGGCGTGACCGTCAACCGGACCTTCGCCATCTCCCACATTGGCTCGGCGGCGCTGGATAACGAGGAGAATTACGCCCTCGCCAAGATGATGCGCTCCCTCGGTGTGGTGCGACTTGAGCACCACGCACGCCTCTGACACAGCTCCACCGTGGCCGGTCTGGCCGCAAGCTTTGGTCGAGGCGCCATGACGAATCACTGGACCGACTATCAGAACACGGACGTCTTCCTCTGCATTGGCACAAACCCTGCGGAGAACCACCCGGTCTCCATGCGCTGGATCAACCGGGCGCGCGAGAATCGCGGAGCGAAGCTGATCGTGGTCGATCCGAAGTTCAACCGGACCGCAGCCCTGGCGGACAATTACGTGCCCATCCGTCCCGGCACGGATATCGCCTTCCTGGGCGGCCTCATGAACTACGCCCTGACCCATAACCGGTTCCATCAGGAGTACGTGGCTCACTACACCAACGCCTCGTTCCTGATCAACCCGGACTTCTCGTTCGAGGAGGGCCTCTTCGGCGGGGCCAAGGTTGGAGCGGACGGCCAGGTCAAGTATGACAACGCCACCTGGCAGTACCAGAAGGACGAGAATGGTAACGTCAAGACCGACATGACCCTCTCGGATCCGCACTGCGTGCTCCAGCACATGAGGAAGCACTACGCTCGCTACACCCCGGAGATGGTCGCCAACACCTGCGGCATGAAGCTGGAGGAGTTCCTGGAGGCCGCCGAGCTCTACACCGCTTCGGGCACTCCGGGCAAGTCCGGCAACATCATGTATGCGATGGGCATCACCCAGTCGACCCACGGCTCGCAGAACGTCCGGGCGATCGCTGTGCTGCAGCTCCTGCTGGGCAACATCGGCGTACCCGGTGGCGGCGTGAACGCCCATCGCGGCGAGTCCAACGTGCAGGGCTCCACCGACATGGCCATGCTCTGGAACAACCTGCCGGGCTACCTGCCCATGCCGAGCGCTGCTGCCCACCCGACTCTGGCCAAGTTCCATGAGACAACCCCGAAGGGTGGCTACTGGACCAACCGGCCAAAGTTCATGAACTCCATGCTGAAGGCTTGGTACGGCGATGCCGCCACCAAGGAGAACGACTTCTGCTACGACTACATTCCGAAGCTGGATCACCGGGACCACACGCACATGTCGATCTTCGAGGCCATGTCCCGGGGCGAGCTGAAGGGCATGTTCGCCTGGGGCCAGAACTTCGCCGTGGGCGGGCCCAACGTCAACCGGGAGCGGGCTGCTCTGGCCAACCTGGACTGGCTGGTGGTCGTGGACCTCTGGGAGACCGAGACCGCTGCGTTCTGGAAGTCGCCCGGCCTGAAGGCGGAGGAGATCGACACCGAGGTCTTCCTGCTGCCGGCGGCCGCCTCCTTCGAGAAGGCGGGCACGATCACCAACTCGGGCCGTTGGATCCAGTGGCGGTACAAGGCGGTCGATCCCCTCGGTGAGGCGCAGGACGACCTCTGGATCACCGACCGGCTGGTCAAGAAGCTGAAGGATCTGTACAGCAAGGGCGGCGTCTTCCCCGATCCGATCCTGAAGCTGGACTGGAACTACGACGACGAGCACGGGCACCCCTCGTCGGAGAAGGTCGCCTTCGAGATCAACGGCTACACCGTGGCGGACAAGAAGGGCCTGACCACCTTCGGTACCATGAAGGATGACGGCTCGACCGCCGGTGGCTGCTGGATCTACGCCGGTTACTTCGCCGACTTTGAGAAGCCGAAGTGCCGGAGCCGTGTGAAGGATGAGCCGGGCAAGACCCTGGGCACCCACCTGGGCTGGTCCTACTCCTGGCCGGTCAACCGCCGGATTATCTACAACCGTGGGTCGGCCGATCCCATGGGCAATCCGTGGGATCCGGAGCGCCCGCTCTTCAAGTGGGACGCCGTTGCCGGCAAGTGGATCGGACAGGATGTCCCGGATTTCAACGCAACCGTTACCCCGGACAAGTCGGCCATCACGCCGTTCATCATGACGGTTGAGGGCAAGGGCCTGCTCTGGAACACCTCCAGCCTGAAGGATGGCCCCCTGCCGGAGCACTACGAGCCGGTGGAGTCCCCCTTCACCAACCGGCTGTCCAAGCGGCAGTTCAACCCGGCGATCACCATCTCCGGTAAGGGTGACTTCGGCCAGTTGACCAAGGTGGCTGATCCAGATTACCCCTATATCTGCACCACCTACCGGGTCTCGGAGCACTGGCAGTCCGGCGCCATGACCCGCTCGGTGCCCTGGCTGGGCGAGATGATGCCCGACATGTTCGTCGAGATCTCGGCAAGCCTGGCCAAGAAGATCGGCGCCAAGTCCGGCGACCGGGTGGAGGTCACCACGGTGCGCGGCTCACTGGTCGCCCCGGTCATCGTCTCCGCCAGAATACGGCCCATGATGGTTCACGGTCAGGAGACCGAGGTGGTGGGCATGCCGTGGCACTGGGGCTTCCAGGGTCTCTACACGGGCCAGTCCGCCAACCAGTTGACCCCGCACATCGGCGACGCCAATACCAACATCCCCGAGTACAAGGCATTCCTCTGCAATATCAAGCTGGCCGGCGGCACCGGCCCGGTAAGGGGGTAAGCTCATGGGATACGGCATGTTGATTGACCTTTCGAAGTGCATGGGCTGCCGCGGCTGCCAGGTCGCCTGCAAGCAGTGGAACGACCTGCCGGCTGAGCCGACCATGCTGGGCGATGACTACACCAATCCGCAGCAGCGCTCGGCCTACACCTGGACCACGATCGAGTTCCTGACCGCCGAGGTGGAGGGCAAGACCGTCTCCACCTTCACCAAGAACGGCTGCATGCACTGCGAGCACCCCGCCTGCGAGGCGGCCTGCATCGCCGGGGCGATCACGAAGCAGGAGAACGGCGCGGTCACCATCGACCATGATAAGTGCATCGGCTGCCGCTACTGCCAGGTTGCCTGCCCCTTCGGCGTGCCGAAGTACGAGTACGACAAGCCGGTGCCGAAGATGCAGAAGTGCGACCTCTGCTTCGACCGGATCAGCGTGGGCCTGGAGCCGGCCTGCGCCGCCACCTGCCCGAACGATGCCATCCAGTTCGGCGACCGGGCGGAGCTGCTCCAACTGGCCAAGGAGCGGATCGCCAACGGCAACGGCAAGTATATCGACCATGTCTACGGCGAGCACGAGGCGGGTGGCACGGCGGTCATGTACATCTCCTCTGTGCCGCTTGATCTGACGAAGCTGAACCAGAACGTGACCGAGGAAGAGATCCCGAACTTCACCTGGAAGGCCATGAAGCAGCTCCCGGCCCTGCTGAGCGTTGTGGCCACCGCCTCCCTCGGCCTCCTGGCCTACTCGAACCGCCGCAGCAAGCTTGAGGCGGAGAAGAAGGAGGGCGGACGCTAATGAGGTTCAACTGGTGGCGCTGGAAGATGACCCCGTTCAAGGGCCTGCTCCTTGCCCTGTTCGGTATCTCGGTGGTCGTGGCCATCGTCCGGCTCTTCACCGGCCTTGGTGCGGTGACGGGCCTGACCGACAACTCCCCCTGGGGCCTCTGGAAGGCGTTCGATGTGATCGTGGTGATCCCGCTGGGTGCCAGTGGCTTCACCATGGCCTTCGTCCGCTACTTCACCCCCGGCGGTGAGCGGTATGAGCACACCATGCGCCGTGCGGTGATCTGGGCGGCGATCTCCTACCTCTCCGCCGGCCTCCGCCTCGGCTTCGACATCGGCCTGCCCTGGCGGCTGCCCAACCCGCTGATCTTCGGCGGCAACCTGCACTCTCCGCTCTTCGAGGTGGCGTGGTGCATGGCGCTCTATATCATGATCCTGTTCTTCGAGAACATCCCGCGGGTCATGGAGCGGCAGAAGCACGCCTGGGTCCATAAGCTGGAGGTACTGCTTCACAAGATCATGCCGGGCTTCGTCCTCTTCGGCGTCTTGCTCTCGACCATGCACCAGTCCTCGCTGGGCACACTCTACATGATCGTCGGCAAGCGGATGGACCCACTCTGGTACCACCCCTGGCTCAACTACCTCTACCTGCTGACGGCGATCGCCGCGGGGCTGGCCATCACCATCATGATCGATGGCTGGTCGAACAACTACTACAAGACTCCGTTCAGCACCAACCTGCTCGCGAAGTTCGCCCCGTTCATCGGTGGTGCGCTCTCGATCACCCTCGTCTGGCGGCTCTACAGCCTCTTCGTAGAGGGGCAGATGGCCCAGCTCTTCGTCCCCCGGGTCGCCACGGTGCTCTGGTGGGGTGAGATCATCATCGGCTACCTGATCCCGATCGTCATCTTCTTCAGCGGGATGAAGCTGAACCGGAAGTGGCTGATCACGGCAGCGATCATGACAGTCGGTGGGATGATCGCCTTCCGCTTCAACGTGGTCTTCACCGCCATGTTCGACGCCTTCGGCGCCATCTACGTGCCGAAGCTGCCCGAGATCCTCTTCACCATCGGCGCCACCGCCGGTACCATGGTGATCTACACCTGGTTCGTGGAGACCCTGCCCGCCATTCTCGGGCAGGACGCCCCGAAGGAGCACGATCTGCAGCACGCAGGCGACTAGGAGGGAACTGGTCATGGGAGAGTGGGAGTACGCTGAGCAGATCCTCTACATCGACCTTACGAGCCGCTCGGCTCGGGTGGAGCCGACGTCGATTGATCTGAAGCGGAACTTCGTCGGGGGAGCGGGCTTTGTGGCCCGACTCCTCGCCGGCGAGGCTCCCTCCCATGGCCGGGGAGCAGTGGCTGGGGCGGCGAAGGTCGCCCTGGCCGCCGGCCCTCTTTCCGATGAGATGGCAGGCCGCCTCGCCATGGGCGCGGCCCCTGCCCCCATGGGAAAGATGGCGCTCTCCTCACTGGGCGGACGCATGGCCGGTGCCCTGAAGGGTTCCGGCTTCGACGCCGTGGTGATCGAGGGCCAACTGGACCGCCCTGGCGTGCTGATGATCGAGCCCGACGGCGTCCGCCTCTGGGATGCGGACCAACTCTGGGGGATGGAGGTGCCTCAGACCGAGGAGCTCCTGCTGCGGGACATCGGTTCGCTCTATGCCTCCATGGTCCTCGGCCCGGCGGCGGAGCACGAGGTCCCCTTTGCGACCCTCGCCCATGAGGGGCACTACGCCGGCGGCTCGGGCATAGCAGCCACCCTGGGCGGCAAGCAGTTGAAGGCGCTGCTCGTCCGGGACACGGTCGGCGTGCCGAACAAGTGCACCGGATGCACCCTGGCCTGCCCGGCCAAGCTGAGCATCCATGCCGAAAGGGCGAGCGCCCTCGGGCTGGATGCCCCCACCGCCGAGCGGATTGCCGCCCTGGCGGAGGCCTGTGCCCAGGCAGGGATCTTACCCCACCTGAGCGAACCCTTTCACGAAATGGCGCACCGGACTGGCGTGGGTTCCCTGCTGGCGCTGGGTGAAGAGGCCCTGCTGGAGCAGGTCGGCCCCGAGGCCCGGCGGCTGGTGGAGGCGCTGGACCTGCCCGCCCGCAAGAAGCACCGGGGCGGGGTGGGCGTGGCCGATCTGCTGGGCACCTGCCAGCGGACCTGGCGGGAGCGCCCGGGAACGGTCCTGCGGGAGGCGCTGATCGCCACCCACGGCCTCCTGGCCCGCGCTGTCTAGCGCCGTCTACCCATCACGAGGAGGGGCTCGTTGCATGAGTGATTCCCAGGGGCCGGTCATGCCGGTTGAGCGTCCGGCGACCCTGTATGTGAACGATGAAGAATTAGTGACCCTACAGACGACGCCCAGCCACTTGGATGACTGGGCTTTCGGCTTTCTCTTTGGCGAGGGTCTGATCCAGGACCTCTCGGCGGTGAAGAAGATCTCGGTAGATGAGGACCGCGGCCTGATCTGGGCCGATGTGCCCGGCCTCGACGTCCTGCCCGATTCATCCACCCGGAAGCGGTACCTGACCGCCGGATGCGGCAAAGGGGTTACCTTCTCTTCATTGAAGGACGCCCTGATGCTGAAGAAGGTGGACCATGATCTCACGGTGGATATGGCCGACCTGCTGGCCTGGGTGAAGGAGATGCAGCGGAACGCCCCGCTCTACGCCGAGACGGGCGGCGTTCACGGGGCGGGACTGAAGCATGTGGATACGGGCGAGCTGATCATCCGGGAGGATATCGGCCGGCACAACGCCGTGGACAAGGTGATCGGCGCAGCATTCCGGGCAGGGTGGGATTTCACCCGGGTGGTGGCGCTCTCCTCGGGCCGGATCTCGTACGAGGCGGCGACCAAGATGGGCCGGGCCGGGATCGGCATCGGGGCGACGCTGACAGCGGCGACCGACCAGGCGGTGCGGCTCGCATCGCACCTGGGCATGGACCTGATTGGCTACGCCCGGAGTCCCAAGCACCTGGTGCTCTACACGAGCGGGAACCGGATTACCGGGCGATAGAAACAGGCCGCAGTGCTGGATTGACAGCACTGCGGCCTTCATCTTGCCTCGGAACAGGGACGTGGTTGCTACTTATCCTTGTTCGAGTAGAGGAAATCGGTCTTGCGAATGAGGGCGTGAATCCCCTTGGTCCGGTCGACAACCTGGCTGACCTCAAAGTCGGTGGCTGCGCTCAGGTAAGCATACGCCACGGCACGGTCCACGCCCTGGCTGTTAGCCAGGAAGGTGATCGCGTTTCGGGTCGCCTTCTTCATGGCCTCGTCCAGGTCCTGGTCCAGGCCCATGGGGATCCAGTAGTCCTTGGTCTCGCCGAACGGGGTGGTCAGCGTCTTGGAGGGAATCGAGGGGTCTCCCGCCTTGAGGAGGGTGAGCCGGAAGGTCGCCCGGAGCGAGGCCTCCAGGGCCGTCAGCGCCACCTCGCCGTCTCCCTGGGAGAAGTGCGGGTCGCCGGTGTAGAAGAGTCCGCCCGCCACCTGAACCGGCAGGTAGAGGATCGAATCGACTCCCAGCTCGTTCACGTCCAGGTTGCCGCCGTGGTCACCGGGCGGGATCGAGTTGACCCGATCATCGGTCGCCGGAGCGACACCCATGATCCCCATAAAGGGGTTGATCGGGTAGCGGATCTGCTCGCCGTTCAGCTTGGGGAGGAAGCCGTACCACTGGCCGTTCACCTTCTCAATCGGCGAGAAGATCGAGACGTTATTGTAGAGTTCCGGATGCTCGGCGCTGGCCCCAGGCTGGCGCCCCTCGTTCTCAGGGAACTCGCCAGGCAGGGCCCCCTTCCCGTGACGGTTGGAGATCACGCCGTAGTGGACCCGCGGAACCAGATCCAGCACCTCAACCTTCAGCACATCGCCCGGTTCAGCCCCTTCGATCCAGACGGGACCGTTCACGACGTGGGGGCCATCGGCATCGAAGTTGTGGGCAAGCGTCGATTCGGCGATCGCCTTGGCGTCACTGAGAATCTGATCCGGCTCTACCCCGTGCTGTCCGAAAAAGGCAACCGGGTTGCGTCCCTGGTCCTCCAGAATTCCCTCGTGCGAGACGGTGTCAAAGATCACGACACTGCCGGAGGGAACGGTGAGCATCGGCTGGCTGTCGGCGTTGGGCAGATGCCCCCACCGAATCTGCTCCGGATCGGCGGGCACATAGTAGGCGCCTTCTGGAATCCCCTCGTAGGGCTGGAGGGGTACGGCGGAAGCGTTACCTGGCGCATGGGCGGGGTTACCGTTGGGGGCCGCAAAAGCAACGGAGGTAGCGAGGAGCAGGGCGGTGCTGAGACCCAGGGTCATCCGGGCGGTCCTAGTTCGAGTCCTCTTCATGGGCGCTCATCTCCTTTCCAGAATGGCGATACCGGAGCGCTTTCCAATCATTCGACCTTGACCAACTCGCCGTCCTTAAAGGTGGCCACTGCCATGACATCGGCGGTGATCGCCTCATGATTGGTTGGGGAGAACGGATCGGCTGCCGCCGCAGAGATCGCCTCAAATCCGGTCAGGTCCTCGAGCGCGTCTCGCAGGGCCTCGGGATCGGGACCGACCTGGTCCAGGGCGGCGAGGAGCATGCGTGCAGCGTCGTATCCCTGGGCAGTCGGCATGGCGAAGATGTTTTCGCCGTAGCGATCGACCACCTTCTGGTGGAAGGCTCTGGCCTTCTCGCTCGCGTCGACCGTATACGAGACGATCGTGTAGACGTTGTTGTTAGCCAGTGGTCCCACGATCTTCTTGACCGTCGGGTCGGCCATGTCCCAGGCGCCAATGACGGGAATGCTGTCCTTGCCCCGGGACCGGAGGAGAACCCCGTACTCCGGGGCGAGACCGTAGGCGATGATCGCTTCCGCGCCGGCCTTTTGGGCTGCCTCCACTTGGGGTCTCATATCCGTCGCTCCGACCTCAAACGGCTCCTCGATGATGGGGACTGCGCCCAGGCCCGCCATCTGGGCCTTCACATCGTCCCGTCCCCCCTTGCCATAGGAGGTGTTGTCGTAAAGGATGGCGATCTTCTTGAACCCACGCTTGTTGATCAGGAAGTCGAGCATGTTCTTTACCTGGCCCGAGGCCACGTTCGAGACCCGGAAGATGTAGTTCTCGGGCTCCTTGGCGAACTGCTGGGTCAAGACGGTGCCAGTCGCCCCCGGAATGATTTCCGGGACCTTGGCGTCCTGCACCATTTGCAGGTGGCCGAGCGCCACCGGGGTGTTCGCCGGGCCGATCAGAGCGACCACCTTGTGCTCCTGGAGCAGTTTGGTGATATTCGCCTTGGAGCGCTCTGCATTTGCACCGTCGTCATAGACAATCACCTTTACAGGGCGCCCCTTGTAGCCACCGCGGGCGTTGTACTCATCAATCGCCATCTCCACGCCACGCTTGGCGCCTTCCCCCTGCATGGCGGTGCCCCCCGAGAGCGCCGTGTCCATACCGAAGTAGATGGGTTCCCCAGTCAGCTGGGTACTCTTGCTGTCGGCGGTCATGCCGCATCCCGTCAGCAGGAGAGCACCGAGGACCACCGTTGCCGCGAACCGTTTCAACGCTGTTGCACCTCCTGGGCAGAGCTATACCTGGAACTGGGAGACGAGCGATTCCAGCGCGTCAACCGAAGCCAGCAGATCCTGCGCGGTACCGGCAATCCGCTGGTTGGCAGACCCCATTTCGCCGACCCGCTGGGCCGCAGCCTGGATCGCCTTCTCGCTCTCGCCGGAGATCAGGGAGATCGTGCTCATGCCGCCCTGGACCTCGGCGCTGCTGGCTGCCATCTCCTCGGTGGCGGCCGTGTACTCCTCGGTCAGGGCCGAGAGGTTGGAGATCGACTGCATGGTCTGGTTGGTGGAGGCGGCGATCCGTTCAGCAGAGGCCCGGACTGCACCAATGTTGCTCCGGGTCTGCTTGACCATCTCCAGGATCTCGGAGAGAGCGGTGCCCGCCTGAACGGCCAACTCGCTGCTGCTTGCCGCCACCTTCACGACACGTTCCATGGCCAGGACGCTCTCGCGGCTTCCAGTGTCGATCCGGTCGATGATCGCAGAGATCTGATCCACCGATCGGGATGAGCCTTCTGCCAGC
Organism: Symbiobacteriaceae bacterium; assembly: GCA_041690255.1. Taxonomy (GTDB): domain Bacteria; phylum Bacillota; class Sulfobacillia; order Symbiobacteriales; family Symbiobacteriaceae; genus JAWLHU01. The sequence goes on from JAWLHU010000002.1 coordinate 101,003, forward strand.
TTGCGGACCTCGTCGGCAACCACAGCGAACCCCCGCCCGTGCTCTCCGGCCCGGGCCGCCTCGATGGCGGCATTCAGGGCAAGCAGGTTGGTCTGATCGGCGATCCCGCGGATCACCTCAAGGATCTGCCCGACCTGATGCGTCTGCTCGGCCATGGACGTGACCTGCTTGGCGGCCTGGTTCAGGCTCTCCGAGATCTGATCCAGTGAGCGTACCGACTCTGCCACCACGAGGCCGCCCCGCTGTGCCCGATCCGCCGTCTGCTCAGACGATGTATCCGCTTCACGGACCACGCCGGTCAGGTGATCCACCACGGCGTTGACATCAGAGGAGTGGCGGACCAGCGCCTCCACGTTGTGGGCCTGGTTCTGCGCCCCTTGGGCGATCTGCTCGATCGCCTGACTCAGCTCCTCGACCATTTTGTTCAGGCGGTGGATTGTCTCCGCCTGCTCCGATGCGCCGGTCGCGACGCGGCCCGCATCGGCGACGGCCTCCTGTGCAACCCCGGTGCTCCGCTCTGTCTCGGCCACCGTGGCCCGGACCGCACTGGAGACGCCGGCGGTGGTCTGTACGACGGTGGCGATCAGCCCGCGCACCTTCGTGATCATGGCGTTAAACGCATCGCTGAGCTGCCCCAACTCGTCGCGCCCTCCGGCGGGCGCCTGCCGGGTCCAATCGCCGGCCGCCAGGGCCTGTGCCAGATTCGCCAACCGCCGGGTCGGCACGGCGACGGCGCGGGCGAGGTTGATCGTCATGAAGACCGCACCCAAGACCGCCAGCAGGATTCCACCACCCTGTACCACCATGACCAGACGCTGGACCTGACTGGTAAAGGTGACCGAGGATGCGACCTGATCCTCGATCAGACGCCGCATCTGGAAGGTGGCCCCGCGCAGCCGGATCATGCCGAAATCGATCTGACGGAGGGGGAGGGTCACCTTTGGGTTGCCGGGGGTCCACGCTTCGGCGAACACGGCTTCGCCGTTCTGCTCGATCACGACCTGAATCGCCTTGATCTCGCTCCAGAGCCGCTCTTTGGCCTCGCCCTGAAGCCCGGTCTCATCGACATGTGCGATCAGGTCCTGCACGTGGGCCTTGGCCTTGCGGAATTCGTCGTAGTCCCCTTCGTAGCCAAGCGCCGCGAACTCGGTCGGGTAGACCTGGAGGTCCTTCATGGCCGACTGAAGCTCAGCAATGTGGTCGAGCTCCAGGGTCAACCGCTGTGTGGTTGCCGCTGCTTCACCTAGTCGTGAGATCCCCCATAGAGCAAGGCCCCCGCCTACGCTAACCAGGACGACAATCAGAGCGAAGCTGATTCCGATCCGGAAGCCGATACTGCGCACGGATACCACCTCGAAAAGGCAAGATATTGCGCCCGGTGCTGGGCTGAACACAGAAACACCGCGCCCTTCCAACGAAGAGCGCGGTGCTCCCGTCAGTTCGGCAGCCCGGCTGGCGTGGGATCTCGCGACCCTGTAGCCCCGTGGCATTGCGACCCCGCCTTTCGGTCGGGTGTGCCGTTTCGGTGACGATGATTCAACCGAACTGACCGGGAGCCGGTTGACAGAGGTATGATATCACGCGCTTGTCCATCTCTTGTACTTACACGGGGTAAGGAGAGCCGGATCCTCCGGAGAGCCGAAGCAGCCACGGGACGAGTTCCCGTGGCTGCCGTTGATTCCGCCTCTCTGCGATCAGTCTCCGGTCTGTTGGGCCGGCTGTGGGCGGTGGAACGGGAGGGCGCTGAGTTCCCCCAGGCTGATGCTAAGCTCGTCAGCGGCCTTCAGGCGGCGGAGCAACTCCGCACTCAGGTGGAGATAGTTGTGCGCCAGGTCCCACCGCTGGCGAGAGGCGTAGAGCTTCCCCAGAAACCGGAAGATACGCCCACGCAGTATCCCGTCATCCTCCATGTTCAGCAGATCGAGTGCCTGCCAGCAGCATTCCTCTGCGGAGTCCAGATCTCCCTTATGTACCCAGTACCTGGCCAACTCCTCCAGGACCGATGCTTGCTTCAGGCGACGGCCATACGAACCGTAGGTTTGGAAGCAGGACTGCAGGAGGAGAAACCCCTCCTCCCAGTGGCCACGGGCCATTTGGATCACCGCAAGGTTGTGCTGGGCCAGGACTTCGTTCCGGCTCTCTGCTCGCTTGTACTGGGCCAGCGATCTCCGGGTCCAGTCGATCGCCCCCTCGAGATCGCCGCTCCGGAAGAGCGCCCACCCCAGTCCCATGGAGACGCTTGCGATCAGGACAGGGGCGTTGAGGCTGACACCCTCACGGTAAGCCTCTTCGTATCGTGCAATCGCCCCCTGTCTATCTCCAAGGTGCAACAGGCAGGAAGCGAGATACCGGAGGGCACTGACCCTGAACTCTTGCATGGATTTCAGGGTGCTGGAAAAAAGCACCGCCTTCTCATACGCTCGCCTCGCGTTGGGGTACTCCTCCAACAGGTATGCTGCATGGGCCATTTCGGCATAGGTCTCGGCCAGCCCCTTCCGATCGCCCCTGACCTTCAGCGTCTCTACGGCCCGGTCGCACACCTCCAGAAGGGCTTCGTACTTCTTCTGCCGACGAAGACAGGTCATGAGCAGTCTGTGACCCGACGCCAGCAGGTCGTCCCGCTCCAGCCGGGCGGCTAGCTTGAGCGCCTGATGCAGCTTGCGCTCGGCAAGGACCAGGTCTGACTCAGTGCCGGCCGTCAAATCCCGTCCGGCACTCTCCAACATGGTAGCCGCCTGGAGAACAGCGTCATCGTCCTGATTGCCGCCAACCAGGTAGTCGACTGGCTGTCCCAGCCGCTGTGCGATCACCTGGAGGTTCCTCGGTGATGGAACACTTTTCCCGGACTCCACGAGACTAATGAAAGCACGTGTCATCTCAGTGCCGGCCAGTTGCTTCTGAGACAGTCCCAACTCGACCCGTAATCGTCGGATCCTCTCACCGATCATGGCTTGTCTGACTCCTTCTCACGACTGGGGCTTACCTGGGGTAAGGAATCGCTGACGTAGACTTTCACGGAACAAGTATACTGCTTGAACGACAATATGTGCTATAGCCCCAGATATGAAACGGAGGAGATATCCATGAAGCGGTTCGCTGCGCTCCTGCTGATCGTCTCCATGCTCGTTGGCCTCTCCATGGCGGTCAGCAGTCTTCGCACTCCCGCACTGGTGGCCGACGGCAATGCGCCATCGCCGGGAGATGAGGAGTGGGACTAGGGCCACTGAGTCAGGCTCCCGGCGCCGGACAGAAAGCGGCCACCCGGGCCAGGTCGCTGGTCTGCTCGGCCCCCTCGGGGAGAAGGGCGGCGACCTGGCCGGCCCAGGGCTGCCCCCGGTAGGACTGGTCCAGCAGGGCCAGGACCCCGCGGTCCCGGCACGTCCGGATCAGCCGGCCCATGCCCTGCTTCAGCTTCAACAGCATCTCCGGCAGATCGACAGCCATGAACGGGTCCTCGCCTCGGGCGAGGGCCTTTTCGCGCCGGTCACGGATCAGGGGGTCGTGGGCCGGGAAGGGGAGCCGGGGAATGATCACACAGGAGAGCGCCTCGCCGGGCACATCCACCCCTTCCCAGAAGGTGGAACCGACGAGGACCGAGAAGCGATCCTGTCGGAAGGCGTCCAGCATGAAGCCCCGGTCCGCATCGCCCTCACAGAGCATGCGCCAGGGGAGGCTCAGCGCCCGGCGGTACCGCTCCACCTCAGCCAGCGAGGGGAGGAGGAGCAGCGACCGCCCCTGCATGGCGCGGATCACCTGCTCGACGGCCGCGACCTCATGATCCGCTCGTGCGGGACGGTAGACCAGAACCTGGGCAGCGAGGTTGAAGGGCACGCCTACCCGTGCTCGGTCGTGCCGCTCCAGGTGGAGGATCTGGGCGGCATAGGCCGGCTCCAGCGTCGCCGAGGAGAAGAGCAGGGGCGTACCCTTGGGCAGGCGGTCCGGGCCGTGCAGCGGGAGCGTCTCCCGGGGGACCAGCCAGAGGTCCTCCCCCTCGACCCAGGCGATCGAGTCGGCTGACTGGAAGAGATCCAGCGCCTCCAGCACCCCGTCCAGGCGGGACTGGTAGGCCCGGAGGGCCATCTCGGCGTCGGTCCCCTGCTGCATGGCCTCCTCGGTGACCAGCTCATCTTGCAGCGCTGAGATCGCATCCACCAGTTCTTCGGATGCGGCCAGCGCAGTGCCACCTCGCTCCACATGCCGCTTCCCCTCCCCGGGCTCTGCCGCCGCAAGGACCGCATGCAGGAAGCTCTGACTCGCCTCCCTCGCCGTCAGAAGGAGGCGCTCCAGGTGGAGACGGCTCTTCCGGCGGGCGGTGTCGAGGTCACTGCGCTCCCCGTACTTGTTCGTGAAGCCGGTGGTGATCCGGTCCAGCGTCTGCCGAAGGCTTCCGCTGCTCAGGGCGAACCCCTGGGCCCGCTGCCAGACCTCCGGCAGATGATGGCCCTCGTCGACGACGATGGCCGAGCAGGTAGGAAGGAGGGGGAGCTGGCCGGCCTCCTGCCGCTCCGCTCGGGTCAGCAGGTCCTGGGCCAGGCGGGCATGGTCGGTGACGATCAGATCGCCGGCGGACCGGTAGTGGCGGCGGGCCATCATGAGGTGGCAGGTGGCCCGGCGCTTACAGGTATCGCACGGGAGTGACTCCTCCCAGGCGATCAGCGACCAGAGTTCGTCGGGGGTGCTCGGAACCTCCGAGCGAGCACCGGTCTTTGTCTTGGCGGTCCAGCGCTTCAGGGCGGTCCAGCCCTTCGTGCGCCGGGCTGGTATGGCCGTCTCCGCCTTGAGCGGGCAGAGGTACTCACCGGGATCAGCGGCGAGGCGGGCATCCACCCCCAGGTCGAGCAGCCGGGAGAGGGTCTGGATATCGCCCTCTGGGCTCGCCAACTGAGCCTGAAGGACCCCCGTTGCCGAGGCGATGATCGCCGGCCGCCCCTGAAAGCGAGCCCAGCAGACCAGGGGGAGGAGGTAGGCGAAGCTCTTCCCGGTCCCGGTCCCCGCTTCAGCAAAGAGGGTCTGCCCACACGCCAGCGCCCTGGCAATGCGAAAGGTGGTGTAGATCTGCTCCTCCCGGATCTCGTAGCCCAGAGCCGGCAACCGCTCATAGAAGACCTGTCCCAACCAGTCGGTCAGTCCCCGCTGGAACTCGTCCCGGTTGCGGGCCCGAAACGGCAGTCTTGTCCACTGAATCTGCAAGAGAGGACCCCTCCCCTTCCACATTCGCCTGCCCAGTGTATCGCTGGAACGGGTTCCCTTCCAGCCTTGAAGTGTGGCCGAATTCCTGCTATCATATAGGTAGAGAGGAAGCCCCGGTGCCAACGGCATCGGGGCTCTTTTATTGGGAGGAGGAGAGGCGTTGGAGAGGGTCATCATACGGGAGAACTGGGAACTGGACTCCCTCTACCCCGGCGGTCTGGACTCGCCCGAGTTGGTCAGCCACCTTCAGATCACGGGTGAGGAGATGAGCACCTGTGAGCAGGTCCTCGCCGTTGAAGGCCTGGCCACAGCCGAGTTGGCCGGTGTGATCCGTCGTCTGCACCAGGTCGGGCTCACGCTGCTGCACACCAGCGGCTTTGTGGAGATGCTCCTCTTCAAGGACCTGCGCAATGAGAAGGCACAGCAGCTCACCGGTCAGATGCGTGACCTGCAGGCCCGCCATGGCGCCCTGCTCAAGCTGCTGGATGGGCGGCTCCTCCAACTGAGCGAGGCTGAGTGGCAGGCGCTGGGGCGGGAGGAGTCCATGCCCTCCCTGATCGGCGCCCTGGCCCTGCGCCGCCATCAGGCAGCCGAGATGCTGCCGCCCGGGCAGGAGGCCGTGATCAAGACCCTCGCGGTCGATGGACACTCGGGCTGGACCGATATCTACCAGGCCGTAACCGGTCGAACGACGATCACCTATGAGCATGAGGGCCAGACGAAGAGCCTCCCGCTGTCATCGGCCGACAAGCTCCTCCTGACCAGCCCGGACCGGGCTCTACGGGCGACGATCTTCAGGGAGATCAGCGCGGCGAGGGAGGCGGAGGTGCCGGTTCTCGCCCCGACGCTCAACCACCTGGCTGGGTATCGGGTCGCCATGTACAAGCTGCGCCGCTGGGATTCCGTCCTGAAGGAGCCGCTCATGATTCACCAGATGCGGATCGAGAGCCTTGAGGCCATGTTCGCAGCGATTGAGCGGAACCGGGGGCCGGTTGATCAGTACCTCGCCCGCAAGGCCCATCTCCTCGGCGATAAGCGACTCCGGGGCTGGGATCTGCGCGCTGCGCCGCTCCCCGGGGAGGCCCCGGCCTGGGAGTACCCGGCTGTGGCGGAGAAGGTGGTCCAGTACTTCACCCGCTTCCGCCCCGAAATGGGGCAGTTCGCCCGGACAGCCTTTGCCGAGGGCCATATTGATGCGACCGAAGGGCAGGGGCGCCAGCCCGGCCTGAGTGCCAGCTACCCGCTGCCCCTGGCCCGGAGCCATCGGATCTTTCTCAACCACCAGCAGCTTCCCATGGTTGTGGGACACGAACTGGGCCACTCTTACTCCTACATTTACCTGGCCGATACGCCGATCATGGCCAACTGGCTCCCGCCCTCCATGGTGCTCATGGAGATTCCCTCCACCTTCGCCCAGTTGCTGGTCCAGAAGGGATTGGCGGAGGAGCAGGTGGAGCCGGCCGCCCGACTCCAGCGGTTGAACGACCTGGCCAACACGGCGGTCACCGAACTCGTCTCCCGCCGCGTCCAGTACGAGTTTGAGAAGGCGCTCTACGAGGCTCGCTGGCAGGGACCGCTCTCCGCCGTGCAGATCACGGAGCTCTACCAGGGCATCCAGCAACGGGTCTGGGGGGAGTCGGTCTCCGACCTGAACCCGTACGGTTGGGTCAATAATATGCTCCTCGGCGTGGCTGACCTTCCGTTCTACAACTTCCCCTACACAGCGGCCCTGCTGATCAGTGCCGGGCTGTACGCCCGGTGGAAGGAGGAGGGGGAGGTCTTCGCCAGCCAGTACCCGCAGATCATGCGGGACATCGGGCTGATGGACGTCGAGGAGTTCGGACGCCGGCACCTCGGGGTTGACCTGACGCAGCGCGAGGCTTGGCAGAAGGGGATCGATCTGATCCTGAGCGAACTGCACGAGTTTCTGCGCGTCACGGCATAAAGAGGAGGAGACTGTCCCGCCCCCTGGGTCGTTCGGGTGATGAGAACGCTCTAGAATCCTCTGGAATCGTCTCGAATCCTCTAGATGCTTCGAGACGCTTCGAGACGCTTCTAGACGCTCCCGTCTTTCTTCCCGCAGCCTCTCCTCTTTCGCCCACTGCCCCTCGCCTCCTCTCGCCGTCTCGCGCCCGCTGGTCCTTCTCCACGAAGCCTTTCGCCCTCGCGTGGCATACGAGAGCCCGCTGGATCCGAGCCCCTGGAATCTCTCTCCGTCTGGAATCGTCGCGAGGCTTCTAGAGGTTTCTAGAGCGGTCCAGAGGTTTCTGGAGGGTTTCTAGAGGCTTCTAGATGCTTCTAGATGCTTCTAGATGCTTCTCGCATCCTCTCGATTGCTCTCGCATGGGCTCCCACCGCCTCGACCGTTCTCCCTTGCTCCCCCGGAATCTCGATTGGTCTCGCAGAAGGTGGTACAGCCTTCCCGCCCTCTCGGAGAGCGGAGACGACTCGACAAACGAAAGGAGGGCCATCCCTCGTCATCTGCGATGACGTCTGGGATGGCCCCCGTCTCTGCTACTCGACCGGTTTGGCGAATCGGAAGGTGGGTGTGGTCCGGAGGGCGGTTACACGGATCGCATCGCCCTTGCTGACGGAGACCTTGACCCCCCAGCGGCCGAGGTAGTCGATCACACCGCCGCGCAGCTTGAGCGAGGCCTCGAGGACGGTGGGGTCTCCAATGGCCAGGATCTCGACGGGGGAGGCGATCATGGTCTGGTTCACGAGGATCCGGTTGCCCACGTTGCGCACGCCGGTCACGCTGGAGATGCGCTGACCGTTGACCGAGACCGCCTCGGCTCCGGCGGTGAAGAGCTCGTTCAGTACCCGCCATATATCTTCATCGGCCAGACGGGTCTTGGCGGCCAACGCTTCGGGGGTCTCCTGGAGGGTGATGGTCACCCCGGGTCCCTCCAGATCAATGGTGCCCGCAAGGATTTCGACATCGCGATTCGTCTGAACAGACGGGACAGAGAACTTCAGTCGCTCCACCTCGGCCCGGACCTTGGTCAACTCCGCATTGGCGGCATCCAGTTCATCGGTCTTCTCCTTCAGGGCTACCGCCAGATCCTCGCTGCGCAGACGGCCGGGATCGAGGTTGACCTGGTTCTGGGTGCGGAACTGCAAGGTCAAGAGCAGGCCCAGGATCATCATCACAAACGCCAGTGCCCACTTAGGTGCCTTCACGGGGTACGCTCGCTTTCAGGAGGAATAGGGGCCTCTGCCATCATGCTGTGATTCGACTTCGGCAGCCGGACTCCTCTTGTCGATCAGGTGGAGGATGTTCCCCGCGGGCAGCGAAGTACTTCTGTTATGGAAATATCGTAGGGAGGCCGGGTAAGTCGTGAGCAGTTCCGATGGTGGGGGGCGTCCTGCCCTATGGTTTCTTATTCTCCTCAGCATCACCCATGGCGTCGTTGATCTGAGTGCGGGGGCGATTCTCGCCTTGCTGCCGGCCATGCGAGAGAGCTATGGATTGACCTATGCCATGGTCGCCATGATCCCGCTCTTCTCAAACCTGACCTCGACCCTGACCCAACCGGTCTTCGGCTACCTGAGCGATCGCTTCGAGAAGCGGTGGCTGTTGCCGGTCAGCCTGGCCTTCGGTGGCGTGGGCCTGGCGGCGGTCGGCTTCATGTCATCCTACTGGCTGGTCCTGGTGGCCGTGGTGGTCTCCGCCCTGGGGACATCGGCCTTCCACCCGGAGGGGGCGCACGCGGCCCATCATCTGGCGGGCGGGCGTCGTGCCCTGGCCATGGCGATCTACAACGTGGGCGGCAACTTCGGCTACGCCCTGGGCCCGATCTTTGCGACGACCCTGCTGGGGGCGTTTGGCCTCAGGGGGACCGCCTGGGCGGCTGTCCTGCCGGTCGCGCTGGCGATCTACTTGATCCGCCTCCTGCCCAAGTGGCAGGCGCACGAGCAGCACCACTCCAGCGGGCGTGCGGTCCGCCGGGAGGATCTGCCCACCACGAACTGGATGGGAACCGGCCTGCTCACCCTGCTGGTCGTCTTCCGCTCGGTGATCCACCTCGGCATGACAGCCTATGTGCCCTTCTTCTGGATCGATGTGCTGGGCAATGACCCCAAGACCGCCGGCCTGGTGCAGATGACCTACCTGATCTCCGGTGTCGCCGGCACCCTGCTCGGGGCGCCCCTGGCCGATCGGATCGGGACGAAGCGGGTGCTGATCGGCTCCTTTGCCATTCTGCTGCCCCTTCAGATTATGCTGCCCTACCTCCGCGGTTGGCCCATGCTGGTGGTCCTCTTCCTCTCGGGCTTCATGGTGGTCTCGACCTTTACCGTGACGCTGGTCATGACCCAGGATTACATGCCCCGCAGTCTTGGGCTCGCCTCCGGCCTGAACCTCGGTCTCGCCTTCGGCATGGGTGGGGTCGGGGCCTGGATTCTGGGCGAGGTGGCCGACCGGTGGAGTGTCGTGACCGTGCTGAACGTGGTCTCTGCCCTGGTCATTCCGGTGCTGCTGCTCTCGCTGATCCTGCCACCCGCCCACCGGGCGGTAAAGGTGGCAGCGGAGCCGGGAGAGAGTCTCGGTCAGTGATCGGCACGTAAGGTTAGAAAGCCCGCCACTGGCGGGCTTTCGGCTTTTCTGCACATCACCGCTAGCGGCACTGCCGCGCAGCAAAGCTGAACAGACACCTACCGGCCCCCTGCCGCGTATCCTGGGCTGTGTGGCTACAAAAGTGAGCGGAGGGTGTTTCGTACATGATCAGCGAGCAGATGCAGGAACTCATCAACCACCTGATCCAGGTGGAACTCAACTCGGCCTATCTCTACCTGGCCATGGCCAACTACTTCAACCGGCGGAACCTGACCGGCATGGGCACATGGCTCCAACTCCAGCACCAGGAGGAACTGACCCACGCCCAGGACCTGATCAAGTACCTGACCGATCAGGGCGGCGTGGTAGAGATACGGCCGATCAGCGCCCAGCCGGTGGAGTTTGGCTCTCCCCTGGAGGCCTGGCAGCAGGTGCTGGATCACGAGCAGTACGTGACCCAGACCTACCAGAAGGCCTACGAGATGGCACTCAACGCCCAGGACTATCAGACGGCCACGGTCTTCCATGACTTTCTGCGTGAGCAGGTGGATGAGACAGCCCAATCGATGCGGATCGTCGGTCGGCTGCGGATCAACCAGGAGAACCCTGCCGGTCTCCTCCTTCTCGATCAGGAGTTGGGTCAGCGAGCTGGTTGAGTCGCGCCCCCCGTGCACCCTGGGCCGCCTGAGCGACAGAATTGGCAAAGTCATGAACCCCGGGGCTCTCTTTCCTCGTCGTATACAAGGAAAGGGGGCCGTTTCTTCATGCAACAGACATCCAAGCTGGTGGTCGTCCTGCTGGTCGCCGTCCTGGCCATGCAACTCTGGACGTTCAACCGCCAGAGCCAACTGGCGCAAGAACTCCAGGTTCTGGCTGCCTCCCGGAACCAGAGCGATATGCGAATCCGCAACGACCTCGACGCCCTGCAGCGACGCCTCAGTGAAATGGCCGAGGCCGATCGCTGGGTGGTCGTGAACCGAGCAGAGGTAGCGCCGGTCGGCAGTTGCGGGACCGCCCAGGTCCAGGTCGACTGGACGCTTCAGGAGTGGGGGGAGGGGACCACCTCCCGACTGCTCTACCGTGCCAGTGCAGACCAGCCCTGGCAGGAGGCGACGGTCGAGCGGCGGGGAATCGGCCAGAACTACACGGCGACCCTGCCCATCATTGGAGGCAAGCCCTATCTGGAGGTCGGCTGGGACGTCTCCCATGCGCCGAACACCGGCCGCAAATCACAGGAGGCCCGGGCCGGCAGCATGGCGGTCGAGGCAAGCCCGCTCTCCGGCCTCCAGTACCAGATTGTGGCGGAGAGCCCGTCTATGAGCCGCTCGACCGGGGTGAAGACGGTCTCGCTCAGCTCGCAGTTTGTGATCCCGGTCAAAATCGGGGTAGATGTCGAGCGGGATGGGCGGTATATCGTCGATCTGTACACGGACCCGAACCGGGGACCCTGCGCCCAGCTTGAGTCCGTGGAGATCCGTGCCTACTCCGGCAATGAGGTGGTCGAGACCCGGCCCATGACCCGGGAGCAGGATGACCGCCTGCGGGCGGAGTGGCAGAGCGATCAGGCACTGCACCGGCTGGAACTCCTGATCCAGCACAGTGGTGGCGTTGAGACACTGGTGATCCCGCTATAACCCCAAGGGGGCTGCGCATGCAGCCTCCTTTCATTTTTCCAACAGAACCATTCTTTTTTCTGACAAGAGAGGAGATGCCCGACAGAATGGAGTAATCCGCAATGCTAATCTCTCAGACTATTGTTACTTATACCACAAACATTTAACCTTGCTCTGTATTGATGAAAGGAAACAGAGGTGACGACGGAAATGGGAACGAAGCGCTCCGGTGGCCATGAGCAACCAAAGGCCCGCACCTGGGGGTTGACGAGGCGACAGTTGCTGACCGCCACCACGGCTGCCGCCCTTGGTGCCGGCCCCCTGGCAGCCGTACTGGTCGGGCGAATGGTCCGGTTCCGGCGCGTGGGGCAGCAACGGGCTTACTTCGATCTGAACGGAGGGCCCGGGTGGGCGATCGACACCGCCTGGTTCGACGGTGAGCCCCGGCTGCTTGTCGAAGAGCGGCCGGACCGGTTGCTGCTTAGTCTCAGCGGCGCTCGTTACCCCGGCACAGAACTCCCGGCTGACTTCACAGCCGAGATCCTTCCCGCCGAAGGTGACGAGGGATTTGCACGCGCCAGCAACCTGGACCAGGCCACCCTCAACCTGAACCTGAGCTTCGCCTCCCTTGCGTTCACGGGTCTTCCCCTGGGCGCCTGGCTGGCTGGTGAGGTCCCGGCGGAGGCCGGGGCGACGCTGGGCGACGGCTGTCGCCTGGCTGGAGGCTGCGCACTGAGCGCCTCCGGCCGGGCCAGGGCCAGCTTCTCCCCCGACTGGACGGTGCACGTGGCCGGCCCGGGTGTAGGCTCACTGACAGCCGAGGGGTACGATCTGCGCGGCGATGCGCTCTCCGTACGGTTGCCGGAGAAAGGGAGGGCCCGCCTGGTGCTGGCCCGGGGCCGCCAGGACTGGCCTGCCCTTGCCCTGCCGTCCTCTGCCGCCCAGGGCTCGCTGTCCGGCGGGAAGAACCTGTTTGTCACCGCCACCCTCGATCTGGGTGCCGCCTCTTCCCGCCTCACCCTCCAGGGGGATTCGGCCGCAAGCCGCCTGCACTTCATTCCAGCGGCCGGCCTGAGCGGCGCGGACGGCTCACCCTTGCGCGTGCCGCTGACCAACCCGACCTACACCGTATCGCACGCAAATGGGCAGGTCACGCAGTCGCTCGTCGCCGAGTACAGCAAATCCCCCGTCTGGGTACAGGCGAAGGGGGCCGTCCTGCAACTGGGCCGCACCGATACCACCCCGGCCTTTGAGTGGCACGCCACGGACCGGGAGACCACCGCCGTCTTCTTCCGGCCGGCGGTCCTCGCCATGGGCATCTCCTCCATGCAGGGGCTGCTGGTCCATCCGACCCTGGCCAACCCCGCCTCGGCCGTCTCGCTGACCGCCGACGGTTCAGGACTCGCGATCGATCTCTCCGCCGTGGAGATCACCCGCCCGGAGGACCTGCTCACCCTGCGCTTCGCCTTCACGAACATGACCCTGAAGATGGACGATACCGGCCTGCCCTACCTCGAGCCCACTACCGAGGGGGCCACCGGCACGGTCGAAATCACCTTCCCGCCCCAGCATATCGCCGAGGAGGCGGTGCCGGAGTTCGACGTGAGCGTCAACCCCCGCCCGGAGCCCACACCGCCCATAGCACACCGGGCGGCCGGACCTACCACCCTCACCTTCGAGACAGGCAGCCGCATCGACTTCACGCTCGAGTCGCTGCTCAACTGGGAGCAGTTTACGGTGCCCACCGGGGGCAACGGCGAGTTGGAGGCGCCCTACAAGCTGAGATACCAGCTACCCGCTGCCGCCGCCTGGCTCCACGCCAACCGGCCGGTCACCGGCGGGAAGTGGACGGAGCTCTGGCACACCCGTTCAGCCAGGGCACTGGATATGCCGGTCCAGACTGACACGGACTACGGCTCCATGGGGAAGCCGAACTTTGAGCAGTCCCCCTCGGAGTTCGACCGCACCCACCTGCAGAGCCAGACCCAGACCAGGCCCATTCACGTGGAGAACCTGATGCTCTCCTCCCTGGGCGCCTGGATGAAGGCAAACGGCGAGTGGGGCGACACGGCGACCATCCAGTCCTATTTCCACCAGATGGCCATGGGGCGCGACGGCAAGGTGGTCGTGGTCTACTCAGGCTACCTCTTCCCGTTCGGCCACAAGGCCACGCTGGTGGTGGTGACCGAGCGAAAGTTCCGCAAGGGGCGGGCCTACCTCTACCGCAAGAAGTTCATTGTGGTGCGTGAGCCGGTCAGATCCTACGGTGACGATGAGACAGGCCACAACAACGAGCGGGAGTTCCCCTTCCGCCAGGTGGAGATGACCACCCGGGTCACCCCGCCGCTGGATGCGGCCCCCGTGGCGAATGGCCGCTTCTGGATCAAGGTGAACAAGGCCGAGTACCCCTTCCGGGTCGTGACCACGGACTGGCTGGGTGAGCGGGCCGAGTTCGCCGCCAGGCTGATGTTCGTCGTCTCGTCTGATGACGGGGCCACTACCGCCGCCAACGCCCAGCTTGCGATCGGCGACTACGGCCTGCTGGCTGGCCTGCCCCAGCGCCAGATCGAACTCCAGGGCCAGCCGGTGGCCTACGCCCTTCCCACGCCTGGTGTGAGCGGCGATCAGACCACCCGGCTGGACACCGGTCTGGTCGAGTTGGGCGTCACCACTCGTACCGACCGCCCCTTCTTCCGCCCGACCGTATCGCACGCCATGGTCCGGGTCCCCGCCATCGAGCAGTTCGTGGCGGAGGGGCAGCGGGTCAAGATCATCCTGCACGACCTGTACATCGACCATGGGTTCGACGCTCCGAACAACCGGTGGGAGGTCTTCGCCAGGTTCGACCAGATGTGGAAGCCCTCCATGCCGGCCTCCACGTCGGGCGGCATTGCCACGCCCGAGATCAACTTCCGGGCCCTCTCCCGCCGCTTTGGCGCAATCGGCCTGGACCCGGTCACCGGTACGGAGCAGTACGACCCGACCCAGTACTTCGGCCAGAACGCCAAGGTGATCGGTGCCCTGCCGTTCGCCGGCATCCTCTCCAACCAGACCATCGGGCCCGCACCGGGCGGCCTCTCCCCCATGACCGCATTGGCCGAGGAGGAGGAAGAGGCGGAGGCCCCGCCCGTGATCCCCACCTTCACGGTCAAGGTCGAACCGGTCATGGAGGATGAGAAGAAGGTCGCCGAACAGCTCCGCATTCAGATGGAGCTGAACGTGACCGGCGCCGTAGGGATCAAGGAGATTCCGAACTTCTTCTACACCCGGGAGGAGACGGCGCTCAAGCTGAGCGCTTCGATCCTGCGGATCCTGAAGACCTACCCCACCCCGGGGGCAACGCCGCCCGCACCGGGCACGCAGCAGAAGAAATGGCACTACGAGGTGGCCGGCAGCCTGGAGTGGTTCACCCTCAAGCTCTACTTCCTCTCGATCTACTTCAAGAAGGTGGGCTTCACCTACAACAGCTTCGCCAAGAAGAAAATGTCCCCCGAGATCGAGCTGGATCCGGAGAACTCCTTCCTGCCGGACGGGCCGCTGACCTTCCTCTCCATGTTCCTGGACAAGAGCCCGACCAGCGTCACCGGCAGCAACCCGCCTGACCCGGGCGATGACGCCATTGAACTGGGCCTCTCGATCCGGATCCCGGACTACTCCACACCGCCCTCGCCGCCGGTGGGCCCGGCCCCAGTGCCGCGCTGGGAGATCACCAACGTGGAGCCCTGGTTTAAGATCAAGTTCTACCTGGACGGCAGCCCGCTCCGGTTCGGCCTGGGCATTAGCTCGGAGGAGTCCCCCTTCCGGGTCCTCTACTGGATGAAGCCCGAGTTCGCCCTCTTCGGCCAGGGCTTCTTCGCCGTGGAGTTTGAGCCCGGCATGCTCCGTGGGCTCCAAGTGCTCCTGGAGGTCGGCGCGCTGCTCAGCATTGAGAAGACCCTGAAGCTCGGCATTCTCAAGGGCGAGGTCTCCCTCTCACTCGGCTTCTACTTCGAGCTGTCGGTCAACGACAACCGGCAGACCAGCGTCGAGGTGACCGGCTTCCTGCGGCTCTGCGGTACGGTGGGGATCAAGATCATCGAGGTCTCCCTGGAGATCTACCTCGCGGTCACCTACAAGGCGCCGGCCGGTGAGGAGGACTACTGGATCGGCACCGCCCGGATCACGATCAAAGTCAAGCTGTGGCTCTTCTCCTTCTCCTGGAGCTATCAGTACACGCAACGCCTCAGCGGCAGCAAGGGCAGTAACACCGCCTACGCCGTGCCCGATCATGAGGACCAGCCCCTGCTGGCCCGCCATGAGCGCGGTACCCGCAACGCAGTGGCCTACTGCACCGCCTTCTGCAACAGCGACACGGAAAGGCTGGTGTAACGCAAATGGCAGTGAAACAGACCGTCGTCTGGGTGGCGGTCCCCAACGGCACTGGCGAGCGAGGGGTCTATCGCCTGTCGGTCATGGCCTTTCCCCGGCTCTTTCCCGCGGCCGGCTCCACCGTGCTGGGCGACTTTGCCGACTTCGTCAACTGGCCCGGCCAGTCCGAGGGGGTCGGGATCACGGTCGATTTCGGCGGCGGTGTGACGGTCAAGGCGAAGCGGGTGGGGCGAAAGCCGGACATGCCCTCCTGGTCGGTCTTCTTCGATCGGAGCACCCCGGTCGACCCCTACGACCAGCCCACGACGATACCGCACACGACCCTGGCCTACCCGGCGGCCCGGATGCACAGCTACCTGCGGACCAAGTACCGGGAGGTCGGGCGTCAATCGCCCTGGAGCCCGCCCATTGCCCAGTCGCTGATCACCCGCTTCCACGACGTGGCCCCCGCCGTGATTCGTCAGGGGCAGGTCTCCGACCTGCTCTACCAGACCCACACGGACTTCACCGGCCGCGGCTACGTGGACGATTTCCGGGTAGATGACGGCCCCGCCCGTGACTGGCTGCGGACCAAGCTCTTCCTCCGGCCGCCGGCCATCGTCCGCGATGACCTGAATGGCACGGCGAAGTACCAGGAGGCGGACCTGGACCAGGAGCAGCCCGGAACCGAGGTGAAGCTCGAGTTTCATCAAATGATCGGGATCCTGAGCCAGCACCCGGACCTGCTCCGGCGCTACGGCCTGGTCATGGACTACGAGTTCAGCGCCCCGGCCGGAATGCAGCCGTTCGGCGCGCTCCGGGTGATCCCCAAGTGGTCGTCCTCCAAGAAGGTGGCCACCACGAATGCCACGCCGCTCACTCACTACGGCGAGGGCTTCCTGCCTGCGCCGCGCCCGGAGAATGCGGAGGATATCGCCGGGTGGCTGATCGACGTGAGCCAGAAGCCGCTGCCCGAGCAGAACCGCTACGAGCTGGTCCATGTCGACCTGGAGAACGGGCTCTTCAAGCTCCAGAAGACGGTGGAGCGGCTGCCACAGCGGGCCGGTGAGCCGGTCACACTCCCGTCGCTCACCACCGGCGGCCTCTCGCTGGTCCGCAAGTCGACCGCCTGGCGGGAGGCGGAGTGGCGCCGGATCTTCAACGAGAACTATGACGCCCGCATCAATCATCCCGAGACGCTGGATATCTATGCCGAGGACCTGCTGAACGGCTTCCGGGTCGATATCGGCGTCGTCCGGTCCGATGACTCCGTGCGCTGGCACTCGCTGCACCAGCGGACAACCGCCTATGTCTTCACCCGGTCCAAGCCTCTCACCATGGAGTTCACGGGCGAGGGCTGGGTCTCGCCGGCGGTGGCCGAGCTGGTGCCGGGGGTGGCCGCCGAGAATCTCATGGTCCCCGCCATGGCGCGCTGGACCGGCTGGTCCCTCTCCGCCCCGCAGGAACCGCAGCCACTGGAGGCCGACGAGATCCTGAAGTTCGGCGTGCAGTACCGGGTCATGCCGGGTACCCTGCCCCTGCTCCGGTTCGGCAACCGGTACCGGATGCGCCTTCGCACGGTCAACATTGCCGGCAACGGCCTGCCCTTCGATCCCAACGCCCCGACCGATGGGGCCACGCCGGCTGTTACCTACCGGCGGCACGAGCTCGTCCACGCCCCGGCCGTGATCCCGACCCGGAGCCTCAAACCGGAGGAGAACACCGACTGGCCCGGCGAGTCCGTGGAGCGGCTGGTGGTACGCAGTGAGGGGGAGAGCATGCTGACCGACGGCGCCGACCGCCACCTGGCGCCGGCACCGATCTCGGCCGCCCTTTGCGAGACCCACGGCCTCCTGGACGGCCCCACCGGCCCCTCCCCCGCCAAGGTGGCAATGGCATGGGACCGGGAGCAGATCTCCCCGCCGCCGGTGGCCAACGGCAACACCCTGCAGGTCGACTGGCTGCCCGACCCGCTGGCGCGCGGCGCCGCCCTGCAGAACCTGCCCGGCGCCTCCAAGATCTACAAGCCGGACTTCTACACCGACATGGCGAGCCCGATCACCGCTGATTCGAAGTGGCCCGACCGGAAGGGCGTGCGGCTGATCATCAAGGGGATCATCCTGAAGCCGGACCTGACCTGGGAGCCGAAGGAGCCGGCGTGGGACCCCATCAACCGGACCCTGACGGTCTACATTGCCCAGAGCGAGCAGGTGACCGTGCCGCTCAGCTCCTACTTCACGGAACAGGACCTGGACCTTATGGCGGTCTGGGAGATGATCACCGAGGGGGCGGATGCGGGCACCATCAACCAGTTGAAGATCGGCGCCCTGGATGGCCGCCACTGGATGCTGACGCCGTCTCGCAGCCTGACCCTGGTCCACGCCGTGCAGAAGCCGCTCCAGTCGCCGGACTTCCAGACGATCGGCGCCAGCCGGTCCCTGGGCGAGACGACTGCCCTGCTTTCCGGTGTGGTCGGGATCCACGGCAAGTCGACCAGCGAGGTGGATGTCGCCGTACAATGGACCGAACCGGTCGATGATCCGGCCTCCGACGAGCCGGTCTGGACCGGCGGCGCCGGCCAGGCGGTCTACGTGCCGGTCAACGACCTGAACGCCCGCACAGTCGGCGTCGAGAGCCGGTTTGACTTCCGCGACACGAAGCACCGCAAGCTGGTGATCACCGCCACCGCCGAGTCCCGGTTCGGCGAGTTCTTCCCCGCCGGGACCGACCTGACGCTCCAGGGTGAGTCGGTGGAGGTGGATCTGCCGAACACAGCCCGCCCGCTGGCGCCGAAGATCCTCTACGTCGTGCCGACCTTCGGCTGGGAGCGGCCCGAGTCGAACGATGCGGCCACGAAGCGCTCGATCCGCTGGGGCGGCGGGCTCCGGGTCTACCTGGACCGCCCCTGGTATTCGACCGGTGAGGGCGAAATGCTGGCCGTGATCCTCTATGACCAGCCATCCGGCGGACTGGGTGATCTGATCCGCCGCCCGGAGGTGCCCGAGAATCTGAAGACCTGGGTGACGGTCTGGGGCAGCGACCCGCTCTGGCGCTCCCGAGACACCCACGCCGTGCCCCGGCTGGCACACTTCAAGTCGGCCCTGGCGACCCAGAACGGCCTCACCCTGGAGGAGGCGGGCAGTGCCCCGGTGCTGATCGCCGGCCACATGGTCCAGTACGATGCCGCGACCGGGCGCTGGTACTGCGACATTGAGGTCGATGCCGGCCCAGCCTACTTCCCGTTCATCCGGCTGGCTTTGGCCCGGTACCAGCCCAACTCCGTGCCAGGGGCGCACCTCTCGCCCGTGGTGACGGCAGATATCGTCCAGACCGCTCCCAGCCGCACGGCGACGGTCAGCCGGCTCTCCGCCACTGCCTGCGCCGTGGCGGTCAGCGGCGAGACTTACAGCGCCGGGCGGGCCGGTCCCGCGGTCGTCGAGGCCACCCTGGAGCAGGCCACACCTGCGTACGGCGGCGACCTGCTCAGCTGGGCCGCGGTGATCGGCGCCGACGCCAGACCGCTGGTCTTCGGGCTGAAGCGGGAGGGGCTGGCCTGGGTGGGCACGGTCGACCTGCCGGAGCCACCGAGCGAGACGGTCCGGTACCGTTTGATCGTGCGAGAGTATGAGCAGTTGGTTGGTGACAACGGTCCGATTCGCCGGCTGGTCTACGCCGACGCGATCGAACTCTAGCGCCGGCGGAAAGGGGCTGTCTTCATGAGGAGATCTATCTGGAAGCGGGCCATTCGCCGGGTGCTGGCGTTGGCAACCACCGTCACGCTGATCACCGGTCTCTTCCTGGGCCTGGATGTCCGGAGTGCCCAGGCGGCGTGCGGGGCGAATCAGTGGAGCGCCACTTACTACACAGAGGACGCGGAGGGGAACTGGGTGCAGGCGGCCACCAGCTGCGTGGCGGCCCCAGCCGGCTCCTCCTTCAGCCTGCCCGCCGCACCGGACGCCGTGAAGGATGCCACCACCTACAAGGTGAGCATAACCGGCGCCCTGAGCGGCCCCACGGGCTGGTATCAGTTCACGGCTTCGGGAGGGCCCATCTACACGGTGGATGGAATCAATCCCGAGTCGGGCCGTGGTCGCTGGATCGACCTGGATGCGTCCAACGATCTCTCGATTGAGTATCTTTACGATGCCGGCCACACGGGCTTTACGGTCGCCTGGTCGGCCGCCCCCGCCTGCGGTACGGTGAGCGAGGTCTACGTGCTTGACGGCGCCAGCGCCCGGCAGGCCGCGGCTGTCCAGTGCGGGGCAGCCCCGACGGCCACCGGCCTGGCCCGTGCGCCGGCAGACTTCCCCGCCCTGACCGGTGGCTTCACCGCCACCTACTCCGGCGCCCTGTCGCCGGAATCGGACGCCTGGTACCGGTTCATCGGCACGACCGGCAGCGGCGAATCGCTCTCCTTCCTGCTGGACGGCGAGCAGATGTTGCCGCCCGGCGCCGAGAGCGGCTACCTGGAGCTGGCGGCGGGGAGCCATAACTTCGCCGCCGTCTACACCCACCGCTCCGGCCAGACGGAGTTCGCCGTGGACTGGGAGGTCGTCACCTGCGAGACCGGCAGCTTCCTCGCTGCCTACTACGACAAGGCAACGCTGGCGGGGCGGGCCTCCGTGGTCCGCTGCGAGGCGCTGCCCGGCGGGGCGGTGGTCGGTGCGAACCGCTCGGCCAAGTTCACCGGCCAGGCCTACTTCGAGGGGGGCACCTACAGCTTCACCGGCACCGGTGACCTGACGCTGGGCGCCACCGAGCTGAGCCTGAGCCCTGCGCCCACGACCCGCGCTGTCGCAGAGGGACTCCAGGAGATGACGCTGGAGGTGACGGCCGGCGCAACCGACGTGACGGTTAACGTCGAGATCATCCACACGGGTACCGGGGTCGCCCTGCCGCGCTGCCTGGATGGGCTCTATATGCAGGAACTCTCCCAGAACGGCACGCCCGTGCTGCCCAGGACCTGTGTGGCCATGCCCGCCGAGGGGCCGCCCGCCGGCTACGCGGCCACCTGGACCGGCCGGGTCTGGTTCCAGGGGGGGACGCAGTCCTTCACCGGCGATGGGGTGAGCGATCTCACGGTAGACGGCGCGGCGGTCAGCGACGGTCAGGTAACGCTGGCGGAAGGGCGGCATGATCTCTCCTTCCGTGCGGCCACACCGGGCACGATCGCCCTGGACCACTGGGTCACGGGCTCCTGCCCCGACGGGACCTTCCTCTCCGACTACCAGGTGGGGGGCAGTAGCCGCTTCGGTGCCTGCGAGGCCCGCCCGGCATACGCCGCAGCCAGCCCGCCTGGGGTGACCGAGCCATTTACCGCCGGCTTCACCAGCCACCAGGCGATCCTGGACGGCGGTCTGTACGAGTTCGTCACCAGCGGCAACGGGAGCAGCAGGCTCACGGTAGATGCGGTCGAGGGCACCTTCTTCGACCTGCCGGCCGTGGGTCAGTACGCCCCCTCGGTCGGTGAGAATCTGCCTGAGCCCTATTCGGCCATGCACGACCTGAGCCTCACCTACACGAGTCCGGCCGATGGCCTGGCTGCCGTGGGCCTGACCTGGTCCTCCCCGGCCACGGGAAGCAGCGCTCCGTTCTGCCCGGAGGGGCTCTATCGGGCGGAGTACTTCCTGAGCGACGACCTCTCCGGCGATCCGTTCCTGACGACCTGCGAGGTCCGGCCGGATCTGACCCACCAGCGTTGGGGGGCGAACTCGATCCGGTGGACGGGCCGGATCCCCATGGAGGCCGGTGCACAGGGGTTCGTGCTCACCGCCGGGGGCCAGGCCACCCTCTATATGGATGGCGCCAAGGTCTCGGAGGCCACCGCCACCGGCGGGCTGGACGTGCAGACCACGGCCTGGCAGACGGTGAGCGGCGTCCATGAGGTACAACTGGACTGGCTGAACACCGGCGAACTCGCCTTTGCCCGGCTGCGCAACACGCCGCCGACCACCTGCCCGCAGGGAGCCTTCACCGTACGCTGGTACACCGACGCCTCCCTGGAGACGCAGGTCGGTGAGGACGCCTGCGAAGGCGGTGCCCCCCTGCACGAGTGGGGGTCGCTGGAGCCGGTCCCCGGCGCAGGTCCTGCCTTCGCTGCGACCTGGACAGGCACGATCGACCTGCCCAAGGGGCACTACCGGTTCTATCTCCAATCCATCGGCGGGGTGAAGGTAGCGTTCGACGGGGATGATCTCTTCGTGGATTACCACCCCGACGTGGGTTACCGCGCTCTGGACCTCTGGACCGCCGGGGCGCACGCGGCGGATGCAGAGGTGACGCTGGATTCCTCGAGCCCCCATACGATCACCATCTCCTACGCCAAGAACCCGCTCGGGGAGGACGCCTACCCCTCCAGCGCGGCGCTCAAGTTCTGGTGGGAGCCGGCCGGCACCCCGGTCCTCTCGGCCGCCAAGCTCCAGGGCGACCAGGTGGTCCTGACCTACAGCGACGCCCTCGATCTGCGGACCAAGCCCGGTCCGACATCCTTCCAGGTGACCGACCTGGAGGAGCAGCCGGTCACCGTGATCAGCACGAGCATCAGCGGGTCAGATCTCACCCTGGCCCTCGATCCTGGCTTTGAGGGCGACGCCGTGATCGTCCGCTACGATCCGGCCAGCGGCGGCTCCCTGCGTGCCCGGACGGTCTCCAGCCTGCCGGCCCGCAACCTGGCCCGGGGCAAGAGCCCTGACACGTCAGCGGGGTGGAAGATGGACCTGGGCGCCGTCTACCTGCTCTCGCAGGTGAAGGTCCACGCCGCCACCAGCGGCTACACGGTCCAGACCTCGCTGGATGGTCTCACCTATACCGGGCTGGCGCTGCCGATCAGCAACTCCACCGCCGCCCGCTGGATTCGGCTGATCCCCACCGGTGCCTCCCTGCCCGCCGTTGAGAGCGTGGAGGTCTGGGGGGTGGAGGCCGGCGCTCCGGCCATGCCGCCGGCGCCGGTCGCCGGGGTCAATCCGTTCAACCTGGCCCTGGGCAAGACGGCGACCATGAGCGGAGGGGGCGATGCGGAGCACGGCGCCGAGCAGGGTGTCAACGGCTACACCACCCGCCGGTACGAGAACCGGTCCGAGATCTGGGACTACTTCTCCACCGGCCCCTCCATCCACCCGTGGTGGCAGGTCGACCTGGACGGGAACCACCTGCTGACCAGCCTGCAGATCTACAACCGGGCCGACCAGGGATACGAGGAAGCCTCCTCGCTGGAGGTCTGGGTCACGACGGAGGAGGAGGCCCCCGCTGCCGATTCTGACCGGTGGACCCGGGTCTACCCATCCGACGGACGGGAGGCCGGCCCCTTCGGCGGCGAGTACAGCCCCTATCTGCGCATTGACCTCGCTTCGGTCCCGGCCCGGCACGTCATGCTGCGGCTGGCATCGGAGGAGGAGAAGAGCCTGGAGCTGGCCGAGGTCCAGGTCTACGGTGTGCTGGCGACCCCGTCGCTGATCGTCCACCGTGACCAGACACCGCCTGCCCTGGCTGCCGAGACGGTCGCCGGGGTGGTGCGGCCCCGGCTGGACGCCCTGGACGACTATCTCACCTTCCATTTCGATGAGGATCTGGATGCGTCGGCC
This sequence comes from Symbiobacteriaceae bacterium, assembly GCA_041690255.1. GTDB lineage: Bacteria > Bacillota > Sulfobacillia > Symbiobacteriales > Symbiobacteriaceae > JAWLHU01. The sequence continues at coordinate 124,291 of JAWLHU010000002.1, forward strand.
CTGCCCGCCCCGGATCAGTTCCAGGTCAGCGTGGACGGCCGGTTCGTCACCCCCACTTCGGTCCAGGTCTACCAGCGCGATGTGACCATCTACCTGGATGAGCAGGATCGGCTGGATTCGACCATGTTGGTGGGCGCCGTCTACACCGGCGGCACGATCCGCAACCTGAGCGGGCTGCCCGCCGCCATGATCCCGTTCACCGAGGCCAAGTACCTGGCGATCACGCCGGACAATCTGGCGCTGGGGAAGGAGACCGCCATCTCCAGTGCGGTGGACGGTCAGACCGCCGGCCTCGGTGCGAATGGAGACCGCTACGGCGACTACATCCAGACCAACACAGAGAGTGACCCCTGGTGGTCGGTTGATCTGGCCGATCTCTACTCCCTGACCAAGGTCCGCATCTTTAACAAGGCGGGGGAGGCGATCGCTGCCGGCGCCCCGCTCCAGGTGCAGACGGCCACGGCCTGCAGCGATTGGGCGACGGGCGACTGCGCCTGGGAGACGGTCTACGACCACGACCAGCAGGCGGGTCCTGCCTTCGGCGGGATCAAGGGTTCCTTCCGCTCGATCGACCTCGCCTACGACAACGCCCGCTACCTCCGGGTACGGCTGGCCGGACCCGCCAATCAGTTGAACCTGGCAGAGGTGGAGGTCTATGGCCAGCCCGCCGTCCAGATCTTCAACGTCGGCCAGCTCCGGCCCGCCACGCTGGACGCCCTGGGCGGCAAGGTGACTCAGGTTGGCGGCTACTACCCGGTGCCCGGCGAGATCCCGCCCCCCGGCGGGACGGGGCTGCCGGAGTACAGCCCGGCCAACGCCAATGACGCCAACGGCGACACCTACGCCCGGCTGCTCGCCAGGGCGGCCCCCGAGCCCGGTTGGAGCTGGCAGGTCGATCTGCAGAATCGCTACCTGCTGACCGGACTCCGGCTGACGCTGGACCCGGCGGCGGTAAATGCGCTCGTCGCGAGCACGGCGACATCTGTCGAGATCTCCACGGACGGTGAGAACTGGAGCCCGGTCTTCCCTGCGCAGAGGCCGCTCTACAGCAGTGAGATGGTCACGGTGCCGATCCCGGCGCTGGAGGCCCGGTACCTGCGCATCCGCTCCAGCGATCCGGCCCTGGGCGATCTCAGGCTCTACGAGGCGGAGGTGCTCGGCTTCCCGCCCGCCCATCTGGCGGCGGGCAACACCCTGACCAACCTCGCCCGCGAACGGCCGGCCACCAGTGAGGCGAAGGTGGGCCTTTATACCCAGTGGTTTGACCGCTTCCTGACCGATCCGCCCGCGCAGGGGAACCTGACGAACCCACAGTACAATCCGGCCTGGGCGGTGGATGGTAACCCGTCCACCTATGCGGAGCTGGAGCCCGATGCGAACCAGAACCTGGCCTGGACCGTCGACCTTCAGGAGAAGCGGGAGGCCCTCCGCATGGTGATCGATCTGCCATCGAACGCCGCAGCCGTGGAGTTCCTGGCAGCGGCCCGGATCCATATCAAGGTAGATGAGGCCTGGGTGGAGGTGGACTTCTCAAAGACCGGCCTGGTCAGTGGCCACACGGTGACGCTGCCGTTGCCCGGCCTGAAGGTCCAGTACGTGCGGATCTCCTCCGACCAGATCGCCAACCTGAAGCTGAACGAGGTGGAGGTCTACGGCTACGCCTCGGCGCTGGAGCCATAGGCACACGCATAGAGCGAGCGAGGAGCCGGGCAGAGATGCCCGGCTCCTCGCTCTTGCGCGCCGCTAGACCCCCTGGCCGAATGGCCTAGGCCAAAGGTCCTGCAATAAGGCTCGGACGAGCCCCCGCCAGGGGTGGTATAGGCTCGGTAGAGGCATGGCCTCTGCCCACGCCCATCCGCCATAATTATCTGTGTGAATCAGGTCATGTTTCGGGCTCCGACTTCGCTCTTACGTCCGTAAGGAGGGATTCCAGCATGAGTTCACAGATCTCCCGACGGAGCTTCCTGACATGGTCCGCAGCTCTGGGCGCCGGCGTGGCTCTGAGCGGCGCAGCCGCTTCCCAAGGGGGTCTCCGTCCGCTCATGGGCACCGCTGAGGCTGCCGATCCGGCATCGCCGGTGAAGGTGGTCCCGCAGCAGTGTACCTACAACTGCGGTGGCTACTCCTGCTTCCTGAGGCTCCATGTCCAGGATGATACGATCATTCGGGCCGACACGGACCAGGAGGACCGCCCCGGCTTCCCTGCCATGCGTGCCTGCCTGCGTGGTCGCTCTGTCCGCAGGTGGGTCTACAATCCGGACCGGCTGAAGCAACCCATGAAGCGCGTGGGCAAGCGCGGCGAGGGCAAGTTCGAGCCGATCACCTGGGACGAGGCCTACGCCATCATCGCCGAGAACCTGGAGCGGATCATCAAGCAGTACGGCAATCATGCGGTCTACTACCACTATGCCTCCGGCGTCGATGGGACGAGCCGGAGCACCATCTATCGTCTGCTGAACATGATGGGTGGCTACCTGGGGTACTACAACTCGTACTCCACCGCCTGCTACAGCTGGGCAGCCCCCTACACCTACGGCTCGGTCGAGACCAACTCCAGCGATGACCTGGTCAACTCCCGGCTGGTCGTCCTCTTCTCGGACAACCCCGCCGAGACCCGCCAGGGCGGTGGCAACGAGTTCTACTGGCACCTGCAGGCCAAGAAGGCCGGCGCCAAGTACATCGTGATCGACCCCCGCTACTCCGACACCGCCAAGGCGATCGGTGACGAGTGGATCCCGATCCGGCCGGGCACCGACAACGCCCTGATCGATGCCATGGCCTACGTCATGCTGACCGAGAACCTGCACGACCAGGCCTTCCTCGACAAGTACACGGTGGGCTTCGACGAGCAGACCCTGCCCGAGGGCGCCCCGCCCAAGTCCAGCTATCGGGCCTATGTCATGGGCGACGCCGACGGCGTCAAGAAGACCCCGGAGTGGGCCGAAGGCGTCACCGGCATTGCCAAGGAGACGATCATCCGCCTGGCGCGCGAGATCGCCGGCACCAAGCCGACCGCCCTGCTCCAGGGCTGGGGCTTCCAGCGGGCGGCCTATGGCGAGCAGCCGGTGCGCGGCGTGCCGATCCTGGCGGCCATGACCGGGAACATTGGCAAGAACGGCGGTGGCCCGGGCCTACGTGACGGGCGCAAGGGCGCTCCCGGTGTCTCCTTCCCGGCGGGCAGCAACCCGATCGCAGCGAAGATTCCTTGCTTCATGTGGTCCGAGGCCATTGTCCGGGGCAAGGAACTGACGCCGGTCGACGGCCTCCGGGGCGCCTCGCATCTGGACAGCAATATCAAGTTCATCTGGAACTACGGCGGCAATACGCTGATCAACCAGCACTCCGACACCGGTGCCACCCACAAGATCCTGGAGGATGAGTCGCTCTGCGAGTTCATTCTCGTGCATGACGTCATGATGACGCCCACCGCCCGGTACGCCGACATCCTTCTGCCCGACGCCACCTCCTACGAGCGCTGGCACCTGGGCCGCGGCTCGACCAACGTCATGGGCGACCGTTACTACCTCGGCATGCCGGCGATCACCCCGCTCTACGAAGTGAAGGACGCCTACGCAGTCGCCTCCGGTGTCGCTGAGAAGCTGGGCATTCTCGAGAAGTACACCGAGGGCAAGACCTATCCGGAGTGGCTCGAGATTCAGGTCAACGCCGTCGCCGCCAAGAATCCGGGCTTCCCCGACTGGGAGCAGATGAAGAAGGACCCGGTCCTCCGCTCCACCAAGTCCGAGCCGGTCGTCGCCTATGCGAAGTTCATCGCCGATCCGGAGACGAACAAGCTGAAGACCCCGTCCGGCAAGATCGAGATCTACTCGGCCGCCCTGGCCAAGCTCGCCACGGAGCGGGGGAACATGGATGTCCTCCCGCCGATCCCGAAGTACGTGCCCTCCTGGGAAGGCCACGAGTCGGACCTGGTCTCCAAGTACCCGCTCCAGTGCATCGGCCACCATGTGAAGCGGCGTGTCCACTCCACCCACGATAACAACCCGTGGCTGGAAGAGGTCGAGCCGCAGGCGATCACGATCAACGAGATCGATGCCGCCGAGCGTGGCATTGCCGACGGCGACATGGTCAAGGTCTGGAACGACCGCGGCACGATCCATCTGCCGGCCCGGGTGACCAGTACGATCATGCCCGGCGTCGTCGACATCCCCCAGGGCGGCTGGTATACGCCCGATGCCAAGGGCATCGATACCCGCGGCTGTGTGAACACGATCACCAAGTACCATCCGACGCCCGGCGCGAAGGGGAACCCGCAGCACTCGAACCTTGTGCAGGTGGCGAAGCTCTAGGAGGTGAGTCCGTATGGCCAAGCAGTTGGGCTTTCATGTCGATGCAACTTACTGTGCAGGCTGCAAGACCTGCCAGGTAGCCTGTAAGGACCGCTCGAACCTCGAGGTCGGTCAGCTCTTCCGCAAGGTGGTTATGTATGAGAATGGCGAGTGGGCCATGGTAAGCGGCACCTGGCGCAACAACGTCACCGCCTACTACCTGTCCATCTCCTGCAACCATTGCGCCGATCCGACCTGTGTGAAGGTCTGCCCCACGGGCGCCATGCACAAGCGGGAAGACGGCATTGTCATGGTCGATCAGGAGAAGTGTGTGGGCTGCCAGAGCTGTGTCTGGGCCTGCCCGTACGACGCTCCGCAGTACAACCCGGAGACCGGCAAGATCGGCAAGTGCGACCTCTGTGCAGACCGTCTGGACCAGGGTCTCCGTCCCGTCTGCGTGGACGCCTGCCCGTTCCAGTTGATCAGCGCCGGCGACATTGAGGAACTGGCCGCTGAGAAGGGCGGCACCGACTGGGTCAAGGGTCTCGTGGATCCGCAGCGCACCCAGCCCTCTCTGCGGATCAACCCGCCGAAGGGCGCCATGACCTCACCTGTAGGGAGGGAGAAGAAGTGAACGAGTGGCCGCTGATTCTCTACACCCTGTTCCTTCAGTCCGCCGTGGGCATCTATGTAGTCAGCCAGTTTACGCTGACGGGAGAGGCTGACAAGAGCAGCCGGATGCGCTTCCTCTGGATCGTGGGCGGCCTCGGCGTCGCCGGTGTCCTCGCTTCCTTCCTGCACCTGGGATCCCCGGCCAGCGCGTTCGGGACCTTGTCCAACCTGGCTACCTCCTGGCTGAGCCGTGAGATCCTCCTCACGATCCTCTTCGGCAGCGCCTGGCTTGTCACGCTCCTCCTGGAGATGCGGCAGGTTGGCTCCCGGGCCCTGCGCACCGGCTGGGCCGTGGTGGGAAGCGTGCTGGGTATCAGCCTCGTCTTCGCCATGTCCATGATCTACCGGTCGCTGGCCTTCCCCGCCTGGGCGCACCTCTCCACAACGGTCAGCTTCCTGGCGACCGCCGGCCTGATCGGGACCGCCTCGGTCTTTGCCGGCCAGTGCCTCCGCAAGGGCGATGAGGAGCCCGCCTGCGCCACGCCGCTGCTCTTTGGGGCGCTGGCCATGCTCCTCCTGCAGGTGGTGACCGTCTCCGCTCACGCCGCCTACCTCGGTGGGGCCGGCAAGGAGGCCCAGATGACCGCCGCCCTGCTCTCCGGCGATCTGGCCGTCCTCTTGTGGGCACGCGTCGCCCTGGTGGTGCTCGGTGCCGCTGTGATCATGCCGCTGGCCTGGCGCCGCATGGCCACGAAGAATGCGGGCTCGCTCGTTCCCCTGGGCGCTGCTCTGGTCACCCTGGTGACTGTCGGCGAGTTGCTGGGCCGGTTCCTCTTCTACACGACCGGCGTCAAGATCGGGCTATAATTTCGAGGTGGCGGGGGAGGCCTTACCTCCCCCGCCGCTCTGCCCCCTATGATGATGGGAGGAATGCTCCATGACTACGGAGGATCTGACGCTGCTCCTGGAGGTACGCTCCTCGGTCTACGGCTTGCTCTCAAGCCTCTACCTGGAGCCCGTTTCGGCCGAGTTGCTGACCGCCATGACCGCTCCGGCCTTTGTCGCAGAATGGCCGCTGGGTAGGGGCAGCAATGATCTGGAGACCGGCCTCGCCCGTTTGGAGAGCGCCCTACCCAACGTGACCGTGGAGTCGCTCCGGGCGGAGTTCTGGCGCCTCTTTGGCGGCCTTGGACCGGCGGAGGCCCCTCCCTGGCAATCGGTCTACCTGGATCCGGAGAAGGTACCGTTTGGTGAGGAGACCCTGAAGATTCGCAGCCTCTTCACCAGGTTCGGCCTGGAATATGCCGAGACCGGTCGCTATCCGGAGGATCATATCGGCCTGGAACTGCAGTTTCTGGCCCAGCTCTCCGCACGGGCTGCCACGCTGGTCGCAAGCGGGGACCAGGCGGGCGCCAGACAACTCCATGAGGGAGCGCAGATCTGCCTGGACGCCCATCTGCTCCGCTGGGTCGAGCGCTTCGTCAGCCGGGTGGAGGCTGCGGCGGGCAGCGGGTTTTACGGGGCCATCGCCCGTATCACCCTGGGTACGCTTCGTGCCGATCGGGCGTGGCTGCAAGGGTAGAACAGATCAGAATGAGTGCGATGAACGGGCCGTCATCCCACCAAGGGAGGGCGGCTCTAGTTATTATGGGACACCCGTTTGGGCGAACGTTGCACGCCCGTCGTATCCCGGTTACGTCGCTGGGCCTATAGGAGGCCAGGGGTGCGAGGTGGTATCCTGAAAATATGACATGAAGATCGACAGAATTCGTTACAGGGAGGGGTGTCATGAGCGCGAAGACGCCGATTCCCTCTACTCGCAGGGTGAGGGTTGTCTGCCCGCATAACTGTTACGATACCTGCTCGCAGATCGCCACGGTGACGAACGGGGTCGTCACGCGGATCGATGGCGATCCCAACCACGAGCACACCGACGGTCGCCTCTGTGCCAAGGGGTACAGTTACGTCGATCGCCTCTACTCCCGGGACCGGCTTCATCATCCCATGGTTCAGGAGCCGCGCGGTTCGGGCGTCTGGCGCCGTATCTCCTGGGACGAGGCGATGGACCGTGTGGCCCGTGCCCTGATCAGCCTGCGCGACCGCTACGGCACGCTCCTCCCGCTCTGCCTCTACCGGGGCAGCGGTAACCTGGGGGCGCTGCACACGGTTCCGGAGGCCCTCTTTGGCTCTATGGGGCCGCTTACGGTTGGGGTGAACACGCTCTGCTGGACCGGCGGAATGGCCGCGACCACCTACGACTTCGGGGCGGCCAGAAACCATGATCCCGGCGATCTGGAGAACGCCCGGACCGTCCTGCTCTGGGGGGTCAACCCCGCATGGACGGCTCCGCATCAAATGAGCCGCCTTCTCGCGATGAAGGACCAGGGGGCCCGGCTGATCCTGATCGATCCGATCGCGACCGCCACGGCCACCCTCTCAGACATGTACCTGCCGATCCGACCCGGGACCGATGGTGCCCTTGCACTGGGCATGGCCCGGCATCTGCAGGAGACCGGCCAGATCGATCAGGCATTCGTGGAGCAGTATACATGGGGTTGGGAGCCCTTCCTACGGTATCTCGACGCGGAGGTGACCGTGGCCTGGGCCGCCGCAGAGACCGGGTTGGAGGAGGCGCTGATCCGCCAGGTGGCCGACGAGTACGCCCGCAACGGCCCATCCACCATATGGATCGGTTATGGCATGCAGCGGTACCGCAACGCCGGGCAGGCTGTCCGGGCGATCAACGCCCTGGCGGCCCTGACCGGGCAGATCGGGCGACCTGGTACCGGCGTCCAGTATGGACAGCGGGAGACCTGGGTCTTCCGGGACGCCCCTTACCTGGAGGGGCGTTCGGCCAATCGAACGGTCTCCACCGGCAACCTGGTCGAGTCCCTGAAGGGGCTGACCGACCCCCCGGTCCGGATGATCTGGATCACCCAGGCCAACCCGATCCGTCAGGGACCCGATTCGGAAGCGCTGCGCCGGCTGCTGGCCGGTATGGAGATGGTGGTCGTCGTCGACCAGTTCCCCACCGCTACCTCGGCGGCCGCAGACCTGATCCTGCCCACCACCACCTACCTGGAGCAGGTCGATCTGAACGTCAGCTACTGGCACCATGACGTGGCGCTGAACGAGCGCGCGGTCGAACCGCTCTTCGAGTCCCGGAGTGAGCTGGCCATCGCCTGGGCGCTCTCCCGGGCCGTTAATCAACTGCGTCCGGGGTTCGCCCTTTTCCCGACCGATGGCGATGAGCGGCAGTGGCTGGAGCGCCTCTGGAGCCACGATGCGGTGCAACTCTTCGGGTTGGATGGTCCCTGGGCGCTCACGAACGGCCCGAGGCGAGCCCGCTTACCTCGGGTCGCCTGGGAGGATCTGCGGTTTGCCACCCCGTCCGGCCGGTACGAGTTCTGGTCGGAGAGGGCGCAGGCGGCCGGAGCGCCGGCCATGCCGGTCTACGCCTCGCCCGCGGCTGCCCCGGAGGGCTTTCCCATCCGGCTTCTTACCCCCCATCGGGCGGAGAGCCTGAACTCTCAGTTTCCGGCCCAAGCACCGGTCGCCGAGATCCATCCGACCCTCGCAGAACGCCTTGGCCTGGCCACGGGTGAGCAGGCCTGGCTGATCAGTCCAGTCGGGCAGCTTAGCCTGCCAGTGAGGCTGACACGCACGGTTCCTCCCGACTGTGCCGTGGTCTGCGGCGGGACAGAGGGGGAGGAACTGAGCATGATCAACACTCTCACCAGCTCCTGCACGACAGATATGGCAGACGCAGCCGGCATGCGGGGGACCCCCTATGCCGACACCTTCATAAACATTCAGCCCGCGGAGAGGTGAACGGCATGCGGTACGCCTTCTTCCATGACACCAACCGGTGCACCGGCTGCAAGTCCTGTGTGGCCGCGTGCCGTAACCACCATGGCCTGGAGCCCAACCTCCCGCTGCGGGAGGTCTACGCCTATCGCGAGGAGCCAGATATACCCCGGCGTCACTTCCTCTCCGTCGCCTGCCACCATTGCGGGCAGCCGGAGTGTGTCCGGGTCTGCTCCACGGGCGCGCTCTACCGGACCGCCGACGGTTTGGTGATCCAGAACCCTGCGCTCTGCCAGGGCTGCCGCCTCTGTATCATGGCCTGCCCATACGGGGCCCCGCGGTACTCAGCCCGGGCGCGCAAGGTCATCAAGTGTGATCTCTGTGTGGAACTTCTGGAGGAGGGGAGGCAGCCGGCCTGTGTGGAGGCCTGCCACACCCAGGCCCTGCGCCTGATCGATCTGGATCTGTGCGAGGACCGGCTCATCGTACCGAACATCCCTGGATTTCCTGCACAGCCCCTGACCGACCCCTCGATCCGCTTCGTGGTCCCGGCCAAACCACGCTGAGAAGGGGGAGTCGGAATGCCGTCCGTGTACTGGGTGGGAGCCCTCTTGGCCATAGTGGCGCTTCTCCTCTTCCTCTTCATCCTCGTCGTGCGCCGCAGCCAGGTGGACAGGCGCCAGGCTGAGGAGACGCCCTGCCGGGCTCTCTTTGAGCAGTCGCACCTGGGCATGGCCCTGATTGGCACCAAGTGCGCCATTCTCAAAGCGAACGGGGCCCTCGCTGCCCTTTCGGGCTGGAGCCGGGAGGAACTGGCCGGCCGGAAGGTCTGCTCCGAGCTCTTCTCCGTGCCCGATGGCCAGGCCATGACCTGCAGCGCCATCTGCCCGGGGCTCCAGCGTACCGGCCAGGCCGCGGTCGGGCCGATACGCGTCCTGCTCAACCGGCGCTTCGGCACGCCCCTGCCCGTAATGGCCAACTGCACGACCGTGCCCCTCACGCCCGAGAGTGAGGCGTTTGTGCTGATCCTCTGGGAGATCAGCGGGTTGGAGGAGGCCGAGCGGGAGTCGGCCCGCCGGCGGTGGAGGGCAGAGGGGCTTGTGACGCTTGGGCGTGAGATCGCGGCCACGCCGAACATCATGGAGCGGCTGGAGCCGGTTCTGGAGCGGGCCCGCACAGCGTTTGAGATGGATCTCGTCGCCTGGGGAACACTGGACGAGGCCGGCCAATTCCTCTCATGGGCGGGGGCCAGCGGTGCGGGAGCCGAGAGACTCCGCTCTGCCCAGATGGCCGTCAGCGACACGCAGATCGGTCGAGCGCTGCAGCAAGGGCGGGCCTACGTCACCATGGAGTTTGAGCGCGAGCACTCGAACCGTCCGGCGATCCACGCCCTGATCTCCCAGCCGCCCCTGCGCACCACCATGGCTGTTCCCTTCCCCTTGAGCGAGCAACGCCAGGGGGTGCTGCTCTGCGCCTCACTGGACCGGGTCAGCCTGACCGACCAGGATGCGATCCACTTCGCCCACCTGGCCGGCTACCTGGCGGCCGCCATGGAGAACGCCACCCTCATGAAGAAGGTAGAGGAGTTGGCAGCGGTCCACGAGCGGCAACGGCTGGCCGCCGAAATGCATGACGGACTCGGGCAGTTCCTGACCTACTTCGGCCTGCGCCTCGTCATGATCGACAAGTTTGCCCGGAAGGGGAACGCGGGGGCGATTCACCAGGAGGTGGAGGACCTGAAGACGGTGCTCCAGGAGGCGCATACCGAGGTGCGTTCAGTCATCTTCCGGCTGAAGGAGAGCGTCCCCACTCGGTCGCCGCTCTCCGAGCGCTGGCGGAAGCTACTGGACGACTTCGCCTCCCGGACGGGCATTCTCGTGGATTTCCGCTTCCAGGAGGGGCTCCTGGATCGGGTGCCCGAGCATCGTGAGGCTCATTTGACCCGGATTTTGCAGGAGGTGCTGGTCAATGTGCGCAATCACTCCGGCGCCTACTCGGTCCAGGTTCGCACGGAGCAGGCCGGCCGTGATCTGCTTTTGACCGTGACCGATGACGGCTGCGGCTTCGACCCGACCACGTTCGATGGTGGTGAGCGGCACCACTTCGGTCTGACGCTGATGCGGGAGCGCGCAGAGGCGATCGGCGGCGACTGGGAGGTCCGGAGCAGCCGGGGCCACGGTACGACGGTCATCGTCCGCTGCCCCCTGGGATTGACAGAGGGAGGGAACGTCTCTGAAGGAGCGACATCGCATTCTGCTGGCTGATGATCACACCCTCGTGCGGCGGGGAATTGCACAACTGCTCTCCCTGGAGGAGGACTTCGAGGTCGTGGGCCAGGCGGAAGATGGGGTCGAGGCCTGCCAGCTCGCCCGCGAGCTGCGGCCAGAGGTGGTGTTGCTGGATCTGGAGATGCCCCGGCGAAACGGCTTTGACGCCCTGGAGGCGATCAGGGCTGAACTGCCGGAGACCCGGGTGGTCATGCTGACCTACTCCGCCGCCCCGGAGGATGCTGCCCGTGCCTTTCGCCTCGGCGCCGACGGCTACCTGCTCAAGAACCTGGAACCGGAAGCCTTCAGCGCTCATATCCGTGCGGCGATTCGGGGGGAATCCCCCATTGCCGGGGTCGTGGCTCGTCGCTTGCTCCTGGGCAAGCCCTCGGCGGAGTCAGAAGGGCGGCCGGCCGGGGAGGAGGCCGACCTGACGGCGCGGGAACTGGAGATCGTCCGGCTCATGGTGACCGGGGCGACGAATCGCGAGATCGGGCTCCGCCTCTTCCTGTCGGAGCACACGGTGAAGAACCATGTGAAGAGCATCCTGGCCAAGCTGGGGGTCGAGAACCGGGCCCAGGTCGTGGCCTGGGCGGTCCGGGTGGGGATTAGCTAGCGGAGCGCCCGGGGTATTTCGGGTCCCGTTAGCGCCCACCACAGCAGCCGGCGCCTGAGTGATTCTGTTCTCCTAAGCTCCGTCCAGACCGGACTCTTGCATGGCTGGTGGGCAGGGCGGCTCTGCCAGCCGGTTCCACCAGAAATTCCCGGCGAGTCTCTCACCAATGTGGGAAAATGTAGCGGAATCTGCAAAAAAGGGGGCCCGGAGGTGAGGGAACCACCCTTTTTCGGCCTGACCCGGGCCAATATGCGCCCTCTGACGCACCACAAGAGCGATTTGTGGGGTGAACAGGCCCGTCAAATGCGTCGTTCCGCTACGATTTCCCACTTTACCTACGCTCGCCCTGGGAAAAAGTGACGGAATCCTGCTTCCCTCACGAAGGACGCACCACCCTGGTCTTGCAGATCAATGCGGCCTGATTCACGCCCGAACCACTTGGTCATCAGCCTGAAGCACCTATGTTGACACAGAGGGAACTGTGAGATTCTGCACGTCTCCTGGCCCCGCGGCCAGTCGCTTGGCGTGCTAAACCTGACGATCTGCAGCAGCTCGGGCGCTCTCACCCCGGGCTTGCGCCGTTGGGGGTCGTCCGCGAACAGCCCTTCCCTTCCGACTTTCCCTTCCGACTATTCGCGAGGCTTCAGGAGCTTGACGCTTCTGGGGCCTCGCACTCATTCGCCCACCGACCCGGACTCACCCAACCAACCGGTTGGTGTTGGTCGTCATTCTGAAAGGAAAGTTCTGCACATAAACCGAATTCTGCAGGAAAGGAGGCGGGTGTCCCATGAGCTACGATCACGCAGGGAAGCTGGTGGCAAGGGCGCTGAAGAACGAGGGGGTCGAGGTCGTCTTCACCCTCTGCGGTGGGCACGTCATGTCGATCTACGATGGCTGCGTGGACGAGGGGATCCAGGTGGTCGATCTGCGGCACGAGCAGTCAGCAGCCTTCGCGGCGGATGGCTGGTCACGCACGACCGGCAAGCCCGGTGTGGCGATCGTGACCGCCGGGCCCGGCGTGACGAACGCTGTGACCGCCGTAGCCAACGCAAGCCGGGCGCAGAGTCCCATGGTCATCATTGGCGGGCGTGGGCCCGCGAACATGTCCGGTCGGGGTTCGCTTCAGGAGGTGGAGCTGATCCCGGTCATGGCGCCGATCACCAAATGGCAGGTCTCCATTGCCGATCCAGCCCGGGTTCCGGAGCTGATCTCTGTCGCCTTCCGCAAGGCGATCTCCGGCGTCCCCGGCCCGGTCTATGTCGAAATGCCGCTGGATCTCCTCTTCGCCAGCGTCGATCTGGATGATGTGAAGCTTCCCGCCCCTTACGCGGGCCGCCCTGCTCTGCCCGGCGATCCGGCTCGGGTCCGGGAGGCGGTGGAGATGCTCCGGGACGCTGACCGGCCCTTTCTCTTCGTCTCCAGCCAGATCCGCTGGTCACCCCAGTGGGAGGTGGCACGGGCCTTCGCCGAGCAGGTCGGCGCCCCGATCTACCTGCAGGGCATGGCCCGCGGCCTGCTGGACTCCGCCTGGGGCCGCTCCCGCAAGGCGGCGCTCGCCGAGGCCGACGTGGCGATCCTCTTCGGCGCCCCCCTCGATTTCCGGTTGGGCTACGGGGCAGAGCCGCTCTGGAATGACGACTGCAAGCTGATCCGGGTCGATCTGGATCCCTCGGAACCGGGCCACAACCGGGATACGCAAGTGGCGATCCCCGGTGACTCGGGCAGCGTCATGGCGCAGATGCTCGAGTATGGCGACCTGGGCGGTGCCAAGCCGAGCCGGCAGGAGTGGCTGGCAAAGCTGCGAGCGATCGAAGAGAAGCAGGCGGCGAAGTCGGCTCCGGCGCTCACTTCCGACAGCTTCCCGATCGATCCGCTCCGCCTCTGTGCCGAGATCGATGCCTTCCTGCCCGAGAACGCGATCGTCGTGGGCGACGGCGGTGATATCGTGGCCACCTTCGCCGCGGTATACCGGGTCCGGCAGTTCCCATCGGGCTGGCTGGATCCCGGGCCGCTCGGCACGCTGGGTATGGGGATGGGCTTCGCCATGGCGGCCAAGCTGGCCCGTCCGGATGCCCCGATCCTCCTGATGATGGGCGACGGCGCCGCCGGCCTGAACCTCATGGAGGTGGAGGCAGCGGCCCGCCAGAATATCCCCTTCGTCGTGGTGATCGGCAACGACGCCGGCTGGACGCAGATCCGCCGGGGCCAGATCCAGATGTTCGGCGAGGAGCGGGCGGTGGCCACCAAGCTGGATTTCACCCGCTATGACCAGGTGGCGATCGGCCTGGGCGGCCACGGCGAGTATGTGGAGCGGCCCGAGGAGATCCGCCCCGCCCTGGAGCGGGCCTTCGCCTCCGGCAAGGTGGCGGTGGTCAATGTGAAGATTGGGAGCAGCGACTTCCGGGCCGGGGCGATCAGCGTCTGAGTCGAGGCGGAACGGCGCCGGGGGTAGTACCCCCCTGGCGCCGTTCTTACGTCTTTTTGTCCGATGCGGCCTGGTCCCATCCAGCACAGATGCGCTCGGCGATTAGCCGGCACCGGGCCTGGTCTACGGCTGCCACGCCAAACCACTTGTCGAAGACGTTGCTAGTAAGGCGGGTGATCTGACCCTCGTCGGGTCCGATGCGAAGTAACCCGGCCAGTATGTCAGCCACTTCTGGACTGTACTCATCCTCTGGAGCTCCACCCGCAAGGAGCCCCATCGGATCTACAGCGTTTACAGCCTCGGCGACTAGCTTCCTCAGCCGCTTGACATAGGCGATTCGACTCTTACGTTCTTCTGCGCTACTACCTCTCAGCTTGGTTCACTCCTCGAGAAGCTCATGGCGAGACTCCAGCTTCTCACGCTGACGCCGCTTCCTGACCGAATCCGCAGCCGCAATGTGATGATCCTGGACCGACGACTGCGACGCAATCCGCGTTACGACCAGCTGGCATCAGTCGCCTCTTATCGTGGCGCGCACCTCCATGCAACAATTTACACTCGTCGTGCAACACCTTGTCGAGGCCTGCCCAGTTGGGCGCAGCCGGTCTTCCAGCAAAAAAAAGGAAGAACCCATCGAACCAAGCGATGAGTTCTTCCGTATATGTAAGTGGCGGCGCCTCGTTGAGCGGAAGGAGGTGGACGCATGAGCAAACTAGATGAACGGGTCTTTGGGCTTGTTCTTCTGGTACTCCTGCTGAAACTCCTCTCCCTTAGCTTGTAAGGGTTAGGAAGGAACCTAACCTTTCAAGTTAGACGTCAACGGTGCCGCCCGGCCTGGTGATAACCCACCGGGCCGTTTTCTATTCTTGACCGCAGCTGCCCGGTTTATTCCGGTTGAGTCCGGGCCGCCCAGGAGATCAGCCGGATCCACCTGGCATTCCTGCCTTTTGCCTGGCTGTATGGGCCGATACAGATTGACTTCCAGCCCTAACCGGCAATTACTCGTATCACCGGGAATCACCTGGAATCACTGGGGATCACCTGGAATCACCTGGAATCACCTGGAATCACCCGGATGCACCTTTTTGCCCCTTCCTCCACCCGGAGGCAAATGATTGCTCCGCCATACAGCCGCCTGCATTCTTCCTCGCATACGAGCAGCTCCTCTCACCCGAAAAAACCCGACGCTCGGAATCACCGGGAATCACCTAGCATCGCCGGGAATCACCCCGGATTGTCAGGATGAATCGGGCGACATCCGCCATGACACGGTGATAAAAACCGATAGACCGTGACAAAAAGTGAGCCCGGGCGTCGTCGGCCCGGGCATTTTCCCGCCGCTCCCGGCCAGGCTTACACGGACTCCACCCGGGACCCATCAGCTAGGCGGAGCCAGGACGCAAACCGCCGCTCACCCTCGAACAGGCGGATCACCCGTGCCCCCCGCAGGAAGCCGTCCCGCCCGTATGTATTGTAGCCTGTCGCCCGGCCGTAGCAGAGGTGGATGCCACCCAACTCCCCTGCATAGTCATTGAGGTGGTCGTGCCCGCAGAAGGTCGCGGCGATATCCCCCATCTGGCGCATGGCCCGGAAGAGCCCCGAGTTCCAGATCGGGCAGCAGACCCGCTCCCCCTTTGAACCCCTGCAGGACCGGTGCCGCCGCCAGACCCGGCTGTACTCCGGCAGCGGGATATGGAAGAAGGCCAGGGCCGGCAGGATCCGCCCTTCGGCCTCTGTCAGGCCATGTGACTGCTGCCGGTACCAGATGATCTGGTCCCCGCGGATCCAGTCGTACTTGCCGATCGAGAGGGGGGCGTAGCTGCCCGAGTCCAGGAAGTAGAGCGTAGCGGCACGCCTGTCGCCTGTGGCGGAGTGAACGGGCACCCAGTAGTTCCCTACCCCATGGATCGAGCCGGGCCCACGCTGGAAGAGGCTGTAGGCGAACTCCCGCTCCAGCACTGCCGCCAGGACGTCGCGGCTCCCCTTCTCGCTGTCGTGGTTGCCAAAGACGGCGGCGAAGGGGAGTTGGCGCACCTCAGCCACGCGCACCACCTGGCGTAACGACTCTACCGGATCATCGCACTTCAGACTCTCCACCAGGTCCCCGGTAAAGACGACCAGGTCTGGCTGCTCCTGCTCCAGCACGGACTCCATGAGCGCAAGGGTCTGCCGGTCCTGCGCGTCCCCGTTCTGCCAGTGGAGGTCGGTGAACTGGACGATGGTGAAGCTGGCGTCGGACCGGAACTGCAGCCTCGTTTGCATGCGCCATCTCCTCCGCTTGGATCGTCTCCCCGGCAGACTGGATCGAGTCTCTTTCCAATTGGTATATGTTAATATCTAATATTCTTTACGGTTTACAGTATTCCTGCCTAGCGCGAAGATAGAGTGGGAGGTGAGGCGAAAGATGCCTGAAGAGGTCTCCTGCGGAAAGAGAACCCCGGGGATTGGCCCAATCAGACCTGCTGCTGAGTCTGCATCAACGAATAAGGAAGAAGAGAGGAGGGCCCCTGTCGTGACAGCACGTGTGGGACGTGTCGCCCCTGACTTTAAGGCCGAAGCATATCAAAACGGTGGCTTCAAGGCCTACCAACTCTCCGAGCTCAAGGGAAAATGGGTACTGCTCTGCTTCTATCCCGGCGATTTCACCTTCGTCTGACCCACGGAAGTGTCGGCAGTTGCCGCACGTTATGGTGAGCTCCAGGCGCTCGGTGTCGAAGTTCTGGCTGCATCTACGGACTCCAAGTTCGTACATAAGGTCTGGCATGAGGAGGAGCTCTCCCGGATGGTCGAGGGCGGCATTCCCTTCCCCATGCTGGCCGATGCCGGCGGAGCGATCGGTTCGCTTTACGGCGTGTACGATGAAGAGGCCGGTGTCGATATCCGGGGCCGTTTCCTGATCGATCCGGACGGTGTGATCCAGGCTGCCGAGATCATGACCCCGCCGGTGGGCCGGAACCTGAACGAGCTGATCCGCCAGATCAAGGCGTTCCAGCATGTCCGGGCCACCCAGGGCGCCGAGGTCTGCCCGGCGGGCTGGGTACCTGGTGGCAAGGTGCTGAAGCCGAGCCCCGACCTGGTGGGCAAGGTCTGGCAGGTCTGGTCGCCGAAGGACGAGGCATAAAGAGAGCAGGCCGGGGCGGCGATGCCCCGGCCTTTGCGCGCCCAAGCGGATCAGTCGCTGATATCCCGGGTCTGGAGGGTGTACATCCAGAGGTCCATGGGCGGGGCCATGTCCCCGGCCGGCCCGACCCGCCGGGCCAGCGTCAGCCAGAGCCTGGCGTACGGATGGATCTGCTCAGGGCTCCAGGTGATCACCCAGTCCCCCCCGCCAATGGCGTAGACATCCGGCGTGTCGGTCGGCTCGCCCCAACTGTAGGGCCGTTGCACGGGAAGATCCCTCCCTAGCGGTAGTACGGCGCCCCCGATGCCGGTCCCGGCACCATCCACGGAAGGCCGTGGTACATGGGGTTGGGCGGGACAGGTCCGACCAGCATCTTGGCGACGATCTGCTCCACCTTGTGGACCGCTTCATCGCTGGGGACGCCGGAGGCTGCCAGGTAGCCGACCATGGCCGCCTTCACCAGCGTCCGCCCGTCGACCAGGTCTCCGCCCAACTGCGCCATGTACCGGTCCGCCACCTCCTGGGCGACCAGGAGTGCGCGCTGTTCCATGAAACGAATCCCTCCTCTTCACTCCATGCTATGCGCCGGACATAAGATGCGAGTGGAGGGATGGCGATTGTTCGATCACACAGGCGATGGCATGATCTGGATGCAGCCCCGGTTGATGCGGGTCGCCGCCGGCGGCTTCCCGGTGCCCGGTTCCATTGAGCCGTCGGCGTTCCCGCCGGAGGTGAAGCTCTCGATCCTGCGGCTGATCGATGGTCCGCCCAAGCCGGCGGTTACACTGGCCGTCATGAATGAGGCCCAGCGGACCATGCTCGGGCCGGACCTGCCCTACAGAGCGAACGTCTGACAGAACGAGGCGCGGCTTCTCACCGGAGGGGCCGCGCCTTCCCCATGCCGACAGGAGACGAATGCTGCGAAGGAGAACTCTCGACGTACGAAACATCAGCGGAGGAGATCGAGATGCCCTGTCCGCCCATCGTCTTTGTCCTGCCCTTCGAGGCGTTGGCTGAGACAGCCCTCGCCGTCGCCGCGGAGTTGGGGATCCCTGTCTGTGCCCGGATCGGCGATCTGGACCAGGGGGTCGCCCAGGCGCACCAGGCCGTGGCCGAGGGCGCCGAGGTGATCGTCAGCCGCGGCGGGACCGCCTCGTTGATCGCGGCGGCGGTCAGCGTTCCCGTGGTGGAGATCCGGGTCACCTCGTCCGATGTGCTGCGCGCCTTCCACCAGTTGGACCGGTCTCAGGGAAAGGTCGGGCTGGCGGGTTTTCGTAACGTGATCTACGGCTGTGAAGAGGTGGGGCAGTACCTGGGCCTGGAGCTGGTCCAGATCCCTGTCCTCCGGCAGGAGGAGGTGGCTGCCGCCATCGCCGGGGTGTCGGCCCGCGGCATCCGCCATGTGATCGGGGATCATATCAGCCACCTGGTCGCCCGGCAGATGGGACTCCGCTCCACCCTGATCGAGTCGGGGCGCGAGGGGATCGCCCAGGCGCTCTTCGAAGCGCAGCACGTCCTTCAGGTCAAGCGGGAGGAACGCTCCCGCAGCCAGCAGGTCCGGACGATCATCGACTCGGTGCAGGACGGCATCCTGGCGGTGGATCGGGCGGGCACGGTGATCATCTTCAACCCGAGCGCCGAGCGCTCCTTCGGCCTGAAAGCGGAGCAGGTCCTGGGCTACCCCGTTCAGGATGTGATTCCGAATACCCGCCTGCACGAGGTCCTTCAGACCGGGATCGCCCAGGTCGGCGAGATTCAGCAGGTGGGCTCGGTGCGCCTGGCCACCACCCGGGTGCCGGTGAAGGTGGGGAACGAGGTGGTGGGCGCGGTGGCCACCTTCCACGATGTGACCGAGCTCCAGCGCTTCGAGCAACTGGTCCGCCAGAAACTGCACCGCAAGGGGCTGGTGGCCAAGAACTCGCTGGATCAGATCGCCGGCGGGAGCCCCGCAACCCGCCAGGTGGTGGAGGCGGCCTACCGGTACGCCCCCGCCGATGCCACGGTCCTGATCCGCGGGGAGTCGGGCACGGGCAAGGAGCTGCTGGCCCAGGGGATCCACCTGGTCAGCGGGCGCCGGCAGGGGCCCTTCGTGGCGATCAACTGCGCCGCCCTGCCCGAGACGCTGCTGGAGAGCGAGCTTTTCGGTTACGAGGAGGGCGCCTTCACCGGGGCCCGGCGGGGCGGGAAGCAGGGGTTGTTCGAACTGGCCCACGGCGGGACCATCTTCCTGGACGAGATCGGTGAGATGCCGCTCTCGCTGCAGGCCCGTCTCCTGCGTGTCCTGCAGGAGAAGGAGATCATGCGGGTGGGTGCGGAGAGCGTGATCCCGGTAGACGTCCGGGTGATCGCCGCGACCAACCGGCACCTGGAGACAGAGGTGGCGGAGGGCCGCTTCCGCTCCGACCTCTTCTACCGGCTGGATATCCTCCGGCTGGAGGTACCCCCCCTGCGGGAGCGGCTGGCCGATATTCCCGCACTGGTAGACGGGATCGCGGCCCGGCTTCAGCAGCGGTACAGCCGGGCCGTGCGCCTGACCCCGGAGGCCCTGGCGGAGCTGGCCCGCTATCGGTGGCCCGGCAATGTGCGCGAACTGGAGAACTTCCTGGAGCGGATAGCCCTGGTCGCCCCGGACGGGCCGATCGACGGCAGCCAGGTCCGGGCTCATCTGCCCCGGCAGCCCGAACCACTCGCTGCGGCGGTGGCGGACGACTGGACGGCCAACCTGACCCTGGCCCAGTTGGAGGAGCGGGCGATCCAGCGGGCGCTGGAGCGGGAGCATGGGAATCTGCAGCGGGCCGCAGAGCGATTGGGTCTGCATCGGACCACCCTGTACCGCAAACTGCATCATAACGATGCGAACCGCAACAAACATTGATGCGAATTGCATCAGATGAACGGAGCGAAGCGCAACACGGACGGCGGAAAGGGGCGGAATCAGGCCGGAGCCGCCCCTTTTCTCGCGCCTTCGGACGGTTGGCACGGAGCTTGCTTCCTCATGCTCCCGACCCCGCAACTCACATGGGAGGTTGGCTGAATGCGGATCAAGTACTGGATCGAGAAGGTCCCTGGTGGAATGATGGTCGTTCCGCTGCTCCTGGGTGCCATCATCAATACCTTCTTCCCGGAGGCCCTCCAGATTGGCGGCTTCACGACGGCGCTCTTCAAGAACGGCGCCCTGACCCTGATCGGCGCATTCCTGTTCGCCATGGGCGCCCAGATGCGCTTCAACAGTGCTCCCCGCGCACTGAAGAAGGGCATTGTCCTGACCCTGTTCAAGTACGGCATCGGCGTGGCGATCGGCCTCCTGGTGGCGAAGCTCCTGCCCGGCGGCCTGCTCCTCGGGCTGAGCCCGCTGGCGATCATCGCGGCCATGACCAACTCCAACGGCGGCCTCTTCGTCGCCCTGACGGGCCAGTATGGCGATGAGACCGACGTGGGCGCCGTCTCGATCCTCTCCCTGAACGACGGCCCCTTCTTCACCATGATCGCACTGGGTGCCTCCGGCCTGGCCTCGATCCCCCTCATGGCCTTCGTCGCCGTCCTCGTGCCGGTAGCCCTTGGCATGATTGTGGGCAACCTCGATGAGGAGATGCGCAAGTTCCTCGCCCAGGGCCAGACCTTCCTGATCCCCTTCTTCGCCTTCCCGCTGGGCGCCGGCATGAACCTGCTGGACGTCTTCAAGGCCGGTCTGCCCGGCGTTCTGCTGGGCGTGATGACCGTCTTCTTCACCGGCTTCCTCGGCTACTGGGTGATCCGGGCGACGGGTGAGAAGAGCGGCATCGCCGGTGCGGCAGAGGGCTCGACGGCCGGCAACGCCGTTGCCACCCCGGCCGCCATTGCCGCAGCCGACAGCGCTTACGCTCCCCTCGTAGCCGTTGCCACGGCCCAGGTCGCTGCATCGACCATTACCACCGCCCTGCTGACCCCGCTGCTCGTGGTCTGGCTCTACCGGTACCAGCAGCGGAGGGCGGGCACCACCGGGAAGGTCGCATAGCGCCTCGATTGCCGTATGGGGGTGCGTCGCAACCCGGCGCCCCCTCCCATCTTGCAAGGAGTTGGAAGAAGATGACCCAGATTGCCTTGATTGCCGATGATCTCACGGGGGCCAACGACTCGGGCGTCCAGTTCGTCCGGCACGGCTTCAGCGCCTCCGTCTTTTTCGCCGGCCAGCCGGTCCAGCAAGGGGCCGACGTGGTTGTGCTTGACACCGACACCCGCGGCGCCACCGCTGCCGAGGCCTACGAGGCCACCCGCAAGGCGGCCGGGCTCTTGGTGGAGATCAAGCCGTCCCTGGTCTACAAGAAGGTGGACTCCACGCTGCGCGGCAACCTGGCGGCCGAGATCGACGCCGTCATGGATGCGTTCGGCATGGAGGTCGCCCTGATCGCCCCGGCCTTCCCCCGGATCGGCCGGACCACGGAGGATGGGGTCCAGTACCTGAACGGCGCCCCGGTGCACGAGACCGAGATCGGCCGGGATCCGAAGGCGCCGGTGCGCACGTCGAACATCCCCCAATTGCTTCGTGACGGCTCCCGCCGGAAGGTGGGGCTGATCCATCATGAGACGGTGCGGGACGGACTGGCGCCGGAGCGGCTGCGCGACCTGCGAGCGGATGGCGCCGAGCTGATCGTCTGCGACGGGCTGAGCGAGCAGGACCTGGTGCAGGTGGCCCGGGCGGGCAGGGAGCTGGGCGGGCGGGTCCTCTACGTCGGCTCGGCCGGCCTGGCCGACGTGCTGCCGAAGGAGCTCGGGCTGATGCCCGGGGCCCGGGCTGCCGCCCGCGAAGAGGCGGCGGGGCCGACGGGGCCGGTCCTCCTGGCGGTCGGCAGTGTCAGCTCGGTCTCCCGCGGGCAACTGGCTCGGGTCCTCCGCGAGCCGGCGGTCACCGGCGTGGAGCTGCGCACAGCGGATTGGATCAGCGGTGGCCCCGTCGCTGAGGCAGAAGAGGAGCGTTGCTTCGCTGCTGGAGTGGCTGCACTTCAGGCCGGTGGCGACCTGGCGCTCTTCTCCTCCGTGCAGGCAGATGCGGTGGCCCGCACCCAGGCGCTGGGGCGTGCGCGCGGCATGAGCCCGATCCAGGTCAGCGAGCAGGTGGCCGAGGCGTTGGGACGGATTGCCGGACGGCTCTGCCAGAGCGCCCGGGTGGGCGGGCTGGTCCTGACCGGGGGCGACACGGCCCAGGCGGTCTGCCGCAATGTGGGGGCCACCGGTTTTGACCTGCTGAGCGAGGTGGAACCCGGCATTCCGCTGGGACGGCTGGTCGGCGCCGCTCCGTATCGGGCGGTGACGAAGGCCGGCGCGTTCGGCACGGAGGAAGCCCTCTGGTCGGCCATGCAGCGTGTGAAGGGCGGTGTGCCGGCATGAGTGCGAATCGGGCAGTGGTGGGGGTGACCATGGGCGATGGCGCCGGCATCGGGCCGGAGGTGATCCTCGGGGCCCTGGCGGAGCCGTCGGTTCAGGCCCTGGGGCACTATCTTGTCATCGGCGATGCAGTTCGCATGGAGCAGGCCGCCCGGATTCTGGGGTCCCCCCTGCGGGTTCATCGTTGCGCCGCTCCCGCCGAGGCGCGGTTCGAGCCGGGCACGGTAGATGTGCTGGATCTGAACCTGCTGCCCGCCGACCTACCCTGGGGGCATGTCGATCCCCGTGCGGGTCACGCGGCCTTCGCCTATATTGAGCGGGCCGTGGAACTGGCGAAGCAGGGCGTGATCGATGCGATCGCCACCGCACCGCTGAACAAGGAGGCGCTGCATGCCGGCGGTCATCTCTACCCGGGGCACACCGAGATCCTGGCCGATCTGACCGGCACGAAGCAGTACGCCATGCTGCTCGTCACGCCGGTGCTGCGGGTGATCCATGTGACCACCCATCTCTCCATGCGGCAGGCCTGCGACCGGATCAAGCGGGAGCGGGTGGCCACCGTGATTCGCCTGGGGCACAAGGTCCTGAAGGATGCCGGCATCGCGCATCCGCGCATTGCCGTGGCCGGGCTGAACCCGCATGCCGGGGAGCACGGTCTCTTCGGCCACGAGGAGGCGCAGGAGATCGAGCCCGCCGTGGCGGAGGCCCGGGCCGAGGGGATCGATGCGACCGGGCCCTGGCCGGGCGATACGGTCTTCCTGCGAGCGAGGCAGGGGGCGTTCGACCTGGTCGTGGCCATGTACCACGATCAGGGGCATATCCCGGTGAAGCTGATGGGCCTGGAGACCGGTGTGAACGTGACGGTCGGCCTGCCGATCATCCGGACATCGGTCGATCATGGGACCGCCTTTGACATTGCCGGCACGGGCAAGGCCGATCCGCAGTCCATGGCGGAGGCGCTTCGCCTGGCCCTCCAACTGGCCCCCCACAGGAGGTAGCCTATGTACCCCATGATCATGGTTCCAAGGGTTTGGATCGGCCCGGGCTCCCGGGAGCGGCTGGTCGAGGAGGTCAACCGGCTGGCGGCCAGCCGGGTCTTCCTGGTCAGCAGCCCCAGCGTCGTGCGCGGCGAGCTGGTCCGGGGGATGATCGCCGGCCTGGAGTCAGCGGGGATTGCCGTCTCGATATACGCTGCTGTCACCCCGGAGCCGACCTACCAGGATTTCGATCAGGTGATGGCGGCCCTCGCCGAGGCGGATGCCGACCTGGTGATCGGCGTGGGCGGCGGGAGCGTCGTGGATCTGGCCAAGCTCGCCGCCGTCATGGCCCGCAATGAGGGTCACGTCTCGGGGTACGTGGGCGTGGACCGGGTCGTCAACCCGGGGCTGCCCATGATCATGGTGCCCACCACCGCCGGCACCGGGGCCGAGACGACGCCGAACGCCATCCTGACCGATACCGAAGCGAAGCTGAAGCAGGGGATCGTCAGCCCGCATCTCATGCCGCAGGTGGTGCTGCTGGATGCCGATCTGACCCTGTCGCTCCCGGCCAAGGTGACGGCCTACACCGGCATGGACGCCCTGACCCACGCCCTGGAGTCCTACGTGGCCCGCCGGGCCAATCCGACCAGCCGGCTCTTCTCGCTGGAGGCGGCCCGGCTGATCATGCGCTGGCTGCCCGGGGCGGTGGCGAACGGCGCCGACCGGGAGGCCCGCGAGGCGATGCTCTACGCCAGCTACCTGGCCGGCATTACCATTAGCAACGCCGGGACCGGGGCGGTGCATGCGCTGGCCTACCCGCTTGGCGGAGAGTATGGTGTCCCGCATGGCCTGGCCAACTCCCTGCTCATGCCCTATGTCTTCGAGGTGAACGCCCGGGGTCTGGAGGAGCTCTATGGCACTCTGGCCCGGGAACTGCAGGTCGCCGGGGAGGATGACTCGCCGGCCACGGCCACGCAGAAGCTGGTGCAGTCGCTGTACGACCTGAACCGCACGGTGGGCATCCCCGCCTCGTTGGAAGCGATCGGGATTCCGGTTGAGGCGCTGCCCCGCCTCGCCCAAGCGGCTATGGGTGTGACACGCCTTATGCAGAACAATCCGCGCGCACTTGCCGAAGCCGAGGCGCTGGAGGCATTCCGGCACGCCTTTGCCGGCGGCGAGCGATAAGGTTGATGGGACGGGAGCGCACTGTCTCCCGTCCATCCCTTTCCATTTACGCCGCAGCGGTTGACATTTCGGGCCTCCGGGACGTATCATAGATGAGCACCATGCGCCCGTAGCTCAGTAGGATAGAGCAGCAGTTTCCTAAACTGCGGGCCGGGGGTTCGATTCCCTCCGGGCGCGCCAGCATACACGAAGGAAGTCACAGGGCCAATATGCCCTGTGACTTCTTGTTTTTTGTCGGAGAAGGAGATCGAACCTCCGCTGTACAAGTAACAAGTGAGACGAATAAATTAAAGTCGTCTCACTTACTACATAGGGGGCGGAATCATGATCGATCAGAGGCATCGTCCTGTCGTTGCCGATCCCGTTCTGGTGACGAGACTCTTCAACAGCACGCAGTTTGCCTGGCTCTGGTTGGTGGTGCGCCTCTATCTCGGGTATCAGTGGCTGAACGCAGGCTGGCACAAGGTGACCGGCAAGGGCTGGGTCGACGGTGGTGCCGCTGTGAAGGGGTTCTTTACGAACGCGATCCGGATCCCGGAGACCGGCAAGCCGCCGATCAGCTACGACTGGTACCGGAGCTTCCTCCAGTGGCTGCTGGACTCGGGCAGCTACTCCTGGTTTGCCAAGCTGGTGGCCTACGGCGAGGTGATCGTCGGCATCGCCCTGATCTTCGGCATTCTGACCGGCTTTGCCGCCCTGGGTGGTGCCTTCATGAACTTCAACTTCATGCTGGCCGGCACCGCGAGCACCAACCCGGTCCTCTTCCTGGCGGCGATCCTGCTGCTGCTGGCCTGGAAAGCTGCGGGCCACATTGGGGTTGACCGGTGGCTTCTCCCGAAGCTGGGCACCCCGTGGCACCTGGGCCAGTCTGACCCGGCGACGAGATCGGCATAATCAAATCCAATACAACAGCGGAACGACAGGCTACAGGGAATTTTTCCTGTAGCCTTGTTATTTTGAGAGAACCAAAGTGCTGGAAAAAGGGTCTTATAGATATGTAGTTGCGCTCTGTAGCAGGTATTCTCTGACTGAATCCCCTTGAGATCCCGATGTACAGCGCGATGAGGAGGAGAGAGATGCGACGCACCGGTACAGTTCTGGCCGCCGCCCTGTTCCTGGTCTTTGCTCTGGCTGCTGCCAGCCTGGCAGCGCCCCTGTCTGGCGGGAACACCATCTACATTATTGATGGGGAAGACCGCTCGTTCACCTTTGACCCGATCGTGCTGAAGGAGGGGGTCCTGCTCCCCGAGGAGGTGCTGCTTAACCTCGGCGTGACCGTGACCGCCGACGGAAAGGCGCTCACAGTGACCCGGGGCCCGGTCACGGCGGAGTTGCGGCTGGGGCAGACCCAGGCGATGGTCAATGGCGCGGCGCTCGATCTGCCGCCCGGGCCCCTGCGGCTCGTGGGCAAGCTCTTCCTGCCGGCCAGGCTGCTGGAGGAGTTTGGCTTCGCTGTCTCCAGTGAGGGCAGCCTGCTCCAGATCCGGGACCTGGCGGCCGAGGTCTCCTTTCCCGACCCGCCCGTCTCCTTTGCCGATCTCTGGCAGCGACGGACGCTCAAGGCGAGCGTCCCGACCGATGATGCCCGTCCATACATAGACCTGGAGGTCACCTACCTGACCCCCGACCTGATCGGCAGCGATCTGTTCACCGCCAGCTTCCGGCAGCGGGTCGAGTACCTGAGTCTGCTCAAGACGAACACCCTGCTGCTGGTCCGTGCCGCCAACCGCTCCTCCCGCTCCGCCACCCTGGCGCCGGCCTCGCTCATGCTGGTCGATCCCACCACGGGCCAGCAGTACGATGTGGAGCAAGCGCTGGAGCACAACGGGCTGATCAGCGCGAAGATGGCCGCCGGTGCCGTGAAGAGCAGCGTGCTGGTCTATCCGCCGCTTCCTGCGGGGCTGGAGAGCGTGCTCCTTTTCTCGGATACCAAGGGGGCTGTGGTCGGCGAACTGCATCTGCAATAGGAGGGGTTTGCGTGTGGTCATGGCGGATTGCTGTTGCTCTGGTACTCACGCTGGCGTTGCTCCCCGGCTGCGCCAAGGCCCCCGCCCCGGAGGCGACCGAGACGGCCGCGACCACCACGACCATAAAGATGTTGAGCATGGGCGAGGACGATGCGTTGACGGCGGTGATCAACGCCTATCAGGAGAAGCACCCCAACGACCGCATCCAACTGGTCCCCTTTGACAGTGCACCTGGGGCGAACGTTTTCGACGAGTTGAGGCGCCAGGTCAAGGTGCAGGAGATGGATGTGGTCACCGCCTTCGACATGAGCATCTTCGTGCCGGACGGGCTCGTCCAGCCACTGGACCCTTACATACAGAAGGCGGCCTTTGACCTGCAGCCCTTCGGGCCCGCCCTGGAGAGCCGTCGGATTGAAGGCAAGCTGTACGAACTGCCGTACTCGCTCATGGTTAGCATTATCGCCTACAACACGGAGATGTTCAGGGAAGCGGGAGTCTCGCCCCCCACCGACGGCTGGACCTGGGACGATCTCCGTGCCGCAGCCCAGCGGCTGACGACGGAGAAGAACGGGACGAAGGTGTGGGGCTTCGCCCCCCAGTTCCCGGAGATGATGGTCTCGACCTACCTGCAGCAGTGGCGGGGTGAGGTCGAGCCACTGACCGCAAACGAGAAGCGGGTGAGGGACGCCCTGCAGCTCTTCGGGAGCATGGTCCAGATCGACAAGTCCATGCCGCCGGTGGCGAAGCGGGAGGCGGGCGGTCCGGCCACCTTCTACGCCCGGGAGGAGCTTCGGGAGCGGAAGGCGGCGATCTCCCTCATGGACCTCTTTGAGTTCCGGATCGTTCAGACAGATAAGGAAGCGAAGCTGCCCGTCGACATGCTGCCTCTGCCGGTCGCACCCGGAGCGACAGCGACCTCCAGGGCCCAGGCACAGTCCCTGGGGATCAGCGCCCGGTCCCAGCAGCCTGAGGCGGCCTGGCGGTTCATTCAGTTCGTGACCGGACCGGAGGGGGCGGCAATCCTCGCCCGAGCCGGCTCCCTGCCGCTCTACAACTCGGCTGATGTGAAAAAGGCCTGGTTCGAGCAGGAGCCCCCGCCCCCGCCCGGCACCGAGGCGCTCTTCAACACCACCTGGTCCCTCCCGCCGCACACCAACCCCAAACCGAGCGGCGCCGACATGAGCGGCCTTGCACAGGCCTGGTCACAGGCGGTCAACGATCTCCTTTCCGGCTCCCGCTCCTGGGAGGAGGCATTTGCGAATTACCAGCAGGCCTTGAAGGAATACCAGGCCGCCAACCAGGGAGGGTAGGCGCATGCGAGCACTGCGTACAGCGACAGCCGTGTTCCTCAGTGCGGTCCTGCTGACCGCCTGCGCCAAGGCGCCGGCCCTGGAGGGCACGGAAGCCCCCACACAGGGCGGCATGACAACGATCCGGGTTCTCACCTGGAGCGGCCTCATGGACCCGCTTATCCTCGCCTACAACGCCAAGTATCCGAACGAGCGGATTCAGCCGGTCCCCGTAGCGACTCCGGACGCCATGACAGAGCGGCTGGAGCGCGGCGAGGCCGACGTCGCTTCCATCGTCTTCCCCAAGATGGTGCAGGCAGACCTGCTGCTCCCCCTGGACCCGCTGATCCAGGAGAGCCAGCTCGATCTGAAGCCCTACGGCGCCACCCTCGACTCCCTGCGCTACGACGGCAAGCTCTACGAGCTTCCCTACCGGGTTCTGCCGACGGTGCTCCTGTACAACAAGGACCTGTTTGATGCGGCTGGGCTGCAGCCCCCCAAAGCAGGGTGGACCTGGGACGACCTGCGGGTCGCCGCCCAGAAGATGACGAGGGGGGAGGGGAAGGACCGGGTCTGGGGTTTCGATCCCGGCTTTGCACAGGGCCTGGCCATGCTCTACCTCTCCCAGTCGTCAACCCCGCCGCCGGCCCGCTATCAGGACTTGGCCTTCATGAAAGAGACCTTCCAGTACTTCGGCACCCTGGTCCAGACGGACCGGTCCGTGGCGACCACGAAGGAGTTGGACAGGCAGGAGAACGGCCCGGGAACCCGTCCCTCGTTCCACAACGGGCGAATGGGCATCTATCTGCAGAACCCCGAGGTGCTTCCGGGGTTGGAGGAGCACTTTGAGCGGACGGGCAGGCGCTTTTCCTATGACATCGCCCCCACGCCCGTCCGTCCTGGCGGGAAGATGGCCGCCCAGGCAACGCTCTACTCCTTTGGGATCGCCGCCAACTCCCCCAACGCCGACGCCGCATGGCGCTTCGTCTCCTTCGCAGCCGGGCCCGAGGGGGCTGCGGCCCTGGCCCGGAACGGAACCCTGCCGCTCTACAACTCGCCTGACGTAAAGAAGGCCTGGTTCGAGCGACAGCCTGCCCCGTCCCCCGGCTCTGCGTTCCTGTTTGAGACCACCTGGAACGTTCAGCGGGCCCCCCGCACGACGGTCTCTTATGTGGGCACACCGGAACTGGTCATGAACCTGTTCGACAATATCACAGCGATCTTCGACGGCGAGAAGGGTTGGGAAGAGGCCTTCGCCGACTACCAGGTGGCCCTGAAGCAGTGGCAGGTCGCCAACGAGGGAGGTTAGACGCATGAGAGCCCTACGCATAACCATGGCCCTGCTCCTCATTGCAGTGATCCTGTCGGCCTGTTCCAAGGTCCCGACCCGCGAGACAAAGGGGGGTGACCCGGTACCTCCCCCAAGCACCGCTAACACCGTGACCACCATCCGGGTCTTCTCCTTCGGCGGCGACTCTCTGGACGCGCTGATCTCCGCCTACTATGACAAGCACCCGAACGATCGGGTGGAGAAGGTCACCCCGCAGATGGGCGGCTCAACCAGCTTGACCGATCTGATGGCGGAGCGAATGGAGCGCGGCGAGGTGGATGTGATCTCCTTCGTCTCGCCCGGCATGATCAAGGAGAATAAAATCGCAGCGCTTGACCCGTTCATTCAGAAGGCCAACTTCGACCTCAAGGGCCTGGGCGATACCGTCGAGAGCCTTCGCTATGAGGGGAAGCTCTACGAGCTACCGTACTCGGTCCAGCCTGAAGTGGTGGTCTATAACCAGGAGATGTTCCAGACAGCGGGCATCACCCCGCCGACCAAGAGCTGGACCTGGGATGAGCTGCGAGCAGCGGCCCAGAAGCTGACCCAGGGCGAGGGCGATCAGAAGACGTGGGGGTTCTCGCCGGAGTTTCCGGACGGCGTGATCTCCGCTTATCTGAGTCAGGCCGGCGCCGAGCCGCTCCAGGTCCTCCAGGATGAGAACGTGGTGAAGGACCTCTACCAGCTCTTCGGGACCATGATCCAGGTGGACCGTTCAATGCCGCCATCTGCGCGGCGGACCATGGAGGATCGCGGCCCGATCTCCAGCCGAAACGACTTTCAGCAGGGAAGGGCAGCCATGACGATCACCAACGCCTCCTCTCTCCGCTGGATGCAGAGCGGGCGGGACTCCTTCCCGATCGATGTGGCCCCCGTCCCGGTACGCCCTGGCGGGAAGCTGGTATCCCGAGCCTACCCGGAGACCTTTGCCATTGCAGCCAACTCCCCGAACCAGGAGGCGGCCTGGCGGTTTCTCAGCTTTGTGAGTGGGCCCGAGGGAGCCGCGATCCTGGCCAAGGCGGGAAGCGTACCGGTCTACCGCTCCCCCGAGGTGAGGAGCGCCTGGTTCGACCGCCAGCCGGCCCCACCACCCGGCACCGAGTTCCTCTTCGAGACGACCTGGGACTTCGGCGACCGGTACGGTCAGACGGTCTCGGGCAGGGCGGTCACGGGGATTCAGGAGCTCTACCGGGGCGTCTACGACAACCTGAATGAGATCATGGCCGGCGAGAAAGGCTGGGAGGACGGCTTCGCCGACTACCAGCGGATGCTGAAGGAGTGGCAGGCCGCAAATCAAGGAGGTTAGACGCATGCGCAGGAGGAAGTCCGGGCTGATTCTGGTGCTTACCCTGTCACTCCTTGCCGCATGCACCAAGCCGCCTGACGAAGAGGCGATGAACACGACCAAGGACCCGGCCCCGGAGGAGACGGCGGTCACCACGATCCGGGTGCTGAACCTGGGCGGCACCGGCTTCGCCGACGGTCTGATCTCCGCCTATCACAAGAGATACCCGACCGACCGGGTGGAGATGGTCACCATCCCCGGTGGCGCCGAGGCGGTCAACACAAGCAGCTTGGTGGTGGGGAAGGTGGAGCAGGGCGACGTGGATATCGTCCCGTACGTCACCTCCAAGCTGGTCAAGCAGAACATGGTCCTCCCGCTCGACCCGCTGATCCAGCAGGACGGCTTTGACCTGAAGCCCTACGGGCCGGGGATCGAGACCCTGCGCTGGGAGGGAAAGCTCCACCGGCTGCCCTCCGCCGTCACCCCGAACCTGCTGATCTACAACAAGGCGATGTTCCAGGAGGCGGGGATCGCCCCGCCGACGCCTGACTGGACCTGGGACGATCTGCGGGTCGCCGCCCAGAAGCTGACCCAGGGGGAGGGGGACCAGAAGATCTGGGGCTTCTCCCCGGACTCCGCCGATGCCGTGGTCTCCATGTACCTCAACCTGGCGGAGACCCCACCGATCGAGGCTTATCAGGACGAGCGGCTGGTGAAGGACCTCTTCCAGTACTTCGGCACCCTGACCCAGGTGGACCAGTCCATGCCCCAGTCGGAGCGGCGGGCCTACGGCGATATCACCCCGAGTAGAGACCGCCCGGACTTCATTGGTGGGCGGGCCGCCATGACGATCACCAGCGTCGGCATGCTGCCGCACATCGTAGGCAGGCCAACTGTCGCATCGGTCGATGTGGCGCCGGTTCCAAGCCGCCCTGGGACCAGGCCGTATACCCTGGTCCATCCAACCTCCTGGGCCATTGCAGCCAACTCACCCAACCAGGAGGCGGCCTGGCGGTTCCTGCGCTTCCTGGCAGGACCGGAGGGGGCCGAAATCGTGGCGAAGGCTGGTACCGTACCGGCTTACATCTCCCCTGCGGTCAAGGAGGCCTGGTTCGACCGGCAGCCGGCCCCGCCCCCCGGTACGGCCTTTCTCTTCGAGACCGAATGGGATTACGGCAACCGGCCCTGGGCGAACGAGGTCGTCTCCGAAGAGGAGTTGGCCCGACGGCGACCCATCTTCGCAGCGGTCTTCGACAACCTGAATGCGATCATGGCCGGCGAGAAGAGCTGGGAGGACGGCTTCGCCGACTACCAGGTGACCCTGAAGGAGTTCCGAGCCGCAAATCAAGGAGGCTAGACAGATGCGAATCCTACGTGCAGCCATCGCCCTGTTCCTTAGCGGAGCACTGCTGGTCGCCTGCTCCAAGGTCCCGACCCGCGAGACGAAGCCCAACGAGGTGATTCCCCCGCCTGCAGCGGCCACTGTCTCCACGATCCGGGTCATGATCAACGGCGGCAGCGAAGTCGACGCCCTGATCTCCGCCTACTACAACAAGTATCCGAACGATCGGGTGGAGAAGGTCGACCCGTTCGCCAGCAGCGGCGGTGGGTCCGTCGACATGACAGACCTGATTAAGGAGAAGATCGAGAGCGGCGAGGTGGATGTGGTCGCCTACCTCTCGACCGACCTGATCAAGGAGGGCAAGGTGGTGCCCCTCGATCCGTTTATCCAGAAATCGAACTTCGATCTGGCCCCCTTCGGGACATCGCTGGAGAGCTTACGGTATGAGGGGAAGCACTACCAACTGCCCTACATGGTCCACCCGAGCATGCTTATGTACAACAAGGAGATGTTCCAGGCGGCGGGAGTCACCCCTCCGGCCGAGGGCTGGACCTGGGACGACCTGCGGGCAATCGCCCAGAAACTGACGCAGGGCGAAGGTGACCAGAAGATCTGGGGCTTCTCCCCGCAGTTTGCCGACAACATTGTCTCCATGTACTTCTCGCAGGCGGGGGCGGATATTCGGCAGGCTTACCAGGATGAGCAACTGGTCAAGGATGCCTTCCAGCTCTTCGGGACGATGGTCCAGGTCGACCAGTCCATGCCCCAAGCGCCCCGACGGAACATGGAGGACAACGGTCCGATCAACAGCAACGAGGATTTTGCACAGGGCAAGGCGGCCATGACGATCATGAACGTCTCCTCCCTCCGCTACATGTTCGGCGGGCGGGAGAGCTTCACAGTCGACGTGGCTCCCCTTCCGATCCGTCCCGGCGGGAAGATGGTCTCCCGGGCCTACCCGCAGTCCTTCGGCATTGCCGCTAACTCCCCGAACCAGGAAGCGGCCTGGCGGTTCCTCAGCTTCGTCACCGGCCCGGAGGGTGCCGCCATTCTGGCCAAGTCGGGCAGCGTACCGGTATACAACACGCCCGAGGTGAAGGCGGCCTGGTTCGAGCGGCAGCCGGCCCCGCCGCCCGGCACCGAGGTCCTCTTCGAGACGACCTGGGATTTCGGTACGTCGTCCGGCTCCGTCACCCCGCCCTCTCAGGAGGAGATGGAGCGGCTCCGGCAGATCTTTACCGCCCTCTACGGCAACCTGAACGCCGTCATGGCCGCCGAGAAGAGCTGGGAGGACGGCTTCGCCGAGTACCAGCAGGCCCTGAAGGAATGGCAGGCGAGCAAGGAGGATTGATTCGATCGTGCGAAAGGCCGTAGCGCTCCTGCTCTCTGTGCTGCTGTTGACCGCCTGCACCACAGCCCCGGCCCAGCAGGGGGCGGCCGGTGACCAGGCTCCCGCCCAGGCGCAGGAGGGAAATCCCGCTCCGCCCGACAGCAGCGCCCTCACCACCATCCGGGTCCTCGGTAATAGCTACGAGTTTGACGCCCTGATTGCCGCCTACCATGAGAAGTACCCGACCGATCGGGTGGTAATGGTGGAAGTGTTCCCCCAAACCGGTGAAGCGGTCAATATGGATGAGGTGGTGACAGGGAAGATCGAGCGTGGCGAGATCGATGTGGTCGCCCATCTCTCGACCGACCTGATCCGGGAGGGCAAGGTCCTGCCGCTTGACCCCTTCATCCAGAAGGAGGGTTTTGACCTCGCCCCCTTTGGCCCGGCCCTGGAGCGCCTTCGCTATGAGGGCAAGCTCTACGAACTCCCCCACACGGTCTACCCTACCCTCCTCGCATATAACAAGGCGATCTTCGCGAAGGCGGGGGTCACCCCACCGGTCAAGGGCTGGACCTGGGATGATCTTCGGGCCATCGCTCAGAAGCTGACGCAAGGGGAGGGGGACCAGAAAATCTGGGGTCTCGCCCTGGAGAGCTCCGACAGCCTTGCCGGCCTCTACATGAACCAGGGCAGTTTTGAGGACGAACAACTTGTCAAGGACGCCTTTCAGCTCTTTGGCACCATGATCCAGGTGGATCAGTCCATGCCCAAGGCACAGCGACGTGCCCCTGGAAGCAATGCCCCGATCATAGCTGATCGCTCCTTCCTCAACCAGCGGGCGGCCATGACATTCATAGGGGCAGCGGACCTCGTACGCTTGTTTGAAAATCGGGCAAGCTTTTCGATTGATGTGGCCCCCACGCCGGTTCGTCCTGGCCGGGCGATGGTCTCCCTGGCCTACCCGCAGACCTTTGGGATCGCAGCCAACTCCCCGAACCAGGAGGCCGCCTGGCGGTTTATCAGCTTTGTGAGTGGGCCCGAGGGTGCCGCCGCTTACGCAAAAGCAGGGGGCGTGCCGCTGTACAACACCCCTGCGGTCCGGTCGGCCTGGTTTGAGCAGGAGCCACCGCCGCCCCCTGGCACAGGCTTCCTCTTCGAAACGACCTGGGTCTTTCCGCGTCGTTCCAGTTCGGGCGGCACCTCGCCCACGTTCGATCCGGAACGGGCTGTACAGTTCTTCGAGAATCTCACGGATAACCTGAACGCCGTCATGGCCGCCGAGAAGAACTGGGAGGACGGCTTCGCCGAGTACCAGCAGGCCCTGAAGGAATGGCAGGAGGCAGACAAGGGGGACTAACCATGCGAAGGGCCGTCGCGTTTCTACTCTCCGTGCTCCTGCTGACCGCCTGCACCAAGGCCCCGGCCCAGCAGGCGACGACCGGTGACACGGCCACAGACCCGGCCCCTGCGACCAGTACGACGACTACGCCTGCCACGACCCCGAGCCCCCCGCCCAGTTCGGTCAGCACCATTCGGGTCCTGAACCAGGGCGATCCGACCATCGACGCCCTGATCAGCGCCTATCAGAAGAAGTACCCCAATGACCGGGTCCAGAAGGTGCGGGCCGAGCGGGGCAATCGCGAGATCACCATACCCGACCTGATCAAGGAGATGGCCCAGCGGGGCGAGCTGGACGTGGTCGCCATCTCTTACACGACTTCCATGGCAAAGGATGGGCTGCTCCTGCCGCTCGACCCGCTGCTCCAGCAGGCCGGACTCGACCTGAGCGCCTACGGGGTCGGGCTGGAAGCCCTCCGCTACGAGGGCAAGCTCTACGAGCTTCCCTACTCGCTCAGCCCGAACCTGGTGGTCTACAACACGAAGCTCTTCCAGGCAGCCGGCGTGGAGCCCCCGAAGCCGGGCTGGACCTGGGAGCAGTTCCGGGAGACGGCCAAGCGGCTGACCCAGGGCGAGGGGGAGAGCAAGACCTGGGGCATCGCCCTGGACTCCCCGTCAGCCTTCCTCTCTCACTATATCGATGCGCGCGGCGGTGGTGAGGTAGCCGGCTACGCCAACGAGACGGCCGTCAAGGAGGGGCTCCAACTCCTCGCGACCATGACCCAGACCGATGGCTCCATGCCCAAGGTGGAGCGGCAGGAGACGCGGCCCAGCATCACTTATGGGAACGGGCTCTTCCAGAACGGCAAGGCCGCCATGACGGTACAGGGTCTGACCTCCCTCGCATTTGCGCGGGAGACTTCACAGGAGGCGAAGGTGGAAGTGGCGGCGGTGCCCATGCCAGTTGTGCCGGGCACCGACTCATCCGCCGGCACGTTCGGCTACTCGATGGCCATTGCCGCCAACACCCCGAATCCCGAGGCCGCCTGGCGCTTTGTCAGCTTTGCCGCCGGGCCTGAGGGGGCCGAGATTGTGGCCCGCATGGGCCGGCTCCCGCTCTACAACACCCCGGCGATCCAGCAGGCCTGGAACGAGCAGCCGGGCGGACCGCTGCCCGGCACCGAGTACCTCTGGGATCAGACCTGGTACATGCTGGACAGAAGCATCCCGAGCATCAGCCCGGGCTGGCTCAACCTCTCCAACAGAATGTGGGATGTGCAGAACGCCGTCATGGCAGGCACCGAGGGCTGGGAGGATGCGTTCGCCCGGTACCAGCAGGCGCTGCGCCAATTCGAAGCCGAGAAGAAGGGACAGTAGGCATGAGCGACCTAGAACCCCTGGTTCGCACCGAGGCCCTGGTCCGCACATTTGGCCAGGGCCACGCGGCGGTGCACGCCCTGCGCGGGGTGAGCATCACCCTGGAGCGGGGGCGGCTGACCGCCCTGCGAGGCCGCTCCGGCAGCGGCAAGACCACTCTGCTCAACCTGTTGGGCGGGCTCGACCGGCCCACATCGGGCCGGGTCCTCTTCGAGGGGGTGGAGCTCTCCGCCCTGGCCGAGCCGGCGCTGACTGAGCTGCGGCGCCGGCGGATCGGCTACGTCTTCCAGTCCTTCGCTCTCCTGCCGCTCCTGACCGCCCGGGAGAACGCCGAGTTGCCCCTGCGCATGGCCGGCGTCCCGCACAAGGAGCGGCGGGAGCGGGCGGAGCGGTGGCTGACCTACGTCGGGCTGGCCAAGCGGATGCACCACCGCCCGGCCGAGCTCTCGGGCGGTGAGCAGCAGCGGGTCGCCTTGGCCCGGGCCCTGATCATGGAGCCGGCCCTCGTCCTGGCCGATGAACCCACCGGCCAGCTGGATACCAAGACCGCCTGGCAGGTGGTCGACCTGTTGAAGCAGATCGCTCACGAGACCAACACCGCGATCTGCATGACGACCCATGACCCGGCAATCATCGAGGCGGTCGATCTGGTCTACGCCCTGAGCGACGGCAGCCTGGAAGTGGAGGGAGCCCCGTGAAGCCTGTGCGCAGCCGATTCAACGCCCTGCTGCTCCTCGCCGTGCTCCTGCTGACCAGCGGGTGCAGCCTCTTCCCCCGCGAGGAGGAGGAGGCCGCCCCGGTCCTGGCCACCCCGGTCAAGTCGGAGAAGGAGGTCTTCACCGTCAAGCGGGGCGACATGGTCGAGAAGGTGATCCTGCGCGGCCGTGTTGCCCCCCAGCAGCAGACCGATCTCTACTACCCCGAGGGTGGCCGCCTGAAGGCGGTCTACGTGCGCGGCGGCGACCAGGTCAAGGCCGGCCAGGTCCTGGCCGAACTGCACACGGAGGATGCCGCCTACCAGGCGGAGCAGGCCCGGATCCGGTTCGAGAAGGCGAAGCTGGCCCTGGCCGATGCCCAGTACAGCGCCCAGTTCAGCCGCAGCCAGCAGGTGGAGAACGACCTGAAGTCCCGCACGCTGGAGCTGGAGAGCGCCCGGCTGGAGCACGAGAAGTGGCAGCGGAGCCTGATTGAGAGCCGGCTCGTCGCCCCGTTCGACGGCCTGGTCACCGCCGTGGCCGCCCGGCCGGGCGAACAGGTCCAGGCCTACACCCCCGTGGTGACCGTGGCGGACCCAAGCCAGCTCTGGATCGAGGCAGATGTAGACGATGCCGCCCTGGTCAAGCTCTCGGTGGGCCAGCGGGCGATGCTGGAGTTCACCGACCTGGCCGGCGGCAAGGGGGAGGGGACGGTGGTGGAGCTACCCGACCCGAACGCCAAGGCGACGGCTACATCTACCCAGCCGCGCCGGATCAAGGTGCGGATCGAGACGGAGTTGGGCAAGGCCGCCATGGGCTCGGTCGGCCGGGTGCACGTCATCCTCCAGGAGAAGAAGGGCGTGCTGCTCCTGGCCAACAGCGCCATCCGCCAGTATGGGGGCCGGACCTATGTGCTCCGCAAAGAGCCGCGGCGCGAGGTCGACATCGTCACCGGGATTGCCGGGGAGTTGGAGACCGAGGTGCTGGAAGGGCTGAAGGAAGGCGACGAGGTGCTGGGGAGGTGACCGTGGCATGATGATCCTGGTCGCCGCGCGCCGCCTCTGGGCCAACCGCCGCTTGGCAGCCGGCCTGCTGCTGGGCTTTGCCGTGGCCGTGGCGGCAGCCGCCAGCGTGCCGATCTTCGCCGCGGTCTCGCTCCAGCGTGTGCTCCAGAGCGATCTGCGTGCCGCCAAGGAGCGGCAGCCCGCCTCGGTCCACATGGCCTGGTTTGCCAAACCTAACCAGGCGGTGACCGCCAAGCAGTTCCTCGAGGCGGATCAGATCGCCCGGGAGTCAGGCCGGGCCATGCTGGGTATGCCCGTGGAGCCCTTCGTCCGCTACGGGGCGACGGAACTGGGCGCCGCCGTGCCCGAGGACCGGCGCAAGGTCAATCCGAACAAGACCCGGTGGATGAGCCTCGCCTTCCAGACCGGCCTGGAGGAGCAGATCACCCTGATCGATGGGCGGCTCCCCAAGCCGGGCCGCCAGCCGGACGGCTCCCTGGAAGTCCTGGTGGAGGAGGCGACGCTGGAGAAGCAGGACTTCACGGTGGGCGCCCGCCTGATCCTGCCCCTGGGCAAGGGGGACCGGGCCCCGAAGGTGACGGTCAGCGTCGTCGGCGCCTTCCAGCGGCTTGATCCGCTGGGCGCCTACTGGTTCCAGGGCAATCCCTTTGAGCAGCACCTCTTCATAAGCGAGGAGTCCTTCCGCCAGGAGATCCTCCCACTCGATGGTGTCACCGCCGGCCAGTACTCCTGGTTCTACGGGGTCGCCTCCGAGTCGCTCCGGGTGGTGGATGCGATCCCCTTCCTCTCGGGCATGTACAACCTGGAGGCCCGCATGGCCCAGGCGCTGCCGGGCACGGAGCTCTTCGGCGGACCGATGGAGCTGCTCACCCGCTTCGCCTACCGGGCCGCTGACCTGCGGCTGATGCTCCTGCTACTGGCCGTCCCGCCGCTGGCGGTGGTGGCCTACTTCATCGTGGTCACATCTGGCATGATTGTGGATGGGCAGCGCCAGGAGATCGCTGTGCTCCGCAGCCGGGGTGCCGGCCTCTCGCAGATCCTCTTCGTCTATGTGCTGGAGGGGCTCTTGCTGGCCGGCCTGGCCATGCTGCTCGGCCTGCCCCTGGGGCTATGGCTGGCTCGGCTCATGGGCTCTGCCGTCGGCTTCCTCTCCTTCGTCAACCGGACCCTGCCCGCCCTCCAGCTCTCGACCGAGTTCTGGCTCTACGGTGCGGCCGCCGCCCTGCTGGCGGTCCTGGCCTATGTCCTGCCCGCGGTCGGGGCCGCCCGGCAGTCGATCATCGCCTACAAGCAGGAGAGTGCCCGGGGGCGCAAGGGCGCCGCCTGGGCCCGGCTCGGGCTGGACGCCATCCTTCTGGGGCTGGCGGGGTACGCCTACTACACCATGCAGGGCGCCCGGGGCATGCTGGCCAGCGTGAGCGAGGGCGAGGCCCTGGGGCGGGTGGAGCCGCTCCACCTGCTGGCGCCGGCGCTCTTCATTATCGGCGCCGGGCTGCTGCTCCTCCGGCTGGTGCCCCTGCTGGGCCGCCTGGCCGCCCTGGCGGCCGACCGCTGGGCGCGGGCGCCGCTCTACCTCGCCCTGACCCAGATCGGCCGGGCGCCATCCAGCTACCTGCCGGTCGTCTTCCTGCTCACCCTGACTGTCGGCATGGGGCTCTACAGCGCATCCGCTGCCCGGACCGTGGAGCGGAATACCACCGACCGGCTCCTCTACGCATCCGGCGCCGACGTGATCCTGGATGAAGCCTTCGAGTTCGAGGAGGAGGAGGGGAGCGAGATGGGCTCCGGCGAGGGGCAGTACATCGCCCCGCCGTGGGAGCTGCACTACAGCCTGCCCGGCGTGGTCCATCCGGCGCGGGTGCGGCTGGAGGAGGTGACCCCGTCCGTGGGCGGGCGGGCCCAGCGGAAGGGGCAGCTCATGGCGATCGATCCGCAGGACTTCGGTCGGGTCGCCTGGTTCCGGCCCGACCTGGCCCCGGTCCACTTCTACGACTTCCTGAACCAGCTCGCCCGCGACGAGGAGGCGGTGCTGGTCAA
This sequence comes from Symbiobacteriaceae bacterium, assembly GCA_041690255.1. Lineage (GTDB taxonomy): Bacteria > Bacillota > Sulfobacillia > Symbiobacteriales > Symbiobacteriaceae > JAWLHU01. The sequence goes on from JAWLHU010000002.1 coordinate 163,966, forward strand.
TACGGAATTTCTCCGGCGCAACAAGCTGAACCTGGGCGATCGGATCAGCCTCATGGGCACGCAGGGGCAGGAGGTCTCCCTCGTGATCTATGGCACGGTGGACTACTGGCCGACCCTCTACCCGCGCCAGACCGACATCTTCATTGCCAACTACGACTTCATTGAGAGCTACCTGGGGCTGAAGCCGTATCAGGTCTGGCTCCGCATGGAAGCTGGCGCCAAGCTGCAACCGGTGATCGATGCGCTCAAGGCCCAGTCGGTCCTGACCCTGAACGCGGCGGACACCCGTCAGAAGCTGATCGGTCAGCGGCGGGATCCGACCCTCAACGGCCTGATGGGCGGGCTGACCACCGGCTTCTTGCTCTCGGCGGCCCTGACCCTGCTCGGCTTCTGGCTGCACGCCGCGCTGAACGCCCGCTCCCGGCTGCTCCAGTTCGGCGTGCTTCGGGCGATCGGCCTGACCGGGACCCAACTCTCCGGCGCCGTGATCTTGGAGCAGGCGCTGGCGGTGTTGATGGGGGTCGGCGCCGGGACCGGTTTGGGGTTGCTGGCAGCCGGGCTCTTCATTCCCTTCCTGCAACAGGGGGCAGATGCGGCCTCGCAGACCCCGCCATTCCTCGTGATCAGTGCCGCCGGCGACCGGGTCAGGATGTACCTGGTGCTGCTGCTCATGGTGGCGATCAGCATGGGTGGCCTCTGGGCCTACCTGAGCCGGCTGCGGATTGCCGAGGCGGTCAAACTGGGGGAGGATCACTAGCATGAGCTTTATTCGCTGCGAGGGGCTGGTCAAGATCTACAAGGCGGCTGACCTGGAGGTCTTCGCCCTTCAAGGACTCGACCTGGAGGTCGCCCCCGGGGAGATGCTGGCGATCATCGGGAACAGCGGCTCGGGCAAGTCGACGCTCATGAATATCCTCGGGGCGCTGGACCAGCCCTCGGCCGGGCGCTGCACCGTGGGCGAGTTCGACTTGCTCCGGCTGACGCCGAAGCAGCGGACCCGCTACCAGCGGGAGGTGGTCGGCTTCGTCTGGCAGAACAGCGCCCGGAACCTGATCCCCTACCTCTCCGCCCTGGAGAATGTGCTCCTGCCCATGCAGTTGGCCGGGGTCCGGGGGGCGCCGGCCCGCGCCCGGGCGATGGAGCTGCTGGAGGCCGTCGGTCTGGCCGACCGGGCGAGTCACACGCTGACCGGCCTCTCCGGCGGCGAGCAGCAGCGGGTGGCGATCGCCCTGGGTCTCGCCAACCGGCCCCAACTCCTCCTGGCCGATGAGCCGACCGGCGCGGTGGATACCGCTACCGCGAAGCGGATTCTGAGCATCTTCCGGGAGGTGAACCAGCGCTTCGGCACGACGATCGTGATCGTCACCCACGACCGCTCGGTGGCCCGGTCCGTCGACCGGTACGTGCTGATCCGCGATGGCAAGGTGGCCCAGGAGGCGGTGCGCCGGGCCCCGACCGAGGAGGCGGAGGCGCACGAGGAGACCCACGACGAGCTGGTCGTGCTGGACAGCGCCGGCCGGCTGCCGATCCCAAAGGAGCTGTTGGACCAGGTCGGGCTCTCCGGCCGGGCCCGGGTCGAGGTGGAGGGGGATCGAATCATCGTCAGGAAGCCATGAAGAGGGCGGGGACCTTTGCGGTCCCCGCCTGCTCACTTCCCAGTCATCGCTTGCTGGTAGGCGGCGAAGGCCTCCTCCCAGGTCGCCTTGCCGGTCAGTGCGTCCTTGAGTGCCCTGTCGACGGCCCGGATCGCGTCCCTGCTCGGCAGGGCAGGCCGGCCGACGCCGCGGGGGACCCAGTCAGCGGCGTAGAGCATCTCCACGAGGGCGGGCTGGGTGGGCAGATGCTCCAGGCTGAGCCGCTTGAGATCATCCGTCCGGTAGACGGGGAGGTTGCCCCCCTTAGCGATCACCTTCGCCGCCTCGGGGCCAGCCATGTAGCGGAGGAAGCGCCAGGCCGCATCGGCCACTTCGGTGTTGTGGGCGATCGCCAGCGTCTCCGGGAAGACATGGATCATCCCTCGCCCCGTGCCGGGCAGCGGAGCGACGCCGTATGCAAACGGCCAATCCCGGCCCAGGTTGAGGGTGGATGTGCGGTAGAAGTTCATGGCCGACCGTCCGGCAAAGAAGGCGCCGGGCCCATCCATCGGGTGTTCCAGCGGGGCCATAGACTTGTCGCTCTGGTAGATCGTCCCGAAGAACTGAAGCATCTCGCGGACGGCCTGCTTATTGTGCAGTTGTTCTTCCATGCTGATCCCGGGCCGGTAGAGGTAGCGGTTTCGCAGATCGGTCTCCGAGGCCGCCGTGAAGCCCCAAATCCGGTCCGCACTCTCGCCCCGGGCTGTCTGGGCAGCGGCCTGCCGGAACTGTTCCCAGCTCCAGCCGGGCTGGGGTTCCTCCGCCCCGGCGGTCTGGAAGTGCTCCTTGTTGTAGTAGAGCGCCTCCCAGGAGAGCATGTATGGCAGTTGATAGAGCTTGCCATCGATCCGCATGGGTTCGACACCAAAGCCAAGCGCTTCAAGGTCGAACTGGTCCCGCTGGATCAGGGGATCGAGAGGCATGACCAGCCCGCGCTCCACCAACACGGGAATCTCGCTCAAGACCAGGTCGACTGCTCCCGCCTCGATCTTGCGAATCGTCTCATCGGTCGGGTACATGCTGGTGAGCGGCACCAGGACCACCCGGTCACCCGGGTTCGCCTCGTGGTAGCCTGGCAGCAGTCGGTTGAACAGGTAGGTCTCACGCACCGCCACCCGGATCGTGGTCATCCCCGTCGCCTGGTCTACGGCAGGCTCGGCCACGGCTTGAACGGGCTCCTTCTCGACGAGAGGCTCGGCTACCGGGGAGCTGCAGGCCGCGAGGAGGATCGGAAGCAACAAGGCGGCGAGGAGTCTCATGCGCGGCATGTGGCACCATTCCTTCTCTCAGGGGAGTCTGCCCATGAGACGGGGAAATCGCCCTGCCGGTTCTGGTATTCTGTAAATTTTTCTGATCAATATCGGTAAACAGAAACGTACTGCAAAGAGGTAATTCAAAATTCGTGGAGAATACTGTAGATCCAGTACGCTTTAGGAGGAGAAACGGCTATGCGACGGTTCCTCTCGGTCTTCAGTCTGCTCTTGCTGCTCCTGGGATTGCTGCCCGCTGCATCTGCGGCCCCCAAGGCGATTGACTACAAACCGATCGAGGTGGGCGATACCTTCCGCAACGAGGTGCCCTCACTTGAGGCCATTGCCAACCTGGAGGAGGTAAAGGCCGGTACCACCGAGGCCGGTACCTCCCAGGGTGCGGCCACGGCCGAAGCCCCGGTGGTGGGGACCGAGAAGTACTTTGTCTTCCGCAACGGAAACGGATGGGCGCTCACCCTCTTCGTCCTCCGGGGCGTCGGGGAGCACGGCGAGGTCTGGGTCCAGAAGAACCTGGACTTCCCCGCGGGCGACCCCCGCAATCCGGTGATCGTCACCGATGACCAAGTCGCCTACCTGATCAATGAGTTTGACAACAACATGTACCCGAAGGAGTCCGCCTTCTGGACCGAGCCCGACATGCACACCGGTGAGCACTCCTCGCTGGCGGGGGCGGTCTTCGGGGATCCCAACTACTACGTCTCGCCCGATGGCGCCAACCGCGTGGTGATCCTCGTCTCCAACGTGCGCGACGAGAACTACCACGACCCCACCTATCCCAACTACATCGCCGGCTTCTACGCCTCGGTCTTCGAGACGTACATCGACCGGAACGTCATGACGATCGACGCCTACGACTGGGGCAACCGGGTGGGTCCGGACACATCGCCCTGGCGCCCGGCTGACGGCACCGCCAACGACCGCCCCTACCTCTACGAGGGCACCTTTGCCCACGAGTACCAGCACCTGCTCCATGACGATATCGACAGCGATGAGGAGAACTGGATCAACGAGGGCATGTCCGACTTCGCGGAGTACCTGACCGGCTACTCCCACCTGAATACCGATGGGCACATCACCTCGTTCATGAAGCGCCCGTACAACTCGCTGGTCAACTGGGAGGACCGGGGCGGCCTGGAGGTCCTGTCGGATTACGGCGCTGCCTACCTCATGCAGCTCTACCTGCATCAGAACTATGGGCCGGAGTTTATCAAGGCGCTGGCCTACAACCAGGAGAACGGCATTGCCGGCGTGGACAGCACCCTGAGCCAGATGCAGATCCCCCGTACCTTCGAGGAGATCTACCGCGACTGGGCGACCGCCATCCTGGTCAACGGGAAGACGGCTGCCCCGAAGTACTCCTTTGAGGGGCTGGATCTGAGCGTGGTGCTGGACGAAGCCGGCGACAGCGGCCCCGATGCCCTGCCCTGGGGTCCGAACTTCATTCGGATTCCGGCCCGGCCGAAGATCACCAACGTGATGATCGAGGGCATCTCCTTCCTGCCGACCCCGTGGAGCGTGGTGGCTGATCCCATGGATGGTGGGAACCAGGCGCTCTACAGCGGCAGCGCCGACCTCGCCGACAACATGCTGATCCTGCCCGTCGACCTGACCGGCCAGACCGGCAGCAGCCTCAGCTTCAAGAGCCTCTATGACATCGAGGAGCACTGGGACTTCGGCATGGTGCAGGTCTCGACCGATGGCGGCGCCACCTGGAGCAGCCTGGCCAACGCCCAGACCAGCAGCGACCACGACCCGAGCGCTCATCCGGATATCATTGCCAACCTGCCCGGCCTCAGCGGCTACAGCGACGGCTGGATCGATCTGAGCTACGACCTTTCCGCCTACGACGGCCAGCAGGTCCTGGTCGCCTTCCGCTACATGACCGACTGGGGTTCGCTGGGCAACGGCGCTCTGGAGGCGCCCGGCTGGTATATCGACGATATCGCCGTGGGCGGCTTCACATCGGACGGTAGCTCGCTTGATGGGTTCCAGTCGATCGAGCAGGTCACGGAGCGCTTCTCCGAGTATATGATCACCTTCGTCGGCAAGATGAAGGCCGGCAACAAGGAGTGGCAGGTCCTGCAGCTCGACATGCAGACGTTCGATGAAGCCACGCAGATGGAGCTGAAGAAGTTCATCTCCAATGCCGCCCTGGATGAGGTGATCGTGATCGTCTCCTACGCAGCCCCGCAGGGGACGCAGTCGACGGTCCCGTTCAGCGTGGAGGTGGAGCGGCGCAATGAGGTCCAGTCCAACAAGCAATAGGGGAGCAGGGCTCTAGTCAGCCGGATGCGGTTATGCTAGAATCTGCTCAGGCATGAAGAAAGGCGGGAGTCCACGTGATGATGGACTCTCGCCTTTCCGGTGCCCTATCGCAGGTCTCGGTCCACCAGGTTCTTGTCGTAGACGCCGAGCCCCGGCCCCTCGGGGGTCATGACCCAGTCGATCATCAGCCCTTCCATCTGCTTCAGGGTGGCCGGGCTGGCCAGGATGGGGACGCCGTCGGCCATCCGCACATCCGGGCCGGCGGGCTCCAGGGTCATGCGCCACTCCACGCCGCCCATCCCCCGGTGCATATCGATCCGGATCGCCAGGTTGCCGCCCCTCTCGGCCAGGATCGTCCGGAGCTTCTTGGCCGCCTGTGGGGTGAAGGAAAACTCCATGAGACAGGCCTCCTCTTCCCGATAGAGCTTCGTCCCCCATCGTCCTGATTCCTGTATCTCCCCAAGAGGAGGCGCCTCTGTGCAGACTGCGGTCCGCATGCCGGCTCCGAGTTCCCGCCCCGCCGTTCGCAAGGAGATCCTGAAGCTGGCCTGGCCCGTCGTGGCCGAGCAGCTCCTGGCCACCATGGCCAACATGGTCGATGCCGCCCTGGTCGGCCGGCTGGGCGCCATCTCCACCGCTGCTGTCGGCCTGACGCAGATGCCCCACTGGTTCATGGTCGGTCTCTTCATGGGGCTGGGGGTCGGGGTGAACGCCCTGGTCGCCCGCTTCCACGGCGCCGGGGAGGAACACAGGCTGGAGGCGACCACCAGGGCCGGCTTCTGGCTGGGCCTGGTCACCGCCCTGCTCATGGGCTCGCTGGTCTTCCTCTTCGCCCCGCAGATCCTGACCCTGGTCGGGGCGGAGCCGGAGGTGCTGCCGATCGGTGTCCCCTTCCTCCGATTGATGGTCCCCGGCATGATCGGCATCTTCTGGTCGACGGTGATGGGCGCGGCCCTGCGGGCGACCGGCGATACCCGGACGCCGATGCTGATCAACCTGGGCGCCAACGTGCTGAACGCGATCATGGCCTACAGCCTGATCTACGGCCACTTCGGGGCTCCGGCCCTCGGGGTGAACGGGGCGGGCATTGCGACATCGACCACCCGGCTGCTGGCGGCGCTCGCCTTCCTGCTGGTGCTGCTGCGGCGGGAGCAGGGGGCCCGGCTGGATTGGCGGCGGCTCTTCTCGATCGATCTGTCGCTGCTCTGGCGAATCCTGAAGGTCGGCGCCGTCTCCTCATCGGAGCGGATGTTCTCGACGATTGTCTATATCGGGTATGCGCGGATGGTGAACACCCTCGGCACGGTGGCGGTGGCGGCGCAGTATATCGCCGTGCAGGCCGAGAACGTCTCCTGGATGCTCGCCTCGGGCTTCTCCATGGCCGCTGCGGCCATGGTGGGGCAGCGGTTGGGCGCCGGGAGGACGGAGGCGGCGGAGTCGGTCATTAAAGAGGCGACCCGCATGGCGATGATCGCGCTGGGCGTTCTGACGGTGCTCTTCATTGCGGTGCCGCGGCCCTATATCGCCCTCTTTACGAGCGATGGCTCCGTGCTGGAGATGGCGGCTGCGGCGCTGCGAGTCGGCGGTCTTTCCGAGGTTCCCACGGCGCTGGTGCTGGTGCTGAACGGTGCCCTGAGCGGGGCGGGCGACACGAAGCCGCTCTTCCTGGTGACGCTGGCGGGCGGGATCGTGCGGCTGGCCATGACGGCGGTGCTGGTCATGTGGATGGGGCTCGGGCTGGAGGCGGCCTGGTTCGCCGCCTTCGTGGACTGGGTGGTCCGTGCGTTCGTCATCTGGTGGCGGTTCCGGTCGGGGGTTTGGAAGAGCATTAAGGTGTGAGCTAGAGAAGCGGGCTTCCGTAACGGTTTTCAGAGGGCGAGCGCAGGCCGGTTGAAAAATGCTTACGGGATCATGGATGGGAAGGGCCTGTTCACCCCGCAAATCGCTCTTGTGGGGCTTCAGCGGGTGCATAGTGGCCCGGATCAGACCGAATAATGGCCTTCGGGCCCCTGTTTTTGTAGTTTCCGCTAGGTTTTTTCCACATAAGCAAGAAAGTCCTCGGAAATTGCTTACGGAACCCGGTCGGCAGAGCGCCCTGGTAATTCGCAGGCGTAACTGACATAACAGGATCAGAGCATAACGACCCAGAACCGGCGGGGGGACTCGCCGGTTTTTCTATGTGCGGCTTGCGAAGGCGTTTGAGCGAGGATGATTAACCAGCGTGGACTCGCGGCTTTGACTGAGAAGGTTTGATGGCCGTGGATGCTTGAGTGAGAAGGTGCGATCGGCCTGGGGGTTTGACTGATGAAGTGCGAGGGGGTTCGTCTGCGATCTGGTAGACCTGGAGCTTTGGGGCGGGGTTGCCGCAGGGGGCGGGAAGGAGCAGTGCCCCGGTTGGGGTGCCGTTGCGCAGGAGGGGGATCCGGATGGGCTCGGTGGCCGGGCAGCCCTTGAAGGACCAGTCGCCCAGCGTCCACTCGGCGCCGTCTCGGGTCTTGGTCAGGAAGGACTCGTAGAGGGTCAAGTCGACGAAGAGGGCGCTGCCGCCGTCGATTGCGGGGCCATGGGCAATGAGCATCGTCAGGGCGTCGTCGAGGGTGTCGGGTTCGAGGAGGGGGGGCACAAGGCTGTAGTCCGGCCCCTCCCGGAGGGTGAGGGTGGACTTCATCCACTCGAAGGTCTGCCGCTTGAGAATCGCCCCGGAGTAGGACTCCAGCTCGATCCGCCCGCCTCCCAGGTCCCGCCAGGCGGAGCAGAGGGGGAAGGACTGGGTCAGGGGCTCCAGGTGGGCGCCGGTGTAGCGGAAGAGCCAGTGGGCGCCGGTAGTGGCGGGGCGGCAGCGCACGGCGGCGGTCAGGATCAGCAGGGGAGGCTCGCCGGGGGCGTGGATCACGGCGGCCCCGGTCTGGGCGGCGGCCCCCTTGTCGCCCAGGTCCTTTCGGAACAGTTCGTGCCCGGTCTGGGTCTTCACGGTCACGACGGTGTCGAGCCATTCCACCAGCTCGGGGGTGCTGTCGCCGTCGAGGTCGACCTGGTGGATGGTTGCGGTAGGGCCTGGTTCGGCGGGGGTCTCTGCGGGTGGGGGAGCCGCGGGGACTGGTTCGCTGGGCAGGGGGACGGTGGTGCAGGCGGTCAGCAGGAGCGCCGCAAGCAGGAGGCCGGTGCGGTGGTGGGGCATGGTCGTCCCTCCCGGTGAGGCTTCTGGCTACTCTGACGATGGGGAGTTGCACCGGGTTGCGCTGGGGCGTAGGGGGGCCTGGGCGGGTGGGCGAGGTCCGGGCGAGTGGGCAGGGCCTGGGCGGGTGGGCGAGGTCCGGGCGGGTGGGCGAGGTCCCGGCGGGTGGGCGAGGTTCGTCCGGGCGCTCCAGGCAGGGCCCTTGGGCCGAGGTGAGTGTGGGGGCGAGCTTGTGAGGTTTTGCATGCTGATCGGCCTGTGATCGCGATCGGGCCGTGCAAAATGTGACACTTCATACGTTGACGACCGGGTTTTCGCCGTGGAAAGCGCCCGCAGTCGGGTCAAGATGAGGGTCTAGACCCAGTTTCGGCGCTGATGGGCAGGGAAACCGGCATCCCGCGGGGTTAAAGTGTCAGGTTTTGCATGGCGAGTTTGTCGGCGAGAGGCCAGCGTCGTGCAAAACCTGACAAACTGCTTTTCCGATGTACGGATGGACAGAATGGCCGGAGTGCCAGCCTGTGTGCGACTGGGCCCGGCGCCACGGCAGAAACAAATAGCCTACCACCCACGTCTAAGCGAAGGGGGGAGCGACATGCCGGCTTTGGTGAGATGGGGACCACAGCGGGAGAGATGGGGGCCCATGTTGCGCAAGTGGTGGTGGGCAGGCCTGGCCGGGCTGCTCGTGCTGGTCTATGCCGGGCTGATTGTGACCGCGTACATATGGCCGCCTCTTCACGTTCACGGGGTCTCCAAGCTGACGAGCGGGCGACCGGCCGTAGTCGTGGAGATTGTGAACAGGGGGCGCTGGCCGGTCTGGGTTACGGGGGTCTCGGTCAAAGGGGTTCCGCAGCCCGACCTGGTCGGCTCCCTCCAGACCGTGGGGAACCCCGCGGTGGACATGGGCGCCTTAGAGAGCGAGGAGTTCTACGCAACGGGCAGTCTGCCCGGCCTTTGGGTGGAGCCGGGCGATCCGTATGGTGAGACCAGGTACGGGATCAGCCTGGGCTGGAGCGAGAGGACCGATATGCGCTGGCTGGACTGCCCGACGGTCCGGTACCGCTACCTGGGCTGGCCGCTGAGGGCTCGAGGCTTCTGTGAGGAGCATCCACGGTTGCCAGGTACAACGAGTCATCTGCCGGACGAACTGGCCGACTGGGAGGACTGGCGGCCCGAGGGTGACCGGGTGGAATACCGGACCCAGCGGGTGGGCGATGACCTCTGGATCATGGTGGCCGCCGGGCCTGAGGCGGCGCCGTTGAGCTTTGGCGTCAAGGAGTTTGGGGAGGAGCTGGAGGATGGACGGGCCCGTATGCGCCTAGTGATCGCCGCCCTGGAGGTCGAGCCGATGCAGCCGTTCCTAGTCGCAATCCCCCTTCACTGGGATGAGGCCGACCCGGAGCTGGAGGTGGAGATCCTCGACCCGTGAGCTCGTGGAGGCAGTATAGACCCCCGGGGTGGAGAAGCCCGGGGGTCACTGGCTCATGTCGGGGGGCCACCCCACCTCGCTCCGTTTTTTTACTCGGTAGGGGGAGGGGAAGGTAAGAAAACGGAGTGAAGGCCCCGGCACCCCGCCGTAGTCGAGGTGATAGGAGTCGGCTCATTGGAGGTGGGAGCCAGTCCAGCCCTTGTGGTACGGGCTCTTCCGGGACTGGGGCGAGCCAGACCGGTAGCTGGAGACTCAGAGCCTCGATCCGTGAGCACGGCGCCCGATTATCTCACTCCGTTTTTTTACGGACGGATGGGGTGCGGGCGTTAGAAAGTGGACTGAGACGTTGAGATCGAGGCAAGAATTGACCCCCGGGGTGAAGAAACCCGGGGGTCACTGGCCTTTCCCCGCGGGTCCGTCCCTGGCCCGGCGCCCACGGCGCCCCGGCGCCCACGGCGGCCCGGCGCCCACGGCGTGCCCGGCGCCCACGGCGTGCCCGGCGCCCACGGCGTGCCCGGCGCCCACGGTGGCCCGGCGCCGAGGGTGGCCCGGCGCCCACGGCGGCCCGGCGCCCAGGGTGGCCCGGCGCCCACGGCGTGCCCGGCGCCCACGGCGTGCCCGGCGCCCACGGTGGCCCGGCGCCCAGGGTGGTCCGGCGCCCAGGGTGGCCCGGCGCCCACGGCGGCCCGGCGCCCACGGCGGCCCGGCGCCCAGGGTGGCCCGGCGCCCACGGCGTGCCCGGCGCCCACGGCGTGCCCGGCGCCCACGGCGTGCCCGGCGCCCACGGCGTGCCCGGCGCCCACGGCGGCCCGGCGCCCACGGTGGTCCGGCGCCCACGGTGGCCCGGCGCCCACGGCGGCCCGGCGCCCAGGGCGGCCCGGCGCCCACGGCGGCCCGGCGCCCACGGCGGCCCGGCGCCCACGGTGGCCCGGCGCCCACGGCGGCCCGGCGCCCACGGTGGCCCGGCGCCCAGGGTGGTCCGGCGCCCAGGGTGGCCCGGCGCCCACGGCGGCCCGGCGCCCAGGGTGGCCCGGCGCCCACGGTGGCCCGGCGCCCACGGCGTGCCCGGCGCCCACGGCGCCCCCGGCGCCCCCGGCGCCCCCGGCGCCCCCGGCGCGCCTGGCGCCCACGGCGGCCCGGCGCCCACGGCCCGGCGCCCACGGCAGCCCGGCGCCCACGGTGGCCCGGCGCCCACGGCGCCCCCTACTCCTCCCGCAGCACCTGCAGCGGCTTGGCCGCGAGCACATCCAGCGTCGAGAGGACGCCGACCGTCACCGTCAGGAGCACCGTGATCAGCACCCCGGCGAGGACCGGTCCCGCAGCGGGCACGTACTTGACCTCCATGAGGTAGTTCATCACGTACCAGGCGGCGACCGCCGCGAGGCCCGAGCCCACCACGCCAGCCACCAGCCCCAGGGCGGCATACTCGACGGCGAAGATCTTCCAGACCTTGGAGCGCACGGCGCCCAGGGTCTTGTAGAGCACCGCCTCCCGGGTCCGCCGGAACTTCGTGGCGGCGATCGAAGAGGCCAAAATGATCAGCCCCGCCGCCACGCTGAAGCCCGCCACAAACCGGATCACCAAGCCAATCCGATCAAGCACATCGGCCACCGTGACGAGGATATCGTTCAGGTTGATGATCGTCACCGTCGGGAAGCTCTCCACGACCGCCCGCTGGACCGGTCCGGCCTCCTCAGGCTTCACCCGGGCCAGGGCGATGTAGTTGACCGGCACGTTCTGCAGGCTCTCCGGCACGAAGATGAAGTTGAAGGAGAGCCCCGTCCGCACATCCAGCGTCCGCCGGATCGAGGCGACCGTCGCCGTGATCGGTGCCCCGCCCTCCAGCGTCATGCCGACCTCGGAGCCGACGCCCAGCCCCAGCCGCGCCGCCGCCTCCTCCTCGACCGAGACCAGCGGCTTGCCGTAGTCATCCGCCGCCCACCACTGGCCTGCGATCAGCTCCGCATTCTCCGGCAGCTCCTCGGCAAAGGTCAGGTTGAATTCGAAGTCGAACCAGCGGCGGCCATCATCGTCCAGGTTCAACTGATCCTTGGGCTTCCCTTCGATTGCGACCAACCGCCCCCGGACGACAGGGATCGGCGCCGGCGCCTGCTCCACGCCCGGGTGCCCCGCCAGCAGGGCCTGAAACGCATCTTCATCCCCCTGCTGCAGGCCGAGGAAGAACATGTTGGGCGTCCCGGCGGGCGATGTGACCCGCACCTCGTTCATGAGCGACTCCTGCATGAGGTAGACGCCCAGGACCATCGAGACGCCGATGCCCAGGGCGAGCACCACCGCCGCCGCCTGCGAGCCCGGCCGGTGGAGGCTGGCCAGCCCCTGGCGCCCCGCCAGCCAGGCCCGAGGCAGCTTGATCCGCTTCGTAATCCGGACCGCCAGGGCCGATGCGCCCCAGAGGATCAGCACGGCGCCGATCAGCCCGCCCATGAAGCCGAAGCCCCAGGAGTAGCGGCCGGCCATCCAGGAGGCGATCAGCCCCAGTCCCACCGCTGCCACCGCCAGGAGGAGCGCCTCGCGCATCAGCGTACGCCGGTTCGGTCTCGCCCGCTGCTCCGCCATCTCCCGTCGGAAGACCAGGGCGGGCTTCACATCCGCAATCGCGGTCAGCGGCAGCATGGTGAAGAGGATCGCCGTCGCCAGGCCGACCACCAGCCCCTGCAGGGCCACCCAGGGCGAGAGGGTCAGATCGATCTCCAGCTCAAGCAACTGGCCGACCACCTGGGGCATGATCAACTGGATCAGGTAGCCGATGATCACGCCGACCGCTGAGCCCAGCACGGCGAGGATCGCAATCTGCGTCACGAAGATGGCGATCACCCTGGCGTTCGTGCCCCCCATCACCTTCATGATGGCGATGGAATCCAGCTTCTGCTGAATGAAGACCCGCACGGCGTTGGCCACGCCCAGCCCCCCGACCAGCAGGGCGACCATGGAGACGAGGGAGAGGAACGAGGTCATGCGGTCTAAGAACCGCTTGATCTGCGGCTGGGCCTCCCGGAAGTCGGCCACCTTCCCCTTCGCCGCCGCGAAGATGCTGGTCAGCTCGGCCCGGACCGGCTCCACCTGGTCATCGCTCGCCAGCTTGATCAGATACGTGTGCTCCGCCCGGGAGCCGAACTGGATCAGCCCGGCCTTCGCAATCCCGCCAGATGTGATCATGACCCGCGGGCCGATCCCCATGCCGGCGACCACCCGGTCGGGCTCCTTCACGATCACACCGGCCACCCGAAAGGTCTCGGTGCCGATCTTCAGCGGGTCGCCGATGCTCATGCCCAGCCGGTCCAGCAACTCCGCACCCACGAGGACGCTCTCGTCGGTGAGGACGGCATCCGCCGGGTTCCGCTCCAGCACGCCGTAGAACGGGTAGCCCTGCGCCACCGCCTTCACCTGGACGAGGGTGGTGTTCTTATTCGCCGGGTTGACGGCCATGGAGGCGGTCTCTATGTGGTGGATGGCGGTCAGGCCGTAGCGCCCGGCCAGACCGGTCAGGGCTTGCTCCATCTCAGGGGTAGGGTTCCGGTTCATGGATACGGTCATGTCGGCCGCCATGAGGGTCCGGGCCTCCCGGAGCAGGGCAGCCTGGAGCGAGACGTTGAAGCCCCGGATTCCCACGAGCCCCGCCACCCCGATAGCGATGCCCAGCAGGAAGAAGATGAACTTGCGCCGGCCCCGTCGCAGCTCCCGGAGAGCCAGGCGGATGGTGAGGGCGAACTGCTTCATTCAGCGAACCCCCTCCCGGATGCGGGTCAACTCATCCCCCACGATGTGGCCGTCGCGCAGGCTGACGATCCGGTCGGCCTGGCGGGCCAGGTCCGGGTCGTGGGTGACCAGGATCATGGTAGTCCCCTGCTCCCGGTTGAGCCGGAGCATCAGCTCGACGATCCGGTCGCCGGTGGCGGAGTCGAGGTTGCCGGTGGGCTCATCCGCCAGGAGGAGGGCCGGGCGCCCCGCAAAGGCCCGCGCGATAGCCACCCGCTGCTGCTCGCCGCCCGAGAGCTGGACGGGGTAGTGGTGCCCCCGCTCGGAGAGGCCGACCTCGCTCAGCAGCTCCTTCGCCCGCTGGACGGGGTCGCCATCGAAGCCGGAGAGTTCGAGGGGGAGGGCGACATTCTCCTCGGCGGTCAGGTTCGGGATCAGGTTGAACGACTGAAAGACGATGCCCACCTTGCGGCCGCGGAGGATCGCCAGCCCATCCTCCGAGAGGCCGGTGATCTCCTGGCCATCGATCTGGATCGACCCGCCGGATGGGGCATCCAGCCCGGCGATCAGGCCGAGCAGGGTCGACTTGCCGCTGCCCGAGGGCCCCATGACCGCCAGGACCTGGCCCGGCTCTACCGTAAGGTCGACCGGTTTGAGGACCTCCAGCACCCGGTCCCCGCTCTTCAGCGTCTTATACACACCAGAGAGTTTCAGCATAGGGAATCCATCCTTTTTGAATCGGAATGGGTGATCGCGTTGGTGGTGCACCCTGTAGTAGAATGGGAGCGAAGGGGGAAGCGCAAAGCATGCGCCGGTATTCGAACATGGTACTTCTTTTTGTCGTGTTGATCATCGCCCTGGGCACGGCAGGGTGTGGGAAGGGCAAGAACCCCGAGGCGGCGGCAGAGAAGTCGGCACAACAGTCGGCACAACATTCGGCTCGGCAGTCGGCACCGGAGGCGGCTGCGCTGAGGGCGACAGCGATCAAGACGCCGGATCCGACCATCGATCGGAGCGGCTGGCCGGTGATCGTCGCCTTTGGGGACTCGCTGACCGCCGGGCTGGGGGTGCCCGCTGAGCAGAACTACCCGAGCCAGCTCCAGGCGCAGCTGGACGAGAAGGGCTACCGGTACCGGGTGGTGAACGCCGGGATCTCCGGGGACCTCTCCGCCGGCGGCCTGAACCGGGTGGAGTCGATCCTGGAGCACAAGCCGAGCCTGGTCATTCTGGAACTGGGCGCCAACGACGGCCTGCAGGGCAAGTCGACCGCGGCGATGCGAGAGAACCTGGCGGGGATCATCGAGCGGCTGCAGGAGGAGGGTGTGACGGTGGTGCTGGCCGGCATGCACGCCCCGCCTAACTATGGTCCTGAGTATACCCAAGAGTTCCATCAGGTCTACGTGGATCTGGCAGATGCGTACAAGCTGCCCTTCATTCCCTTCTTCCTGGAGGAGGTGGGCGGTCTGCCGGGCCTGAATCTGGCGGATGGGATCCATCCCACGGCGGATGGGTACGTGCTCGTGGTGAAGACGGTCATGGAGACGCTGGAGCCGCTGCTGACGAAGTAGAGAGGGATGAGTACATTGGCGGAGCTGTTGAAGCCGGGCGAGGCGGCGACGATCAAGGGTTGCAGCAAGAAGACGATCCACCGGGCCTGCGAGCAGGGGAAGCTGAACCACGAGTACGACCCGGTGACCGGCGAGTACTCGGTCTACGATGACGAGAAGTTCGCCGCCTGGCAGCCGGTGCGGCAGTAGAGGCTGTTTGAAACGTGATTGATCCCTCCCCTCGTCTGTTGAGGTAGGAGGGATCATCCATGCGCAAGGGATTGGCCGCACTGCTCATGACTGCGCTCCTCGCCGGCTGTGGCGGGGTGACGCCCGCTCCCGCCCCGGCCCCGGCCGACAAACCGGCCCCCGCTACGGAGGTGGACGCCCGCCTCACCGGTGCCGGCGTCAGCTTCGGCTTCGATCTGTTGAAGCAGGTCTACGACGGTAAGAACACCTTCCTCTCCCCGCCCAGCGCCAGCGTGATCCTCAGCCTGACCGCCAACGGGGCGAGGGGGGCGACGCAGGAGGGCATGCTCCAGGGGTTGCGGGCCGGCGACCTGACCCTGGACGAGCTGAACCGGGCCAACGCCGCCCTGCAGAGCGTCCTGGCCAACCCGGACCCCAAGGTGGAGCTCTCCCTGGCCAACGCTGTCTGGTATGACAAGGAGTTCACGGTAGCACCGGCCTTCGTGGCGGTGGCCAAGGAGCACTACCGGGCCGAGCTGAAGGAAGGGCTGAGCGTTCCGGCGATCAACAAGTGGGTGAAGGACCAGACCCGGGGGCGGATCCCGGAGATCCTGGACAAGACCTCGCCCCTGACCGTCATGGTCCTGGTCAACGCGATCTACTTCAAGGGGGAGTGGTCCTCCCCGTTCAAGGCGAACAGCACCTCCGATCGGTCCTTCACGAGGGTGGATGGCTCCACGAAGTCAGTGCCCTTCATGAGCCGGCGGGCGCATTTCGGCTATATCGAGGTGGATGGGGTCCGCGGCGTCCGCCTGCCCTACGGCGATGGGCGCCTGGCCATGTACGCCCTCATGCCCGACCGGTGGGATGGGTTCGTGGAGTCGCTCACGGCCGAGCGCTGGGCCGCCTGGATGGCGGCTGCCGGCCGGCGTGAGCTGGCACTGGCCCTGCCCAAGGTGAAGCTGGAGGCATCGATGGAGCTGAAGGAGCCGCTGATCGCCATGGGCATGGGCGAGGCCTTCGATCCGAACCGGGCGGACTTCTCCGGCCTCTTCGCCACGCTCAGTGAGCCGGTCTACATCAGCCGGGTGGTCCAGAAGAGCTTCCTGGAGATCAACGAGAAGGGGACCGAGGCGGCAGCCGCCACTGCAGTGGAGGTGACGGCGACTTCGGCCGCCCCCTCCGAGCCGCCGCTGGTGCTGGAGCTGAACCGCCCGTTCCTGGTCGCCATTCGGGACGACGTGACCGGAGCGCTCCTCTTCCTGGGCGTGATCATGGAGCCGTAGACACGAAGAGCCGTGAGGGATCAACCCTCGCGGCTCTGCTGCTTATCGCTTCGTCCCGATCAAGATCGCCTTGTGGAGGATGAAGCCGGTCTCATCGATCTGGTACTGGGCCTTCGCGTCGGATGGAGCCTCGTCGAGGAGCCGCCGGAGCTCATCCGCCACGTCTTCGGGGACCGACATGCGGCGGAGCCAGTTCTCCCGCTCCATGCGGGTGGTGAAGGTGTGGGCCAGGCGGAAGGCGAGGCCGGCGCCGGTCAGGTACCGCTCCCACTCGGAGATCGAATGGGCCCGGAAGTGGCTGGGGTCGCGCCTCTTCTCAATCCCGTTGATGAACCGGTCCAGGGCTGGGTCCTCCGGAGCTACGTTATCGATGATGACAAGCCGTCCCCCGGGCTTCAGCACCCGGGCCGCCTCGGCGCAGAAGGCATCGATATGGGGGAAGTGGTGGGCCGCGATCCGGCAGGTGACCACATCAAACGAGTGATCGGGGAAGGGGAGATGCTCGGCGTCGGCCTCCTGAAAGCGGACGTTGGTCAGGTCGCGGGCCTCGGCCTCTCGCCGGGCCTCCTCCAGCATCTCGGGGGTCAGATCGACGCCCACGACCCGGGAACAGTGCGGGGCGAGGGCGAAGGCGGTGTGGCCGGTGGCGGTGGCCACATCCAGCAGGGTCTCCTTCCCGGTCAGGCCCGCCAGGTCGGGGAGGAGGGGCAGGTCCTTCCCCTTGGCATGGACATCGCTCACCTTGTAGAGGGTGGCATTTGCCCCGAACTGCCGCTTTACGCTCTCCTTCATCGCATCGCTCATCTTGATTACCTCCTATGCGTGAGTTGCATGTCAAGCATAACCCGGGGGCATGGATGGATGGAAATGCCGGTCCGTCATAGGGGTATAACGGGGGGCTACCGGTAGGTGGAGAGCCCCTGGAACTATTGCTCCATTCAGTTCGTCCCTGAAGTGCAGCCCCATGCGAGAATGGAGGGAGAGCGGATGGACGAGCACGCCTGGCTGATCGCCGAGCACCCCTTATAAAACCATGCCCGGCTCGCCAGGGGCCCCCCGGTGGAGTGGTCCGTCGTTTGGCGCGCGGATTTTTATACCGGGAGGTACTCTGTGGTGCACTGGCAGGCGGAATGGAGCCGGTTTCGGATGCTCTGGGCGATCTCGAACGTGCGCTGGCTCGCCCTGACCCAGTTTCTGACCCAGTTCACGCTCTACAGCACGGTGATCGTCGCCTTTCAGACGAGCCGCGGGCTCTCGCTCACGGAGATGTTCCTGCTGGAGTCGCTGATCAGCCTGGTGATCTTCGTCTTCGAGATCCCGACGGGGATTCTGGCCGACCGGCTCGGCTACCGGCGGATGATGATCCTGGGGCAGTCCCTCTTCCTGGCCAGCTATGTGGTTTTCCCCCTGGCCTTCGGCTTCTGGCCATTCGCCCTCTCGACCCTGCTCTTCGGCGTCGGGCTGGCGGCCCAGTCGGGCTGCGATTCGGCTCTGCTCTACGAGAGCCTGCCCGAGGGAGAGCGGGAAGGGTTGGCAACCCAGGCGTTCGGGCTGACGAGTGCGGCGGCGACGGCCGGCTTCGTGAGTGGTACAGCGGTCGGCTCCTTCCTGGGGGCGATCGACCCGGTGGTGCCGGTGGCGCTCAACATTCTGCCCATGGCCCTGGCCCTGGCGGTCTCCTTCCGGCTCAAGCCGGTGGCACCGCCGGTTGGGGCAGAGGACCACCAGGGCCACGCTGCGCTCGCCCTCCTCCGCTCGGCGGCCGGCCTGATCCGCAGGGAGCCGGCTCTCGTAGGGCTCCGCATGGTCGGCACCGCCGGCTTCGCCCTGCTGCAGGCGATCTTCTGGTACAACCAGCCGCTCTTCGAGCGGGCAGGGATCGCTGTCGCCTGGTTCGGCCCGCTGACCGCCCTGGCCCTGGGCGGGCAGATGCTCCTCGCCCTGGTCGCCGGGGCAGCGGAGCGGCGGCTGGGGGTGCGCGGGGCGCTGCTGCTGGCTCACTGGCTGCCCGCCCTGGCCTACCTGCTCCTGGCCCGACCCACCGGCCCTCTCCTCACCGCCCTGCTGGTGGCGCTGGTCGTGGGGGGCGGGGCCTGGCGCCAGCCGGTGATCAGCGGGGAGCTGAACCGCCGGATCCCCACCGGCGGGCGGGCCACGGCCCTCTCCGCGCTCTCCTTCCTCGCCATGTTCGCCTCGATCAGCATCAACCCGCTGATCGGGTGGATGGGGGATATCGGGCTCTCCCTGGTGGCGCTCGGCCTGGGCGGCGGCCTTCTGGCCCTGGGGCTGGCGGCGCCGCTCCTGACCCGACCGCAATGAGATAAGCCGCCCACTGGGCGGCTCCTCTCATTCTTTGACCGGTAGATCGGCATCGACCGTGGTGCCCGCCCCGGGGCGGGAGTGGACCCGCACCGTGCCGCCGAAGAGGGAGGCCCGCTCGCTCATGCCGGTCAGTCCCCGACCGCCGGGGCGGCTGCCCGACTCGAAGCCGCGGCCGTCATCGGTCACAAGGAGCCGGACCCGGTCGGGCCGGAGGATAAGCCGGACGGAGACCTGGCTTGCGGCGGCGTGCTTGGCGCAGTTGTTCAGGGCCTCCTGCTGGATCCGGAAGAGCTGGAGAGCCACCGCTGCGGGCGGTTCGGGGCCATCCTCCAACGTGAAGGTGACGGCCACCCCATGCTCATCGCCCCATTCGTGCAGATAGGCCTCCAGCCCCTGGCTCAGCCCCATCTGCTCCAGGAGGTGCGGATGCAGGTTCTCCATGACCCGGCGAAGCTCCGCGTGGGAGCGGCGCAGGCTCTCCGCCGCCTCCTCGACCTCCCGCCTTACCTGGTCGATCTCCTGGCAGCGAACGGCGTACTCCAGCCGCCGCATCGGGGCGACGATCCCGGTCCCCAGCCAATCGTGGATATCGCCGGCGATCCGCTGCCGCTCGGCGTCGCGCGCCCGGACCAGCTCGCCTACCCGGCTGTGGGCCAGGTCGATCGCCTTCTGGTTCGCCCTCCGCTCCCGTTCCATCGACCGGTCGACCACGTAGGCGACCAGGAGGAAGATGCCGATTCGCAGGATCAGCAGCCCGCTCTCAAAGGGCACATCATACGGATTGTTGAAGAGGTAGATCAGTACATAGAGGACCGAGTTGATCGTCAGAAGGATATAGGGGAGGGTCGGGTAGGCGACCGACGGGGCGGTCAGGGACATGAGAATATAGGCGGGCCAGACCTCGGAGCCGCGCCCGCCGGTCACCGAGACCATGCCCGAGAGAAAGATCGTCCAGACGATCGAGTCATACCAGATCACGTGCGGCCATTTGATCCGCCGCAGGTAGAGCTCGAGGGCGGCAGCCGCGGCGCAGAGGGCGAAGACCGCCACCACCGGCGGCCTGTAAAACTCGGGTCTCCCCGCGGCGACCAGGTAGACGACCACCAGGAGGCCCCAGACAATCTCGGCGACATTCTCGACCGGCACCTCAGGTCTGCGCATGGCCGCACTCACACCCTCTCTGGTATCATCGGAATAGCTTGTTCGTTTCGATTTCGGCGGAACCCTTTCGAATCTGGGGGAGGTTCGGATATGGATGTGATTCGCCTGCTGCTGGTCGAGGACCAGACCGTGGTCCGGGAAGGGCTGAAGCAGTTGATCGGGAGCGAGGAGGGCTTCAAACTGGTGGCGGAGGCTGCCACCGTGGCCGATGCGACCCTCATGGCCCGCCGCCACCGGCCCGATGTGGTCCTCCTGGACCTGAAGCTGACCGATGGCAGCGGTCTGGATGCCGCCCGCACCATGCTGGCCGCCGAGGATCCGCCCGCCGTCCTGATCCTCTCGACTTACACCGATACCGCCCTGGTCAAGTCGGCCCTCGATCTGGGGTGCGCCGGCTACGTGCCGAAGACGGCGTCGTTCCAGGAGATCGCCGCAGCGGTGCGCACGGCGGTGGCAGGCGGCGTGGTGCTGCATCCCAGCCTGGCGGGGAAGCTGACAAAGCGCGGCGGCGAGGCGGACCTGAGCCCACAGGAGATCGATATGCTGAAACTGCTCTCCTCCGGGGCATCCTATGGGGAGATTGGCTCCAAGCTCTACCTGAGCGAGCGGACTGTCCGGCGGCATATGAACCTGCTCTTCGATAAGATGGGCGTGCAGAGCCGGGCCCAGGCGGTGGCCGAGGCGATGCGTCGGGGCGTCCTGGACTAGGCGCTCAGGGGGCGGGGCCCGGGAGGGATTCCCGTGTCGATCCGGCTCGGCTATGTCGGGATCAATCTGACCCTGCAGGATGAGAAGGAGGGCCCCCGCCTGCGCTCGATCACGGCGAAGCGGCTCATACCCATGGAGGCGAAGGAGCGGCGTGCCCATCTCTACCAGGTGGCCCGGAACAATCTGAAGACGCTGGAGGCGGTCCTGCGCTGGAACCACGCGAAGGGGATCCGTCTCTTTCGCATGACATCGGACCTGGTACCCCTGGCGACTCATCCGGTGGCGGCGCAATGGAATTGGGCGGAGGACCTTGCCACTGAGTTTGCTGCCGTGGCGGCCCTGGCGCGCAAGACCGGTGCCCGTCTGACGCTCCATCCCGGGCAGTACTCGGTCCTGAACGCCCCTGACCCGGGTGTCCTGGAGCGGACGCTGGCCGACCTGGCCTACCATGTCCGGCTCCTCGAACTTCTGGAGGCGCCGGCGGACTGGGGATTTGTGCTGCACGTTGGCGGTGGGTACGGCGATAAGGAGGCCGCTGCCAGGCGGTTTGTCGAGCAGTACCGCCGCCTGCCGGACCAGATCGCCCGCCGGCTATGGGTCGAGAACGATGACGTCACCTGGAATACCGCCGAAGTCTTGCGCATCGCTGAGCAGATCGGGCGGCCGATGGTCTTCGACCTGCACCATCACCGGGTCCTGCGGGAGGATGACTGGCTTCCCTGGTTCGAACGGATCCTCCCGACATGGGAAGGGCAGCGGCCCAAGCTGCATTTCTCCACCCCGAGGGATGGCGCCCGCTCCCGCCACCATGCCGATCTGATCGATCCGGATGACTTCCGCCACCACTTCGAGCGGCTGTCCGATCCCGACGTGGACGTCATGCTGGAGTGTAAGCTGAAGGACAAGGCTCTTCTGGCGCTCAGGCGGGCGCTCAACTGGTCATTCGGTTAGCCCGAATACCCCACGGGGGATGGCATGATAGGGGGATACCCTCCGCCCCAGGTTTTCTTTACGCTGAAGGTGTAGAAGCCTGTACACGGGAGGGATAATGGTGGAGGAGATCACCTTGTCCAAGAACCGCCAGGAGGTTATCAGCCGGATTCGCCGCATTACGGGCCAGCTCCGGGGCATTGAGAAGATGCTCAACGAGGGACGCCGCTGTGAAGAGGTGCTGACCCAGATCTCGGCGGTCCGCGAGGCGACCAACCGGGCAGGGGTCCTCTTGATCGAGGGCGAGCTGGAGCACTGCGTTCTCAGCCTGCAGGACAGCGAACGGCCCGAGGCGATCAAGAAGGCGCTGGGTACCCTGCTCAAGTTTGGCGGCTAGGGAAGAGTCGGTGACAGAGACAAAGCGGCGCCAGGCGTTCTCGCCTGGCGCTTTCTCTCGTCTCGCTTATTCGACCTCGTCCGGCATGGCGATCGTGATCTGCAGCCGCCCATCGTTGGCGCTTACCCGCTTGATCTCCAGTTTGCGGCCCAGCGAGCTGGAGACCATGTCCCCCAGCGGCAGCGAGATCGCCGCGGCTCGGGCATCGAAGCCTGCGATGTCGATGACCGGGAAGAGTCGCCCGACCCATCTGATCAGGGTCGGTGGGATCGGGACTCTGCCGGCGTAAGCCCGGGTGATCTGGAACTGCACCAGGCCCCGCTCCGTCACGACCGGGTTGAGGCGCAGCCTCACGCCGATCGGGCCCCGAAACCGCTCAGGCAGCGGGCTGTTGGGCAGTTGGACGATCGCCTCGACCTTGATCTCGCCATCGACCAGGCTCCCACGGACCCGCTGAATCGGGTCTTCGGAGGTACGCCCGGTCAGGAGCGCCGAGGAGAGCATGCCGCTGAACTCCGCCTGGTCCAACTGCATGTGGACATCGCCGCCGGTCCAGAAGGCAGCGGACTGCTCCCGGATCTGGTTGGCGATCGTGACATAGGCGACTGCTCCGCCCGGTCCCTGGGCAAAGGTCTCGATCGGTGCCAGCCAGACCGGGCCGCGCCACCAGACGAGACCTGTGGCCAGGATCGCCGTGAGCACCAGGACGGTCGTCGTCCGCACGGCCAATCGCCACCGGGCCGGTCTCGGGCGGGGCGGCAGCGGGCGTGGTGCCGAGACGGCCACTGCTGATCCCTCCCACTCTCAGTGATTAACGTAATGATTATACGAAAAACAATGCAACCACAGCAAGGAACAATCCATTCCAACTAACTGTCATCCCATTTCGCGGTGAGATTATATTTACCAGTTCAGCAGGAGACGTGGAAGTTGAGAGTGAAGTCGATGGACTACTCGGAGCAAATGGAGGGGATACAGATGCCGATCAAGCCATGGAGCACGATTGGCCTGCTCCTTGCCCTGCCGTTCCTCACCCGGTTTGGCTTTGTGATCATCGGGTTGGTGGCCGATGGATGCCCGGGGGTACCGCCCAGCCTTCACCTATAGTCGGTGACAGATTCTTGTCAAACTGGTCATGCGCTGTTCACAGCTTGGCAATAAGTAGGGGCTACTCTTGAGATGTGAGGCCCACCCCGGGGTGGGCCACCCCAATCAAAGGAGGAGGTACCTACCATGTTCAAGCGGATGATCGCGACGATGCTGATGGTTGGAATGACGGTGATCGGGTTTGCGTCTGTGGCCCAGGCTGCCGAGCCGGAGCAGCCGGCCATGGAGGAGCGTCTCGCGGCCGCGAGCGAGGAGACCCGGGCCAAGATCGAGCTCTCCCGGGGGCTGGCGGAGCAGAACCGGGCCATGTTTGAGCAGGTCCAGGCCACTGCTGAGCAGATCAGGGAGCTTCTGGGTGAGCAGCCTCAGTCGGAGGCGAAGGGACTCTTCAAGCAGGCTCGGGCGACTCGCCAGGAACTGGCGGCGCTGAAGGAGCCGATCCAGTCGGCCCGTGAGGCAGCGAGGACGGCCGCCCGGGAGAGGGATGAGGCCGCTCTGAACGAGGCCCTTGACTCGCTGATCCCGCTCCAGCAGGAGCGCCTGGCCCTGCAGGAGGAGCTGCTCAAGGACCTGGAGCAGATCAGTCAGGTGCTTACCAAGTAGCTGAGCGCTGTTAATGATCCCACAAGAGGAGGAGGCGATGGCCTCCTCCTTATGCGTACGGCAATTGTCCTTGAGTACTTCCCAGGATTCCCGCAGGCAACGGGAATCACTCCCGCCCAGGATAGGGGCGGGCAGCGGTCTTTCTACGGAGTCTACCCGATGGGAGCACTCCCCTTCCAGACGATAGGATGACTTCAGAAATGATTCGGTCTGGAGGGAATGAGAAAGGGATGCACACAAAGCGGATACAACAGGCGATCGGTTTGCTTCTGGTTGCGCTCACCATTCTGTCGCAGGGGGGTAGGGCCCTCGCCGCCCTGCCACGGACGGAGATGACCGCCGCTGCGGAACGGCTGGCAGCCCTGGGGCTGATTGAGCGCCCCTACTACCTGTGGGGGCGCCTGACCCGAGCCCAGGGGGTCGATCTCCTGGTGCGGGCCTTCGACAAGGAGGGTTCGACTGAGGAGGCGGAGGGCAACACTGCCTTCGCCGACACGGCGACCCATGCGGCAGCGGGCGTGATCGCCGTGGCCGAGGAGATGGTCCAGCTGTATGGCCAGTCGCTGGGCTACCCGGACGGGACCTTCCGCCCGGATCAGGTGATGACAAGGGGCGAGATCATTGCCTTCCTCGCCAAGTTCCTGGGGATCCAGCCGGCGCCGGGGCTGCCCTGGCCGGAGAACTATGTACAAGGTGCCCTGAAGAAGGGCTTGATCTCCAGCGAGGACCTCGAGCGCCTCTCGCCCGTTGGCAACGCGAAACTGGCCTACGCCGGCGAGGTCTACTACCTGCTGGACAAGGCCTTTGCGACCCACATCCTGCCGGGTGGGAAGACGATCTACACGACGTACACGGACACATCCCTTCCCGTGATCTCCGTGGACCCGGTGGCGGAGCCCGTGGTGGCCGAGAGGCTCACCCTGACCGGCAAGGTAAGCGAGCGGATCGAAGGGCTGACGGTGAACGGCCTGCCCGCCGTAGTGGCTCCGGACCTGACCTGGTCGGTCACCATTCCCGTGGCGAATGGCTCGAACGAGGTGGCGGTCACGACTGCGGATCTGGCAGGCAACGAGAGCCAACAGGTGATCACCGTGGTCCGCCGGATCCCGGCCACGGTGGAGGCTGAGGTTGGCCAGTCCACCCTGGCGCCGCTGGAGTCGACGACCTTGACCGTCACCGTGAAGGACGACGCCGGTGAGGCGATCGAGGGCATGGCGTACGATGTGGTGACGGGAGGGCTTGGCTCCTACAGCGCCGCTACGGGTACGTTCACAGCCGGTGCGCTGGCCCGGGAAGGCGCTCTGGAGATACGGGTGGCCGATCTGGCCCCGGTCCGGGTGCCGGTGACGGTGACCCATGGTGAGCTGGCCTACCTCTACGTCGCGGCACCGGTAGAGTCTGCCGAGGAGGGTGACATGGTCCGGTTCCAGGCGAAGGGCGAGGACCGGTATGGCAATGATTTTGAACCGGCCGATCTGGTCTGGTCTGCCACCCACGGCTCGATTGACCAGACTGGTTCCTGGCGGGCCGGTGCCGACCGGAGCGGGCGCTCTGTGACGATCACGGCGAGCACCGGGGAACTCTCGGCCAGCGCATCCGTCCGGGTGACGCTCCGCCCGCCGGTGGTGCCCAGCAATCCTCGGCCCGCGGAGCCCCCGCCCGTTGAGCCCGGTCCCGACACCCCTTACTTTGACGAGACCTATGCTGACCGGACGCAGGCCATGGGGAGCTATCTGGAGATCACCTTCAGAGTCACTGATCCCAACGGCGGTAAGATCAGCTACAGCCTGGGTGCCGCTGCCCCCGAAGGGCTGATCCTCAACCCGATGACCGGAAAGCTGCACGGCATCCCCATGGTGGAGGGTGACTACCCGATCACGGTCATCGCAGAGGATGAGCAGGGACTCACCACCAGCACCAGCTTTGTGATGGAGGTGTTCCGGCCCATCGGCTTCTGGACCTTCCATCCCCCCACCCTCGGGCCCCTGAGTGACTACGACGTGACCATCGGCACGTACAACCGCCGGGTGCTCACAGCCACCGATTACGACAACAGCGCGTTCTACCTGCATGCGGAGGGCCTGCCCCCCGGGCTGCGCGTGGACCCGACCGATCAAGAGATCTACGGCACGCCTACGGGGCCTGCGGGGACCTATATCGTCACCGTCGTCATGAGAGACCCGGACAACCTTGTCGACACCGGGATGTTCACCATTACCGTCAAGGAGCCGTAACAAGCGTTGGGGAGAGGCCAAATTCGGCCTCTCCCCTTGCTCATTGCACCCGTGCCCGCTGGTAGATCACCCTCAGCTTTGGCAGCAGCTCCCGCAGCCCAGCCGCCAGGTCTTCCGCCGACCTCACAGGGCGGCTGATCCCGATCCGGAAGACGCCCCAGTGCTTCTCCCCGGGCTTCTCCAGCCGGGCGATGAACGGGCCGTCGTCGCTGAACTCCCAGTGTATACCCGCCCGGGAGCCATCCGGGCCCTCGAGAAAGCCGCTCTGCTCCCCGGTGGGTTCGTAGGTGAAACCCTCGCCGATGTGCTGCATGACCTCATCCTCCCGTAGAATAGGACGTTCGGGTGGCGGATTCGGATTTGTGTAGGAATTCATCAGATGAGTGTATAAGTATGATTCATTCCCGGTGTAATTCCGACGAATGGAGTGGGGAGATGTCGGAGCGAATCTGGCACCCAAGTGAGGAATGGATTCAGGATGCCCGCATGAGCCGGTTCGTCAGGCGGTGCGGCCTGAGCAGTCTGGAGGAGCTGCAGGCGAAGGCGGCGGCGGACCCGGCCTGGTTCTGGAGCCAGGCGACGGAGGATCTGGGGATCGACTGGTATGAGCCGCCCAAGCAGACCCTGGACCTGAGCGAGGGCTGGCCCTGGGCTGCCTGGTTCCGGGGCGCCCGCATGAACCTGGCGCACGAGTGCGTCGACAAGCATGTCCGGACCCACCGGCGGAACAAGCTGGCGGTCGTCTACGAGGGGGAGGAGGGGATCGCTCGGGGCTGGACCTACCGGGAGCTCTGGGTCGAGTCGAACCGGCTCGCCAACGGGCTCCGTGCCCTGGGGGTTGGGCGGGGAGACCGGGTCGGCATCTTCCTGCCCATGATGCCCGAGACGGTGGCGGCGATCATGGCGGTGGCCAAGCTGGGAGCGATCTTCACGCCGATCTTCTCCGGCTTTGCCCCGGCAGCGGCGGCCAGCCGACTCAGCGACTGCGAGGCAAAGGTGCTGATCACGGCGGACGGCTACTACCGGCGGGGCAAGCTGGTCAACATGAAGCAGGTGGCCGATGAAGCGGTCGCCATGGCACCGAGCGTCCATCGGGTGGTGGTGGTCCGCCGGACCGGGGGCGAGGTCGACTGGACCGAGGAGCGGGATCTCTGGTACGGGGACCTGGTGGCGGAACAGCCGCGGCAGTTTGAGACCGAGCGGATGGACCCGGAGGACCCGTGCATGCTGATCTACACGTCCGGAACGACGGGCCGGCCGAAGGGGGCGGTCCATGTCCACGGGGGCTTCCCGATCAAGGGCGCCCAGGATATGGCCCACTGCTTCGACCTGGGCGAGCAGGACCTGATGATGTGGTTCACGGACATTGGCTGGATGATGGGTCCCTGGCTGATCTTCGGCACGCTGATGCTCGGCTCCACCATGTTCCTTTACGACGGCGCCCCGGACTTCCCTCACCCGGATCGGCTCTGGTCGATGATCGAGCGGCACGGTATCACCCACCTCGGCCTCTCGCCCACGGTAATCCGGGCGCTCGCCCCCTTCGGTACGCACTGGGTGGAGCGGCACGATCTCTCCAGCCTCCGGGTGATCGGCGGGACCGGCGAGCCCTGGAACCCCGAGCCCTACGACTGGTTTGTCCAGCATGTGGGGGGTGGGCGCTGCCCCATGATCAACTACTCCGGCGGGACCGAGATCTCCGGCGGCATTCTCGCCTGTGTGCCGACCCGGCCGATCAAGCCCTGCTCCTTCAACCTGGCGATCCCCGGCATGGCGGTGACGCTCCTCGATGAGCAGGGGCAGCCCGTTCCGGCCGGCACGGTGGGCGAACTGGCGATCACCGCTCCCTGGGTCGGTATGACCCGGGGCTTCTGGCGGGATCCGCAGCGCTATGCCGAGACCTACTGGAGCCGGTTCGATGGTGTCTGGGTCCACGGTGACTGGGCCTCGGTGGATGATGATGGCTTCTGGTACATCCATGGCCGGTCCGATGACACGATCAAGATCGCCGGCAAGCGGGTCGGGCCGGCTGAGTATGAGTCGGTCCTGGTCGGCCACCCGGCCGTGCAGGAGGCGGCGACGATCTCGATCCCGCACGAGATTAAGGGCGAGGCGGCGGTCTGCTTCGTGATTCTGCGGCCGGGCGCCCAGCCCGGGGAGGCCCTGGCCCGGGAACTGCGGGAGCGGATCGCCCGGGAGATGGGCCGGCCGCTGATCCCGGAGGCGATCCGCTTTGTCACCGCCCTGCCGAAGACCCGGAATGCCAAGATCATGCGCCGGGTGATCAAGTCGGCCTACCTGGGCAAGGACCCGGGCGATCTCTCCGCCCTGGAGAACCCAGAGGCGGTGCAGGAGATCGAGAAGGCCCGCGGAATAGGTTAGTGCAGAGCGAACCGGAAGAGCCCCCAATCCGGGGGCTCTTCGTCATGACGTATGGGGAAGGATGATGGCGCCGTGCGGCCACATCGGCACCTGGGTGCCTATGGGCTCGTCCTGGTCGATGATCACGTGCTGCTGATCCGCAAGGGTTAGGGGCCTTACACCGGCCGTTGGGATCTGCCCGGCGGCGGGATCGAGTTTGGCGAGTCGCCGGAGGACGCCGTTCGGCGGGAGATGATCGAGGAGACCGGTCTTCCGGTCACCGACCTCTCCCTGCTCATGGTCTGTCACAAGCGGCTGGTCCACACGCTGCCGAGCGGTGAGGTGGAGGATCTGCAGCATATTGGCCTCATCTACCAGGTGATGGTGGACCGCGCAGGACGGCTGCGGAAGGGCCCCGATGGCATCGACTCACTGGGCGCACGGTGGCTTTCCCTAGGCGACCTGCCAGGGGAACCGCTCAGCCCCTTCGCCGCGCAAGTGCTCGGATTGGAGGAACGGTCATGAAGTACACCTGCTGTGAGACAAGCCTTGGCCCGGTCTACGTGGCCTACACCGAGCGCGGCATCGCCTGCCTGTCCGGGGGCCAGGGGTCAGGCGAGAGCTTTGAGGCACACTGCCATGCACAGACCCGGGTCCATCCAATCCGCTCCGATGAGCGGCAGGCGGAGTTCACCAGCCTGCTGGAGGGCTGGCTGAGTGGTCAGGCCTACGACGGGCCGATCGATCTGAGCGGGCTCAGCCCCTTCGCCCAGGCGGTTCTGGCTGCCTGCCGGGCGATTCCCCGGGGACAGGTCCGGACCTATGCTGAGCTGGCGTCGGCGGCAGGAAAGCCCGGAGCGGCCCGGGCGGTGGGGAGCGCCATGCGGCGGAACCCAGTACCCCTGCTGATCCCCTGTCATCGGGTTGTCCGCGGCGATGGGGTGATCGGCAACTACTCCATGGGCGGCCCTGCCGTGAAGGAGCGGCTCCTCCGGCAGGAGGGCGCCTGGCCCCGGCCCGTCCGTGAGGGCTAGCGCTCCTCGGGTAGACCGCTCTGACTGCGCAGGAGCGCCAGCGGGTAGAAGGTCCCCCGCCAGGTGATCCCGCCCTGGGTCAAGGTCAGGTAGGAGGCCCGGGCCACGGTAAAGGCGAAGAGGAGAGCCGAAATCGGGTAGGCCAGGGCGAGCGAGACGGACCGTGAGCCCATCATCTGATTGGCCACGAGGAAGGTCGCCAGTTGAAGCAGGATCGCCCCGGCATAGAGCCAGAGGCTCCATCCGCTGGTCAGGAAGAGGGCGACATATGGCCAGACCATGATCGTCAGAAGTCCGACCACCGCGAAGCCGACCATGAAGAGGCTGTACTCCAGGCCGGCGAAGGTGTTCTTCTCCAGCCCGCGGACCGCCTCCCAGAGCGTGGTATACCACTCCACGGAGACTAGGTCACAGCCGATGCCGATGTTGGAACGGTAGCCCATCCGCTTCAGGCGCTGCCCCAGGCGGAGGTCGTCGTCGGGGCGGAGGGAGATCGCTTCGTGGGTGCCCATCCCCTCGTAAGCGGAGCGGCGGATCAGGTTGAACGCCCCGATCCCCATGCCCACCTTCGACCGCGGGTTGTTCGCCCGATAGGGATTCTTGTAGGCCAGCAGGGCCATGATGAAGAAACCCACCCAGGCGGTCAGCCAGTAGCCCTTGGTCGCCATCTCCGGAGCCAGGGTCAGGTGATCGAGCTGCCGTCGCTCCAGGAAGGCGACTGCCCGCCGCAGCGCCGTGGGATCAAAGTGGACGTCGGCATCGGTGAAGAGGAGCAGGTCACCGGTGGCGTGCCGTGCGCCGACCCAGAGGGCGTGGTTCTTGCCCAGCCACCGCTCGGGCAGGTGGTCGACCTGAACCACCACTAACTTTGGATATTCCCTGGCCAGCCGTTCCATGATCGCTCCGGTACCATCGGTCGAGCGGTCGTTGACCAGCACGATTTCGAGGGCCGGGTAGTCCTGCTGGAGCAGAGACAGGGCGGCGCTCTCGATCGAGCGCTCCTCGTTGCAGGCTGGCACGATGACCGAGAGGCGGGGGGGCGCCGCCCCCAGGTCCACGTCTGGTGGGACCTCCTGCGCCAGGTCGGGCACAAGGCGGCTCGCATAAAGCCCCTCCAGGAACTTGTAGAGGCTGGCGCCGAAGATCAGAATGGCCAGCCCGAGCGAGAGTCTGTGCAACGTCTTCATCCACCTCGGTATGAATAGCGGTCAACAACTCTAAGGTAACCGCATGCTCCCGGATTATCAACCAGAAGGAGCGAGCCACATTGACCGGCCCCCTACTCGTTCGCTTTCTTGTCGCTGCCGCGTTGGGCTGGCTCTTCGACCTCCTCCACGTGCCGGTTGGCTGGCTGTTGGGCCCTATGGTCGCAGGCATTCTCTTCGCTGCCCGGTCAGGTGGACCCAGACCGCTGCATCCGGCATACCAGGCGGTGGGACAGGCCGTCCTCGGCATCTCCACAGGCGTATCCTTCCCACTGGCAACCCTGAAGCTGGCTGCTGTCCATGGCGTTCCGCTGCTCGTTGCGGTGGTGATCACCGGGGGTCTCAGCCTCCTGAACGGGCATCTCCTCTGGCGATGGGCGGGTATCGACCGGGCCACCGGCTTCCTCGGATCGCTCCCGGGTGCGGCCTCCAGCATGGTCGCCATGAGCGATGAGGTCGGGGCCGATCCGGTGGTGGTTGCCATCTTGCAGTACCTGCGGCTGATCCTGGTCATGTTCCTGGCCCCGCTGGCGGTGGGGGCGATCTTTCCGCTGCAGGAGGCAGGAGGCGTCGTTACCAGCGGTGCAACAGGGGCTCCGGCGACCGCTGTCTGGTGGCTGAATCTGCTCCTACTGGCGGCTGCCGGCGTGATCGGTACCGTGGCCGGCCGTCGCTTCCGGGTGCCATCGCCGACGTTCCTGGGGCCTTTCCTGGTCGCTCTGGCCATCTCCTGGACACTGCCGATCCACCTGGCCATGCCCGCACCGCTGTTCGACATCGGCATGCTTCTGGTCGGTATCTCGATCGGCATTCGCTTCGATCTGCCCATGGCTCGCAGGCTCGGCAAGGTCGCCCTGATCGAGACCGGGCTGGTGATCGCCCTGATCGGCATCTGCCTCGGGGTCGGCTACCTCTTCCACCTTGGAACCGGTGTGGATACGATGACTGCCGTGCTTGGTTCGACCCCCGGCGGTATGGATGTCATGGTCGCCAGCGCCCTGGAGTTGGGCGCCGACCCCGGCCTTGTGCTGGCCATGCAGATGACCCGCTGGTTCATAATCCTTCTGATCGGCCCCACCGTGGCAGTCCGCCTTGTGAAGCGAAAACTCTCCGGAGGGACCTCTCCTGGCTCGAATCCCTCTCCGCTTTCGGGAAAGACTATCGGCGGAAGGAGGGATCTGTCATGAAAATGGAGTCGGTCCAGCAGGAGTTGCAGAGTTGGGGCGAGTTGCTGATCCACACCGCCGCAGGTGAGGAGTACGAAATCCACCTGGGTGACACCGAGTTCGACACGCAGAACCGGGTGATCCGTCTGAAGACCCCGCACGCTGACTTTGTGATCGCCGGCGACTCGGTCGATGCGATTCAGAAGCACTACGGGCATCCGGTAAAGAGCGGACACTGAGCTGGTTCACACCCCCGACGCGTCGGGGGTCCCTTCATTTTCCTGGAAGGAATTTGACGATTACCGACAAAATACCTGATAGTGATGTCGAACAATGTCTATCAGGTAGAAAAGAGGAAAATGGCCCTGGATCGCGAAGCCCAAGAGATAGGTAGACCGTCTAATGTTTAATAAAAGCAAGGGGTGTATGATGCCGTGAAGCGGATCGCTGCTGCTGCGGCGTTCTTATTGATCTATGGCTCATTTAGTACGGCCCAGGCCGCTACGCTTCGGCCTATTGACCAGGATGGTCTCAATCTGCGCGCCGGCCCCGGAACGACTTATGCCGTTGTGGGGGCCCTGGCCCCGGACCAGCAGGCGACGATCCTGGCTCAGGAGGGTGAGTGGTACAAGGTCCGGCTCGCTGCCGGCTCTGAGGGCTGGGTGGCAGGCTGGTTCAGCCGCGTCTCCTATGACGATGAAGACCGCTACGCACTCGTCAATACGGATGTCCTGAACGTGCGCCGTGAGCCCTCGCTGACCGCCCCGGTGCTGACCCGCCTGGTCCAGGATCAGCGGGTGCGGCTGCTGGAGAGCTCGCCCGAGTGGTGGCGCATCCGGTTGGACGATGGAACCGAGGGGTGGGTGGCTGCCGTTTACATGTCCCTTGTCCCCGCGACGGCCGGCACGCCGGCGGCTCCAACCACACCTGCCACTCCGGCACCCCCGACCACACCGACCCCGCCGGCTCCAACCACGCCCGAGCCTCCAGCACCTCCGACCACACCCGTCACGCCGGCTCCCATGGCGCCGCCGCCCGCCCCGGCGGGCACGGTCCCGGAGCTCTCGATTCAGCCGCCCCGCATTCTGACGCCCCTGCCGGGGATGTCGGTCTCAGTTCAGGCGGAGAGCGGTATCTATGCCGGACCGAACAGTGAGGCCCGCCGTGTCGACACCGTGTGGCCCGGCGAGACGCTGAACCTGCTGGATGCCGCAGGGGGATGGGTCCGGGCCGAGACCCCCCGCGGGAAGCGGGGCTGGATCCATGGCAGCCTCGTCCAGGTCCACGATGGCCGTCTCGTCCACACCCTGGCCGAGCGGACCTGGGCCCTGGAAGCCCTGACTGCCATACCTGCCACGGCCCCGACAACCCCGGCTCCAGCCGCCGATACACCTGTACGAGCTGTGAAGGACCCGGAGGGACTGAATCTGCGCATGATCCCCTCCATCCAGGCCCAGTCGCTGGGCGTCCTACCCCAGGGTGAGCTGCTTGAGGTTCTCAAGAGCGATGGCGCCTGGCTGAAGGTCAAGACCAGTGCCGGGCAGGTTGGCTGGGTCTACCAGAGATACACCCTGCCGGTGGGCGAACCCGCGGAGACGCCAGCCGCCCCACCACCCGCTCCGGTGATCACCGGCGACGGCTTTAAGGCTTCCCTTACCCAGCCGTTCTCCGGTGCCATCCGCCTCGCGATCCAGACCGGCGGAAGTGGCCTTGGCACGCCGGTGCTGGAGGGAAGCACCCTGACGATTCCCTTCGAGACCGGTGAGCCCGAGCCCCGTCCGATTCCGCTCAACCTCATGGGCGTCCGCCAGGCGGTGATCGACCCCGCCGGCCTGCGCCTGGAGCTGACCGGCCAGCCCACGCTGCGGGTGGAGGAGGAGGGGACCGGCACGCTGGCGGTTTTGCTCCGCCCCTCCCTGACCGGCATCAGCCGGGAGATGGTGGACGGCAAGGAGGTACTCCGCTTCGCCATCAGCGGGGAGACCCTGCCCGCAGCCCGTGAAGCCGGCCCCAATATCATCGTAGAGTTGCCTGGTGCGGTCCTGGGCGCCCCCATCAACCTGGATGGGATTCGGGTGGTGGAGCACGAGACCGGGGTT
This sequence comes from Symbiobacteriaceae bacterium, assembly GCA_041690255.1. Classification (GTDB taxonomy): domain Bacteria; phylum Bacillota; class Sulfobacillia; order Symbiobacteriales; family Symbiobacteriaceae; genus JAWLHU01. The sequence continues at coordinate 197,803 of JAWLHU010000002.1, forward strand.
CGCCTGGCCATTCCGAGCTACCGATCCTTTGCCATGAAGCGCTCAGAGCAGGGGCACTACCTCGTGATCTACCCGCCCGGGCTGGCGGGCAAGGCGATCTTGCTGGACCCCGGCCACGGTGGCGATGACGGTGGAGCAGTCAGCCGGCTGCTCGGGGTGGTGGAGAAGGAGATCAACCTTCAGGTTGCCCTCCGGGTCCGTGCCCTCCTGGAAGCGAAGGGGGCCCGGGTCTTCATGACCCGCTCCACCGATCGCCGGGCCGCTCCCGAGGCTTATCTGAGCGCCTCGCCGGAGGAGCCCCGGGACCAGTTGGACATGCAGTACCGGACCATGATGGCCAACCAGCTCAAGGTCGATCTCTTCCTCTCGATCCACCATAACGCCGGCGACCCCGGTGACCGGGGAACCGAGACCTTCTACTCATCATCGACGTTGAACGGCGAGCGCTCCCTCAACCTGGCCCGGCTAATCCAGCAGGAGTTGATCCCGGCGATCGGCACCATCAACCGCGGTGCGAAGGATGATACCTACTTTGTCACCCGCAACACCGAGGCGCCGGCCGCCCTGGTGGAGGTCGCCTTCGTCAACGATCCCAGCGAGGGCCCCCGCACGAAGGATCCCGCCTTCCAGGAGACCGTGGCCCAGGCGATCGTGCGAGCCATAGAGCGACTCTACGCCGAGCGGCCCCACTAGGCGAAAAGAGCCCCCCTGGGTGCAGTGCACCGCAGGGGGGTTGTTTCGTGGTATGTGTGCAGGTGCCTTCGCTGCGAGGGGGATTCAGGCCCGCTCTGCCCGCTATACCTCTCGCTTGATCGGGAAGGTCATGCAGTGCGGGCCGCCGCCGCCCTTCAGGATCTCCCACAGACGGCAGGTAATCACCTCGAGGCCCCGTGCCCGCAAGGCCGCATTGACATCCTTGTTCGCTTCAAAGGTCAGGACCCGACCATGACCCAGCGCCTGGATGTTGCAGTAGTGCTTGAAGACGCCCTCCGGTCCTGTCTCGATGATGTCAAAGCCCCGCTTCTTCAGCATGTTGAGGAAGAAGTCGGGCAGGGCGTCCACCGCTGCGACGCACGTCTTTGGTGCCACGATGTTGAAGGCCATGTCCAGATGGAGATTCCGGGAGTCCAGTGGGATGCCGATCACCTCATAGCCCAATGGCTTCAGGATCTCGGCGGCGCAGCGCACGCCCTCCCAGTCGGTCCGTGCCACGACGCCGTGGACGATGGTCGTCTCGTCGAGGAACCAGAAGTCGCCGCCCTCGAAGGCGCCACGCCAAACCTTACCGATGATGGGAACCCCCATCTCACGTAGCTTCTTCGCATAGTGCTTCTCCTCGGTCTGCCGAATCGGCTCGCGGAAGCGGCCGATCAGGGCACCCTCGGCGAGGCATGCGCCAAAGTCACGGGCGTATACCATGTACGGCAGGTTCGGGTCCGGATCGACCAGTTCCACCTCGACACCGGCCGACTGGTACGCCTGGACGAACTCTTCGTGCTCCTTCTTGAACTCCTCAAGGCGAGCGGTCTCCCCCTCAGCCAGGACCTTGCGGGTGATCTCGTTGATCGGCTGGAAGCTGAAGTAGGTCGGCTTGCAGAGCAGCACCTTCTTCAGAGGGCTCCAGGAATCGTGGACGTACGTGGTCATGCGTGGTCCTCCTTTCGTTGGTTCCCAACCACATGGGGCCACCCGGCCATCGACGAGCCTCCCTTAGTTTCGGTCTGGGCGGCCTTTGGACCCATTTTCTGGAACTAGCCGATAACCAGCGCCATGACAGCCTTCTCCGTATGCATCCGGTTCTCTGCCTGATCCCATGTCGCACTGTGCGGGCCCTCAATCACCTCATCGGTCATGTCCTGACCCCGGTATCCGGGCAGACAGTGCATGAAGATCACGTCGGGCTTGGCCATCTTGATCGCGTTGATATTGATCTGGTACGGCGCCCAGTCCTTCAGGCGCTGCTCCTTCTCCAACTCCGGTCCACCCATGGAAGTCCACGTGTTGCCGTAGAGGATATCCGCGCCCTCGCAGGCCTCCTGCATGCTGTTGGTGAAGACGATCCGACCGCCGGATGCGGCTGCCAACTCCCGGGCCTGATTCAGGACCTGCTCATTCGCTCCATAGCCCTTCGGATGGGCAACACACATCTCCATGCCGAAGAGGCCGCTCATGATCATCAGGCTGTGGCAGACGTTGAAGATGTCGCCGGCGTAGGCCAGCTTCAGCCCGCGGAATCCGCCCTTCTTCTCCCGGATGGTCAGCATGTCGGCCAGGCCCTGGCAGGGGTGAGCCAGGTCGGTCAGGGCGTTGATCACCGGATTGTTCATGTAATGAGCAAACTCCTCCACGATCTCCTGGCCGAAGGTCCGGATTACCAGGGCATCGCAGTAGCGGTCCAGGACCCGGGCCGTGTCCTTGATCGGCTCGCCGCGCCCCAACTGCATCTCGTCGGGGCGGAGGTAGAAGCTCTGGGCGCCAAGGTGAGCCGTAGCCGCCTGGAAGGAGACCCGGGTACGTGTGGACTTCTTCTCGAAGATCATCGCCACGGTTCGGCCGGCCAGCAAGGGATGCGGCTCGCGCCGTGCCCACTTGCGTTTGAGGTCTGCTGCGGTGTCCAGGATGAAGAGGACCTCTTCCTTGGTGAAATCTCCGATGCGCAGGAAGTCGCGGTTCTTGAAGTGATTCTGCAAGACGGATCCCTCCTTTGGATGTGTGCTACTGGGAACTCTCCGGAGTATGGGCTGGGCGCAGGGCGTAGAGCAGCAGGCCGAGTCCAACCAGGCCCAGCAGCACCAGGTACTCAAGCGGCCAGACCAGCGATCCGGGGCTCTTCGGGTAGAGCATGGCGAAGGCGAAGAAGATGATGGAGACGTATCCGAGCACCGTGATCAGTCCACCCGGCATGCGGGTCGGTCTATCCAGATTGGGCTCGCTCTTGCGCAGGCGGAGGACTGCGAAGAAGGTCATGCCCCAGAGCACGATATAGGAGAAGGATGAGGCATCTACCAGGGGAATCAGGCCGTTTCTACCGATGAAGGCGGCGATGGCGATCACACCTGTCGCCAGCCATATGGCATTCACCGGCGTCTGATATGTGGGATGCACCTTGGAGAGCCAGGGGGCCAGCAGTCCTTCCCGCGACATGGCGAAGATCTGACGGGTGCAGGCGTAGAACAGGGCGTTGTAGACGCCGACGATGCCCACAATGGCGGCCACGATCAACAGCGTGCCGGGAATCGTGCTGCCGGTGACCGTGTTCAGGCCTGTCGCGAAGGGAATGGTCGACTTGATCCCCTCCTGCCAGGGCAGGACCATGGCTGTGGCAAAGAGGGTGAGCACATAGGAGAGCCAGCCGATCACCCAGGCGATTGGCAGGGCCTTCCCCGCCCAACTACCCGTGACGTTGGCCTCCTCACCACTCTTGGCGATGGTCTCCCAACCGGCCAGCGAGAAGGGGAGCATGGTGACGACCGCCAGGACCCCTGCGAGGGTGGGCTTGCCGAAGGTCGGCTGGAAGTTGGAGAAGTCGCCCAGCGAGATCCCGAGAATGACTGCGATGGCAGAGAGGGTCAGAATCGAGACGGTGGTTGTGTTCTGGAAGGTCGAGGAGATCCGGACACCGCGGTAGTGCATGGTTGTGATTACGGCCACCAGAAGCAGGCCGAGGAGGATGGTGGTAAGGCTGACCGAAGATCCTTGCACCCTGTACAGGACGCCAATCTGGGAGAGGGACGGGAAGAGGAACTCCATCATGCGCACCAGCGCGACGATTTCGTACCCACTGACGATCAGGTTGACGATGATTCCGAACCAGCCGGCAACGAAGCCACCGAAGCGGCCGAAGGCTCGCCTGGAGTACTCCATTTCGCCGCCGGCGTTGGGCAGCATGGGCACCGCCTCCGAGTAGGCAAGGACAAGAGGTAACTCCAGAACCGCAACGAGCAGCCATCCGAGCAGAGCATTAACCGGACCACCAGCCGTCTCCATCCAGAAACCGGCAACCATAAGCCAGGAGGTGCCCACGATTCCCCCGACGCCCAGGGCCAGGTAGCCAAATGGGCTGATCGCCTTCGTGAGCTTGGGCTTGGATACAGTTACGGTAGCCACCGTCTCCCGTCTCCTTTCTGCCTGTCGTGTTCGGACCGCCTTCATCGTACGGGAAGCGCTTGGGCACATCCATGTGCACCCGTCCAGCTTTGGCGTCACTGCAGAGTGCATGATGCACAGGTGAGCTACAGGGAGCAGCGAGTATCCGTTCTACCCACCGGGGGCTCCCCCTCATGTGTCTTGCGAGCAGCGCTGCCTGGGGTGATAGAATTAGGGGTGACGATACCTTCTGGCCCGACGCCCTTCCTCACCGCCTGTCCACCTCGTGCTTGCTTCGAAGAAGGAGGACGAGACATGGATACACTGGGTCAGGCTCCTCAGTTGCCGGTAACCGTCGGAGAGATGCTGAAGGTGGTCCCATTCGTGCGGGTGATCGGTGGGAGCAAAGGACTGAACCGCCTGGTCCGCGCCGTGACGATTATGGACTCGCCGGAGATTGCTGACTGGCTTCAGGGTGGCGAGTTCCTCCTGGTCAACGGGTACTTTCTGCGCGATGATCCGGGCCTGGCCCGCCGCCTCATTCGGGATGCGGCCAGGGCAGAGGCCGCCGGTGTCGGGATCAAGTTGCAGCGGTACATTGACACGATCCCGACCGAGGCGTTGGATGAGGCCGAAGCGGTTAGCCTGCCGCTGATCGAGATGCCTCGTGAGATCGCATGGAAGAGCATCATTGATCCGGTCTACAAGATTCTGTATGAGGCCCATGAACAGATCCTGATCCAGTCCAACGAGGCGTTCCGCATCTTCAGTGCCCTCGCCCGTAGGTGCAAGGGGGTTCGGGAGATTCTCGAGGAGATCGGACAGCGGGTGGAGCGGGAGGTCTGGATCCTGGACGCGGGGTTCTCGCCGGAGGTCTATCCGCTGGAACAGGGACCGCCGCCCACCGCCGACTTTCGGCAGGTCTACGAGCGCTGGCGAACCGGCGCAGCGACTCCCGTGGCCGATATCTACTACCCCTCGCATCCGCTGCACGCCATGGGTACCGACACGCATCGGGTAGTGCTTCCTCCCAATGGCCGTTCAGGGCCCAGCCGCAGCTACCTGATCGCCCGCATTAACGTGAGCCTCCGCCGCAGCGCCTTCCTGGCGATCGCTGAGTCCGATTCGACCCTGACAGAGCAGCAACTCATCCTGGCCCTGCAGGCCCGCGAAGTGCTCTCTGTCTTTCTGAGCCGGGACCAGACGCTGTTGGAGGAGGACATGGTTCGCCGAAGCCGCTTCCTGCTACGCGTGCTGCATGGCGAGGGGGAGGGCGCCTCGATCATCAATGAGGCGCAGACCATGGGGTGGGACCTCTCCAAACCCTATCGGGTGGTTGCAGTGGACATGGGGCCGGAGTCCGAGAGAGAAGGGGTTGAACTGCGGCTCTTGGAGCGGATTTGCTCCCGGCGGATTCCAGGTACGGTGATCATTCACGCCGACAGTGAAACCCTGCTCCTGATTCCCGCCACCGTTAACGAGCAGCGCACGGGTGGCTCTTCGCAGGCGGTAGCCCTCGCGCTCGCGATCCAGCGCGGGCAGACCGAGCAGCTTGGCTCGTCACCACTCTGGTCCTTCGGCATCGGACAGGTCGCGAGGGCCGTCTCCGAACTGCCAACGAGCTATGCTCAAGCGAAGCAGTATCTGAAGATCGGCCTGGAGGCCCGTGGACCGGGTGCTGTGGCAACCCTTGAAGACCTGGCGGTCTACGTGCTCCTCAACCACCTCTGCCGATCGCCGGACTGTCAGCGGCTGGTCGAGCGGTTCCTGACCGTCCTGGAGCGACACGATGCTGAACATCATTCGGATCTACTCGAGACCCTCCGGGTCTTTCTTGCCTCGCCGGGAGGCGTGCAGGAGGCTGCCAACCGGCTGTTCGTGCACCGGAATACCGTTCGGCTTCGCGTGGCCAAGATTCAGGAGATCCTTGGTCTCTCGCTGAATGATCCGGACAACCGGATGGTCCTGGAGATCCTCCTGCGCATCCGGCAGATACAGCCCCGAGCTGGCTCGCAAAAACCCGAGACGGAGACGAAGAAAAAGCGGAGCCTCCCGCCGTAGTGCGAGGGGCTCCGTTTCTCCCTGTGAGATGATCCACATTCTATGCATCGGGCAGAATCCGGGTCCCTGTCTTGCCCTCAAGGCTCTCCAGCAGGCTGTCCAGCGAGGTGATCAGGGCCTCCTTACCGCCCGCTTCCACAAACCGGATTGCCGCCTTCACCTTGGGACCCATGGAGCCGGGGGCAAAGTGGCCCTCGGCCTCGTGGACCTTTACCTCGGAACAGGTGATCCTGTACAGGGGGACCTGTTCCGGGGTGTTGTAGTTGAGCATGACATGGGATACGTCAGTGAGGATCACCAGCCGGGAGGCACCCAGGGCCTGAGCCAGCCGCTGTGCGGCCAGGTCCTTGTCGATTACGGCCTCGACGCCGCGCAACTCCACTCCTCGCCGCACCACGGGGATGCCGCCGCCCCCCGAGGCGATCACCAGTGCCCCGGAGCTGAGGAGGGTCTGGATCGCCTCCTTCTCGATGATCTCCACTGGATCGGGCGACGGAACGACCCTGCGCCATCCTCGGCCGGCATCCTCTTTCATGCGGAAGCCCTTCTCCTGCATCAGCTCCTGCGCCTCTTGCTCCGGGTAGAAGGGGCCGACTGGCTTCGTCGGATTCTGGAAGCCGGGATCCGTTTCGTCGACGAGCACCTGGGTGACGAGGGTGACCACCGGACGATCGTGGTCGAGAAGGTTACCCAGACACTGCTGCAACAGGTAGCCGATCATGCCCTGCGTCTGTGAACCGCACACATCCATTGGCATGGGGGCGATCGTATCCTTGGCCCGCTCGTTCTGGATCAGCAGGTTCCCAACCTGCGGCCCATTGCCATGAGTCACCACCACCTGGAACCCTTTGCGAACGAGCCCCGTGATCTGCCGGGCGGTCACCATCACGTTGCAGTACTGCTCCTCGTATCGCCCTCCCTGCTTCGGCTGGAGAATAGCGTTCCCACCCAAGGCGACGACGACGGTTTCTCCCATGTGAGCGACCTCCCATTCCTTCTTCTGGTGTCGTCCGCTCTGATTCTCCACCGCGGGTGGATCTCTGCCTATGGCATCGGCGCCCAGTATCGCACCGCCCCGACAGTGCATCTCGCCCTATCGGAGGTGCAAGGCCTAGCCAGCGATTCCCTGGGAGGGGTATACTGCAGGTAACGTGTTCACCAAAGGAGAGACCGGAGTGGTACTGGCAGAGGTTGAACAACTGGTCAACGAGGGCCGGTTGGCGGAGGCGCTCAAACTGATTCAGGGTAAGCTCGCCGGCGAGCTGCAGCCTCGGGAGCGGTTCGCTCTGGAGTTGAAGACCGCCGACATTCTCACCTGGTACCTGACCGATGGCGAGACGGCCCTTCGCCACTATGAGGAGGCACTCTCCGTGGCCAGGCAGTTCCGGCTGGCGGAGGGGTACCGGGCGGAGTTGGGCATCGGGCAGGGGTTTCATCAGGCTGGGCGCTCGCAGGAGGCGCAGACCTGGCTGGAACGTGCCGCTACCGGGGCCGGCAAGGCCGGCGATACCTTGAGTTGGGCCGCAGCCTTAACCCTGCAGGGCAATATCCTCATGGAGAAGGAGGAGTACCTGGAGGCGACCCGCCTCTTCGAGCTGGTTGTTCAGGCCGCCGAGGCCGAGGGGGAGCCCCATCTGCTCGGGCAGGCCATGGCGACACTCGCTCTCCTCTACTCCTACCTGGAGCGGTTCGACGAGGCCGAGGAGTTGGGGCGGCGGGCCATCGCTCGGGCGAAGGAGACCGGCGACGTCGGGCTCGTAGCGGTCGGTTACCTTCGCATGGGCCAGATTATGTTCCAACAGGACCGCTTCGGCCCCGCCTACTACTGGTTCAAGGCCGGCGCCGACGTGGCCAAGGAGGCGGGCCTCAGCCAGATCGAGCAGATCCTGGAGGAGGCGGCCCAGGCGACCGGCATCCAGCCGGAGACGAAGGAGCACGACCACGACCACGAGGAGCAAGACGAGCCGGAGTAATTCCAGGTCGCCGGGTTATTTTTATTTAACGGAGAATTTCCCTAGGCACAGCGGCTTCGGGCATGTATACTCTCCTAATAACAAGGTCCGAGAGGAGATAGCCAACATGCGCTTGTCGTCCCGTGCCCGGGCAATTTCGCCCTCCCCGACTATGGCGATCGATAGCAAGTCCAAGCAGATGTTGGCCGATGGGATCGACGTGGTCAACTTCTCCGTGGGCGAGCCTGACTTCGACACGCCTGACCACATCAAGGCTGCCGGTATTGATGCGATCACCCGCGGCGAGACCAAGTACACCCCATCCTCCGGTACCCTGGAACTACGTAAGGCAATCTGCGAGAAGCTGCGCAAGGAGAACGGGCTCGAGTACAAGCCCGAGCAGATCGTCGTCTCAAACGGGGCGAAGCAGTCGCTCTACAACGCCTTTCAGGTCCTGCTCGACCCCGGCGACGAGGTGATCATTCAGGCGCCCTATTGGGTATCCTACCCGGAGATGATCCGCCTCGCCAGCGGTCTCCCCGTGGTGGTAGAGACCGATGAGTCCACCGGTTTCAAAATGACCCCGGAGATGATTCGGGCGAAGCTGACCCCTCGGACCCGGGCGATCAACCTGAACAGCCCATCCAACCCGACCGGCGCGGTGTACACCCGCGCAGAGCTCCAGGCGATCGCTGACCTGGCGGTGGAGAAGGACCTGATCATCGTCACAGACGAAATGTACGAGAAGCTGTTGTACAACGGCGCTGGGCACGTCTCCATTGCCACTCTGGGTGATGAGGTCAAGAAGCGGACGATCACCGTGAACGGCATGTCCAAGGCCTACGCCATGACCGGATGGCGCATGGGGTACACGGCTTCCGAGACGATCTACGCGAAGGCGATGGGGGATATGCAGTCCCACTCGACCTCCGGCCCCTCCTCGATCTCTCAGAAGGCGGCTGTCCAGGCCCTGCTGGGTGACCAGCAGCCGGTGGAGGCGATGCGCCAGGAGTTTGACCGCCGCCGCCAGCATATGATGGACCGGCTGAACCGGTTGCCCGGCGTCGCCGTAAAGATGGCCCCCGAGGGCGCCTTCTACCTCTTCCCGAATATCGCCGGCCTGATCGGCACGACCCTGAACGGGCGGGCGATCAACAACTCCGATGACCTGGCCCAGGTGATCCTGGAGGAGGCCAAGGTCGCGGTGGTCCCCGGCACCGGCTTTGGCTCCCCCAACTACCTGCGCTTCTCTTACGCCACCTCCATGGAGCGGATCGACACCGGTCTCGACCGAATCGAGCAGCTTCTCCGGGAGGCCCAATAGTCGCAAGGAACCCGAACCCGATGGGGCGAACTCTCCATCGGGTTTTCCTTCGAGTCAGACCGAACCGGCTCAGGATGCAACGAGGAGGTACATGTCCGTGGAGTTTCAGGAACGGAATGTCGCGGTGGTTGGTATCGGGGTCTCCAACATGGCCCTGATCCGTTATCTGCTGCAGAGGGGTGCCCGGGTGACCGCCTGCGATCGGCGGACGGAGGCAGAGCTCGGCGAGCGAGCAACGGAGCTGAAGGGAATGGGTGTTACTCTCTCCACAGGGACGGACTACCTCTCCCCGCTCGCGCACCATGACCTGATCTTCCTGACGCCGGGCATGCCGAAGCACCTGCCGGAGATCGAGGCTGCCCGTACCCGCGGAGCGGTCCTGGCCGGTGAGGCGGGCCTGGTGCTCGAGGCCTGTCCAGCTCAGACCATTGCCATTACCGGCAGCGCGGGTAAGACGACGACCACCACCCTGATCGGGGAGATCATGAAAGCGGCCGAGCGAGAGACCTATGTAGGCGGCAACATTGGCACACCACTGATCGAGCGGATCGAGGCGATCCCGCAGAAGGCCGTAGTCGTCCTGGAACTCTCTTCTTTCCAGCTTCAGCTGGTTCAGCGCTCGCCCCGAATCGCTGTGCTGACGAACATCACCCCGAATCACCTCGATATCCACGCCTCCATGGACGAGTATGTGGCCGCGAAGAAGAACATCTTCCGCTTTCAGGGGGCGGATGACTGGGTGATCCTGAACCACGGTGATGAAATGGTCCGCTCCTTTGCAGAAGAGGCGCCCGGGCGGGTTCTCTTCTTCAGCCGGTATGGTGACCCCGGCGGTGAAGATGCCGCCTTCATTCGGGACGAGACGATCACCTGGCGGCGAAATGGGCGAGAGTACCCGACCCTGAAGGTGGAGGAGGTCCAACTCCTCGGCCTCCACAACCTGGAGAATGTGCTGGCTGCCATGGCGGCCTGCTACCTGGTCGGCGCCTCCATGGATGCGATCCGTCAGGTGTTGACGAACTTCACCGGGGTCGAACACCGGTTGGAGCCGGTACGGGAGCTAGCTGGGACCAGGTGGTACAACGACTCGAAGGCCACCTCGCCGGCAGAGGCGGTGGCGGCCCTCCAGACGTTGGCGGCGCCGATCGTGCTGATCGCCGGCGGTTCCGACAAAGGGGTCCCGTTCGATCCTATGGCCCCACTTGTGGCGCAGAAGGTGAAGAGCCTGATTCTGACCGGCCCGACCGCTCCCAAGATCGAGGAGGCGGTTCGACTGGGCGGATACCGGGGGCCAATCGCTCGAGCGAACGACATGGCAGATGCGGTCCGAGTGGCCCGTGAGGCGGCCCAACCCGGCGATAACGTGCTGCTTTCGCCAGGATGCGCCTCCTTTGACGCCTACCGCAACTTCGAGGAGCGGGGCCGCCACTTCAAGGCACTGGTCCACGCATTGTGAGAGCAAGCCCCCGCCCGAGTTGGCAGGGGCTCTCTTCTTTATGAGAGCGATGGCACCGGCCTGGTTGGCAGCATGAGGTCGGCTACGGTCAGCGCCTCGGGCCGTGGCGCTGCCGTGTGGAAGAGTTGGATTCCCAGTTGGCTGAGTACCTGTTGGGAGCGAGGGGAGACCTCCAGGTTGGTCAGGAGGGCCAGAAAGAGATGCCGGTCCGGGTACTGCGAGGCCAGTGTATAAGAGGCGCGCTCCAACCGCCCCAGGGAGGTGTATGAGAGCGCAGATCCTGGCTCACCCAAGGCAATTTCCACGCCGACCACCGTCTGCTCGGAGACGATGAGAAAGTCAAGGTCCTCATTCGGCAAGACCCGATAGGGAGGAACGTCCTCCCTCACTTCCAGCGCGCTGATGATCTCCTTGGAGACCGACGCCTTGGAGAGTTCCTTACTCCACCACATGGTACTCTACCTCCCGCTTCTTGCCGGTCACAAAATGACGGAACCAGAATCCCGCCGCGGTCAGCGTGGCGCCAATGAAGTACGAGAGAACGGATCCCCCCGCCGTAGTGGCCAGGCGGCCATGCGCGCCCTCCAGGACACCGGTGCTTGTCAAGACCGCGGCGGAGGCGACCATGGTGAGGAAGAAGCCGATCGCCCGGCCTGCGTGCTTCCAGTAGGTCCCGTGGAGAATGGCACGGACCACCTGCTGATTGGCGTCAACTCGCACGAGGCGCCCGCGGATCCCCGCCCGCCCCAACTCCTGCTGGATCAGATCATGCAGGTGGAGGATCTGATCCGAGACCTTCAGCGCCCGCAGCTCCGCCTGGCGTTCGGCCACGTTCGGGTAGCAGTGCACCTCCACGCTGGCGTTGGGATCACTCGCCTCGAAGAGAAAGAGATCGAAGAGGTGGCTCCTCAACTGGAGCCTTCCGATCAGAGCGTCGTCAAGCGCCTTTCTGGTCACGGGCTCGGCACGAAAGTCGGGCACATAGCTCCACGCTTCAGCGGCCGCGTGGCGGCGATGCTCAAAGTGGGCCCTCAACACCAGTACGCCGTCTGCCCTGTGACGGCTGCGCAGGCGCATCCGGTACCAGGGGATGGCAACCCGGTAATGCATTTGGTACTTCAGCATGCGCTCCGCTCTCCGTTACATGGCTTTTATTCCATGATTCTCCATCACAGCTTCGTTCTCCTTCTTTGCTGAGAGGATGACGATCCAGAAGAGCAATGCTATGATGCCAGTAACGAACCTACCGGGGTGACCTATGGCGCAGAGACCTCCTGGTTTGAACACCAGCCTATGGGTGCTTCATTTGGACATGGACGCCTTTTTTGCCGCAGTGGAGCAGCGGGACAACCCACGCCTGCGAGGCAAGCCGGTCGTAGTTGGCGGCTCGCCCAACTCGCGCGGGGTGGTCTCTACCTGCTCCTACGAGGCGCGCACCTTTGGAGTCCGATCGGCCATGCCTTCCCGGGAGGCTCTGCGCCTCTGCCCGCAGGCTGTCTTCATCCGTCCGAATATCGGGAAGTACAGCGAGGTAGGGCGCCAGGTTCGCCAAATCATGCATCGCTTTACCGACGCGGTCGAGCCCATGTCGATCGACGAGGCGTATCTGGATGTCACCGGCCGCGACGCGATTGCCATAGGACGGGCGCTCAAGGAAGCGATCCGGCGGGAACTCAGGTTGACCGCATCGGTCGGGGTCTCATACTGCAAGTTCCTCGCCAAGATGGCATCGGACATGGAGAAGCCGGATGGCTTCACCGTGATTACCTGGGAGCGGGCTCAGGCGCTTCTGCCGACGCTCCCGGTCCGCAGAATCCACGGGGTCGGTCCAGCAGGGGAACAGGCCCTGAGGGCACTGGGGATCGTCACCTGCGGGGATCTGCTCGCCTATGATCCGGATGTGCTGCGCAAGCATTTCGGCCGGCGTGCCGACGAGCTGCTCCTGCTGGCTCAGGGGATCGACGCCCGCCCGGTCATCACATCACACGAGGCGAAATCGATCGGCGAGGAGAACACCTTTGCGGTCGATCAGACCGATCGGGCGTACCTGGCCAACCAGCTGACGCTGTATGCCGGACACCTTGCTGCTGACCTGCACCGACAGCAGTTGGCAGCCCGGACGGTGACGGTTAAGGTCAAGTGGAACGTCTTCCTGGAGGGCGGCCCCAAGGGCGGGGACTTCCAGCAGATCACGCGGAGCCAGACCTTGTCCATGCCAACCAACGACCCGGAGGAGATCGGGCGGGCGGCCCGCGAGGTCTTTGCCCGGATCGAGTTCGAGGGGCGGAAGGTCCGTCTGCTGGGCCTCTCGGTCCATAACTTTGTCCACCGTGGGGAGCTGATCCAGGCTCGCCTGCCGATCTAAGGAGGGTATGATCATGCCGGAGACCGACTGTCCCTTTTGTGCCCGCCACCCTGATCGCATCGGCACGCTGGTGGCCGAGAATGAGCACGCCGCCTTCTACACAGGGAACGAACCGGTCCTGCGTGGATCGGGGATCATCATCCCCAAGGCTCACCGGCAGACGGTTTTCGACCTGACCCCCGCCGAGTGGGAGGCGACTTACGAACTGCTGCAACTGGCACGGCGCCATATGGAGGAGTCCATTCGCCCGGACGGGTTCAACGTGGGCTGGAACTGTGGCGAGGTGGCTGGCCAGGCCATCGCCCACGCTCACCTGCACGTGATCCCCCGCTTCGCAGATGAACCTTACGCCGGGCGGGGCATACGGAGTTGGCTGAAGCGACCCGAGAACCTGCGCCCAGGCTACAGCGAGGAGTAACAGAAGCCCGCCGGCGAGATCCGGCGGGCTTTTCACTGGACCTGCGGACGTCCCCGGAGCAGCCGGTCCGCCCGGAGCAGGCCGGCCCCTTGTGCGATCGCGGGAATGGTCGGAAGCCACTCGGCGGTTGTCTTCAGCCGGGAGCGGATGGCCGGAGGCGAGATCCCGGGCTCGGCGGACAGGAGAAGAGCGGCGGCAGCCGTAACGTGGGGCGCCGCCATGGAGGTGCCGCTCATGCGGACATACCCGCCGCCGGGTGCCAGGGAGATCACCCCGGACCCGGGAGCGACCAGGTCCACCTCCGGCCCGCGGCTGGAAAAGCGGGCCAGCCGGTCCTGGCGGTTGCAGGCGGCAACGGCCAGCACCTCGGGGTAACGGCCGGGGACATCCACCTCGCCCCGGTGACCATCGTTGCCCGCTGCCCCGATCAGGAGGACCCCAGCCCCCTCGATCTCGCAAATGGCCCGGTGCAGTGCCCGGCTTGTCTTGCCATCCGTGCCGAAACTCAGGTTGATCACCGCACAGCCCTGCTCGGCGCACCACGTGAGGCCGGCAATGATGTCCCGGATCTTGCCGTATCCCTTGCCATCGAAGATCTTGACCGGACGGATCCGTATGGGCGGCGGGCCCTCCGGCTCCAGCCATGCCCCTGACGCCAGTGCCAGAATACCGGCAATGTGAGTACCGTGGCCGTGCTCGTCTTGCGGCGGCTCGCCTGGCGCCAGCAGATTGAGCCCAGGTCCCAACAGCCGCGACAGACTGGTGTGGAGCAGGTCCACCCCGCTGTCCAGCAGGCCCACCTCCACGGGAGCAAGCGGGGCTCCACCCTGCCGGGCCAAGCGCCAGGCTGTGGGGAAGCCGCTGCGCCGGATGTGCCATGGCGGTGTTCGACTTGCAGCCCGATCCATGGGATCGCTCCTCTGCCCGGCTGGCACCGTCAGGGCGGCCAGCCCGTAAGATAGGGCAGAGCCTCCGGACCGTCCTCCGGAGGGGGCGACCATGCTACTTGGTTGCTTCATTCATACGGTCTGACCGGGAGATCTGCTACCCAGCGAGATGGTTTGGACCCCAATCTGCAACCACAGGGATTGACACTCACTCGCCTTTATGGTAATTTGTGGGTAGAATGGATCTGGAAGGAGGCACCCCGGATGGATCAGAGGCTGGAGCTAACCCTGCGCGTCACGCTTGACAGGGCCGGGGTGCGAAAGCGCCTGAAGAAACCGGTGGAGAGCGACACGGCGTTCTTCATTCTCGGCATGGTCCATGCGCTGCTGACCAGCAAGTACGGAGTCGAGCACTGTACCGTTGAAATGGAGTCCGCGACCGGGTTGGACAGCGAGTTCGTCCGGTCCATGAACTCGTTCGCTCGCCGCCACAAGGCGGCCATGGACGCCCTGGAGAGCTGCGGCGAGGTCTGGGTGGAGGACCAGGAACTCCTGGAGGTGATCCAACTGCTTCACGACGTGGTAGTGACCCCGGTAGATGGTCGCTGGCACGTGGTACCGCAGCTTCACATTTTGGGCGAGACTAACCGGCGCCCTGTCAACTGAGATTGGGCTCCCGGCGCAGGAAGCGTCGGGGGCCTTTGTCGAATCTTCTGGTTTGGGGGTGTTACGTGTTGCCAAGCAAAGGAACCAAACCACCGAAGAAGGATAACCCGTACAAAGTGCTCTATTGGATGGGGGCCGGCCTCCTCGTCCTGGCCCTCGGCGTTGTCGCCCTGGTCATGTTCGCCAAGCCGGAGCCCAAAGAACAGCCGCCCTTTGAGCGGACGATCCTGTGGATCTACGATGCCGACAATCCGACCGGCACGGGTCTTGTCACGCTCTTGGAGGAGAGCCGTGAGGGTGGGACCCTGACCGCTGCCACTCTTCCGGCGCCCGATGAGGCGATGGCCGTCTTCAAATCCGGGGGGAGCGCACGCAGAGCGCAGAAAGAGGTAGAGGCCATCGCTGGCCGGAGGATCCACCACCGGGTCTTCCTCACCTACCAGGTGGTCGGTACCCTGGTCGACTCCGTCAGTGGGATTGAACTGGACGGAAAGCTCCTGACAGGCAGCCAGGCGATCGCCTATGTCAAGGAGGGCGGTCCCAGGGCACCCGAGCGGGCCTACGCTGTGCTCATGGCCATGGCCGATGTCGCCATGAACAAGCGTGCGCCCAGCATGGGCGTTAGCGAGGCGCTGGCCCTGGCCCGCCAGATCGAGACCGACATGGACCTCACGGCGATCCCTGAGGTGCTCCAGCGATGGAGCGGCTACCCTGAGCCCAGGATCGTCCACCTACAGGCGTTGACCGGCGAGGCCGTCCAGGATCTGTTCCAGCCGGACCCGGAGGCCCCGCCCCAGTCCTAGAGAGGAGAGCCCCACATGCAGTTCGGCCGCCAGGTGATCGTCATCATCGGTGCCATTGTGTTCGCTGTGATCTTTGGCTTTATCCTGACGCCACGCCTACCCCTGGAGGCGACTCGCTATCTGGCGGTTGGGCTCGGCTTCGGCCTGGCCACCTTCGTAGACGAGCACTGGTTCCAGAAAAACCGGCGTGCTCTCATGAAGTCCTTTACCTCGGCCATGGTGACAGTGGCGGCTCTCTACCTGCTCGACACAATCTGGTAAGTGTGGTAAACTTGACGGAGCATTGATTCGATCGGAATGGAGGTGGACCGGGTGTCGAAGAGGCTTGTAGCCTTCGGGTTCGGCGGTTTCTTCGGCGAGGCTGTGCGCCGGGCAGGACTCTTCGCGGCTGCCCAGGGGGTACTATGCCCTTTTTCAGGCGCAGCCGCTACCCGGCCCGCTCCCCGCTGCCAGTAGCTTGAGGCAGTGAGCGTGAAGCTGCAAGGCCATGGGTGCGCGTAGCGCCCGTGGCCTTTTTTCTATGCCTGCATCCACCGTTGGATGGGGTCGAGAGGGCCATGGGTGCCGCTGTGCGCCTGTGGCCTTTTTCCATTTCCCCAACCAAGGAGGAGAAACCCCATGCCAATGCCACATCAGGAGATGCGTCGTCTCATTAAGCGCCGGATTGTCGGTCTCGAAGGGCCTGACCGCATCCGCATGCTACACCAGTGCCTCGAAATGTTCCCTGACTACTACAACGGGCCCTACGGCGAACTGCGCAAGTGGGTCCACGAGCTGATCGAGGAGGCGAAACTGCGCCGCTCGGTCAAGCATCAGGATCAGTTCTTCATCCCGAAGGAGGGGGCGGCCCAGATCGTCCTGGTCGGCCCGCCCAACGCCGGAAAGTCGTCGCTGCTGAAGGCGCTGACCGGGCGCCAGGTCGCTGTGGGCGACTATCCATTCACGACCCTGCGCCCCATCGCCGGCATGCTGAAGATGCAGGGAGCAACAATTCAACTCGTTGACCTTCCTGGCTTGTTAGATGGCGCCGTGGATGGACGTGGCGGCGGGAAGGCCCTCATCGGAGCGATCAAGATGGCGGATGGGGTGCTATTTGTGGCGCCGCTGACCGAGATGGGGTTCTTGGAGTTCTACCAGGTCTATGATGAGGTGACACGGGAGGCAGGGATCGACCTACCGGCGGCGTTGGTTGGGACCAAGGCGGATCTGCCGGAGGCGCCGGCGGTCTTCTCGGAGCTAATGGCCTCGCTGACAGGGCTGCCGGCGGTACGCTGCTCCACCACATCGAGCGATGGGTTGGAAGCGGTCCGGCACCTGATCTGGGAGCTCTCCGGGGTGATTCGGGTATTCGCCAAGCCCAAGGGGAAGCCTGTATCGCCCGAGGCGGTGGTCCTGCGGCCGGGCAGCACGGTGGAGGAGTTTGTGGCCAAGCTGAACCGGGCTTGGCTGGACCGGGTCCGGGAGGCCCGGGTGACCGGGCCGAGCGCCCGCTTCGCCGAGCAGGTGGTGGGGCTTCACCACAACCTGGCAGATGGTGATATCATCGAACTAACAATTCGATGATTCAACCTGTCCGGATTCTCGGTTGATTGCGTCATGATCGCCGAGTCCATGAATTGGTAGTCGCGGCCCCTGCGCAACTTCCGCACCGCCCTGCAGAGTCTAAGGGTTGGAGGTGGCAGCATGCGCAGGGGCTTTTCTGTCTGGATCGCCCTCGTTCTTCTCACCGGCTGTACCGGAGGGGCGCCGAGTTCGGGGCCCGAGCCCGTACCGGTTCCAGTGCCGCCAACAGCGGGCAAGAAGCCCGCCCCGGCGGAGGTCCCACCCGCCCTCGCGGCCGTCTCGCACGAGAGTAGCCTCGCCGCCCTCACCGGGGAGCCGGTGGGCTGGGTTCGGCAGGAGCCGCTGGTCGTGGTGCCGGGAGTCTGCCAGCCCGAGCCCGGTGCTAAGGCGCCGCTGGCGGTCCAGGTGCGCCAGGTCGAGTGGAAGCAGCACCCGTTGGCGATCGAGCCCTTCTATGTCCCCGCGGTGACGCTCGCCGTCTGCAACCCCACGGAGCACCCGTTGGAGAGCCTCTTCCTGCGCCTCGACCGGACCATCGGTGATATCTGGGACTCGATGGGCTCGATGGGTCCCCTCGACCTTCTGCCGGGCGATGGAATCGGCCCGATCCGCTTCTATCCTTCGCAGGGGCTGCCCGCCCGAATGCTCCCGGAAGGCGGGAGCTTCCCTGACTGGCGCTACCGGCTCTCGATAAACAACGGGACCCTGGGCGAGTTCGGCGGCGCCGGTGAGGCGAGTGGGCCGGAGGTCTCCCTTGGTCTCCTGCGATCGCAAGCCTGGGACAGCGCCGACCTTCCTGCGCATGAGGGCGAGCTCTTCCTGTACGCCCCAGATGCCCAGTACAGCGTGCAGGTTGATCCGTACTGCGGCGCCACCGAGGGGCAGGTCAGCGCCCGTGCTAACCGTTGGGCGCTCTATGCCAGCAAGGGCGGTGGAGAACCCGTCCACCTGGTGGACCTTGGCGAGTATAGCTTTGAGGGCGGTCGTGGTCTGCGTGTTGAGCCCGTCCCATCCATGCGGACGACATTCATCGGGCTGGAGCAGTACGGCTCCTGTGCGGTTCCGACGTTCCACATGCTCTACGCCTACGACCATGCCAAAGGTGAGGTGTACCGGGTCCAGGCCCGGGATGAGAAGGGGCAGACCAGACGGATGAGCGTTGCCAGTTTCACCGTTACCCCCGATGGAGCGCTGGAGAACCGGTACTACGACAATGCCGGCGAGCACTTCGGCTGGAACACTGTCATCTACCATTGGGTGGCGGAGGAGCGGACCTGGGTGGAGGAGTCGCACACCATCTCGCAATAGAGTGAGATTTGCCGGGCCTCGGGAAGATCTGTCCCGCCGGATGGTCGCCATCCGCCTGGAGAGATCTTCTCGGGGTCGCTTCTTCGTTCTAATGCTGCAAATGGCTTTGACAGTTCCGTCGACCAACCCCTATAATAAGAAAGTTGGGAGCCTGACATGGGCTTCTTATTCATGTGGGGCAATTCGCCAAAGGAGCGTCATAAGCGAGATGAAGCGGACCGATGTGCGCAACGTGGCGATTATCGCCCACGTTGACCATGGCAAGACGACCCTGGTCGATGGTCTCCTCCGCCAGTCAGGCACCTTCCGTGCCAACGAGCACGTGGCCGAGCGGGTCATGGACTCGAATGACCTGGAGCGTGAGCGGGGCATTACGATCCTCTCGAAGAATACCGGCATTATCTTCAAAGATACGAAGATCAACATTGTCGATACCCCAGGCCATGCCGACTTCTCCGGTGAGGTGGAGCGGATTATGACCATGGTCGACGGTTGCCTGCTCATCGTGGACGCCTCCGAGGGGCCCATGGCGCAGACCAAGTTTGTCCTGCGCAAGGCCATGGAGGCCGGCCTGAAGCCGGTCGTCGTCATCAACAAGATCGACCGGCCTGACCAGCGGATTGACGAGGTCCTGGACCTGATCCTGGAGCTCTTCATTGAACTGGGCGCGACCGATGAGCAGATCGACTACCCGGTCCTCTTCGCCTCCTCCCGTGCGGGCGTTGCCAAGTACAAGATGGAGGATGAGGCCAAGGACCTCCAGCCGATCTTCGACACGATCATCGACCATATCCCATGTCCCGAGGGCGAGGTGGAGGCCCCGCTGCAGGCCATGGTCACCTCCCTGGACTACGACGAGTTCGTGGGCCGTATCGCGATCGCCCGGGTCCGCCAGGGAACTGTCAGGGCTGGCCAGCAGGTCGCCGTGGCCAAGCTCGACGGCACGGTGGCCAAGTTCAAGGCCGCCCAGCTCTTCGGCTTCCAGGGCCTGAAGCGGGTGCCCATGGAGCAGGCGACAGTCGGCGATATCATCGCCATGACGGGCCTGGAGAACGTCAACATCGGCGAGACGATCACCGATCCGGAGAACCCGGTGGCGCTGGCTCCGATCAAGGTGGACGAGCCCACCCTCCAGATGACCTTCCGCACGAACGACTCGCCCTTCGCCGGAAAGGAGGGCAAGTATATCACCTCCCGGCACCTGCGGGCCCGGCTCTTCAAGGAGCTGGAGAAGAACGTCGCCCTGCGGGTCGAGGAGACCGATTCCCCGGACTCCTACGTCGTCTCGGGTCGCGGTGAACTGCATCTTTCGATCCTGATCGAGACCATGCGCCGCGAGGGGTACGAGCTGGCCGTCTCCAAGCCGGAGGTCATCTTCCACACGGATGAAGAGGGCAACAAGCTGGAGCCGATCGAGCACCTGGTGATCGATATCCCGGAGGAGTTCATGGGCACCGTCATGGAGGCACTGGGCAACCGGAAGGCCGAGATGACCAACATGACCAACAACGGTTCGGGTCAGCTCCGTTTGGAGTTCCTGATTCCCGCCCGCGGCCTGATCGGGTTCCGGTCGGACTTCCTGACCATGACGAAGGGCTACGGGATCATGAACCACCTCTTCCACGGCTACGGCCCGTACCGGGGCGATATCGCCACCCGGCTGCGCGGATCGCTGGTCGCCTCCGAGCCCGGGACCACCACCACCTATGCCCTCTACCAGGTGCAGGAGCGCGGCATTCTCTTCATTGAGCCGGGCCTTGAAGTCTACACCGGCATGGTGATCGGTGAGAACAGCCGGGAGTTCGATCTGGATGTGAACGCCTGCAAGACGAAGCATCTGACCAATATCCGCTCCGCGGGCGCCGATGAGGCGCTCCGGCTGGAGCGTCCTCGCCTGCTGACCCTCGAAGAGGCGTTGGAGCAGATCGCAGACGATGAGCTGGTCGAGGTCACTCCGAAGTCCATTCGGCTGCGCAAGCAGTACCTCGATCCGCAGATTCGGGCTCGCCTTGCCAAGGGCAAGACGATCGACGCCGCCGTCATACAGCGCCTCCAGCAGGGGCGGTAGAAGTACAAGCGAAGGTCCGGTCCTCTTCATGAGGGCCGGACCTTTTCGCTGGGCGCCGCGTGGGGGGTTGGGGGGCAAGCAGCATATCCCGAGGCCCTGCGAGTTTAGCGCCGAGGGATATGCTGCGCCGTCAGATGCGCGCTTCCTCCCCCTAACTTCATTGCACCGCAAACTCCCAGGTGGCCTTGCCCCAGTCGGGGTGTAAGACCGTGTACGTATAGTTGCCGGGCAGCGACTTGACCATGTAGCCGAGCCAGCCACTGCCAGTCTCCCCCTTGTTCAGCGTGCCCTGCAGCTTGGGCTGGCGCATGGTGCTGGCCGCCACGCTAAAGCGCATCTTCTTCCCTTCGGGGGTCGCCAGTTGGAGGTAGTCATTCACGTTGATCGTGTAGGGTTGGTCGCCTTCGTTCACAATGGTTACCTTGATCATCAGGTAGACGTAGCCATCGGGCAGGCCAGCCGCCTTGGGGATTACGTTGACATCGTCCAACGTGGCCTTGACGGTACCGATCGTGGCCGTCTCGCCCTTCTTCAGGCCGGTCATATCCGCCTTCTGGACCTCGGCGGGTTTGGTCTCCTGGCTTTCCGCCTCAGCACCGGTGCTCGTACTGCTCCCGGTTTCGGAGGAACCCGTTTCGGTCGACCCTGTGGATGTATTGTCGCTGCTTGCGGCCCCGTTGGATGACGCGGGGCCAGCGCTAGTGGTTCCCCCGTCGCTGGATGGGGCGGCCGTCTGCGGCTCGGCGTACTTGCCGCAGCCGGCCATCAGGAGCATGAGTGCGAGCGACATCAACCCGATTGCCAAGCGCTTTCTCATTGATGGATAGCCCCCTTCCTCACTGCTTCAACCGGGGATCTAAGGCATCGCGCAGACCGTCGCCGACGAAATTAATCGACATGACAGTCAGGAAGATCATCAGGCCAGGGGGGACCCAGAGGAAGGGCATGCGGGTCAGAACTGCCATGTTCTGGGCTTCAGAGAGCATGTTTCCCCAGGTCGGGATCGGCATACGGACGCCGAACCCAAGGTAGCTGAGCGCCGCCTCGATCAGGATAATCGAGGCGATGTCAAGGGTGGCCTGGACAATCAGGGGGGCCAGGGCGTTGGGGAGCATGTGCCGGAACATGATCCGAGTGGGAAGGGCACCGGTTGCACGGGCCGCCTCGACATAGTCGCGCTCTCGCAGGGACAGGAACTCGCCTCGCACCAGCCGGGCTGGTACGGGCCAACTGATCGCAACCAGCGAAAAGACCAGGTTTTCAATGCCAGGCCCGCGGATTGCGGCAATTGTCAGCGCTAGGAGGAGGAACGGGAACGAAAGGACTACATCGACCAGGCGCATCAGCACGTTGTCGATCCAGCCGCCGAAGTAGCCGGCGACTGCTCCGACCGCGATGCCAATCGCCATGTAGATCACCACGGTGCCGAGGGCGATGGAGAGTGAGACGCGTCCGCCGTAGAGGAGCCGGGTCAACTGATCCCGACCGACGCTGTCGGTGCCGAGCGGGTGGACGACACTGGGAGCGGCCCGGATTGCCCGCTGGTCGATCTCATCGCGCCCCCAGCCAAGGGCGACTTTGGTAATGACCGGTGCAAAGAGCGTGACCAGGACCAGGACCGTCAGCACGAAGGCACCCAACAGGGCGGTTCGATTTCGCCGAAAGCGCATCCAGACGGCCTTGGCCCACGTGCCGGGGGATTCAGAGAGACCCTGCCGGATCAGGTCGTCATTTTTTGTGCGAGCAGGCTGCATGGCCCTGTCCCCCTATGAGTACCGGATGCGTGGATCCACCACGGCGTAGAGAATGTCGGCGATCAGGTTGCCGACGATCACCATGAAGGCGAAGAAGATGTTGACGACCATGAGGACGGGGTAGTCCCGCGAGACGACCGCCTCGAAGGAGAGAAGGCCCATGCCGCTCCAAGTGAAGATCGTCTCGAAGACAATCGTGCCGCTGAAGAGGTTCGGCAGGCCAAAGCCCAGGAGCGTGACCACCGGAATCAGGGCGTTGCGGAGGGCGTGCTTGTAGATCACCTTCCGTTCAGCCAATCCCTTCGCCCGAGCAGTCCGCACGTAGTCCTGCCTCAGCACCTCGAGCAGGCTGGAGCGGGTGAACCGTGTCAGACCCGCCATATCGCGCAGCCCCAGAACCGTCGCCGGCAGGATCAGGTGGTGGATCAGGTCGAGCATGGAGAAGGGCTGACCTGGTGTGGTGATCTGGTTCATCGGGAAGATCTGCCATTTGACGGCGAAGAGGTAGATCGCCAGCAGCGCTGCGAAGAAGCTGGGCAGGGAGATGCCTATGAAAGCCACTGTCGTGACGACATAGTCCAGCCAGGAGTACTGTTTCGTAGCGGAGATGACGCCCATGGGGATCGAGAGCATCAGGCTGATCAGGAAGGCGGTTCCCGTGAGGAGCAGGGTGGGACCCAACCGTTCCTTAAGCAGTTGTGCCACGGGCTTGCCGGTACGAATCGAGTACCCAAGATTGCCCTGGACAGTCTGCCCCAACCAACGGACATACTGGACCGGCAGGGGAGCGTTCAGACCCATCTCTTCCTTCAGCTTCTCCTTGACCTTCAGGTCCGTTCGCGGGCCGAAGAGGTAGGCGTAGGGATCGCCGGGAGCCGAGTGAACGATGAAGAAGATCACCACGCTGACCCCAAGCATGATGGGGATGGTTTGAAGGATCCGGCGAATGAGGTATTGGCGCATAGAGTCTTCCCCTTTCTTCGCGGGAGAAGGGGCGGCCCGGAACTGGCCCGGGCCGCCTCCCCTGGACACGGTCTACTCGTCGATCCAGATCTCCTCAACGTTCCAGGTATGGCCCTGCACACCCGGCTTGAAGTTGCGGAGCCGCAGGTTGTAGGCAATCAGCTCATTCTCGCCGTAGAAGATGTACCCAGGGGCATCCTCAGCCCAGATCCGCTGCCACTCCGCGTAGATCTCCATCCGCTCCTCGAGATCTGCCGTCTGGCGGCCCATCGCGAGGAGTTCGTCGGAGCGGGCGGTGTACCAGCCGGAACCGTTGAAGCCGCCGGCAACTGCGCCTTCCTTATCCCAGACACCGGTCTGGTCAGGATCGGGAGAGCCCGGATCCCAGCCAATGAAGTACATGTCGAAATCCCACTCGTCGAAGACCTTTTGGGAGAGGGTGCTGAAGTCGTACGGCTCCAGCTCGACACTGATACCGATCTCCTTCAGGTTCTGCTGGACGACCGGGGCGGTGGCGACACGGACCATGTTGCCCGAGCCCGGGTAGGCGAGCCGGAGCTTCAGCTCCTTGCCGTCCTTCTGACGGATGCCGTTCGCCCCCATCTTCCACCCAGCGTCATCCAGCAGCTGATTCGCCTTCGCCAGGTTCCGGTCATAGTGCTCTACGTCTTCGCTGTAGCCGAACGAGAGCGGGCTGACCGGGGTGTACTGGGTGAAGCCGTGGCCACCCTTGAGCTTGTCAATGATGAACGGCCGGTCGATCGCGAAGTTGATCGCCTGGCGGACCCGCTTGTCGGTGGTGATCCCGCTGCGGGTGTTGAAGCCCATCATCTGATGGAAGGTGGTCGGATACTCGATCGTAGTCACACCGGCCATATCCTTGTAGGCGTCCATGTCCGGGGCGTTAAAGGTGACGTAGTCGAGCTTGCCCAACTGCATCTCACCAACGGCGACGTCGGAGGAGACGACACGCCAGATCACCCGGTCGACGTACGGAGCGCCGCCCCAGAAGTTCGGGTTGGCCTTCAGTACGTAGTACTGGCCGTCAACCGCCTCACTCATCATGAACGGGCCGGTGCCGTTCGGCATCTTGCCGTAGGAATCCTTGGCGGTACCGAAGTCCGCGACCGGCACCTTGGAGTACTTGCTGGAGTCCAGGATACCGTAGGGCAGCTGCGACAGCACGAAGATCGCATTCGGCTGCTTCAGCTTGAAGACCACCGTGTAGTCGTCGGTCGAGTAGAGCCCTTCGAGCGGCTGGCTGTCAGCGTAATCACTCGTGGCCCCCGTGTGGTACGCCTCGTAGCCCAGCACGTCGTCAAAGCCGACGTTGCGCGGCCCGTAGTATTTCGGGTGCCAGATCGACTTGTAGGTAAAAATGACGTCCTTGGCGGTCAACGGCGTGCCGTCATGGAACTTGACGCCCTTGCGCAGATAGACCGTCAGCTTGGTGTCGTTCTCGGACCACTCCCAGTGCTCCGCCAGGCCCGGCACCGGAATGTAGCGCTCGTCATAGCGCCAGAGACCGTCGTAGATCATGCCGCCGACGTAAGCGGTGTAGATGTCATCCCAGATAATCGGGTTGAACTGCCCGTCGGGGGCGTTCCACAGGGCAAAGTTCAGCGTGCCGCCCCGCTTCGGCCAGTTGGTGTCCACAATGGTGATCGCTGTGGTGGCGGAGTCATAGTTGACGGTGGCCCCGAAGGCTTCGCCGACAAACCGGAGCGGGACCAGGGTGCGGCCGAATTCCTTGTCAATGTACGGAGCGGCGTCCATGGTCCGGGCCTGGCCGTTCACCATGGCGGTGGAACTGCCAATGGTCAGCTTCACGGTCGTGTTGCCACGGGTGGCCGTGATCATCTGTGTGCCGGCATCCCACTGGATCTCGGCACCCATCTTCTCAAAGATCGCCCGGAAGGGGACGAAGGTCCGTCCGTTGATCACGGTGGGCTGGGCGTCAAATGTGACAGGGTGGCCGTTGAACGTGACCGGATACCGCATGTCAGGCCTTGCCGCAGATGCAGGGATAACCGCTGCCACCAGCAGGAGGGTGGCAAGAAGGATGGTCATGAACCGCTTCACTCATATACCCCCTTCACGTATTTTGGACAGAGTCCGGGACTCTCTCAACCCCCGAGAACAGCACCTCCCCTCGGATCGAAAACCGGCTCTGGTTCGTAATAATTCTCACTAAATGCATATAATCCTCTTTAGGATCAAAAGGGAATATTACAATGAGCGGCACAAAAGATCTTGCCCCGTGACCTCGACCGATCAGAAGGTGCCCTGGAAGAGGAACCAGAGGGTTGAGAGCGAAGTCTGGAGAGACTGGTTCTGTGTGCCGTTTCACGGAGGAGGATGACCAGAATGCGCGCCTTTGACGTCATTTACAAGAAGCGGATGGGGGAAGAACTCACCTCCGAGGAGATTCAGTCCTTGCTGCGGGGGTTTGTGAGCGGCGAGGTACCCGACTACCAGATGTCCGCGTGGGCGATGGCGGTCTGCCTGAAGGGGATGTCCACCCGGGAGACCTCCGACCTGACCATGGCGATGGCTCGCTCGGGCGATGTGATCGACTTGTCCGCCATTCGGGGCAAAAAGGTGGATAAGCACTCGACCGGCGGGGTGGGTGACAAGGTCTCCCTGGTGCTGGTTCCCCTGGTCGCCGCCTGCGGTGCCCCTGTGGCCAAGATGTCCGGGCGCGGACTGGGCCACACCGGCGGGACCCTGGACAAGCTGGAGTCGATCCCGGGCTTTCAGGTGGAGCGCTCATCTCAGGAGTTCATTGACCAGGTCAACCGGGTTGGCTGCGCCGTCGTGGGGCAGAGCGGTAACCTGGTCCCGGCGGATAAGAAGCTGTACGCCCTACGGGACGTGACTGCTACGGTCGACTCGATCCCGCTGATCGCATCGTCGATCATGTCGAAGAAGATTGCCGGCGGTGCGGACGCGATCGTACTGGATGTGAAGACCGGCTCCGGTGCCTTCATGAAGACGTTGGATGACTCCTTCCGCCTGGCAGAGGCGATGGTCGCCATCGGTAAGCAGGTGGGGCGTGAGGTTGCCGCCTTCGTCTCGGATATGGACCAGCCCCTGGGGTACGCCGTGGGCAACGCCCTGGAGGTGGCCGAGGCGATCGAGACGCTGCGCGGCTTCGGGCCAAAGGATCTGGAGGAGGTCTGCCTCCACCTGGGTGCCCAGATGCTCCGTTTGGCCGGCATCGCCCCGGACGCAGAGGCCGCCCGCAAGATGCTGACACGGGCACTTCGGACGGGCCAGGGCCTGAACAAACTGGTGGAGATGGTCGAGGCGCAGGGCGGCGATGCCTCGTACATCCGCCAGCCCGTCAAGCTGCCCCGGGCCGCACAAGTGATTCCGCTGCCATCGCCGGTCGGTGGGTACGTGGAGCATATCGAGGCGCTGGAGGTCGGCGTGGCCGCACTGCTGCTGGGCGCCGGCCGGGAGCGGAAGGACTCTGTCCTGGACCTCGGTGTCGGCATCATCCTGAAAAAGAAGGTGGGCGATCGGGTCGAGGCGGGTGAGAGCCTGGCCGAGCTCCATGTCAACTCCGAGCGCCGGCTGGCGGAGGCCCGGGAGCGGCTCCTGGGGGCCTATCGCATCGGGCAGACCGAACCGCCGACGAGGCCGCTGATCTACGGGCTGGTGACCGAAAGCGGCGTGGAGCGGTGGCAGGCATGAGCCGGTTTGCCGAGCGCAACCCTGAGGTCTGGGCCCTTCTGGAGCGCCTGAGTGCCATTGTCCTCGGAAGCCTGGCCTTCTGGCTCTTTTCACTGCCGGTGATCACGTTGCCGGTCGCCCTCGTCGGTCTCTTCGCGGCCATGGGCGGCGTTTTCCGGCCATCGGGGGGCGATGCGATCAGCCTCTTCTGGGGGGCCTTCCGCAGGAGCTTTGGGCGGGCGCTGCTTCTGGGACTGCTCAACCTCGTCGCCAGCCTGATCCTCTACGTGGATATCCGCTTCTTCTGGGGCATGGATGGTCTCGTCTTTCAGGGCGTAGCGATCCTCTTCGGCTCCGTTGCGGCGCTGCTGCTCCTCGTGAACCTTTACGCATGGGCCCTGTTGGCCTGGTATCCTCAGCCGCTGAAAGGATTGGTGAAGCGGGCATTCCTTCTGGCGGCGGCCCATCCGCTGCATGCGGTCGCTGGCTGGCTGGTGGCCGGAGTGATCCTGCTCCTGCTCTCCCTCCTGCCCGGCCGACTCATGGCCCTGCTGCCGCTCCTGGCACCCGGTCTGATGGGGCTGACTCTTGCCTACGCCGCCTGGCTCCCCATGAGGCGGTACGCCGACGAGGAGCAGGCCGGCTGAAATAGCACAAAAGTGGACCTGGCCAGCCTTGGCCGGGTCTTTTGTGCACGCCCGAGTACCCTGGTAGACAAAAGGATTCATGCAATTTGGCTCACCTGGTCGATACCGGGCACCCTTCGGTTCGGGCTATCATGAAAGGAGGGAGGAGGATGATCATGACCCAGAGCCTGACGGCCAAGTTCATGATCGGGATTACCGGCATTGTCGCGGCGGTGCTCTTCCTCTCGCTTATGTGGGATTTTGAGTACCAGCAGAGGCAGACCGATGGTGACCTCTTGGCCAAAGCGAGCCTGGTTGCCAAGCAGCAGCAGGCAACCCGCTCCTTCATGGCCGAATCGAGCAAGACCGACTTTGTCCACGGCGGTGAGGCCCGCTCCCTGCTACCCAGCGAAATTGGCGAGGGGGTCAGCGACATCTTCGCAGACCTCTCGAAATCGCAGGTCAAGCAGACCCACCTGACGGTCCGAAACGAGGCAAACACCCCTGACGAGTTTGAACGGCACGCGTTGGAACTCTTCGCTGCCGATTCCAGCCTGAACGAGTACTCGCAGCGAGTCACCCTGGCAGATGGATCCTACGCCTTTCGCTACATGATGGCCATGCGGGCCGACCAATCCTGCCTGCTCTGCCACGGCGAACCCGTCGGTGAACTCGACAAGACCGGGTATCCTAAGGAAGGGTACAAGGAGGGGGACCTCGCGGGGGCGATCAGCGTCATTCTTCCCATGAGAGATGCGCTACACGCAGCGCGGGCGGAGTCGATCCGACTGGCGATTCTCGTCCTTGCCCTGGCAGCGCTCACCTTAGCCCTGATCTGGTTCCTCCTCTGGCGGCAGGTGGCTAGCCCGCTCGCCCAGCTAGCCGGCGTTGCAACATCGGTCGGGGCGGGGCATCTGCGAATTGAGCCCCCCGAACTGAAGCCACTCTACCTGAACCGAGAGACCGCTGTTGTGGCCGACGCCTTCGAGCAGATGACCAGGCGGCTTCAAGAGATGTACGACGGGCTGGAGCAGAAGGTCCTGGAGCGGACGGCAGAGTTGCAGGAGGCGAACCAGGAGCTGGAGCGTGCTTCCCGCCACAAGTCCGAGTTCCTCTCCATGGTCTCGCACGAGTTCCGTACCCCGCTCACCTCGGTAATCACCTTCACCGAACTCCTCCTGGCCGATGAGCACCTGAAGCCAGAGCAACGGGAGAACCTGCAGGACGTGCTTGAGTCCAGCCAGGCGCTCCTCCGCATGATCAACGACCTGCTCGATCTCTCCCGGTTGGATGCCGGCAAGATCAAGCTCTTCCGCGAGGTACTGGACATTCATGACCTCGTGCGTGATGTGGTTCGCACGGTCCATACGCTGGCCGAGAAGAAGGGGATCGACCTGGTGGTCGAGCCGGCGCCCGACCTGCCATTGGTCTACGCCGATGAGCTCCGCATTTCCCAGGTGTTGCTGAACCTGCTGGGCAACGCCCTCAAGTTCACCCCCAACGAGGGTACCGTCCGGGTGACCGCGAAGGCCACGGACGATAAGGTTCTCGTGGCCGTGACTGATACGGGCGTCGGCATTGCCGAAGAGGAGCAGGAGCGAATCTTTGAGGCCTTTCGCCAGGCTGGGAGGCAGCGGCCTGAGGGTTCCGGCCTTGGGCTGGCCCTCGCACGCTCTCTCGTGGAGTTGCATGGCGGTCGGATCTGGGTAGAGTCAAGACTTGGGGAAGGCGCCACCTTCGCCTTTACCCTGCCAATCTGGTCCGAGCAAGGGAGGGGATTGCATGACGACCGCTCGGAAGCGAATTCTGGTAGTTGATGACGATCCGAAGATCCTGAAGGCGCTTGATCAGGCGCTCCAGAACGAAGGGTATGAGGTCTTCCGCGCTGCAGATGGTCTTGAGGCGCTCCGCATTGCTCGGGAGGTAAAGCCTGACCTGATCGTCCTGGACATCATGTTGCCGAAGATGGACGGCTTCGAGGTCTGCGCCCAACTACAGATGACCGGGACGGTGCCCTGCCTGATTCTCTCAGCCCGCGGTGAGGAGATGGACAAGGTCGTCGGCTTCAACGTCGGGGCGGATGACTATCTGACCAAGCCGTTCCGTCTTTCCGAACTGATCCTTCGGGTGCGGGCGATCCTACGGCGCACCGGCGGTGCAATGAACGGTGCGAGCGCCGAGGAGCGACCGCTTCGGTTCCGCGAGATGGAGATCAACCGCTCCTCTCGCACAGTGACCATCCGCGATAAACAGGTCGAGCTGACCCCCAAGGAGTTTGACCTGCTCTGGTTGTTGGCGAGCCATCCGGGGCATGTCTTCAGCAGGGAGGCACTGCTACAGCGGGTTTGGCACTCCGACTACACCGGTGACGAGGCGGCGTTGACCGTCTGCGTGCGACGGCTGCGGGAGAAGATCGAGCATGATCCGGGGCATCCGGATTACGTGAAGACGATCTGGGGAATTGGCTACAAGTTTGATGGGTAGGTACCGAAATGTTTGCGATAGGATCGAGAAAGGATCGAGTAAGAAACGGACGCTATCCTGGAAGTGAGGGAACCTCACGTCAGGGGGTGTCCGTTTTGCTTTGGGTTTTGGATGTAGTCGGATACCAGCTTCTGGCCGGGGCCCTTGGATTGACGGTGACCCTTGTGCTTCTGGACAGCGGTTCCGGCTTTGTGCGCGACCATCCGCCGCTGGCCTGGCGCTTGGCCGGCGGGGCCGTAGGACCGCTGGCTGCACTCTCTTTTCTCTGCCTGATCCTCTTCACTCATGCCCCTCTCTGGGTCTCGATGGCTCTGGTCCTGCCCTTCAGCCTGCTCGCCCTGATCTACTCCTGGGCGTGGTTCCGGCGGTACGGGGCGGAGCGGCGCCGGCTCCGGGGGCGGGAGGCGATGATCGTGGGTCTGATCACCCTGGTCTTCGTCAGCCTGACCCAGACTACATCGGAACTGGAGTCCTCCCTCGCCATGGCAGCCTTCGCCGGGTCGGCGGCCCTCTTTGGCGGGCTCGGGCTCAACTTCCTTGTCGCCCTGATGGCTCGCCGTCAGGAGGAGGTCACGGTTGAGGCCAACCCCTATGGCATGCTCGCCCGCGTGACGGCGACCGGCCTCGGAATCACGCTCATGGCCCTGCTGGAGACAGGCTATCGCCACCTCGCTGGAACGAGCGAAGTTGCATCGCTCTCCCTGCTGCTCTGGGCCGCTTTCTCCCTCCTGGTGCCGCTGCTCATGGTGGCTGCCGGCCATAAGCTATTCCCCCGGTTCCAGTCGCCGATCTGGACGGTGGCGATGGCCTCGGTGGTAATTGGCCAGGTGACTCTGCAGATGACCCTCGCATAAATCCCACAGGGGATAGCCAGATCGCTTCAAGGAGTCCGCCAGGTGTCGTGGAAAGAGATGGGAGAACCACCCT
Source organism: Symbiobacteriaceae bacterium (assembly GCA_041690255.1). Taxonomy (GTDB): domain Bacteria; phylum Bacillota; class Sulfobacillia; order Symbiobacteriales; family Symbiobacteriaceae; genus JAWLHU01. The sequence continues at coordinate 229,192 of JAWLHU010000002.1, forward strand.
GTGAAAGGGGGATCGCCCATGCGACGCTCCACGCACCGGCGGGCTTTGCGCGCCTTGGCGCTCCTGCTGGCAACCCTCGTGCTGCTGGCTGCCTGCACCGAGGGAGAGATGCGCCCCGTACCCGGTCCAGCCGAGCATCTGCTCATTGTCGAGGTCCACAGCAACGGCTTCGCGGCCGATGACAGCGACCAGTATGTCCGCCTCTTCAATCCCACCGATCAGCCATTGGACCTGGCCGGTTGGTCCCTAGGCAGTGAGCGGAGTCGTGCCATCTTCCCGGAGGGGGCGAGCATAGGCTCGGGGCAGACTTACTTTGCCGCTCGCACCGTTGGTGGGTTTATGCAGATCATGACGATCCCGCCAGATGCGGTCTGGGGCGAGGTTGTTCCTCCGGGTGGACCACATGGCATGAGCGGAGCGATTACGCTGCTGCTGGGGCGCGAGGAGGGGGTAGTCTACCTGCGGGAGCCCTCGGGCCGGGTGATCGACCAGGTCGCCTGGGGCGGCGCTCAAGCCGCTGGCTGGGTTGGAGAGTCGGCCCAGGCCCCGGCGCGGGGGACGGTGCTCGACCGTGCCCGCGACGAGAGCCGCTGGACCGGGCGAGGCCCGGGGCCCTATCGGGCGGACACGAACAGTGCCGCAGACTGGAAGCAGGGGGTCGACTGGGTGGACCGGCGGACGCTGCGCCCGGGCCAGACCTGGTTCGCCTACCCAACCTACACAGCGCGGGGAGTGACCGCCTACGCCAGCCCTGACTCCAGCTACTCGGTCCTGGCCGGACTGATCGATCGGGCCCGCAGCGAGATCGTACTCAATGTATACAGCTTCACCAACCTGATGATCGCCGCCAGGCTGGCCGATGCGGCCCGGCGAGGCGTGGAGGTCCGGCTGCTCCTGGAAGCCGGGAGCGTTGGGGGGCTGGATGACCAGGAGCGAACGGCAGCGAAGATGGTGCACGAGGCCGGCGGGGAGGTCCGCTGGATTCTGAACCAGCCCGGTTCGGGGGTATATGGGCGGTATGTTTACAACCATGCCAAATACGGCGTGGTGGATGGCCGGACCACCTTTGTCCAATCGGAAAACCTGGGGCGCCACAGCATTCCGGCTGATCCCAGCGTCGGCAACCGGGGCTGGGGTGTGCTGGTCGAGGAAGAGGGCCTGGCGGAGTACTTCGGTCGCGTCTTCGATGCCGACTGGAACCCGGGACATGGGGACATCTTCCCATACCGGGAGGGGACAAACTTCGGCCCACCCGCCCCTGGGTTTATCCCCGAGACCGAAGTGCCGACCGGCCATTATCCGCACCCGTTCCCGTCGCTGGAGGTGAGGGAGCCGGTCCGGGTGACTCCGGTCCTGGCCCCTGAGCACGCCCTGTTGGCGACCAAGGGGATCAGCGGACTGATCCGTAGCGCCCGTGAGTCGATCCTGGTGGAACAACTGTACATTCAAGTGCACTGCGCCGTATTCACAACAAATTAGAGGTCATGTGGCACACGGTTTCTAGCCCTCGCTCCTCGTAGCGCAGTAATTCGCCGCTTTGTACTGCGCCGTATTCACAACAGCACCAGTCCGCCCTATGGGGGCGGCTTTTTTAATGCGTCAAAGGGCTCAATTTCCCTGATGGAGTCAAGGGACGGGGTGGCTCCTGGAAGAAGTTGTTACCCAAGTCTAAAGAAAGCGGTGGTCACGGTGGCAAGGAAGCGCAAGGAGTATACGGTCCATGTGACCCACAGCTACGTGCACGATCCCGAGTCGGTGGAGCGGGGGCTCCAGCTCTGGGCGACCTACCTGGCGCAGCACCTGATCCGCCGGCTTGGTGAGGAGCAGCAGGCAAAGCGGAAGGCCTAGGGGTCACCGCCGCGCCCGCCCGAACTGCGCCCCTCCCAGGCCGCCCGCCCTGCCGGCGGTCGCCCTGGGTCCCCGACGCAGCCCGGGTCCCGGCGTCGGTGACCCCCGACCCGCTCACCTCGGCCCGACGGACTCCTTCCCCCTCCCCCGGGGGCCCCTGGCGCCGATCGGGCCTCTGTTCGGGCTAGGCGGAGTTAAAAAGCGATATCGACTCTCGTCGATACCGCTAACTCCGCCAAGGGGGACGATATCCCCCTTGGATCCCCGTGATATCGCCAGCCCGCCAAGTGCTGGCGCACGTGGCTTCTGCCGATATCAACCGAGCGCCTCCGGGGGAGGAGAAGAGGGAGGGTTATCCTGTTGAGCGTGACCGAGGGATTCTTCGTGCGGATCGACAGCGAAGTCGCCCGCCTTGCTCGAGTGACCGCTGAGGAGCGGCAGATGCCGCTCCGTGAAGTGGTGGAGCGCGCGCTCCGTGGGTTCATCAGCGAGCAGCACGAGCCGGAGAGACGGGCCGCCGCACTTCATGCCATGGAGGAGGCGCTGCTGGGGCGCTTGGACCGGCGCCTGGCACAGCACCTGGAGCGGATCGCCGGGCTCTACGCCCGTGAGGCCTTTGATCTGGCCGTCAACCTGGACTTGACCAAGCGAACGATGGCCTGGGTCGTGAAGGATAGGGAGAAGATCCTGGGCTACCTTGAGGAGGCGAAGGCAACCGCTACCCGGACCCTGAGGGAGCGGGCTGTCCTACCCGCTGATGCCCATGAGGCCGTCCAGAAGGCCCGAGACGAGGCGAAGACCTGGCATGGTAGGGCCAAGGTGCTGGAGGCCCAAGTGGAGGCCGAGAGGGCGCGGGCTGACTCCGCGGCGCAGGAGCTGGAGCAGGAGCGTCGTCTCCGCCGCCGGGCCGAATCCCGCATCGCGTGGGCCATGATGCAGTTCGAGGCGCAGCGCGGGTTCAGCAAGCGCCCCCTATCTGAGTTCCTGGCGCAGTATGACCGGGAGCATCCGGCCTAAGTGGAGGTGATCGGATGCCGGTCATGGTGAAGGCGCTGGGGTACTACAGCCACAAGGGAGGCAAGGCAGCCAAGGGGCTGACCAAGCTGAAACAGCATCTGAAGTACCTGGAGCACGGCAAGGCACACCGAAACCGGCCTGAGGGGTTCAGCGGCCGGGAGGAGCCGGTCAGCCGGTCCGAGTTCTATGAGAAGGTGAAAGACCAGCCCGAGCGCGGGGTGATTGCGCACAAGCTGGTCTTTAGTCTTAGTGCGGATGAGCGGGACCGGCTGGGGGTCAGGTTGAAGGACCTGGTGCGGGAGGTCATGGCAGCCTGGAGCCAGCATCTGGGGAAGGCGTTGAGCTGGATTGGCTTTGAGCACGACGACCCGGGCCACCCGCACGTGCATGTGGTGGTGGCCGGTTATGCCGAGGGGCGGCAAGTGGGGATCTATGAGCGGGATCTCCGGTCAATCCGGGAGTGGTCTGAGCGTGAGAAGGATCGGCAGCGGGTACCGGTCCGGGAGGTGGGGCGGCCCGTGGAGCGGGAGGTTGAGCGGTTGCTCCGGGATATCCCCGAGCGGAGTAGGGGGCCTGACCGCGGGCGATAGTGGGGGAGAGGGGCGGGCACCCGCCTGGCCCTCGTGACCAGGATCTGCCCCGGCTCGGACGGTCGCGTCAAGGACGGCGCAGGGGCGCCGCCGCCTCAGGCGGTCTGGATCCTTGACAGGCCACCCGGGCCGGGGAAAGACACAGTTATGGCCTGGAAGGGCAGTTGTGCCTTCCAGGGCTGGATCTACTTAACATGAACCAGATCCCCGTCATCAAACCCGCGCTGACGTGCGGGCTCCGATGAGGAGTTGTCTCGGGGTTCATAGCCAAGATGTGACGGACAGTTGCCACGACTAGCTCCCGGGCGTTCTCCCATGGCATGGTGGCCGGGCTGCCCATATCAACATAACGGGGTTCAGGGGCGAAATCCTGGTTGCAGGCCAATCATCATCGTGGGCCCTCCAGGCGATCAGTAGGAGTCACTCCGCCATCTACGCAGTGGCCGCTTCTTGCAGCCGCTCTGCGAACGCCCAATAGGTCGACAACGGTTCGCCGGTCTGACCTTGTGCCGCTAATTGTAGAAGCGTTATAATGATTGTGACCCATATAACTTTAATGGAGGTAGGAAGATGAATATTGAGATACGTAAATTGACGCCGGACCTTGTGGATGATTATGTGCACTTTTTTGATACGACGCCACATGCTACTAATAAAGATGAGCACAAATGCTATTGTGTTTGGTGGTGCAATGATGATTATGAAGGGAAAGACCTTACATCATCGGTAGAGGAAAGAAGAGACTACGCCATCCAATGTGTCAAAGGTGACAACATACAAGGCTATCTTGCCTATTGTGATGATAAGGTTGTGGGGTGGTGCAATGCCAATACAAAATCGGATTGCCTGAAGTGCTACTGCTGGCGGCGGTTTATGGGTTCTGTACCAACTGAGGAATCCGTTCAGGGCATAAAGGTGAAGTCCATATTCTGCTTTGCTATTGCACCAGAAATGAAAAGAAAGGGTATTGCTAAGCGGTTCGTGGAACGCGTTTGCCAAGATGCGATTCAAGACGGTTTTGATTTTGTGGAGGCTTATCCGAATAAACAGTTCATTGATGAAGCCGAGGATTTCATGGGGCCTGTCACAATGTATCAAAGTAGTGGATTCACCGTATATTATGAAACTGTACAGAAGCTTGTTATGAGGAAGCAGCTAAAATGAATCAGTGGTTCATATGGTTTATCGCTACCACAACATTCCAAAGGTAAAAAATAACACGAGCAGGAGGAACCCCCTCCTGCTCGTGTTTTTCTGTGGCATTTTCCCCGCCGCGTCGGTGCCAAAGAGCCCGGGACCGGACACGCTGCACCAGGGGATACCTGTCTGGATAAGTCGCCTCAAGCATTCCTACTGGGATGCTGATATCCAGCCAGTCACGCTCACCTTCAATCCTGACGACTGCCGACAAGCAACCGAGTCTTTTGGAGTCATCGACCATCAAATGACCGTACAGAAGATCGACGGCGGGTATTGGGATCAACTGAGGAGTAAGGCTGGGAGGGGAATCCACCATGTCTCTGTTTGGCCAGGGTCCTGTCAGTCGCGGATGGGTCCACAGGCGCCTCAGAGCCGTGACGACACGGCTGGAGTCGCCGCAGGGACCGAAGTCCATGGACAACTCATAGAAGGAACCGTTCCAGTCATGTGACTGGTAGGTCGGCGACTTCTGCACTGATGGCCCTCCCGAATTCATCTCCATACCAGAACATTGTGCCACGCTTCCGTGATGTCGCCAATACGGATTCACAAACAGAGGAGGACCAGGGCTTCGGGAGCCCCGGTCCACGACTACCTATGAGTTAGCCGGTCCAGACGGCTTGTACCTCCAAGCGGGCCTTATCCCGCATCCAAACATGGAGGGACTGGAGGAAGAAGGGGAGGAGCCGTTTCTGCTGCTCGGGTGACAGGGACGCCCAGTGGTTCAAGCTCTCCACCGCCTTCAGTTGGGCCGAGAGCGCCACCGTCTGCTGCTGCAACCGAGCCTGGGTCGCCAGATGCTCCTGGCGATTGCTGCGTAGCGCCTGGAGTTCGTCTAGCAAGTCCTTCCGCAAGGCCCGGAACTCTGATGCCGTGATCACCTGCTCCCGGTAGTCCATCCGGACCTGCCGCTCCTGCGCCTCCACCTTGGCGATCCGCTGCTCGACCTGAGCAAGAGCTACGGCCACCTGCCGCGTCTCTCGGTCCACGTTGGCCGTGATTGCTTCCTTGAACCGCTTGCGGGCGATCCGATCCCCGTACCGGGCCAGAATCTCCCGCTCCACGGCCTTGTCCAAGGCTTCCCGCGGAATGTTGCGGGCGCTGCAGTAGACCGGCCCTTTTGTCTTCTTCCCCATGCAGGCGTAGTACTCGTACACCTTCCCGTCCCTTGGCGATACCCGCGCGTATAGGCTGTGGCCGCACTTACACTTGGCCAGACCGGTCACCAGGTAGGGGGAGGCGATTGCTCGGGGGGAAGGTAGCTCCTTGGGCCTCTTCTTGAAATGGCGCCCCGCCTTAATCTGCTGGACCAGGGCGAAGAGTTCCTCTTCGATCAGTGGTGGGATGAATGGAGAGTTCTCAACGACTGTGATCTGATCATTCTTCACCCAGTAAGTCTCCCCTTCGGCCTTGCCGTGGCGTGGGTTTCGGGTAATGCGGCCATAGACGCTCTTCCCGATGTAGACAGGGTTGCTGAGCATCGCCAGAACCGTCCCCTCGTTCCATAGGCCGCCCCCGCGAAAGCGGATTCCCTCGCTGTTGAACTTGACTACGATTGACTTGGCTCCAGCCCCCTGAGCGTACAGATGGAAGACTTGCTTGAGGATGGGCGCTTCGGCCTCATCCACCTCGTAGGAGCCTGTCCGCTCACCATGCCGGTAGCCATAGGGCGCCCTGGAACTCGCCTTGTAGCCCTCTTTGGCCCGTGCCTGGCGGCCGGAGGTGGTTCGCTCCCGAATCACGCTCCGCTCCCACTCGGCGAACGAGACGAGCATGTAGAAGAACTGCTTGCCCATGGCCGATGATGTGTCGACCGCCTCTCGGGCAGACTTCACGTGGGTCAGCCCGTCCCACTCTTCCAGGACCAGGTTCACCATGTCGATCACGCTGCGGCTCAGCCGGTCCAGCTTGAAGACGACCACACAGTCGATCTGACCCGCATTCACCATCCCCCGTAGGCGATTCATGGCTGGGCGCTCCAGTGTACCGCCTGACCAGCCATCATCCACGAAGATCAGGTCCTCGTTCACGATCCAGCCCTGGCTCAGCACATAGTGCCGACAGCCCTCCAGCTGGACCTCCAGCGTGGTGCCGTCCCCCTGGTCATCGGTCGACCATCGAATGTAGATGGCGACCTTGTCGGGATCGATCACTTTCTCCCGCCTCATATCGCAGCCCTCCCATCATCCACAGAAGGGGTCTGAGTGCTAGTAAGAGAATTCCATATCCACCAGCACTCGGTCCTTGACTCTGTGAGACAAATGTAGAGCATACGTGGCAGTGGAGGCACTACCACTGGGGATCAACAACCGGCTCGCCTGAACAGACCCCGAACCTCTTTCTGGGGGACCTGATCGCTGCCGCCCGGCGGGGGGTGAAAGTCCGGATCCTCCTATCCGATGCCTACATTGACCCCAGTGCCCCGCGCGACAACGCCTGGACCGCCGCCTACGTCAACCGCCTGGCCGCTCAGGAGGGGCTTGACCTCGAGGCTCGTGTCATGCGCTCTGACCTGACCCGGTTGGGAACGCTGCACAACAAGTCCCTTGTGGTGGATGGTACCCGGGTCCTGGTATCATCGATCAACTGGTCGCTCAACTCGCCAGCCAACAACCGGGAGGCGGGGGTGATCCTCGAGCACCCAGCCGTAGGTCAATACTACACGGACATCTTGACGTCAGTTACGAGAGATACACAAAGGGCTCGTTCAACTCTCTCTATAAGTAGGACCTTGTGGACCGTGGGAGATCAGAACCGACGGTTTGGGGATCAACGAAGTCATGCCCCATCTACGGTGAGCCCGATTAAGCTTGTATGTTAGTTTTACCTTAGTGATTCTACGTTGAAGGGTTTATCCAAGGATGGTTGAACATTATCGGTATCTTCGAGATTGAGGAGATGCCGCCAATGAAATCAGAAGTACTATCGGGTCTCAGGGATGCTTTGAAAAACTCTCTTGGAAGGTTTTTGGTTGAGACTTACGACAACGATGATAGTGTGAAGGCACTAACTTACGTACTGAAGCTGGAGGTGAATCGACGTGCTGAAGATACTCAGTCTGAAAGCGGCAGGCTTCCGCGGGTTTAATGGCCCTACGGAGATAGCCTTCAACGATGATCTCACAGTGATCTACGGCCCCAACGGCTACGGAAAGACCTCGGTTGTTGAAGCTGTAGAATGGACCTTCTTCGGGACAACGTCTAGGAGAGACTATGCCCGGAGTAAAGGCGAGCTCAAGGATAGCTACCGTAATCTGCACTACCCTCCTAAAGACGTTCCTTTTGTAGAGTTGGTGGTTGTCCATAAAGAGACGAGAGTTACGCTTCGTCGGGAGCTAATTGACGACGAGAAGTCTCGTTTACTGCTAGATGGGAAAATCGTTGGAAATTTAGAGAGTTTGAGTGGGATCAGTGAGGCTACACCAAGTCCGGTACTAGCTCAACATGCGCTGACAGACTTCATACATACTGAACCCGTCAACAGATGGAATGCTCTCTCACAGCTCCTTGGACTGGAGCAACTTACGGCGTTTCGTGCCTCGTTGCGCTCTGCTATTACCCAGCTCGAGAATGAATTTGAACCCCTAACTGAACTGGTGGACCGCACCGAGAAAGAGGCTCAAGCCCAAGGGTGGTCCAGACTGCGGGCGGCTCTAAGAAAGCGAGACGTAACGGGTTTAGAAACCGAGCTACCCTTAGTGGTTCAATCTCTAGCCACCTCCACAGAGATTGGGCTACCGGTGCTTGAAGCCCGCCGTCAGATGGTCTTAGGACAATCTCTTCAGATTCCAGAGGCTATCAAGAACGTAGCGGTGGCGATGGAGGCGACACGACAATCTCTCGCTGACCGCCAAGCGACTATCACCAAGGCTATCGGTGATTTGAGTTCTCTATGGCCGACATTCTTGGGGCTTGTGACGTCCGAAGCCACCGCAAGAGAGCTTGATTTCTTCCGTGCTGGCTTGGATCTGGCCCCCGAGCCCCCAACATGCCCCTTCTGTGGTCAGGATAGCTTAAGCGCACAGAGGCTAGACGTACTGAAGACAATAATGGAGCAGAACGCTCAGTTGGTGAGGGTTCGATCTGAGGCCCTACGAACTCTGAACACCCTCAGCGCCTCCATTAAGGCTGTAGTGGAAGAGGTCAAGGGGCTGGCCGCCATCAGCCCGGACCAAGCGGGCTTGCTGAAAGAACTCATCTTGCGAGTTGATGCGGGGCTTACATCAAAGGTAACGGAGTTCTTGTCTAGGGCGAGCCAGATTGAAGCGGGCATTGTCAGTTGCAGCACTGGCCTTAAGGAGACGATCGGGCAACTTTCGACTCTTCATAGGACTGGGAAGAACGATCCTAATGTCTGGAGAAGACTCAAGGAGTTGTTGCAGGACCTGGACGACTACTGCATCAATGCGACGGGGCTGTGTGGTCAGGCGAGAGACATCTACTCTGAACTCAGTTCGTCACTCGCAGGAAAAGCTGAGGAAGACGGCCAGGTTAGAGCTCTGGGCCTGGCGATCCGACTTGTTAGGGATGCGGATGCCTTGCGCCGTGGAATCCACGCCTATCAGGTCATAGAAGAAGCTAAGACCATTTTGAAGGACGTCGAGTCTTACGAGCGGTCTTTGACTGAGGAAAGGCTTAAGGACCAGGAGAAGGACGCGTTGGATTGGTGTGAGGTCATTAACCCAAACGAACAGGTTAAGTTTACAGGACTGGAGGTCGGCAGGTCGGGAAAGTCTCGGCAGGTCAGCCTGTTTGCGGAGTCGTACGGACGAAAAGCCCACGCTGTAGCTGTCTTGAGCGAGTCACACCTAAATGCTTTGGGCCTTAGTGTTCACCTCTCCCGAGCAGTCACGCCTCACAGTGTTCTCAGGTTTGTGATCCTTGACGACCCGGTGCAATCTATGGATCAAGCACACAGCGAAAGAGTCGCCGATATGGTAATCGGTCGGCTCCTCAAGAAGGGATGGCAAGTAATTGTCCTATCCCACTTAAAATCATTCGCCAGCCAGTGCTTGAAGGTCAGGTCTATGGATGAGATGGAGGAGATTTCCGCATACACTTCGTTAGGCCCGAAGTTCGAAACAACCGCTCCGGGCTTACGAACCTACCTGGAAAACGCTGAGAAGTTTAGGGACGGTAACTCTGAGTCTCGCACGATGGCGGCACAGCAACTCAGAAAGGCAGTAGAGCGGTTCTGCAAGGACGTTTATCGATCGACCGGATCGCCCGTGCCACGCAAGTTCGAGAACAAGACAGTGAGCGAGCTTAAGGCCCTAGCTGTGACGTCTGGGAAACTAACACCTCCTGATCTGGCGAAGCTTGATCAAATAATCAGCCTCGGAGACCCTGCCAGCCACGACGACGGAACAGTGGAACCCCCGACTAAGGAACAGCTTCAGTATCGTATCAGCTTGCTCAAGGGTCTGATGAGCACGTACCTGAAGTAGCTTGCCCAGAGAAGTAACTTTCTGGGCAGGTTTCTGATCGACGCCGTATCCCCTTCGGGTACGCAGAGATAAAGCGTGGTGTCATGGTGGTCGGATTCCTAGAGGCACCTTGGCTAAGAGCGGTGTCACGGTTGCCGCAGCAGGGTGTCATAGTCCCTGAAAGCCCAGAGCCCCAAGCCCTGGGCAGGGTGTCATCGGAATCCGCACTGGCGTGCACGCAGGACAGATGGTGCGACTCCGCACCATGAACGCTTACAGCGGCAAGGGTTTGATCGAGTCGCCAAGGGTTCGAGGTGGCGACTCCAAAACCGGAACTCCTTGTTCCGTCTGGCTCAGACCAGGTGGCACCATACATAAAGCACCCCGAACCGGCAGACAGGGGCAGTGGAAGACTGCTCCCCTGTCGGGTGCGCAGAGATAAAGAGCGTGGGACGAGGAACCTCAATCTCAGACAGTACAAGCCTTTGAGCGTGTGCGTGGGCCGACCAAGCCCACCAGATCAGTGGGACGAGAAGCCTCAAACGCTTGTAGCACAAGGCTCGACCCGTGGGACTCCCAGCCAGACCGGGCCGGGGGGCGAGAGATGATAACCCGGGAGCGCCTGCCCCAGTCAAGCCCGGAGCGGTGCGGAGCACCGTCGCCGCTCTGCGGCGAGGCTTGACAGGGACAGGCGGTCCGGTACAATCCCCTGTCAGCCCCGGCCCTGGTCCAATCGAATGTGGCAAGACACAAAGAGAGGCGGTCCCGCTCGTAAGCGGAACCGCCTTTGTTCATGCATGGGATCCGGTCTTGGCCTCCGGGGGAAGGGGGCGGAGCTCCTTGCGGAGCCGCTCGGCCAGGTACATGGCCCAGACTCTATGCCCTCGCTCCACCGACTCAGGGTCGATGACGTACTCATGGGAGACCCGGAAGACGTATGGCTTCGGCCCTGTGGCCATGTGGCTCACCCTCTTTGTTCAAGGCTTATGCCAGAGGAGTTCGCCCTGAGAGCCGCTCAAGCCTTGACTCTCACAGGAAACAAAGAGAGGAGGAGGCCTCGCTAGGGCACCTCCTCCCGGCAATCCTCCGCTGTACCGACCGTCTTCCAGACGATCTTGCAGTCAACCTCACTCGACCGCGGCCGCTTGAAGGCTCGAACCTCCTGCACGTAGAACCGCAGCACGTTCTTCTGCTCGGCCGGGTCCAGTTGCTCCCACTGGTCGATTCTGCGGGCCGCATCCAGCAGGTAGGCCTGTCCCCCTGCTGTGGCTCGAAGATCGCTCAGACGGGTCGAGAGGGCCTTTTCCTTGCCTCTCAACTCTGCCTCCTCGCCCCGGAGGTCAGCGACCATCTGCCGGTACTCTTCCAGCGTAATGGCCTGTTGCCGGAAGTGCTTGCGGACGTGGGCTTCCTCCTCGGCCAGACCGGTCAACTGCTCCTGGACCTTCCGCAGGGCGCCCTCGACCGTCGCCACCTCACCATCCACCCGGGCTAGGTACTCCCGGAGATGCTGCATCCTATGCTCAGCGGGGCCGTAGCGGACCTTCAGCTCGCTCACAATAAAGGCATCCAGATCCGGCTGGCGGATGTAGGACGAGTCGCACGCCGAGGGCCCCTGGTGGAAGCGGGTGATGCAGAAGTAGAGGGCGTGGTTTCGGTCGTAGGGGGGGCGGACCCGCATTGTCCCGCCGCAGAGGCCACAGGTCAGGAGCCCGCTCAGCAGGTACGACGAGGCCATTGCCCGGCCACTCCCATCGCCCTTCCCTGGGCTCGGCCTCTCTCGCTTTACCGCCTGGGCCAGGGCAAACTCCTCCGGGGAGATGATCACCGGCAGGGCGCCCTCCCTTACAACGAGGGGCTGTTCGTTCGGCACCACGGCGGGCGTCCCCTCCGGCCGCTGCTTCGGCATCCGGGTGACCGCCCCGAAGATCAGCTTGCCAGTGTAGGTCTCGTTGGAAAGCATCCTGGCTACGGTCGGCCCCGCCCAGCCGCCCTGACGAGGCCCAGGAAGCCCCTCCTCGTTCAGCTTGAAGGCGATCGCCCGGACTGAAGCGCCGGCGATGTACTCCCGGAAGATTCGCTGCACGGTAGCCGCCTCGCCGGGCACGACTCGGACCTCGCCCCTCTTCTCCCCGGTGGCGTACCCGTAGGGCAGCTTGCGTCCCGGGTTCCGGCCCTCTTGGGCCCGGCGTACCCGGCCCGAGAAGGTCCGGTCCCGAATCGTGTTCCGCTCCCACTCGGCGAAGGAGACCAGGGTATAGAAGAACATCTTCCCGGCATGATCATACGTATCGATGGATTCCCGAGCGCTCTTCAGGTAGCAGCGGTTCTCCCATTCCCGAAGCACCAGGTTGACCGTATCGACCACGTTGCGGGAGAGCCGGTCCAGCTTGAAGACGACCACGCAGTCCACCTGACCGGCCTTCACCATCCGGCGCAAGCGGGTCAGGGCAGGGCGGTCGAGGGTGCCGCCCGAGTAGCCATCATCCACGAAGATCAGCTCTTCGTTGACCGCCCACCCCTGACTCTTGACAAAGTGGGTGCAGCCTTCCATCTGGACCTCCAGGGTGGTGCCTTCCCCCTGGTCCTCTGTGGACCAGCGTATGTAGATGGCCACCCTGGCAGGATCGATCGAGCGAAGCGCAGAAACCATTGCCAATCACCCCATACACTGGAACTTGGTGACGGGAGGACGGAGTAGGTGGCAGGGGCAAGTGTTAACTTCGTGGGCTTCAGTTGGACTTCCCTGGTGTGGCTCGGCCTGGCTTGGGGCCTCCTCCGAAACAGACTCTCCGGGCTTGGCCTGCGCATCTACATCTGGCTCGGCCTCGCACTCGTTGCCGCTCTCCCCGCTATCGTGATGCTCTAACGCTCCCGTCACCATTCACCATACCATCACGTGTACTTCCAGTCAATTACATCTTCACCTACGATTGGTACAACGGCTCACCGGCCGACTACCCACTGATCACCGAGGTGGATGCAGCAGAGGGCTACGTCGAGATCTCCTCCTTCGCCAAGGCCTACGATCTGGGCGGATGGAGCCTCACCACGGGCGCAGGCAAGGTCACGCTGCCCACGCCGACCCGGCTCGGGCCGGGACTGCCGGTGATCCTGGTCAAAGACGCGGCAGCCTACCAGGAGCGGTTCGGCCCGACCGAGGGCCTGATCGAACTGCCGGCCCTGGTGCTCAACCCCGACCGGGACCAGGTCGTGCTGCAGGACCGCTTTACCCCGGTGGATCGGGTCGCATGGGGAGGGGCGCAGCCCGGCTGGACACTCTCCGGCAAGCGCACCCTCTGCCGGGATCCGGCGGGGCGGGATACGTCGAGTTATCTGGACTGGACCCTCCGCTCGGCACCCAGCCCGGGTGCACCCGGGTGCGGGCGGTAAGTAAAAGAAGGCCGGCTACTCGCCGGCCTTCTTCTTCTGCATCCGCTTGACAAGCTTCTCAATCGCATAGGCCACCCGGGAGGTTCCCAGGCTGAAGAGCACCCCGATTCCCAGGATCACCAGGACGATGAAGAAGAGCGGCATCGCCCCGCCCAGCGCTTCCAGCGGTGAGACCCCCATGACGCTGGAGAGGCGCCAGAGAGCCACGCCGGCCGCAATCAGCCCCAGCACGGCAGCGGTCATGCCCATATGCTTGTGCACCCGGGCGTTCAGCTTCTTCACAGCCTCGTCGAACTCTCGCTCCTCTTGTTCTTCCCGCAGACGGCGCTCCTCCGCCGACAGCGGCTCCCGCGACTCCTCTGCCAACGCGGCATCCTCCCCCCAAAGGAAACACAGAAAGAGGGGGCGACTGCCCCCTCGTCTCAAGTTGGCCTAGACAGCCTCGACGGTCCGGACCTCCGGCACCTGTTGCCGGATTGCCCGCTCGATGCCCATCTTGAGGGTCATGGTAGACATGGGGCAACCGCCGCAGGCACCCATCATCCGAACCTTGGCGACACCGTCCTCGACCTCAATCAGTTCCACTTCGCCGCCGTCCATGCGAATCGCCGGCCGAATCATGTCGAGCGCTTTGTCCACACGCTGAAACAGCGTCTCGTCAGCCATGGAATCTCACCCCCAGAAGTTCGAGATGCCGCACCTGGCAACAGAAGTAGTCTGCCCGCAGCACCGTGAGTCAATCGCCCTCGGGACAGGACCGAAGGTCCGTTCGTCCAACCTACCAGGCTCAGTTTACCATACCCTGCAATCCCGTGAAAAGGTGGCGAGGGATAGGTCTACTTGGAGATGATCCATTATGAATTCCGCATGATCAGATGGCGGACCTGGGCCATGAGTACTTCGAAGCCCGCCTGGTTGAAGGCACCCTCAGGGATGATCACGTTGGCATAGCGCTTGGTGGGCTCCACGAACGCCTCGTGCATGGGCTTGACCGTCTCCAGGTACTGTCCGATGACCGAGTCCAGCGTCCGCCCCCGCTCCCGCATATCCCGGGTGATCCGGCGCAGAATACGCACATCGGCGTCGGTATCTACGAAGACCTTCAGATCGAAGAGGCCCCGCAGATCGGCGTTCTCCAGGACCATGAACCCCTCCACGACCACGATCGGGGTGGGTTCAAGGCGAACGGTAAAATCCTCCCGAAGGTGGGTGGCAAAGTTGTAGACCGGTCGCTCGACCGCTCTGCCCGCCTTCAGGTCCTTCAGATGCTGGATAAAGAGGGGATTGTCGAAGGCTTCGGGGTGATCATAGTTGAGCCGGCAGCGCTCCTCATAGCTCAGGTGTCGGTTATCCTTGTAGTAGGCGTCGTGGGCCAGGAGAGTGACATGGTCCGGGAGTTCTTCAACGATGCGCCGTGCGATGGTCGTCTTGCCGGAGCCGGTTCCGCCGGCAATGGCGATGACCGCCTGCGGGACAGCCATGGAATCTACCTCCTTGGAACCTGAACGAGGGCCCGGAATCCCGCCTACGATTATCGCGGAATGCAACGGCTGGCGCAAGGCGCAGGATACGCCTGAACAGAGATTTCTTTGGGAAGGGCAGATGCGATTCTTTCCGGTACTTTTTCCGCTCTATAGTTGAAAATATCTCCGAGGTCAGGTACTCTTTATGGAAGATGGCCATTTCCAATGTCACATCGCCATCGTCTCAACAGTGAGTGTCGCATGGCGATGCACCAAAGATTCCGGTACAGGAGGGGTTTCCACATGGCTTACCAGCTTCCGCCGCTTCCGTATGCCTTCAACGCTCTCGAGCCGCACATTGACGAGTTGACCATGCAGATCCACCACGGCAAGCACCACGCTGCCTATGTGAACAACCTGAACGCCGCCCTCGAGGGGCAGACCGCTCTGGCCGAGCAGTCGATCGAGGCCCTGATCGCCAACCTCGACGCCGTACCCGAGAACGTCCGCACCGCTGTCCGCAACAACGGCGGCGGCCATGCGAACCACACCCTCTTCTGGGAGATCATGACCCCCGGCGGCGCCAACGCTCCGTCCGGTGCGCTGGCCGAGGCGATCAACGCCACCTTCGGTTCGTTCGACGCATTCAAGGAGCAGTTCTCCAAGGCCGGCGCCACCCGCTTCGGCTCGGGTTGGGCCTGGCTGGTCGTCACCAAGGAGGGCAAGCTGGCCGTTTACTCCACCCCCAACCAGGATAGCCCGATCATGCAGGGCGACACCCCGATCTTGGGCATGGACGTCTGGGAGCACGCTTACTACCTGAAGTACCAGAACCGCCGCCCCGACTACATGAGCGCCTTCTTCAACGTGATCAACTGGGATAAGGTTGCCGAGAAGTATGCCGCTGCGAAGTAGCCTGACATGACAGAGACCGCCCTCATCTGGGGGCGGTCTTGTTCGTTCATATGCGCTGCTCGCTACCGCTGCACCTTCACCCACCGCTCCTCCCGGTGCGCCTGCCGGATCGCATCCAGCACTGCCTGCACGGCGGCGCCATCGGCGAAGGTGGCGTACTCGCGGGAAGGACCGGGCGCCCCGGTCTGGCGGATCGCCTGGACCAGGTTGTCGACCATCACCATGAAGGGCGGGATATGCTTGTCCGGGTTCTCGGGGTACACCACGCCCGGCAGATCGAAACGGGCGGGGAGTGGTACCTCCTCGAGGGACTGTCCCGCCCTGCCGGCCAGGAGCTTCTGATCGCCCAGCAGGACCAGGGTTCCCTTCGTACCGAACGCCTCGAGACGCATGTCAAAGCCATGGTGGGCGTACATCAGCATCTGGGCGATGCCGGTCGCCTTCGACCCGGCCATCTGGCAGAGGAAAGCGAAGGTATCATCGGCCGTGACCGGCTCCCCCTGCCGCTCAGCCACATGGGTGGACAACCGGGCCGCAACGGAGTCAATGTCACCCAGCAACCAGCGCAGGGTATCGATCAGGTGCGAGCCGATGGCGCCGAGCATGCCGCCGCCGTTCTCCTCCCGCCAGAGCCAGCCCATGGGCCGGTTGACGTGCCGCTCAAAGGCCGGGAGCGACATGGTCAGGTTGAAGTGGACCAAGTCGCCGAGAAAGCCCTCCTGCACCATCTCCTTGAACCGGGTCCGGACCGGGTTGTGCCGGAACTCGAAGTCGATCGCGCCGACCAGCCCGCGCTGCTGGGCTGCATCTGCCATGGACTGCGCCTCTGCCAGGTTCAGCGCCATCGGCTTCTCGCAGAGCACGGGGATTCGCCGCTCCAGCGCGGCAATCGTCATGGGATGATGCAGATGTGGCGCCGAGACGACGCTGACCAGGTCCAGCTCCTCCTGCGCCAGCATGGCCTGCCAGTCGTCGTAGGCATGCGGAATGCCCAGCTTTGTCGCCTGCTCTGCCGCCCGACCAGGCCGGGCGACGCCGGCCAGCGCAACCACTTCGCACTCCGGGTGCATGCTAAAGCCTGGGGCCTGGATCAGGGCACCGAAGCCGGTGCCAATAATGCCAACCTTCAACTTGCTCACTCGTAAACCCCTCCCTAAAGAAAGGGTTTCGACCGATACGGCAAGGTATTCCTGCACCCGAAGGAGTTTCGCAGCGACCGGGCGAACAGAACTCTGTTATCACCTGAAGGGAGAGACTATAGAGATGGCCTATACCAAGGGCATGGTCAATCGAGATCGCATTACCACCCTGTTGATTGATCTCTGCGCAACGGACGCCGGCAGTCGCAAGGAGCGGCTGATGGCCGATAAGCTGAAGGGGCTGCTGGCTGATCTTGGCTTCACCGTGGAAGAGGACAACGCCGGCGAGCAGGTGGGCGGTGACGCAGGCAATCTCTACGGCCGCCTGACCGGCACGGGCGAGGGGGAACCGATCCTCTTCTCCAGCCACATGGACCGGGTCACCCCGGGCTTCGGCGTCAAACCGTCGATTGATGGGGGCTACATCAAGAGCGACGGGACCACGATCCTGGGCGCAGACGATGCCGCGGGCCTGGCAGCCGTGCTGGAGGCGGTTCGGGTGCTGAAGGAGCGGAACCTGCCGCATCCGACGATCGAGGTCTCCTTCACGATCTGCGAGGAGGTCGGCCTGCTCGGGGCCAAGCACGTGAACGAGAAGTGGTTCACCGCCAAGACCGGGTTCGTGCTGGATTCCAGCGGCCCGGTGGGCGAGATTACGATCAAGGCACCCAACTCGGCCAAGCTGAGCGCCGTCTTCAAGGGCAAGGCCGCCCACGCCGGCGTCGCTCCGGAGAAGGGGGCCTCGGCGGTCCAGATGGCCGCCGTCGCCATCAGCCGGATGAAGCTGCTCCGGATCGATGAGGAGACCACCGCCAACATCGGCTCGATCGTGGCCGAGGGACCGACGAATATCGTCCCCGAGTCCTGCAAGATCATGGGCGAGACCCGCTCGCTCAGCCCGGAGAAGCTGGAGGCGCAGATCGCACACATGACCGAGGCCATGGGGCAGGCGGCCAAGGAGTTGGGCGGATCGGTGGAGATCGAGGTAACCCGGTCCTATACCGGCATTAACCTCTCCGCCGAGACCCCGGCGGTAGCCCGGGCGATGCGGGCTGCGGAACTGATTGGTGCGAAGCCCAGCCTGGCCTCATCGGGCGGCGGCTCCGACGCGAACATCTTCAACGGCAAGGGGATCGAAACCGCTGTGCTCGGCGTGGGCTACGAGGAGATCCACTCGACCAACGAGCGGATGCCAATCGACCAGCTCGAGAAGCTGGCGGAGTGGACCCTGGCGATCATCCTGGGCGCGTAGGCGTATGTGATTCATGAGCCTCCCGGTCACCCCCGGGAGGCCTTTTCCTTTCAGGGTATTGGTGAGGAGAGACGGCGACATACTAGAGCGCGAAGGAGGCGCAGACCAATGGAGCACAACCGACGTGAGTTGGCCAGCCTGGACGGTGAGCACCGGCTGACCGAGCAGGAGCTGCTATGTGTCCGCCACGCCCTCGACGCCGAGGTTCTGGCTCTGAAGAAGTCCCTGCACTACGCCCAGGAGGTGGCAGACGAGCAGGCCCGCCAACTCTTCCGAGAGCATGCCGATATCCACCACCGGCGAGTCGATATGATGCTGGCGCTGCTCGACGCTCCCGGTGATATCACGAAGCAGGCCAAGCTGCTGCTTCAGAACAGCGGGGGAGGGTACCGCCATGCCTGACACCCATGACCTGAACCACTCGACCCGGGGCCATATGTCCGATGCCGACCGGCTGCACGACTGCCTCTGCAGCGCCAAGGAGATGGCCAAGATGTACGCCGGCGCTGCCCTGGAGTGCACCAACAACGGCGTGCGGGAGTTCTTCCTGGCCATGCACGGCGAGGAGACCCACAACCAGGAGATCCTCTTCAGCTTTCTCCACACTCGGGGCTTCTACCCGACTGAGATGGCCGAACCCCAGCGGATCGCGGCTGTGCGGCGCCGCTACCAGCAGATCCACGACGGGATGGGGTTGACCGACAACCCCTCCTTCCGCCGCTACCAGACCGCCGATCCGAAGATGCACCCGGCCGAAAACCAGATCCCGGAGCACTTCCAGCCGCACTAGTTGCACTGGGAGCGAAACGAGCCCGTCCCCCTCGTGGGGACGGGCCGTTGTGTTAGAATAGAGGCATAGAGGAGGCCGATTGCATGGTTACGATCACGTTCCAGCCCATGGGCCGGTCGGTCGAGGTAGAGCCTGGCTGTACCATTTTGGAGGCCGCCGGGCGGGCCGACCTCTTCCTGCGCCACGTCTGCGGCGGCATCATGAACTGCGCCACCTGTCGGAGTAAGGTGCTGGCCGGGGGTCAGAACCTCTCCCCCATGTCGCGACACGAGCAGAAGCGCCTGGCGGAGCTTTACGCGCCCAAGGATGTCCGGCTCTCTTGCCAGGCGCAGATCCTGGGGCCGGTCGAGGTGGAGATCCCGGTACCGAAACTGGGCCTTTGAGGCGTTCTCCGGGGGGAGGGTATCGCGTGGCCGTCATACGGTGTGGGACCTGTGCCTGGTCAGACCATGAGGAGTACTTTCCGAAGGGGCTCCCACCGGGGGAGCGCCTTGCTTACTACGCCCAGCACTTCCCGATTGTCGAGGTGGACAGCTCCTTCTACCACCTGCAGCCGCCGAAGTGGTATGCATCCTGGGCTGTGAAGACCCCACCTGACTTCGTCTTCAATGTAAAGGCATACGGGGCGATGACCCGGCATCATCGGGAGCCGAGGCCGGGGGAGGAGGACCTGGAGGATGTCTTCAAGCGGTTCGACGCCATGGTCCAGCCGCTGCGGGAGGCAGGAAAGCTGAAGGCCCTGCACTTCCAGTTCCCGCCCTGGTTTACCTTCTCATCGGAATCGGTGGAGTGGGTGACCTACTGCCGGGAGTTCTTTGCCGGCGATCTTGTCGCGGTTGAGTTTCGGCACAACTCCTGGTTCCGGGGCCCCAACAGGAAGGCCACGCTGGACCTCCTGCGGCGCCTTCGGGCGGTCAACGTTGTCTGCGACGAGCCCCAGGTTGGTTCGGGCACCGTGCCTGCCGTGGTGGCGGTGACCGACCCCCGGCTTGCAATCGTCCGGTTTCACGGACGGAACGCGGGGACCTGGTACATCAAGGCCGAAAAGACGGCCCAGCGCTTCGACTACTTATACGACCGGCACGAACTTGCGGAGTGGGTGCACCCGATCCAGGAGCAACTGGCACCGGCGGCAGAGGAGGTTCACCTACTCATGAACAATAACCGGTCCAACTACGCCGTCCGGAACAGCCTGGACCTTATGGAGTTGCTGGGACTTCCCGTGCCTGTGCGGGACGAGCGCGGCGTGCCCGTGCCCCCACCCGCCCGCACCAAGCGGCCACAGCAGCTAAAGTTATTCGACTAAAAAGTTGTAACACTGGCGCAACAGATCTGCGGAAATTCCTCGCAATTAATGCGGCGTGTTGCACAGTACGGATGTAGAATAATACTACCAGCCGAAAAGTTATGGTAGTGTCAATTTCCCGAAAAATCTGTCCAGGAAGGAGGGAATCCTGTGGCCGGTGGCGAATCCTTGGAAGCACGGGCCAACAAGTTTCCTCCCCCTGACGAAGAATCAGCGGCGGAGGAGACCAAACCGATTGTTGACGGCGAGAAGTCTGAGTCACCATCCCCCGGGGGAGGTCCGCACCAATCGGCGAACTGGGGCGATACGAAGGAAGGGGGGGCCTCGGTGCAGCGAGCAACCGAGTACGAGCTGAAGCCAGGGGCCGACCCGTTCCTGGCGACGGGGGAGGAGACACGGATCATCAGGCGCCTCTCTGCCGGCGACGAGGAGGCGCTGGGTACCCTCATGGACCGCTATGGCGGTGCCCTGCTCCACTTTGCCCATCGGCTGGTCGGGGATATGCAAATGGCTGAAGAGATCTGTCAGGACACCATGCTGAAGGCCTGGCAACAGGCCGGCTCCTTCCGCATGGACGGCCACCTGAAGGCCTGGCTCTTCCGTGTGGCTCGCAACAACGCCATTGATTACATACGCCGAAAGCGTTTGCCCATTGAGGAGTATCAGACGGCCTCGGAGACCGCCGCTACGGATCAACAGCCTGAGGTAGAGGCAGAGAAGACCTGGTTGACCGAAGCGATCCTCGACGCTTTGGAGATCCTGCCGCCACAATACCGAGACGTCATTGAGATGCGCTTCTTCCAGGACATGGGCTACCAGGAGATCGCAGCTATTCTGAAGATCCCACTTGGTACGGTAAAGAGCCGTCTGAACTATGCACTGAAGGGTCTCACCCGAGTTCTGATCGAGCGCGGAATCGGACCTGACCTGATAGAACCATGAGTAGCAACCCCTCCCGGACGACCGGGAGGGGATTCCTTTTCTTCTGCACAGAGCCGGGCGCTTTGCTATAATGAAGACGAGATGGTTCCGAAGGAGACTCGGCATGAATCTGCCAAATATGTTGACGTTTGGGCGCATCCTTCTTGTTCCGGTGTTCCTCTTTGCCTTTCTTATGCGACTCCCCTACGGCCATCTGATTTCGGCCGGCATCTTTATCATCGCGGCCATCACTGATGGGGTCGATGGATACCTGGCCCGAAGGAACAAGGACGTGACCCAACTAGGCAAGTTCCTCGATCCATTGGCAGACAAGCTACTGGTCTCCGCGGCGCTGATTGGCTTGGTCGAACTGGGCCAACTCTCCACCTGGTTCGCCATCCTCCTGATCGGCCGCGAAATGGCGGTGACCGGCCTGCGGGGCATCGCTGCGGCAGAGGGAACGGTGATTGCAGCCGGGCCTTGGGGGAAGGCGAAGACGGTTGCCCAGATCGTCTACATTGTGACCAACATCCTGGCGGGGGCCCCCGGTTTCTTCCTGCAGGGTCTGGCTGCCCTCCTGGAGGGCCCTCTCCTCTGGGTGACGGTGGGGCTGACTCTCTGGTCCGGCTTGGACTACGGATGGGCTTATTACAGAGGGCACTTCGCGAAGGATGCCGTGGGAAAGCAACCGCAGCGATTTCGGTTTCGGGTGAAGCTCCCGCGGCGTCGCAAGGGACCCTTGCGTTAGGAGGTGACGCTCATGAACCTGATCTGGGTTGCCGGAGGGGTACCCAGCGTTCGGCTTCCGGGGAGCATGGCAAGCCCCATGGTCAACCTGACCGGGGTGGACTGGTCGCGTGAGGCGGTGGTGATTGTCGATATGGGCGAACAACGGACCGGCGGCTATGCGGTAACGGTTCGGGCCGTGCACATCGTGGCACCGAACCGGATCGAACTGGACCTGGAGGTTACCCGGCCCGGACCCGGGATGATGGTGACCCAGGTGTTTACCCATCCGTATGCCGTGGCCCGTCTGCCGCGGGCAGGCTTGGCGGCGGGTTCCGTGACCCTGATCGCCTACGACCAGGGCGGAACCGAGGTAGCCCGCCGGGTGGTGAGCCCGTGAAGGTCGTCGTTCTTGCGGCAGGTACGGTCCATGCCTATGATCGGGTCCGCCGGTTGGTCGGCGAGCCGGACCTGGTGATCTGTGCCGATGGGGGCATACGCCATGCGGAGCCCCTTGGCCTCAGACCAGGCCTGATCCTCGGCGACTTTGACTCGGCGGACCTCACCATGCTCACCGCACTTCAGGCGGAGGGGATCCCGGTCCAGCGTGTACCGGTGGAGAAGGATCAAACCGACACCCAGCTGGCCCTGAATGAAGCGGTCCGGCGCGGGGCGGCGGAGATCCTGCTGGTGGGCGGGGCCGGGAGCCGGCTCGACCACACGCTGGCCAACCTCCTGCTGCTGCCGGGCTACACCGTCCCGATCACCATGGCCGATGGGAAGAATGTCGCTCGCCTGCTGCGACCAGGGATGGAGATGGCGGTTCACGGCCAGCCGGGCGATTACCTCTCCCTGCTCCCGTTGACCCCGGTGGCTGCAGGGGTAACGGTGAGCGGCGTGAAATGGCCCTTGGCGCAGGCCACGCTACGCTGGGGTGAGTCACTTGGGGTATCGAACCAGTTAGCCGGCTCGAGAGCAGCCGTCTCGGTTGATGATGGGCTCTTGCTGGTTATTCAGGCCTGGGACTGACCTGGTATGATTTCGAAGGGAACCGCACAAGGAGGGCCTCCCATGTCTGAGCACCTGGACCCGGGTTCTGTGCGGAGCGAGACGGATATCAAGCACTTCTTCGATGCGTTGGAGCAGGAGTTGGAGGAACGATCTGGTCATCTGTCCATGCTCTTCTTTGAGCAATACAGGACGAAGAAGCGCCCGCCCGGCCTGTCGGAGGCCGAAGCGTCGCAGGCCCTGCTCATGAGCGATGCCCGCTACCAGGAGCTGGTCGACCGCTGGGTCGGAAAGGTCTCTGATCCCCTTCTGGCACGCCGGCTGGTCGCCTGGCAGCGGAGCTTCCAGGGGGCGCGGGTGAGCGCCCGCCCTGATGTCCGGGAGCTGGTCAACGAGATCAGCGATGCGATCGTCGCCTTTCGCTACCAGGTGCAGGGCGAGGAGTTCGACCTTGGCGCGGTGCGGCATATCCTCCGGACGGAGCGTGACCGGGAGCGGCGCCGGCAGGCCTGGCTCTCCTTTGCCCCGCTGTCGGAGCGGTTGGCCGGGCGGACCCGCGAACTGTTCAAGCTCCGGAACAGGGTGGCCCAAGCCGAAGGGTATGCGACCTATGCGCACATGCAGATCGATGCCCAGGGGCTGGAGTTGGAGCAGGTGAAGGGGATCCTCTCCGAATTGGCGGAGCGGTCTGCCCCTACCTACCGGCGAGTCTTGGAGGCCGGAGCCGAGCAGCACGGCCTCGACCAGATCCAGCCGTGGGACCTGAAGTTCCTGCTGGATGGCGAGGGCGGTCTGCCGAAACGCTACTTCCCCCGGTCCGGCATTGTGGGCCGGCTGGAGGAGTGGGCGGAGATTCACGGCGTGGACCTGAAGGAACTGGGAATCAGTGTCCACTTCCTCGACATTCCGTACAACGGGCTCTGCATGTCGATCGGGCGGCGGGACATCCGGATTCTCGGCAACCCGGCGGACGGGCACAACTACTACAAGACCTCGTTCCACGAACTGGGACACGCCCTCCACTCCGCCTACTCCGACCCTGGCAGCTACATCCTGCGGCGGGAGCCATCGGTCTTCAGTGAGTCGATGGCGGAGATGATGGGCTATCTCGTGAATGACCCGGCCTGGTTGGCCCACGTGGGGCTGTCGGAGGCGGAGATCGCCGGGGCGGGGCAGGAGGCGATGGGTCCCTGGTTCGCCTACCTCCGGCAGCGCTCGGCCCATGCGCTCTTCGAGTATGAAGCCTACGCTGATCCTGACGGCGATCTGGACCGGATCAACGCGGAGGTGGAGGCACGGATCCTGGGCTGCACGCTGGATGCCACACCCCGCTGGGCTGCGGAGCCGAACGCGTGGTACTCGCGCTACCCGGTCTACTGGCAGAACTACGTCCTGGCTGACGTGGTGGCCAGCCAGATTCACCAGGACCTCCGCCGGCGCTTCGGCTCAGTTTGGGGGAGCCGGGAAGCGGTCGACTACATGCGCAAGATGTACTGGGCGCCAGGTGGCGCGATCGAGTGGCAGGAGAAGCTTCGCCGTGCGACCGGCGAGGGATTGGGGACAACTGCGCTCGTAGCTGATCTCGGGGGTTAGGGGAGTCAGAGAGCTGTGGGGGAGGAACCGAAGTGCCGGAACTGCTCGCTTCACTGGCGACGAATGCCGCCAATCCAGCGGTGCTCTTCTTTTTAATCGGACTTACAGCCTCGCTTCTCAAGGTGGAACTGCCGCTGCCGGTCAGTCTCCGCACGGTGCTCACGGTCTACCTCATGGCAGCGATTGGCTTCAAGGGCGGCGTGGCGGTCAATCAGACCGGGCTGGCCGCAATCTGGCTCCCGGCGCTGGCTGTGGCCTCGCTGGGGGCACTCATGCCGCTCTGGATCTACCCGATTGGGCGGTATCTGGGACGGCTCAACCACGCCGACGCGATCGCCATGGCTGCCACCTACTCGTCGGTCTCGGCGGTTACCTATGCCTCGGCTGTGAGCCAGTTGAGCGTCGCGGGTATTCCCTTCGAGGGATCGGCCCCGGCCTTTCTGGCGGTTATGGAGGTCCCCGGTGTGATCGTTGCGCTCGGACTGCACCAGTTCATGCGGCGAGAGGTGGTCCCGGCTCCGGTGGACGGTCCGATGGGGGCTTCGGTGGCGCTTGACCCGCACGTCGCCGAAGAGGTCGCTACCGTGTCACCCCGCCAGCCCGGACGGCTGCAGGAGCTGCATCGGGCTGTTACAGAGGTGCTCCGGTCCAAGTCGGTCTTCGTCCTGCTGGCCTCTCTGGTGGCGGGCTATCTCTCCGGAAAGCCGGGCCTTACGTTGACCGAGGGCTTCTTCGTCACCCCGTTTCAGGGAATTCTCACCCTCTTCCTCCTGGAGATGGGCCTGGAGGCCGGTGCCCGCCTCGGCGCCCTCCGGAAGACCGGGCTCTTCCTGCTCGCCTTCGGGCTCCTGCTGCCACTGGCCCATGGGGCGGTCGGCGTCAGCCTCGGTCACCTGCTCGGGCTCTCGCCCGGCGGCGCCACGCTAATCGGCGTCCTGGCAGCCGGCGCCTCCTATATTGCGGCCCCAGCCGCTGTTCGGGCGATGGTGCCGGAGGCGAACCCCTCGCTCTACGTGACCGGTGCGCTGGGCATTACCTTTCCGTTCAACGTGGTGGTCGGGATTCCGCTCTATCTATCGTTGGCCCAGTATCTGGCCCGCTGATAACGAACGAGACCCGGCCATCACGGCCGGGTCTCGTTCGTATTTGCCCGGAATGGGCGTGGCTACGTCGCCTCGGGCCGCAGCCTGTAGCGCCGGATCGGTACAGACAGAGCGGCGAAGAGTGCCACAGCTGCGTAGAGCGCAGCCCCCACGAGGTAGGCCACCCGTGGCCCTGCCGCATCGGCCAGGAGGGAGATCGCTGCCATGGCCGGCCCGTAGAGCGTGGAGAGCAGCATCTCCCGGGTGGCAAAGGCCCGGCCGATCGCCCGTGGCTCCAGGCTGGCCTGGAGCATGGAGGATTGGACCACGTCCCGCACCTGGTAGACCGGGCCAAAGGCCACGCAGAGGATCACCGCCAGTGGGGCATTGCCGTTCAGGGCGTACCAGGCGGTCAGGAGGGCGAAACTCCCCGAGGAGAAGGCGATCGTCCAGCCGCCCCAGCGGGCCAGGAGCCCGGCTGCCGCTGCGGCCAGTACCCCGCCCATGATCGTGCCAATGAAGTAAGCCGAGCCCTGGTAACCCCACCACTCCTGGCCGGCTCCGAGGGCCCGCGCCGTGAAGGCCAGCATGAGCGATGAGGTCCAGATCACGTTGGCGAAGTTCTCGATCGCATCCATGATCGTCACATTGCGGACTACCTGGTTAGACCAGACCTGGTTCCAGCCTGCCAGCATGCGCTCCAGAGGGGTCTCTCGCCCGACCGGAGCCGCTTTTGTATCCCGATGGGCGGGGCGGATCAGCGCCGTCGCCAGGGCCGAGAGCAGAAAGCTGGCAGCGTTGATCAGAATGGCTGCCGAGGTTCCGGTGAAAGCCACCATGACCGCCCCCAAAGCCCACGCCCCGGCCTGGACCGTCTGGACCACAGCGGCGATCACACCGTTCGCCCTGACCAACTCCTCCCGGGCGACAATCGCTGGCAGGATCGCTGAGCGGGCTGGTGCAAAAAAGGCTCCGGCAAAGGCCGTAATCACCGTCACCGTATAGATCGCCGGCAGTCCCAGCGACCAGCGGAGGCTGATCAATCCGAGTACGCCCACGGCGGCAGCCCGAACCAGGTCCGCCAGGATCATAAATCGCCTGTGCGGCAGGCGGTCCAGCAACTGTACGGTCACGAATCCCGCCAGGAGCCGGGTGACAGTGCCCACGATCATAATGCTGGAGGTCCCTATGACCGACCCGGTCTGGGTGTAGGTGAAGGAGAGGACAGCGACCGTGTAGAGGATATCGCCGAAGACACTGATCCCCTGGCCCGTCACGAGGAGCCAGAAGCCTTGGTTTCGCAGCAGTGAGCGCACGGTGGGTCCTCCGTTTCGGCCCGCAGGGCAGCCAAAGGCCCTTCTGGTCTATCGCTCGTAGAAGGCGGGCGGCTCGATCCCCAGTTCACGGAGGTAGACGAACCCCTGCCCCCGGTGGTGGATCTCGTTCTCCAGTCCGTAGAGGAGCCGCTCGAACATGGATTGCTCCCCGCCGCCGAAGAAGGGGTCGGGCTCGACCGTCATCAGCCGTTCGGTTGTAATCGAGGGCCACCAGGTGCGGGTCTGCGCCCGGACCCGCTCGGCGTGGGCCAGCAACTCCGCCTTGGTCGTGACCTCGACCGGGCCGGAGAAGCGCCACTCGCCCGTGGCAATGCCCCGCATGTAGGCAGCCTCCAGGCCGATGATCTCCTGGACCATGGCCGCGAAGGGGCGGAGCGGCTCCACCGAGGCGTACTGGAACAGCTTCTCCTCGGGGAAGGCCTCGACCGTGCGCAGGGTCAGGCGACGGTTGCCCTCCAGGACCTCCAGAAACCGGGCGGGATCCAATAACGTAGGCATGCCGGATACCTCCTCTCTCTTGCGTTGCCTACCCCAGGGCTCCGGTCAGGAGCGATCGATTCCAGACTACTCGTCGGATATCCCACTGTCAACACTTTTTAGACATCCGGGATGACTATATAGCATAAACTGAACAGGAGGCTGGTTAGTTCTGCCGGAAGGCGAGCAGACTGAGGTCGGTGAGCAGATCGCCAAAGCAGTACCGAGCTAGTCAGGTAGGGGGTCTCGCATGAATGCATGGCTGATCTTTGCCCTGAGCGCACTTGTCATTGTGCTGGCGGGGCGAAAGCTTTCACAATATGGCGATGAGGTTGCCCACCAGACCGGGCTCGGACGGGCCTTCGTCGGGGCGATCCTCCTGGCGGGGGCAACCTCGCTGCCCGAGATTGCCACATCGGTGGCGGCAGCGAGTGAGGGCTGGGGTAACCTGGCCATGGGCAATGTCTTTGGCTCGAACATCTTCAACGTGGCCATCCTGGTGGTGGCCCAATTGTTCGCGGCCAGGCGGATTGCCGCCAACGTCGCTCCCACTCACGTCACCGTTGCCGCGGCCGGCATGATGCTAAGCGGGCTCGCCGCCCTGGCGATGGTGGTGCGCCTGCCCTACAGCTTCGCGGGCGTCGGGCTGGACGCCCTGCTGATCATGACCGCCTACCTCTTCATCCTCCGCGTCCTGCCCCGGGACGAGGGGGACCCCGAGGTGGCGGCGACCGCATCGCCGGTGGAGCCCGGATCCGCCTGGCTGGTCTGGGGCAAGTTCGGCACGGCCGCTGTGGTGGTAGTGGGGGCCGGCTGGTTCCTCAGCGGGGCTGCCGACCAGATTGCCGTCATGACCGGGTTGGGGGAGACCTTCGTTGGCGGGACCCTGCTGGCAGCGGCGACCTCCCTGCCGGAGCTGACCGTGACGATCTTCACCGCCCGCCGGGGGCAGTACGATCTGGCCATGGGCAACGTGCTGGGCTCCAACATCTTCAATATGCTGATCCTCGTCCTGGCCGACCTAGCCCTTCCGGGTGGTCCCATGCTGGCGACCGCCTCGACCGGGCAGTCGGCGGCGGCGCTGGTCGGCCTCGTACTGGCGGGCATCGCGGTCCTGGCGCTCACCTCGGCCCCGCTGGCCCGACGAGCAGGACGAATCGGCTGGGAGACGTGGGCGATCGGCGCGACCTACTTAGCTGGGACCTATCTCCTATTCACACTGCGGTAGGGATACCCCCGGGGGCTCGTCGAACGAGCCCCCCTCTGCTACAATAGGGGGTATGAAAATCAAACTCCTTGCAATTGATCTGGATGGGACACTGCTGGACAAGCGCTCCCGAATCCCCGACGAGAACCGGCAGATGGTCCGGGCCGCCATGGATGCCGGCATCGCGGTCATGATCGTGACGGGCCGCTCCTGGCGCGCCACCAAGCCCTACTACGATGAACTCGGCCTGACCGGCCCGGCTATTTGCTACCTCGGCGGACTGATGCTGGACGGGCGGTCGGGCAAGGTGCTCCACCACAGGCCGCTGGTCCCGAAGGCCTGGGCCAGCCTGCGCGCCTTCGCCCTGGCCGAAGGGCTGGCGATCACCGCCTGCCAGGCGACCGACCAGGCTGTAGCAGATGGCGACCTGCCCAGCCGTGAGCTGGTCGCGGCCGACACCGCTTTTGCCACCTGCCCCGCCGATGACTTCGTGGGTTGGGAGGACTGGAACCCCTACACCCAACTGGACCCGCAGCTCACCTGCTGCGCACACCCACCGCTCATGGCGGCCGTCTACGGCGACCGCTCGGCCCGGCATGCCCTGGCGGCTTTTCCGGACGGGCTGCCGGACTCCCAGCTCGACCTGACCGACCACATTGCCGGGGAGACGGTGCTCCACGTCTGGCACAAGGAGGTCCACAAGGGGAGCGCCCTGGCGGAGTACTGCCGGCAGCGGGACCTGGACCCGGAAGGGGTCATGGCGATCGGCGATCATCGCATGGATGTCTCCATGCTGAAGTACGCCGGTATTGGGGTGGCCGTGCCCGACGGACGGCCGGAAGCCCTGGCCAGTGCCGATTGGATTGCCACACCGGCGGATGCGATCCGCCGCATTCTGAAGGGGGAGTAGCACATGTCTCCGCTCACACTCATGCCGATCTTTGCCCACCCAGATGATGAATCCTTCGTCGGCACCGGTTCGCTGATCAAGCACGTCCGGGGCGGCGGTCGGGCCGTTCTCGTCTGCGCCACCCGCGGCGAGAAGGGCAAGCCCGGCGACCCGCCCGTCTGCACCCCCGAGGAGATGCCCGCCGTGCGGGAGCAGGAGCTGCGCAACGCCTGCGAGATCCTGGGCTTTGAGAAGCTCTACCTATTGGACTATGTGGACAAAGAGCTGAACCAGGCCCCGGAGGAGGAGGCGTTGCGGAAGATTGTCGCCGCCATTCGGGCCGAGCGGCCGCAGGTACTCTACACCTTCCCGCCCGACGGCCACTCGGGCCACCCCGACCACCTGGCGATCCACGCTCTGGCCAACCGGGCCTTCCGCCTGGCCGGCGACCCCAGCGCCTTCCCCGAGGCCGGCCCCGCCTGGCAGCCGACCCACCTCTACTGGCATATCTGGCCGGGGCGGACCGAAGGGCTCCGGCTGGACGCCCTCTGCGACACGAAGGGCACGACCGAGACCTGGGTGGCGGCCTTGAAGGCGCACAAGACCCAGCATCTGTCGATCGAGAAGGTCTTTCAGAGCTTCGACCCCGCCTTCCTCCAGACAATGATGGAGCAGGAGCACTTCCACCTGGCCGACACGGTCCTGGAGCGGCCCGACGGCCCGGTGACCGACCTCTTCTTCGGGGTGCGATAGCGTGGCGCCCCGAGGGTGGAGCCTCTGGTGGGCCCGGCTCACCCTGCCCGTCCGACTGGACCGGGCCCTGCCGCCCGCTGCCCGCAGGATTCTGGAGCGGCTGGCGGGCGAGGGGCACGAGGTCGGGATCGTGGGCGGTGCGGTGCGGGACCTGCTCCTTGGGGGGCAGCCGAAGGACTGGGACATGGTCACATCGGCCGGGGCGGAGCAGCTGCTCGCCCTCTTCCCGCAGGGGCGGCTGATCGGCGCGGCCCGGGAGACCGGCACCGTCCTGATCCCGATGGACGGCGCCCCGTACGAGATCACCCCCTACCGCGGCGAAGGGCTGATCGGCGACCTGGCTCGGCGGGACTTCACGATCAACGCCATGGCCCTGGGGATCGACGGCCGGCTCCACGACCCGCTGGGCGGCCTGCAAGATCTACGGCGCGGCCTGATCCGGGCCTGCGGCGACCCGCGGGAGCGGATCGACGAAGACCCGCTGCGCATGCTGCGGGCCATCCGCCTGGCCGCCCAGTTCGACTTCGCCCTCGACCCGGCCCTGACCCATGCGATCGCCGACCTCGCCCCGCGCCTCGCCGCCATGGCCCCGGAGCGCATTGGCGCCGAGTTTGGCCGGCTGCTGGTCACGCCCAAGCCCGCCCGGGCCATGGAGCAACTGCGAGAGCTGGGGCTGCTGGCCCAGTTCGCCCCCGAACTGCTGGAGATGGTCGGCGTGGAGCAGAACCAGTACCACGCCTACCCGGTCTGGGAGCACGGCCTCATGGCCCTCGCCCTCGTAGAGCCCGAGCTGCACCTGCGCCTCGCCGCCCTGCTTCACGACATGGCCAAGCCCCGCTGCCTCTCCACCGGCGCCGATGGCGAGCGCCACTTCTACCGGCACGAGTCGGTGGGCGCAGAGATGGCCGATACCCTGCTGGAGCGGCTCCGCTTCGACAATGAGACCCGGCAGCGGGTCGTCCACCTGATTCGCTGGCACATGGACCTGCACCTGGGGGAGCCCGTCTCCGACAGCGCCCTGCGCCGCATGGTCCGGCGGATCGGTCTGGAGCACATGGACTCCCTGATCCGGCTGCGCCGGGCCGACCGGCTCGCCTCAGGCAAGCGGGCGGGCGACCTCGCCCCCGAGACCCTCCACCTGCTCGCGGAGATCAAGCGGGTCCTCGCGGAGGATGCCGCCCTGAAGGTGACCGACCTGGCCGTGAACGGCACCGATGTCATGGCTGCCTTCGGCCAGGGCCCCGGCCCCTACGTGGGCGAGGTATTGGAGCGGCTGCTCGAAGAGGTGCTGGACGAGCCGGCCCACAACGAGCGGGCCCGGCTGCTGAAACGGTTGGAAGAGCTTTCCCGTACATGGTAAACTGATGGCGCACGCAGCGTCGTCCGGAGAGGAGCAGCAGCATATGCCCGACAACTGGATTGAGACTGTCCGGGCCCACGACCCGGAGTTTGAGCCACTCACCAACGAGTTCACCCCCTGGACCCAGTGGGACCGGTCGGTCGCCGCCTCCAAGATCGCCCTGGTGACGACCGGCGGCGTCTACCTGAAGCACGGGCTGCACGAGCCGTTCAATGCAGCCGCCGCCCACGGCGACCCCTCCTTCCGGGAGTTCCCCTCGGTGGTGGCGGTCGATGACCTGGCCTTCGTCCATGGGCGGATCGAGGAGCGGTACGCCCGGGAGGATATCAACGTCCTCTTCCCCCTGGACCGGCTGCGGGACCTGGCATCGGAGGGGTATATCGGCTCGGTCGCCCCCTTTGCCTACAGCTTCCTGGGGCATATCACCCGGCCCATCGCCCTCCTCTCCAACTTCGCCCCCTCGGTCGCCTACCGCATGCGGCGGATGGGCGCCGACCTGGCCCTGATCATCGCCACCGGTGCGGTGGATCACATGACCGCCGGCATCCTGGCCCGGGCGATCGAGCTGGCCGGGGTGCCCACCCTGGTCCTGGGCACGCAGAAGGAGATTCTGGAGATGATCAAGGTCCCGCGGGCGGTCCTGGTGCAGCACCCTGAGGGGGCTCCCCTGGGCAACCCTGGCAACGCTGGCAAGCACCAGCACCTGCTCCGCGAGGTTCTGGATACCGGCTGGTCCTATGAAGGGCCGGGCATGATCGAAGCGCTCCCCTTCGCATGGAAGGGATAGGAGGGAACATCTTGGCCGAAGAATGGGTCGAGGTCTACCGGACCTCTGAACACCTGGACGCCGAGTTTGTCAAGGGATTGCTGACCACGAGCGGGATTCCGGTAGTGATTGAAGCCAAGGGATTCAAGGCAATGCCCTATATCTTCGGCACATCGGGCAGCGGTGAGTTGGTGCTGAAGGTCCCGCCGGACCAGGCGGACCTGGCCCTCGAGATCCTGGAGGCAAAGGTGGAGGAGAGCGACCCCGATCAGGTGTAACGCGGAGGGCCCGGACTGGCTAAGAACGCCAGCCCGGGCCTTCCGCGTCTCATACTCACGCCGTCGAACCGCTCGTGGTGCAGGAAGATGATCGGGCGTACGTCTTACAGGAGATCCAGCTCCTCGTGCCTCCTCGGATCCCGCCCCTCCTTCTGTGGTGCTGCCCGACCGTCAGCGCAGTTCCAGCGCAGCCTTGATGCCTGGCACCGTGAGGGTGCGGAAGGTCCGGTCGATCTCCTCGGCGGAGCAGGGCAGGTCATGGTCGAGCCACCAGGTCAGCAGGGCATGAAAGGCGCTTACGGTGTAGAGCAAGGTCACCTCCAGCGATACCGGCGTCCCGGCGCCCGGCTTTACCAGGGGCGCCAGCTCCCGCCGCACCAGGTCGGTGAGGATACGTTGGATCTGCTGCTGGACAATGGCGCCGCCCTGCCGGCCGACAATGGCCCGGTAGAGCCGGAGGTGCTCCCGTGCATGATGAAACATGGCCAGGCTGAAGCCCAGCCGGACCTCTCCCGGCCCGCCCTCAGAGCTTGACGGGGCAGAATCCATCGCCTGGATCAGCAAGCTTCGCAGGCTCTCCAGGGTGCTGAGCAGCAACCGATCCTTGTCGAGGAAGTGGCCGTAGAAGGTCGACCGCCCGACGTTGGCACGGTCGATGATGTCCTGCACCGTCACCGCCTCGTATCCCTTCTCCAGCATCAGCTCAATCAGTGCGTTTTGCAGCAACCCGCGGGTTCGCTGGACCCGCCGATCCTCTCCCCTGGCGGTCATGGAAAACTCCCTCATTTCTAGACAGGTTGCGCCCCGGTGTTCGATACCGAACAGAGCCGGGGCGTTTGGTTGTTGACCGGACCTCTGCACAGACATTATAACCGATATTGAACACCGTGTTCAGTACCGGATGCAAAGTTCGTTCCATAGGAGGGACAGATCCATGCGCCAGCAACAGCAGCGCCCCGGCGAGGGTCCGGGGGGCGCCCTGATTCAGGCCCGCCGGCTTTCGAAGTCCTATGATACCCCGTCCGGTCCGTTCCCCGCGCTCCGGGATGTCAGTCTTCAGGTCCGGGCTGGCGAGTTCGTCGCCGTGGTCGGGAAGTCCGGGAGCGGCAAATCCACCTTGATCAACCTGATCACAGGCATCGACCGGCCCACCGCGGGAGAGATCCTGGTGGCCGGCACGGCCGTCCACAGCCTGAGCCAGGAGCAACTCGCCATCTGGCGCGGGCGGAGCGTGGGCGTGGTCTTCCAGTTCTTTCAGCTCCTGCCCACCCTGACGGTGGCGGAGAACGTGATGCTCCCGATGGATTTCTGCGGCACCTACCCGGTGCGGGAGCGCCGCTCCCGGGCGCTGGCCCTCCTGGAGCGGGTCGGCATCGCCGAGCAGGCCGACAAGCTCCCCTCGGCCCTCTCCGGCGGCCAGCAGCAGCGAGCTGCCATTGCCAGAGCCCTGGCGAACGATCCCCCGGTGCTCGTCGCCGATGAGCCCACCGGCAACCTCGATACCCAGACGTCCGACGCCGTTCTCGAGCTCTTTGCCGGTCTGGCGGCCGAGGGCAAGACCGTGGTGATGGTGACGCATGAGCGCGACGTGCAGCGCTTCATCAGCCGGACCGTTACCCTGGCGGATGGTGCGCTCGTGGACGCGCCGGTGGCGGAGGTGGAGCATGCATAGCCCACGCTGGCAGAAGCTCTGGCGCGACCTCTGGATCACCCGTGGCCGCACGGCGATGATGGTGATCGCCATTGCCGTCTCCCTGTTCGGGATCGGGACCGTGCTGAGTTCCTACGCCATTTTGACCAGGGAGATCAGCCGCAACTACCTCGGCACCAATCCATCCTCGGCGACGCTGGAGTTGGATCGGGTCGACGATGCCCTGGTGGAGGCGGTGCGCCGGCGCCCGGGTATCGCCGGGGTCGAGGCACGCCGATCGCTGGTGGCCCGGGTGCAGGTCGGGCCTGACGAATGGCGGCCCCTGCTGCTCTTTGTGGTGCCGGACTTCAACGGGATGCGGATCGCCACCTTCAAGTCGGTCGGCGGCGCCTGGCCGCCTGCCGAGGGCACGATGCTGGTGGAGCGCACGGCGCTGCCCATGGTCGAGGCCGCATTCGGTGAGAAGGTGGTCGTCAAGACGCCGAATGGTCCGCGGCACGAGGTGCTGATCTCCGGCGTCGTGCATGACCCTGGCCTTGCGCCGGCCTGGCAGGAGCGGATGGGCTATGGCTACATCACCCCGGCCACCCTGGAGTGGCTGGGCGAGAGCGGGGTCCTCGACGAACTGAAGATCATCGTGAGCGATGGGACGGATGACCCGGCCGCCATCGAGCGGACTGCGCGTGAACTGGCGGGCTGGCTGGAGGCGCAGGGGCGCGAGGTTCACGAGATCCAGATCCCGCCGCCGCTCAAGCATCCTCACCAGAGCCAGATGGTCGCAATCTTGCTGATGCTGTTGATCTTCAGCGTGATGGCGCTCGCGCTGAGCGCCATCCTGGTCGCTACGATGATCGCCGGGCTCATGGCCCAGCAGATCCGCCAGATCGGCGTGATGAAGGCGGTGGGAGCTCAAACCCGCCAGATCTCCGGGCTCTATGTGGTGATGATCTTGTTGATCAGCGCTGCTGCCATCGCGCTGGGAGCGCCGATCAGCGTCAGCGCCGGGCGCGGGTTTGCGGCGGCGGTAGCGGATCTGCTGAATATCGCCCTGTACAGCCAGGCGATTCCAGGGTGGGTCTTCGGGGTGCAGGCGGCTGCCGGTCTCCTGGTGCCTTTGTTGGTGGCCCTCGGCCCGATCGCCCGGGGCAGTCGGATCACGGTCCGGGAGGCGATCCAGGACTTCGGCGTCAGCCAGGAGCGGGCGGGGGGGCGCGGGCTGCTGGGGTGGCTCGGCGGGCTGGACCGCACCCTGCTGCTGGCCCTGCGCAACACCTTCCGCCGCCGCGGGCGCCTCGTGTTGACCCTCGGCCTGCTGGCTGCGGGGGGATCGATGTTCATGACGGGCCTGAATGTGAAGGATGCCTGGGCACAGAACCTGGCGGACTCCTTCGCCAACCGCCGCTACGACCTGGAGATCCGCCTGAGCCGCCCGGAGAAGGTGGACGGACTGATCGCCCGTATCGGCAGCCTGCCCGGCGTGGCGAAGGTAGAGGCGTGGGGCTACGCCCCGACCGCCCTCGCCCGTCCGGGTGTGGTGGATGTGGTGCGCACCTACCCCGACGGCGGCCACGGCAGCTTCAGTCTTCGGGCCGGTCCTGCCGAAACCGACCTGGTGAGCTTTCCCCTGCTGGCCGGCCGCTGGCTGGAGCCGGGCGACAGCGATGCCGTGGTGCTCAACCATATGGTGTATGGCCTGTTTCCCGATGTGGCGGTAGGTGACATGATCTCCCTTTCGATTGATGACCGGCCGTCGGTCTGGCGGGTGGTGGGCATCGTCCGGGAGGTAGGGTCCCCTGCGGCGGCCTACGTGACCGACAAGGCGCTGGAGCAGGTGATTGGCCTGCCGGGGCACGCCCGTTCCCTGCGCATCGTCACGGGGGAGAGCGACCCGGCCGGGCGCGGCGCGGTGATCCAGTCGATTGAGCGAGCGCTGGCCGAGGCCGACGTCAGCGTCTCGATGGTGATCGCCGACTCGGAGCTACGCACCGCGATCGGCGACCACATCGCTATCCTGATCTTCTCCCTGGTGGCGATGGCGATGCTGATGGCGATCGTGGGGGTGCTGGGGCTGATGTCCACCATGAGCACGAATGTGGCGGAACGCACCCGGGAGTTCGGGGTGATGCAGACCATCGGCGGCACACCGAACAGCGTGCTGCGGATCGTGGTGAGCGAAGGGGTCTTGATCGGCCTGCTGAGCTGGATCATCGCGTTACCGCTCTCCCTGCCGCTCTCGGACCTGGTCGGCACGGTGACTGGCAACCTGGCCTTCCGCACCCCGCTGCCCCTGGTTGTCTCTCCCATGGCCCTGCTGCTCTGGCTGGCGATCACCGTGGCGGGTGCGGCTGCGGCCAGCATCATACCGGCGTGGCGGGCGTCGCGGCTCACCATCCGGGAGACCCTGGCTCACATCTGATCAAGAAGGGGAGGATTACCTTGCAGAAGCGGATCATTACCGTCGTGATTGTTCTGATCGGATTGGCCGGGCTGGGGCTCATCGCCCACCTGGCCAGTGCCCCCGGCGGTCCCGGCCTTTTGGAGCAGCTCCGGATCATGGTGCATGGGAACTGATGTGGAAAAGGAGAATGCGCATGACCGGTCAGGTAGTGCTGATCACCGGCTGTTCCAGCGGAATTGGGCGCAACCTTGCGGAGCGGCTCGCCCGGGCGGGGTATCGCGTGGTCGCGACGGCCCGGCGCCCCGAGACCCTGGCAGACCTGCCTGTGGCCCACCGGACCGCCCTGGATGTGGAGGAGCCTGAATCGGTGGCACGGGCCGTGCAGGAGACGATCGAGCGCTTCGGGCAGGTGGATGTGCTGGTGAACAACGCCGGCTACGCCCAGTTCGGGGCGCTGGAAGAGGTCCCCGAAGAGCTGGTGGCCAGGTCCTTTGCGGTCAACCTCCATGGGCCCCTGCGGCTGATTCGGGCGGTGCTGCCGCAGATGCGGGCCCGGGGCGCCGGCCGGATCATCAACCTCAGCTCCATGTCCGGCCGGGTGGTCCTGCCCGTGTGGGGCGCCTACGGCGCTGCCAAGTTCGCCCTCGAGGGCATGAGCGACGCCCTGCGCCGGGAGCTGGCGCCCTTTGGAATCCAGGTGGTGTTGATCGAACCGGCATCTGTTCGGACGGAGTTCGCGCCTACAGCCCGGGCGCAGGCCATGGGGGTCATGGCCAACCCGGGCTCGACATACAGGGACCTGTACAGGCGAATGGAGCAGTTCCTGGAGCGGTCCTACCGCTCTGCGCCGGGGCCCGAGGTCGTTTCGCAGGTGGTCCAGCGGGCGATCGAGGCCCAGCGCCCCCGGGCGCGGTATCCTGTGGCCGGCGTGGCGGAGAGGCTACTGCCCTGGCTGGGGGATGCCATGCTGGACCGCCTCATCGCCCGGCTGCTCTGATAGCAGGGAGATCCGTTGCGCCTGCTGTGCGGCCCGCCCGCCTATGACCAAGGCTTACTCGGCCTTGGCCGGGCCCAACAGCTCAGAGACCTGGTGCCAGAGCAGGTTGAGCGAATCGCGTGCGGTGGATTGCTCCAGGATCAGAGCGGCACGGCTCTGCTCGGCGGAGTCGACGACCGCCTTGATCGCCGGCTTGGCCGATTCGGGGGCAGCGGCCAGCGCATCTTGCAGGGAGCGGGCGGCCACGGCCAGCTCGTCGCGGGCCAGCCCCCGGTTCCCCTCCGCCCAGTGGAACTGTGCGAGGAGCACCTCGCCCTGGGCCTTGATCACCAGGCTCTTGTAGCGCATCTCGACCGAGAGGGCCTGGGCCGTCTCCTGCCCCTGCTTTGAGATCTGGTCCAGGACCGACTGCTCCATGGCCTTCAGTCTCGCATCCAGCTCATCTTGGGTCTTCTTCAGATCCAGCTTTAAGGTATCGATCTCCTTCAGCCGGGCGTCTAAGGTGGAGACCTCGCCCTCCTTCTGCAACAGAAGGCCGGCATCTGCCGCCGCCTGCTCGACCCGGTTCATCTTCGCATCCAGTTCGACCTGCTTCTGCTCCAACTCGGCCTTCAGGTCCTGGACCTCCCGCAGCGCCTGGTCCCGCGCAGTGGTGACCTGACTGACCGTGGCGGCCTGCTCGGCCTGGATCCGGTACTCAAAGACGACCCAGGCAGAAGCGGCAGAGACGGTCGCGACGATCAGCAAGGCTCCGATCCCTTTGGCAATGCCGGCCAGGGCCTGGCTGGAGCGCTTCGGCTCCGGATCAGATGGGAGAAGTGGTGTGCTCATTGGCCCTTGCCTCCTTTCCGGTTACTCGTGTTCGTTTCCGATTCTTATAGATTTGGTTAGAAGGTGTTATGACTTCGATGGCGAATCCTAGAGCCCAACATTGCTTATGGTGAAACTTCACCGTGGCAAAACAGAAGAGGGGGGTTCCCGGATCATGAAGAAGAGTTCCGCTTTCCTGGCCGTAATCCTGCTGCTGACCACGTCCCTTCTGGCTGCTTGCGGTGGTGCGAAGTCCTCGTCTGGCGGGGCCGGGGGCGACGGCTCTCTCGATCGGGTGAAGAAGGCCGGCGTGCTGAAGGTCGCGATCGATGCCGCCTATCCGCCCATGGAGTTCATTGACGCCGACGGCAAGACCTTTATTGGCTTCGATGTGGACTACGCCAAGGCGCTGGCTGAGAAGCTGGGCGTGAAGGCCGAGTTCGAGAACGTGGCCTGGGACGGCATTCTGACCGGCCTGAAGGGCGGCAAGTATGACGTGATCATCTCCTCCATGAACATCACCGAGGAGCGGCAGAAGGAAGTCAACTTCGTCCAGTACGTGGCCATGGCCCAGAACTTCGTCTCCCGTGAGGGCTTCGACGTGAAGGCCGAGGCCGACCTGGCCGGCAAGGTCATCGCCGTGCAGGCCGAGACCACCTCGCATATCTGGGTGGATGAGCTGAAGGCTGGCAAGGTGAAGGATATCAAGGAGATCAAGTCCTTCCCGACCGCCACCGACGCCTTCCTCGACCTGAAGAACAAGCGGTCCGATGTGGTCGTGATCGACGAGCCGGTCGCCCGCTACTACGCCAAGCTGGACGGCCACAAGGTGACCGGCCAGGCGATGGGCGCTGAGCCGGTCGGGATCGCCATCCGCAAGGAGGATGTCGACCTGATGAAGGCGATCGAGAAGGCGGTCGCTGACCTGCAGGCCGATGGCACCATGAAGAAGATCTCGGTAGAGTGGTTCGGCAGCGAGCTTGGCAAGTAACTCGTAAGCTTACGCCGGCGGCAGTGGGTCACTGCCGCCGGACCTGTGTCTGATAAGGAGGCTGGGTGATTGAGCCAGTTTATTGAGCACTCGATCACGATTCTGCCCGCCCTGCTCACGGCCCTCCTGAAGACCCTACAATTGGCTGTGATCAGCGCCGTGCTGGGCATTCCTCTGGGTCTCATCGCATCGCTGGCCCGGATCTCCAAGAGTCGCATTGCCGGTCTGATCGCCGGCGGGTATGTGACGCTCTTCCGTGGGACCCCGCTCCTGCTTCAGGTCCTCTTTTTCTGGGGCTTCTTTTCGCAGTTGGATGGCTTCCAGGCGGCGCTCATCGCCTTCACGCTCAACTCCGGTGCCTACACGGCGGAGATCATCCGCGCCGCCATTCAGTCGATCGACAAGGGGCAGATGGAGGCGGCACGCTCTCTCGGCATGAGCTACGGCCAGGCGATGCGGCGGATCATCCTGCCGCAGACCTACCGTCGACTCCTGCCGCCCATGGTGAACGAGTTGGCGGCCCTGACCAAGGATACATCGCTCGCCATGTCGGTCGGCGTGGTGGAGCTTTTGAAGCAGAGCCAGCAGTTTGTCTCCCGCACGGCGATCGTGGGTGGGACCTACATCTGGACGGCCATCTTCTACCTGATCATCGTGGTGGCCCTGACCACCCTGGCCAACCGCCTGGAGAAGAAGCTGGAGGCGAGGGGATAGCATGGAGCAGCCAATCATTCAGATCAAGGGGCTTCACAAGTACTTCGGCCAGCTGGAGGTCCTGAAGGGGATCGACCTGACGATCCAGAAGGGCGAAGTGGTGGTGGTCATCGGGCCGTCGGGCTCGGGTAAGTCCACCCTGCTGCGCTGCATGAACTTCCTGGAGGTGCCGACCCAGGGGCACATCCTCTTTATGGGGGAGGAGGTCGGCCAGCGCGAGGTGAACGGCAAGCTGGCCCGGCTGCCGGAGTCGGTGCTGGACAAACAGCGGACCCACATGGGGATGGTGTTTCAGCGCTTCAACCTCTTCCCGCACATGACGGCGCTGCAGAATGTGATCGAGGCGCCCATTCAGGTGAAGGGGATGGAGAAGGCGAAGGCGGAGGAGCTTGGCCGGAGCCTCTTGCAGCGGGTCGGCCTGGCGGAGAAGGCGGATCAGTACCCGGCCTTCCTCTCCGGCGGGCAGCAGCAGCGGGTGGCGATCGCCCGGGCGCTGGCCATGGAGCCGGACGTGATGCTCTTCGACGAGCCGACATCGGCCCTGGATCCGGAGCTGGTGGGCGAGGTGCTGCAGGTCATGAAGGACCTGGCCCAGGAGGGGATGACCATGGTGGTGGTCACCCACGAGATGGGCTTCGCCAAGGAGGTCGGCCATCGGGTCCTCTTTATGGATGGCGGCGTGGTGGTGGAGGAGGACAAGCCGGAGGCGATCTTCTCTAACCCGAAGCATCCGCGGACCCGGGAGTTCTTGGCGAAGGTGTTGTAGATGGATGGCCTTTCGGAATTCGACTGTGCCTGTCGCTACGTTTGCCGCCTGTGAGCGGAATGTCGCCCCGGACCCACACAACCGAGGCCCCCTCTCCTGTCTGATGGGAGAGGGGGCCTTTTCTCTCAGGTGGGGCGCTGCTCGTCGAGCTCGTAGGTCAGGAGGGTGGTCTTGGGGTCGAGGGCCCGGAGGGGCACGGCCACGCGGGTTCGGCTGGCCAGGCTTGCTCCCGGCATCGCCCAGAAGTCGATCGGGGTGAGGAAGACGCCGGAGTTTACGTAGGGGCGCTTCAGCACCGGCTCGGCCAGGGCGGTGTAGAGGTTCTGGTAGAAGGCGGCCAGTTGCTGTCGGCGCTCGCTTCGCGGGAGATCGCTGAGGGGCAGCAGGCCGTGCTGGCGGATCGACTCCAGATGGCCTTCGCCGGCGAGCAGGTAATGGTACAGGTAGTCGCTGCGCACGACTGACATGGCTATTCGCCCTCCACGCTTCGTAATGTGTGAAGTATTCTGCTATTCGTGTGATTTTCCTGCTGCGGGGCATGCCGGCCGTGGGCGCGCCCGGCACTCCCGACGTTGGTGGATGGCCTATTGCCCGGGACCGGGCCCGGCTTTGAGCGCCCGGGGTACTTCGGGTCCGGTTACATTCGGGGCGCATCGGCACAGGTGGATTTATTTCCTTAACTCCGTCAAGACCGGGTTCTTGCATGGCTGGTGGCCAGGGCGGCTCTGCCGGCCGGTTCCACGAGAAATTCCCAGCGAGTCTCTCGCCCATGTGGGAAAATGTAGCGGAATCTGCAAAAAAAGGGGCCTGGAGGTGGGGGGACCACCCTTCTTCGGCCTGATCTGGGCCAATATGCGCCCTCGGAGGCCCTACAAGAGCGATCGACGGGGTGAACGGGCCCTTCAAATGCGTCGTTCCGCTAGAATTTCCCACTTGACCTCCGCTCGCCCTGGGAAAAAGTGACGGAATCCGGTTTCCCTCACGGAGGGCTCGGGTCGCCGGGGCTGGGAGCTGGGGCCGGAGGGATCCCAGCAGCACGCCCGGCTCTCCCGGCGTTGGTGGACGGCCTATTGCCCGGGACCGGGCCCGGCTTTGAGCGCCCGGGGTACTTCGGGTCCCATCTGTCAGGTTTTGCATGGCGATGAGGCAAGTCAGCGGGGCGAGGCGTGCAAAATCTGATCAACTGCACGCCCGGGCGCCTCGGGCTGCCAGGTGCTCGATCGCCGAAGCGGCTGCTCGGTCCGGTCCCCATGGCGCCTGGCGATTGACCTACTCGTCCTCCTCCGCCTCGCTCATGGCGACGAAGCAGTCGGCGCCCCAACTGAACTGGACGCAGTGGCCTAGCTCGGCGTGCTGGATCTGCTTCACATCGATCATCATGTTGTAGCCGGCTGGGATCGTGATCTTCAGGGCCTGGAGGAAGGCGATGAAGTTGATCGTGCAGAGGGTGGTCGACTTCCACTCCAGGAGCAGGTCGGCCTCTTCCTTCGTCTTCACGGGAACCCCGTAGAAGCTGGTGGGGGAGGTGGTATCGCGGTGAAGCTGAAGCCCGACCGGGGTGGGGACCTCCAGGCCAACAGCGACCGAGGTGCGGGAGATCTCCTCGGCGGCGAGAATGGAGCTTTTGCCCGTGTAGCCGTTGTAGGGGATACGGAACCGGGCCTGCACCACGTTCCGGGGATGCGCCTTGACATCGCCCAGCCGCATGCGCTGGACCGTAGAGGTCCGGCTAATGGCTTGTTCCATCGCCTTGCGGCCCGCCTCGGCAATCTCGGGCTGAGGGAACTCAGGGGAGCCATTCTTCGCATCGCTCATGACAGAACACCTCGCTCCTCAGATTGAGCCGGCCCGGCTGGGTGGGAACTTTGAGTGGGCCACTCTATAGGGGTATACGTAAAAGAGTCACATTTGGTTCGATCGATGGTTGCAGAGAAATCGGGCGAGGGTCTGTCCGGATTCTGATGATGAGGGCCATCTGTCGTTCCCGCAAGGATCGGCGCAACTCCGGCGAGGCTCGGCAAGCCCTGGCGAGGCTTGGCGAAACTCCGGCGAGGAATGGCGAGACTCTGGCGAGGCTTGGCAAGCCCTGGCGAGGAATGGCGAAACTCCGGCGAGGAATGGCGAGACTCCGGCGAGGCTTGGCGAAACTCCGGCGAGGCTTGGCGAAACTCCGGCGAAGCTTGGCAACTCCTGGCGAGGCTTGGCGAAACTCCGGCGAGGATTGGCAAGCCCTGGCGAGGATCGGCAAGCCCTGGCGAGGCTTGGCAAGCCCTGGCAAGCCCCTACCGGCGGTAGATGATGGGCAGGACCAGTTCGATCTTCCCGGCCCCGGACGATGGCGTGGAGATGAACCAGACCTCCGCCTTCTCGGGCACGCCACCAGGGACGGGGATCTCTACCCGGCTGCCTTCCGTCAACCGCACCTCCTGAGAGGTGAGCAGCTCGCCGGCAGCCCGCACCTCGACGAGGAACCGGCCCTCCGGGAGCGTGGTCTTGCCCTGGATCTCGACGATGCGGTCATCGGCGGTGACAAAGAGCTCGGCGAACTGGTGGCTGTAGGTGCCGAGGTGGGGGGAGGTCGGGAGGGGGAGGCTGTCCTCGTACCCATCCGCCCGGGTGACGACGACCTGAGCGCCGGCCAGCTCATCGGCCCGGATTGGAGCGAGGGTGGCGGTGTACCAGCCGTCCTGGACGGGTGCATCCACCCGCTGGCGGACCTGGCCGGCGACCAGGAGGGTGACGGTGACATCCATGGTGGTCGGGCCCCGCACGATATAGCCGCCGCTGCCATCGGCCAACTCGATGGCGATCGAGCCGGGGCGCCCATCCCGGTACTTGGCGGGAAGCTGCTCCAGCGCCTGGACCAGGTCTGGCGAGCGGATCACCGCGGGCAGGTCGTTCAGCATGGTGACCACCCGCTCCGCATCGATCACGGTGAACTGCACCGTCTGGCCGTCCCGGAGTTCCAGGAGCACGGTGAGACCGGGCGATGTCGCATCATAAAGGTGGGTGGCCGTCGCCTTGTTGAAGGCATCGATCACGGCGGTCAGCGGATCGGTCCAATCGCTGGTCAGCGTCGTCTCCGGCAGTTGGATGTTGACCTCGACGACATCCGCCAGGGAGAGCTTCGGCAGGGTGACCGGGGCCGGGGCCGGGCCCTCGACCTGCTTCGGCCCATCGGGCGGGGCGGCGGGCTGCCGGTCGAAGGCACCCATGGCGATGACCGTCAGCAGGGCGCCCAGGACCAGGCCGGCGGCCAGGATCTCGAGCGAGGCCCCCAGGCGCAGGCGCCGCCGCTTCGGTCGGGCAGGCGCCAGGAACTCCACCTCCTGCTCGATCTGTGCGAGGAGCCCATCGGGCAGGTGGACCGGTTCGGCATCCACCTTCAGGGCGGCGGTGATCAGCTTCTCGTCGGTCATGAGCGCATCACCCCTTCTCGTCTGGCGAGCCGCTGTTCGAGGGCCTCCCGGGCCCGGTAGAGGCGGGACTTGACCGTGCCGGCGGGGATCGTCAGCGCGCCGGCGATCTCATCCTCCGAGAGGTTGGTGTAGTACTTCAGGACGATGATCTCCCGATGCGCCTCGCTCAGCTCTGCGATGGCGGCCCGCACGTCCCGGATCTCCTCCAGCCCAAGGGCGGCCTCCTCGGGGGAGAGGGCGGAGAGGTCGGCCTGGTCGATGGGCCGGACGCTCAGGGAGAGGGACCGGCTGCTGTTGCGGGCCGATCGCTTGGCGGCGTTGATGACGATCCGGTAGAA
Source organism: Symbiobacteriaceae bacterium (assembly GCA_041690255.1). GTDB lineage: Bacteria > Bacillota > Sulfobacillia > Symbiobacteriales > Symbiobacteriaceae > JAWLHU01. The sequence continues at coordinate 274,011 of JAWLHU010000002.1, forward strand.
CCAGGGGCGGAACGATGCCGGGTCCCGCAGGGCGGCGACGTTGCGCAGGACCTGGATGAACGCATCCTGCACGGCATCTTCGGCGGCAGCTTTGGACCGGGTTATCAGGTAGGCGGTGCGCAGCGCCGCCCGGGCGTACTGGCCATAGAGAGGAGCCAGCGCCGACCGGTCCCCGGCTTGCAGGCGGCGGACGATCTCTGTCTCGCTCAGACCTCATCACTCCTTTCCGAAGAATACGGCTTTTGTTTCTTAGAGTCACGTGGGGGGGCTCAGGTTCCACGCGGCGCGCAAAAAAGGCCGGGTGGCTCAGCGGCTACCCGGCTGCAGTATGTTCAGGTCGATGGGCCCATGCCGGCCACCGGCCGCAGGGGACCGCTCCGGCCATAGGCCCGGGCCGTCGCCTCCAACTCCGCCAGCAGGGCGGGCTCCAGCGGAATGCCGAGCCGGCTGTTTTCGGCGGCCCGCAGCCGCTCCAGCTCGCCGGGGACCAGTACCCGCTCATGGCCGGGGGCCGGTCGGATGGCCTGCATGCGCGCCATGACCTCGGCCATGCGCTGGCCGAACTCGGTGGCGGTGACGAAGAGGTCGGGGCGGATCGCGAGGAAGAAGTGGCCGATCTCCTGCGGACTAATCGGATCGGTGGTGATCTCGGGGCCGACCGGCCCGCCTGACAGCAGGCCGGAGAGGATCTCGACGAGGAGGGCGAGTGCCGAGCCCTTGGGGCCGGCCATGGGCAGGATCAGCCCAGCCAGTGCGGCAACGGGATCGGTGGTGGGCGCCCCGTGCTGATCCAGGGCCCATCCGACCGGGATCGATCGGCCGGAGCGGGCGGCGTTGAGGATCTTTCCCCGGGCCGCCTCGCTGACCGCCATGTCCAGGACGAAGGGGGGCTGGTCATCGGCGGGCGCCGCCAGGGAGATGGGGTTGGTGCCGAAGAAGGGCTCGCTGCCACCAAACGGGGGCATGGTCGCCATGGCGTTGGTGGTCGCGAGGCCGATCAGCCCCTTCTCGGCCAGCCGGAGTGTGTAATAGGCGAGGCAGCCGCAGTGGTTGGAGTTGCGGACCGCAACGGCCGCCAGACCGGCCTGGCCTGCCTTCTGCGCCACCAGGTCTGCCGCATGCCGGGCGATCACCTGCCCCGGGCCGTTGGCGCCATCGACCAGGGCGCTGACGGGGCTCTCCCGCAGGATCTGGGGCCTCGCGTCCGGGGCGATGGCGCCGGACCTGATCCGCTCCAGGTAGAGCGGAAGGCGGCAGAGGCCGTGGCTGCTGATTCCCCGGAGTTCCGCAAAGATCAGGTGGCCTGCCACTTCGGCCGCATGGCCCGGCGGGACGCCCGCCGCCTCCAGGAGGTCGGCGCTCCAGCGCTCCAGTTCGGCTGCCGGGATTCGAACCTGACTCATGGATAGATCGGACCCCTTCCGTTCTGTATGCCTCCCTCCACTCTATGAGCGTCGTGCCATCGGGTCACAGGGTTGGGCGAGTTCCCCGCGGGAGGCCCCCGGGCACCTGCCAGGCCGCGATCGCCCGCCCCTTCGGATCGGGCTGGTCCCCATCACCCCGCAGCCGGGTCGGGTTGATCAGGAAGAGGACGGCGGCGCCGGTGATCAGCAGGAGCAGCCCGGATGCCCAGAAGGGGGCCGTGTCGCCGAGGCCCATCAGCCAGCCGAAGACCGGGGGCCCTGCTGCGGTCCCGGCGAAGCGGACCGCCCCGTAGATGGATGTGATCCCGCCGCGCTGGGCGGTATCGGCCGAGCCGGTGATCAGATCGTTCAGCCCCGGGAGCTGAAGCCCGGTGCCCAGACCGGCCAGCACGACGGCGAGAAAGGCGACCCACTCGGCCTCCACGAGCGCCAGCAGGAGCACGCCGGTCAGGACGACGCCGACGCCGGAGAGGACGGCTCCTTTGAGCCAGCCCTTCCGCCGGTCCAGCACGATCCCCCCGCCGAAGGCGACGGCGGAGAGGGCCAGCAGGGGCCAGACGAGGTAGAGTCCCTTGGCCAGGCCGCGCAGGTCATGGGCCTGCTCCAGGTGCTGGGTCAGGTAGAAGAGGATGCCGAAGAGGACCAGTTGGTTGACCAGCCCGGTCCAGAGGCAGGCGACGAGGGGAGCCCCCTTCGCCCTGAAGAGCTGGGCGATCCCGCTGAAGTACTGCCCAGCGGCGCCCGAGGTCGGGCGGTGGGTCTCGCGGGTCAGGAGCCAGACGGCCGCCGCTGCCAGGAGCGCCATGGCGGCCTGCACGAAGAAGATGGCCCACCAGGCCAGCGCCTCCCCGACGAGGGCCCCGCCGATGGGGGAGAGCAGTTTGCCGACACCTGCGGAGGCCTCCAGAATGCCCAGGGCGGTCACCCGGGAACCGCCCTGGAAGAGGTCGCCGACGAAGGCCATGGCCATGTAGGCCATGCCTGCTGCTCCCATACCCTGGACGACTCGGGCGCCGACGAGGGGCATGAAGCCGCCATCGCCCAGCCACCAGCCGCTCAGCCCGGCCCCGGCTGCGCCGAGGGCGAAGAGGAGGAGGCCCGGCAGGACGACCAGCTTCCGCCCAATGCGGTCGGCCAGGTAGCCGGCGATGAGAATCCCGGCCCCAGCGGTCAGGGAGAAGGCCGTTACGGCGAGGCCGGCGGCGGACTGGCTGAGGGCGAGTGCGTCGCCCATTTGGGGCAGCACCGGGACCAGCATGGCGTTGCTCAGGACCATGGTGAAGGGGACGAGGGCAAGGGCACCGAGTTGAAGCCAGGGCGATGGGGTGGTCAGGGTGATCAGCCTCCGGTCGCGGACTGCCGCTTAGTATGCCCAAGGGGAGTGCGAGCGAGGGCCGCGCAAAACACGCTGCCGGGGTGGTTGGCAGCGTGTCTCTGGTCGGCGCTATTTGCGCAGCGGCAGGCATCCTGAGCGCCCCTGGTTCCCGAGGGTGGTGTCGTAGACCTTGGGATTGGGGCGGGGCGGGGGCTCGGGCGCGGGCGCCTGTGGCTGGGGGTTCTCCACGTACTGGAAGGTGCCCTTGCTGTCCGGGGTCGGACCCTTCGCCCAGCGCCCCTCGGCGCTCTCCAGGCCGGTGGAGAGGTTCCAGAACTGGTAGGAGAACCGCTGGGCCTCCAGCTCCCGGGGGAAGTCGCAGGGGACCGGCGTCTGCTCCAGGCCGTCGGCCTCCAGCTCGGCGATCGCCGCCAGCCACTGGTTCTGGTGCATGTTGTCCCGGGCGATGAGGAAGGAGAGCATCTCGCGGACGCCGGGGTCATCGGTGATATTGTAGAGCCGGGTCGCCTGGAGCCGGCCCATCGACTCGGCGGTCAGGTTGTAGCGAAAGTCGGCCAGCAGGTTGCCGCTGGCGGTCACGTAGCGGCCGTTCCAGGGGTAGCCCACACTGTCGGCGACCGCAGGCCCGAGTCCGGTCACGATCGCATGCTGGGGGTTCTGATCCCCGAGCACGGCCGCGATCACCGGGTTCTTGGCGGCCTCCTCCTGGGCGATCGGCGCCCCCTCCAGCAGGCGGGCGATCATGGTGGCCAGCATCTCCACATGGGCCAGTTCCTCGGTGCCGATGTCGAGGAGCATATCCCTGTACTTGCCGGGAACCCGGGCGTTCCAGCCCTGGAACAGGTACTGGAGCGATACGGTAATCTCGCCCCACTGCCCTCCGAGGATCTCCTGGAGCTTCTTGGCGAAGACCGGGTCGGGGCGGGTGGGCTTGGCATGGTACTGCAGGCGCTTGTCGTGGAAGAACAGGTGACTCACCTCCTCTCCCACTGGTATGCGCCCTACTGCCGGCCCATGCCGGGCGGGTCGGTTGGCACGGTGGATGGGGGCGGCGGCTGCGTGGCCTTGCGGCTACCCAGGGTTCCATCGGCCTCCCACCAGCCGGTCAGGTTCTCGCCGATCAGCTTGGGCTGGGTGCCGTCACGCCGGGCGGTCCAGAGCTGGTTGCCCCGGTAGTAGAGGACCTGGTCGCCCTTCGGGGAGAGGGTGAGGAGCCGGGCGCCGACGAAGGCCGCCGGCAGGGGCTTCACCTGGGCCATGGCCGGGTTGGCCTCCTGCCAGGTGCCGTCGCTGTCTGGGAAGAGCAGGGTGGACTGCGGGGTCCAACTGAGCGGCCCGACCACCGTGGGGGCCGGGGCGGGCGGGGCTGGGGGCGGGGTGGGGCCGCCGACGGCGGGTGGGTCCGGGGGCGGGGTGGGCGGTGTCGGTGGGAGGGTGATCTGCCAGTACCAGGCCCCGTCGATCCGGGCGATCCAGGCGCCCTGATCCGAGAGGGTGACCCGGAACTGCCCGTTCGGCGAGAGCGTCCCAGTAGAGAGGGCCGTGAGGGTGGCAGGGTCGGGTGCGGTCGCATAGAGTCCAGAGGGGGGGCGCTCCAGGAGCGGGGAGGGGGCGTCGGGCAGGGGCAGCGCAGCATGGCCGGCCGCCGCCGCTGCCGCGGGATCGAGCCTATCCTCCTTGACCTGGCTGTTGCCGGGGCCAAGGGTACCACATCCGGTGAGGAGGAGGAGAGCGAGGGAGAGGGTGGCGATCTGATGACGGATGGGCAGGGTGATCGACTCCTTCCAAGCCGGGGCGTTGCGGTCTGATTAAATGGGGAGGGCGCAGGAATCCGCCCCCCGCTGGGGAATTACCTAAAGGTTTATCGCCCGAGGCCATCGGGTAGCATATTTGTGGGCTCCGAGATCAAGTTAACATAAAACATCATGAGCGGAAAGCGGAAACCAGAACCGGTACGCCATTCTACGGCGACGGGGACGCGGGGGACCGCCCGTTATCGAAAGATGAGGGACCGAGGATGAATCTCCGTTCGCTGTTGGCTGTCTGGATGGGCAAGGGGCTTGTGACGGCGACCCGGGTGGCGGGCCGCGGCGGCACGACTCTGCCGGGGGTAGTGGCCCGCAAGCTTGCGCCCGACCTGCTCCGGCATCTCGCCGCCCAGCCGAAGGAAGGGGTTATTGCTGTCACCGGTACGAACGGAAAGACGACCACCGCGAAGATGCTCTCCTCGATCTACGAGGCGGCGGGGCACCGGGTGGCGCACAACCGGGCCGGAGCGAACCTGATCACCGGTGTGACGACCGCCTTCCTCCAGGCGGCGAACTGGGGTGGCCGCGTGGGCGAGAGTGCCGGCCTCATGGAGATCGACGAGGCGACCATGCCCCAGGCCTGCAAGGAGATCCGTCCCCGGGCCGCCGTGGTGACGAACTTCTTCCGGGACCAGTTGGACCGGTACGGCGAGTTGGAGCACACGGTCAACTTCGTCGGCCGCGGCCTGGAGCACCTGGCGAAGGGTGGTCTGGCGGCGCTGAACGCCGACGATCCGAACTGCGCCCGATTGGGCGAGCGGGGGGCGATCCGGCCCCTCTACTACGGCATTGAGGACGAATCGGTCGGCGTGGCGGAACTGAACCAGACCGCCGATGCGAAACTCTGCATTCGCTGCGGCAACCCGTATGAGTATGGGGTCTTCTACTATGCCCACCTGGGCAAGTATCGCTGCCCGAACTGCGGCCATGAGCGGCCGAAGCCGGCGGTCTATGTGGACCGTGTGGCGGATGTGGACGCCAGGGGCTCGACGATCCATGTGGTGACGCCGAAGGGCGACTTCGAGGTCCGGCTCCAGATCCCGGGGCTCTACAACGTTTACAACGCCCTGGCAGCGGCGGCGGGGGCGATCGCCATGGACCTGCCGCTGGAGGCGGTCAAGGCGGGCCTGGAGTCGACCACCAGCCAGTTCGGCCGCATGGAGATGATCCGCATGAACGAGCGGGATGTCTTCATGGCCCTGGTCAAGAACCCGGCGGGCTTCAATTCCGTCATCCAGACGGTCATGCAGGCCGGGGCGCGCAAGAACATCATCATCGCCATTAATGATCTCTATGCCGATGGCACCGATGTTTCCTGGCTCTGGGATGTGGACTTTGAGGCGCTGGCCTCGCACCAGGATGAGATCAACTTTGTGATTTGCAGCGGCCTGCGGGCGGAGGATATGGCGGTGCGGCTGAAGTACGCCGGCCTGCCGACCGCCAAGCTCTCGGTACAGAAGGACCTGGCGTCCGCACTGGGCGAGGGGCTGCGCTATATTCAGCCCGGCGACCTCCTCTACATTCTGCCCACCTACACGGCGATGCTGCAGATGCGGGAGATCATTCAGAAGCAGGGCTTTACGAAGAAGTTCTGGGAGGTGTAAGGCGTGGAGCGCCCGCGCATCCATATTGGCTGGCTCTATCCGGAGTACATGAACCTTTACGGCGACCGGGGGAATATCATCGTCTTCGAGCAGCGCTCCCGCTGGCATGGGCTCGATCCGGTGGTGACGCAGATCCGGTTGGGCGAGACGAGCGATTTCCGCCAGTTTGACCTGTTGATGATGGGCGGCGGCCAGGACCGGGAGCAGTCGCTGATCGCGGAGGATTTCATGAAGGTGAAGGGGGCCTCGCTGGGCGAGGCGATCCATGATGGCCTGGCGGTCCTCGCGGTCTGCGGCGGCTACCAGATGCTGGGCCGCCACTTCAAGACCTACACCGGCGAGATGATCCGCTTCACCGGGATCCTGGACCTTTGGACGGAGGGCTCGCAGGACCGGCTGATCGGCAACTGTGTGATCGAGTCGGACCTCTTCGGGGAGACGCGGACGCTGGTCGGCTTTGAGAATCACTCGGGCAAGACCTACCTGGGCAAGGGGCTGCGGCCGCTGGGCCGGGTGCTGAAGGGCAACGGGAACAACGGGGTCGACAAGCTGGAGGGCGTGGTCTTCAAGAACACGATCGGGACCTACCTGCACGGGTCGATCCTGCCGAAGAACCCGCACCTGGCGGACTGGCTGATCCAGCGGGCGCTGGACCGGCGCTACAATGGCGATGTGAAGATCGGCACGCTGAACGACGAGGTGGAGGAGCGGGCGCATCAGGCGATCATCGTCCGGTTCGGCCAGTGATCCGGCTGGAGCTGGCCGGGGTGAACACCCGGCTCCACTCATCGCTCTGCTTTGCCTGCCCGCACGGGCCGACCGGCTGCTGCGCCTCGCCGCCCGGGGTCGACTGGTCGGATATTGGCCGCATTGTTGAACTGGGCGGGCGGGACTGGGTCCTGGAGCAGGTGGGGGCGGGGGCGCTCCGGCCGGGGCCGCGGGGCCTGCTGTTGAAGCGGGTGGAGAACCGGGAGGCGAACGCCGGGGTCTGGCCGACGAAGTGCGTCTACCACGGCCCACAGGGCTGCACGATCGAGCCGGAGCGGCGGGCGGCCACCTGTAACTACTACATCTGCGATGACGCCTTTCTCTACGGGGGCGAGAACCAGGGGGACGCGGCGGCCGTGGCGGGACGTGAGGTGCATGCGACGCTGATGGCCTTGTATGGCCGGTGGGACTTGGAGATCATGGCGGCGGTGGGCGAGCGCTGGCCCGCCGGTCCGGCCTGGGACGAGCCCTTCCTGGACTGGGTGGGGCAGGAGTTCCGGCGGTTGGTGATGCGGGATCGGCGGGAGTGGAAGTCCCTGTGAGCGCGGGGTCGACCAGGGGGTTTTCCCTGGCGGAGTCAAGGGCAGTACCGTCGCCATGGAGAAGATCTCCGGTATTCTTCCTGTGTTACCATCCGTTGCGTGCTGTCTTCAGACAGTATAGAATGGGGAGGAGGATGCGAGTGAGTGGCACAGCCAGAGCTCACCAGGTTGGGAGGCATCGACATGGATCAGGACAGAGAGAGATTAACCGCTACCGAACTAGCCGAAGCAGCGGGTGAAATGGGTATACCCCTGGGTGCAAATCCGCTGCGCACCATCGGGTACTACAAGCAGATCGGGCTTCTTCATCCGAAGGTGATCCAGGAAGGCTCTGTACGACGCGCCTACTACTCCGGTCATCACCTCATTATCCTCAAGATAATCCATAACAAGAAGCTTCAGGGTCTTACCTTGAGCCAGATCCGGGAGGTACTTGAGAGCCACGTCTACCTCTCTGACGCTGGTCGTCAATTCATAGAACAGTTTCGGGATGAGTACCCGGACACCGCTTTTGTTCCGGGTTCACCAATCAGCCGGGGCGAAATGGCCTTCTTTCTGGGCAAGTTGTTGAGAACAGGCGAACCGGAGAAGATGCTCTGGATTCTCGCATCGGCATTTGTCGGGCCCAAGGGTGAGCCGGTTGGTGCGGAAGAGTTCGCGGCCAGCCCACAGCTTGGCAGAAACCAGTAAAGAAGGGGTGCTATGGACCCCCGACAGATTATCCGGTTGGCCGTCACTGCGGAAGAGTACCGCGTGAGTGGGCACGCTTACGAGGAAGCCGACAAAGATGGTATCAGCCTTGAGATGATCGAACGCGTCATGTGCTACGGGATGGTTCGCAAGATCGAACGGTTATACGGCGCTTCTCGCTATACGCTACGTTCTGGCATGATTATGGTAGTCGTTGAGTTGTCTGATGACGAGGTGGTGGTGATAACCGCCGGGAGGGAACGCTAAATGCAGACATGTCGGGTATGTAGGGGAAAGCTGGAAAGGAGCGCGACGACGGTAACCCGAACGGTGAACGGACTTAGCGTTCAGGTTACTGGAGTACCGGTAGATCGCTGCGTTGACTGTGGGGAAGAGTGGTTCTGCGCCCGCGACCTGAAACAAGTCGAGCGGCTGATCGCGAAGCGTGGTCAAAGCCAGACGCTGGCTTTTGCGACAGCCGATGACGGGTGGAATCAGAAAGTCTTGCGGGAAGCACCTTGGCTACAGCCGGGGAACTTGGACCGTCCGATCACGTATAGTGACCTGCTCGAGGCAGTCGAGAAGGTGAGGCATTAGAATCCAACATGCAGGACCTGGCAAGACGCGACAGAAGGGCGCTGACCACATGGCCAGCGCCCTTTGCGCGCCTACGTCCTAGCTCGGTTTGACCGCCACGACCACCTGGAGCCCGTCCTGCTCATGCTCCTCGCTCAGGCCGGGCCGGAAGAGGATGGCGCTGAAGCCGGCATCGGTCAGGATCTGGGTGTACTGCTCGTTCGTGTAGGCCTGGTAGCTGCTGGCGTAGCGGGTGGTCTCGCCCGACTCGGCATCCACAATGTAGTAGCGGACCGTCTTGGTCTGACTCGCCTCATCCCAGAAGGACTCCTCCAGGCCGAGGTGGGGCTGGTCGGAGAAGAGCCCCCGGGGGACCGCCCACCAGCCGCGCTCATCGGACTCGTGCTTGACCCCATCGAACGTGTGGGGTTCCAGGAGCAGGCGGCCACCGGGTTTCAGGGCGGCGTACGCCTTGGCGAGGATCGCGGCCGCTTTGGCGGGCCGGAAGACGTTGAACTCGCCGTAGAGCAGCATGATCAGGTCCTGGTTCTCCGGGAGTTCCGCGGTGTACAGGTCCTCCAGCCGGTAGGTCGGGGCGGGGCCTGTCTGCGGCAGGTTCTCCCGGGCGTAGGCGATCGAGGCGGGCGACCAGTCAATGCCGGTACAGGTGTGGCCCAGTTCGGCCAGCCGCCGGGCGTAGAGCCCCGGACCACAGCCCAGGTCGGTCACGCTGCCCGGCTTGCTGCCCAGCAGGGTCCGGTGGATCCAGGCGACCTGGCTCTCAATGATCTCGGTTCGCCGGCTGGCGAGGTCGTGCTCCTGGGAAAGGTGCTCCTGGAGCATGCGGCGGCTGAAGTCAGGGTCGTTCCAGGGAATGTTCTCCCCCTCAGCCCAGGGCTCCGGGCGGCGGGACCGCGCAACGATATCGGTCAGCTTCATGGCAGGGGCCTCCCTTGCAGGCGCTTTCGCTCCAAATCGTATCATGCTACCGCTTGCTTGACCATGACCTTTTCCTACTTGTTGCCATTATGCTGCCGGAGAGATGGGCACCATTTGCTGGCCGGGAACTCCCGATTCAATGTAGAATGCTGGCACAGGCGGAAGTAAGCGGATGGAGGGGATTCCATGGAGAACCTGCAGAACCTGCTCTGGCTCTGGATGATCCTCGGCTTCACCATCCTGCCGGCGATCCGGCAGGCGCTGGTGGCCATGCGGCGGCGCAGCCTGATCGCCCGGATCGAGCGGCAGCGGGGGACGAGGGTGATCAGCCTGATCCATCGGCAGCAGGCGGGGTTCCTGGGTGCTCTCATGGCCCGGTACATCAACCTGGATGACAGCGAACAGATCATGGAGAAGGTACGGGCGGCCGGCAACAAGCCGATCGACCTGGTGATCCATACGCCGGGCGGGCTGGTGATCGCGGCCAGCCAGATCGCCCGGGTCCTCCGGGCCCACACCCCCGGGGTGACGGCGATCGTTCCGCAGTACGCCATGTCCGGTGGGACCTTCCTCTGCCTGGCCTCGGATCAGATCCTCATGGATCAGAACGCCATGCTGGGGCCGGTCGATCCGCAGATCAACGGCATGCCGGCCAGCGCCTACGCCCGGGTGCTGAAGGAGAAGGAGAAGAGCCAGATCGCGGACAACACGATCATGATGGCTGACATGTCGGAGAAGGCGACGAACCAGTTGCAGCAGATGGCCTTCGAGCTGCTGAAGCCGAAGCTGGGGAAGGAGCGGGCGACGGAGGTGGCGACCATGCTGACCGAGGGGCGCTGGACCCACGACTACCCGCTCTACGTGGAGCATCTGCAGGAGCTTGGGCTTCCCGTCAGCACGGCCATTCCGGCGGAGTTCCGGCAGTTGCTGGGGCTCTCGGGGGCGGCGCAGGCGCAGGTGGTGAAGCGTGCGGCGAAGGGGAAGTCGGCCAGGTAAAGGGCTTTTGGGGCGTCTGGCATCAGCCGGGCGCCCTTGTCGCGGGGCAAACATGGCGGAGCCGGAGGATGATCAGCCCGGCGTGGCGAATGCAGACGAGGAGAGAAGCGCAGGGGGTGCAGGTATATGAGATCTCCGCGAGTGCCGTTCGGTCGCTGGCTGGTGGTTCCCCTGCTGTTCCTGCTCCTGGCTGGGTGCAGCCGCCCCGAGTCATCTGATGGGACCGGTGACCCGGCCAAGGGCTCCGACGCGTCAGCGGCTCAGACGACGGGCAAGGGCACAAAGGGCAAGCCGGCGAGCGATGCGGCAGAGGAGGAAGGGCCCGCTCTGGAGCAGACCTTCCACGATGATCAGGGGCGCATCGAACTGAAGGTGCCGGAGGGTTGGGAGGCCATGGGGTACGAGGGGGCGCTGGTCGCCCTGATCAGCCCCCAGAACGGCGAGGAGGACTTCTTCCGCGAGAATCTCCTCGTCACCCACGACACGGAGTTTGAGAACCTCACCTTCCCCCGCTATCTGAAGGCGCTGGAGGTGGAGGTGCGCAACCGGTACCCGGACACCGAGACCCTGGAGAGCGGCGAGATCGAGATCGCGGGGGAGATGGCTCATTTCCTCGTGGAGAGCTTCACCTCGCTCAAGGGACCTGCCAAGGTCTACCGGGTGGTGATCCTGCGGGGATCAACCGCCTATGTCCTCCACGCCACCGCACCGGTCCAATCCTTCGACCGGTACCGTCCGATCTTCGAAGCGATCGCCAAGTCGGTCACCTTTCCCGAACCCAAATCATAGCGCACATGTGAAAGCGCCCGGGGCATAAACCCCGGGCGCCCTTTGCGTTTAGACCCAGACCGAGATCAGCATGCCGATCACCAGCAGTGCGCCGAACCGGGCCAGCAGTTGGGCGGTCCCCTTCACGGCGGGGTGGAGCTTCGGCGGATCGGTGTGCAGGAAGAAGAGCTGGGCCACCTGATAGGCCGATGGTGCCGTCAGCAGGACCAGCAGCGTCCACGGCGATAGCAGGCCGGCCAGGATCAGGCCCAGGGTGATCAGGTAGGTGAGCACGAAGAAACCGGCAAAGAGGCGGATGGCCCTCGGCCTCCCCAGCAGAATCGCCATGGTCCGGCGACCGCCGCCCTTGTCGGCCTCCATGTCCCGAATGTTGTTGCCCAGGAGGATCGAGGCGATCAGAAGGCCGATGGGCTGTGCCACCCAGAGGGCGGAGAGGTTGATCAGACCGGCCTGCGTGTAGTAGACCAGCAGGATGATCACCGGGCCCATGGTGAAGCCCGCCGCCAGCTCGCCGAAGGGGGTGTAGGCCAGGGGCATCGGGCCGGCCGAGTAGAGATAGGCCACGCCAATGCAGGCCAGGCCGGTCGCAAAGACCCACCAGGAGGTGGTCGCGGAGATATAGAGCCCGATGGCAATGGCCGTCCCGGCGAAGAGCCAGGCAAGGAGCAGCACCGTCTTAGGCTGTATGCCATCCCGGACGATGGTGCCGGCAATGCCGACATGCTCCTCGGTATCGAGGCCGCGCATGTAGTCGAAGTACTCGTTGAACATATTGGTGGCGCTCTGAATCAGAACGGCGGCCACCAGAAAAGCAGCAAACCTGCCGCCGTGAAAGTAGCCTTCGGTCAAGGCGAGGATTGCACCGGTGAGGACCGGAATCAGGGAAGCGGTGAGTGAGAAGGGGCGCAGCATGCGCCACAATACGAGGGACCTCTCCTTGGCCGTCATCATCTATCCCCTGTTCTGCATCAGTTCCTGCAAGGATGTATCATATCAAATCTGAACCGGTTTGGGCAGAGCGAACGAGTTTTGGAGGACTTGTTAGAATAGAGAAAGAATAACGAGAGAAGTCCTTGAGGGGAGGTGATAGGCCATGCGGTTACTCAACTGGATCGGCGGTACCGGACTGAAGACCCGGCTCATTGGGTTGGTCCTGGCGGTCCTTTTGCCGCTCACCGCCCTTCAGACCTGGCGGATCCTCGACACGATGGCCGAGGCGAAGGATCGAGCGGTCCAGGCGAATCGGGAACTGTCCGAAGCCGTGCGTGCTGCCTTTCTGGCCTATGTGAGGACCCTGGGTGAGCGGGGTGAGTCCCTGGGGAAGGCAATCCTCGCCGTCGCCCCTCTGCGAGGGCCGGATGGCATTCGCCTTCTCCTTCTGAACGAGCTGGTGGAGTCCCCGACCATTCACCACTTCAGTTGGGTCAGCCCGGCGGGCTGGGTGGTCAGCAGCACGACCCCCGAGATGGAGGGGACGTACCTGGGGGACCGGGCCTATCTCTACCGGGCTCACCGGGACCGGGCGCGGTCCCTCTCCGACCTGCTGCCCCCCGACGAGACAGGGGGCTGTTTCTGCTTTGCGCTGGCACAGCCGGTCTGGGAGGGGGATCGCCTGGGCGGGATACTGCTGACCTATGTGGACACAGAACGCCTCCAGGTCGTGTTTAATGTGGACCGGAAGGGGAGCAGCCGCTTTGGCCTTGTCGACCGGAGCGGAAGGATTCTCTTTCGCAGTGGCCATCTGGTGGAGAGCCTGCCCTGGGAGCGGCGTCAACTGCCCAATGACGCCCGATACCCGGCCCGCATCGCTTTAACAGGCGTCGTCGGAACCAGCGAGTACTTCGTTGCGGCGGCAGATCAGACGCCTCGAATGGGGGCGGCGGTTCCGGTCCCTGAGTTTGGCTGGGCGGTCTTCGCGACCTCCCAGGTGCATGAGGTCCTGGCAGGCGTCGCAGAGAGGGTGCGGCGGGACCTGTCCGTCCTGTTCCTGGTGGCGCTTCTCGCTTTCATTGCGGCCTGGCGGATTGCCGTCTCGATTACCCGGCCGCTGGACGAACTGCAACAGGCCGCGGGTGAGATCATGTGGGGAAATTACGACTTCCGGGTGCAGCGTACGGGATATGGGGAGGTGGCCGCCGCCCTGCATGCCTTCAACGCCATGGCGGCCCACCTGAGCCTCGCCAGGGAGCAGTTGCAGGACAGCGCCGCGAAGATGGCCCTGATGCTCGAATCGACAACCGATGCGTTCTTTGCCCTGGATCACCTCTGGCGGTTCACCTATGTCAATCGGAATGCCGGGCGCCTCCTCCAGCGGGACAAGGAGGATCTCCTCGGTATGGTCATGTGGGAGGCATTCCCCAAGACGGTTGGGTCGACCTTCGAGAGCCAGTATCGCAAGGCCGTAGCCAGCGGAGAGTCGGTTCAGTTTGAGGCGTTCTCTGATCAACTGCAAGCCTGGTGTGAGGTCCATGCCCATCCCTACCCGAATGGTCTCGCCGTCTTCTTCCGCGATGTCACCGAGCGAAGGGCCGCTGCCATGGCCCTCGCGGCGGAGAGCAGCGCCCGGGAACTGGAGCGGCAGCACCTGCGGGCGGTTCTGGAGATCCTGCCTGTCGGGGTGATCATCGCGGACCGCACGGGTGCCCTCCAAGAGATCAACCCGGAGGGGAGGCGGATCTGGGCCTATTCCCGTGCGCTCGACAACCCGCTTCAGCACCGGGAGTACCATGGCTGGTGGTGCGGCAGCGGCGAGCGCCTCGAAGCGGAGGACTGGGCGCTCTACCGGGCCCTCCACAAGGGGGAGACGTCGCTGGGCGAGGAGGTCCAGATCGAGGCCTTCAACGGAGAGCGGCGGACGATCCTTAACTCAGCCGTGCCCCTGCGCGACGAGACGGGGGAGATCATCGGCGGGGTGGCGGTCAACGTGGATATCTCCCGGCAGAAGGCAATGGAGGCAGAGATCCGGCGTAACGCCGCCCTGATCGACCGGCAGCGGATGGTCTTGCAGCGGGTGGCGGAGGGGGCACCCTTGTACGATGTGCTCTACCAGATCCTCGTAGATGTCGGGCAAGCGGTGGAGGCCTCATGTGCCAGTGCCATTCTCCTGCAGGAGGATGCCGCTTCGTGGCAGATCAGCACGCGGCCCGCTGACGAGCTGGATGAGGACGAGGCACCGGAGGGGACGGCCTGGTCGGTCCCGCTTCGCCTGGAGGGCGGTCGCACGGTCGGAGGTCTGACCATTTACTCCCCGCGCAGGGGCGTCCCGACCCTGGAGGAGATGGCGATCGTGGAGGCAGGTGCGCGCCTGGCGGCGATTGCGGTGGGCCGGCATCAGCGGGAGGCCGGTCGGGCCCAGAAACTGCAGAACCTGATCGACAACATGTCGGAAGGGGTAGTCGCACTCGATGTTGAGGGGATCGTCACCATCAATCAGGTGGCGTTGCGGCTGCTCGGACTCAGTCCCGACGCAGGGTTGGCCAGCCAGATCAGCGACCTTCCCGCCGGGCTCTGGGCGATCCTGGAGCAGGCCGCGGCTGCCCCCCGGCCTCACCCACACCGGGCTCAGCTACGGATCGGGGAGGCGGAGGTTGCGATCACGGTCTGGTCGGTCTACACGGCGGTGAGCCGGTACGGCACGGTGGCTATCCTCCGGGATATCACGGCGCAGGCTCAGCTTCGGCGGCTGCAGCAGTCCTTCGTGGCCAACGTCTCCCACGAATTGCGCGGCCCCCTCACTTCGGTCTCGGCCACGTTGGAGGCGATCGCCGACGGCGTGATTCCCGCCGAGAAACGGCAGCACTACCTCCGGTCGGTCCTGCAGGAGATGGCCAGGCTTCGCCGGCTCTCCTACGATGTGGTCGATCTGACCCGCCTGGACGCCGGTCTCCTGGAGCCGAAGCGGGAGGTGGTCTATCTGCAGGGGCTCCTTCAGCAGGTGGGGGACACTTACGATCAGCGGGTGCGGGATGCGGCGATCCGCCTGGTGGTTGAACCATCGACAGATGCCGTCATGGCCGATCCGGATCGGGTTCACCAGGTGATCATCAACCTGATGGACAATGCCGTTCGCTTCACGCCTGCCGGTGGAACGATCCATCTGGCGGCCCGGCGGGAACCCAACCAGGTGCGGATCAGCGTCAGCGACACCGGCCCGGGAATTGCCGGGGAGCATCTGCCGCTGGTCTGGGAACGATTCTACAAGGTGGACCCCGCCCGCTCTTTTTCGCCGGGCGGCGGCACCGGACTTGGGTTGTCGATCGTGAGGGAACTCGTCACCCGGATGGGCGGCGAGGTCTCGGTGCAGTCCCAGGTCGGGAAGGGCACGGTTTTCAGCTTCACCTTGCCACTGGCCGTGTTCGAAGCGAAAAAACATGCATAAGCCGGGCCGGAAGGGGCCATGATACTAGCGAAGCCGCTGCCCGACCAACGCAGGTGGGGCCGGTTTCCCCGCAAGGCGGCGGGCTCGCCCTATCGGGCCGTGATGGGTTCCGGCGGCGCCCCGCCAAGGCCGTTCGGACGGCCGGGCGCCCGGTACGTCCGTGCGGGTTGCTCAAAAGCCCGGAGCTGGTTCTCCGGGCTTTTTTGCGCGCCTTGATAGCCTATACCCCGGGGGGCATATCTTTCCCGTACCCATCCGACGTCCAAACTGATAGAATGGACGCGAAGAGAAACCCGTCCAGATTCTTGTCATCAGGAGGAGACAGCCTTGCGTAAAGTCGTCATTCTCGGCACCGGCCCTGCTGGACTCACCGCAGCTATCTACACCGGTCGCGCTAACCTGAACCCCCTCGTCATTGAGGGCAACGAGCCCGGCGGTCAGCTTACCCTCACCACCGAGATCGAGAACTTCCCTGGCTTCCCCCAAGGGATCATGGGACCTGAGCTCATGGACAACATGCGACAGCAGGCGGAGCGCTTCGGCGCCGAGTTCCGCACCGGCTGGGCGACCGCGATCGACCTCTCCCAGCGCCCCTTCAAGATCACCGTCGATGAGACCGAGGTGATCGAGGCGGAGACCGTCATCATCTCCACCGGTGCCTCGGCGAGGCTGCTGGGGATTCCGAACGAGAAGGAGAACATTGGCCGCGGCGTCTCTACCTGCGCCACCTGCGACGGTTTCTTCTACACCGGCAAGAAGGTGCTCATGATCGGTGGCGGCGACTCCGCCATGGAGGAGGCCGGCTTCCTCACCAAGTTTGCCCATGTGACCATCGTCCACCGCCGCAGCGAGCTGCGCGCCTCGAAGATCATGCAGGATCGGGCTCGGGAGAACCCCAAGATCTCGTGGGAGCTGAACGTCACCCCGCTGGAGGTCGTGGCCGGTGAGAAGGGCTTCAAGGCCCTGAAGGTCCGGGACAACGCCACCGGCGAGGAGCGGCTGCTGGAGGCCGACGGCATGTTCGTGGCCATCGGCCACACCCCGAACACCGCCTTCCTGGGCGGTCAGCTTGAGCTGGATGAGACCGGCTACCTGAAGACGATCCCGGGCTCTGCCAAGACCTCGATCCCCGGTGTCTTCGCCTGCGGCGACGTCCAGGATCATACCTACCGTCAGGCGATCACCGCCGCCGGCTCCGGCTGCCAGGCTGCCCTGGATTGCGAGCGGTTCCTGGAGGGCTCGGCGGCCCACGACTGGTCGCAGACCCTGAACAAGTAATCGCGGATCGAGCCGGAACTGCGAGGATATGGCATAATGAAGGGGCCCGCTGCTCTCAGGGGAGCGGCGGGCCCATCGACCGCGGAGGAGGTCCATCCTTTGAAGCATCTCATCATCGGCACCGCCGGGCATGTCGACCACGGCAAGACGGCGTTGATCCGTGCCCTGACCGGTGTGGAAACCGACCGCTTTCCCGAGGAGAAGGAACGGGGGATCTCGATCGATATCGGCTTCGCCCAGTTCCCCCTGCCCAGTGGCCGCAAGGCGGCTGTGATCGATGTCCCCGGGCACGAGAAGTTCATTAAGAATATGCTGGCGGGCATTACGGGGATCGATGTGGTCCTCCTGGTGGTCGCGGCCGATGAGGGCGTCATGCCTCAGACGCGAGAGCACCTGGACATCCTGCGGCTGCTGGAGATCAAGCATGGGATTATCGTCCTGACGAAAAAGGACTTGGTCGATGAAGAGATGCTGGAACTGGTGGAGGCCGATGTGCGAGACGCCGTTGCGGGCACCTTCCTGGAGAAGGCCCCGGCCATTGGTGTCTCCTCGCTCACGGGCGATGGGCTCCCTGCGCTGCTTGCCCAACTGGACAGTCTCTTTGAGGCGACCGAGGCGAAGGATACGACCGCCTTTGTCCGCCTGCCGATCGATCGGGCGTTTGTGCGACCGGGCTTCGGCACGGTGGTGACAGGCACCCTGGTGGGCGGTACGATCCACGAGGGCGACCGCATGGAGCTGCTCCCGCTCAACCTGGAGGTCCGGGTGCGCGGCCTGCAGGTCCATGGTGAGAAGGTGAGCCGGGCCGAGGCGGGACAGCGGGTGGCGGTCAACTTGGCTGGCATTGAGCGGTCCGACGTGGCCCGCGGCCATGTGCTCTGTGCCCCGAATATGCTGAAGCCGACCAACTCTTTTGCGGCCAGGCTTCATTTGCTGCAATCCTGGCCGAAGGAGATGAAGCACGGGGTCCGGGTGCACCTGCACAGCGGGACCAGCGAGGTCCTCGCCCGGGTTCTCCTGCTGGAGGGCGAGGAGCTGAAGCCGGGGCAGTCTGCCTTCGTGCAGATCAAGACGGAGGAGCCGGTCGTGGTCGGGCGTGGGGACCACTACATTATCCGATCCTACTCACCCGTCCATACCATGGGCGGCGGCGTGGTGGTGGAGCCCCATGCCAATTATAAGAAGTCGCAGGCCGAACAGGCGCTGGAGGAACTGAAGGTAAAGGAGACGGGCGGTCTGGGTGGCGTGATCGCCGAGACGCTGGCCCGGTCAGGCGTGACGCCGCTCTCCATGGGGGAGCTGGCGAAGCGGACCGGGATTCCCCCGGAGACGATCCAGGCGGAGCTTTCCGGTCTGGCTGCCGATGTGCGGGAGCTGGAGGGCGGTCTCCTGATCCACCGGCGGGGGCTGGGCCAGTTCATGGCCGCCGTCCGGGGAGAGCTGGAGGCCTTCTGCAAGCAGTACCCGCTCCGCTCGGGCCTGGCCAAGGAGGAGGTCCGGCGCAAGCTGAACGTGGGCGGCAAGGAGTTCACCGCCCTGCTCACCGCTGCGGAGGCGGCTGGTGAACTGAGCGTGATCCGTGAGCGGATCGCACTGCCGGGCCAGACTCCCACGCTCAACTCCGGGCAGGCGAAACTGGCCGACGGCGTCCGGGCTGCCATCGCCCAGGCCGGCTTCAACCCGCTCTCCGTGGGGGAACTCAAGGAGATGGTTAAGGGGCGTGACACCGAAGAGGTGATCACATTCCTGATCGAGCAGGGCGAGGCAACCCGTATCGGTGACGACCTGATCGTGGCCGGGGCGGCCATGGAGGAGGCGGTCCGCCGCACTCGGGCTCACCTCCAGGCGCACGGCAAGTTGACGGTGGCCGAGTTCCGGGACCTGCTCGGGACCACCCGGAAGTACGCCCTGCCGTTCCTTGAGTGGTTCGACGAACAGAAGATCACCCGGCGGTCCGGCGATGAGCGGCTGCCGGGGCTGAACCGGTAAGGTCGGAAAAAAGCAGGGGGGCGGAGTACCGCCCCCTACTTCGTTCCCTGGAAGATGCCAAAGCTCAGGAAGAGTGCGAGCATGACCAGGAGAACGAGCCAGAGCGCGTTGACCGTCTTGCCCGGATTCCCCTTGCTGAACCGGTTTGCGACGACGAGACCAAGCAGGATTACTACAGGTGCGACGAAGACAACCCCCACGATCCACCAGACAATGGATGGCATGCTGAACCCCTCCGCAGTTCAGACGCTTCGCTGTGCCGGTTGGTGATGTTCAACGGTGGTAACTCATTTTGCGCGACGACGGGAACTTTGGCATGAACAGCGACGTCTGTCAAGTAGAGCGTTGAAAAGGAGGGCCATGGAGATGAGTCGCAAGGAGTATGTGATTGGTCACCTGTCCCCGGAGGTCGGACGTTTCGTGCTCCAGGGCCTTCGCCAGTTGGAGCAGGAGAATGTCTTCGATGCTCCGGGCGTGATTGCCGGAATCGTAACCCGCATGCGGAATGCCGAGTCGGGCTTGATTCGCTCGGCAGCCGATCGGACCGAGAGCCTGCTGCGCAGCGCGTTCACTCAGCAGTACTCAAACCGGGTGGGCGCCTAGCATGAAGCAAAAAACAGGGCTCGATCACTGAGACCGCCTTGGCTTTGGGAGAATATCCTGAGCGAGGCGGTCTTGGTTTTTCTGAGTATCGACCACATAACCCTGTAATATCGTATTTCTGGAAGGAACCCAAGAGGGGTTCATCGAATCATCCCTCGAAACGCACCTGAAGACTGGTGTGGGGGTGTTGTCTTGGGGAAGATCATGATTGTCGATCCGTCCCTGCTCGACCGAAAGCGGATGCGGATTGTGCTTGAGGCGGCGGGGCATGGCGTTACAGAGGTATCGGGGCCGGCAGAAGCGCTTACACTGCTGCGGGATCTGCCGCGCGGCGGTGTTAAGCTGATCATGAGTGAGCTTCAGTTTCCCGGCGAGAACGGCATGCAGTTTATCCAGACCTTGCGCGGTGATCTGAGGCTCAAGGAGATCCCAGTCATGGTGGTCACCCCGCAGCCTCCCAGGGACCAGGTAATCGAGATGGTCTCTGCCGGGGTCAGCACGATCGTCACGAAACCGTTTGGCGGGGAGATGCTGCTTCGCCGGGTTACCGAGACCCTGTCGGACCTGAATGTCCTGACCCAGGGGGAAGGGGCACTCGTCTCCTGGCACATTGAGGACTACCTGCGGCGGGAACTGAAGCGGACGGAGCGGAATGACTCCCACTTCTCGCTTGTTTTCGTGCGCGTCATGGACATGATGAACGGTCAGGCTGTGCCGCTGCTCATGCGTGGTCTGGTTCGTCACATGCGCGAGACCGACGTCCTCGTTCGCCTGGGCGATGACCAGGTCGTGGTCCTCCTCCCCGATACCGATGCGATTGGCGCAGCGGTGGTGGAGGGGCGCGTCTGGCAGACGGCTCGCAGCATTATGGGTGAGCAGGCCGGCAGCGAAGTCATGGTAGAGGTTCGTGTTGGCACCGCCACCTACCCAACGGAGGCTGGTGACGGAGAGACGCTGATTGCCATGGCGCAGGAGCGAGCAGTTCCGGCTCGCTGACGGCGAATCGCTCGCGTGCGTTTTCCCCCCTTATCCCAAGGGGGGATTTTCCGCGTTTGGCCATCCCCCATAGCGGACAATCCGTCCATAGAGGTAGGAGGGAGGTGGCCGGATTGTTCGGTATGAGGCTCTGTCGCATGCTGGTGCCTCTGCTGGCCTTGCTGCTGGTACTGGCTGGCTGTAGCCAGCGTGGAACCGGGCATGGCGCCGAGACCGAGTTCGAGCCGCTCGCACTGGATGCGACACCTGTCGAGGTACAGCAGTACTACGAGGAGATGAAGGCGGTCCCCGGGTTCTTCGTGCTGCATCTGCAGGGGCAGACCTACCTGCTGCTCATGGCTGGTGCGGCCGACGAACCCGGACTGATGATGACGATGACCGATCTTCGTAAGAACGGCGATGAGTACCGCCTCCTGGCCCGCGTCGCACCCCATGAGACGGGCTCGGAGTACCCCTATGCCGTGGCTCGCATGAAGGTGCCGGTGGATGCGAGGTTTGTGGCTCGCGTCACGGATCCGACGGGCGAGGTACTGGACCTTCAGGGCATGGTTGTGACCGACCGGTAGAGATGCGCCAGGAAGAGACCTCGGGAGTACGCCTCCCGGGGTCTTCTTCCATGGGGCCGACGTCTCTGCTCGCCCACGGGTTTCGCAGGGGAGGACGCCAGATTCTGGACCGGGCAGGATTGGATCGATGTAGAACGAATACCTGTGTACATAGATTCTGTTGGATATGGGTGTCTTTAACTGTACTTCCAATCATGATGAAGGGAGGTTCAGACCCGCGGCGTTATTGGCCCAGCACCCCACAACCTGACGAGGCGGAGGAAGATACGTCTATGCGATCGAAGTCCGTTCGCACCAGCATTCTCGTTCTAGCCCTTGCCCTGTTGCTCGTATGGGTTCCCCAGCCTGCCCAGGCCGCCGGATACAGCGTGGTCGTCGATGGTCGCACCGTCTCCGACACCCTGGCCGAGATGCGCTCCGGTCAACTCATGGTCTCTGTTCGCCCATTCGTCGAGGCGATGGGTGGCGGCGTCTCCTGGAACTCGACCGCCAGGATGGCGACCGCCGGCTACAATGGCTCCCAGATAGCCATGTGGATCGGCAACAACCTCTCCTTCCAGGATGGTCAGCGCATCTGGGCACCGGTTGCCCCCTTCCTTAAGGATGGCAAGACCATGGTACCGGCCTGGTGGCTGGCTACTCGCTTCGGCACGAAGGTCTCGTTCAGTGGCACGACGCTGACGGTCACCACCGGGCGGCAGCCCGGCCCGGTAGCCCCGGCCCCCAACCACGTGCTCGCCAAGTCCAGCTACTTCTTCCCCTACCCCGCCGGGGCAACCTATGATAAGTATTACGATACCATGGGGGACTCTCGCTACTGGGATGGCAAGACCTTTGGTCATGAGGGGACCGATATCCTGGCCCCCAAGGGGACGCCGATCGTCGCGGTGGCCGCCGGCACCGTGATCCGCTACGGCTGGAACACCCTGGGCGGATACCGGGTCACAATCCAACTGGACGACTATCCGGATTACAAGTTCTACTATGCGCACATGGACCGGTATGCCCCGGGGCTCTATGAGGGAGCGAAGGTGAAGGCTGGTCAGTTGATCGGCTACGTGGGCAGCACGGGCGAGGGGCCAGAGCGTACCGAAGGGAAGTTTGTTGACCACCTGCACTTCGGGATCTATGACGCCAACTTCAAGGCAATCAACCCGTTCGAATTGCTGAAGTACTGGGAGGCGAATAAGGTAACGCTCCCCTAGGAGATGCTGAACCCCGCCGGCCCTTTTTGGCCGGTGGGGTTTCATTCTGCCCGTTAACGCTGTGCAGAAGTGTAGATGGTAAGCGATGACAAGGAATTGTTTGGCGCATCCTCGAATCATTTTATCGGGGGAGACAGAGCATTCAGCGATCCAGTATACGAGAGACGGTTAGATAGAGGAGCGACAACCATTGGATCTCGCGGCACATCTGGCCGAACTGACCCGCCTCAGCAGCATAACGGGGCGAGAGCGGGCGGTGGCCGACTACCTGCTGCGGTCATGGACAGACCTGGTCGATGAGTCGACCCTTGACCGGCTCGGCAGCTACATTGGCCTGAAGAGAGGGCAGAGTTCGGTGACCGAACTCCGCTCTCTCCCGTACCCAGGACCCGAGACTCTGGCCGGGCGCCCCGGGGAACGGGCACCCGGGCCGCCACGCGTCATGGTGGCAGCGCATATTGACTCGATCGGTGGGATGATCACCGCCATTGAGCCAGGCGGCTTTCTCCGGTTCACCACGGTAGGCGGGGTGGACCGCCGGTTGCTCATGGCCCAGGAGGTGGAGGTCCATGGCAAGCGGCTCGTTCCCGGGCTCGTGGGCTCGAAGCCACCGCATTTGACCGGACCGGAGGAGCGAACGAAGCTGCAACCCGTGGATCAGCTCTACATAGACACAGGCCTCTCCGAGGAAGAGGTGCGGAGCCTGGTCGCGCCGGGTGATCCGGTTCTGCCACGAAACGAGTTCCGCCGGCTTCAGAACGACCGCATCTCCAGCCGGTACCTGGACAATCGGGCCAGCCAGGCGGCGGTCTACGTGGCACTCCAGGAGCTACAGAAGCTGAAGCACGAGGCTGACTTCTTCGCTGTGGGCACCGTGGGCGAGGAATTCGGAGGCCTGCCCGGGGCCGTCACGAGCACTTTCGCAATCAAGCCGGACATAGGCATCGCGGTCGATGTCACCTTCGCCAAGCACCCTGGCAGCGAGCACGACTCCTACCCGCTTGGTGGTGGCCCGACGATTGGTGTGGGACCGAACTGCACCCCGAAGCTGGCTAAGATCATGCGGCAGGTGGCCGCCGAGCTCGGGCTTCACTACGAGCTTGAGGTCATGCCCGGCCCATCCGGCACCGATGCCTGGGGGATGCAGACTGTGCGCGGCGGTGTGGCAACGGGGATCCTCTCCATTCCGATCCGCTACATGCACACCCCCGTGGAGACCCTTGATCTGGCCGATGTGCGGGCGGCTGGCCGGTTGCTGGCCCATGTCGTCGCCCGGGTCGATCAGGCCCTTGTGGAGGAACTGCGATGCTACTAGAGAAGCTCTCGAACGCCTGCGGCATCCCCGGTCGTGAGGACGAGGTCCGGGCCGTGCTGAAGGAGACACTGAGGGATCAGGCGGATGAGATCTGGACCGACGCCATGGGCAACCTGATCGCCCGTAAGGGCAATGGTCCGATCAAGGTGATGTTGGACGCACACATGGATGAGGTTGGCTTCTGCGTCGGTTCCATTTCCGAAGAAGGGTATGTGCTGCTGAAGAAGGTCGGCGGTCTTGATGACCGGGTCCTACCTGGCCGGCAGGTATGGCTGACGGAGAAGCGGATTCCCGGGGTAATCGGAGCGAAGGCCTGGCACCTGACCACGGCGGATGAGAAGAGCCGGGCGATCAGCTTTGACAATATGTACGTGGACATTGGCTGCCGGAACCGGGCGGAGGTAGAGGCGCTGGGGATCGAGCCTGGCGAGCCAGTCTACTTCGCCAGCACCTTCGAGCACTACAGCGACAGGGTCGTCAAGGGCAAGGCCTTCGATGACCGGGTCGGCTGCTACGTGGTCTCCCGCGTACTCATGGAGTTCGATCATCCGGGCCTGACGATCTACGGCGCCTTCACCTGCCAGGAGGAGGTCGGGCTGCGAGGTGCTCGGGTCGCAGCCTACAACCTCAATCCGGACCTCGCCCTGGCGATCGACGGCACGGCGTCATCGAACGTGGCGGGCGTCGAGCCCATGGACACCGTCACCAATATGGGCGATGGCCCCGTTCTCTACCTGGCTGAGGGGGCGATCCTCTCTCACGAGGGGATTCTCAACGAACTGATCCGGACGGCTCAGGACGAAACGATCCCCTATCAGTTCAAGCGGGCGACCGGCGGCGGGACCGATGCCACCGGCATTGCCCTGCAGCGCGGTGGCATTCCGTCCTGCTCGCTCAGTGTGCCCTGCCGGTATATCCACACGGCCGCCGCACTCTGCAACCTGGACGATGTGGACGCCACCGTCAACCTGATCCATCAATTCTTACGGCGTGTTGAGAAGGGGGACTTCCGTCCATGAGTGGAAAGATGCTGGAGCGCTTGCAGCGGCTCACGTCGGTCTGGGGGCCGTCCGGACGTGAGCAGAAGGTGGCGGCAATGCTCTCGGAGATGATCGCCCCCTTCGTCCAGGAGGTCCGAACCGACCGCTACGGGAACCTGATCGCTCGCCGTGAGGGAGTAGCGGGCGGCAAGCGGGTCCTGCTGGTCGCCCATATGGATACCCCCGGGGCAGTTGCCATAAACGTGAGCGACAAAGGGCTGATCTACCTGGCACCGATCGGCGGGCTGAAGCCCTTCGCAGCGATCGGACAGCGGGTTGTCTGGGGAAGTGGGATCACCGGTGTGATCCAGCACGAACCGGTGGAGGAGGCCAAAGAGGTCGAGTTCAAGCGGCTCTTCTGCGATATCGGCGCGACGAGCAGAGAGGAGGCCCTGGAGAACGTCTCGCTGGGTGATCTCTGCACCTTCGTAACCGACTTGCAGCAACTGGAGGACCTTATCGTGGCCCCTGGCCTGGACAATCGGGCGGGCTGCGCCGTGCTGCTGGAGGTGGCTGAACACCTGGTGGAGACTGATCATGAGGTGATCTTCGCCTTCACGTGTCACGGCGAAGTTGGTCCCCGTGGGGCCGGTGCCGCTGCCTATGGGGTGGAGCCGGACCTGGCCTTCGTGGTGGATACGACCCCATCCGGCGATCTGCCCCGGGCGCCGCGGGTGGCAGTCAGACTGGGTGGTGGTCCTGCTCTGAAGCTGAAGGACGGCGGGTACATGGCCCACCAGGGGCTTTCCGGGATCGTTCGCTCCGTCGCAGAAGCGCAGTCGATCCCGCTGCAGATCGAGATCAGCGGCGGGCAGAGCGAGGCCCAGGTGGTCAGTGCAGCCGGCCAGGGCGTCCCCACAGCCGTGGTCGATATTCCCCTGCGCTATAGGGGTACGGCCGGCGAGATGATCAACCTGAGGGACCTCTACGGGTCTGCTGACCTGCTGTTGAAGCTGCTTGACCAGTCACTTACCCTGATGTAAGCGTCTGTCAGGGTGGTGCACGGCCGCCTTGGACCCACAGGGCGGCCGTTACGTTGCCTACGGAATAGCACCTTGTACCCCCTGCCGTAGGGCTTAGGCCGGGTTGACGGAGTGCTGTCAACTGGCTACACTTTTCCCTAGAGCTTCTGCGCCGCCATGGCTGCAAGCCGATCCCAGGGGAGACTGGACAGATGGATAAGCAACAGACCCTCTTTGAGCACCTCGCAGAACTACGCACGCGCATCGTCCGATCCGTATTGGTGATCGCGGTGGCGGTGATCGTGGCCGTCGTCTTCTCGCAGCAGGCCTTCAGCTTTATTATGGAGCAGGCGAAGACCGACGGAGTTCAATTGGTGCAGTTTACCTTCTCCGACGCCTTCCTGACACAGTTCCGCCTGGCCGTCATTGGTGGCCTGGTGCTGGCCTTCCCTTTTGTGCTCTACCAACTGGTGGCTTTTGTCCTGCCGGCCCTGAAGACCACTGAGAAACGTCTGCTTTACCTCGGCCTCCCGTTCGCCACGATCATGTTTGCCCTGGGCTGGGCCTTCGGCTGGTTCGTGGTGGTACCGATCTCCAAGACATTCTTTCTGCAGATGTCGAGTGCGGCTAACGTAGTAAACCAGATCACCCCGAGCGCCTACCTCTCGTTTGTACTGGGGATCTGCAACCCGTTAGGAATTGCCTTTGAGCTCCCACTGCTCGTCCTGATCCTGGCCCGGATCGGACTGGTCAGCCACACCTTCCTGGCGAGGGTTCGGAAGTTTGCCTTCCTGGCGATCATGATCCTGGCTGCGGTTCTCTCCCCGCCCGACATCATCTCGATGTCGATCTTCATGGTCCCGCTCTATGGCCTCTACGAGTTCTCGATCCTGCTGGCCCGTCTGGCGGCGCCGAAGAACCGGTAGACGACCCTGCACAACAGCTAGACCGGGTGGAGCACGAAGCTCCACCCGGTCTTATTTGTCACTTCTTCCGCCGCTGCCAGCGGAGACGACGCCAGAGGTAGACTCGCCACCCATACCGGTTGAAGAGTTCCTCGTGGATCCGGGTCCAGAAGGACTTTGCCCGATCGCCAACCGCATTGTCCAGCGACTGCCGGGCGGGGCTGTAACGGGCTGCGGCATAGTCCTCGGCTGCCTGCAGCGCCGGCTCACGTATGCCGGGGAAGGCCTTGCCCAGGGAGGTCGCATACTCTCGGGGCGTCTGGTGGGCTGCTCGCCCGAAGTCGAAGCGGGCAAGGAGCCCGCCGGCCTTTTCCCAGACCTCCTGAACGAGGGTCCGGTCCTCGGTGGTAGGCAACCGGTCCTGGTTGCTCAGGTAGCGGTAGACCAGAAGGACAGCCCCGCCGAGAAGCAGCAGGGGTGTCAGGAACCAGGGCCACTCTCGGGCCACCGGCGAGGCAACGGCGCTGCCGCCCTCCGGGGTCGGCTCGTCGAAGTTCCCTTCACCCAGGTCCTGGTTCAGATCCGGGAACTCTTCTGTCTGGGTGCCCAGGTCCGGCGTGGTGGGATCAGGCGCTGGTGTGGACCGGTCGATCACCGGGAGGTCACTGCGGGGGGTCGGGTCGAAGGTGACCCAGCCGTATCCGGGGAAGAGTGCCTCCACCCAGGCGTGGGCCTGGGAGTTGAGGACCGAATAGGTCTTCGCGCCTGCTCCGTCCTCCGTGAACTCAGCCGAGTGGGGGACCGCAAATCCTTCCACCAACCGGGCTGGCACGCCGATATCGCGCAGCATGACGACCATGGAGCTGGCAAAGTAGGTGCAGTAGCCCCGCTGGAGGTCAAAGAGGAAGAAGTCGACGAAGTCCTGTCCAGGTGGGGGAGCGGTGGCGTTCAGATCATACCGCATCCTCCGGAGGTAGCTCTCAATCGCCAGTGCCTTGTCGTACGGATGCTCAGCGCCGGCGGTGATCTGTTCGGTCAGTTGTGAAATCCGCTCGGGGAGGTCAGGTGGGAGCTGGAGATAGGCTTCTGCAGCAGAGGTGGCATCTGCACTGGACAGGCTCCGGATCTGCTGGCCGCTGTAAATCGGTAAGCGGGCCGAGACGCTGTAGGTAGAGTTCTTGGGGATCGAGCGGGCGGCGTAGAGGTTATTCTCTGCATCCACGGTGTACTCGCTGCTGAGATCATCGACCCGCATGGGCTCCAGGAGATTGAAGATCGTGTAGCCGAAGCCAAGGACCGGTGTCACCTTGACCGTGCGGTAGTCGCGCAGGACGTCGGCGGCATAGCCGGTAGGCAGGTTGCCATTGGCGCTCACCTCGATCGTCTGCGACTCCCCCGGGAGCCAGGACTGGCCCGTGTACTCCAGGAAGGTCGCCCCCCGGAGGTACATGGTTTGCCCCAACTGTCGATCCGGGGTCAGGTAGAGGGCGACCCGATCGTCCAGTTTGACGGGACCGCCCAGCGTGATACCGCCGGGCGAGAATCCGGTGGCAGCCAGGGAGAAGCGGGTGCCGGTTCCGCCGGCGCCGCCGCCGCGCAACTGCTTCAGGATCGGGAACGCCTCTTGCACCTTCTCGCCGATCTCTCCCAGGTGAATCGGGGCAAACTCATAGGGCATGATCGACCCGGCAAGCGAGGCAACAAAGACTACTGCCAGCGGGGTGGCCACATGGCTGCGGTAGCCGACTCGCCGTCCGGTCGAGGCCCAGTAGGCGTCACGCTGTGCCGCCTGGGCCAGTGTCCAAAGGATGAGGGAGAGGAGCATAAAGCCCATGAAGTAGCTGGCACTCTTGTCAAAGAACCAGGCCCACTGGCTGCCGAAGAGCAGCACACCGCCGACAATCGACCAGAAGGCTTTGCCCCGGCTGAGCCCCTCCCAGACTACGAGCAGTCCACCAATGAGCGCCAGGCCCAAGATCATGGCTATGCCCAGAGAGCGCCCGAAGCTGGCGTCGATCTCGAGTGCCTGTAGGTGGCCCCAAAGCTCCAACGCCTCCTGTTGCAGGTTCACCAGGTAGCTCCGCCAGGCCGGGAGATACCGGAGTCCGACCAGGGCACCGACTGTGGCGGCCACTGTCGTTCCACTCCCCAGCCACGGGCTGCGCCACCAGAGCCAACCGTAGGCGATGGCGATCAGGGAGAAGAGGAGGAGCCGGCTGCCCGGAAGGTCCAGGTGCCAGAACTCGGAGACAGAATCCAACACGGTCGAAACCATGAAAACAGCAACTACACCGATGAGAGCCTGGTAGCCGATGCTCGGGCGCCTGGCGACCACGACTTCCCCCCCTCTCCGGTTGTAGTGATGCGCATCTCCGCAAAGAGGCGCAGGTCAGCATCTGCCGGGACCGAGTAGACAGCCACGCGCCTGAGCGCCAACAGACCGGTCAGGGACTGGACCGTATCGCCGGCCGGGGCTGAATTCTCCTCGGCCGGCACTTGAGATCCGTAGGTCTCTGCCTTCAGGAGCACAAGCATCACCTGATGGTTTGCCCTCAGCCGAAGCAGCAGTTCAGCCAGCCGTTGGGTCAGCTTCGGGGTGATTACCACAAGGGTCGACTTGTTGGTCAGGTGTGCGGCCTCAAGTTCCAGTACCTTATCGATCGGCAGCCGGCCAGTCGCCTGGGCCCGAGCGAGGACCTCGAGGATCTCCGTAAAGGCCCGTTGACTACGCCCGGCACTCACGGCGAACCGCTCCTGACCGTGGCAGACCAGACCGGTATCGATCTTGCGGCGCAGGCCAAGCGCTGCGAGGGAGGCCGCGATCTCTACGGCCATCTCCTCGGTGGAGGGCTCGCCCATTTCGACCCGCCCAACCTGTGCCTCCTGGCTCATGTCAAGGAAGATGTGCATCTGGGTCGTGGCGTTCAACTCATACTGGCGGATCATCAACTCGCCCATGCGAGCGCTGGTTCGCCAGTGGATGTGGCGCGGGTTGTCACCCGGGCGGTAGGGCCGAATCTCCGCGTGGTTCGACGGATCCTCAAAAGCTCTCTCCTGGGTTCGGACCGGGCCGAAGGGCTGCGAGAGCGGAATGGGCAGACTTTCAATGTAATGGACACGGGGGAAGACGGTAACACTGGTCTTCGACCGAAACTCCTGCTCACCCTGGAAGAGCCCCATTGCGTCACCCAGTCGGAGTTGGATCGGACCGACATGGTAGTGACCCCGCCGGCGAGCCAACAGCCTGAACTGGATCACCCGGCTGCCTAGCAGCGGCACAGACGTGGCCTGGCGGGGCATGTCGGTGGTCACGAGGTGCTGGGGTGTCTTTTCATCGATCTCGACCCATGGCATGGGGAGCCAGGTATCGTTATCGAGCCGGACCCGTACCCCAAGGCTTTCGCCGACCTCGAGCCGGTCCTTTTCGACCATGATCAGGCAGTCGGTCCGCTTGAGGGCGTGGCGGGTCCAGAAGTAGGCCCCGATGAGGAGGAGTGTCGTCACATAGAAGAGGAAGTACGGCATGCGGCCACCGCTCATGCGGGCGAAGACCAGACCCGC
This sequence comes from Symbiobacteriaceae bacterium, assembly GCA_041690255.1. Lineage (GTDB taxonomy): Bacteria > Bacillota > Sulfobacillia > Symbiobacteriales > Symbiobacteriaceae > JAWLHU01. The sequence continues at coordinate 304,281 of JAWLHU010000002.1, forward strand.
AATCATGAGCGCCGGCAGCCGCCAATCACGCATGCTTAGCTGCATAGGACTTGACCCCTGTCGGCACGGACACCTGCGTCATGATCTCCTGGATCAACTGCTCGGGGCCAGCACCCCGAAGCTGGGCTTCAGGCCGCAGGATCAGACGGTGGGCGAGGATCAGCGGGGCCATCTCCTTCACATCATCGGGAGTGACAAACTCACGCCCCCGAATCATTGCGATCGCCTGGCTCGTCCGATAGAGAGCGATCGATCCACGCGGGGAGGCGCCCAGGTAGATATCCTTGTGATCACGGGTCACATGAACGATCCGGATCATGTACTCCTGGACGGATTCGTCCACATGGATCTCCTTGACTGCCTGCTGGAGTTGGACGACCTCGTCGGCGCTGAGCACCTGAGCCAGGTCATCGAGCGGCGGCTGCTTGGCCCGTTGGACGACCATCTTCTCCTCCTCCAGGCTCGGGTAGCCCAACCGGAGGCGCAGCAGGAAGCGGTCAAGCTGTGCTTCGGGGAGAGGGAATGTCCCCTCGTACTCGATTGGATTCTGGGTAGCGAGTACCAGGAACGGGCGGGGCATCCGGCGGGTGACGCCGTCAATGGTCAACTGCCCCTCTTCCATACACTCCAGCAGAGCCGACTGGGTCTTCGGTGAAGTGCGGTTGATCTCGTCTGCCAGGACAATCTGGCTCATGATCGGGCCTGGGCGGAACTCGAACTCCCCGCTTTTCTGGTTGTAGACGGAGACCCCTGTCACGTCAGAGGGGAGGAGGTCCGGTGTGAACTGGATGCGCCGGAACTCACAACCGAGAGAACGGGCCAGGGACCGAACCAGGGTCGTCTTGCCAACCCCGGGAACGTCTTCAATGAGGATGTGACCTTGGCAAAGAAGTGCAACGAGTACATATTGCACCTCACGCCGCTTGCCTACCACTACCTTCTCGATGTTGCTCGTAACAGTATTAAGTGCTTCCAGACCGTGCAGCAACCGATCCACTCCCCTTGTTCCGTACATTTTTGACCACAAAGACTTCGTTCTCATCGAACCGGAATCCTGCCAGTAGCTGGAAGATTCTTACCGGAGATCAGGAGGGGCCATGGTCGTGGAACTGAGCAGAATTCTGATGGCGTTGCCGGAGGCTGAACCCAACAAACCGGTGGTCGGATCGGTCGAGGGGCTCGCGTACAACACTAAGACGTTGAAAAACGGTGAACTGTTCGTCTGCCTGCGCGGAAAAAAGACGGATGGGCACAATTTCGCCGCGACCGCCCTGCAGCAGGGGGCTGCAGCTCTTCTCGTCGAGAAATTCCTGCCCCTGCAGTCCCTCCAAATCCGGGTGCCGGATACCCGTCACGCCCTGGCAGTGCTGGCGCGCCATATGTATCATGACCCGGCCGCCCGGCTGGGCCTTGTAGGGGTGACAGGGACAAACGGCAAGACCACGACCACGTTCTATGTGCGTTCGGTTTTGCAGCAACTGGGGAGCCCTGTCGGTCTGGTCGGAACGGTGGTCAACCAGCTCGCAGGTGCCGCCATGCCCAGCGATCTGACCACACCGGAATCGCTGGACCTGATCCGACTCTTTGATCAGGCGCTGAGGGAGGGGTGCGATTGGCTGGTCATGGAGGTCTCCAGCCATGCTCTCGCCATGGGACGAGTGAGACCGGACGAGTTCGATCTGGCGGTCGTCACCAATATCGCCCGTGATCACTTTGAGTTTCACGGAACCTATGAGCACTACTGGGGCTCCAAGGCCCGCCTGGTGCGGGAATTGGGGCAGGAGCGAAAAGGGAACCGGCCCAAGGCCGCCATTCTAAACAGCGATGATCCTCAGGTCATGGCCATGGCGAGCAGGGGCGGCTCGCCTGTGGTCACCTTCGGAGTGACACAGCCGGCGGATGTTCGTGCGGCTGACGTCGAGTCTACCATTACGGGAACCCGCTTCACGCTGCATCTACCCGGAGCCTCACCCACCAGGGTTCACCTGGCTATGCCGGGGCGGTTTAACGTGTACAACGCACTGGCTGCCGCAGCCGTGGGGTGGCAGGCAGGTGTAGGACTGGAGGCCATTGTGCGGGGCTTGGAGGAGTGCCGCTCTGTGCCCGGTCGGGTTGAGTGGATCGATGAGGGTCAGCCATTCCGGGTCCTGGTTGACTTCGCTCATAACCCCGATGCACTGGCCAAGCTGGTCTCAATCCGTCCCGAGGGGCCCGGGGGAAGATCGATTCTGGTCTTCGGTGCGGAGGGGGGCAAGGATCGGGGAAAGCGCCCCCAGATGGGAGAGGCGGCTCGGGGCGCTGATTACGTCATTATTACCAGTGACAACATGCCGGAGGAGGACCCGCTCGATGTCGCGCGACAGATCGCTGCCGGCCTCGGTGAGAGAGCTCACGAGATCCTGCCCGACCGGCGGGAGGCGATCGCCCGGGGAGTGGCTCTGGCCAGGCCCGGGGACCTTTTGATTATCGCCGGAAAGGGGCACGAGCAGACCTGGGTCTACGGAGGAACCCGGATCCCCTTCGATGACCGTGTTGTCGTGCGCGAGATGATCCGCCTGCAGAGGTCCATGCGGCCCTCCGAATGATACCTCCGGGGGTAATGCAGTTCTGCCTTCCACAAAGCAAAACCTGTGGTATACTGGGGCCAGCGCTCACAATGAGGTGAACCTTTGTGACACAGAAAGAACGTACTCGCTCGATCCGGTTGGCCTTTGTGCTCCTCAGCATCCTGCTTCTTACGGCTGGCTGCGGGGGGGCCCGCGAGGTGGAGCAGCAGGCCCCGGAGGCGCCCGTGGGGGGGAGCACCGAGCAAGAGCAGACAGCTGCACCGAAGGGGCCGGTCAAAGCGGCGATCAAGCCTCTCCCCGGTTACCAGGCTCCGAACTTCAAGGCACAGGATGCCATGACCGGTGAGACCTTCAGCCTGGCCGACCTGCGCGGGCAGGTTGTCTTCCTGAACTTCTGGGCGACCTGGTGCCCGCCCTGCAAAGCAGAAATGCCGGAGATGGAAGCACTCCACCAGGAGATGGGCGACAAGGTCCGAATCATTGCTCTGGGAGCGGATGCTACAGAGAAGCCGGAGAAGCTGGTTGCCTTTGCGAAGGCGATGGATCTCAGCTTCCAGGTGGCCTGGGATGGTGGCGTGGCCGCGGAGGCCTACCGGGTGACCGGCATTCCGACCAGCTACTTCATTGACGCAAAGGGAGTCATTCGAGCCCGCTACCCCGGTCCTATGAACCTGGAGCAGATGAAGCAGTTTGTCGAGGACGCCTCCAAGGAGGCCGAGAGCAAGTAGCGGCGAGGGAGAGACCTGCCCATGTCCTTTTTCCGGAAGCTGCTGTACAGCGTCGCTCATGACCGTTTCTGGTGGTGGGCGCTGCTGGTGATCAACTTCTTTGGCTCACTCTATGGGTTTTACTGGTATCGCGGGCAACTCGCTTCTACCCCCGCCAAGTACTGGCTGATTGTCCCGGACAGCCCGGGCTCCACCTTCCTTCTCTGCATCTGGCTGGCGCTTCTGCTGGCCGGGGTCAGTTGGCGGAAACCGTCCATGCAGGTGTTGGCCGCTATTGCCTTTGTCTCCAACATGAAGTATGGTTTGTGGACCTCGATCGTGCTGCCCCAGGCTGGCATAAAGTTCGGCTGGGAGTTTGAATACGTCTATCTCACCGCCTCCCACCTTGCCATGTGGGTGCAGGCAATGATCTTCTCTCGGTACTATAAGCCGGGCCTGCTGCCTGCCGTCGGTGCACTGCTCTTCATGTGGTTTCAGGACCTGGTCGACTACGGGCTGCTTAACACCCACCCGATCCTGCCCTATGAGTCGGAACTGGCCTTCGCTCGGGCCGTAGCGATTGGACTCTCCTCGGTCTGGGGGTTCTACCTGGTTCTTCAGGCGCTGTTTGACAGGAGGATCGGGCGGGCCTACAATAGTTAGTACCCCAGTAGGGTATAGAGGGAGGCCTGTCACATGGGTCAAGTTCGACTCTCTGGTGATCCCCCGCTTGTCCGCGACAAGCAGGGGATTCAGGATCGGCTCAAGAAGATTGAAGGACAAGTGCGCGGGCTGCAGCGCATGGTTGAGGAAGACCGGTACTGCGTAGATGTCCTCGTTCAGGTCGCAGCCGCCAAGGCCGCCTTGAACAAGGTTGGTCTCGCCCTCCTGGAAGGGCATGCCCGTGGCTGCATGCAGGCTGCCGTGCGCCGGGGTGAGGGCGATGAGGCGGTATCGGAACTGATGGACGTCCTTGAACGGTTCATCAAGTAGTGGAGGGCCTTCGATGAGTAGACCGTTGGGGGATGCAGAACCCCTGAAGACTACCCACGAGGATCGACTTGGTCGGGTGGTTGTCAGCGGGGTGCTGTTCCTGCCATTTCTCGTGAACGGGGTCTCCCAGTTGCTCGGGTTCGAGATCTTCTACGTGGCAGATCCAATGATACAGGTGGTCTGGGGCTTCCTGGCCCAGCTTTTCGGCGGGGTCCCACTCTACCGGCAGGCCTTGGAACATCTCCGACATGGTGGCAACGCCCTCGCTCTCTGGTCTGCCCTGCTGACTACCGCAGCCTTCCTGGGTAGTCTCTTTACCGCGCTTCTTCGACCGGAGTGGGGGGTCTACTTCTGGCTCTCTGCTCTGGTGACCTTCCTGTACTTTGCCCGCCGTTTTCTGCTGACGCGGCGGAGTCACTGACCAGCATGACGAGAGAGGGCCGTGGGCAAGTCCCACGGCCCTTTCTGTCCCGACCGTAAACCGGCGGGCGATGTGTAGGCCAGACCTTATACGGCGCCAAAGCCACCCCAGCCACCTGGATAGGCGGCGATGCCGGGAATACCCGCGGTGGTCGGATAGGCCGACGGCACCGTGGCAACGGTGGTCACGGGAACGGCGTACTCGTAGACCCGGTAGACGGTCGCGTTCGCAGCGGGATAGGCAGCCGCCCCCGGCGCAATGGCGAGGTCATTTGCACCCGCCTGGGCGCCAATGAAGGGCGAGAAGGCCGGAACTTTTCCGTAACCGCCAAAGTTCATCTGTTCAAGCTCTCCTTTCTGCTCGTGACCTCCACGGGTTCCGGTGAGAGGAGGTCACCGCCCCCTGAGGTGGAGCCTCGATGCCAGCGTATGATGGCGGGGGGTCTGGTGTGACATCTACCGGTTCGCGAAAGACCCCGCACTGCATAACAGTACGGGGTCTGCACGAACGCTATTGGGGTTTCGACTTCTCGCCGGAGGGGAAGGCGAGGTAGTGGAAGACAAACTCCCCGTCTTCCGCCTCGTACTTCCCAATCAACTTCTGAAGCTCGCGAAGAAAACCGTCCAGATCGGAGCCGGCGAGCCGCACGCGGTAGAACCCGTGGGCGGTGCTGGCCTCGCTCTCCTCGCCGGCGGAGTGCTCCAGGTCAGCCCTGTAGGCCCGCAGGAAGTCGGACTGGGTCTTGTTCAACTCTCGCAGAAAACCGGTCTCCAGGTGGTTGCGCCCCTCGGGCTGACGGGCCAGGTAGGGGTCGGTCTGAAACTCCTTGGCGATCGCCTGGTAGTACTTCTCGATGATGCCGTTCTGGGTCTCCCGGGTGAACTTCAGCTCGACAAGGCCAACCTTAAGGAGCTGCTTCACGTGATAACTGGTCTTGGCAGGCTCTTCGCCAAACTGGTCGGCCAATTGCTTCGCGGTCATAGGCTTCTCAGCCAGGGAGCTGAGAATTTTCACGCGAGACGTATGGCTCAACGCCTTCAGTTGCTTAATGTCACTGATCGTATACTGTTCCAGCACGTAGACGCCGCCCCTTTATCATTGTTTCCAGCACGGCAAATATTGCACATCAAGTTTAACATGCGATCGATCATTCATAAAGCCTTTCTTACAGATGCAGAATAGTCTATTCTAAGTCGAGGGCCCGGATCGCTGAGGAGGGCGGCTCCGGGCCATGTGCGCCTAGACCTTCGTGCCGATCGCTTCAACCGCTGACCACGTGACCGGAAATCCACGGACGCCTTGACGGCGAATGTACTCGGCAGCCATGTGCTGTAGTTGAATAATCGCTTCCTCGGGGAGGTCAGCAGCCCAGTGTGGCGCAATCACAGACATCAGACCGACGAACGAGGTGCCGTCGCGAACTCGGAACCGCTCCGTCGGGTTGGTGAGGCGCTCCACCAGGAATCCGCTCTGCGACATCAGATGTCCGACATCGAGTCCCGTCGGCAGATCAGGAACGGAGGAGGGCGCCTGCCCGCCCACCAGGTGGTGCACCAGCCCGTCGACCAGGGCGAACCACTCACCGAAGCCCGGAGCAGTGGCCGTGATCAGCGCCAGTTGCCCGCCGCGTCGGAGTACCCGGGCCATTTCCGCCATCGCCTTTCGACGATCGCGGAACCAGTGGAAGACAGAGTTGCAGATGACCAGGTCGAAGGTAGCGTCGCCATAGGGGAGCTGCTCTGCATCACCTACGACAAACTGGGCCGGGAGGCCGAGCGCTCGGGCTTTTGCTTGGGCGACAGAGACCATGCCGGGCGATATATCGATCCCGGCCAATATCCGGGCGGGTCCAAAGAGGCGCGCCGCCTCAATCAGGTTCAGTCCGGTGCCGGAGCCAACATCCAGAATGGCAGGCATGGGCGGAACCCGCAGAGAGGGGAGGAGCCGGTACAGACCGGCCAGGTACATGGCTCCGGCCACCTCATCGTATCGCGGGGCTGAGCGCGAGTATCCCCTGGCCAGCCGGGATTTTACCGCTTCCACGTCGGTTGACACCCCCTGTCAACCAAGATACGCGCCGCACTGTCCGCGCGTACCTGGGGCCAAAGCAGTGGCGGGCCCATAGGATAGGGTCAGTCACCAAATCGATGTGAGCAGAGGTGGTTACGCAGTGCGACGTGGGATGATCGCCGCCCCGCCCTTCATGCCGCCGGGTGGCATGCGCTTCCCCGGGGCCCCTCCGATGATGCCGCCGATGCCGGGCAACATGCCAATGCCACCGGCGGCACCCCAACAGCCCCAACAGCCCCAGCAGGGGGCAGGGGGCTACCCGAGCCAGCAACCGGCGCCCCAACAGCAAGCCCCGGTCGGTCAGCAGGCCTTCCAGCCGTGGCCGATGCCCCAGTTCGCGATGCCCCAGCCCGGCCCCGAGGGCCCGGCGCCCGCCCAGGCGGTTTCGCCTGACCATCCGCAAGCCATTCTGCCGAACCAGGCCCAACTCCAGCCCCAGCCCGCCGCCGATCCCGGTACCCAACAACTTCTCCTGCAACAGCAGCAGGCCTTTGCTCAACAGCAGGCCCTGGCCCAGCAGCAGGCCCTGGCGTACCAGGCCTGGCAACAGCAGCAGCAGGCCGCCCTGGCCTCGCTACTCCCGTACATGATGCCCCAGTCTCATTCCCAGGTAGGGGCGGAGGGCCCCGCCGATCAGCCGGCACCGGAGGGCCAAACGACCCCGCCCGTCCGTCCGGTCCGCCGGTCCGTCCATGCGGGAACCTACTCCACCAAACGGCGCAGCGATGGTTATTCTACCCGGATTTAAGCGGTGCCTGAAAGCCCCAGAACTCTTGCTGTGCAAGGGTTCTGGGGCTTCACAGTGCCCGGGTGATCCGATTGTTGGCTAGTTGACTCGGCTCAGCCTCCGCGAAATTTTTCTTGGTACTAGTACCAAATGGGCTTTCGCCTTATCCCGAGACTTGATACTATAGTGCCTGAGTTGGTGCTATTATAGGTTGCAGAGTCAGTTCGCCAGCCCCTTTCTATCCATCCTGTGACGGAGTTCACAAACCTTACCCATGGCGGGCAGCCCCCCGTCCATCGGGTACGTGGTGAATAAACGGAGGGACCAGGCCCCCTGTGCCCCGCTCTGCGGGGCTCACTCCAGCCAGACGCCTGAGCCCTCCCCGCAGCTAGGACTGCGGACTACTCCTGGAGGTGCTTTTGTGGCGAAGTTTGAGAAGTTGACCCCGCCCACCGAAGGCCAGAGCATTCGCATGGAGAACGGCAAGCTGATCGTTCCGGACAACCCCATCATCCCCTTTATCGAAGGTGACGGCACGGGCGTCGACATTTGGGCAGCATCCCAGCCCGTCTTTGATGCGGCTGTAGAGAAGGCCTACGGCGGCAAGCGCAAGCTGGTCTGGTTCGAGGTCTACGCCGGCGAGAAGTCCCTGAACAAGTTCGGCGAGTGGCTCATTGACGATACCATTACCGCGATGCGCGAGTATCGGGTCGGTATCAAGGGTCCCCTGACCACCCCGGTCGGTGGCGGCATCCGGTCGTTGAACGTGGCCCTTCGCCAGATCCTTGATCTCTATGCCTGCGTCCGGCCCGTCCGCTGGTTCACCGGCGTGCCGAGCCCGGTCAAGGAGCCGCAGAAGACCGACATCGTCATCTTCCGGGAGAACACCGAGGACATCTACGCCGGTATCGAGTGGAAGGCCGGCACCGCCGAGGCGAAGAAGGTCCAGGAGCTCCTCCTCAAGGAGATGAACGTCAAGCTGCCCAACGCCGAGCACGGCGAAAACATCGGTGTCGGTATCAAGCCGATCTCCGAGTTCGGCTCCAAGCGGCTGGTCCGGGCCGCGATCCAGTATGCCATTGACTACAAGCGCAAGAGCGTCACGCTCGTGCACAAGGGGAATATCCAGAAGTTCACCGAGGGTGCCTTCCGTGACTGGGGCTACCAGGTGGCGACCACCGAGTTCCGGGAGTACTGCATTACCGAAGATGAGCTCTGGACCGACGAGTACAAGGGGAAGATGCCCGCCGGCAAGATCCTGGTCCGCGACCGGATTGCCGACATCACCTTCCAGCAGTTGCTCCTCCGTCCAGACGAGTGGGATGTCATCGCCACCCCGAACCTGAACGGTGACTACCTCTCGGATCACGCGGCCGCCATGGTCGGTGGCATCGGCATCGCCCCGGGCGCCAACATCTCCTACAGCGACGGCTACGGCCTCTTCGAGGCGACCCACGGGACCGCACCGAAGTACGCCGGCCTCGACAAGGTGAACCCTGGCTCCGTCATCCTCTCCGGCGAGATGATGTTCCGGTACATGGGCTGGAACGAGGCCGCCGACCTGATCATCAAGGGCCTGGAGAAGGCGATCGCTGCCAAGACCGTCACCTATGACTTCGCCCGCCTGACCGAGGGCGCTACCGAGGTCAAGTGCTCGGAGTTCGGCAAGGAGATCATCAAGCACATGTAGTTTGCAGGCAGGCCCTGCGGCGCGAGAACCAGCGCCGCAGCGGCTTGCCATTCCCGTCCGGCTCCATTCGGCAACTCTGCCTCCCGCAGGGCAGAGACCGCTCACAGAAAAGGGAAGGGGTCCTCCATTCATGAAGCGCCGTAACAAGATTTCGATTATCGGCTCCGGCTTCACTGGCCAGGGTACTGCCCTCTTTGCTGCCGCCCGGGAACTCGGTGATATCGTCCTGGTCGACCTGCCCCAGTTCGAGGGGAAGGCGAAGGGGCTCGCCCTCGACCTCATGCAGGCGATGCCGATCTACGGTGCCGACAGCCGCTTCAGCGGTACTGCCAACTATGAGGATATCGCCGACTCCGACATCGTGGTGATCACCGCCGGTCTCCCCCGCAAGCCCGGCATGAGCCGCGAGGACCTGATCAACACCAACGCCGCGATTGTCAAGGATATATCCGAGAAGGTGGCGGCCCACGCCCCTGACTCGATCATCATCGTGCTTTCCAACCCCGTAGACTCCATGACCTACGTGGCCCGCAAGGCCTCGGGCTTCCCGAAGAACCGGGTCATCGGCCAGTCCGGCGTCCTGGACACCGCCCGCTACCGGACCTTCCTCGCCAACGCCATCGGCTGCTCCTTCCAGGACATCACCGGCTGCGTCCTGGGCGGCCACGGTGACGACATGCTCCCCCTCGTCCGGTACACCTATGCCGGCGGCATCCCCGTGGAGAAGCTCCTCGACAAGGAGACCATCGATGCGATTGCGGAGCGGACCCGTAAGGGCGGCGGTGAGATCGTCAACCTGATGGGCATCTCCGCTGGTTACGCTCCCGGCATGTCGATCGTCGAAATGATGGACGCGATCCTGAACGACCGGAAGCGGATCCTCCCGTCGATCGCCTACCTCGAAGGGGAGTATGGCTACAACGACATGTGCCTGGGCGTCATGACCATCCTCGGCGGCAACGGTCTCGAGAAAATCGTGGAGATTGAGCTGACCGCCGACGAGAGGGCCGCTCTGGACAGGAGTGCCAACGGCGTCAAGGGCCTGGTCACCATGCTGAACGAGGGGATCCTCGCTGGCAAGTAAGGCAGATCTCGGCGGGCCTGGCTAACCCGCAGCGGTCAGGCCCTCTCTCTTCTCGAAAGGAAGGTGCCCCCGTTGACTACTGTGTACAACCAGGTGTCAGGGAAGGGTATGGTTATGTCTAAGCTTAAGTCCGCACTCAAAGAGAAGATCGAAGCTCATCGTCCTCGGACCACCCGTCTGCTGAAGGAGTTTGGCGGCGTTGTGATCGACCAGGTGACCATCGAGCAGGCGATCGGTGGTGCCCGTGACATTCGTGCGCTGGTCACCGATATCTCCTACCTGGATCCGCAGGAAGGGATCCGCTTCCGCGGCAAGACAATCCCCGAGACCTTCGCGGCCCTGCCCAAGGCCCCGGGCTCGGAATACCCAACGGTCGAGGCCTTCTGGTACTTCCTGCTCACCGGCGAGATTCCCACCCAGGACGAGGTGGATGAGGTGATCGCCGAGTGGAAGGTCCGTCGGGAGATCCCCAGCTATGTTTACGATGTGATTCGGGCCCTGCCCAAGGAGAGCCACCCCATGGTGATGCTCTCGACCGGCATTCTCGCCCTTCAGAAGGAGTCCAGGTTTGCCCAGTTCTACAACTCGGGCAAGTTCAATAAGCTGGCCGCCTGGGAGTACATGTACGAGGACGCCAGTGACCTCGTCGCCCGAATTCCCATGATTGCCGCCTTCATCTACCGGTACAAGTACAACGCCGACAAGCAGATCCCGGCCGATCCAAACCTGGATATGGGTGCGAACTTTGCCCATATGATGGGCGTCGCGAGGCCGTATGACGATGTCGCCCGCATGTACTTCATCATCCACTCGGATCACGAGTCGGGCAACGTCTCCGCCCACACCGGCCATCTGGTCGCCTCGGCCCTCTCCGACGCCTACTACTCCTACTCGGCCGCCCTCAACGGCCTGGCTGGTCCGCTGCACGGCCTGGCCAACCAGGAGGTCCTCGGCTGGATCATGCAGTTCCAGGAGAAGCTGGGCGAGGGTGTCGAGCCGACCAAGGAGAACGTCTCCAAAGCCATCTGGGACACCCTGAACGCCGGTCAGGTGATCCCGGGCTACGGCCACGCTGTTCTACGGAAGACTGATCCCCGGTACACCGCTCAACGGGAGTTCTGCCTGGCCAACCTGCCCGATGACCCGCTCTTCAAGCTGGTCAGCACGATCTATGAGGTCGCCCCCGGCATCCTCAAGGAGCACGGCAAGGCGAAGAACCCCTGGCCGAACGTGGATGCGCAGTCCGGCGTGATCCAGTGGCACTACGGCGTCCGGGAGTGGGACTTCTACACGGTCCTCTTCGGCGTCGGTCGGGCCCTGGGCATCATGGCCAATATCACCTGGGACCGTGGCCTGGGCTATCCGCTGGAGCGGCCCAAGTCGGTCACCACCGACATGCTGGAGCAGTGGGCCGCCGAGGGTGGCCGCAAGCTCTAAACGCCCCCCATTCAAACAAAGACGGGAGATGCGCCATGCATCTCCCGTTTCGCTATGTTGCTAGTCAGCCTGTCCAGACTTGGAAGGCCAGGCGGGGTCGTTCTCGTCCGGCAGGTAGCCCGGGGGAGTCGAAACGACCATCGGGGCCAGCTTCCGCAGCTCATCGCTCAGCTTCACGGCGGCCACGTCTACGTGGTTGCGTTCCTTCAGCGTCGCCATCACCATGCACCTGCCTATCAATTTGATATGTGAAAACTATAACATGTCCTTTATGGATCGACAATCACTCCAGAGTCGGATCTTCGATATAGACCTTTGGCGGCATGGAGCCCCTCTCTAGAACGAAAGGGCTACCGCCGGTCAGACACCCCCGCTCCTCTCTGCGAATAGGATTCGTGAGGAGGCCGCGAACAATTCTCCCCTGGAGTACGTGTTCATTGGGTAAGAGGTTCTCTCGCGGGTTTGGCAGGGGAGGTGTGCGGTTCGTGATCAGGAGAGCGCGCAGTCGGTTCCTCACGCTCTTGTCCGGTCTACTCTGGTTGATGATCGCGGCACCGGTCGCACTGGCCGGGGAAGAACCGGTGCCCTACAGCCGGTTCCTGGCCGACATTCAGCAGGGGCGGGTCGCCGAGACCGTCATTGTCGATGGCAGTCTGCGAGCCCGTTACCACGACGGGTCGATCGGCCTGGTCTCGATCCCACCGGGCAGCGAACACCTGCCTGCCCGGCTCATGCAGTACGGCGTGACGGTGCAGTACGCCGAGCCGACCACCACCGGCCTCTCGGTCTTTCTGATCCGGCTGATGCCGCCAATGCTCGTCCTGGCGGTGATCCTCTACATGAGCCGGCGGGAGGTGGGGCGGGGATCGAGCGGGGTTCTTTCGATCGAGCAGAGCCCGGCGCAGTTGCACCGGCCCGGCTCCACCAAGGTCACCATGGGCGATGTAGCCGGCATGGATGAGGTGAAGGAGGAACTGCAGGAGGTGATCGACTTCCTGCGGGAGCCGAATCGCTACCGCTCCCTGGGGGCTCGCATTCCCCGGGGTATCCTGCTCTCAGGTCCTCCCGGCACCGGCAAGACCCTACTGGCCCGGGCGGTGGCCGGGGAGGCAGGAGTGGTCTTTCTCTCGATCGCAGGCTCGGAGTTTGTCGAGCTCTACGCCGGGGTCGGCGCCTCCCGGGTTCGTGGGGTCTTCGAGCGAGCCAGGCGGCACGCCCCGTGCATTCTCTTTATCGATGAGATCGATGCAGTGGCCAGGCAGCGGAGCGGCGGGACCAGCGGCGGCGCGGAGGAGCGGGACCAGACGATCAACCAGCTCCTGGTCGAAATGGACGGCTTCACCCCATCGGATGGGATCATCGTCATGGCCGCGACCAACCGGATCGATGTGCTGGACAGCGCCGTCCTGCGCCCCGGGCGCTTCGACCGCCAGATCCTGGTCGATCCGCCGGATCGCTCCGGCCGCTTGGCGATCCTGCGGGTCCACAGCCGCGGCAAGCCCCTGGGGCCAGACGTCCACCTGGAGCGCGCGGCGGCGATCACGACCGGATTCACGGGGGCTGACCTGGCCAACCTGCTGAACGAGGCGGCGCTGCTGGCTGCCCGGCGGCACGCCCCCTGGATCGAGATGGCCGATCTGACCCAGGCCTACGAGCGGGTTGTGACGGGTGGACCAGCCCGCCAGCGGCAGTCGTCGCCCGAGGAGCGGATGCGCATTGCCTATCACGAGGCGGGCCACGCCCTGGTCAGCCGCAAGCTGGATAGCCCGGAACGGCTGGTTAAGGTCTCGATCATTCCACGGGGCCGGGCCATGGGGTATGTCGTGTACCAGCCGGGCGAGGATCAGCACCTACACAGCCGGCACCAACTGCTCGACCGGCTGGCGGGGCTGCTGGCGGGCCGGGCGGCGGAAGAGGTGGTGCTGGGGGAGGGTTCCAGTGGCGCCGCCGATGATCTGGAGCGGGCCACAGCGATCGCTCGCTCCATGGTCACCGAACTGGGCATGAGCCCATCCATCGGGCCGGTCCGGACAGCCGGACCCAATGGGCAGCCAGAGGGCACGCAGGCGGGGGAGAGCACTCAGCGCCAGGTCGACCAGGCCGTGCGCCGACTGGTGACCGAGGGGTATCAGCGGGCGGTTGAGATCCTCCGCGGGGAGCGGGATTCCCTGGAGCGGCTCGCAGAGGCACTGCTGGAGGCTGAAACGCTGGACGGCGACGCCGTGGAGCGAATCCTATTGACACCCGCCGAAAACCGTCCTATAATCGGGTCCAATATCGAGCGCGTTGACGGGAACCAGTACGCAGACCATCCACAGTACAGAGAGCCGGGCACCCTGGTGCAAGCCCGGACTGGCGGAGGTAGCGGAACCCATCCCTGAGCGGGCGGCGACGAGCCGGCCCGGGCATCCGGCCCGTTATCCCCGGAGGCGCTTGTTGGAGCGCTGTGAATGAGCGGGCCTGCCATTGCGGGCCAACAGCTGGTGGTACCACGGGACTAGAACCCCGTCCGGCATTCGGACGGGGTTTTTCTATTTTGTGCGGGAGGTTGGAGCAGATGCGGGAGAAACTGCGGCAGGCGAGGCGGATCATCATAAAGGTGGGGACGAGTACTCTGACCCACCCCAGCGGGCATCTGCACCTGGGACGGATGGAGGCACTGGTGCGGCAGATGGCCGACATGCACGCCGAGGGGCGGGAGCTGGTCCTGGTCACCTCCGGGGCGGTTGGGGCCGGCCTGGGCCGGTTGGGACTGACCGAGAGGCCCAAGGAGGTGGCCGCCAAGCAGGCGCTGGCAGCGGTCGGCCAGGGCGTCCTCATGCAGCGGTACGAGGGGCTCTTCGGTGAGTATGACCGGGTTGTCGGCCAGGTGCTCCTCACCCGGCAGGACCTGGAGGATCAGCACCGCCGGGCTTCGGCAGCCGAGGTCTTCCAGCGTATGCTGGCCTGGGGCGTGATTCCGATCGTCAACGAGAACGACACGGTGACCAGTGAGGAGATCCGGGTGGGCGACAACGACACCCTCTCGGCCCGAGTGGCGGCCCTGATTCAGGCAGACCTGCTGATCCTCCTCTCCGATGTCGATGGACTCTACCCCGCCGACCCCCGCACTACCCCGGGTCTGGCGCCCATGCAGACCGCCTCGCTGTCGGACAACCTGGAACGGATCGCCGGCGGGACCGGCAGCGCCAACGGCACCGGCGGCATGATTACCAAGGTGACGGCGGCCCGGATCTGTGCCGAGGCCGGGATCCCCATGCTCCTGGCACGGGGGGAGCGGCCCGGTGTCCTGCGGGAGATCGTGGCCGGCGAGCCGGTCGGCACACTCTTTGTCTGGGAGAAGGAGGGGATCGCATGAGCGTGCAGGAGATGGCTGTGAAGGCACGAGGGGCCCAGCGGGCGCTGGAATTCGCCTCTGCGGGGCAGCGGAACGAGGCGCTGCTGGCGATCGCAGCGGTGATCGAAGAGCGCAGGGAGGAGGTCCTGGCTGCCAATGCCCTGGACATAAGCGCAGCGGCCGCAGACGGACTCCCGGCCCCCATGATCGCCCGGCTTCGGCTGGATGGCACCAAGCTGGCTGGCGTCATTCAGGGGGTTCGGAGCGTGGCCGCCCTGCCCGATATCCTGGGCGAGGAGCTGGCGGGCTGGGAGTTGCCCAACGGCGTGCAGGTCCGGCGGATTCGGGTCCCCATGGGCGTGATCGGGATCATCTACGAGTCGCGGCCGGGTGTCACGGTCGATGCGGGCGTCCTCTGTCTGAAGGCGGGGAGCGCTGTGCTGCTCAAGGGCGGCAAGGAGGCGGCCCACTCCAACGCAGCTCTGGGCGCCGCCATGGCCGAGGGCCTGGCCCGAGCCGGACTCTCGGGCGACCTGGTCCAGATCCTTCCGGCCAACCGGGCGGCGGCCACCGATCTGATGAACGCCCACGGCCTCGTCGACCTGCTGATCCCCCGTGGCGGGGCCGGGCTGATCAAGGCGGTCATCGAGCAGTCGACGGTACCGGTGATCGAGACGGGGACCGGTGTCTGCCACATCTACGTGCATGAGGCGGCGGACCTCGGCATGGCGCAGCGGGTGATCGTGAACGCCAAGTGCTCCAACCCCGCCGTCTGCAACGCCGCCGAGACCTTGCTGGTCGATCGGGCGGTGGCAGAGCGCTTCTTGCCAGCGGCTGCCGCAGTGCTGACCGAGGCAGGCGTGCAACTGAGAGCCTGCGAGGAGAGCCGGCGCTACCTGCCCGGGGCCGAGCCGGCCACCGAGGAGGACTGGGCGACCGAGTACCTCGACCTGACCCTTGCCGTGAAGGTGGTGGACGGGCTGGACGAGGCCCTGGCCCATATCGCCCGGTATGGCACGAAGCACTCGGAGGCGATCATCACGGCAGATGAAGCCGCTGCCGCTCGTTTCTTCCGTGAGGTGGATGCGGCCGCCATCTACCAGAACGCCTCCACCCGCTTTACCGATGGTGGCGAGTTTGGCTTCGGGGCGGAGATCGGCATCTCCACCCAGAAGCTGCACGCCCGTGGTCCGATGGGCATCGCCGAGATCACCACCTACAAGTACCTGCTCCGGGGAACGGGGCAGATCCGCTGATCAGCGTTTCTTATCAAAGGTAGTAGAAAGTTGGATCGGTGGAAAATAGAACAGCGTTCCTCAGCATGGAACGGTGTGGTAGAATGGGAGATGGAATGAGGCTGGCGGATCTGCGGCTCAGCGATCAGGGAGGCTGGAGTCCCCTGTTGCGCAGCAGCGGCTGGCCGGCTCGTCGGATACGGCACTGGTGGGCTGACCAGAGCCGTCATCCGGGGGCCACTCCCTGACCCGGAGGGAGGGAGCTGCCTGAAAGAGGAGACACAAACGATCCGGTCTGTAGAACGCGCCCTGGACGTGCTGCTCTGCTTCACGGGAGAGAAGTCCGGCCTCGGGGTAACCCAGATTGCGGAGAAGGTTGGGCTCTACAAATCTACCGTTCACCGGATCCTCGCGGCTCTGGAGGCCAAGGGGTTTGTCCGGCAGGACCCGACCACGGGACGGTATCACCTGGGGTTGAAGGCGCTGGAACTGGCCAGTGTCTACCTGACCTCCGGCGATCTGCCCGCGGTTGCCTATGGCGAGATGTTGTTGCTCCGGGACCAGACCCAGGAAACGGTCAGTCTCTATGTGCGGGATGGCCTGGAGCGGGTGCGGGTACAGCGGGCGGAAGGCCCCTTGACGGTCCGCAGGGTAGTCGGCCTGGGTGAACGCCTGCCGCTCTACCTCGGCGCTTCCGGCAAGGTGCTGCTCGCCTGGTTGCCCCCCGCCGAGCGGAGTCGGACGCTGGATCAGATCCTGCCGCCTGGCTTTGGTCGGACGGCTCTGGAGGCATCGCTGGAGACGGCGGTGCAGCAGGGATGGGCGCAGAGCCAGGAGGAGCGGGAGGACGGTGTCTCCTCGGTGGCGGCGCCCGTGATCGATCGAATGGGACGCTGTGTCGCTGCACTGGCGATCTCCGGCCCGGTTCACCGGTTTGACGCCGGGCGGGCCCATCAACTTGGCGCCTGGACGCAGGAGCGGGCCCACGCGATTGGACTGAAGCTGTAAATGCGAAACCCCGTCGGCATCTACCGGCGGGGTGTTTCGATTCCCTGCGCCTGACAAATGCCCCTTGTCCGCTGAGTTCAGGCCCGGTACAATGGCCCCACACGTAGGCCGGGCGGTGAGGCGGATGGGGCACCGGTTTGGCGAGAGGTTGAAGGAGCTGCGACAGGAGCGCGGCTGGCTTCAGCGCGACGTGGAGCGGGACCTGAGCCTGCGCCCCGGCGTGGTCAGCCAGTATGAACGGGGGCTGCGGGAGCCCGGCTTCGACCTGCTCCTGTCGCTGGCCGACCTGTTCGATGTGACCACAGACTTCCTGCTGGGACGAGCGGGAGCCAGCCGGCCAAGCGCCGGCCTGGTGCGGGCCCAGCAACGGCTGCTCCACCTGCTGCAGTCCCAGCCCGACCTGCCTTCCCTCGCTGCGGCAACCCGGCGCGGGCTGATCCTGAAGGCGGCCAGCCAGGCCGATGCCGGTCGTTTCGCCCCCGGCCCGCTGGCCGAGCGCCTCGGGATCCGGCCCGAAGAACTGGAGCGGTTCCAACAGGGAGCCCCGCTGCCGCCCGGGAAACTGCTACTGCTGTCACTCTCTTTCGCGATATCCGTCACGTTGCTGGAGAGTGAATCGCCGCCTGTGCTATAATGGTCCAAACCGTCCCCATGAGGTGATTCCATGACGTTCTTCCGGGACGAGCTTGGCAAGCCCTACGACGAACTGACGGTCGGGCAGAAGGCCTCCTTCTCCCGACTGGTCACCAAGCAGGATGTCCTCCAGTACATGTCCCTCTCCGGTGACCTGAATCCGCTCTACGGCGATGCCTCCTATGCCGGCCGGACCCGGTACGAGCACCCGGTCGTGCCCGCCAACATGCTGGCCGGCTTTGCCATGGGCGCCGTGGCTACCGTCCTGCCCGGCCTCGGCAGCCTCACCTACGCCCACTCCTACCGGCTGAGCCACCCGCCCCGGGTCGGTGACACGGTGACCATTGACATGGAGATCGTGGCACTCAAGCCCGATCTGAAGCACGTGATCATGGAGTACCGGCTCTCGGACCAGGATGGGCGGGAGCTGCAGACCGGCAGCATGGAGGTGGAGCCGCCACAGCGGCTCAAGCCGATCCTCCACCACAACTACGAGTCATTCTGAGTGCCGCCTTCGAGGCCGGGGTTGCCCCCGGTCTTCGTCATGCTCAGCCCACTGAGTGCTTAACAAGTTTCCTGTGAATAGCACCTTATATCTATCTTCTGTAGAGAGTCTGCCGGGCTGACATTTGTGCCGAAGTTTGCTACATTGAGTGAAGGTGCGAAAGCCCGGCCGCCCGTACGGCCAGGGCCAGAAGGCTTAACTGGAGGAGGAGTGACGGTGCGCGAGATCCACGTTGATCAGATCGCCGAAACGGTCGCCCGTCTGGTTCAGGAGGCAAACTTCAAGCTAGAGGATGACGTCAAGGACGCCCTGGGCAAGCTTCAGTCGCTGGAAGAGGCGCCGGTCGGCCAGGCCGTTATGATGCAGATCGTCGAGAACTATACGATCGCCGAGACTGAGCAAGTCCCCATGTGCCAGGATACCGGTGTCGCTCTCGTCTTCCTGGAGATCGGGCAGGATGTCCATCTGACAGGTGGCAGCCTCACCGAGGCGATCAACGCCGGCGTGGCCAAGGGCTACACTGAGGGATACCTGCGCATGTCCATGCTGAACGACCCGATCAAGCGGGTCAACACGAAGAACAACACCCCCGCCATGATCTACACCGAGATCGTGCCCGGTGACAAGCTGAAGATCAAGGTCGACTGCAAGGGCGGCGGCTCGGAGAACATGTCCAAGCTGGTCATGCTCCCCCCGTCTGCCGGCTGGGAGGGCGCCAAGCGCTTCATTATTGAGACGGTGGCCAACGCCGGCCCCAACGCCTGCCCGCCGCTGCTGGTCGGCGTGGGCATTGGCGGGAACTTCGACAAGTCGGCCCTGCTGGCCAAAAAGTCGCTGCTCCGCCACACCGGCGCCCCGAACCCCGATCCCGAGTGGGCGGCCCGGGAGCAGGAGCTTCTCGAGGAGATCAACAAGCTGGGCGTCGGCCCCATGGGCCTGGGCGGCACGCAGACCGCCTTCGGCGTCCATATTGAGGTGATGGGCTGCCACATTACCGCGCTGCCCGTCGCGGTGAATATTGAATGCCACAGCCATCGCCATAAGGAGGCGACGCTCTAATGGCCAAGGTGCATATTACCACCCCGATCACCGAGGAGCAGGTTCGTGGGATCCAGGCGGGCGACGAGGTCTACATTTCCGGCGAGATCTACACCGCCCGGGACGCCGCCCACAAGCGGATGATCGATGACATGGCCGCCGGGAAGCAGCTCCCGTTCGATACGCAGGGCGCCGTGATCTACTACGTTGGCCCCACCCCGCCCAAGCCGGGCCAGGTGATCGGCTCGGCCGGCCCTACTACCAGCTACCGGATGGATCGGTACACCAACGACATGCTGAGCCAGGGCGTGAAGGCGGTGATCGGCAAGGGCTACCGGAGCGATGAGGTCAAGGCCGGCCTCGTGAAGTTCGGCGCCCTCTACCTGGTCTCGACCGGTGGCGCCGGCGCCCTGCTGGCCCGCACGATCGAGGCGGCCGAGGTCGTGGCCTACGAGGACCTGGGCGCCGAGGCGATCCGCCGGCTGAAGGTGAAGGAGTTCCCCGCGATCTGCATCCACGATGCGCACGGCGGCGACCAGTACTTTAATGGTCAGTCCCGGTGGGTTAAGGCTGATGCCATGTTCAAGCCGAAGAAGCCCGAGGCGGGCGAGTAAGTCACAAAGCGATACGTGTATGCAGGGGGCCGTCCCGAAAGCAGATCGATCTGCTTGGGACGGCCCTTTTTTTATGCAAGAGGGGGTCCAGTACCGGTCTGGGGGCTGCGGTTGTCTCTATCAGCGCAGGCGCTCGACCAGGCGATAGAGGCGGGGGGCGTCATGGGCCAGGACCGAGGCCTCAGACCGCCACGCAAAGATGGGCCCAATCCCGCCGTACTCCAGGGCCAGGACCCAGGGCTCGGACCAGGTACCGCAATGGATCTGTTCTGCGGCCCACTCGGTAAGCGCCCAGTCAGCATCAGACATGGGCAGGTGGTCCCGGAGCCGCCCATCGTGCTCCTGAGCCCCGGTCACGTGCCACTCGCAGAGCGCATCGGTCGGGAAGCCGGCCAGGTACTCCTGAGGGGTCAGCCCGAGGTAGCTGGCGGTCACCCTGGCATGAGCGGTGTCGAGCAGGAGGCCGCAGCCAGTCTCCCGGACCACGGTCCGGATCACTGTCGGATCGACTGCGAGGTAGAGCGCCTTGCCGCCGGGACCCCTGTAGATCACGTTTTCCACGATCACCCGCCGCCCACCGGCGTGAGCCTGTACCTGCCGGACGCCATCAACCAAGTGGTCGATGATCCGGCGGGCATGGGCCGGTTCCCGACTGTCGATGGGGACCGCGGGGAAGTCGGCAGGCCGGGCCTCCAGGTGCAGATTGATGTAGGGGGTCTCGGTCGCCTCCAGCAGTTCGAGCAGGGCGGTCCAGGAAACCTCCGCCAGCCGGCCGGCGTTCAGGGGGGCGTGGACATAGACCGGGACGTGCTCACGGGCTGTCTGGATCAGGTCAGGCCAATCGGGGCACTTGTAGCGGTCCAGTTGAACCTGGCCGTTGCTGCGGAGGGCCTCGGTCTGGGGCGAGTAGTTGACTGCGAACTGCATGTCGGCGGTGCAGCTCCCTTCATCAGTTGATTGAAAATAGGACGACGACGGAACGGCAGGCGTCGCGCTGGTCCTTCGGTCCAATAGACGGCGTGGCCGGGCTTTCGGCGGCCATCTGGTCACCCGACCCCTTCGGTGCGGGATTGATACGGCACGACTACCTTTCCGGGCGCACACAGTCGATTGTCTGATGCCCTCGCGTAACCGTCGAGAGATTGAAACCTCCTATGATTCAAGTTCGAACTTTCATGCCTATCTATCCGTAAACACTAGTGAAAGAGGTGAGTGGAGGAGGTTGGGCGGATGATGGCTCACACGTCCTGCACGGCGGCCCGAAGGGCTCAGGACCTGGCGCAGGCCGGCGACTACAACCAGGCTGTGGCGATCGCCTCCGCACTGGCTCCGGGCATGGAGCCGCAGTTGGAGCAGTACCGGCTCCAGATGCAGGCCTACGAGAGAGCCAACGCCGAAAGGGACTGGCGGCGGGCCCTGCGGGCTCTGGCCGACGCCTGGATGGCCGCCCTGGCAGCGGGGGTACCGGAGTTGGAGAAGGTAGCCAACGAGCGGTTATACGCCCTGGTGAAGGATCACGAGGTGAGAGAGCGATGAGAATGGCGACCGGTCCTGATGAGTTGGTGCGAGCATACAGCGCCTTTGCTCGCCGGGATTGTATTACCGCCACCCACCTGGCCATGCGGGCTGCCCACAGCCGGGCCAACTCGACCGAGATCCGCTGCGATGCCTACATGCTGCTAACCCTGGCAGCCCTGGAGATGGACACGCCGGAATCGGCGCTGGCCTACGCCGTTGGAGCTAACCTGCTGGCCTATCGGATCCGGGACAAGGAACTGGAGGAGCAGGCCGAGGCGATGCTCGACCTGGTCCTGGCGCAGTATCCGTACCTCGTCCAGTCTGCACAAGTAGATAACGAGCACTAATGCCAACTCGGGTTATACGTAAACAAGCCCACTTGACTAGGCATTTTTCGCCACACGTTACGTTTCCAAAGCCTACGATCTTGTGATAAAATCCCCTAGTGGAGAGAAGAGCCCGGTGGTTCGTCCCCATCGGGCCTTTGACATGTTTCACTCACACATGGAGGTGGGCGGATGAAGCTCTACGAGTACCTTGCGAAGCAGATGCTGGCCGAACACGGTGTTCCCACCGGTGGTGGTATTGTCTGCGCGACCCCGGAAGAGGCTCAGGAGGCTGCCCGGAAGATCGGTCCCTGCGCCGTGAAGGCCCAGGTGCTGGTTGGCGGTCGCGGAAAGGCGGGCGGCATTAAGCTGGCCAACACCCCGGAAGAAGCCATGGCTCGTGCTTCCGAGATCCTGGGCATGAATCTGAAGGGCTACATTGTCGACAAGGTCCTGATCGATCCGCAGTTGAAGATCGAGAAGGAGTTCTACGTCTCGATCACCCTGGACGGCATGGCGAAGCTCCCGCTGATCATGGCCTCGGCCGCCGGCGGCGTGGAGATCGAGTCGGTCCCGCACGACCAGATCGTCTTCTCCCATGTCGATGTGACCACCGGTCTCCTGCCCTTCCAGGCTCGGGAAATCGCCCGCCAGATCGGCCTCTCCGGCGACCTGGCGAAGCAGTTTGCCAAGATCCTGGTCGGTATGTACAACGCATTCAAGAAGTATGATGCCGAGCTGGTGGAGATCAACCCGCTGGCCCTGACCGATAACGGCACCCGCCTCGTGGCGGCCGACGGTCGTTTCAACGTGGAAGATGACGCCCTCTTCCGGCACCCCGAGTTCCCCACGGTTGAGGAGGGGACCGACCTGGAGAAGAAGGTGAAGGCGATCGGCCTGGCCTTCGTCCAGCTCGATGGTGACATCGCCGTCATGGCGAACGGCGCCGGCATGGCTATGGGCACGCTGGATGTGCTCTCGCACTACGGCGGTCGTCCGGCCAACTTCCTGGACGCCGGCGGCGGCTCGGGCGTGGAGCCCACCGCTCAGGCCTTCGACGCCCTCCTGGGTACCAACCCGAAGGGCATCTTCGTCAATATATTCGGTGGGATCACCCGCTGCGACCTGGTCGCGGAGGCGATCATCCAGGTGAAGCAGTCGAAGGGGATCAACGTGCCGCTGGTGGTCCGCATGGTCGGTACCAACGATGTCCGCGGCCGTGAGATGCTTGCCGAGAACGGCATTCAGGCGTACACCGAGATGGGCGAAGCGGCCCGGGCTGTCGTTGCGGCGGCCTACGGGAAGGAGGCGTAAATCACCATGGCAGTCATCATTAACAAGGATACGCGGGTGATCGTCCAGGGCATCACCGGGTCCCAGGGCCAGTTCCACACCGGTCAGATGCTCGCCTTCGGCACCAACGTGGTGGGCGGTGTCAACTTCGACAAGGCCGGGCAGACGGTCCACGGTGTTCCCGTCTACGCCACCGCCCATGAGGCGGTCCAGAAGGGCGGCGCCAACGCATCGATCATGTTCGTGCCGGCGCCCGGCGTGAAGGATGCCGCCTTTGAGGCGATCCACGCCGGCATTAAGGTCCTGGTCCTGATCCCGGAGCATGTGCCGACCCAGGAGACCATGGAGATCATGGCCTACGCCAGGAAGCACGGCGTCCGGGTGGTCGGCCCCAACACCTTCGGCCTGATCTCCCCTGGTGAGAATGCGAAGATGGGCATCATGCCGAACCACATCTACAAGCCGGGCCCCGTGGGCATCGTCGCCCGCTCGGGTACCCTCTCCTACGAGATCGCCTTCAACCTGACCAACAACAACCTCGGCCAGACCACGGTCATCGGCATGGGCGGCGACCGGGTGATCGGCACCAACTTCGTCGATTCGCTCGAGCTGTTCAACGCCGATCCGGCTACCGAGGCGATCGTCATGGTCGGCGAGATCGGTGGCATTCAGGAGGAGTTGGCGGCGGAGTACATTAAGCAGCATGTGAAGAAGCCGGTCGTGGCCTACCTGGCTGGCAAGGCCGCCCCTGCGGGCAAGCGCATGGGCCACGCGGGCGCCATTATCGAGGGCAACCGCGGCACCTATCAGTCCAAGGTGGATGCCCTGACCGAGGCCGGTGTCAAGGTGGCCTCCCTGCCCTGGGAGGTTGCGGACCTGGTCAAGGCGGCGCTGAAGTAAGGCATATCGGAAAGGCAGCCTCCCGGGTAACGGGGGGCTGCCTTTTGCGCGCAAGCTTGAATATGAACAGCCTTGGCTATGCCCTCCCGGCAGGCGAGTGTTAGGTTAAGAAACCTTTACGGTAGCTACACCGAAGCCGATCTGACGAGGTGCCCCCTCTCCGTTAAGATGGAGTCAAGCCGACAGCCACAGGCGCCGGCAGAGAAGGAGAGGAACAACCATGAAGCCAACCAGCCCCCTGCGCTATAAGTCACTCTCACTGCTCCTGGTCGGCGCCGCCCTGGCGGCTTGCACCAGCCCCGGCTCCAGTCCAGCCATATCCACGGCCACGACCGCATCCGCCAAGCCAACGGCAGCATCCGTATCATCGACAGCGGCTGCATCCATCATGACTGTTGAGCCGGCGGAGTTCGCGGCAGATGATGCCACCACCGACTGGACCCAGGCCGGCGCCACCATGATCGAGCTGAAGGGTGACTCGATCAGCTTCACCGGAGCCGGCGCTGCGGTGAACGGCGACGACCTCTACCTGGTCTCATCCGGCGTCTTCGTGATCAGCGGGAGCCTGGAGAACGGCCAGGTGGTCGTCGATTCGCAGACCAAGGGCACGGTGCGGCTCGTCCTGAACGGTGCAACGCTCCATAATGAGGAGAGCACAGCGATTTACGTCAAGAAGGCCGACAAGACCATCATCACCCTGAATACGGGCACGATGAACACCGTATCGGATGGGACGAGCTACAAGGATACATCGTTGGATGATGCGCCGAACGCGGCGATCTACAGTATGGATGATCTGACCATCAACGGAGCCGGTAGGCTAACCGTTCGGGGTAACTTCAACAACGGCATCATGAGCCGGGACGACCTGCGGATCACTGGCGGCGAGTTGCTGGTCTACGCGGCCGATGACGGTCTGGTCGGTCGCGACCGGGTGATGGTGAAGGACGGCGTGATCACCGTCGAGGCCGGCGGCGACGGGGTCAAGACCACCAACGAGCAGGACCCTGAGAAGGGTACGATCACGATCGAGGGCGGCAGCCTGAACGTGACGGCGGGAGCGGACGGAATCCAGGCCTACACGGCGGTCCAGATCACCGGGGGCTCGGTCGCCATCGACTCAGCGGATGATGCGCTGCACAGCACGGGCAGCATCGCCATTACCGCCGGTGAGATCCGGATCGCTGCGGGTGATGACGCCATTCATGCCGATGCCGAGCTGCTGATCCAGGGCGGGACAATCGATATCGCGAAGAGCTACGAGGGGATGGAGTCGAAGCTGATCACGATCGCCGGCGGCGAGATCAAGCTGGTCGCCAGCGATGACGGGATCAACCTCTCCACCGGGGGCGGCGGTACGGCCCAGCCCGGGCGGCCCGGTCAGATGGGGGCCGGTACTGCCGGCGGCGGTGTGCTTTACATCCAGGGTGGAACGGTCACGGTGGATGCAGCCGGTGACGGTGTCGATGTGAACGGCTCGGTCTACATGTCGGGCGGCACCCTGATCGTCAGCGGCCCGACAGCCAACATGAACGGCTCCCTCGACTACGATGGGGTCTTCGAGCTGACGGGCGGCACGGTGATCGCGGCGGGCAGTGCGGGCATGGTGCAGGCACCATCGACGGGGTCGAGCGTCTGCTCGGTGGGCATGAGCTTTACGCAGGTGCCGGCGGCGGGAACGAAGGTGAGCCTGCGGGATAGCCAGGGCAAGGAGGTCCTGGAGATGGAGTTGAAGCGGGCCTACCCAGTGATTCTCTTCGCCTCGCCGGAACTGAAGCAGGGGGAGAGCTATGGGCTCTACACGGGCGAGGAGAAGGTGGTAAGCTTTGCGATCTCGGGCCAGGTGACCTGGCTGAACGAGTCGGGGGTGACCACGGCTCCCAGCGGTGGCATGGGCGGGGGGATGCGCCCCGGCGGCACACGCGGCCGGCCGTAGGGGTCGCTGCAGAGGAGAAGCCGTACCCGGTCTGATGCCGGGCACGGCTTTTCCCATGGGTCACGAAGCCACGCGCAGGCTCTCTGCCAACGCATCGGCCTCCAGGTCCAGGTACTCCTCCAGCAGATCCGCCGCACCCCGGAAGAACTCCAGGTCGGCAGCCTCTCGCAGTGCGCGGCAGAACGAACGGCTGAACGGCAGGAGGTGCTCAGCCAGGAACCGGTGCTGACGAAGGAGGGCGGACAGGCAGGCTTCGAGATCACCGTCCCGGGCTGTCGTGAGCGCCTCTTCGGCCTGCAGGCAGATGAAGTCCAGTTCCACGGAGATGTGATCCGGGGGCGTTCCCCAGTCCGCCGGGACCAGTCCGGCATCCCGGTAGGCCCGTGCGACCGCCTGCGCCTCTGCCCCGAAGAGCCTCTGGCTCCCACTGGCATAGAAGGAGGCGAAGGGCGGGGCCGGTGGAAGGCCGGGGCCACTCATGAGGCGGGAGTGCTCCAGGTTCAGCCGCTCCAGGGCCGGCTCCGGGAGGGCGGCCAGTGCCTCCCGGACCCTCGCGACTGCCGCCGATAACTCCGGGGCCGACTCGGCGTCCGGCTCCAGGGAACCCAGGCGCTGCAGGGTCTCCGCGGAGAGCGGATAGGAGAAGAGTTCTCGAAGCAGCCGGTAGATTTCCACCCGGGCCGCCAGCCACTCCAGCATGGGCCACACCTCCTAGGCCTTGCGAACCTTGACGATCATGTCGGCATAGCAGGGCATTCCCATGACCGGGGAGTGGGCCTTCGGGTCGATCAGCAGATTGTGGTTCGGGGTGGTCTCCCGGAAGGCCGTCGTCTTGCCAAGGCCCGGGCTGAAGCGGCCACCGGTGCCCATGCCCATGCGGAGGACGCCGGGACGTATGGTCTCGGTTGCGTAGATCCGCCCCTTCACCGTGCTGCCCAGCGGGTTCTCCAGGACCACCAGCTCACCCGTTGACAGCCCGAGGGCAGCAGCGTCACCGGCATTCATCTGAATGACGCCGATCGACCAGGAACCGGCGGGGATCTTCCGCTTGCGGCCGGTGCTCTCGGCGCCGGTTTCGCCCATGGAGACCTCCTGGAACTCCACGGCCTCGTTCAGCGGCATCCAGAGCCCTTCGGTGTTGATCCGCCCGAGGTAGTCGACCATCTGCGTGCCCGACATGGCGTGATGCACCCGCCCGCAGATCACCTGGAACGGGAACTCCGCCTTCTTGGACGCATAGGCCGGGTTGGTGTACGGGTTCCAGACGGTCTCGAACCAGTAGAAGGTGGATGGGTACTGGTTGAAGCCAGCGGCCTTCAGCGCCGGCGGGGTGACACCCGACTCAGCGATCAACTTGTTGTAGCCGTCGTACCGGGCGAACTTGAACTCGATCTTCTTGGAGGAGGTGCCCAGGATTCCACCGCTCTCATGACGGTAGCGCTGGTAGGCCATCGGCCAGACCGCGACCCCGTTGTGTGACCGCATCCAGGCGGCGGTTACCGGTTCGCCCTTTACCTCCTTCTTCGCGTCGTCCACCGTGACCCGCCCGGCCTCCAGGGAGTCGGGGGTGCCGGTGATCTTGTAGCCCTCGGGGAACTGCGGATAGGGCAGGGGCCGACCGACGTTCTTCATGCTCGGTGCGGGGGCCATGGCCTCGTCCCAGAAGTCCTCCTCGCTCTTGTAGTACTCCCAGAAGTCGGCGGCCGTGACATCCTTGTCGCCGTACTTGGCCAGCGCCTTGGCGATGCCGATCATGATCTCGTAGGGGGTCTTCGACTCGTGCAGCGAGCCGGGCAATACCTTGTCCCGCATGTAGAGCAGCGGGTGAGAGGGGTAGATGTCCGAGAGGCTCATCCGCTCCAGGTAGCTGGCCTCCGGGAGGACCAGGTCGGCGTAGAGGCCCGTCTCCAGGAAGGGGGTGTCAATGTTGACCACCAGGTCGACCTTGTACTGGCCGTTCGGATCCTTGGCGGTCAACGCCCGCTGCCAGGTGGTGGTCTCCGATCCCGTGATCACCGGGTTACCGGTCCGGATAAAGAACGCCTTGATCGGGTACGTGTGCCCCCGGAAGGGACCGTACCGCAGGGTGACGCCCTCCTCAAACCGGCGCGGGTAGTCACCGACCACATCGTCCCAGGCCGATGGCCAGTCGCCGTAGTGATCCATATGGAGCTTGTCGACCGTGGCCTCGACCGCCTTGCCGTTCACCGTCCGCTTGACGGTCCGCTTGAGGAACTGCTTGCCGGTAGCGTTACCGCCCTTGCTCGACTTGGTCAGCTCGGTGTCGATCGCCCCACCGGGCTCGTCGAAGTTCCCGGTGATCACGTTGAGCGCCGTGCCGAGAATGGAGGCCACGTAGCCATTGTAGTGGTGCCCGGTGCCGTTCATGCCCCAGACCAGGGCTGCCGGCTTGGTACTGCCGAACTGATGGGCCAGGTCCGCGATCTGCTCCGCCTTCAGGCCGCAGCGGTCGGCCGCCCACTCCAGGCTGTAGTATGACTTGCCATTGAGCGGGTCGCTCTTGTACCACCAGGAGCGGAAGGAGGCATAGAACTCGTCCCAGCCGACGCTCCAGTCCTTGAAGGACCAGTCGATGTACTTCCGGTTCGGGTCGTTCTGGTCATCGTTCTCCAGAATGTAGCGGAGGATCGCAGCGAAGAGGTCCGGATCGGTACCCGGCCGGATCGGCAGCCAGAGGTCGGCCTTCGACGCCGTGTTGGTCAGGGCGGGGTCGACCACCACAATCTTGGCCCCGTTCAGCCTGGCTTCGACCGTCCCGCGGGACTCGTAGATGATGCGGGTCGCCGTGAACGGGTTCCAGCCGCAGTAGATAATCAGCTTGGTCTTGTAGCTGTAGTCGTTCTTCAGGGACCCGTCCGGTTGCCGCAGCAGCAGCGGGCGCATGATATCCGGCTCGATCCGCTTCCCTCCGAGCATCAGCTTCGGCCCGTGGCGCCGCGGGGTGTCGCAGATCGCCCCGTGCTCCGTGCAGTGCGGGGTGCCGTAGGCGAAGAAGAGGCGGTAGTAGGTGTCGCGATCGGTCACGTCGCCGCAGTCCATAATGACCGACTCCGGCCCAAACTGCTGCTTGATTTCGGTCAACTTCTTGCCGAGGAAGTCGTAGGCCTCGTCCCAGGAGATCCGCTTGAACTTCCCCTCGCCGCGCTCGCCCACCCGCATCATGGGGTACTTGATCCGGTAGGGGGAGTAGACCATCTGCGTGCCCGAGGCGCCCTTGGCACAGATGACGCCGTCGTTCAGGGGGGCGTACGGGTTGCCGTAGATGCTGGAGACCACGCCGTCGGAGAGGGTCACCTTCAGGGCGCACTCCGCCGGACACATGGTGCAGGCCGTAGGAATTGTCTCCTCCGCCGGCCCGTTCTCATCGGCCCGGGCCTTGCGCAGGCTGGAGAGGCCGGCGGCCCCGAGGGCGGTCGCCCCCGCTGCGGCGCCGGTCACCTTCAGGAAGCTGCGCCGGGAGAACCCGCGCCGAAGTAGTTCTGTGCTCTTCATACAGCCTTCCCCTCCTTTCGGGTTGCAGGCGAGACGAGCAGGTAGCGGTAGCCAGCCCAGAGGAGGCCAACGGCCACCGCGACCGCAAAGAGGAAGATCCCCCACTCAAAGGCCGCCGGGCTGTAGGTGAAGCTGAGCCTGTTGCCGGTAAAGGAGCGCTCCAATCCCTGCAGCTCCGGGGTGATCTGCCCGGGAATGACGATATTGAGCCGCACGGCCAGGTAGGTCGCCGCCACAAGGAAGCCCGAGATACCGGCCGCCGGCTTGCTGCGCGGGGCGAACAGCAGCAGAGCGATGGGCACCGCGGCCCCCAGCAAGATGTGGATGATCCAGAAGACCCACCAATAGGGGCCTGACAGGGTCTGGCTGAGGGCGGCGGCCTCCGCGGAGCCGTTCCAGAGGGCGACCGAGTACTCCGCCCACTCCAGGACAAGGTCCGCCGCCAGCAGGCCGATCGCCAGCTTCGAGAGGGTGGCGATCGACTCGGTCGTCGCAGATGTCTGCCGCTCCTGGAAGGCGAGCAGTCCCAGCAGCAGCCCGGAGGCGCTCAGCAAGGCACCCAGCAGGAAGAGCACCGGATAGAGGCCCGAGTTCCAGACCGGACGGGCGGTGACGGTGGCAAAGAGGGCGCCTGCGCCGCCGCTGAACCCGACCACCAGGGGGAGCCCGACCAGGGCGAGGGTCTTGACCCGGCGGTCGCCCTTCCAGGCCAAGTAGGTCATGGCGGCCAGGACGATGGCATAGGCCGTGTAGAGCCAGATCATCCAGGTCATCATGGAGCTGAAGTTCGGGCGGATCAGGACCAGGAAGGCCCGGCCCATGTGCCCGAGGTCAAGCCAGATCGAGAGGAGGCCGGCGATCAGGCCGACACAGGCGACCAGCAAGGCCGGGCGGGCGGCTCCCTCCAGTCGTTTCCAACCGAAGCCGTAGTGCAGGATCGAGAGGATAAACGCCCCGGCGGAGAGGCCGGCGAAGTAGATGTACTGGGCGACGCCGAGCCCCCAGACCACATAGCTGCCATAGGCAGCCGGGCGATGGCCCTGCGTCAGTCGGAGCACCAGGGCATACCCGCCGATTAGGAGGGCTGCCCCCCAGAGGAGCATGAGCAGGGTTCGAATACCGGACCGCATGAAGATCCCTCCTCGCCTACTGCAGGTAGTAGACCACGGGCTTCGTCCCGGCGGACTCCTTCAGCCGGGTGGCGTTGGCCTTGCCGGCCAGCTCGTGGACAAGACTCTCCGGATCGTTCAGGTCACCGAAGAAGGTGGCCCTGCCCTGGCACGAGACCACACAGGTGGGCAGGTCCCCCTGCTCCAGCCGGTGGAGGCAGAAGGTGCACTTGCGAGCATTACCGATGGGCGAACCATCGCCCTCACGGCTCCAGCGCTTGCCGTACTCGTGGGAGGCGACCTGCTCGTAAGCCGCCACCTCGCCGCCCTCGTCGTAGAACTCGCCGAAGTCGAAGGTGCGGGCGCCATAGGGACAGGCCGTGATACAGTACCGGCAGCCAATGCAGGCCTCGTAGTCAATGGCGACGATCCCGTCGGGGCGCTTGGCGGTAGCACCGACCGGGCAGACGTCCACACACGGAGGCTCCTCGCACTGCATGCACGGCCGGGGCAGGAAGCTCTTGGAGACGTGGGGGAACTGCCCCTTCTCCTCGGTGATCACGGGCCGGTAGACGACACCAGGGGGGAGCTTGTTCTCCGCAATGCAGGCGATGGTACATGCCTGACAGCCCACGCACTTGCGCAGGTCGATCACCATGCCCCAGCGGCGCTGCTCGATCGGCTTGCCCAGTGCCCGGTGCAGGTCCTGCATCATCCGGATGATCTGCGACTCACCGGCGACGGGGACGGGAACGTCGGGGATTGGTACCAGGCTCTTCTCACCCGCAGCCGCCTCCTCGGCTGCCTCGACCAGGTCGTTTCCGATCGCCAGCGTGCCGGCGGCCAGGCCGGCAAGGGTCACGGTCAACGCCTTGCCCAGCAGGTCCCGGCGCTCTTCTGAGAAACGGTCCCTTCGGTTTTCCATGGGTCACCCTCTCCTTCTGAAGTGAAGTGGAACCCAGCCTCACTCCTACCATAGAAAAAGGAGGCCGCTCAGAATACTGAGCGACCTCCGCAAACGCAGGAGGAAGAGTCCCAGGTTTGGCACTGGGCCTTTTCCCAGGGGGGCCTAGTCCACAAGACCATGTCGAATGGCGAAACGGACTACCTCGGTCCGGCCGTGCAGTCCGAGCTTCTGCATAAAGTTCGCCCGGTGGAACTCGACCGTCTTCGGGCTGAGGTTGAGCGTGGCGGCGATCTCGGCGTTGGTCTTTCCCTTCGCCATGAGCAGCAGGACCTCCCGCTCCCGCTCGGTCAGGCTGCCCAGGCCGGTCTGCGAGGGGGTGCGCAGCTCCTCCATCATGATCTGGGCGACCGCGGGATCCAGGAAGGCCCGTCCGCTGTGGACCACCCGGATCGCGTTGACCAGCTCGTCTGCCGCCGCCCGCTTCAGCACATAGCCCGAGGCCCCCAGCTTCGTGGCGGGCAGGACGTACTCCCGATTCTCATACTGGGTCAGCAGGATCACGCGCGTGGCCGGCAGGGCAGCCCGAATCTCCCCGCAGGCCGACAGTCCGTCAATGCCCGGCATGGCAATGTCCATCAGCACAATATCGGGTTTCAGTTCAAGGGCTTTGCGGACGGCATCGCGCCCGTCGGTCGCCTCCCCCGCCACCCGAAAATCCTCCTGCAGTTCGAGGAGTACCCGAATCCCTGCCCGGAACATGGCGTGGTCATCAGCCAGCAGAATGGTGATCAGACCGGACACCTCCCTCCAGGGGAATCTCGACGTCAATGCGGGTACCCTCCCGGGGCACCGAGCGGATCGTGCACGATCCGCCCAGGAGGCTGGCCCGTTCGGCCATACCCATCAGCCCAAGGGGTCGCTTCTCCCGCCCGTCCGGTGCCGCCTCTTCATCGAAGCCGCAGCCGTCATCGGCGATGCTCATGAGGACGCGCCGCTCGTCGGTCTGCACGGAGATGCGCAGGTTGGCCGCCCGGGCATGCTTGGCGACATTCGTGATCGCCTCCTGACCAATGCGAAAGAGGGTCGTCTCCACCTGAGGAGGCGTGCGGGCCTGCAGCCCCCCCGCCGTCACCTCGACCGCCACCCCCTGGGCCGAGAGCCGCTGGCTCGCACACCAGTGGAGGGCCGGCACCAGGCCACGGTCGTCCAGCAGGGTCGGCCGGAGGTCGTAGACGATGTTGTGGATCTCCCGGAGGCTCTGGGCCATGGACTCCTTCAGACCCTCGAGGTAGCTCTCCGCCCGCTCCGGGTCCCGGCGCACAAGGGAGGCGGTCGCCTTCAGCCCGACGGTGATGGCCGCCATGGACTGGCTGGTATCATCGTGCAGTTCCCGGGCGATCCGCTTCCGCTCCTCCTCCTGGGCATCGATCACCTTCTGGAGCAGCTGGCTGACCCGGTTCTCCCGGTCGGAGAGCCGCTGCCAGAGCTGCATGCGCTCCAGGGCGCCCCCGAGCTGGCGCCCGATCCCCAGCAGCATCTCCTCGTCCTGCGACGAGATTGGTGTGGTTGCCCCGAGCAGGACGTTCATGTAGCCCAGGCTCCGGCCGCCGGAGACCAGGGGGATCGGCCCCATGACCGCACGCTCGGGCCCGGGGGTCGGTCGGGCCAGGTCTACACCGACGGCAGCGGCCACCTCGCCGGAGGGCGATGCGGGATCCGGGGTCAGCACGATCCAGGCCCCCTGGAGCCCGAGGGCCTCCTTCACCTCGTCCAGTGCCTGCGCCAGCAGCCCGGTCAGATCCTCCCCCGAGCTGACGATGCGTGAGACCGCATTCAGAGCACTCAGCTCCCGGTTGCGGCTCCGCTCCTGCTCAATGGCGTCGCGCAGCCGGACGACCATGCGGTTGAAGCTGTTGGCCAGGTCGCCGACCTCGTCGCGACTGCTCACCCGGATCTCCTGATCCAACTGCCCCTTCCCGACCGTCTCCGCAACGGCCGTGAACCGCTCCAGCGGTCCGGCCACATAGCGACCCAGCACCCAGGAGAGGAGGATCGCCAGGAGCACCCCGCAGCCGGTCAGGCCGGCGATCAGCAAGGTTACCCCCCGGCGCAGGGCCACGATCGGCACCTCGGCGAGTCCGACGTGGACCTCGGCATCCAGGCCGTCCAGCAGGCGGACCCCGTAGTCCCGGACGAGCCCCTGCTCGGTCTCCAGGCGCCGGATGCTCGTCTGCTGCTCCTCATCAGGCAGTCGGGTGATGGCGAAGAGCTGGGACGGGAAGCCGTCCGGCAGGGTATGGATCACCCGGCGCTGATCCGGGGTGACGGCGTAGGCGTAGACCACCGATGGCCCCTCCTGGCGGAACCGGTTCAGGTTGCGGGAGACGACCAGCTCATCCCCGTCCAGCAAGGGGTTTGCCAGGTCGTTCGCCAGCAGGCGGGCCGTCGCCAGGCCGTTCTGATCCAATTGCTCGCCGAGCGCCTGGGAGACGATCGTGTGGAGGACACCGACTGTCACGAGGCCCGTGATCACAACGATCAACCCGGTTGTGAGAATGATGCGCCGCCCGAGTCGCATGGCTATCCCCTCCTCACTGGAGTAGCCCGACCAGTTCGGCCAGCCGCTGCACCTCGTTCAGGGCATCTTGATCGACCGGGAGGAAGCCCAGGGGCATCTCGGACTGCTCCCAGTTGTAGAGCCCTTCGCTGTCCCGTTCCGTCGGGTCAAACGCCAGGAGGGCCCGGTGGACTTCCTCCACGACCTCATCGGGCACGCCCGACACGACCGAGATCGTGCTGCTGGGGAAGGGGTCCGACTCGGCGACAATGCGGACCAGCCCCTTGCGGGCCAGCTCCCGCCCAAGGGTATCCTGCACCGCACCGGCATCGAAGCGGCCGTTCAGGACGGCGTTGGCGGTCTCAAAGTGAGAGGAGTGGTTTTGAAAGGCGCTCAGCTCGCTCATGGCAATGCCCGCCTGCTGCAGCATCACCCGGGGGATCAGGTTTCCCTGGGTAGATGAGGGGGAGCCGAGGGCGAGGGAGTGGTCGCGCAGGTCCCAGAGCGTCTCGATCGGGCTGTCCGGACGGACGATGACCAGCGCCCGGTACTCCGCCCTGCCGTCGGCTGTCTTGGCCAGGGCCAGTGCCTCCACGCCGTAGCGCTTGTGGGCGTCGAGGTAACTGAGCGTGCCGATGGCGGCAAAGTGGACTGTCTCGGCGCCCAGGGCATCGACAACGGAGCCGGTCCGGTTCAACGGCCGGAGCTTGAACCGGTAGCCGGTCGTGCGCTCCAGGTAGCGGAGGAAGGGGACGTACATGCGCACATCCTCCGACGCATCGAGCCGGCGATCAAACCCGAAGTAGAAGAGGTTCGGTTCCGGTTCTGGCTCCTTCGCCGCAACGAACGTCGACCCGGTCGTCGCTCCGGCGGTCAGGGATACCTGGTGGATTTCACCGGGGCCGCATCCGGCCAGCAGGAAGGTGATCAGGAGCATCATGAGCAGGGACGCACGCAGGCAAGGCATGGCCGATTCCCCCCTGCCTCGATTCTGCCAGTCTTCTGACAGAAGGAACAGAACACTTCGGGTCATCCCCACGGGCCGGAGTACTACTTCCGCGAAGAAAGGGTGACAAGAACTGCTCTGGCAGTGACAGAACCTCTGTCGACTTTTGTCGAGCAGTTCTGCTGGCGGGACCGAGCGCTTGTTTCGTATACTCTGGGTAGTGGTCATCTCCACAGAGAGAGGTGGCGTGGGTTTGGTGCTATCGGAAGGATGGAGGGAGCGCCTTGAGCGGCCGTCAGTTCGGGGTTCGCTGGTCCTACGGGCTCGATGTGGCTAACTTTCTGAACCTGCTGACCGGTGACCCCTTCTATGTGAGCCGACACCCTGAAGCCCATGCCGCCTGGGCGCCCCGTCTGAGCGAGACCGCCCGGGAGGGGATCCGGGCAGCGGTAGAGCTCAAGGGCGGCTCGATGCTCGGGCCGTACCTCGCTTACCTGTCCTCGGCCGTCCCCGGCTTCGACCAGATGGACCTTAACGCCCTCCTCCGGGAGCCGGCGGAGCGTTTTGCCGCCTGGCCGATCTACTCGGCGGAGAACTGGGCGCTCGCCCGGCAGGTCAGCGACGCCCTGCTGCCGGTCGTGGATGAGCTGGAGGAGCTCGGCTTCCGCTCCTGGTGGGAAGAGGAGCGGCTCCCGCTGATCCGGGAGGCCGGCCGGTCGCTGGAAGCCTACCTGGACGGGCTGACCCTGGACCTGGGCGGTGCCGTCCGGGAGATGCTCGGCGCTGATCCGGCCGGCGATGGGGGGCCGGTCACGGTCTACATCTGCAGCTTTGCCAGGCCCCACGGCATGCGGATCACGGGGAAGCGGTTCATCACCGATATGACCTACCCGCACGAAAGCACCCTGCGGATCGCCATCCACGAGATGTTCCATCCGCCCTACCGGCTGGATGAGGTGGAGGAGGAGGCGCAGGCCCTGATCGACGCCCCGCTCTTCCAGGAGTCCTTCCGCACGAAGAACCCGAGCTTCGGCTATAGTACGGAGACCAGCTTCCTGGAGGAGAACGTGGTCGAGGCCATGGAGCTGCACGTGAGCCGGCGGGCGGGGCTGATCGCGGACCCGCTCGCCTACCTGCGGGAGCATGACGAGGGGTCGCACCGGCTTTCGGTGGTGCTGCTCCGCTACTTCGGTGAGGTTCCGAAGTTGGCAGATGAGCCCTTCGGCCGCTACTTCAAGCGGCTGGTGGCGCAGATGCCGGTCGGGCGGCTTGGTGAGGTCTATGAGGCGGAGATGGCTTCGCGGTGAGAGCGTTTGCGGGCATTTGTGGGCCTGTGAATCCGTTTTCATTACCTTCGCGGCCACGCGGGTTTGATTGATAAGGCGTGATTCGCATTTGACTTTGTCTGATCAGCCTGCGAGAGCGTGCGAACGCATTTGATAAAGTCGAAGCCGAACCCGACCAGCCGGGTTCGGCTTCTGGCGCGTCTGGTGGCCTAGAACGAGGGCTGTTGCCTCAACAGAATGCGAACGTTTGTACCAGGCGTTTGTCACCTTCGCCGCACTCGTAACAGTTGACCTCTCCCGCCCTGACCCTCACGGTATACTGCCCACGCTCAGGAGCATTCGCCATGGATGATGGGAATCAGT
This sequence comes from Symbiobacteriaceae bacterium, assembly GCA_041690255.1. GTDB lineage: Bacteria > Bacillota > Sulfobacillia > Symbiobacteriales > Symbiobacteriaceae > JAWLHU01. Next base: position 341,001 of record JAWLHU010000002.1, read on the forward strand.
ATGCTCCGCCTGGAACTCGGCCACCGCTGGAGATTATGTTACGCAGTGGTGTCCCGGAACGTGTCAACGATTTTGCGACAGTTCGAGCCGGGAATTTGGGTCAAAATCAGGACTCGTGATCGACGTTGAAGGTCGGTTGATCCATGCGCCGGCTGGTGGGCGCATCGGCGCAGGCGGTTTGTTGACAAACCTTTCAGGATGGGCTTGGTAGGCCTGGTTGAGGACAATGGAGCGGTGCCGGATGACGGCGTCTGCGTGACCATAGTGCAGCATGTAGGGTGTAAGCATCGCTATGCCACTGTGGTAGTATTCGAAGTTGTACCAGTTGAAGAAGGACTCCAGAAAGGCCATCGCATCTTCGTAGGAACCGAAGCGACCGGGAAAGTCCGGCCGGTATTTCAGCGTCTTGAACTGGGCTTCGGAGTAGGCGTTGTCGTTGCTGTTGTGCGGCCGACTGTGCGACTTGTGAATGCCCAGTTGGGCCAGCAGAAAGGCGACGGGTTTCGAGTTCATGGACGGACCTCGGTCGGCATGGATGGTCAACTGCCAAGGCTCAATGCCTTGCTTGCGAGCGGTTTCGGCAATCATTTGCTGGGCCAACGACGCGGACTCCCGATCCGAGACAAGCCATCCGACAACGTAGCGGCTGAAGATATCCAGGATGACATACAGGTAGAAGTACTCCCACTTCCCGGGGCCACGCAACTTGGTGATGTCCCAGGACCAGACCTGATTCGGTCCTGTGGCCAACAGCTCTGGCTTGGCATAGACAGGACGTCGCACTTGGTTCCGTCGCTCCTTCACTTCGTCGAGCGTTGCGAGAATCCGGTACATGGTCCGAGTGGAGCAGAGATAGTGCCCCTCGTCCAAGAGCGTGGCATGGATCTCCGCCGGCGCCTTATCCACGAATCGATCCTCATGCAACACCTCAATGACCTGAGCTCGTTCAGATTCAGTGAGGGCCCGAGCGGGCTTCTTGCGTGAAGGCGCAGTTGGCTGCGGAGACTGCCGCCGATAAAAGGTCGCGCGAGACACACCCAAGGCACGACAGGCAACTGCCACGCTGACTGTCTTCCCTAGTTCGGCCGCTGCGGCGATTAGTCGTTCTTCTCGTTCTCTGGCGGAGTCAGAGGAATCGCTAAGATCTCGGAGATTTTTTTTTGCACCTCGATGACTGTCTCGGCCTGTTTCAGCCGCTGCTGTAGACGGGCGTTCTCTCGCTCTAACTGCGCCACACGGTCTTCCAGCGGGTGGGGCTCCTGCGGCTTCGGGCCAGGCTTCTTTGGCTCCAACCACGCCTGAATGGCCTGCTCCCTTTGCTTGCGCCACTTAGATAGAGTAGAACTGTAAATACCTTCCCGCCGGCACAAGGCCCCCAACTCGCCATGCCGCAACTGGTCTGCTTCCGCTAGGATGCGAGCCTTCTCCTGGGTAGAAAACCTGCGCGGCCCGCTCTTATCCTCTACCTTGGGATCCGGCACATGCGCCGGCACCACCTTGATGGGACGGACATTGCTCTCTTGTGGCTGACCCTTCCGCTCTCCATTGTCCTGCACGGTGGACGCACCCTTCTCCGCCCATTTTTACTCGTATTTCGGTACCCTCAGGTGTCTCACCTATCTTGACACACAGGGCCGTTCGTGAGGAAGCAGGATTCCGTAACTTTTTTCCGAGGGTGAACTCAGGCCGATTGGAAAATCGTAGCGTAATCACGCATCTGAAGGGGCTATTCACCCCGTAAGTCGCTCTTGTGCGGCCTCAGACGGCGCATATCGGCCCAGGTCAGGCCGAAAAACCGTGGTCCCGTCACCTCCAGGCCCCCATTTTTGTGGATTCCGATACTTTTTTTCCACATGGGCGAGAAACTCTCCGGAAATTGCTAGCGGAACCCGTCGCCTGGTGGCCTGGAACGATGGGCGGATCACAATGAGCAGGGTGATCAAAACCTGGGGTAGGAAGGGGACGCAAGGTGCACCCTAGAGCTGATTCTGCGGAGGTGAGGTGCGGCATGACGAGGGAGGGCTCCCCGGTTCCCTGGTTCGTGGCGGCGGGCGCCCTGGCGGCAGCTTACGGTGCCTGGCGCAGGTCGTTCATCCCCCGCCACCCTGGTGTGGCGCTGCGGGCCGGCCTGGAGTTGCTCAGCCGGCACCGGCGGGTACTGGCGATCGGGCCGCATCCGGATGATCTGGAGTGCTTCGCCGGAGGGACGCTGAAACTATTGACCCAGAACGGCAGCGCGGTGACCATGGCAGTCCTCTCCCGGGGGGAGGGGGCGACGCATCGGGCGAACATCGGGGAGATCCGGGCGAAGGAGGCGCAGGAGGGAGCGGTGGTGCTGGGCGCCAACCTCCTCCAGCTCAGTCTGCCCGACGGAGCGATCCGGCCCGGGCCGGCGCTGGATCAGGCGCTGGACCAACTCTGGGAGCAGGCGGCGCCCGATATCGTCCTCGCCTTTGATCCGCTGGGGCCGCTGCCCCTGGGGGGGAACCCGGACCACCGGGGACTGGGGTGGGCGATTCTCAGCCGCCTGCGCAGCGGGCGGCCCTGCGGGGAGCGGGTCTACCTCTATGGCTCGCCCCAGCCCAACGTACTGGTCGATATCACCGAGGTGATCCTGGAGAAGACGAACGCACTCCGGGCGCATCGGAGTCAACTCTACGGGCCGGACTGGGTGACCAAGGGCTTCATCCGCACGGTGAGCCGCCTGAGCAGCCAGGCCACGCCTGCCCTGTACGCCGAGGGGTTCCAACGTCTGATCTGATGGGGGTGAGCAGCATGGAGAAGAGTCGGCTGATTCGACCACCGCTCGATCTCTCCCTGCGGGAGAAGCGGGTCCGGTTCGATCTGGCCTACAACCTGAGCCGGACCCGTCCCATGCGGGCCCTGCTCGCCCGGGCGGTGGCGCCCGACAGCCCGAAGCTGGCGCTGGCCCTGGGCGAACAGTTGGTGCGCCGCCCCCGACGGGTACTGGCGCTGACGGCGCACGAGGACGACCTGGAGTTCTTCGCCGGCGGCACCCTGCGCCGCATGGCGGAGGCTGGCAGTGAGATCCACGCCGTCGTGCTGAGCGACGGCGAGAAGCGGGGCAACTGGACCGATCTGGCGGACAAGCGGAAGGCGGAGCAAGAGCGGGCGGCGAGAATGCAGGGGTACGCCTCGGTCCAGTTCCTGGGCCTCCCTGACTTCGGGCTCCCCGAGGACCCCCGGCTGGAGCATCTGGTCGCCCGGGCCTGGGACCAGATCTGGCCGGATGTGGTCTTTGCCTTCGATCCGAAGGAGATCCTGCCCCAGACCGCCAACCGGGACCACAAGGCGCTGGGGCGGACGGTGATGGACCTGGCCCGGGCCCGCCTGCAGTCCGGGGCCGAACTCTACTTCTATGGTACCCGGAGCCCGAATCTCCTGGTCGATATCACCGCGGCGATGGCCGAGAAGCTGAAGGCGGTGAAGGCGCACCAGAGCCAGATGGTCCTCTTCAGCGAGCAGGAGACCGATGGCTTCTTCCGGCTGATGGCGGGGATTCACGCCGGGAGCAGCGGCGCCCGGTACGCCGAGCCCTTCTTCTGGCTGTAGGGCTCCCGCCGGGCACGGCCCCCTCACCCTATTGCAAACCTGAACAACTCTCCAACAGGATTTGGCCGAAGGGTAGCCTTAAATAAGGAGGGCTGACTGGATGGCGATCAGACGTGCCTCAGCGATCCTGAATGCGGTTGTCACAGCGGGTGCAGTGGCCTTTCAGCTGGCGTTGTCCGCCGGTGTTCCGTGGGGTGAGTATGCAATGGGGGGAGCCTACCCGGGACAGTACCCCCCCGGACTGCGGGTGGCGGCGCTTCTCCAGGCCCGCGTCTGGACCGGCCCCGGAAGCAGACACTAGAACGAGGGGCGGATCACCATGAGCAGGGTGATCAGGGTGAGCAGCACCCCGTTGATCTTCAGGGCGAAGCTCATCTGCGCGGTGGCCTGGCCCACGGCACCGGCCTCGATCCGCCCGCTCTTCAGGATCCCGACCAGCTTGCCGGCGGCCGGGCCAAGCCCCTTGGCGCCGACCAGAATCGCAATGACGGTCAGCACCAGGGAGGCGGCAATCCAGGGGGTCAGGAGCAGGTGCCAGCCCCGTAGGCCGACCATCAGCACACCGGTTATGAGCTGCACGATGCCGCCGATCTTGGGGAACTTGGCGACGGCGCCCAGCAGGGGCAGGAGATGGGGCAGCGACTCAGGCTTGGCAGCGATCTGGCGGGCGAAGAGGGGCAGGATGACGAACGGGCCCATGCCGGCCATGGCACCGGCGATGTGTGCGACTCCGAGAACAGCGAACATCCACATGGTGAAATCCTCCTACAAGAGATCTGCGCGGTTGCGCTCCTGTAGAAAGGTACCACCAGCGGGGGGGAGGACTCTATCCCATAAACCTGGGGTGAAAGGGGGGATTTCCGAGGCGAAGCTGCCCGGCGGGAGCGGTGGGTTCGGCGAATCGGAGCGGCGTCGGGCGCTCCTGCGGCTTCTGGTCTGGTATGTCAACATGTAGGGAAAAACAGAAAACGGGGTCAGACCGGCGTGCGGTCCGACCCCAGGGGCCATGGACTCAGGAAGCGATCTGCTGCCGCTTGGACTGCTGGAAGGCGTAGTAGAGGCCGCCCAGGCCGTAAGCCACAGCGATAAAGCCAACGCCCGGTACCCAGGTCAGCAGGGTGGTCACCAGCGCACCCGCCAGGAAGATGATCGCCCAGTGCTGGCTGCTCAGCCACTCCCAGCGGTCCGCCACCAGCCGGCCGGCGGTCCAGGCCAGCAGCACCTGCCCGAAGTAGAGGGCCAACGGGTAGAGGAGGATCGACAGCACGCCCAGCGGGATACCCACTACCGTGACCAGCAGCAGGATCGCCGCCACCGGGACCACCAGCAGGATGACCAGGCCGGCCAGGGGCGCCTGCCACGGCTTGCTCAGCACCGCCTGATGAAACCCGCCTCGCAGTTGCGGGAAGAGCACCAGCAGCAGCAGACCGACCACGAGGAAGCCGGTGAAGCTGATCCCCACACGCCCCACCAGGAAGCCTACCGACTTGTCCCGGGGCCAGTTATAATCGTTCTCGAAGCGGCTGAGCGGACCGGTCACGGCACCCTGTGCAATGCGGGGGTCCCTGTTGCTGTGTAGTTCGATCGGCCCGTCGATCCGTCCCTGCTCGCCCACGTACAGGTCGTCCGTCCAGGCCCGGACCTCCTGACCCACCCGGCCATCGACCTGCAGGCTCTCGGCGAAGGCCATGATCCCCCGTTCAACCAGGCCCTGGTTGCGGAGCTTCTCGCCGAAGCCCATCCAGTTCCGACCGACCTCGGCCGACTTGGCGATGGTCATCCGGTCGCTGAAGGTGATCAGGTTGCCGTCCACCCGGCCGCCCAGCAGCAGATCGCTGCCGCCGGCGGTTGTCAGCCCGGTCACATGCCCGTTCAGATCGATCACCCTGCCCATGGCGAACAGGTTGCCATCTACCGTGCCGTTGACGGTCACCGACTCGGCAAAGGCAAAGACATCGCCCTTGACGGTCCCATCGATGGTGACAGAGGTGCCGGTGAAGACGATGTCATCATCCACCGTTTGATCTGCCCCGACGACAAGGCGGTTGCCCTGCTGCAGATCCATGGCCAGGGCGGCGGGGGTGAGAACCACGAGGCAGAGGAGCAGGGTGAGGAAGCCAAGCCAGCGTTTACGCATGAGCGTTCGTCTCCTTTGTGCGAGTAAGGTGCCAGAGTCCGGAGAGGGCGGCGATCAGCAGCGCCGGCCAGAGGGTGAGGAGGAGTCCTCCACCGCTCAGCCAGGCGAAGAAGCGGAAGAACTGGGGAATCAGGGTGATGATGGCGCCGATGTCCGGGAGGTCCCCCAGCAGGCCGGAACCGGCGCTCCAGATGCTCCCGGCCAGATACCCGCCTGCCAGCATAAGCAGGCTGGTCAGAACCACCGGGGGGGTGAGCCGAAAGCGGGGGGAGGCCAGCGCCATGACCGGCTCCACCAGGTCAATCGACTCGATCCAGACCCGCTCTGCGGCGTCCAGCGCCAGTGAGTCGGTGAGGAGCGCATCTTCGGCGGCGATCTCGGCGAGGGCCATGCTGCAGGCATGGCATCCTGTCAGGTGGGCCTCCACCTCCGCTCGTTCGGTCTCAGCAAGGGCGCCGGCCAGGTACTGGTGGAGTTGCTCAATCTCACAGTGCCGCATGGGCGAGGGTCACCTCCTGTTGGATCAGTGTTCGCCTGAGCAGTTGCTTGGCCCGGTAGATGTGGGTGCTGATCGTCCCGATGGAGAGCCCCGACTGGTCCGCCATCTGCTGGTAGCTGAGCCCCTCGAAGTAGAACTGGAGGATGACGGTCCGGTAGGGCAGCGGCAGCGCTCTGACCGCCCGTCTAACCGCCTCCCGGTCGTCGGCCAGCGCCATGAGCGAGGGGGCGTCGGGCTCCGGGGTGGCCACCTGAGCCACCATCTCGTCATCGGAGACCGTGGGGTGCCGGCCCTTGCGGCGCAGCAGGGTGATGCACTCGTTCGTGGCGATCTTCATGAGCCAGGGCCGGAACGGTTGGGTGGGATCATGGGTGTGCAGGTTGCGGTAGGCTTGCAGGAAGGCCTGCTGGGCGACATCGGCCGCATCCTCCCGGCTGCCGGTCATGCGGTAGCAGAGACCGAGAACCAGGCTCTGGTAGTGCTGCACCAGAGCGCCGAAGGCCTCCCGGTCGCCACCGAGGCAGCGGTCGATCACAGCTTGTTCGTCCAACCCTCTCGCCTCCTTTCACCGGGTAATACGCGGGCGGCTCGCGGTTTCTTTCGCGACGCGCAGAAGAATTCCTGCGAAACGCAAAAAAGCCCCCCGTAGGGGGCGCGAGCCGATTCTTTGCCGGAAGCTCTTGCAGGAAAGCCCGCTTTCCGAGAGAATCAGGAGGAGGGGTCTGCTCGTAGGATCGCAGGACTGCAGGAGGGATTCTTACGCATGAAGGCGGAAGTGGGTTCCAGCTATCGCCTCGTCCGTGACTATGAGGTCCGGGACGAGAAGACCGGCACCCTGAAGCACCTGATTCGCAAGGGTGAGGTTGTTAAGGTCAAGAAGATCGAGGCCGAACTGGACCGGATCTACCTGGAGGGCGTGCCGTTGCCGGCGGCCCTGGCAGCCTTCCAGATGCACATCCAGCCGGCAGAGGAATAAGTGTGGGCCTAGCGGGGCAGACCGAGCGGATCGCCGGTCTGCCCCTTTGCTGCCTTGACCATGACCAGCAGGGTGAGCAGGGTGACCAGCAGCCCGGCCCAGCGGAAGAGACCGGCGGTGAAGTGCCAGAGCTCGTTCACGGCGGGCAGGCCGGTGGCAAACCAGGCCAGGTAGAGCCCCTTGGCGATCAGGGCGATCACCAGCAGCAGACCGTTGGCCTGAAGTGCCCAGGCAAGGCCGGCCCGGGCGTGGTGGTGGATGAAGGGGGAGCGCCCCCGGCTGATCAGCCAGAGCACCCCGGCCACCAGCAATCCGCTGGGGACGGTGAAGACCCAGTCAGGTACGACGAGGGCGACAATGGGCACCCGCATGGCGCCCAGGTAGCAGAGGACGGCGGCAATCCGCTCAACCAGGCGTGGCAAAAGATGACACCTCCGGAAGGTAGCTTCTCCCGGAGGTGTCTCGCGCATGCGATCAGGGGATATACCAGCCGCCAAAGACGGTCAGCTCGACGGTGCTGACCACCTTGAGGGTGACCGGGTCGATCAGGTCGATGCCCTCGTAGTGGCGGCCGTAGATCCAGTCTTCCCGCCATTCGATGGCGTCATAGCGGGGGGTGGCGGCGCTCTGGCGCAGCACCTGGCCGGTTTTCGCGTCCCGAACGGCGAGGCCGCCCTGTGAGGTCGCGATCAGCAGCCTGTCCCCCTTTGGATTCATGGTCATGCTGGCGGTCAGGGACTCATCCGCCAGATCCAGGCTGATGTTGCCCCGGGCCAGGTCGATTGCCGTGAGCCGGCCCAGGCCTCTGACGTAGAGCGTGGCGCCATCCGACGTGAGGAGGAGTTGCGAGAGGGCATCGAAGCCGGAGGGCAGCCTGTGGGCGGTGAGCAGGCTGCGAGTCTCCGTATCGACCATCTTCACGTAGGTCCCGGTGTCGATTTTGGCCAGCAGGTAGGCGTAGCGACCGTCGGGGGAGAGGATCCCCTTCAGGACCGTCCCCTCCTTGGGGGCCGGGTCCGGGTCGATTTGGCCGGTCGTCAGGTCCAGTCGGTCCAGCACGAAGCCATCGAACGCTTGCTCCTGCCCCGGCCGCATGTAGTTGCGGGCCAGCCAGAGGGCGGAACCCCGTCGCATGACCGCATCGGCGTTGTCGATGTGCGAGTCCCGATCCTCAAGCAGATGCACGGGCTCTCCGGAGGGTGTGATCTCGTACAGGTCCCAACTGAGATCGAGCAAGCCGCCCTCGAAGATGCGACCGCCCACGCTGTCCAGTTCCGCCATCTGCCGGGTGGCCCTGCTCGCCAAGTCGACCTGGAGCAGGAACCGGTCCTGGAGCACGTAGACGGGTTCCGCAACGGCCCTGGCCGGGCGGGGCGCCGGCCCCTGCAGGACGGCAACGAGCAGGAACAGGAGCACCGCCGCCACCCCGCCCACCCGGGCGACCAGACCACCCCAGCGGCGAAGCGCAAGCCCGCCCCGCTCTCGGGCAATGGCCTTCGCAATCCGCCCCGTCAGTTGCGGGCGGTAGTCAGCATGCAGCGCAGCCAGCGCCGCACGGGTCCGCTTGAGGCCGGCGTAGCGCTCCTGGCAGCGGGGGCAGCCCGCCAGGTGCAGCCGGACGAACTCTTCCTGTGCCGGGCTCAGGTCCCCGGCCACCAGCCCGACCAGCAGCTCCTGCATTTCACCGCACCTCATGTCGCTCACCCCCCTCCAGCTCGCTGTAGCGCTTCCGGAACTGCTCGCTGCCCCGGGCCACCCGCTTGCGGGCCGCCTCCGGGGAGATGCCGAGAATCGCCGCCACCTCATGGTGCTTGAACCCCTCCACCAGGTAGAGCAGGAGGGCAGATGCCGTCTCCTCAGGCAGCCCGGCCAGCACCCGGCGGACCAAGTCCTGCTCGCCCAGGGCCTCGTTGGCCGGCGGTACAGCGGCGTCGTGCCGCTCCGCCAGGAAGGGGAGGAAGCGGATCAGCTTGCGCCTGCGAAAGAGCATCTTCGCCTCGTTGGTGGCGATCTGGTACAGCCAGGGGCGCAGGGCCAGCTCGGAGTCGGTCCGCCGGATCGCCAGGTAGGCCTTTACGAAGGTCTCCTGGGTCAGGTCTTCGGCCAGGCCCCGCTCGCCCACGAGCCGGCGGAGGTACCGGGCGATGGGCGCCTGATAGCGCTCCACAACACTGGTGAAGGCGTTCTCGTCGCCAGCCCGCACGGCGGCGATCAGCAGTGTCTCGTTGACCAGGGCCTCATCTACCACGATCCGATCCCTCCCCTCACCCGTGGAATGCGCAAACATGGCCAAACCGGACAGACTACGCACATGGATGTCTACATTTTCGGGGCGGGCGCCTCCGCGGCCGAGGGCGCACCCACCACTGCTCAGTTTCTCGCCCGGGCCCGCGACTACCTTGGCATGACCGGCGATCCGCGCACGGCCGGCGTCTGGCGCTTCCTTACCACGGTCTTCGAGGTGGAGGCGCTTGACCAGATCCCCCCGGTAGATGAGATCATCAGCCTGGTCGACTGGTGCCTCCACACGGACCAGGGGCTCGGCCCGGCCTATCCGCCGCGGGCCCTCAGCGAGGTCAGGCGTGACCTGGAATACCTCCTTTGCCAGACCCTCGACGCCGCGGTGGACCGGCGCCCGCACGGGAGCGACAGCCCTCATGCCCGCTTTGCGCAAGGGCTGGTGAGCCGCCCCGCGGGCGAATACGCCCTGCTCTCCCTCAACTACGACACAATGCTGGATGATGCCCTCCTGGCGGCGGGCCTCCAACCCGATTACGCCCTCGATGACCGGGTGGCTGCGCCGCTCTTGCTCAAGCTGCACGGCTCGCTCAACTGGGCCCACTGCCCGGCCTGTGACCGGATCGAGGTGGCGCGGGAACAGGTGGCCCACCTGCTGCCACGGGTGGCAGGCCTCGCCTGCTCCCGCTGCGGGAACCCGCACCTGCTCGGGGTGATCATCTCCCCGACCTGGTTGAAGCGCTATACGTTACCACCCCTGGTCCGGGTCTTCGACCAGGCGCTTGGCGCCATCAGGCGGGCCAGGCGGATCGTCTTCGCCGGCTACTCGCTCCCCCCGGCCGATGTCGCCATCCACCAGGTGATCCGCCGTGGGCTGCTGACCCGCATCCATCAAGAGCGGCCGGTGGTGGAGGTGATCAACCATCGCCCGTCAGATGAGGTGGTGGAGCGGTTCACCAGGCTCTTTGGCAAAGGGGTCCGCTTCGACTTCTCCGGCTTTCGTGGCCAACTCTGAATGAGCGTGAAAGCGAAACCCCCTTCGCAATTCATCCTTGACGATATACTATAGGGTAGAATACCTTTCCAGTGGCGTGCATTCGGTCTTCATGGGGGGAGCCCGCATGCGGGCATCGGAGACAACCTGGGGAGCGGTTCTGACCGCTATTTCTGCACTGGGATTCAGCACCTTACCGATCTTTGGCATGCTGGCCTACGAGGCCGGTGCCAACGCCCTGACGCTACTGGGCTACCGCTTTCTCCTGGCCGCCATTTTGCTCTGGGGCTATCTGCTCTGGAGGCGAGTGAAGCTGCCGGACATCAGGACCATGGCCCTGCTGCTGCTCATGGGCGGGGCGGGCTATACGACCATGTCACAGCTCTATCTCTCATCGGTGGAGGCCGACCGGCTCTCCCCGGCGATCGCGGCCCTGCTGCTCTACACCTATCCGGCGATCGTCGTCCTGCTGGCCTGGCGGTTCGACGGGTACCACCTGAACCCGCGCAGGGTCGCTGCCCTCCTGCTCACCCTGGCCGGCACCGGCCTGGTCCTCGTCAACCCGGGCGGGCAGGTGCGCTTCACCTGGGTGGGCATCGCCCTCGCTCTGGGTGCATCCCTGGTCTATGCAACCTACATCCTCTTCGGCAGCCGGGTCTCCCGGCGGACGACCCCGCTGGTGACGACCACCTTTGTGACCACCGCAGCGGCCATCGTCCTGTTGGGGTTCGGGGCGATCTCCGGTCAGTTGCGCCCCATGCAGCCCATGGGCTGGGTCGCGGTCCTCGGGGCAGCCCTCCTCGCCACGGTGCTGGCGGTGCTTCTCTTCTTCGCCGGCATCGAGCGGCTGGGGCCATCGGGCGCATCGATTATCTCCACCCTGGAACCGGTCGGGACCGCAGCCCTCTCTGCCCTCCTTTACGGGGAGCGGCTGGGGCTCTGGCAGATCGCCGGCGGGGTGATTGTCCTCGGCTCCATCATCTGGTTACAGACTCGCACCGACGCCTGACATCCCTACGACATTTTTGAGAGACCGCGTAACCTTTTGTTTTGATCTCCGTTATGATTGACGGAGAATGACAGGAGGTGCGGCTGACGGGGGGGACCGCCTACGCATCGCCTAGACGAAACCGATGAACAGTGGTTGGTAGAGAGGGCCAAGCGCGATCCGGACGCGTTTGGTGAACTGTATGACATGCACTTTGACCGGATTTACGCGTACATCTACCGCAAGACGGGAGACCGACAAGCGGCGGAGGATCTGACCTCGGAGACTTTTATGAAGGCGTTGGCCAACATAAAGCGGTACCGGTACACGGGTCAGCCCTTCGCTGCGTGGCTCTACAGAATCGCCTCCAACCTCGTCACCGACTACTATCGGGCTCGAAAACCGACCTCCAGCCTGGACGAAGGACTGCAAATGGTCGCCACCGGGATCACTCCCGAGGAGGCAGCCGTGGCGGTCGACGACCAGCAGGCGGTGGTCCGAGCCATCCAAACCCTTTCCCCGGACCAGCAGGACGTGGTGCTCATGCGATTCTCCGGCGACATGAAGCTGAAGGATATCGCAGACGCCCTCGGCAAGACGGAGGGGGCTGTGAAGGCGCTCATGTTCCGAGCGCTGGGCAGCCTCAAGGGGAAGCTGACCGAAAGCGGGGTGCGACCATGACCAGAGCGTTCGATCTCAAGCAACTGATCGCCGAGGAGGCCTCCGGGCCGGCTGAGCGGCGCGCCATGGAGGAGATGGCGTCGCGGCTGGAGGAGGCGCTCCATGAAGATGTTCCCTATCGCCCGGCCTTCAAGGCCCAGTTGCGGCAGCGGCTGGTGGCCGAGGCGCGCCGGCATGTGGTGCCGTGGTACCGGCGCACGTCGGTGATTGGGTCGGGCGTGGCGGTTGCGGCCGCAGCCTTCGTCCTCGTCTTTGGGATGAACATGTGGCAGCAGCAGGGGACGACCGAACAACCGCCCGACGCGACGCAGCCCCCGGCCGTGACGCCGCAGGTGGCGAAGGATCCCACACCGGTGGAGCAGCCGGGGCGGATCAGCCTGGTCAGCGATATCAAGGATGCGCAGCCGGTCTATGTGCCGGATACGCCGCTGGCGAGCGTCAGCCGGGCGCCCAGTCCGGTCAAGGTGGATCCGAGCAAGGGGCTCGAACTCCAGTACCTGACCGGCCGGCCCGATGAGGCTCAGTTCCGCACCATGGCGCAGGGGCTTGCCTTCCGGGGCGAGAGCCGCCGCTCAAGCGAGGGCTATGTGGTCGAAGAGGGCACCCGGAAGCTGATCCTGACCGATGATGGCAAGGTGAACTATACAGACAGCGATCCCGAGATCCCGCTTGGCTCTGCCCTGATCGATGCCGAGGGCGCCAAGGCGGTCGCCTACCGCTTCCTCGACCGGGCATGGTTGCCGATCCCGGGGCAGGCCGAGGTGAAGGCGGAGACCGGTGGCTTCACCGTGGTCTACACGGAGTACCTGGCGGAGCGACCGGTGATCAACGCCCAGACGTTGGTGCTGGTCACCGACCGGGGCGGGGTGCTGAAGGCGGAGGCCTATGTCTCGTCCGGGATCAAGCTGAAGGGGAGCTTCCGGGCGCTGACCGAGGCGGAGGCCTTGGAGGAGGCGAAGGCTCGGGGCGGCTCCTTTGACCGGGCCGACCTGGTCTGGGTCCGGACCAAGGGGGAGGAGACGGTCTACCTCCAGCCCTACTGGCGGGCCTATGGGACGGATTCGTCGGGACGGGCCGTGGCCCGGTACGTGCCAGCGTTGAAGCGGTAGATTGAGGCCGTTCGGGAGCCGCTTGCCCTACGTGGGCGGGCGGCTCTATTCGGCTGTTGGCGCGCCTGGCCTGGCCCACGGCGCCCGGCCCACGGCGCCCCGCAGCCCGGCCCACGGCGCCCGGCCCATGGCGGCCGGCCCACGGCCCGGCCACGGTGCCCGGCCCACGGCGCCCGGCCCACGGCGGCCGGCCACGGTGCCCCGCCCACGGCGCCCGGCCCATGGCGCCCGGCCCACGGCGCCCGGCCCACGGTGCCCCGCCCACGGCGCCCGGCCCATGGCGCTCGGCCACGGCGGCCGGCCCACGGCGCCCGGCCACGGCGCCCGGCCCACGGCGCCCGGCCACGGCGCCCGGCCCACGGCGGCCGGTCCACGGCGGCCGGCCCATGGCGCCCGGCCACGGCGGCCGGTCCGCCTTCGCGCCATTTCTTAACGCTGGGTCGAGCGGTAGCGTTAAGAAATGGCGCGAGTTCCTGTCCGAGGATCGGCCAGACCGGGAGGACAGGGGAGCATCGGGCGGATTCGACCTCGGTCGACCGGATTCGACGGTCCAGTCCCTGGATCTTTAGAGAGAATCCCCTCCCGCCCATCCTCACGCTCCAAAATTTAACTGAGACCTCGGTGTGTGACGTTAAGAAATGGAGTGAGTTCGCCTCAACCCCGAGTGAGCGGCCTCCCCGCCCCCCAGCCCGGCCTGCTCGCCCCACAGCCAGGCCTCCCGCCCCGCAGCCCGGCCTGCTCGCCCCACAGCCAGGCCTCCCCGCCCCGCAGCCCGGCCTCCCCGACCCACAGCCCTGGGCCGGGGGTTTTGCGCGCGCTCGCCCCACAGACGGCATCAGGCGGGGCAGCGGCGCACACCATTGTACAGGGAAGCACGCGCTTCATTAGGAAAACGCGCGGCTCAATGGAGATCGCGCCAAAAAAAGTTATCTAACGCGCCAATGACTAGGAGGAAAGTCGCGCCTCGGCGCGAAATACTCCCATACAACACCATTGCCAAACTGATTCTCCCCGAGCCGGTATGTGGGGGCCGGGGATTGAGATGGAGGGGCTTCTTATGACATTCGCCAATCGCGTTTATAACGGGGACTCCCGGAACCTGAGCTTTATTCCGGACAACAGCGTGGACCTGGTGGTCACCTCGCCGCCCTACAACGTGGGGATCAAGTATGCCAACCACGATGACGGCATGTCCATGGACGACTACCTGGCCATGCTGGAGCAGGTCTGGACCGAGTGCCACCGGGTCCTCGCTCCCGGCGGGCGGATTGCGATCAACGTTGCCGGTGTGGACCGGAAGCCCTACATTCCCCTACATGCCTACATCAGCCTGCAGATGAACAAGCTCGGCTTCCAGATGCGGGGCGAGATCATCTGGAACAAGGGCGCCTCGGTCGGGGTCTCCACGGCCTGGGGCTCCTGGTGCAGCCCCTCCAACCCGACCCTGCGGGATGTGCATGAGTATATCCTGGTCTTCACCAAGGGCGACTGGAAGATGGCCCACAAGGGTGAGTCGGACCTGGTCTCGGAGGAGTTCGTCGCCTATACGAAATCGGTCTGGGAGTTCCCGACCGTCTCGGCCAAGAAGGTGGGCCACCCCGCTCCCTTCCCCGTGGAGTTGCCCAGCCGGTTGATCAAGCTCTATACTTATAAGGACGATGTGGTCCTCGATCCGTTCAACGGGAGCGGCACCACCTGTCAGGCCGCCGAGATGCTTGGCCGGCGTTGGATTGGCGTCGACATGGACCCGGGATACTGCCAGTTGGCCGAGGCGAACATGGCGGCGCTGCGGGCGAATGCCGGCGGGACCGGCGACGAGCGGGGCAAGCGGGCTGCGGGAGCGTAGCAAAACAGGGCCCGGGAGCCGCCCGGGCCAGAGTACGAGCACGTGGGAGGAATTGCTGTGAACCCGATCCTCGCCTTCATGGAGCAGCACAAGGAGCAGATCATCACCGATATCAAGACAGTCTGCGCAATCGAATCCCCCTCCCTGGACAAGGCGGCGGTCGACCGCATGGGCGCCCACTTCGCCGAGCTATTCGCGGGAGCCGGGGCTCAGGTGACCACCCTGCCGCGGGCGGAACGCGGCGACCTGCTCCGCCTGGAGTGGGGCACCGGCCGGGAGGATGGCCAGACCCTGGTCCTCTCCCACATGGACACGGTCTTTAACGTGGGCGACATCGCCCGCAATCCGCTGCGCATTGAGAATGGCCGGCTCTTCGGGCCGGGCACATCGGACATGAAGGGCGGCGTCGTCCTCTTCCTCTGGGCCCTGCGCTGCATGAAGGAACTGAACCTCGCCCCCCGGCGCAAGGTGGTCGGGCTGATCACATCGGACGAGGAAGTCGGGTCGCAGGCCTCCCGTGAGGTGATCGAGGAGGAGGCCCGCCGCTCCGCCGCCGCCCTGGTGACCGAGCCGGCCATGCCCCCGACCGGCGCCCTGAAGACCTGGCGCAAGGGGACGGCCGACTACCGGATCACGGCCCACGGCAAGCCGGCCCACGCTGGTGCCGATCCCACCAAGGGGATCTCCGCGATCGAGGAGATGGCGCATCACATTCTCACCCTGCAGCGCTTGACCGACATGTCGGTCGGGACCACGGTGAACGTGGGCGTGGTCAACGGCGGCAGCCGCGGCAACGTGGTGGCGGAGTCCTGCACCATTCAGGTCGATGTCCGCTTTATGACGATGGAGGAGGCCAATCGGATCGATGCGATCATGCGTGGCCTCGCGCCTGTAGTGCCGGGCGCCCGGCTCTCGGTGGAGGGCGGGATCAACCGGCCGCCCATGGTGCGCAACGAGGCGACGATCGCCCTCTTCCAGAAGGCGCAGGCGCTGGCGGCGGAGCTTGGGTTTGCGGTGGGCGAGGCCGGCACCGGCGGCGGTTCCGACGGCAACTTCACCTCCGGGGTGGGCTGCCCGACGATCGACGGCCTGGGCGCCTGCGGCGACGGTCTGCATACCTTTGAGGAGTACGTTGAGGTGGAGAGCCTGACACAGCGGGCCGCCCTCATGGTGCGGCTCCTTCAGGAGGCGTAAAAGGATGATGGGGCAGACGGTTCAGTTTCATCGCACTGCGTTGCTGGAGCTTGTGCGGGGGCCGTGGACGACCCTCTGGCTGGTCACGCCCCAGCTCCAGGCGGAGGCGTTGCGGGCCTTGCTGCCCCATCTCGCGCGGGAGGGGGCGCAGGTTCGGGTCCTGACCGATCTCTCGCACGAGGCGCTGACCGATGGACGGGTCGAACTGGCGGGCCTGCAGCAACTCAAGGCGCTGCCGGACTGCGAGATCCGTGGCCTGCCCGATCTGAGCGCTCACCTCTACGCCGCCGAGGGCGGTGCGGTGATCGTCTCGGGCGCCCCGCTGACGGTCGCCGGGGTCGATGGTCACCGCTCCTACGGGGCGCTCCTGCAGGAGAGCGAGCCGGTGCTCGCCGATCTGCGCCGTTGGTGGGAGATGGCGCACCAGCTTTCGCCGGTCGAGTGGTCGGCGCTGGCTGAGCGGGTGGGCGAGCGGGCCGATGCCGCCCGAGTCGGGGCGGAGATTGCCCGGCTGGGCGCCTTCGTGCGGGTCAGCGTGAAGGGCACCCGCCGCTCCCGCCGTCTCGATCCAAAGGATTTCGGGGTCGCCCAGGTCGGTGGTGGTCCCCGCCCCCGTCCGCTGGATGTCACCTTCTTCAAGCTGGACCTGGTCTCCCGGGCGAAGGAGGAGCTCGATGCGATCCTCGCGGAGCACGGGCTGGAGTGGAACGGCCAGTACCTGGTGCCGCGCCGCTTCCTGGAGCAGGAGTGGCCACGCCTCTTCGCGGCCCGGGAGAAGCGGCTGAGGGAGCGGTTAGGCTCGCCGGAGTCGAAGACGCAGCTGAAAGAGCAGTTGGCCCAGGCCCGCTCCGAGTTGCAGGGCTGGTTCGGCGAGATCTATCCCTGGATCGACGCCGAGGCAATCCCCGCCGATGTCTGGGTCGAGGTGCAGACGACCCGCTTCCTCTCGGAGGCGGTGATCAGCGATGTGCTGGAAGAGGGGCAGTTGGAGTACCGGGTGCTGACGATCCTCCCCGAGGACCGGCGCTCGGTGGAGGAGCTGGATCTGCTGTTGCAGGATCCGAAGCTCCGGTCGGTCCAGCTCACCTTTCCTTTGTAGTAGGGGGAGGTCCCGATTCTGCGAACCTGTAGCTGCCCTGCGCGACTCTTATAGGGTGAAACGTTGGCACAGGAGGCGGTCTCGTGGGCTTCAATTTCATGTTCACCATCATCCCGATCATCGTGATCGGTGGCTTTGTGTTTATCATCGGGTCGTTGATTGTCCGGGCGGTCTCCAACTCGCAGAAGCCCCTGCTGACCCGCCGGGCTCGGATCATCGGGCGGCGGCAGCGGCACTCCCACGGGGCGAATCACCACCACCACACCGCCTACTTCATTACCTTCGAGTTTGAAGATGGCAGCCGGGAGGAGTTCTCGCTGCGGGGCGACCAGTACGCCACGCTGGCCGAGGGGGATATCGGCACCCTTCAGTCGCAGGGGACCTGGTACAAGGGCTTTGAAC
Source organism: Symbiobacteriaceae bacterium (assembly GCA_041690255.1). GTDB lineage: Bacteria > Bacillota > Sulfobacillia > Symbiobacteriales > Symbiobacteriaceae > JAWLHU01. Next base: position 358,737 of record JAWLHU010000002.1, read on the forward strand.
GGGAGATGTTCCTGGGTTAGGCCGCCGGCGCCCCCGGTTCCATCCGGCGGGCGCCCTTACGCAAAGCTGGAGGGATCTTTATGGCGATCCGTGTGGATCTGAACTGCGACATGGGCGAGTCGTTTGGTGCTTACACCATCGGGGCGGATGAGATGGTCATGCCCTTGATCACTTCGGCCAATATCGCCTGCGGCTTCCACGGTGGCGACCCCCAGGTGATGCGCCACACGGTACGGCTGGCGAAGGAGCACGGCGTGGCGGTCGGGGCCCACCCGGGCTTTCGGGACCTGGCCGGTTTCGGCCGGCGCCCCATGCAGTGCAGCCCCGACGAGATCTACGGCGACGTGCTCTACCAGGTCGGCGCCCTGGCAGCGGTCTGCCGGGCGGAGCGGGTGGAGCTGCGCCACGTAAAGCCGCACGGTGCCCTCTACAACATGGCGAACGCCGATGCCGCCCTGGCCCGGGCCATCGCTCAGGCGGTGGCTGACTTTGACCCCGGCCTGATCCTCTTCGCCCTGCCGCATTCGGCGCTGTACGAGGCCGGCCGGCAGGCGGGGCTCCGTGTGGCCGGCGAGGTCTTTGCGGACCGGGCCTACAACGCCGACGGCTCCCTGGTCAACCGCTCCCGCCCTGGCGCCGTCCTCTCCGACGAGAAGGCGGCGGCCATGCAGGCGAGGCGGATGGTCCTGACCGGACAGGTGACCGCCATGAGCGGCGAGGAGATCCACGTGCAGGCCGATACGATCTGCGTCCACGGCGATAATCCGCACGCGGTAGCCTTCATTCACAGGATCCGTGAGGAACTCCAGGCGAACGGGGTCCTGCTGGCGGCACCGCACGCTGGCTAAAAGTCGCAGGGGATCGGTGAGATAAGTCACCGAGTTATGGGCCATCCTCCTTGTAAGATCAAGATCCGTGAGAACGATCGACAACAAGGAGGCAACCCTCATGGAGCGGATCGCGATTCCCGTTCTGGACGGCCAGGTCAGCCCGCACATCGGCCGCAGCCAGACCTTCCTCATCGCTGACATTGAAGATGGCAAGGTGGTCAATCAGGTGGAACTGCCCAATCCCGGGCACGGCCCCGGTGGCCCGCCCCCGCTCTTCATTGCGAAGCAGGGCGTGAAGATGGTCCTGGGCTGGGGGATTCCCGAGCACGCCAGGGACATGTTTGAGCACCTGGGCGTCAAGGTGACCCTGGGCGCCAAAGGCGAGCCCGCCAAGGTCCTGGAGGCCTACCTGAACGGTACGCTGGAGCTGACCGACGAGGGGCTTGACGGCGGGGCCTGTGGCTGCGATCACGACTAGTGAGAAGAGCCCACCGCTTACTCGGCGGTGGGCTGATTCCATTGTCAGACCCTTTTTGTTGGACGCGGTGCCCCTTCTCCTCCCGCGTCCTTGCAGGAGATCCGAAGGTTAAGGGAGAAGCGGTCAAACTCTGGAGAGACTGACACCCGAGGAGGCGACTTCATGTCCAAGCAAGATCTGTTCTTCGAGTACCTCAAGGAAGAGGGCTACGTTCCACACCTCGACAACGATGGCGACATCATCTTCAAGTCGGAGGGAATCTCCTACCTGCTCTTCCAGTCGGAGGATGACCCGGAGTACTTCCGGCTCTCCCTCCCGTTCTTCTGGTCGATCGACAACCCGGGGGAGCGGCAACGGGCAATGGCCGCGGCAACGACGGTCAACGCGGAGGTGAAGGTGGTCAAGCTCTACCTGGTGGACGATAACACCTGGGCCTCCGTCGAGATGTTGATCGATCCGATCGAGAACTTCCGCCAGGTCTTTCCGCGCTGTCTCCGGCTGCTCCGCCATGGTGTCTCCCGCTTCACGGAGATCATGAAGACCCCCGTCCAGTAAGGGCTTGCGTTGACCTGCAGCAAGGAGGTTGGCCGCCATCTCCTACACAATTCTCATCGTCGAAGATGATCCCAAAATTGCCGGGCTGGTGGCCGACTATCTGACCCGCTACGGTTACATGACCCACCTGATCCAGGACTTCAGGCGGGTGGAGCAGGAGTTCCTCGCAGCGAAGCCGCATTTGATCCTGATGGATGTAAACCTGCCCTACCAGGATGGTTTCCACATGACCCGACTCCTCCGTCGTCACACGGCGGCGCCGATCCTCTTCCTCTCCGCCCGTGCCGGGGAGATGGAGCAGGTGCTGGGCATGGAGAGCGGCGGAGATGACTACATAACCAAACCCTTTCACCTGGATGTCCTTCACGCCAAGATCAAGGCGATGCTCCGGCGCGCTTACGGCGAGTACGCGCAGGCCGATCCAGCCGGCCGCTCGGTCCTCCAGGTGGGCGTGCTGGAACTGGACCTGGCCGCCGGCGAGATGCGTCTCTTCGGCCAGGCAGAGAGCCAGGCCCTGACCCGGAACGAGCAGAAGCTGCTCCAGCGGCTCATGGAGAAGGCGGGGCGGGTCGTCAGCCGGGAGGAGTGCCTGGAGGCGCTCTGGGACGACTCCAGCTTCGTAGATGACAACACGCTGACAGTCAACGTGAACCGGCTGCGGGCAAAGCTGGACCACCTGGGGCTGAGGGGAGCGCTGGAGACCCGGCGGGGGGCCGGCTATCTGATCAGCCCGCAGCATCTGGAGGGCCGGTCATGAGGACGCACCGCCCCTGGCGGCTGATCTGGCGGTTCCTGATCGACGAGGCTGGCTGGATCATCGCTACTTACGTGAATGCGATCGTGATCCTGGGCCTGATCTGGCTCCTCCTCACCTTCGAGGGGCGCTCCGCCGCTACGGTGGTGGCCAATCTGGGCTATGCGCTGCTGATCAGCTCGATCGTCCTGCTGATCACGCTGAGCATTCGCTTTCTCCGCTGGTATCCGTTCGCACTGCAGAGCCAGGTGCTCCTGGAGGAGGAGGCGGGGCTGGACCAGTTGACCAGCCTGCCGCCGGGCGGTGACAGCAGCCAGGAGATCTACCGGACGCTGATCGACCGGTTCTACCGGCTTCAGGTGGCTGACCGGCAGCGCTATCAGGAGGGCTATCAGCGGCACCTGGCCTTCATTAACCTCTGGGTGCATCAAATGAAGACGCCTGTGTCGACCATCAGCCTGATTGCCCAGCAGGCCGAGTCCCAGGAGCCGGAACAGGTGGCGGCCTCCATGGACTCCGTGCTGGAGGAGACGGTGAAGCTGGCCGACGGGCTGGAACTGGTGCTGAACACGGCCCGGTTACAGGACTTCGCCGTCGACTACCAGATCCGGCAGGTCGATCTGCTGGAGATGGTTCGCAAGGTGATCAACGGGCGAAAGAAGCAGTTTATCCGCTACGGGATTTTCCCGGAGATCGATGCGCCCGATGGAGACTGGCGGGTGCTGACCGACGAGAAGTGGAACAGCTTCGCCATCGACCAGGTGGTGGCGAACGCCCTGAAGTACGGTTCGCAGGGCGGACCGGCGGGCCAACGGCTCCGGTTCCGGCTGGAGCGGGGGGAGCAGGAGATCCGCCTGCGGGTCGCAGACCAGGGGCCCGGGATCCCCGAGCAGGACCTGGGCCGGGTTTTTGAGCCCTTCTTCACCGGCGAGAACGGCCGTCGCTACGGCGGGGCGACCGGGATTGGGCTCTACCTGGTCAGACAGGTCATGGAGCAGATGGGCCACACGGTCAACATCGCTTCATCGACAGAGGAGGGGAAGGGGACGACGGTCACCTTCGCCTATGCGAGTTCGGTCACAGCAGGCACCCCGGCGACGTAGATCGCCGGGGCCTTACGTTTTTGTAAGGCAGGGGGGCCGGGATTGAAAGGTTCGGCTATGGGAGCGGGTGTGCGCCGGCGGTAGACTGAGGGCGAAGGTTGCGTTTGAAGGAGTGATCCGAGATGACCTTGCTGCAACTGGCCTGGCGGAATGTCAGGCACCAGGCCCGCAACTATGCCGCCTACTTTCTAAGCAGCACCTTTGCCGTCTGGATGTTCTTCCTCTACGGCTCGCTGCTGCTGCATCCGCAGGTGTCAGTGGACTCCCTGCCGGAGATGACGCGGCAGATCCTGCTCTTCGTGGAGGGCGTGGTGGCGCTCTTCTCGATTCTCTTCGTGCTCTACGCCCACTCGGCGTTCCTGAAGGCAAGAATGAAGGAACTGGCCACCCTCTCCCTGCTTGGCATGGGCCCACGGCAGACCACTCGCATGGTGCGCTACGAGAACCTGACGATTGGCCTGGGGGCGATCACAGCCGGCATCCTGCTGGGGCTCGCCTTCCTGAAGCTGTTTCTGCTGGGCATGAGCCGGGTACTGCGACTGGATGAGCCGATTGGCTTTGCGCTCTCCTGGTCGGCGATCGGCTGGACCTACGGCGCCTTCCTGCTGATCTTCCTGACGATCTCCCTGCTGGGCGGCCGGACGCTGCGGCGAATCTCCGTGGCAGAGGCCTTCCGGGCGGCCGTGCGGCCCAAGGAGCCCCCCACCTTTTCCTGGTGGAAGGTCGTACTCTGCGCCGCCACCCTGGGGCCGGCCTACTACCTGGTCCTCACGGCGACGGGGAGCAGCATCGGCGATCGGGTGCTCTGGGTACTCCTCTTTCTGATGATCGGCACCTACCTGCTCATGACCCAGGGCTCGGTGGCGATCCTGCGGGGCCTCCAACGGCGGCCCGCCCTTTACACGCGGCGGACCAACCTGCTGACGATCTCACAGCTGCTCTTCAAGCTGCGGGACAACGCGAAGATCCTCTACATGGTCGCCATTCTCTCTACGATCTCGCTGATCGCCACCGGTCTCTTCTACGCGGCCTGGTCGGTCTCGGCAGAGAAGGCGGAGGAGTACTGGCCGGTCGGCCTACGCATGTACGGTCAGCCCGGCGGGATCACCCCGGATCAGGTGGATGCGGTCCTTGCCCAACACGGTGTGGCGGTAACAGCCCGGGGGGAGATTCCACGAACCGATCCGGCTACGCTCCTCTATGCAGATGGCGCCGTACAGCACGTGGCCCAGACCCCGCCGGTCATGCCGCTCTCTGCTGTGAACCGATGGCTGACCAGCTTGGGGCTGGATCCGCTCGCCGTGGCTCCGGGCGGAGGGGTTCTGCTCTCCGACGATGCCCGGGAGTCGCTGCGCCGGCTGGTGGGCCGGACGGTCGGCTTCAGCCCCGACCCGGGGGGACCGCCCGACACGGAGCCCGGGGTGCTCTTCGACCTGCGGATCGATGCGCTCCTCTCGCTCCCGCCCCTGAACGAGTACGAGGTCCTGGTGATCGATGATCCGCTCTTCGACCGCCTGGCCGGGGAGGTGCCGGTCGAGACCGCCTATCTCTGGCAGTTCGAGAGTTGGCGGAGCAGCTTCCCAGCAGCCATGGAACTCTATGACCAGGTGCGGGCCAACTGGCCCGAGGGAGAGCCCTTCATGCACCCAGGTCCGCTGGTGGCTACGGCAATCGCCTACGACTCGTTCCAGCGCTCCAACGGCTTCGCCTTCTTCCTGGCGGTCTTTGTAGCGGCCCTCTTCTTCCTCGCCTCGGGTAACATGCTCTACTTCAAGCTCTTCACCGACCTCTTCGAGGACCGCAGACAGTTCCAGGCGCTGGCCAAGGTCGGGATCCTGCCCCGGGAGGTGCAGCGGGTGGTCTCGGTCCAGACCTTCATTCTCTTCTTCATCCCCCTGGGTCTCTCGGTCTTGAACGCAGCGCTGGCGCTCCGGCTCTTCACCAGCGTCTTCCTGATCGACTTCTGGCAGCCGCTCCTGCTGACCGCCGGCGGGTACACGCTGCTCTACCTGGCCTACTATCTCGTCACCCGGCGGACCTATGTCAGCGCCCTGCTGGCAAAGGCCTAGAGGAGGAAGTCCATGAGCATCTGGCATATCGCCTGGCAGAACGTGCGTCACCAGGCCCGCAACTACGCTGCCTTCTTCCTGAGCGCCACCTTCGCTGTCTGGGTCTTCTTCCTCTACAGTGCGCTGCTCTTTCACCCGGGTGTAGTCGGCCCCACCTTCCCCGAAGGTATGCGGACGATCCTGACCATCATTGAGATGATCGTCGTACTCTTTGCCGTAGTCTTCATCCTCTACGCCCACTCGGCCTTCCAGAAGGCCCGGCTGCGGGAGATCGCAACCATGCAGATGGTGGGGGTGGCTCCCGGCCAGATCACGCGGCTGCTGGCCGCTGAACTGCTGCTGATGGGCGCGGGGGCGATCGGGCTGGGGATCGGCTTCGGGTTGGCCTTCCTCCAGTTCTTCCTGCTCCTGATCAGCCGGGTCCTCCGTTTGACTGAGCCGATCCCCTTTCACCTCTCCTGGGCGGCGGTGGGCCTTACCGCCGGGGCCTTCGTGGCGATCTACCTGGTGATCGGCCTGCTCAGCCGGCGGTTTATCCGGCGGGCGGCGATTGCGGAGCTGTTTCAGGCTGCCTCCCGCCCGAAGGAGCCGCCCACCTTTTCGCCCTGGCTCGCCGGCGCTGGCGGCATCAGCCTGTTGCTGAGCTATGGCATGGCGCTCTCGGTCCAGCAGGAGGAGTTCGTGGACCGCTTCCTACCGATCCTGGCCCTGCTTACCGTGGGCACCTACCTGCTCTTCACCCAGGGGGCCGTGGCGATCATGCGCTGGCTGAAGCGGCGGCGGGCGCTCTACCTGCGGCGGACCAACCTGCTGACGATCGCCCAGTTCACGTACAAGGTGAAGGAGAACGCCCGTGTCCTCTTCCTGATCACCATGCTCTCGACGATCTCGCTGACCATTCTCGGCTTGCTCTTTAACATCTACCTTTCCACCGAGCAGGAGGCGCTGAAGAGCCAACCGGTTCACCTGGAAGTGGTGGATGCGCCGGGGGGCATCACCCGCGAGCGTGTCACCGCGATCCTGCAGGATCATGGAGTCGACGTGGCTACTGCGGTAGAGACCCCGTCGATCTCAGCGGTGACCCTCGCTTTCCGGGACCCGGCCATCTCTTTCCGCAACCAGGCTGTCCACCGGATACTGCCCCTCTCGGCGGCCAATCGGTGGCTCCAGGCCCACGGGGAAGACCCGATCTCGCTGCAGCCGGGTGAGGCCGCCTACCTGCTGGACCGGGAGTACAGGTACCTCCCCTCCGTCCGGGCCAGTCAAAGCCCGGTGGCCGATCTGGTTTCGGATATCAGCGGTGAGCGGATGGCCGAGGTTCAGGTCCGACAGGTGCTGGTCCGGAACCTGTTCAACCAGAACGCGCTGCTCGTACTCCACGATGACCACTTCCGGCAGATCGCTGCCGTGGCCGCTACGCAGATGGTCCACCTGTACCAGTTCACCAACTGGCGGGCCGCTGTCGATGCCGTGGTAGGGATCCGTCAAGCATACCCAGGCACGCTGGATGATGGGCGGCCAGCGGTGTCGGGTACCGGCATCTTCCAGCACCAGCAACTCCAGGCCGGCGGCTTCATGCTCTTCCTGGGCTGTTTCGTAGGCCTGCTCTTCTTCCTGGGTTCCTGCAACCTACTCTACTTCAAGCTCCTGAATGATCTGCTGGAGGAAAGGCCCCAGTTCCGGGCCCTCGCTCGAGTCGGGATTCGGCCTGCCGAAGTGCGGCGGGTGGTCTCCACCCAGACCATGGTCCTCTTCTTCGCCCCGCTTGCCCTGGCCGTCTCCAACGCTGCTGTGGCCGTCAGGATGTTCGGCCGGTTCGAGGTAGCGGTCACCTGGCAGCCGATGGCCCTGGTCTCCTTGCTCTATGCGCTGCTCTTTGGCGCCTACTATCTGATCACCCGTCAAACCTACGTGCGGGCACTGCTCCGCCACGCTTAACTCGAAGGGATGGGATCGCCTATGCCAGTCCTCCAGGCACAGAACCTGACCAAGATCTATGGTGGACAGCGCTCCGCCGTGTCCGTGAAGGCGCTGGACTCCTTCAACCTGACGATTGAGGCCGGCGAGTTTGTCGGCATCATGGGGCCGTCCGGCAGCGGCAAGACGACCTTGCTCCAACTGCTCGGCACGATCGACAGCCCGACTTCGGGCGAGATCCTGGTGAGCGGGCAGTCGCTGGCAGGGCTGAAGGGCGACCAGTTGGCGCTCTTCCGCCGCCGCAACCTCGGCTTCATCTTCCAGGACTTCAACCTGCTCGACTCGCTGACCCTGAAGGAGAATATCATGCTTCCCCTCGCCCTGGAAGGGAGACCGGTTGCTGAGCTTGAGTCGAGGACACAGGAGATCGCCAAGCAGCTCGGGATTACCGATGTGCTGCATCACTACCCCTACCAGGTCTCGGGTGGGCAGAAACAGCGGGCGGCGGCGGCCCGGGCCCTGATCCATCAGCCGGCCCTGATCCTGGCCGACGAGCCGACGGGCAACCTGGACTCCAAGTCGGCCCGCTCCCTCATGGAGTCGCTGGCCGGATTGAATGAGGAGGCCAAGGCGACGATCCTCATGGTCACCCACGACCCGGTCTCCGCCTCCTACTGCAAGCGGATCCAGTTCATCAAGGATGGGCGCCCCTTCACCGAGCTGCGGAGGGGATCGGATCAGGCCGCCTTCTTCCACCAGATCCTCGATGTGCTCTCCGCCATGGGCGGCGAGTCCTACGACCTGACCTACGCCAGGCGATGAGTCCACCGAGAAGAGCCCCTGCCGCACGAGCGGCGGGGGTTCTTCTCGCTGTCTGTACCCGCACCCGTCGATTAACGGAGATGCAAGAGTCCAGAGAGGCCGTTGCGGAAGACGAAAGATAGTCCTTTGGGGAAAACGCTTGTACATCATGCGGTTAATCGACCAAGACCTTCGGGCGGCAGCCCTTTCGGTCGGTCTAACCCCAATTACTCATATTGGTTGGGAGATCCGTTAATGTTTGTCTGATCAAGAGGGATGGATCTGATCATGGCAGAAGGAACCAAGAGGTTCGGTTGACCATCGTCGACACAGGGAGGGCCGCCCGCCCTGGTCATCACCATCCCTGCCGCCGATGACGTGGTTGGCCTCTTCTCGAAGGGAGCCCTCCGGCCTTGTTACCCTCCTGCTGATGGGCTCAAAGCGACTCGAGTCATACTAGTAGGGTCTCACCACTGCGGTGAGGCCCCATAACCATAAGGAGGCGTCTTGATTGCCGATTCAGGCAGAGCGGATTGCGCGTGATCTGGAGGCGTTTGCGAAGATTGGCTCCTCGGGCCCTACGGCGGTGACTCGCCTGGCCTTGACCCCGGAAGAGCGGGCGGGCCGGGCCTACTTCATCGAGCTGTGTAAGGCCGAGGGGATGACGGTTCGGATCGACCGATTTGGCAACATGGCTGCCGTGCTCGGCGAGTGGGATCGCCCGGCCTTGCTGACCGGCTCCCACCTGGACAGCGTCCCCGATGGGGGCCGCTTCGACGGGGTGGCGGGTGTGGTGACCGCTCTCGAAGCAGTGCGGGCCTTGAACGAGGATGGCACCCTGCCCGACCTGCCGGTGGGTGTGGTCTCCTTCACTTCGGAGGAGTCCTCCCGCTGGGGCGTGGCGACCATGGGCTCCAAGGGCCTGGCGGGGGTGCTTCCGCCCGAAAAACTCTTCGCCCTGACGGATCGCAATGGGGTTCGGTTCGATGCGGCCCTCGCCGAGAACGCCGGCTACGACTTGACCGGCGGCCCGCAGGAGTTCGGCCCGATCGCCGGCTGCCTGGAGCTGCACGTAGAGCAGGGGCTGGAGTTGGAGCGTGGCGGCAGGCGGATCGGTGTGGTCAGTCGGATCGCAGCGCCATCTCGGTTCAAGCTGACGGTGGAGGGGGAGGCGGGTCACTCGGGCGCCACCCTCATGGACCGGCGGAAGGATGGCCTGACCGCATCGGCGGAATTGATCCTGGGGCTGGAGCGGTTGGCACGGGCGGAGCATCCGGCGACGGTAGGGACCATGACGGTCTTCGGGGTACATCCCGTCTCGATTAACGTGATCCCCGGGCGGGTGGAGTTGGGCGTCGACATCCGCAGCGTGGATGCAGATTCCAAGCGGCGGACGGTGCGGGCCTTCATGGACCTGGTTCGCCGGGTGGAGGCGGAGCGGGGGATTGTGATCCAGGTGCAGACCCTCTCAGAGGAGGAGCCGGTGACGCTGGACCCACAGGTGGTGGCGAAGCTGGAGGAGGCATGCCGGGCGCTCGGCGTGGAGTACCTGCCCATGGTCAGCCGGGCCGGCCACGACACCATGTACGTAGCCCGGGTCGCCCCCGCGGCCATGCTCTTCGTGCCGAGCCAGGGCGGGATCAGCCATAACCCGGCGGAATTCACCAGCCTGGAGGACCTGGTGCTGGGCACCCGGGTACTTGCCGAGGCGATTCGCCGGTTCTAGGGGGCAAGGAGCTGCCCGCTGGCGCTTTGACAGGGGCAGACCGGTAGATCGAGGTCGAGGCCGCACCAGGGGAAGAAAGTCCCTCAGTGCGGCTTCATGTATACCCAAAGCCGACCAGCAAGTCACAAGCCCTCACACGCTCTCACAGACTTCATACTCGCTCTCACAGACTTCATACTCGCTCTCACAGACTTCATACTCGCTCTCACAGACTTCATACACGGTCTCACGGACTTCATACTCGCTCTCACAGACTTCATACTCGCTCTCACAGACTTCATACTCGCTCTCACAGACTTCATACTCGCTCTCACAGACTTCATACTCGCTCTCACAGACTTCACACACGCTCTCACAGCCCCTCACACGCTCTCACAACGCCTCACCAGTCCCAGTGTCCAGTTAAGGTCAGCCCATAGTCCTTTCGTTGACTTCCATTCTCACCGTTGCTACACTGGATGAGGACATTTCGCCCATACAGAGTCTACAACGTGAATACCGGCGCAAACCGGGCTGGCACAAGGAGTTGAGGCTCGTGGCTCCCTTTCGTGACCTGCATGAGTTCATTCTGGCCTGCGAGAAGCGCGGCTGGCTGAAGCGGATCAAGGCGAAGGTGAATCCCTACCTGGAGATCGCCGAGATCACCGACCGGGTTTCCAAGATGCCCGGTGGCGGCCAGGCGCTGCTCTTCGAGAACGTTGAGGGTTCCGCTTTCCCCGTGCTGACCAACACCTTTGGCTCCATGGAGCGCATGTGCCTTGCCCTCGGCGTCAACGACCTCGACGAGATCGGTGGCCGGATCAAGGAGCTCATGAAGCTGCCCGGACCCGGCGGGGGCGGTGGGGGCCTGCTGGAGAAGCTTGGCACGGGTATGAAGTTGCTCGATGTAGCCAAGTCCACCCAGCCGAAGGTCATCTCCAAGGCGCCCTGCCAGGAGGTTGTCCTGACCGGAGACCAGGTCGATCTGACCAGGCTGCCGATCCTCACCACCTGGCCGAAGGATGGCGGCCCATTCATCACCCTGACCAATGTAATCACCCGAGACCCCGCCACGGGGGGCCGCAATATTGGCATGTACCGGCTACACGTCTACGACGAGAAGACCACCGGTATGCACTGGCACAAGCATAAGGACGGCCAGCGCCACTTCGACGCCGCCGGCGGCACCCGCATGGAGGTGGCCGTGGCACTGGGCGGCGATCCGGTCACCGTCTACTCCGGCTCCGCCCCGCTCCCGCCGATCATCCCGGAGTTGATGTTCTCCGGCTTCGTGCGTGGCGAAGGGGTCGAACTGGTCAAGTGCAAGACGATCAATCTGGAGGTCCCGGCTCACGCTGACTTCATTCTGGAGGGCTACGTGGACACCGCCGAGCCGCTCCGGATCGAGGGACCGTTCGGCGACCACACCGGCTTCTACTCGCCGGCCGATCCCTACCCGGTCTTCCACGTGACCGCCATTACCCACCGCAAGGACGCCATCTACCCCGCCACCCTCGTCGGCAAGCCGCCGCAGGAGGATGTCTACCTGGGCAAGGCGACCGAGCGGATCTTCCTGCCCATGCTGCAGATGTTCCTCCCCGAGGTGCTGGACTACAACATGCCTGCGGAGGGCACCTTCCACAACTGCGTGCTGGTCCGGATCAAGAAGCGCTACCCCGGCCAGGCCCGCAAGGTGATCCACGGCATGTGGGGCATGGGGCTGATGATGCTGGCCAAGTGCATCGTCGTGGTGGATGAGCATATTGATCTGAACAACTACAGCGAGGTCTTCTGGTACGTCTCCGGCAACATCGATCCGAAGCGAGATGTCTTCTTCGCCGAGGGTCCCGTGGATGATCTCGACCATGCCTCCCCGGTCTGGCGCTTCGGCTCCAAGATGGGGATCGATGCGACGAAGAAGTGGCCCGAGGAGGGGCATCCCCGGCAGTGGCCGGACGAGATCGAGATGTCGCCCGAGATGAAGGAGCAGGTGAGCCGGCGCTGGAAGGAGTACGGCTTCTAGCCCATCGAATGAGGTGAAACCTACATGTACCAGGGCAAGTTGGTTCGGCTCCGCCGTGTTGACCCCGCCAGCGATACCGACGACCGCTATCGCTGGATGAACGATCCAGGCGTGACCGATACCCTGGGCATGCGCCCGGGCCGGCTCTCGAAGGAAGAGGTCCGCAAGTACCTCGAACTGACCGCCGCATCGAGCGATTCAGTGGTCGAGTGGGCGATCGAGGCGTTCGAGACCGGCGCCCACATTGGTGGATGCACCCTGCGCGGGTTCAACCACGTCGCCCGCTCTGCTGAGATCGGTATCGCCATTGGGGAGGCCGAGTACCGGGGTAGGGGTTACGGCACCGATGCCGTCCGCTTGCTGATCCAGATCGGCTTTGAGCAGTTCAATCTGAACCGGATCTGGCTGACCGCCAACGCCGGCAATACCGCCGGCCTGAAGGCGTACACCAAGGCGGGCTTCACCCAGGAGGGGTTACTCCGCCAGTATGGGTACATTAACGGTCACTACTATGACACGGTGATCATGGCGATCCTCCGCTCAGAATATGACGCCGGAAAGGGGCGTGTCTCGTGATCGCTGGTCTCCGCAAGGTAAAGACCTTCGCCGAGCTGGTCAAATTCGAGCACACCATTCTCAACCTGCCCTTTGCTTACCTCGGTGCGTTCGTGGCTGCCGGTGGCTGGCCCACCTGGCAGCAACTCCTCTGGATTACCGTTGCCATGGCTGGCGCCCGCACGGCCGCCATGGCCATGAACAGGCTCTTTGACGCCGAGATCGACGCCAAGACCCCCCGGACCCGTACCCGGCACATCCCCGCCGGGCTGATTGAAAAGCGGGAGGTCTGGGTCTGGATTATCCTGGCGGTGATCATGCTCTTCCTGGCCGCCCTGAACCTGCACCCGCTTGCCGTGAAGCTCTTCCCGCTGGCGGTGCTCACCTTCTCCATCTACGCCTTTACCAAGCGGTTCACCTGGCTCTGCCACGTCTGGCTCGGCCTCTCGGTCGCCTGGGGCCCCTTCGGGGCCTACGTGGCGGTCGCTGGGAAGGTCACCTGGGAGGCACTTCTGCTGGTCGCCATCATCACCCTGTGGAATGCCGGGTTTGATGTGATCTACGGGACTCAGGACATGGAGGCGGACAAGGTGAACGGGGTCCATTCGGTCCCGGCCCGCTTTGGCCTCGCCCGCGCCCTGCAGATCGCCCGGGGCTTCCACCTGGGCGTCGTGGCGTTCACCCTCTTCTTCGGGGTCTACACGGGCCTGCTCCCGCTGGCGAGCCCCCTGACCTGGCCGCTGACCGCATGGCTCTACGCCCTTGGCTGGCTGATCGTGGCGGGGCTGCTCCACTACGAGCACTCGATCATCTCGCCCCGGGACATGTCCCGACTGAATGCGGCTTTCTTCAATGTGAACGGGTACATCAGCGTCGCCTACTTCCTCTGTACGGCGGTCGCTGTGGTACTACACTAATCTCTGTTGCAATGGGAGGACTTCATAGAAATGAAGCGGAAACTGTCCCTCGCACTTGCTCTGGTACTAACCCTTGGCGTGCTGGCCGGCTGCGGCAGCAAGCCCAACGCCGTCTACAACAAGGGTGAGCAGGGTCCCGCTACGAAGCCTGCCGACCCGACCCCGGTGGCCAGCCTCAAGATCGGCCAGCTTCCGGTGATCGACGGCCTCCCCTTCTGGGTCGCTGAGGCGCAGGGCTACTACAAGCAGCAGGGTGTCGATGTTGAACTGATCACCTTCAAGTCGGCCCTCGAGCGTGATGCCGCCCTGGAGGGTGGCCAGATCGACGGGACCATGACCGACATCATCGGTGCGGTCGGTGTCTACGAGAAGGGGACCCCGGTCCAGATTACCTCTCTGGCCCTTGGCGCCACCAAGGAAGAGAGCCCCTTCGCCATCGTTGCGGCCCCGAACTCCGGCATTGACACCGCGGCTGACCTGAAGAACGTAGAGATCGGCATCTCCACCAACTCGGTCATCCACTACACCACGGAGAAGATGCTGCTGGAGAACGGATTCACGGCGGATGAGATCAAGGTGACCAACATCCCGCAGATCCCGGTCCGGTTTGAGGCGCTCATGTCCGGCCAGATCAAGGCGGCCACCCTGCCCGAGCCGCTCCTCTCTCTGGCGGTCGCCAAGGGCGCCAAGCTAATCCTGAACGATGTGAACGCCAAGCAGAACTACTCCCATTCCGTCATCGTCTTTACCGACAAGGCGGTCAAGGAGAAGACCGAGGGTCTGAAGCGGTTCTTCCTGGCCTACAACCTGGCCGTGCTTGATATCAAGGCGAATCCCACCGCGTTCAAGGAACTGCTGGCCGACAAGGCGAAGCTGCCGGCCGAGATCAAGGACTCCTTCCAGGTGACGCCGTACTCGCCGTCCCAGGCGCCTGCGAAGGCTGACGTGGAGGCTGTGATAGAGTGGCTGTTGGACAAGAAGATCATCGCCAAGAAGGTGACCTACGAGGAGATCGTCAACAAGACGCTCTATCCGCAGGTCAAGTGATCGAGGCTCGCTCGGTTGGATATGCCTACAAGGAGACGGTCGCCCTGCGCGACGTCTCCTTTCGGCTACCCGTTGGGCAGACCCTGGCGGTCGTCGGTCCCTCGGGTTGCGGCAAGACCACGCTCCTCAGCCTGATGGCCGGCCTGGCGCCGGTGAACGAGGGGGAGTTACTGGTGGCCGGCAGCCCCGTGCAGCCGCGGCGCCCCGGGACCGCCCTGATCCTGCAGGACTATGGCCTCCTGCCCTGGAAGACGGTGCGGGAGAACGTGGCCCTCGGGCTGCGAATCCGCTCCATGGACCCCGCCCCGGCTGATCTGGCGCTGAAGGAGGTCGGCATTGCCGAACTGGCCAGTCGCTGGCCGCATCAACTGTCGGGTGGACAACGGCAGCGGGTGGCCATTGCCCGTTCGCTCGCCCTCGGCCCGGACCTGCTCCTCATGGACGAGCCCTTCTCCGCCCTGGACGCCCTGACCCGTGAGGAGATGCAGGACCTGCTCCTCTCGATCTGGCGGAAGCGGCGGACCAGCCTGGTGCTGGTCACCCACTCGATCACCGAGGCGGTCTACCTGGGACAGCAGATCATCGTCCTCTCGCCCCGGCCGGGTCGGATCGTGGGCCACTTCCAGAACGGTTCGGTGGGCGACCGCCGGAGCCCGGCCTTCTTTGAACTGGTCAACGAGGTGCGCGACGCCCTGGAGAAGGGGGTGAACGCTGGTGCCTAGCCGGCGCTGGTATCACTACGTGATCGCACTGGCGATCATGGCCCTGGTCTGGGAGGGGATCGCTCTCTACCTCTCGATCCCTGCCTTCCCCCGCCTGGCCGACGCCGCCTCCGCCTTCGTGCAGGGCGTGGTCGACGGCCCCCTGGTCAAGCACTTCGCCGTCTCCGCTTACCGGGCCACGGTCGCCACCCTGATCTCGCTGGCGATCGGCCTGCCCCTCGGGCTCTACCTGGGGCGCTCAGGGGGGCCGGTGGGTGCCGTGCTCCTCTACCTGTCGCATCCGATCCCGAAGGTCGTCTTCCTGCCGGTGATCATCGTGGTCCTGGGCATAGGCGATGTCTCGAAGATTTTCCTGATCACCCTCGTCATCTTCTTCCAGATCCTCGTGACCGTGAAGGATGCCGCTGCAGGGGTACCGCGCGGGCTGATCCGCTCCGTGCAGTCCCTGGGTGGCGGTGAGTGGGCAATCTACCGGCACGTGATCCTGCCGGCGACCCTGCCCGGCATCTTCACCGCCCTGCGCCTCTCCACCGGTACGGCGGTGGCGGTCCTATTCTTTGCAGAAACCTATGCGACCCAGTTGGGCCTCGGCTCCATGGTCTGGGATGCCTGGTCCATGCGGGACTATGGCCTCATGTTCGCCGGTGTCATGGCCATGGCGCTCATGGGATTCGGCTTCTATGTGCTCCTGGATTGGGCAGAGCGGTTCTTCTGCCCCTGGACCGAGGCCCGCCGGTAGCGGCCGCCCGGCACCGTCCCCGACCACGTTGAGGAGGCGAATCAATGGCCCCTTCCTACAAGCCGCCATCGGCCGAAGAGAAAGAGCAGTACGTGCGGGAGCTCTTCGATCAGATCGCTGAGAAGTACGATGCCATGAATCAGGTGATGTCCGCCGGCCAGTGGGAGCGCTGGCACCGTGAGTTCGTTCAACAGTGCGACTTCAAGCCGGGGCAGCGAATCCTCGACGTCGCCTGCGGCACCGGCGACCTCTCCATGCTCGACGCCGCCCAGGTGCAGCCGGGCGGCTCGGTGGTCGGTGTGGACTTCTCCGAAGGGATGCTGGAGGTGGGCCGGCGGCGCGTCGGCCAGTCGCCCTACAAAGATGCGGTCACGCTGCAGTGGGGCAATGCTATGGACCTCCAGTTTCCGGAGAACTCGTTCGATGGTGCCACCATGGGCTGGGCCATGCGAAATGTCCCATCGATCGAGAAGACGCTCTCGGAGATCTACCGGGTGCTGAAGCCGGGCAGCCGCTTCGTCTGCCTGGAGGCGGCGAAACCCTACAGCCGTGTGATCCGGCTTGGCTTCTTCCTCTACTGGAAGACGCTTCTCCCCTTGATCGACTGGCTGGTCGTGAAGGCTGGCCGCCAGGCCAAGGTGCGCCCCTACACCTACCTCTCTCGCTCCCTCGACAACTACCCCTTCCCCAACCGGCTGGAGGAGATGTTCAAGGAGGCTGGTTTCGAGCAGACCGATTACCAGCTTCTGATGATGGGGACCGTGGCGATTCACGTCGGGACAAAACCTGCCGCGAGGTGACCCACCGTGCGCATTCGGCATCTGGACTACCCGGATGACAGCCCGCAGATCCTCTCGTTTCTCCCCGAGCTGTATGAGACCAACTTCCCGGGCTTCGTCGTCGATACGGAGTTTGTCGTGCGCAAGCGCAATCAGCTCCGGGAGGCGGTCCGTGACCCAGGCCAGGCGGTCCTGGTCGCCGAGGACAGCCTCGGGGTCTGTGGGTTTATCTGGCTGGTGATCGAGGTGGACTACAGCGGTCGCCGGCGGGGTGAGGTCAACGCCATCTACGTGGCCAAACGTGTCCGGGGGCAGGGGGTCGGCCGGAAGCTGATGGAGGAGGGGGAGGAGCTCCTTCGCTCCTACGGCTGCCAGTCGGTCATGCTGATGGTCACCGCCAACAACGAGGTGGCACACGGGCTCTACCAGTCCATGGGCTATGAGGTGACCCGGTTCCAGATGGAGAAGAGCATCAAGCGGGGCGCCCGATGAGGGCGCCCCTTTTCGACGTGGCGCTCTATCCCCTTCCGTGATTGCGGCGCAGCTGGGGGTTGCGCTCTACCCCCTTCCCACTTAAAAAGAAGGAAAGATTCCGGTAGCGTCCAACTTAGGCATAATAGCTTCTCGAAGGAGGCGGTGCGGATGGCAGTCCCAGGGCCCCGGATGAGCCGGAGGCGCCGGGAGAGACGGCAGCGCCGGATGAGATGGAGAGCGCAGGAGCGACTCTGCCGCGACGGCCAGGTGACCTGCTCCGTCCTCCTGGCCGTGATCGGGCTGCTCATCGGCGCATACGTCCAGGAAGCGGAACGGTTCGGCTGGCTGGCCGGCGTGGTGGCAGCCATGCTCGCCATTCCCCTGGCCGCACCGCTGCGGCCCGAGGCTGCCCGCTCGCCGCAACCGGCCGATCCCCCCAGGCTCGTGGCGGCCCTGATCGGTGTGGCGGTCGCCGGATCGGTCGGCCTGGGCATCACGCTGGTCTCCGGGGAGTGGGCCACCCTCGCGCTGGGCCTGCTCGGCATGATCGTGCTTCTCCTGCCCGTCCGGCCGGCCCTTCGCCTGACCGCACTGCTGCTCCTCCTCATGGCCGGCGTCCGCATGGTCACCCTGGACTCCTTTCCGGCCCTCTTCGACAGCACGCTCTTTCGGGGTTCGCTCGCGGACGAGTTGGTGCGTGACGCCGGCTTTATCGCCACGGTCATGGGCTGGTTCTTCGCCCTCTGGACGGCCCGTCACTCGCCCGACTGGGAGCCGATCCGCCGCCTTACCACCGTCGGGGCTCACTTCCTGGCCCTCTGGGCGATCACCTACTCGATCGCGGAGGCGATCACCATCACCCGGGGGGCCGCATCCTCCGGGAACGAGGCGCTCCTGATCGCCGGCGCCTGGGGGATCTACGGATTCCTGGTCCTCCTCAGCGGTCCGTTCTTCCCCGACCTGCCCTGGAAGCCTGTCGGCCAGGCGGTTCTCATGGTCGCCATGGGCTACATGCTCCTGGGTGGGGTCATGGCCAATGGCCGCTGGGCCGACTGGTCCGTTCGCCTGATCAGCTACGCTGCCGTCCTGGGCTCCCCGCTCCTGTCGGCATGGCTCGAGTCCAGGCGGGGTAACCTGGACGAGGCGGATCGCTACCTCTCCCTGGTGGCCGCCGCACTTGGCTTCACCCTGATCAGCTTCGAGGTGGTCCGCTGGACGGAGCCCGCCTTCACCTACGCCCGGGGGACCGTGGTCTCCAGCGAGAGGCTGCAGTGGCAGCGCGACGTGATCTCGAAGATCTCCATGGGGCTCTGGGCGCTTTACGGGCTGGTTGTGATCGGGGTGGGACGACTCCTGCGCTCCCGGGCCGTCAGGGTCATGGGCAGGGTGATGCTCTTCGCCACGGCGCTCTTCGGCCTGGGGTGGGTGGTGCTGTAGCGGCCCTCTCCCTACTTCTGCTCGCCCAGCAGCATCATCTTCTCGGTGTAGTAGAGTTCCTCCCGCAGCATGTGGTCGGCGAAGAGCGGGCTGAGCGTGCCACCGATCTCACACGCCTCCAGATGCTCTCGCATCTCCAGCAGGAAGGACCGGAAGGCCTTGATCTGATCCATGCTGTTCCGATTGAGCCGCCGCAGGACGCCAACCATGCGGGGCGCCACCCGGAGCATGGTGAAGAGCTCCATTGCTGTGATATGGAGGCCGTCGAAGACCTGCTTGAACTCCATGGTCACCTGCTGCAACTCCTGCTCGGTAGCGGCCAGGCCACCGTGCAGGGCCCAGGCGTGGCCCGAGGCGTCGGGCAGCCAGAGGAGATGGTGGTGGAGCGCCTCCATGGCCGGCGGGAGGTTCGCCTGCTCCCGCAGGCCCGTCAGCACCCGGTAGGCCTCCTCGGCCTCATTGATCATGTGCTGGAGCAGCCCGGGACCCAGGTGGAGCGTAAGAGAGCAGTCCAGCTTCTGGTATAGCAGCTCCTCCTTGAAGCGGCGGAGCGCCTGAAGCCCCTCCAGCGCCCGTCGGTTCAGCGCCTCCGCCGCCTGGTTGTAACGGGTGAGCTCCATGCCGTGCCAGCGGGAGAGCGGGTCGGTCGCAGGGGCGTCCGCTTCGGCGTAGGAGCCTGCCGGACCGGAGAGCCCGGCCGACCGCGCCAGTGCCTCCACCTCTTCGTGCAGGGTGCCAAAGAGCCGTCGGAAGCTGCTTGCGGCCTCGGCGGCCCGCTGTTCGGACGGGGGAAGCCCATCGTAAATGAAGGTTGCATGATCGCGCAGAACGCCGGTCCAGAACCAGTCCTCTCGGATCAGTTGGGTCACGGGTACCGCCCCGTGGGACATGACGAACCCCTCCTTCGCCGCTTGGAAGAGAATACGCCGTAGGGCCGCCACCCATCCCCCAATGGCGTAAAAATAGGCCACTGGTTCTATCACCCTAGTACCCGGAGGGGATGTACGAGCCGGGGGGCTTGCGATAGTCTGATAGAGATGAGAGAAGTGTTACGTTTCGACTTCAGAATTCTTTCCTTGACCCTCTATGCATCGTTCGATAGACTAAGTGAATGGGGCGTCATCTCCACGGGCGACCCACGGCTTAAAACCCCGACCGACGCGGAGTGAAACAGACGTGAAGATCGTCATGATCGGGCTGAACTATCGGACCGCCCCGGTCGAGGTCCGGGAAGCACTGGCAGTGCCAGGCGCTGCAATCCCTGCGGCCCTGGCGCGTTTTCACGCGCTTCCCGTCGCAGAGGCGGTCCTGCTCTCCACCTGCAATCGGACAGAGGTCTACGCCATCGGGGAGGATGCCGGGGCCACGTTTGGCGCGCTCGCTGACTACCTGGTCCGCCTGGCGGAGGAGTGGCAGGGATGCCGGATCAGCCGCGCAGAGTTGGAACCTCACTTGTATACGCATCAGGAGCTGCACGCGGTCGAGCACCTCTTCCGGGTCGCCTCGGGGCTTGACTCGATGGTCCTGGGCGAGACCCAGATCCTTGGCCAGGTACGGGACGCCTATCGCGACGCGACCCAGGCCGAGACCGTGGGCAAGGTGCTGCATCAGCTTTTTGAGCAGGCGATCGCGGTGGGCAAGCGGGCACAGACCGAGACCCGCATCGGCCAGAACGCCGTCTCCGTCTCCTATGCCGCCGTGGAACTGGCCCGGAAGGTCTTCCAGAGCCTGGAGGGGCGCCGCTGCCTGGCGATCGGTGCCGGTGAGACCGCCAAATTGACGGTCAAGCACCTACTCGCATCGGGTGTGAAGGAGTTTGTGGTGGCCAACCGTACCGTGGAGCGGGCGGACAGCCTGGCCCGCGAGTTCGGGGGCAAGGCGATCCGGCTGGATGAGATCGCAACCTACCTCCGGGAGGTGGATGTGGTCATCTCCTCTACCGGTGCGCCCGGCTATGTCGTCACACGGCAGCACGTGCAGGAGGCGGTGCGCCAGCGGCGCGGCCGGCCCATCTTCCTCTTTGATATCGCCGTCCCGCGTGACCTCGATCCCGAGATTGCGAAGATCGAGGGCGCCTTCCTCTACGACATTGATGATCTCCAGGCCGCGATTAACGCCAACCTGGCGGAGCGGGCGAACGAGGCCCGCCACGTGGAGCGGATCGTGGTCGATGAGGTGGACAAGTTCCGCTCCTGGATTGCGACCCAGGAGGTCGTACCGACGATCAGGATGCTCCGCGAGAAGGTGGAGTCGATCCGGGAACAGGAGGTGGCGCGCGCCTTCTCCCGCCTGCCCGATCTGACCGACCGGGAGCGGGCGATCGTCGAGGCGATGACCGTCACCCTGGTCAACAAGATCCTGAACTCCCCCACCCAACGGCTGAAGGGCATGGCCGATGAGGGGATCGCCAACCAGGCGATCGAGACCGTCACCCGGCTCTTCGACCTGCACAGGGCCGAGGCCGAGCCCGCCGAGGAAGGGGGCGCTGCCAGGTGACCAATCAGATCGTCCCCCTCTTTACCGGAGGTGCGGCGGCGCTCTACACCCTCTCGGCGATCTCGCATCTCTCGCTGATCTTCCGGCGGGAGTTCGCCTTGCTGGCCCGATGGGCTACCCGCATCGCCTGGGTGATCCAGTCGGTCGGGCTGGTCATGCTTGTGATCGAGCAGGGCCGTCCACCGGTCTACAGCCTCTTCGAGGTCTCCCACGCCTTCGCCTGGGGGCTCATGACGGTCTACATTCTGATCGAGTTCCTGCGCGATAACCAGGCGGCCGGCTCCTTCCTCACCCCGGTCATCGCCACGGTGCTGGTTCTCAGCCTCTTCCTGCCGAAGAGCGGCGTCGAGCCGTTCCTGGGCGATCAGCCGGTCAAGCTGATCGTCTGGCATGTAGGCGTGACGCTGCTTGGCTATGCGGCCTTCATCGCCTCCTTCGTGGCCGGAGCGCTCTACCTGATCCAGGACATGAACCTGCGCCGCAAGAACTTCGGACCGATCTACTACGCACTGCCCTCCCTGGAGTCGCTCGATATTTTGGCGGGGCGCTTGATTTATATCGGCTTTCCCCTGCTCACCCTGGGCATGACTGCCGGTCTCTCCTTCGCACACGTCACCTGGGAGACCTTCTGGCAACTCGATCCCAAGGTCCTCTTTACCGTCTTCGTCTGGCTGGTCTATGGCGCCTATCTGCTCATGCGGAAGGTCTGGGGCTGGGGTGGGCGGAAGGCGGCCTGGTGGGTTGTGCTCGGCGGGGTCGCCCTGCTGGTCAACTACTTCGTGATCAACTTCGCCTCCGACGTACACCGCTTCGGAGTCTAAGCCAAAGGAGGCTATCCGGTGAGCAAGATTCGGGTCGCAACCCGTGGGTCGCTGCTGGCCCTCACCCAGACGGGCATGGTGGTGGACCGGCTCAGGGAGATGAACCCCGGCGTCGAGTTCGAGCTTCAGACCTTCAAGACCGTGGGCGATAAGGTGCTGGATGTCGCCCTCTCTCAGATCGGCGGCAAGGGGCTCTTCACCAAGGAGCTGGAAGATGCCCTGCTCGACGGCCGTGCCGACCTGGCGGTCCACTCCCTGAAGGACATGCCGACCGAGTTGCCGTCCGGCCTTGTGCTGGGCTGTATTCCTGAGCGGGAGGATCCCCGCGACGTGGTGATCACCCCCGACGGCAAGCGGTTCGAGGAACTGCCCGAGGGCGCCCTGGTGGGGACATCTTCCCTGCGCCGGGTGGCGCAGTTGCGGGCGCAGCGCCCCGACCTGCAGTACGTGCCGATTCGCGGCAACGTGGATACCCGCCTCCGCAAGATGGAGGAGGGGCAGGTCGCCGCCCTGGTCATGGCCGCTGCCGGCCTGCATCGGGCGGGTTTCGCGGCTCGCATTACCGAGTACCTCGATGTGGAGTACTGCCTGCCGGCCCCCGGTCAGGGCGCCCTGGCGATCGAGATCCGGGAGACCGACAGCCGGATCGGCCAGGTGGTCGGCCGGATCCACGATACGGCGACCGCCCTGGAGGTCATGGCCGAGCGCTCGCTCCTCGCCCGCCTGGAGGGTGGCTGCCAGGTGCCGATCGGGGCACATGCCGTGTACGATGGGGGTCTGCTCCATCTGGAGGGGCTGATCGCTTCACCGGATGGTGCCAAGGTGATCCGGTACGAGGCCGAGGCCGATGCTGGTCGGGCCCGCTCCCTGGGGGTGCAGGTGGCCGAGTGGCTCCTGGCCCATGGCGGAGAAGAGATTCTGTCCGGCCTACGGGCGCAGTGAAAGTGATGACGCCGGGCCTGGACGCCCGGCGTTTTTCTCGGGAGGTGGATGGTCATGGATCAGCCCCTGCGCGGCAAGCGAATCCTCGTGCTGCGTGCCCGGGAGCAGGCGGCGGCCCTCATCAGCCAGATTGAAGCGCTCGGGGGGGAGGCCTATCCCTTCCCGGTGATCACGATCGCGGACCCTGCGGACTGGGCCCCGCTGGATGAAGCGCTCGCCCACCTGGAGCGTTATGCCTGGCTGGTGATCACCAGCCCCAACGGGGCGGAGCGATTCGCCACCCGCCTGGCGGGCCGGCCCCTGAGCGGTCTGCGGGTCGCGGCGGTGGGCACAGCGACTGCGGAAGCCCTGGAGGCCCGGGGCATCCACGTGGATCTGCTGCCCCGGCAGTTCCGGGGGAAGGCGCTGCCCGAGGCCATGGCCCCGCTGCTGCGCCCCGGCGACCGGGTGCTCCTGGCTCGGGGCGACCTGGCCGACCCGGCCCTGTACGAGGGATTGACCGGCCTCGGTACGGTCGTAGACGACACGATCGCCTACCGGACCCTGCCCTACGGCGACGATCCCACTGAGCTGAAGGCGCTCCTGGCCGATGGCGCCATCCACTATGTTGCCTTTACCGCCGGCTCCACCGTGCGGAATCTGCTTGCGATCCTCGGCGGCCCTGCCTCCCTGGCCGGGGTCCGCATCGCATGTATCGGCCCGGAGACGGCCGCCGTGGCCGGGCAGCTCGGGCTTCCGGTTCACTGCATCGCAGAGCCCTATACCCTCGATGGGTTGCTTCACGCGATAATTCAGGACTGCCAGCAAGGAGGTCGCTGACCCATGTCCTTCCCGACCGCTCGCCCGCGCCGGCTTCGCCGGACTGAGACACTGCGCCGCATGGTTCGCGAGACCGTCGTGACCAAGGATGACCTGATCTACCCGCTCTTCGTGGCCCACGGCAAGGGGATCAAGAAAGAGATCTCCGCCATGCCCGGCAACTACAACTGGTCGACTGACACCATCCTCTACGAGGTCGAGGATATGCTGAAGCTGGGTGTCAACCGGACGATCCTCTTCGGTCTGCCCGAGACGAAGGATGAGGTCGGCTCCGGCGCCTACCACGACCACGGCATCGTCCAGGAGGGGATCCGGGCGATCAAGGCCCGCTTCCCCGAGCTCTATGTAATCACGGACGTCTGTATGTGTGAGTATACATCGCATGGCCACTGTGGGATTATCAAGGGCGACACGGTCGACAACGATCCGACCCTCGATCTGCTGACGAAGACAGCCATCTCCCATGCAGAGGCCGGTGCCGATATGGTTGCCCCATCGGACATGATGGATGGGCGGGTCGCCGCGATCCGGGAGGGGCTGGACAAGCACGGCTTCACCGACACGCCGATCATGGCTTACTCGGCCAAGTATGCATCGGCCTACTACGGCCCCTTCCGGGTGGCCGCCGACTCCGCCCCGGCCTTCGGTGACCGCAAGACCTACCAGATGGACCCCGGCAACGCCAGGGAGGCGCTGCGGGAGACGGAGCTGGATATCCTGGAGGGCGCCGATATCGTCATGGTGAAGCCAGCACTGGCTTACATGGACATCATCTGGCGGGTGAAGGAGGCCTTCGACCTGCCGGTCGCCTGCTACAACGTCTCGGGCGAGTTCGCCATGGTGAAGGCGGCCGCCGCCAACGGCTGGATCGATGAGCGGCGCACGGTAATGGAGACGATGACCTCCTTCAAGCGGGCGGGTGCGGATATCATTCTCACCTACCATGCGAAGGATGTGGCTCGCTGGCTCGACGAGGACCGGTAAGACGGATAAGGCCGCCCCTTATGAGTGAGGGGGCGGCCTTTTCGTACCCGGGGAGGTGAACGAGGGCTCACTCCGCCATCGACGCGTCGTGGGCCTGGCGCCGCCAGGCAGCCCGGCTCCAGAAGTAGAAGAGGAGGTAGACAGCGATCGCCGAGACGAACGGCGCCCAGTCCAGCCAGAGGTAGACCATGCCCGCCCAGAGGGGCGCCACGGTGCGGCCGAGGGCATCGAACGAGGTCTGGATCCCCATGGTCATCCCCTGCTCCAGCCGGCTCCGGCGTGAGACCATGGCGGTGACCAGCGGGCGAATGAACGAGACCGCCAGGGAGATGAAGACCAGACCGACCAGCACCATGGGGAAGCTGCGCGCCGCGATCAAGGCGACAAAGCCCGCCACGCCGGCCAGCAGCGCCCAGCCAATGGAGCGCTCCTCGCCAAAGCGGCGACTGACCCAGCCCACCAGGAGCCCCTGGAAGACGACCGAGGCGATCCCCTGGACGGTAAAGGCGACCGAGGAGAGATCGGCCCCGGCGCCCAGCCGGTCTATGAGGAAGAAGCCGAGCATGGAGAACATGGTGGAGCCGCCGAACGTCCCGGCGAAGGCGAGCAGGAAGAGGAGTGACTCCGGCCCCGCCAGGGCGATTCGCACCGCCTTCAGGCCCGAGAAGCCCTTGCCCGTCGCTTTGGCCCGGCGATGCTCCGGCTCGGGCAGGGTGAAGTACGCCACGATCAGGTTGAGCACGGCCAGCGCACCCGCCGCTGCGAAGGCCATCCGGTAGCCCAGGCCGGCGGCCGCCAGCAGTCCGCCCACCGCCGGGCCGCCTATGAAGCCCAGGTTCATGGCCGCACCCATGGAGGCCATGCGCCCGGCCCGCTCCTCCCCGGTCGATGTATCGGCCACGTAGGCCTGGGCGGTCGGGATCGTGGCGGCGGAGAGCACGCCGCCCAGGAAGCGGGCCAGCATGACGATCCAGATATTCTGGGCAATGGCGGTCAGGCCGAAAGTCATGGCATAGGCGCCAAGCCCGATCAGGAGGACGGGCCGGCGTCCCACCCGGTCCGAGAACGCCCCCCAGAGGGGAGAAAAAAGGAACTGGGCGCCGGCCCAGACGGTGACGAGCAGTCCCATCTGCAGTGAGTTTGCGCCCAGGTCGCGAGCAAAGTATGGCAGGATCGGAACGACAACGCCAAACCCCAGCAGCACCTGAAAGAGCGTGGCGAAGAGAATCAGCTGCTGCTTGCGAGCGGCTGTCAATGGGATTCCTCCTCTATGGAGATCGCTGTGGAGATCGCTACTGCTTCCAGTGGGAGTAGGTGGGGACTGCCGGCTCGTCGGGCCCCGGTTCGGGGGTGGGTGCGGGTGGGTGCGGCACACCGGGGGGCCAGGAGTCGCCCGCGTACGGGTAGAGCGTGACGCCGGTCTCGAAGTCGAAGTCGCTGGCCACCATGGTCCCCCAGATCACATCCTGGTTCTTCACCCGCAGGGTCTGCGCAGTCTGGAGGATCGAGTGCACCTCCACCTGCGTGCTGGTCACGGCAATGTCGCCCGATGCGATCACAGCGACGTTGCACCGCCCGGGTCCCGCTGCGCAGACCAGGTCATCCTCCAGGTAGACGCTGCCGGTCACGGCAAAGGTGACGGTACCGGTGATCCGGAGTGGATCGTTCCGCTGTACGACCAGGTCGCCCTCCACGTAGACCAGGTCCTCCTGGTAGCTCTGCGCCCCGCCGAGGGCCAGGCTGACGGAGTCGTTCTTCTTCTCTGGCTCCGGCAGTTCGGCGCAGGAGCCGGCTGGCTTGCCGTCGCAGAAGGCGCCGCTGCCCGGGGCCACGTACCAGCGGGTGGCCGTGCTCTTCAGTGTAGCGAAGGCGGGGGTGGGCATCGTCTGCACCTGTGGGGGCGCATCGCAGGCGTAGGGAGCGCCGTAGTGGGTGGAGTCGCACCAGCCGCCATCGATCGTCGTGTTGGGCCCCTTCGCCAGACGGCCCTGAGCCACGACCTTGCCGGTCCCCGCGATCGTCGTGCAGGGGGAGTCGCCGCCCGTCGTTCCCCAGACCCGGACCTGGGTGCCCAGGGTGATATCGCCCGTCGAGTAGAGGTCGCCGCAGACATCCATCTGGTTGCCCAGCGTGAGCGGGCCGTTCCCCCAGACAAAGGCGCCACCCTGGCCGCCGTCGCCGCCCCCGCCGGTTCCACCGCCCCCGCCTCCGCCGGCGAGGTCGAGCGGGATCTCGGCCTCGACCTGCCGGGTGAACTGCTCGCCGGAAGCATCCTGCACGAACCCGGTCGAGTGGAGCCAGATGAACCCCTCTTGCCGCTCCTCGATGTAGACGCTGTACGAGCCGGTCAGCCCCGGTTCCAGCGGAAGGGTATCGCCATAGAAGACCCCCACCTCGGGCGGGGTGGCCGTCTGGACCCGGGCCAGGATAAACTCCGCACCGGCGTTGGCCATGTAGAGCGCCTGCTCGGTCCGGACCGCCTGGCGGGTCATGCGCAGGGCCGTGGTCGCCTGTGCGATCGCCACCGCCCCCAAAATGGTCATGACGGCGAGGGCAATGAGCGCTGTGATCAGGACGTACCCCTCTTCATTCCGGCGGGATGCCCGAATCAT
This sequence comes from Symbiobacteriaceae bacterium, assembly GCA_041690255.1. Lineage (GTDB taxonomy): Bacteria > Bacillota > Sulfobacillia > Symbiobacteriales > Symbiobacteriaceae > JAWLHU01. The sequence continues at coordinate 386,316 of JAWLHU010000002.1, forward strand.
AGGCCCACTCCTTTCCGTTCTGGTCAACTGGCCGCTACTTGCTCAGGAACCAGGTGACGATAATGGAGCCGAACATGATCACGAAGAAGAGCATGACAACCCGAACGAAGCTCATGCACCCCGCCCGCAGCGAAGCGTCCTGCTCCGGGGTCCCCCGGTCCGCATCGTCGCCCATGTCAGCCAGGTCCTGCATCTCCCGCTCCTCCCGGGAGAGGGGCTCCCGCTGGGAGGGCGACCCGGTTCCGGTCACACGCCGGCTCAGGCGAAAGCGGCGTCCCTTCTCGGATTGGTTCGGTTGCTGCCGCGAGTTATCATCCGCCATTGGTCGAAACCTCACCTCACTGTTCTGTGTCGATTATTTCCGCACCCCGTATCGCCAATCCTGCTACGGCCACCCGCTGTCTGGCCTGTGACAACGATTGTCAGAGGACCCTTGGACTGCAGGAAGCAGGTCGGGTTTGTCGAAACCCAGAAACTAAGATCATCGAAGTTTTATCAGATGTATTCCTCCGGGGGGGTAGGATCGCTTGGTTCAGAGCACCACCCGCGGCTCCATGCGCCTGGGCGACATTCTCATGGCGGCCAGGCTGATCACGCAGCGCCAGCTCGAAGCGGCATTGGACACCCAGAAGAAGACGGGTGGCCGGCTGGGTGAGGTGTTGATCAACCTCGGCTTCGTCACCGAATATGACATGTGCAACACCCTGGCCGAGCAGTTGGGGTACCCGTTCATCCCCAACCCGGAGATCCAGATGGAGCCCGGCGTCGCGGTCATGGTCAGCGAGGAGCTGGCCAAGAAATACCGGGCCGTGCCGGTCCGGCTGGAGGGCAACAGCCTGGTCGTCGCCATGGCGGACCCGCTCAACTTCCTCGCGATCGATGATATCGGCCTGGCCAGCGGCCGCCGGGTGAAGCCGGCCGTCTCGCCGGAGAAGGCGATCCAGCGGGCCCTGCTGAAGGCATACGCCATCAAGAGCACCGGTCAGGCAGGCACGGACTCCCCGGTGGAGCAGGTCAACCGGACCTATGACCTGGAGGAGGCCGACGAGTCCGGGGTCGTCAAGACGGTCAACACCCTGCTGGCCCAGGCGCTGGGTATGCGCGCAACCGACATCCACATTGAACCGGTGGAGCACCAGGTACGGATCCGGTTCCGGGTCGATGGCCAACTCCAGGAGGGCTCCCCGCTGCCCAAGACCGCTTACAGTCCGGTCCTCTCCCGGATCAAGGTGATGTCGGGCATGGACATCGCGGAGCGCCGGCTCCCGCAAGATGGGCGCATTGAGGTAGAGATGCAGGGTCGCCGGCTCGATCTGCGCGTCAACACGGTCCCCGCAGTCTATGGGGAGAAGGTGGCCATTCGCATCCTCGACCGCTCGGCCGCCCTCCTCGGACTGGGAGAGCTGGGGCTGGCCTCCGATGTGCTGACCGCCCTGCGCGGGATTCTGACCAAGCCGCACGGGCTCTTCCTCGCGACCGGCCCGACCGGCAGCGGCAAGACGACGACGCTTATGGCAGCCCTGACCGAGATCAACCATACCTCGCGGCAGATCCTGACCATCGAGGATCCGGTGGAGTACTACCTGGCCGGCGTTAACCAGGTCCAGGTCAACCCCAAGGCGGGGCTCACCTTTGCCACCGGCCTCCGTGCCTTCCTGCGCCAGGATCCCGACGTAATCATGGTCGGTGAGATCCGCGACGGCGAGACGGCCGATATTGCCGTCCGGGCAGCGCTGACGGGCCACCTGGTCATGTCGACCCTGCACACGAACACGGCCGCCGGTGCCGCGAGCCGCCTGACCGACATGGGTGTCGAACCCTTCCTGCTCGCATCTTCGCTCTCGGGCGTGCTGGCGCAGCGGCTGGTCCGCCGCCTCTGCCAGCGCTGCAAGGAGGCGTACGTCCCCGACCGGGAGGACCCGGACTATCCCCTGCTGGAGGCGGCCGGCATGGTCGGGGAGCCCCTGTACAAGCCCCATGGCTGCGGCCACTGTGACCGGACCGGCTACGCGGGTCGGGCCGCCCTGGTCGAGTTGCTGGTGGTGGGCGGGGAGATCCGGGATCTGATCACCCGGCGGGCGCCGACTGCCGAGATCGCTGCGGCCGCGCGTCGGGCCGGTCAGCGCTCCCTCTGGCAGGACGGCCTCGCCAAGGCGCACGAGGGGATCACCACCCTGGATCAGGTGAAGCGGGTCGCCCTTATGGAGGATTGATCAGCCATGAACTTCCGGTATAAGGCGCGTGACCGGTCAGGTGCCGTGAAGGAGGGGAGGCTGGAGGCCGACAGCCGGGCCCAGGCGCTGGTCAGCCTCCAGCAGATGGACCTCTTCGTTGTCGATCTCCGGGCGGCGAAGTCGGGCGGGCTGGACCTCTCCGCCGATATCTCCATTGGCGGGCCGAAGCGGGTGAGCAGCCGGGACCTGGCGCTCTTCTGCGGCCAGTTCTCCTCCCTGCTGGGGGCCGGTGTGCCGGTCCTCCAGGCGCTGAATGTCCTCGCACGGCAGTTTAGAAAGAGCCCGCTGGCCAGGGTGCTGTCCGGGGTGACCCACTCGATTGAGTCGGGGAACAGTCTGAGCCAGGCCATGCGTGAGTTCAGCCGGGTGCTTCCGCCCTCGCTGATCTACATCACCGCCGTGGCGGAGGTCTCCGGCAACCTGGATACCAGCTACTCCCTGCTGGCGCTTCACTTTGAGCAGGAGGACAACTTCCTGCGCAAGGTAAAGTCGGCCTTCACCTACCCCGCGGTTGTCCTCTTCGTGGCCTTCGGCGTAATCATGTTTATGATCACGGTCGTGCTACCCACCTACGGCAAGCTCTTCGGGCAGATGGGGGCGGACCTGCCCGGCTCGACGCAGTTCCTCATGGCGCTGGGCGGGTTCATAAAAGCGTACTGGTACCTGCTCCCGTGGCCGGTCGTGGGCCTCATTTGGGGCCTGCGCCACCTCTTCCGGGTGCCCTCTGTGAAGGGAGCCTGGCAGCGGTTCCTCCTGCGGGTGCCGATCTTCGGGCCGCTGGCCTACAAGCGGGAGCTGACCCGGCTCTGCCGGACCCTGGGCACCATGACCAGGAGCGGCGTCCCGCTCCTGGCGGCGCTCATGACCGTGCGGGAGGCCATGGATCACCAACCGCTGCAGGCGGCGCTGGACGCCATTCAGGAAGATGTACGTCGTGGCGATACCTTTGGCCAGGCGCTGGAGCGGCAGCCTGTCTTCGACCGGATCACGGCGGAGATCATCGGTCTCGGTGAGACGGCCGGCAATATGGACGCCATGCTCTTCCGGGTGGCCGACCTGGCGGAGAAGGATGTCAATACACTGTTGGACCGGATGACCCAGCTGCTGGAGCCGGCCCTGACGGTACTGCTGGGCGGGATCGTCGTCTCGATCATCCTCCCGATGATCCTCCCCATGTTCGACATCATCGGCAAAGTACGCTGATATTTCGTGCGAATTGCGTTCTGATTCACGTGGGGTAATTGACATTGGTATACAGATTCACGTAGAATTTGTATGACCATAGTATGGTTGAAGGGGTGGCGTTCTCATGCTGAAGCGGAAGGCCCGGAATCAGGATGGTTTTACGCTGATTGAACTGATTGTTGTTGTTGCGATCCTGGGAATCCTGGCTGCAGTCCTGACTCCTCGGGTGCTGGATGCGGTGGAGAATGCGCGGGAGAGTGCAGCGGAATCCACCGGCAAACAGATTCAGCTGGCTATGGAGCGCTATATGATCGCCAACGACCAGTTCCCGGCGGCCGGCTCGGCTGCGGGCCAGGTTGACACCATTGCCGAACTGGTCGGCATGCTTGACGATTACATTAGCGTGGCTGCTACTCAGTTCTCCTCCGATACGGGTGATTTCGCCTACACCCGGACTGCGGCATCGGGTGGCACTCCGGAGACCTACTCCGTGACCATTGAGTTGGTCGATCCCCACCGCAGCTTGGTGATCACGCCGACCGGGATCACTGTCTCCGACGGCGATTAGGCCAGGTACCGGGCAGGGGGGAGCAATCCCCCCTTTTCTGTAAGTCCCTTGCTTGGGGGGAGAGGCGATGATCAACTGGCGCAGCGAGCGGGGCAGCATCTATGTCGAGGCGCTGGTCGCCATTGCCATCTTGGCCATTGCCCTCATCCCCCTGATCGGCACCTTCGCCATTACCCCGGGCGCCCAGGCTCAGGCCAGCCAGGAGTCGACAGCCATGAACCTGGCCCGAGCGAGGCTGGAGGAGCTTCACGGGCTCACCGCTGCCCAGTGGGACGCCCTGGACGACTCCGCCACCACGACAGAGAGTGGGGGCCGCCCCTACACGATCGAGACCGAGGTGGCCGGCAGCGGCGACGCAGAGCTTGACCCGTACCTCAAGCGGGTCTGGGTGACCGTGAGTTGGTCCGACGCCAAGGGCACCCCCCGGCAGGTGGCCCTCGCCACCTCCGTTGCAAGGAGGCCATAGCCATGCGCCTTCTGTGGAAGAGCCAGGCCGGCACCAGCCTGATCGAACTGCTGGTCGGTGGGGCGATCGCCCTCCTGGCCATCGGGGCGATCATCCAACTGCAGATCACAGCCTACCGGTCCCAGCACGCCGACGAGAGCCTGTTCCTCGCCCAGTCCGAAGCGATGAACGGGCTCGACCGGATCGTCCGCGATATTCGCATGGCTTCATCTATATCCGTCGCCGGCAGCAGCGTGGCGCTGCACGTGGACGGGGCGGTGGTCCAGTACCATCTGGATACCGGGACCGGCCAGGTGATCCGCACCGAAAACGGGGTGGACCAGGCGCTGGGTGGGCAGGTGGAGTCGCTTCGGTTCACGGAGGAAGGAGGGGGCCGGACGGTGCGTGTCGAATGGCTCGCAAGGCTGGCCGACGGCAGCACCTACCTCCTCGAGAGCAGGGCCTCCCCCCGGATCCAGTAAGGCGGATGAATACCGATCTGAGGTGAGGACAACCTTGTTTGGCAATCTCTTCGGACCCGGCGCCCTGGTGGGCGTTGATGCAGGCAGCCAGGCCATCAAGGTGGTGGAGGTGCGGGCTGCTGCGAAGAAGGCGTTCTCCCTTCAGGGGATGGGGACCGTGCCCGCCCCAGTCGGCGCCTTCGCACGCGGGCAGATCCAGGATGTGAAGCTGCTGGGCGATGCGATCCGGGCGGCGCTGGAGCAGGCGGGGATCCGTGAGCGCAGGGCGGCCCTGGCGGTTCCCGCCCAGGTTGGCTTTGTGCGGCGGATCTCGTTTCCGCGCATGCCCATGAAGGAGCTCCGCGCGGCGATCGATATACAGCCGGAGCGGTATATCCCCTTTGCGCGCGACGGTGCGGTCTACGACATCTATCCCCTGCCGGCTGATCCGTCAAAGGCGGAGATCCCGGTGATCATCGCTGCTGCCCCCCGCCAGGAGGTGGAGGGGCTCATGCGGGCGGCCAGTCTGGCCGGGCTGAAGCCAGTGCGAATCGACCTGGAGCCGCTGACCCTCTTCCGGGCGGCGGTTGCGACGGGTCAGGCCTCGCGGGAGGCATCTACCGGCATTGTGGATTTGGGCGGCTCGGCGGCCAAGATCAGCCTCTTCGAGGGCGACGTGCCCGTCGTCAGCCGGGTCGTGGATATGCCGGGAATGGGTGCCGGCGAAAGGGCAGATGGGACGGATGACGTCTTCTGGGACATCCGCCGTTCCCTTGAGTTCGCCCTTACACAGCTCCAGTTGCCGCTCTCCCGGGTCCTTGTCACCGGCGGCGTTGGGGGCGACGACTACCTGGCCCTCTCGCTCTCGGCCTACCTGCGGGGCTTCCTGGCGAACCGCCTGCCTGGTGATTTCCGTGTCGAACCGATGCGGGATGAAGAGGGGCGGATCCCCCTTTCGCACATGCTGGCCTTTGGCCTATCCCTCCGACCGGAGCTCTTCGCATGATCAACATCAACCTGATCATCAAACCACCGCCCCTGGTGCGCTGGCGCACGGTTCTCATCATCGGTGTCGCCTTCGCCATTCTCGGGCTCCTCGGGATCGCTGCCATCGGCTGGGGCTCCGAGCTCCGAGCAGCGCAGCAGGAACTCTCTGATACGCAGGCGCTTCTGGCGGATTACACCAGGGTCGGCAACCGCCTGCCCGAGGTTCAGGAGGCCCTGAAGGTCGTTCAGGCAGAGCGCAGCCTCGTTGAGCAAATCGGCCGGAACCAGCGGTTCAGCCAGGCGGCTGTTCTGAAGATCCTCACGGTGACACCGCCCGAGGTGGCTCTCTCGCAACTCACCTTCAGCGGGACAGGGGTGACGATCACCGGCCGGTCGCGCACCTTTGATGGGGCGATGCGGTACCTGAACTACCTCAAGGCGCAGTCGTCGCTGCTGGGCGTCCTGGAGGAGAATCTGATCACGATCGATACGGGTCAGACCAGCTTCACCTACTCGGTCCGGATTCGCGAGGAGGTGGAGCAGCCGTGAAGCGACAGCAGTTCCTTCTGATCGTGCTCATTTTCGTCGCCGTGACCATGTTGCCCCTCTACTTTGTGGATCAGCAGCGTGCCGCTCTGGAGAAGGAGCAGGCTGCCCTTCAGGAGCAAATCGCCCTGCAGCGGGAGAAGGTGGATGCCGTCAGGCGCCTGGAGGCGGAGCTCGCCCAGGAAGAGCAGGCGATGAGCGATCTGGATCAGCGGTTGATCGACTCCGGGGATCCCTTCGCCGCCATGGAGCGCGAGATAGCCAGTGTGGCCGCCCGGGCGGGTCTGCGGGTTATTGAATTGAACCTCTCGGGCGCAGAGGCGCTTGAGCAGGTTCCGACCGTGCAGCGCTACAGCGCCAAAGTGGAGCTCTCCGGCAGTGTGGGTGGCTTCATCGAGTTCATCAGGCTGCTGGAGGCGCACCGGCTGTTGATCGAGATTCCGGATCTGGACCTGGGGTTTGGGACGGGGGCCACGACCGTGACCCCTGCGGCAGGGCAGGCCGCACCTCCCTTCGTGACCCGTATCGAACTTCACTTCTTCGGAAAGGTGCCGGGCGACAAGTAGCCGCCCGGTTTTGGTTAAACTAGCCACATGACCGTTCAAATCGTTACAGATAGTGGCTCCGATCTGACTCCGGAACTGGCCGCTGCCCTCGGGGTGGTGGTGGCACCTCTGCGAGTTCTCCTGGGCGGAACCGAGTACCGCGATGGTGTGGACCTCACCCCCGCTGCGTTCTACCAGAAAATGAGGGAGAATAAGGAGCTCCCGAAGACCTCGCAGCCCACCCCTCCCGATCTGGAAGCGGCCTATCGCACCGCCGCCGCCAAAGGATCGGTGGTCGGGATTCACCTGAGCTCTGCTCTCAGCGGGAGCTATCAGGGGGCCATCATGGCCGCCCGAGCGGTCGATCCGACCATTCCGATTGTCGATTCGAAGACCGGTTCCGGCGGCCTGGCCCTCCTGGTCATGGAGGCGGTACGCTTCGCCCGGAAGGGCGCTTCGCCCGCCGAGATCGTCCAGCGGGTTGAGCAGATGCGGCCCACGAGTCGTACTCTGGTGGCGCTGAACACGCTGGAGAATGCCGTGAAGGGCGGCCGGGTCAGCCCGGTGACCGGTATTGCGGCCTCGCTCCTGGGGGTCAAGCCAATCGTCCACGTGACCGATCAGGGCCGGGTCGAGCAGTTGGACCGCGCACGGGGTCGGGCCCGGTCGTTGCAGCGCCTGCTGGACCTGGCCGGCGACATGCGCCGGGACTGGTCCGGCGCCCGTGTCTGCATCGCCCACGGCCATGTGCCGGAGGAGGCGGAGGCTTTCGCCCAGGAAGTGAAGGAACGCTTCGCCCCCGCGGAGGTCACCCTGCTTGAGATCGGTGCAACCATTGGCACGTACGCCGCGGAGGGAGCGATCCTCCTCAGCTTCTGACACGAGGTGAACCGGTATGGATCTTCGAGCCGAGCTTTCCATTCACATGCGTGCAGCGGAGGATCGTCGCCCCGTGTACGGGGCGCTCCTGGCGGGGGTGCTCTACGTGAGAGAGCCCGTGGAGCGGCTCTGGGCCGTCTCGCAGCCCGGCACGAAGAACCGTGCGCTGCCGGCCTTTCTCACCCCCGGGGAGGGGGAGGCCTTCTGGTCGGCGGCGGCAACCGGTCAGCCGGTCACGATGACCAGCATGCCCTTTCAGCAACTGGCCGATGCGGCCCGGCAGGTCGGTGGTCTCCTGATCGACCCGGCAGGAGTCGGTCTGCTGCTTGATCGGGCAGAGCTGACCCAGTTGGCTGCGGGGGAGATTCCGGGCGAGTTCACCGCCTGGCTGCAAGGCTGGGGGCGGCTTCAGGAGCGGACCGGCGAGGTGATTGCCCGCCTGCGCCGCTCGCATGTTCATGTGATCACCGGCCGCAGTGGGGAGAGCCAGCGACTCTACCTGCTGGAGCGATCCGATGATGGCACCGTCGCGGTTCCCTGCTTTTCCTCGGCCGAGACCCTGGCGCAGTTTGCCCGGGTTCGCCGGCTCTTTGACGGGGACCCGGCCTATGCCGTTGCCCTGGTGAGCGGCGAAACCTGCCTGCGGGCCGCATCTGGCCTTGGCGCTTACCTGCTGCTGGACCCCGAGAGTCCATGGGAGTTGCAGGTGGAGCCCTCTTTGCCCTGACCCGCATGAAAAGAGGCTGTCCCTCGTCATGGCAGGTGACGTCTGGGACAGCCTCTTTGTGATCAGGGCTTGTTGGAGGTGGTTCCTATCGGGCGGTACAGGTCGGTGGCGTCAAACCGGAGAACCGGCCCGTAGGCCGCCCAGGGGGCGGTCAGGCTTGCGGCAGTTCCCTCGGAGAGGTCCGAGACGGATCCGACAGCCACCGTGGAGTTGGTCAGATCGACCACGGCCGCCAGGGGGCGGGTGACCACGTACCCTCCCGCAGGGGTGCGGGTTACCTCCCGCGTCGCGAAGCCGTAGGGCACGTCGGAGACCGCCTCGAAGATGGTCCAGGTCAGGTGGAACCCTTCGTTCAGGGCGGCGGGTCGCACCCGTTCGGCAGCCCGCTTCAGCCAGGCCTCCAACCGCACCGGCTGCTCCCGGACCTCACGGACCCACTCGCTGTACTCGCTCAGCTTGACAATGCCCGCCAGGACCGTGTTCTGTTTGCTGTCGCGCACCACCTGGTAGTCGACCGTGAACATGACCTGACCATTGACCCGGTACTGGCTGAACTCCGCAGCCAGGGCGGCCCTGGCATCGACGCGGGTCCTGACCACCGGACCGTAGCCACTGCCAGGGGAGGTTGGTGCGGTTACCGGGCCGGTTGGCATGCCGGGGGGACCGGGACTCGGTGAGTTGCGGAGCAGGCCCTCATCTACCATGTAGGGGAGCTGGACGACCATATCTTGCGGTTGATAGGTCGGCGTGGAGGGGTTCGTCCACTCCGGGGAGATCGCGGGGGCTTCCGTCTCCGCCGTCGGGGGAGAGGTCTTTTCGTCGCTCGCAGGGGTTGGGGAGGGCGCTTCGGCCACCGGCTCATTCGGAGGAGCCGCGCCGGGAGCAGGAACCTCCCGGTAGGTCGCGAGGGCGATCCCGCTGACAAATCCCAGCGTCAGCAGCAATGGCATCGCTGCGAAGAGCAGCCACCGTGGTATCATGTGATCTCCCTCCCTCCAAGGCAGGCACTCCTATAGATCATGGCGAATGGAGAGATCCAAATGGGACAGATCTCTTCGGCCACACGGACCCTGCCGGCGCTCTTGCTTCTCTTCGGCGCCGGGGCTTTCTGGGACGGGCTTTACACTCCTGCTGCACAGCTCCTCGCCGCCGCCGTTGCCGCCCTTATGGCCCTGGTCGGGCCTCGGGCGGTGAGCTTGTCGCGCCTGGAGTTGGTTGCTGTGGGGCTGTTGCTCTTCGGGGTGGGCGCCTCGCTGCTGCATCCCGCGGCGACGGGGGTGGCCGTGCATGGGCCGGTCATCGCGGGAGGATGGCTCCTCGCCATGCTGGCGGGGCGGGCACTGGCACACGGGGGGCTTACAGAGGTACATCTCGCCCGATTCTGGGCGATCACCGGGGCCCTCATGGCATTCGGCGGGCTGGTTCTGATCTCCTTCACGCCGCTCCACCACTCGGGTCGGCTGGCGTCTTTTCTGGGCTACCCGATCGCCGTGGGCGTCCTTGGGCTGCTGGGTCTGACCGGTGCTCTCCCCGACCTGGCAGCAGGGCGGTGGTGGGCCGCACCGCTCCTGCTGGGCAACGGTCTTGCGCTCGTCCTCTCGGGCTCGCGCTGGGTCTGGCTGACGGCCTTGCTGTTGCTCATCTACCTGCTCATGACCGGGCCAGACCTGCTGCGACGGGCGTTTCGCCCCGGTATCTCCGCCCTGGTGCTCGCCCTGACCGCCAGCCTCTGGGCGGCTCCGGCGGTCGCCCAGCGGGCGGCGCCCCGCATCTGGCTGATCCTCGCCATCTCTCTACTGACGCTGGGAGCGCTGCTTCGGTTTCACGAGAGCCGGTACTTGTGGCGCGGGTCCTGGGGCGTTGCCGCCGTTCTGATGGTTCTGGCTCCGGGCTGGGCCTGGCTGTTGGGCAGGGCCTCTGCGCTCCCGCTGACCGAGGGCTCCTCGGTCGAGCGGCTCACCTTCCTGCGCGATGGTCTGGCCCTGCTTCAGGCGCTCCCTCTGGGCGGTGGTTTTCGGGCCTGGAGCGCCCTACACCTGCAGGCGGCGAGTTATGCCTACTACTCGGCGGAGGTCCACAGTGCGCCCCTCGACATGGCCCTCGCCTTCGGATGGGTAGGCGGGGCCGGCTTCCTGCTCCTCCTGGGCCGGTTCCTCGTCGGGCTTCGCCGGGCGGGGGGCTGGTCTCCCTTCCGGTTGGCAGCCCTGGCGGGGCTGGGCGCCCTCGCTCTGCACGCCCTGCTCGACTGGGACCTGAGTTATGCCCTCTTCTCGTTCCCTCTCTGGTTCGGCTTCGGCCTCATTCCGCCCAAAGGCCGGCCCGTGCACCTTGCGCAACCGGTCACGATCACCCTGGCAGCGGTCACCCTGGTCGCCGCCACCGTCGTAGGGGCGGGGGATCTCTTTGCCCAGCAGGCACGGGGTGCCCTGGAGCGGCGGGCTCCCGAGGCCGCCCTGCTCCACGCCGGCGCAGCGGTGGCAATCACGCCTTGGAACGACCTGGCCCACGGGCTCCTGGGCGAGGCGCAGGCGAGGCTGGGGCTGGGAGAGGCGGCGCTCTCCTCGCTCCGGACCGCACGGCGCCTGGGGCCCTACGAGCCCTGGTACGCTCAGCTTCTCGCCCAGGAGTTGTCCCGGCAGGGGCGGGCCGAGGAGGCGGCGCAGGCCTATCGGGAGTACGTCGGTCTCTGGCCCTGGCAGATCACGGTGTACGAGGAGGCGCTTCAGGCCCATGTCGACCTGATCGTGCGGGCCCAGGCCGCCGGAGATACGCCACGCGTGGTGGAGCTGGCCCGCAGTGGCAGGGCGATTCTGGAGCGGCTTTCTGAACAGAAGGCACGGGAGCCGGCGAAGACGCCGCGGCGTCCCATGCAGGTGGAGACACCGGCGGTCCAGCAGGCCCGGCGGGTGATCGAGAGCATCGGCCCATAGCACCATCGTTCCGAGAACGGAGGGACCGGCCGCCCTGTCTGGGCTTGCCGGTCCCTTGCGCCGTTACGAGTTGATCGCATTGGAGGGCTCTCCGTTCTCGCCGCTCTCCCGGTGCTTCATGATCAGCAGGTCGATCGCCATCTCCAGCACGTCAGGGCGCACCCCCGCAGTCGCCGCCTTCTTCATGAGGCTGATATAGGCTGCGAAGGTCTCTGCCGGAACCCCTTCTGCCTGGTCCGCACCCATGTAGCCCGACCGGAACCAGTGCCGGGAGATGCCCGTCAGCCGGGACAGGTCCTCGCCCATCCGGCGAATAACGCCGTCGGGCAGGCGGCTGGCCTCTCCTTCATCGAGAAGCCCCTGAATCGTCGCGACCTCTATGCCCAGCGTCTGAGCCAGGCGCTCCAGCGGGAACTCCTGCGGGTATTCCGCAATGAGGAACTGCAGGACCATCCGGGTCCGGTTCAGGGCCGAGGTGAAGTAGAGCCGGCTCCGTTCGTGCGGGGGGAGCCGGCGAATCGATTGTTCGAAGTCCTGGCGCGGGTCGCGACCGGTCATCAGGTATTCGATGGTCACACCATAGCCCTCAGCAATCTTCCGCAGGGTGCTGTGAAGGCTCGTGGTAGCCTGCCCGTGTTCGATCCGGGCAATCGTGGTGTGGCTGACCCCCGTGCGGATCGATGCTTGGCGCAGAGAGTCCCCATGGGCAGCGCGTATAGCTGCGATGCGTCGTCCAATGTGGATCCGTCCGCTCATTTTCCATCGCCCTCCGGTATTGGTAACCCAGTCCGAAGGTCCACCAGGCACGATCACGGCACGATCGAACTCACGACCTCCGCACGGGCAACGAATGACTGGCTGATTCCTCGCCCTCCAGGGCGATTCTTCGCATGATCAGAAGGGCACGGCGCACCTCGTCCGGGCTGTTAACCTGAATGCTGCCCTCCTCCAGCGCCTCCAGGACCCGGTCAATTGCTGGGATCACCTCGTCCAACGCCCTGCCCCCTTCTCGTTACGGTAAACAAAGGCTCCATCAAAAAAATAGCGCATAAGAGGCCAACTGGTCAAGGTATTTACAGAAAAATCTTGCCTAAGTTTTCTTAGTCACGTGAACAAGCCGAAACGGAGGGATTCGCTCCCTCCGTTCGCTTAACGACCTGTGGCGCTCGGCCACTCCCCCATGATGTCGGTCTCCGCACCGAGCGTCTGCTGGCCCCAATCACAGAGGCGCTCGAACTCGGCGGCTGAGAGCACCTGAGTCCCACCGGCGACCCGCTGCCCCTGCACGATGGCGGTAAGCGGGCGGGGCATCTCCTTCCCCTGCCGGCTCCCGTGCTGAAGCAGCCAGACCTGCAGTATCTCGGGCTGATCGCCCAGTGCCCATTCCGTCTCCCGACAGATCCCGAGCAGCCCCTCCCATGTAGCTTCGGCCTGCCCGCTGACGACACAGATCAGGGCCGGCGGTTCCTCAGCAAGCAGGGGAACGTTGACCACAGCGGAGTATCGTTCGATCTCGGCCTCGTGACCGTAGGAGCGCAGCATCTGGACCCCGCGCACCAGGTGGCCCAGCCGATCGCCTTCTGTGGAACTCAGGCCAAAGAAAACCCTGCTCATCGTGTGCCCCCTCCGACAAACCTTTCCTCTATACCTTGCCCGCCATACGGGCTCGCTAACCAGTGCCCGCGCGTGGGGCGAGCCCGCGGGCCTCGCATACCATGGGGAGAGTGAACCAGCAGGGGGTGAGCAGGATCATCTTTCCCTCCACCTATCTCTACCCCAGTTTTGGAGGGGTATTCAACCCGTACTTCGGCGGCTTCGGCCACTATAACCACCCCTTCGCCGGGGCCGGTTTCTTCTGGCCGGGATTCACCTTCCCGTTGAACTTCCAGTCCCCGGCGCTCTATGCGATCAAGGCGGGCTTTGTCGCGTGAATCTTTCGGTCCATCTCCTCGTAAGATGGACCTGACCCCTGTAACCGATTCGCGGCGGGAGGCGATTGCTTGGCGCAGGTGACCACTCAATCCCTGGAGCAACTGCTTGCCGCTACGGGGGCTTCCGTGGGACGGGCGATTGACAAAACCTTCAACAACCCGCCGAGCCCCGTCGGCCTCTTCGAGTTCACCACCGAGATCACCTACCTGGCCCAGTTTCAGCCAGTGGACGCATCAGACGTCCTCCTGAACATTGCATTCCTCGACCCGCGGGAGAAGTTGCTCTACACCCTGGGCGACCAGTACGGCGTGCGCTTCCGCTTCTTCTTCCGGCCGGTGCCGCGCGAGGTGCTGGTCCCGCCGACCTGATTCTCCAAGGAAGTCGAGCCGTCGGGAGGCGAACTGCATGGCGGTTTCACGAAATTTCGATCTAGCTGACCTGCTGACCGCGGCGGGGCTCTCCATGGCGACGGCCAACTCCCGCCTGGCGGCGGTGAACGCTCCGACGCTCATGCGGGAGTTCGAACTGATCCTTGATTTCCCGGGCTCGGTGCGCGTGGCCCCTGGTGTAACAGGGGTCTGTGTCAAGCGGCCTGCTGCTCGCTGCGCCCTTCCCGGTGGGGTGGGGAGCAGTATCCGCGTGGAGGCGACCTACATTGCGGCACCCAGCCTGGTCCCGGTGCCTCCTTCCTGAGGGGTGGTAGATCCGTGACCGTTCGCCTGACCGGCCCAAACGAGAGGTACTGGCTCACCATAGAAGCGCTTGCCAGCCAGGACGGCAAACACTACACCCGCTGCCAGTCGGTCGAAGCGTTTCCACTGGGAGCAGCGGAGGGGCAGGGCGCCCCTCCGTCTTCCTATCTCGTGATGGTGGACGAGACCTGCTCGCTGATCCTGACCCCGGGCATCAGCGGGGTGACCGTGCGGGACCTGCGCCTGTTGAGCGTCTGCCATCTGCGGCTGAGTGTCCGGGTCAGCCCCGGAGCGCAGGCCCCGGACTGGCTGCCCACCGAGTCGACCTATCTCCTGTTCGATGGTGACGCCATGGCTGCCGCCGCTCTCCCGGAGCGATACATCCCCTTCGATGGTGTCGTGGGGGAAGAGGTCTGGGCAGAACCAGACCTGGTTCCGCTCGATGCGCTCGCCGTGGCTGTGGGCCGCTCGATCGCCCGGGCGAACACAATCCTGGCCTGCAGACCGGGCCCTGGTGGTGTGGCAGTGGTCGCCGGCCTCACCATTCGAGTCGGCGTAACCCGAGTCGATCTGGGCCGTAGCCGGGTGCTCGTCACCCTGGCACGCCCCGAAGGTGGACAGGTTGAGCAGTACGTGGACCTCTCCTTCCAGACGGGCGCGGCGGCGGAGGAGGAGGGTGAGACCGATGAGAGCACAGGGTAGAGCCCCACCCCGGTCGATGGGGTGGGACTCTGCCTAATCGCGCAGGTGCAGCAGCACATAGACCGTTCCTTTGTCCCAGCCCAGGTCCCATGGGTTCCGGTACCGGTCCGCCGTGTGGGCCGCCACGATCGGCACACCGCCATGATCCTTTCCGGTGATGATCGACACATGGGTAATGGTGCCCTTGACCTGGTAGCCGACAATGTCCCCGGGTTGAAGCTTCCCGAGTGCGCCGGCGACCTTGGGATAGGTCCCCTTCGCCAGGAGCGTCGCCCGGCCGCTGCCCAACATGTACCGGACAAAGGACTGGGCATTCACCCAGCAGGCAGAGCCGGCCTTGTCGTGCCGCCAGGTCCAGTCCGGCTTCAGCTTGCCCCCCTCGACCAGGGTCTGGGAGGCAAAGTTGGCACAGTCACCGCCCAGGTTCCGGTAGCTCTGGTAGCGTTCGTTGTAGTCCGAGTTGTTGCCACAGCCCCAGGCTGCGCCGCAGTACTCCTCGGCATAGGCGACAACCCCCTGCCGGTCAAGCCGCCCGCCGCCTGTCGGAACAGCCAGCTCGCCGACCACATTCTGAACTGCCTCTGCTTCATCGGCCACATTCTCGGCCACTGCTGCTTCTTCGGCCGGCACGAGGCTGGCCTTCTTCGGCCGGTACGGTTCCGTCCACTCGCTGCCCATGGCGTCCAGGTAGAACTCCTTCTGCACCTTCCAGGAGTCGCCGGAGCGGACCAACTGCAGCCAGTGCCAGGAGCCGACGCCCATCTGGTCCAGCTCAGGGTTCCCGTTGTACCGGTACCCCAGCCGGGTCCGGGAGATGAGCGACACCGTTGCCTTATCGCCGCTCCGCTTCACCCGCAGGTTGGTCACAAAGGTCTCCGCCTCGACCACCGCCAGGTTGCGGGCGGGGGCCCAGGCCTGCATGTACTGAATCCGCCCGTCCTCATGGGCCAGGGCGAAGCGCCCGCTCTGGGTGCTGGTGTCGTAGAAGCGATCCAGCCCGTCCGCCGCCTTCCCGGTGACCAGCCCCTGTGCCCGAACCGCATACATCTCCTTGAGGAACCGCTCTACCGACGGGTCTGCCCCCGCTCGGGAGAGCGTCCCACTGACCAGCGCCAGGAGAACGGCCAACCCAAGGATCAACCAACGCCACTGCTTTCTCACAGATCCCACCCCACGCAGGGAGGATATGCGGGTTGCATCAACATTAGGCGCTACTGTGCAGGACCGAGAGTTTTTCTTTCAGCCTGTGTTATACTAAAAGGTGGTACGCCTGTACTACAGCAAACGGAAAGCAGAGGGGTTGCCACAATGGAATACCGGCGTCTGGGACGGAGCGGGCTGAAGCTGAGCGAGATCTCGCTGGGAAGCTGGCTCACCTATGGCTCGAAGGTGGAGGCGGACGCAGCGAAGGCTTGCATTCGGACCGCTTACGAACACGGGATCAACCACTTTGACTGCGCCGTGGTCTATGGTGCCGAGCCGCATCAGGCCGAGCGTGTCGTGGGGGAGGCGCTGGCGGAGTTCCCCCGCCATACCTATACGGTCACCTCCAAGGTCTTCTGGAAGATCGGTCCTTCCACGTACGATCAGGGCCTCTCCCGGAAGCATCTGATCGAGCGGGTCGATATGAGCCTGAAGGCGATGGGCCTGGACTACATCGACATCTACTACGCCCATCGCTATGACCCGGAGACCGATCTGGAGGAGACCCTGCGGGCGTTCGACGATCTCGTCGCCCAGGGCAAGATCCTCTACTACGGCTTCTCCGAATGGACGGCTGCCCAGTATGAGAATGCGGCAGCGATCGTGGACAAGCGGAACCTGCGTCGTCCGGTCGCCAGCCAGCCGGTCTACAACATGATCAACCGCTACATTGAGAAGGAGGTCATGCCGGTCTGCGCCCGGGAGGGGATCGGCCAGATCGTCTTCTCCCCGCTGGCGCAGGGCGTCCTGACCGGCAAGTACAAGCCGGGCACGCCCCTCCCCGAGGGGACCCGTGCCGCCGACCCCAAGTATGGCCGCTTCGTGGAGCGGTATGTCAGCGACGAAGAGCTGCTGGTCAAGATCCAGAACCTGCGGCCCGTGGCCGAGCGGAACGGACTGACCCTGGCCCAGCTCGCACTCGCCTGGGTCCTGGCCCGCCCCGAGGTCACCTCGGCCCTGATCGGTGCCACCCGGCCCGAGCAGGTCGTGGAGAACGTGAAGGCCGCCGGCGTGAAGCTTTCCGCTGAGGATCTCCAGGAGATCGATACCATTCTGGCCTAGTGCGACAACGGAGAGCGGCGCTCACCAACAGCTTGGTGGGCGCCGCTTTACGCACTCCCACCTGGGCTGCCGGGCATCTGCGCATGCGTGACATGCAGAGAGAGAATGCGAATCTCCTCCTTTTAGATGAGGCGATGATTTCCGCCCTCGTGCTACCCTGAGTCTCAAGAAAGACCGATGGGGGTACGAGATGCTTCGCATAGGACCGAGACTCTGGAAGACCGGTCTGGCCGTGGCGCTGACCTATCTGCTGGTCAGCCTGACCGGGCATCATTATGAAGTATACGGCTGCGTGGCTGCCGCCCTGGCGGTGGCGCCCTCCGCAAACCGTTCGTTGCGTACCATGGGCAATCAGATCGCCGCCAACCTGCTGGGCGGACTGGTCGGAAGCCTTGCCATCCTCCTCTTCGGGCCCGGCCCGATCGTGATCGGCGGCACCGTGGTTCTGGTCCTGCTGATCTCCCAGCAGTTCGGCTGGAAGGATCTCGCCGCCACGGCGGTCACCGTGACCCTCTTCGTCATGGCGCCGCACGCCGACAGCGTGACCACCTATACCGCCTGGCGGCTCCTGTCGGTCCTGATCGGCTCGGTGGTCGGCACGGCGGTCAACGCCCTGATCCTCCCGCCCGACTACCGGCAGATGACCCTCAAGGCGGTGGAGCGTGCCGGCCTGGCGCTGGATGCCTTTGTGCTGAGCGTGAGCGACCGGCTGGCCGACCCGGCGGCGATCACCAAGCGGGAGATCCTGGCCACCGCCTCCAGCGTGGAGGCGCAGATCGGTGAGGCCCGCCGCCTGGCAAGCCTGCTCTCGGAGTCCGCCCGGCCGGACCAGTTGGGACAGAAGGAAGTGACCGAGCGGGCGATCAAGGTGCTCTCCTCCCTGTTGGAGCGAATTCAGGTCATACACAAGGCCGCACTGGCTGCCCAGCGTGCCGCTGAGTTCCCGGTCATGCTGGCCGAGATTCAGCAGGCGCTGACCGCCCTGGTGGCCCACCGGCAGGCCCTCTACGCCTCGCTCTTCACGCCTGACACGACCCGTCAGTTGCCCGAGCTGCTGGCGGAGATTGAGCAGCGGTTCGAGTCGCCGGCTGGTCTGCCGGCATCGGCGGAGGAGGTGGAGCCCTTCTTCCGGCTCTATCGCATGCGGTCCAGCGTCAGCTACATGGCCAACCGGCTGGGCCGGCTGCATGTGGCCAAGGAGGCCGCACTGCCTCCGGTCCTGGCTGACAGGGAGGTCGTCTACAGTATCTCATAGCGAAAGCCCGGCGGAGTATTCCGTCGGGCTCTTTGTTGTACGGCGAACCGATCAGGTGGCGTCTCGGGCGTGGGCCAGGAGAACCTCAGCCCGCCGGGCAGACCAGGCGATCTGCTCCTGATCCGCATGATCTTCGAACGACCAGCAGAGGGAGAGGACCATATCAATGAAGGCCGCCGTGGCGATGGACCGGGGGGTCTCTCCCAGCACATCGGCGAAGATGCTGGTCATCGTGGTCAGCATGGCCGGCCACGCGGCCTCATCCACCAGGGAGAACTCGTTCTGGATGAACCGGGCCGGACCGACGGCGGCCGGACCGACCACTCCGTGGGGATCGATCGCCCGCCACTCATGGGCCCCGGCCTGGAGGATATTCCAGTGGTGCAGGTCGCCGTGCAGGAGCACCTGCTGCGGGCCATCCGGCCGGATGCGGGCCTCTGCTTCGGCGATCAGGTCGAGGCAGCCCCAGCCATCCCGGCGGGCCCTCGCAAAGGCCGCAGCCAGCCGCTCCGCGTAGAGGGGCAGGCCGTGGTCCGGAGGCGCGGGACGATGCAGCCGGGCCATCAGCCGGGCTGCGATCAGGCTCCGCTCTTGGGTGGTCGGGAGCCCGGTCAGGTCGGTCCCCGGTTGGAGCCGCTCCAGCAGCATCATCCCCCGGTTGGGGTCGGCGGCATGGAGGCGGCAGGCCCCCTGCCCATCCCAGAGGGCGAGCAGGCGCATCTCGGTGGAGACCTCGGTCTGGGGCACGCCGAGCTTCAGGACCACATCGCCATGGATGGATGAGTGGGCGAGGCAGATCAGGTTGACCGAGAGCGGCTCGAAGAGCCGGCAGTCAGACAACTGCCAGGTGGCGATCGCATGGTCGACGAGGGCCGGGAGGGCATCGACCCAGTCCCGGCCCCTCTGGCCGAAGGTGCGAACCGCCTTGTCCATGAAGGTGGCGGGGATCTGCATGCAGCAGCCTCCACGTAATAAGATGGGGCAGACTTCGGCAGCGGTGGCCCCGCATCCTCCCGGGATCAGTTGACTCGGGTGAGCCGGAGCAGCGCCCAGACCGCCGGGAGCGCCACAGCGATAAAGAGCAGGGAGATCGGCAGCATGCCGGCGGAGAGGGAGCCCATTTGCAGCAGTTCCTTCACCGGGCCGGTCATGAGGATCATGATCACCATGTTGACGATGAACGTGGCGGAGAGGGAGGCGGCCCGGGCGCCCCAGTCCATCCGCCGCCAGAGACCCAGAATCGCCGTGAGACAGAGCGGTCCCACGAAGGCGAGGAATATGACCGGATCCCGCACGACCGGCTCCGCCCAGTCAACCGGGCCCCGAATCTGCATGGACATCTCCATGACCTGGCCGGCGGCACTGGCCAGGAGGCGCTTCACCATGAGGGCGCCCAGAAGCAGGAAGATCAGGCTCAGGTAGCTCAGCATGCCCGTCCGGCCCTTCGGCGACCGGTCGCTACCCAACGGAAGATGGCTCCAGACCAGGATCAGCGAGAGCCCACCCAGGGCGAGCTTGACGATCCAGAGGAAGATCCAGAGGTTCTGCTCGCCGGTCACCACCATGGCGTAGTTGTAGGTAATGGTGGCCGCGACACCGCCGATCAGCACCGGCCCCCAGGGGCTTCCCTTCCGCAGGGCGATCAGCCCAACCAGGCCGGTCGGTACAAGGATCAGCGCCTCATAGAGATCGCCAATCACGTTCAGCTCATAAAAGAACGCATCCGAACACGGATAGTGGTAGCCGGTGGCCAGGTGTAACAGGATCCCGCCGAAGGTGACGGCTAGCAGGGCGGCGAAGATCGTGAAGAGTCCGGTGTTCTGTCGAGTCATGATGCTCCCTCCCGATCGATGATCACGGATTGATGACTGCACCCTGATGGTAACACTCGGGGTGGCCGGCCATCTTCCCTCGAAGGAGGGAGGGAGCGGGGGATATACGGGAGGGATATGGGGGATGCAGGGTCTCAGTTGCGCGCGGGCGATCTGGAGTACGCCCTGACGAAGGCGGAGTGGGAGGGGCTCACTTCAGCAAAGGGCAGTGGCACTTCTCACAGTACTCAGCACTGATATCGTGCAGGAAGCCGCAGGCGTTGCAGAAGATGATGCTGTCCCTTGACTTGTCGGCCTTCTCGTACGAGTTGAGACCGCCGTGGTGGCGCACCCTGTCGCCGACGGTGTAGTAGTTGAAGACGGTGTCATCATCCTCCGCCGTGAGCTCGTGCAGCTTGCCCTGGTCGCTGCGAACGACGACGACATACTCGCGGTACTCCTGCCAGTAGTAGTTATCGTCATCGGTGTAGCGCTTCCGCTTCTTCCGCTTGACCTGTTTGTCGATCACGAAGCCATCCCAGGTCTTGCTGCGCTTGCGGCCCCAAATCTGCAGCAGGGCGATCGCTATGAACATACCGCCAATGCCCAGGCCGATGTAGAGCGACTCGGGGTTCTCCATCTCCGAGCCGTTCTCGCCGGCAATATAGAAGCCGACGATCGCCGCAACGGCCAGGATCAGGGCGAAGATGGCCGACCAGCGGTTGTTGTTCTTCACGTACCGTGCAAAGGCCGGGTCGTTGATCCGGTTCGAGAACATAGAGATCCCCCTTGCGGAGCGGTGTTAGCGCCCCCAGTGTACGGCAGGGTGGGGCACCGGGAAACTCCCCCGAGGGATGGAGTCGGTGCGACTCTCCCCCGCCCTTTGGGGTGGGAGGCGCAAGGGTTCAGCGGAGAGGCGCAAGGCGTTGGCCGCCCAGCCGCCACCCAGGCTCCTCGGTGTATGGGGACGGCCCTTCCGTAGAAGGCTACGGGTATGATTTACCTCATTGGACTGGCAAGGACCGGGGCGCTCTTTCTGGTCATGTGGATCGTCTCACGGCGCCTCGGCAAGCACCTGGTTCGGCGGCTTACCCTGTTCGATTTCATATCGTCCATCACCCTGGGCACCTTCGCGGCCAGTGCCGTGACGAAGGACCTGCCCGCAGGGGTGATCGTCGTCTCTCTGATCTTCTGGGCTGGCCTGGCCGGGCTCTTCGACTGGATTAACTTGAAGGGGCGCAGGACGCATCTCACTCTTGATGGTGCGCCCGTCGTCTTGGTGGAGAACGGCAAGGTCATGGAGGAGAACCTCCGGAAGGAGCGGCTCACCCTTTCCCACCTGGAGGCGATGTTGCGCGAGAAGGGCTTCTTTGATTTGACCCAGGTGGAAATCGCCCTGATGGAGACCACCGGCAAGCTCAGCGTGCGCCCGACCTCCCAGAGCCGGCCCGTCCAGCCCGGAGATCTGGGGCTGCCGACCCAGTATGAGGCGCTTTCGACCCGGATCATCCACGAGGGGCGCCCCCTCACAAAGGAGCTACAGGGCCTGGGGCTCTCCGAGGAATGGCTCCTGGCCGAACTGGCCCGGCAGGGGATCACCGGGCCGGATGAACTCTTCGCTGCCTGGCTGACCTCGGGCGGCCGGCTGGTAGTCGACCGGTACCAGGACACCCGGCATTGAGAAAGGCTTCCGCCAGGGTCCGGCAGTCGGTCGGGAGATCCTAAGGCCGCCGCGAGCGAGGTGGCATGGGGAGAGAGGGAGGGATCTGGCCATGCAGATCTTCTTACAGACCGAGCGGCTGATTCTGCGCCGCTTCACGGCGGATGATGTGGAGGCGCTCTGCGGCCTGGACAGCGATCCCGCCGTCATGCGCTTCATTAATGGAGGGAGGCCGACCCCGCGCCATCTTGTGGAGAGCGAGATCCTGCCCCGCTTTCTCGGCTGGTATGAGCAGAGCGACCGCTTCGGCTATTGGGCGGCGATCGACAGGGGGACGGGTGAGTTCGTGGGCTGGTTTCACCTCTGGCCGCAGGAAGGCCGCCCAGCAGGGGAAGCCGAGATCGGCTACCGGCTGCATCAGGCGGCCTGGGGGAAGGGGTACGCCACCGAGGGGGCGACAGCGCTGGTTGCAAAGGCCTTCACCGAGTTGGGGGTGGAGCGGGTGACGGCGCAGACCATGACCGTGAACCGGGCCTCCCGCCGGGTAATGGAGAAGGCCGGCCTGCGCTATGTGCGGACCTTTCACCTGGACTGGCCGGAGCCGATCGAGGGGACCGATCAGGGTGATGTGGAGTACGCGCTGACCCGGGCCGAGTGGGAGGTGCTCACTTCAGGAGGGGGCAGCCGCAGCGCTCGCAGTACTCCGCGGCGGCCAGGATGAGCAAGAAGACCGCAGACCAGCGGTTAAGGTATGGCGAAGGCCGGGGTGTAGAACGGCACCGGTCAGGAGGGCACTCCCCGCAGGAGGGAGTCGCGCCGGTCACTCCCCACCCCTTAGGGTGGGGAGTGACTTTATGCCCGGCTGGGTGCAAAGGCTTCTGCCACGGGCGCTGCAGAAACGCATGGTTCACGCACGGTCAGCGCAAGAAGGCGCATGGTTCGCGCATGGTCTGCGCAAGGAGGCGCATGGGTCATGCATGGTCTGCGCAAGGAGGCGCATGGTTCACGCATGGTCTGCGCAAGGAGGCGCATGGTTCACGCATGGTCTGCGCAGGGGGGCGCCACCCTTAAGCGAAGCAGGACCGCGACCTATCGCGCCGAAGAGGCGATTCCCGGGCAAACCGCAGCAAGACCCATGTGACATAGTAGGGAAAAGGGCGTGTGGCTCTGGTAAGGGCCTCCCGCCCTTTTCTCCTATTCTGCTGAGTTGTGACTCCATGTTAGTTTCGGATATAGTATACGATTCCCTCTTGTATTAGTTTTCTTTTGTGGTGTGATACCCTTGCATATTCGCTTATCTTTATTTCCGGGGGTAAAAAGAATGCGCTTAAAGAGCGGCCGTTGGGTTGCCCGCCTCCTGGTTCTGAGTATGTTAGCCAGCCTGCTTCCCTCACTGCTCATCCCGGCTCCGATTGCTCAGGCAAAGCGTCCCGACCGCGGCACGCCACCCGGCCAAGCCGAGCCAAAACGGAACGACCGCCCAGTTGAGCTACCCGAAAGGCGGACCCCTGCCAGCAAGACGTATCGAAACCCCGATGGCACCCTTGCCACAAACGTTTATGGCAAACCCATTCACTACCGCGACGAAAGCGGCCAGTACCAGTTGATACAAAACACCTTCGTGGCGGAGCCGGGCGGCCTAACCGTAAGGAACGCCGCCAATCGCTACAAAGCCTCGTTCAAGAACAGACTGGGTGCCGACTTTTTGAGCTTTACCTTCGGCGGGCGCTCCATGTCCATGGACTTGGAGGGCGTCCGCCCGCAGCACGCCAACTGGCACGGCGGCAAGCTTAGCTATGTGGAAGCCCTGGAAGACGTCGACCTCGCTTATACGCTGGGGAACGACTTCGTCAAGGAAGAGATTATCCTGAAGGCGCCTATGGACTCGCCGCATTGGGACTTCAGCCTGAAGCTGCAGGGCGTGGTCCTGGACACGGCCGATGCAGGCGTACTCCATTTCCGCGACGAGACGACCGATGAGGTACTCTGGAGCATACCCCGCATGTTCATGCGAGACGCTGCCGGCGCCCTCTCCGGTGCCGTCGCTGTCGAGGCCCGCCAGACCGGCAACACCGTTCGGCTCACCGTCGTGCCCGATGAGACCTGGCTAAACGCCCCCGAGCGTGCATACCCCGTTGTCATTGATCCCACGGTCGCGCTTCAGCCCGACTACGTGGGTGGTCTCGACACTACCATCGCCGATGGTGAAGGGCTACAGGATATCAACCTGGGGTTTGACACCGCCCTGGCAGCCGGTACCGGCTATTCCTCCCTCCTCAAGTTCGACCTGACAGCAATCCCCCGCGCCAGCAGCATCGATAAGGCGACCCTGGATCTCCACACGATCTCGGCACCACCCACGGTCAACTCCACCGGCGTCCCCGCGCCGACTGCGGCTCCCTCGCTGTCGCCTTCAACTTACACCAGCAACATGACGACCGGCACCTACTCGGTGCTTTACACCTATCTCACACCGCAGGGCGAGACGCTCGGCTCACCAGCCGGTACGGTCTCCGTCGGCAACTACCAAGGCATTGATGTGAATGTCCACACCCTGCCGGCCGGTGTAACCGGCATTAACGTGTACATGGGCGAGGCCGGAAGCGAGCGCCTGGCCGCCACCAGCGATCTGCCTGCAGTAACACTGACAGCCATACCCGCCCTCGACTCGGCGCAAGTTCCCTTCGTGCCCGAGAACGAAGCTGTCCTGAGCGTGTCCGCCCAGACCGGCTCGATTCCGGCGGGCACCTACTCCGTGGTCTACACGTACAAGATGACCAAGGGTGAAACCACTCCCTCCCTCGCCGAAACGATTACCCTCACCTCCACGAAGGCGATTGACGTCAATATCGGTCCATTCCCTGCCGGGGTCACCGAGGCCAAGCTTTATCTGGGGTTGGCCAACGACGAGAGACTGGTTACCACCATTACCCAGCCCGCGTATACCTTCAGGTCGCTGCCCAGTTCCACCGCGGCCCGACCGCCCGCACCCCCGGCCAGCTACATAACGGCACCGGCAACGGCGCCCACTGCCAGTGCGGCCCCCGCTGTCAGCGGAAAGCCCGGCTTTATGGCCGGTACCTACCACGTGAAGTACACCTGGGTCAACTCCATGGGGGAAACCACGGTGTCGCCGGCTACTTCGGTCACCCTGACCGACGGCCAGACCCTCAGTGTCAAGGTCGGCAAGATGCCCGTGGGCGTCAACTCCGCTAACATCTACGTGGGCACTTCGGCCGATGACCTGCAGAAAATCGGTAACATTGTTGCGAGCGCCAAGGACACAGCTGTTACCTTTGGCGCCTCACCTGCCGCGCTCTTCACGCCAGGGCCGGCGCAGGTCCTGTCGATCATTCCTAACCCGACCACCGCACCCACCCTGGAGAAGTATGCCGGGAAGACCGCCTTCGTCGAGGGAACGTACGAGGTGGTCTACACCTTCTTCGGTCCCAACGGCGAATCGGCTTCTTCGCCAGTCAGCAGCATTGATCTTGTCGCCGGTGACTATATCAAGGTAACAGCCGGCCAGGCCATTCCGGAGGACGCCACGGGTATGCGGGTCTATCTGGGTACCGCCGGCGGCCCCCGCTACCTGGTGGGAACCCTGAACGCTGCCCGGGCAGACAGCGCCCTCCCATGGCTCGAAATCCGGGCGCCGCTGGGTTACAGGCCGGTGGGTCCCGTGACTACCTCGACTAACACCGCTCCTTCGACCAGTCCGACGCTCAAGGCCGTTGATCTGAACACACCGACCCGGCTGGAGGGGGCTACTTACTACGTGGCCTACTCCTGGGTCTACCCCGCAGAGGAGACGCGACCATCTACTCCCCGTTCGATTACAATCCAGGACGGCCAGGCCATTGAGGTGGCCGGCACCACCCTGCCCACTGGCGCTGTGGGCATGCGGGTCTACATGGGCCGCGTGTTGACCAACCTGTCGCTCGTAGCGACGAGCACCGGGCGCCGGACGGTGATCGAAGGCGACCGCTTCGCCCCTGAGGCCCCGCTGGCGAACAGCACAGAACCGCCGGCACCGGTGGCCGAGGCGGTCTCCCTCAGTGCGTTGCCCGCAGGCACCTACTACCTTGCCTACACGCTGACCGACGAGACCTCCGAGTCGGCGCCCTCGCCGGTGACCAGCACCACAATCACGGCGGGCAAGAAACTCACAGTCCTGTTGCCCTCCTCTCCACCCGCAGGCCAGGGTGCCAACATCTACATCGGCACCTCGGTCGGTAACCTGCAACTGGTGCGCGGCTCCACGAGCCAGAGCGTGGAGATCACAGCACTCCCCGCAGCCGAGGCTACACCGCTCAGCACTTCCGGGCGGGGGCCGGAACCGCCTGCCGCCCCAACCGGAAAGCCCATCGTAATGCAGAATACCACCTCCTCCCTGCCGGAGGGCACCGAACTCTCCGTGAAGTATGTACCACGCGGCGTCAACGTGCACTATAAGCCCTCCCAGCCCGCCCGCCTCACCCTTGGCACCGGGCAGGCTATTGCCGTCCGGCTGCCCGACTACCTTCCGGGCATCACAGCCTTTGACCTGTATGTCGGCTACCCGGGCCAGGAAAGGATGGTCCTGTCGGTGGACAGGCTGGGTGCCGTCGTGCTGGTCACCTCGTTCTCCGCCAGCTCGCCGGCAGTACCGGCCGACGGGGTCGATGTGCCGGCGGCCCCCACGGTAACCAGCGCCGCGGGCGGCATTCTCAGCGGAGACGTCTACCTCTCGTACAGCTTCGTCTACGACTGGGACGGGTCAGAATCGCCCCGTTCTCCCGAAGTGCTGCGTACGTTCTCGGGCACCAGTGCCACCGCGGTTCTGACCACGGCCACGGTCCCTTATGGCGCCAGTCAGGTCCGGGTGTACGCTGGCACCGCACCGGGAGAAGGTCGTCTGTATGGGGCATTCCCCGCCGTGGCCGGGGCCAGCCAGTCCATAGACGTTACCCGAATGGTACCCGCAGGCGTCGCACTCCACCCCGTTGCCACTCCTTGGACCGAGTTGGACGCCACCTGGATCCGGTCCGGCGCCAATGCCCTTTGGTATGATCGGGGCGGTGACCACAGCGCCGAAATTGGCATAGTCCTGCAGAAGACCGGCCAGAGTCTGACCGCCGACCTGACCAGCCTGGTCCGCAAGTGGGCCAGCGGTACTACGCCCAACCACGGTGTACTGCTCAAGGGCACAGGTGCCAGGGTGGAGTATGCGTCGAGCGATCATCCGGACGAATCGCTCCGCCCTGTGCTGACCGTAACCTACCGGGAGTCGAAGGGACCGCCCCGCGTCCATCTGACCGCCCCGGCAGCCGGCAGTTTCGTGTCCGGCGATGTCACCCTCACCGCCTCTGTCTCCACGCCGGCCCCCGGCACGGCCATCGACCGCGTCGACTTCTACGTGAGCGGCGCCCACGTGGGCACCGATACTGAAGCGCCTTACACGGTGAACTGGAACACGGCCAACCTGCCTGGCGGTATGCACGAGGTGACAGCGAAGGCCTACGACCAGTTCGGCCAGGAAGGCACCTCGGGATGGACCATGGTGCTTGGCGACCCATTTGACGACACCCGTAGCGTCAACTATTTAACGACGAACACCAAGCACGATGCCGCCAGAGGGATCATGACCCTCCCAACTTATACAACCAGCCCCAACATCATCTCAGTGGTCGCCTCCTCCGAAAAGACCGCGGAGTCGTACCCGGCCGAAAACCTGATCGACGACAAGAACGATACCTATTGGCGCTCCCCAGGACAGATCACTCCCGACTCTTACGAGTCGGTCCGGTTCGACCTGACCAGGGCCCGGAGCTCCATCAGCCTGACCGTGCGACCGCGCAACAAACAGGATGGGCTGATCGTCAAAGCGCAAGCCATCAACAGCGATGGCGACATGATCAAAGAATCCGCCGTGGTCGTTCTCGACAGTGACAGCAAGAGCCTCTCCTTGACCGCTTCGAAGAGCTTTACCTCGGTGCGACTGGTCTTCGGCAACCTCAAGCGAGATCTTGCCAGCGGCCGGTACCATGCAGAGGTGGCCGAGGTTTCCGACGCCTATTTCAAGCCGGCGCTGGCCGAAGGTGAGTCGTACCGTGCCACCTACGAAGCTCGCAACGCCACGGACGGCTCGCCCTTCACCAGCTGGGTCAGCACTAGCAAGGGCAGCCCGGTCGCACAGGAGTACCTGGAACTCTCGCTCTCAGGGCCGGCCAACGCTTTCTACATGAAGCCACGCACACCGGGCGTATCGGCGACCGTTGCCGCCTACCAGGGTGAGGCCGAAGGATGGGTGCCGGTACTGAGCATCGCGGCGCTGGATGAAGGCCTCTACCCGCTGCCGCCCGGCATTACCGCCGACCGGGTCCGCATCTACTTGACCAACCTGGTGGGTATGACCGGTCCCGGGGCACCCGACGGTTACTTCGGCGGCATTGACGAAGTGGTGCCGTATAACATGATGCTAACTCGTTCGCAGGGCACTGTGCAGACCAAACTGATCACCCTACCGGTGCACGCTGACCGCTTCCTGCTGGAGGTGGAAGACTCTCAACCCCCCAGCAGTTCCGTTCAGTACCATCTCAACGACGGGACCGCGTGGCGTCCGATCACCCCTGGCGTCGAGTTAAGCCTGTCGGCTTCCACCGGCATGGTCATGCTGCGCGCCACACTCACCTCCACCTCACCTACGGCGGTGCCGGTGCTAAGCGCATGGCGGCTGTACTCCTACAGCCCCCACCGGTTCACCCTGGTGACCGGCACGGACACGATTCCCCCCACCGCTGAACTGGTCTACCCGACCGGCGACTGGATTGCGGGCAATGCCTCCCTGAATGTGGTCACGTGGGATAACGTGGGCGTCACCAAGGTGGAACTGTACGTTGACAGCGCAATCGCCCCAGTCGGTACCGCGACCAAGGCCGACGGTGACACCACGCCTTACGTGCTCAACCTTGACACGACCAAGCTGACGCCCGGAACGCACATGATGTGGGTCAAGGCTTACGATGCTGCAGGTAACGTCAGCGGCTCGCTACCGCCCACCACTACGTACAAGGCGTTTACCGACACCTTCGTCAACTATGACAAAACAGACCCAGACCTGTCCACCCACCCGGTCGTCTCAGGCGGCTCGTTAGTGGCCGGCTCCGCCAGACAGAGCTTCACCAAGTCAGGCACTGGCACCGTCAGTCAGACGTTTGAGGCCGGCCTCGGTCTGATTGAGGCCAGGGCGCCCTCTGTCAGAGAGCCCAACGATGTATGTGCCTCGGGGAAGGTGGAGCTGTGGCGGGGCACCACGCTGGTCGCCTCGGACCAGATTCTGGACGGGGAGTGCCGTGAACTCCGGCTGAGTCATATGAGTACGGCTGCTGGCAGCTACACGGTCACGTTCCAGCAGGAATCCCTCACCGCTTACACGATCGCCGTGGAGCATCCGGGCAAGCTCTCGACCACAGTGCCCTACGCCGGCAGCATCGCCATTTCGGCACCCACGGTGACCGCCGGACCGCTGAAGAGTGTCAAATTGACGGTTTCGGACAAGAAGCCGATCGGCACTGACATCCGTTACTTTGCCTCCGCAAACGACGGCGTAACCTGGCAGGAGGTCTCGCCCGGAACCGAAGTCCAACTCAACCACGGTGGGCGCAAGCTGCGCCTGCGAGCCGACCTGGCGCCGGGAGCAAGTGTCACCCCAGAGGTGCTTGAGTGGAGCGCCGAGGTGACGCAGTTCATCCCGGAGAACCTGGTCACGGTCAGCCAGGTCGCCCCGCCGACCAAGCTGGCCGCCAGCCTCAGCAACACCACCGCCACCGTCCAGTGGCAGGCATCGGCCACGCCCGGCGTTACCTACAACGTGTATCGGTCGACCACCCCGCACCCGGTTGGCGAAGCCTACCTGGTGGCCAGTGGGGTAATCGACACCAGCCTGACCGAGAGCAGCAACCTACTGAAGAACTCTAGCTTTGAGCGGAGCCTCACCGGCTGGAATACCTACTCAGCACCTTCCTATACCATTGACAGCAACGAGTCCTGGGCGGGCATTAAGTCGGTCCGTATGAGCGACACCAGCACGGACGAGGACGGCTTCTACCAGTATGTCACCGTTTCGGCTGCGGCGGGGAGCACCTTCACGTTGCGCACCCGCGTCAAGGGTGAAAACGTGGTGGAGACTTACGGACAGGCGCTGGGCATTACCCTGACATATACCGATGGCACCAGGAGTGCCACCACGTGGGGTGGCGTTCCGGGCGGCACCTATGACTGGACCACTGCGCAGGTCAGTATGACGGCAGCCAAGCCGGTCAAGAGTGCTCAAGTCATCCTGCGGCTCTATGGCCGGGGCACTGTCTGGTTTGATGGGGTGCAGTTCGATACCAATGGCGCCACCCTCTGGAACGACGGCGACCTCGAACGGACCAAGACCTACTACTACATGGTCACTGCCGTAGATGCAGGTGGTGTGGAGAGCGCTCCGTCCAACGAAGCCTCAACCGGCGTCGTGACTGCCACGGCGGGCATGCTGGGCGTCAAGAGCTTCTGGCCCTATGGCAGCGTCCCCCTGGCGGGTGGCAGCGGCTATGTCAACCTGGCCAGCGGCAACCTCGCCTATGTCGCCACCGACCTGGTCTACCCCGGGCGCCTGTTGGCGACCACCTTCCGCCGCACATACAACAGCCAGGGCGCCGGCGTAACGGGCACCCTGGGCAACGGCTGGGACCACAACTTCAACTGGACCCTTTCGGCGGGGACAGGCGGCGCCCAGGTGTTGAAGGAAGGGGACGGCTCCACCTTCACCTTCACCTCCTCGGACAACGGCCAGACCTATACACCTCCGCCGGGCGCCCGCATGCGCCTGGTCAAGCGAGCGGACGGTTCGTACACCCTGGTGCGTCACGACAACAACCTACTCTACGAGTTCGGCACCGACGGCCGCCTGGTTCGGATCAGTGAGCCCAATGGCAACGCCCTGACCCTCATCTACAACGCCGACGGTACCCTCATGGAGGTTGTCGACCCATCCGGCAGCGTCCTCTCCTTCGTCTACGAAGGGGGCCTGCTCACCGGAATCATCCACCCGGGCTACGCCGCTGGGCAGGTGACCTATGAGTATGACGAACGCGGTAATCTCGTCCACGTGATCGACCTCGAAGGGCAGTCGGTCCACTACGGGTACGATGAGAACAATCGCCTGATCCAGGTGACCGACCCGCTCGGACGGTCCACCCAGGTGGTATATTCCGGCATGCCCGGAGTGGTGCAGCAGGTCGTTTACCCCGACACCACCGAGCAGACCTTTGCCTACGGTGCGGTGGGCGATCAGCCGGGCTGGCAGAAGAGCACGGTGACCGACGCCCGCGGCTTTACCGTGACCTACCAGGTCGACGCCAACGGCCTTTTGAAGCAGCAGACCTTCCCCTACGGCACCTCAACTCCCTCGGGCACCAAGACAGGCACCGTCTCCTTCGAGCACGACGCTGCCTGGAATGTGACCAAGTACACCGACCCCCTGGGTGGCGTCTACACCATCACCTATGACGGATACGGCAACACCTTGTCGGTTACGGATCCGGAGCACAGC
The DNA here is from genome assembly GCA_041690255.1 of Symbiobacteriaceae bacterium. Lineage (GTDB taxonomy): Bacteria > Bacillota > Sulfobacillia > Symbiobacteriales > Symbiobacteriaceae > JAWLHU01. The sequence continues at coordinate 417,717 of JAWLHU010000002.1, forward strand.
CGCTCCGCCAGCCTCTGGGTGACCAAGCCCTATCCCGGTGAGGAAGCCCACGTGCTCAACGTGGTGGCCCAGCAGACCGACGCGCTGAACCAGACAACGGTGATATCCACGGACAACCGGGGCAACGTCACGGGGATTCAGGACCCCCTCCTGAACGTGACCACGTTCGAGTACAACGAGGTGGGCCTGCGCATCGTCGCAAAGGATGCCAACCGCCATGCCAGCACCTATACCTATGACAGCAAGGGCTGGCTGCTGATGCAGACCGATCCCGTGGGTGGTACCATCCGTTACGCCTACGACGCGGGCGGCAATCCGACCACGGTCACCGACCCTGTCGGTAATCTCACCCGCTTCCGCTACGACCGCCTTGGCCGCCAGACCGAGGTGACGTATGCAGACGGAAGTACCCAGTTCTTTGTCTACGACGCCGCCGGTAACATCGTGCAGTCAACCGATCCGGGCGGTGCCACCTCCCGCTTCGACTACGACACCCGAGACCGGTTGATCACGCTCCAGCAGTGGCCGAACGCCGGCGATTCGATCACGGTCTACACCACTCGCTACGAGTACGACAGCGTGGGCCTGCCCATCGCCGTTGTCGACCCCCGCGGGAAGCGGAGCACAACGGCATACGATGGGGCTGGCCGCATCCTCAGCAGCGTAAACCCGATCGGTGACACAACCGCCTTCACATCCGACGCCGCTGGCAACGTCACCGTGATCAGGGATCCGGCAGGCGCCGTCATCACCGCCGAGTACGACAAGTTGGGCCGGCGCGTAAAGACCATCATCCCCCAGGATGGCACCATCAAGATGGAGCAGACCGTCACCTATGACGCTCTGGGCCGAATCACCAGTGAGAAGGACGGACTGGGTAACACCACGACCTACCACTATGATGCGCTGAGTCGGCTGTCGCTGGCCGTTGACCCGATGGGTTTTGGCACCGCCTATGCCTATGACCCTGTGGGCAATCTGGTGGCGGTGACCGACGCACAGCGCCGCACCACCCACTACATCTACAACGCGACGAACCGGGTCATTGAAGAGAAGCGGCCCGATAGCGTCAGCGTCCTGACCACCTATGATGCGGCGGGCCGGGTCATCTCCACCACCAACGGTCGCAATCAAACCATCGGCTACCGGTACGACACGATGAACCGGATGGTCGAGACCATCTACCCCAGCGGTGCCAATGTCGGTTACACCTATGACGCCATGGGGCGCCGCACCAGCATGACCGACTGGAACGGCACCACCCGCTACCACTACAACCTGCTGGGCTGGCTGGAGCAGACCGCCAACCCGTGGGGCCACAAGGTCAGCTACGAATACGACCCGGCAGGCAACCGGACCCGCACGAACCTGCATTACGCCGGCGTTGATTTCACCTGGACCTACGGATACGATGATGCCGGTCGGCTGACGTCCCTGCAAGCGCCGGGTGTAGCCCGTCCCGATACCTTCACCTACGACAAGGCCGGGCGGATGGACAAGCTCTCCTATGCCAACGGAGACATGGTCGACCACACCTTCAACCAAGCCGGCGACCTCAAGTCGATCCTCAGCAGGAACACGACCGAAAGCAGTTTCCTGCAGTTCACCTACTACTTCGACAAGACCGGGCGCCGCACCAACATCGACCGGCGCGGTACGGCCATTCCGGACGGTGACGTATACTATAAGTATGACGCCGGCAGCCGGGTCACGTCCGCCGGGCCCACCAGCAGCGCAACCAACCGGGAGTACTACTATGACCTGGTGGGTAACCGCCATACCTTGGTGGTCAATTCCGGCGACGACAGGGGCGTGTACACTTACGTATACGACCCATTAAACCGGCTCCTGGAGGAGTTTGGCCCTGTACCCTCCGACCTGGGCGGCGGGCGCTACCACCTTAGCCAGGCCTATGATGGCGAGGGCAGCCTGACCCGGACGGTGAAGGATGGCAAGGAGGTCACGCTGTATTATTACGACGAGGAGAGCCGCCTCGTCCAGGTGACCGACCCGGGCGGTCAGATTACCCGCTACACCTACGCCGGTGATGGTCAGAGGCTCAGCATGACCGATGCCCGGGGCAAGACGTTCTTTATCTACGACGGGAACGAGGTCTTGGCCGAGGCCGACGCCACGGGTACGATCAAGATCGCTTACTCCCGCATGCCGAGCGGACGGCTAATCAGCCAGTGGCAGGGTGGCGAGACCTTCTGGTACCACCTGGACGGCCTGGGCTCGACCATCGCAATGACCGATGAGTCGGGCAAGATCCGGAACCGGTACGGCTACGATGAGTACGGGAATCCGACGAACGCGACGACCGAGGAGATCTTCAACCGGTTTACGTTTACGGGTCAGGCCTGGGATTCTTCAGTGGGGCTGTATCACTACAAGGCCCGGTACTATAACCCGCGGGTCGGCCGGTTCTTGACGCAGGATACGTATAAGGGCTCTGCGTGGGAGCCTTGGAGCCAGAACCTGTATGCGTACGTCGGGAACAATCCGGTTAACTATGTCGACCCGACCGGGCATGTGCCGTGTTATGCTGGTGATTATAACCGAATCGACCTCTTCTCTGATATGGGCATGGTGGGCGGTGGTTGTTCGTCAGCGAACCTCAGTATAGAGCCGCAACCATTCTTCAAGGGTTACTCGGAGGGTGGGTTCACCCACGATGAGGACGTCTTCGAAGGAAATGCGGACTGTGGTTGGCTTTATTGTGGTGCGTACGGGCATACGAGCGTCGTAGAGGGCGAGTACGAAACACCTGGAGTGGTAACTGGCCTGGGTAGGATCGCAGGAATGCTAGGTTACGAGGTGGGAGCCCTTAATGCTACTATTGGGCTCGGTTTTGGCGCTGAAATTGAGAAGAACGAAAAGGGGAGTGTAGGGTCAAAGGTATACGGGTTGCAGGCTGAAGCAACTCTGGCCAAGGCTGCCGGGAATGTGGGCTTTAGGGTTGGAGACCTTCGCTTTGACCTCGAGGGAGCAGTCACCATCGGTGGTGAACTGTCTGTTGGCTATATCAGGGGTGATGGTGGATCCAAAGGAGTCGAAATAGGGGCGGCGGCACTGCTGGGCCTGAAACTTAGTGTTACGTGGGATTAAGTCTTCGAGTCGGCCTCTTTGATGCAGGAGGTGAGGTATTGATGAACAGCGAATTCGCAAAGGCGCTCAAGTACTTAGGGCTTGCTGGCTTGTTGGTAATCGCAGCAGGAACTGTGGACAGCTTGACTCCTGTTCTAAAGCCGTTAGTAATCCTCCTTGTGGTTGGTGCCGTGGTCCCGGCGTTTCTTGGTTGGCTCGAGTTCGCCAAGTGGGTCTGGTTTCGGGTGCTTAATCGGTGAGAGCGTGTTGCGCATTTGATTACACAAGGAGCAGAGAGGTGCGGTGCCAAATCCAGTAGAGACATTCGTTGCTGGCTTGGTGATGATTGCAATTGGAGTAGTGCTACCAAAGGTCCCTGACAGGTACTACCGGCACTCAACCAACCAAAGGCTTCGCCAATACAATCGGGGGGTAAAAATAGCCCTGCGCTGGGTTTTTATCCCTTTCGGCGGGGTGCTGATAGTAATTTCTGTACTTGTCTAAGACAATGAGCGCTTCACAAAGCGCCACCCTCTAAACCATCCCCCATACCACAGCGGCCCCAAACAGGCCGCAGACCCGGGCAGGGAGTGACTTCCCTGCCCTTCCCTTTTGCCTCCTGGTGAGGCCCAGAGGCGTACCCCCGGTGGG
>JAWLHU010000003.1:0-75351 GCA_041690255.1 Symbiobacteriaceae bacterium
TCCGAAACCAGGCATACGCTCTCCGGCAGCTCTTCACCGTTCGTTTCCAGATCGAAGAAGAACCGCTTATGGCTCTACACAATTTTTGAGCGAACTCTCCGCATAGACCGCTCTCCACACGTTTCGACACCCTATCCATGTGTCCGACTAATTACGTAATATTTACTGTAGAGTGAATTTAGTGTTGACCGTTCTGATGTCGGCATGCTACAGTGGATATCACAACAACGCTCGCCAACCCCCTCTCGCGAAAGGAGTGGCTCGCATGCCGAAGGACCCTGAGAACCGCATGCCGGAGGAACCCGAAAAGAACGAGGCTGCTGGCTCCATGGATTCCCGGGATGATGATCCCGCTCCCTCTTCCTCCGAGGCCCAGCCCACCCGCCCCGATGCCAACCCGCCGGCCAAGGAGGAGCCCTTCATTATCTATAACCGCTCCGACAAGGTTCGCAAGCGGAATCAGAAACCCTCGGGTGGATGGCTCCACTCACCGGGTGACTTCCGCCCCTTTAAGGAGGGGTATGATCAACTGGTCGAGACAGCCAATCCCGAAGACCTGGTCGATGGCCAACTTGTGCGCGTCGGAATCGGCGGCCGCAAGGGCGACCCCCGGGTCTACCTCTGGGGCACGGACGAGAACAATTCCGACGCCGTCGAGGTCAAGAAGACGAAGCGGGGCGGTTTCCATTTCAACATTGCGGATTTCCTGGCCCACATTGACCGGCGGCCGCCGGTGGGAATCAAGCAGCGCTATGACCTGGTTGAGGCCGACGAGGGGAGCCCCCACCAGCCGGCCCTCATGATCCACCTGGCCAAGGAGTTGGACCGGAAGCCCCTGCCCAAACGGAAGAAGAAGAGCAAGGGCCAGACCCAGGGCAAGGACAAGGGCACGGACAAAGGTACGGACAAAGGTACGGACAAGGGTACGGACAAGGGGACGGATCAGGAGAAGGAGACAAAGGACGAAGGCTAGTCAGCTGCCAAAAACCCCTTGCGGAGAGACCGCAAGGGGTTTGCACTATGCGATCTCCACTTCGGCGGCGGTATCGGCCCAGGGGCAGGAGCCGGGCAGGAACTCCACCTCCATCACCCGGTTCCCCTCGTGGAGAATGTGGATGCGTGGAGCACCAGGATGCCGTATCGCCATGGTAAACTCGTTCCGTCGGAGAGTCCGACTCCAACGTGGGCTAGAGAACTCCAGGGCGAAAGGCTCACCTTCCCGCCAGATCCCCATCACCATACACGTATCGCGCCACACGTTGATACATGCGTTATTCTTCCACTCTGCCAGGCAGGAGATGGCCATGGAGGGCATCGTGAGGAATCCGGTCCAGACCTGCTGGAAAGTCAGATAGACGGTTGACATGGCTCATCCCCCCGCCGGCACGGTGCCGATGTACGTAACGTTGCCGATAACCATTCGCATTGCGAGTATAGTGGAGGGATACCCTGACCACAAGGCAGGGAGCCGCTCATTGCCCCAAAACAGCGCTTTCTACCTAGCGCAGACCATACCGCGGGAGTACGATGATCCTCTCTCGCTGGAAACCCCGGACCTCCCTCGCCCGTCCCAGGAGTAAACGCCTTTGGAAAAGGGGGCGCTCCACATGGCTGCAGACTGGTTTACGAAACGGCTCTACGGGGCCGTTCTACTCCTCCTGCTCGCCGGCTGCCACTACGGCCCGCCGACCCCGCCGCCGCTGCCACCTCCCGAAGCCGAACCCGGCCCGCCCGCAGAATCAGCCACCCCCCCGGTGACACTCACCCTCTCCCCCGGCTCCGGCGGCCCCGGCACCACCGTCACCGCCACCCTCCACCTGCGGGAGCCCGAGTACCTGCTCAGACTCCCAAGCTGGTTCTGCTTTGGTGACTGCGGCGACGCCGGCGCCTCGACCAGCCTGAGCTTCGCCCCCGCGAAGGGCGACCAGACGAGCTTCTCGGCCACCTTCACCATCCCCGCCCTGCTCCCCCAGCCGGGGAGCGCCGGCCGCTTCGACCCGGTCACAGCCGGCGAGTACACGGTGTACGCCGCCTGCGTCAAGGAGCACACCTCTGGCTGTGCCTTCCGCCCCGAGGTAAGCACGACCTTCCAGATCACCGAGGGGCTGAGCCGGATCGTGCGGGATCCACTCCCACCCGGCGAGGCCGAGCCACTCCCACCGTTGGGCACCAGGGAGCCGGCCGCCCGCTCCCTGCTCACCTCCTCCCGGCTCACGGCCGAGTGTGTCAGCGGCAACTTCGATTCCCGTATGGGCGAGCCCCCCAAGCTCCTCCTGACCGATGATGCCGGCCAGCCGCTCCCACCGCTCATCTTCCAGGAGGACGGCCCCCTGTTCCCCCGGCATGGCTACGCCGGGTGCGGGGCGCTCGCCCTCGACCCGGTGCGGACCGACTCGATCTACCTGCTCTCCGCCCCGCACGCGGGCGGGACGGAGGAAGCTGTCTTCCCCCGTCCCTACTTCACGGCCGATGGTGGCATCAACTGGGCGCCGGTGCCCGCACCCGAAGGGTTCGACCCCAGCCATACCTTCCTCGGATTCCAGAGTACCGTCGATGGGGTCACCGCCTGGTTCCTCCAGACCAGTTTCGATGAGCCGACCTTCCCCGCAGCCAGGGTCCAGGGCAGCTTCACCGCCGATGGCGGGCGGAGTTGGGCGAGCACCGGCCCAACCTGCCCCGCTGACGATGTGCCATGCATCTGGCATCTTGGCGAGCACCAGGGGCTGATCTACTCCGCCGACGGCGGCCAGACCTGGTCCTGGGCCACCCTGGGCGGTGACCCCTTCGTCGCGCAGCAGGTCCTCAACCAGGGCACGGTGCTGGAAGCGGTGGAGGCCAGAACCACCCGCCACCGGGGCGCCGCGCCCCTCCTCCGCTCCGAGGACGGGGGCGCCACCTGGCACTGGGTCGATCCGCCCCCTCCCGGAGGCTAGCCCACGCTCTTCCGCACCTGGAAGGTGCCCGGCTCGGACTGGTACCCCATCTTCCGGTTGACCGCCAGCATCCGCTCGTTGGCGGAGTGGTTGTCGGTCTTCAGGACGGGGACGTCGTTCGCCATGGCCCACTGGAGGGCGGCCGTCTTTACGGCGGTGGAGAGCCCCCTCCCCCGGTAGTCCCGGTGAACCCCGGTGAACTGGTGGTACATGCCACCATCCTGCTGGGGGGAGAGGTGGGCCAGGGCGACCATCTCATCGCCGTCCAGGGACAGCCAGAGCGCCTCGGGCCTGAAGCGGGGATGCTCGACGACCGCCTTCACAAAGAACTCATAGGGGATCTCGGCGACATCCTCCTGACCGGGGATGTCGTGAGCCGCCTGATCATAGAGCCGGTAGAGCCGCCGGTAGGTCGCCTCATCGGACCCGATCTCGGCCAGGGAGGCGAAGCGGAACCCTTCGGCCTTCGCCCGCTCCAGGGGGGCGAGGAACGGGGTGGGATCAAACCCTTTCAGGGGCAGGCTGGACCTGAAGAGGTGGTGCAGCTTCACATACCCCCGCCTCTCCGCCCAGGCCAGGCTGGCCGGCTCCCGCTCCAGCACTGCGGTGTCGATCTTCCGGGCGCCGTGCTGCCGGGCGAACCCCTCCAGGGCTTCCAGCAGGGCGCTTCCCGCCCCCCGGTTCCGGAAGGGCGCATCCACCCGGATCCCGATGCTGAAAAGGCCAGGCTTCATCGTCCCGCCGCCATCAAACGCGGTGCCGTATCCGATCAGGCCACCATCCTCCGCAACGGCCACCATCCGGAGAAAGTGCCCATCCTTCGGTCGGATCTGATCCTGGCGGATATACTCCTCCAGCGTGGTCGGATCGCTCGCTTGGGCGTTGAAGATCGCCACAAGCCGGGGGTAGTCCGCCTCGGTGGCTGGGCGCAGGGTAGTGCTCATCCCAATCCCTCCTCATCAAGTGAGACTATCATATCACACCTTTCAGACAAAGAGGATCGACCCTGGGAGGGAAGGACCGGCATCGTCCTTTCGTACGATGTTCGATGAGCGACGGGCAGCGCACCGCCTACAAAAGCAAGGTGGTGTATTTCTTTTTTACGGAGGTCAGCAGGATTCTTGGTACTGACATTCCGAATAGTAGCACCTCTGTAAGGAGGTGCCCGTGGATGACCGAGGCCTCGCTCTATCAGCGGTTACAGTTGCACCCGAATGCATCCCAGTACGAGATCGAGTCGGCCTACCAGCGGCTACAGGCAGCGGATCCCAACGTCCCGTTCGAGATCCGACAGGCCTACACGGTCCTGCGTGATCCCGCCAGCCGTTCCGCCTACGATGCGATGCGGATGGAACCTGTGGAGGACCCTCCCCTCCGGCCCCTGCTCCGGTTCTATGGCCTGGCAAGCGGCCTTGTCGGGCTCATGCAGGGCTTCCGCTCGCGGCAGATCCCCGTCAACTGGATGATCGCCCTCCTCTGCGCCATCGCGGTTGCTGCCTTCTCGATCGGCGTCCTGATCCCCCAACTGGCAGAGCCCACTCCCACGGCCCGATCAATCCTGGAGATCGCCACCACCACGGGCGGCCCCCGGTACGTTACCGTCACGGGTGAGGTCTACTCCGAGCCCTTCTACCGGGAGACCAATAACTCCGTGGACAAGTACATCTACGCGATGACCGATGGCGATGCCTTCCTAATGGTGGTGAACTACACCCCTACGAAGGGAAACGTCGCGGTGACTGGCCGGCTGGTCAAGATGGACCGGCTCCTGAAGAAGCTGGTCGATGCGGACGCAGCCGAAGCGGACGTGCCGGTGGAGAACCTGTATTACCTGGACGCCACCCCCAGGCACTGGGAGACCTCGACCGTCCTCGTGATCGTGGCGGTTCTGCTTGGGGTCATCGCCCTCATGATCACGCCGAGCCTTCGTGGCTTCACCGCCTTCGCTGCAGCCGAGCCCACCCTGATGCCTGCGCCGCTGGCCCTGCTCCCGCTGCCCGTGCGGGCGACCGGCCGCTATGTCAGCGACGAGGGGGACTACAGCTTTCAGATCGGGGCCCCGTCCGTGCTGATGGCCACGGACAAGGAGTCCATGCCCTATGTCGTCCAGGCCCGGCTCACCGCGTACGGCGAGCCCTATGATATCCCACTGCTCCGGGGAGTGAAGGTCGAGTGGGGCTACGACTACAGTTTCGGCAGGGCGCAACCGGCCATCCTGATCCAGGGGCGGGGCCCGAAGGCACTCCTCACCCTTCCGGACGCGGCGACCGCCGCCGGCCTGGCCTCCCTGCTCCAGCGGAGCCTGGCATAATAGAAGCGCACCGCCTGCATAGGGTGGTGCGCTTTTACCTGAACCCAGTGTCGGGCCTTGACGGCGGTTAGTGAACCGGGTGATGCGGTCGGCCTCAGGCGAACCTTGGTGGCATCCACATCAAACCAGCGACGCAGGTGATCGGCGTGCTGGCCTTCTCTCCCGTGTTACAGGCGTGAGACGCATCTTCCCAAACTCACGGTGCCGCCCTGCGCCAAGTCTGACGCTCATCCTCCTCCCCCGAAGGAGTGGTTCCATGGACGAAGAGGTCGAGGTCACGGTCCGTATCGTCTCACGCGACGGACTGCGGCACGCGGCTATCGCTTCGAGCGGATCGACTCGAACGAGGCCGGCGAGCAGAGCTTCTCCCCCTCGGCCCGGATCGTCCGGTCCAGCACATCGACCAGCCGGTCGATCTCCGCCTCCGTGATGACGAGCGGTGGGGTGATGGCGAGGGTGTCGCGGTACGGCGCCACCCCGATGATCACCCCTTCGGCGAAGGCCGCCACCTCCACGGCGAACCCGATCGGGGTCCCGCCCTCGAACCGCTGGCGGGTCGCCCGGTCCTGCACCAGCTCAATCCCGATCATCAATCCCCGCCCCCGGATCTCCCCGATGTAGGGATTCTGCCTGGCCGCCAGCCCTTCCATGAGCCGCCTGCCCATGGCCATGGACCGCTCTGCCAGGTTCTCCCGCTCGTAGATCTCGATGTTCTTCAGGGCCACGGCGCAGGCGACCGGATGCCCCGCGTAGGTAAACCCGTGGGTGAAGGGGAGCCCGGCCTCTGCGATCGCCTCGATGACGCGATCGGCCACGATCACCCCGCCCAGGGGCATGTAGCCGCTGGTCAGACCCTTGGCGGTGCAGATCAGATCCGGCACCACGCCGAACTGCTCCATCGCCCAGGTGGAGCCCGCCCGGCCAAACCCGGTCATCACCTCATCGGCCAGGAAGAGAATCCCGTACTTGTCGCAGATCCGCCGGATCTCTTGAAAGTACCCATCCGGCGGGATGATCGTCCCACCGACGCCCAGGATCGGCTCGGCCAGGAAGGCAGCCACGGTCTCCGGCCCTTCGGCCAGGATCCGTTCCTCCAGCAGGGCGGCGTAGCGGGCGCCATCGGCACCGAAGCGTCCATCGAACGAGTCCGGGGCATCTATGTGGATGAACCCTGGCACCAGCGGCCCGAAGAGCTCCTTGTGCTTGGCCAGGCCGGTGGCGGAGAGGGCGCCCATGGTGTTGCCGTGGTAGGCCAGGTCCAGGCAGATGACCTTGTCACCCTGCGGCCGCCCCTTCGCCCGCTGGTAGAGCCGGGCCACCTTGGCCGCCGACTCGACCGCCTCGGCGCCACCCAATGTAAAGAAGACCTTCCCCAGCCCCTCCGGCGCCAGCGAGGCCAGCTTGGCAGCCAGTCGCACGGCAGCGTCGTTGGAGAAGTGGAAGTATGTATGGTAGTACATGAGCTGGCGCATCTGCTCGGCGGCTACATCGGCCAGCTCCTGCCGCCCGTAGCCGATGTTGACCAGGACGAGGCCGGCCTGGGCGTCCAGGTAGGCGCGTCCCTCGGCGTCGTAGACGGTGGCCCCCTCCGCCCGGGTGATGATCGTCGGCCCCCGCTGGTAGAACTCCTTGAAGTGGACCTCGGCATGGATCAGGTGCTGCTTGTCCAGATCGTGCAGGCTCATGGCTGCGACTCCTCCTCGGGCTCGATCTCGATCCAGCGGACCAGGCTGGCAGCGGTGGGGTAGCCGTCGTGCCGCCAGAGCGGATGGGGCTGCTGTACCTGCCCGACCGGCGTCACCCGGCTGGCGCCGAGCCGGCCCATCTGCCCGGCCAGCCGGAGCCGCTTCCCGTCCGGCCCCGCAAAGGCGATACTCTGGAGATACCCCCCGTGGGGGGCGACCAGCCCGGCGACATCATCCAACGACTCCACGGCGTAGGTCCGGAGCAGGCGATTGAGCGGGCTGGGCAGGAAGGCGGGCGCCTCGTTGTGGATCACGGCCCAGGCCAGGTCTCCGGGGCTGCCGAAGAAGGCGCTGGCCGTGAACTCAGCCTCGTCGCGGGCGGCCCGCAGGGCGGCGGCCTCGGCCATGGTCAGCCGGCCCCGGGGCATCTCCCCCTGCAGCGCGGCGAAGGCGGTGGCGCAGGCCTCGGCGAAGGCGGCCGGTGTCAGCGGCCCGCCCCGTTCAATAAACGCCATGTGGGGCGAAACGCAGCCCTGCTGGTCGTACATGGCCACATCCAGCGCCAGCCGCCGGGCGGTCTCCTCCGTGGCCGCTTCGGCCGCCACGCAGGCGAAGCTGATCTTGTGGCCGTGGCCCAGGAAGCGAACCCCAGGCGGCACCAGCTGGCGGATCGCAGTGATCGAGGCGTCCGAGCCGTAGGCCAGCACCGCACCGGCCCGCTCGTAGGGCAGGGCGTCATCGTACTCCCAGCGCCCCACCCAGATCGCCTCGCCCAATCCCGGGTCCACCTCGGCCACCGAGCGGGCGAAGAGGGGGGCAAAAACCGGCTCCTCCGCCGCCACCCGGACCAGGCAGGCCGACTTGAGAGCCAGGGCCAGGGCCATGTCGAAGGCGGGGATCCCGGGCACGTTCCCCGAGAAGATGCAGGTGAGCAGCCCCGGCCCGTAGGCTCGGGAGCGCATGCCACCCGCCCGCTCCACAAAGCGGTCCAGGGCGTGGCGGCTGCCCAGGTCGGCGTCGAGCAGGGCACCGATGCCCCGGACCCGGCGGATCATCTCGTCCAGCCCCCGGCGAAGCATGGCGGGGGCCAGGCCGGTCCCCTCGGCCAGCCGCTCCTCCGCCTCCAGCCGGATCGGGTCGGCGTGGTCCAGCCAGCGCTCGCAGACCCGGTCGATCGCCCCCAGGACCTCATCCACCGGGCGCTCCACGAGCCGGGCCCGGGCCATCATCAACCGGTCGATCACCTGTGCATCCATCGCGGATCCCCCCTGAAGACTAGCGGTTGGCCCGCAGGAACTGGTCCATGGCGATCGAGCAGCCCCGGGCCTCGGCCCCGGGCGCCCGCCCGAGGATCTCGAAGCCGTCCGCGTACTGCACCCCGATATCCTGGGTCAGGAGAAAGGCGCAGGAGTAGAGGTTCGCCAGGTCGGTGATCGCCACGATGCCCGGCTGCCCCATGGGCACCTCCGCCAGCGTCTCGGGGTCGAGCATCCGCACCCAGACCCAATCGGGCCCGGCCTTGCGGGGCGAGCCGTTCAGCAGGGTCTGGTCGTAGCAGTTGGATGACATCTCGGTCATGCCATACTGGTTCACACAGGCAACATCCGCACCCAGCGCTTCCCGGATCAGGGCGTAGAGCTCGGCGCGGCCGACCTCCCGGGACTTCCCCTTGAACCCCCCGGTCTCCATGACCCGGGAACCGGGGGGCAGCTTCACCCGCAGGCCGCTGTCGACCAGGTGGACGAAGGCGAAGGCGGTCCCCAGCAGGGCGACGGGGCCATCGGCCCGGCGCAGCCGCTCGGCCAGCGCCTCCACCCGCAGGCCGTGGCTGTCGACATACCAGCCGGACTCCGTGGCGAAGGCCTCCGCCTGCTGGCTCAGGTACCAGGAGAGCGAGGAGTGCGGGTTCTCCGCCGGTGACTGGGCGAGCATCAGCATGGGCAGCCGCTCCACCCCGGGCAGGACGAACCGCCGGAAGACGGGAAGGGCAGCCGCCCGGTAGAGGTCGAGCGTCTGGAAGAAGTGGCGCCCCCGCAGCTCCGGCCCCTCAGTCGTGCCGCTGGTCTGGAAGAAGTGGCCAGGCTCCCCTTCCCCGCTGTAAATGCGGGCATGCTTGAAGGCGGTGACCGGCAGGTGGGGGATCTCCCGCCAGTCGCTCACCGTGCCGGGGTTCTTGCCCCGTGCGTCGCAGTACCGGCGATAGGGCAGAGCCCGTTCGTACTGGCGCGCGAAGAGGGCGAGGGCGACCTCGCCAAAGTCAAAGCCGGGCTCCTGGCCGGCAAAGATCCGCAGCAGCCGCTCTTCCATGATCGCTACACCCCCCGCATGGCCGGATCCCAGATGATCTTGTGCAACTGGATCTGGACCCGGGCATCCAGCCCGCTGCCCAGGACCCACTCGGTCAGTTGCAGCGGCGTGACCGCATCCCATATGGGGGAGAAGAGAAGGCGAGCTCTCGCCTCCAGATCGTGCCGCTGGATCAGATCCACCGACCAGTCGAAGTCCTCCCGACTGCCCACGACGAACTTGACCTCATCCTCCGGGCGCAGGTGGTTCAGGGAGTCGAAGTCCATCTTCCCCGACTCGCCGGATGATGGGGTCTTCATGTCGAGGATCCAGCGCTGCTTTGCGCGCAACTGGAACGGTGCGATGGGCACCGCACCGGAGGTCTCGATCGAGAGCTCATAGCCCTCCGCCGCCAGCAGGTCGAAGAACTGCTGCAGCTCCCGGGCCGGCTGGATCAGCGGCTCACCGCCGGTCAGGCAGACCCGCTTGCAGCGCTTCGCCCGTACCTCCTCCATGACCTCTTCCACCGTCATGGCGACCGAGCCCTGGGTGGTCAGAGCGTAGGGCGTGTCGCAGTAGGTGCAGCGAATCGGGCAGCCACCGGTCCGAACGAAGATGGTCGGCAGGCCGGCGGAACTGGTCTCGCCCTGGACCGAGAGGAAGATCTCATTGATCCGCACGCCCAGCCCTCCAGTCATCGTAGGTCAGCGTCACGAAGGCATTGGGCGTCTCCCAGATCCGCACGCGCGCCGGCTGTACATCCGGGAAGAGCGGTCGGACCACCTCATCCCAGTGGTCGAAGAACCAGATCGCCAGGTTCTCGGCGGTGGTGTTGATGAAGGGGAGCGACTCGTTCAGGTACTTGTGGTCGAGCAGCGGCTCAAAGTAGCGCTTGAAGATCTCCTTCAGGTCACCGAAGTCGACGACGATACCCCGGTGATCCGGCGTACCCCGCACGGTCAGCTCCAGCTTGTAGGTGTGGCCGTGCAGGAAGTTGCACTTGCCGACATAGTCCTCCAAGCGATGGGCGGCATCGAAGGTGAAGATCCGGGTCACTTCCATGTAGACCGGCACAGGGAGCCCTCCTTCGCCAAGGGAAAGTGAAAGACCGGGCCGAAGGCGGCCCGGTCTCAAAACACGCGCAGCAAAAGAGTGCGCAGTTTTGATGACGCGGGTGTTCTCTGCGACCGCGGGCATAAAGATGCCGGGCTTATTATAACGTAGTCTCCCCCCCTTGCATAGCCAGAAATACCCGACGGGCTGTCCAATCCTTTCAGAGATGTTCGCACCTTAACTTGTCAACCGCCTAATACATCGACAGGAGAATCGACACTGATGGAGAATCTGGATAAAGCCTGTCGCATCTCTTCCCGCTGTTCCGGGTCGAAGGAGGGTGCCGATGTCCCAACCCCTACCCGATAACATCCGCAGCCTTATGAATGACCTGGCCAGCGGTCTGCGATCGATCTTGGGTGCTGGTCTGGTCGGGATCTACCTCGGTGGGTCGGTCTCGCTGGGCGATTTCTGCGAGGCCAGCAGTGATCTGGATTTTCTCGTCGTGACAGATGGCGTGATCTCCCCCGAAGACCTGCTTGCGATCGGCATGCTTCACAGCGAGCTGCTTGATCTTCACCCCGCAGCCTTCCGGCTTGAGGGGGATTACGCACCGCGCCAGTTCCTGGTGCCCGAGGGGACGACCGTACCGGTCCCGGGTTGCGAGCGGGGCATCTTCCTGCCCAAGGTAGGGGAGATCATGCTTTCGGCTGATAACATCTACAACATGCGGGAGAACGGCATTCTGATCTGGGGGCCTCCGCCCAAGGAGATTCTGCCACCGGTCAGCCCGGACCAGGTGCGCTCGGCCGTCCGTACCATACTGCTGGATGGCCCGGGCTGCTGCCACACGCCCGAAGAGGCAGCCGATGAGATCCTGAACATCTGCCGTTCGCTCTGCGCACTGGAGACGGGCGTACCGACCTCCAAGACGGAAGGCGCCCACTGGGCCCGGCAGAACCTGGGCACCCGCTGGTTCCCGGTGATCGACGCGGCGGTCGGTGTCCGCACCCGGGGATCCGCAGCGGCTGATGAGGAGACGCGGCTCTGCGCCGCGGTGCGGGAGCTGGAGCAGGAACTGCGGGCCCGCTATCTCTAGATCTGGTCATAGCAGGGCCGATGCCTGATGGCACCGGCCTTTTTCTTATGGCACGCTCTGGAACCCGGTGATGCTCAGGAGCCTGGGCCGCTCATATCGCTGGCCGGCGTAGGTGAAGCCGGTCTCATCTATCAGCACCATACGCCGCTCCCCATCGACCGTGAAGATCAAGGTGAGAGGCTGGCTGAAGGGGCTCTCCTGGGGCCGGGTCACCCCGACCAGCATCCGGACGACGGAGTTCTTCCAGCGGGTGAGATCGTTGCCCGGGGCGATCTCAAGCTTCTCGGCCAGGAAGAGCGATGCCGGATCATCGGCGGACAGCTCGGGTATGGGGAGCCATCCCCGGAGCGTCTCCCCGAGCGGTCCCGCGACAGCCAAGGCGCCACCATGGGTCTGGATCAGGTGGTGCTCGCCGCTCAGGATGATGCCGGCGCTCCAGCCCTCCCCGCTCAGCCTGATACCATAGCGCGGGAACTCGGGCTCCAGCGGCTGCGGCGCCGCCTCGGGGGCCACGGGGGTCGCCCGGGCGAGCAGGGTCTTCAGCTCCTCCCGTTCCGCCGGGCTGAGGTCGCGGGCTGCCCCGGTCAGGTCCTCCAGGGCGACCTGCGCCGACGTGGCCGCGCCCAGCGCCTGCGCAAGGGCAGCCGGGGAGAGGCGGAGCGCATCGGCCAGGCGGTCCAGTTCGGACCCCACGGCGTAGACCTGGCCTCCCAGGGCGACCTGGTCGCCGTAGAGGTCGATCTGCAGCGGCTCACCATCAGCAAAGAAGGCGGTCAATCGGGTGGGCACCAGGTCGTGGGGCACCGGCACCTGCGAGGGCTGCGCCCGGCCGAGCAGCTTCCAGATATTCCAGCGGTCGACCTCGCCGGTCACGTCAACGGGCAGGCCGTTGCCTCCGGTCAGGCGGATACGTTCCGGCAGCGGGCGTCCGAGGAAGACGGGTGGCTCCGGTGTCGCCGCCGAGGGAGCCTGCCCCTCGCCGCCCACGGGCGGGAGGAGCATCTGAACCTGGGCCCGATCGAGCGGGGCGGCGGTCGGGGCGGTCAGGACGTAGACCCCGCCACTCTCGTTGACGTGCCAGTCGATCACCCAGCTATCGGTCGGGCTGGTGCCGCGGGCCAGCTCCTGCCCCTCCGTACCGATCCGCCGGACGAGAAAGCCGGGCTCGGCCGGCTCCCGCTCGTAGCGGTTGCCGTACCGGTCGGTGCCGATCGTGACGGCTTCCGCCTTCCCTGCCAACGTCTCATCCCGGATGCCGGCTGGGGCCGGACGGATGTCGAGAATCCGCCCGTCCTCATCGATCATGATATCGTAGATCCGGCTGGTGACCGTGTAGCCGCCGGTACCGGCCCGGCGGAGGTCGCCGGCCTCGTCATAGAGCCAGGGCAGCGCCACCGACCCGACCAGCTTCTCATCCTGGTAGTGGAGCAGCCGTCCCTTGGCCTGGTCCAGCAGGGTGACCGTGGTGCCCTGGTCATCGACCAGGAGGTCACGGGGGCCGGAGGCCGGGATGCCGCCCACCCGCTCCGGCGTCCAACCCGGCTGCTGCGGGTCGTCGCCCAGGGCCAGGTCGAGGAGCAGGTGCGGGGTGTGCGAGGACGGCGAAGCAGGAGCCGCCACGGCGGGGCCGGGCTCCTGCTTCACCTCATCTGGGGGTAGGGCGGGGCTTGTGCAACTGCTGAGGAGCAGCCCGATCAGAAGGGTTGCAGCGGTGCGGCGCAGCGTCTGGATCATGGGGACTCATCTCCTGTGCAGACCATTTCTACTTCTGTGACGATGCGGCTGCACAGTGGGTTGCGCGCAGGTTCAGCCCAGTTGGATCGGGGGAAGGAAGCGGAGCGGCAGCTCGTAGCGGGCGCCGGTCAGGGCGTCGGTCAGGATCAGCTTGCCGCGCTCGGGCAGCTTTACACCCGCCAGGTCCATCTCCGCCAGGAAGGAGCCCCAGTCGGGAGCACCGGCGGCCGCATGGATCCCCATATCCTTCAGCAGGGTGCCATCATCGGCGACAAGGGTGGCCATGAAGCCGGATTCGAAGACCCTTGCATAGCCGCCAATGGAGAGGACCCGCCCCTCGACCATGGCATCGGCCAGGGGAGCGACCAGGGTGAAACCGCCGGTGCGTGGCAGGTCGGTGAGGGGCAGGCCATGCGGGTTGTAGAGCGCCGGAATGACGGCGTACATGCCGTCCAGCGGGAACTGGTAGCGGGTCGCCCCGGCCAGCGGCAGGCTGCCGATCAGGAGGGAGGCTCCCTGCGGATCGCTCTTCAGATGGATATCGACCAGGGAGGGCGAGAGCTCGTCCGGCTCAGCCACAACCCGCTCGGCGGTGATCTTGACGGAATCCCGCCCGGTGGAGATGATCAGGTAGGTCTTCCCCTCCGCCACCATGGCGTAGCCCACCTCGGAGTTCTGGAGCACCTTGGCCGCCTCGGCCACCACCTGTGGGACCTCGGTCATGGAGTGCATGCTCAGCGTCAGTCCGGGATCTTCCTTCGGTGTGGTCACCGGGGCCTGTCCGGTACGGGAGAGGATCGCCCAGACCAGGAGGGCCAGGACCAGCACGGCCCCGCCCACCAGATAAGGACTGATCTTCCGCTTCGGCATCACCATCGCCTCCGTTCCAATTGGTTCTAATTGGTAAGACGGTGCGAATGGGTGATTGTATCGAACTCTGGGAGCGAAAAGGCCGGCCCGCCTATCCCCTCTTGAACTTGCTCATGAGGATCTCCTCGGGGCTCATGGAGGGCTGGGCCATGAAGTGGGCGATGCGCCAGCGGGGCTGCCAGGCGGCTATCGCCCCGTCCAGGGCCGGGAGTTGCTCCAGGCTGCGGGCGACGGCCTCGTGGTGGTCCTTGCCACCCATGGCAGGGGTCAGGTGCAGGAGGCTGTGCAGTTCGCCGCCCGGTTCCACGTCCGGACGGGCCGAGCTGATCTCCTGGGCCTCGTAGTGAAAGGGCTTGTAGCGGGCCCCGCTCAAGGTGCCCTCAATCGATCGCTGGTTGGGCAGGCGGTCGATCACCGGCAGCCCCCGGCTGACCAGCCCACGCTTGTACAGCTCCTGGAGCAGGGCATACTGTGGGGAGACCACGTCGCCACCCGTGTTGAAGTAGGTGCCGATCAGGTTGAAGCAGATCCTGCCGGTCGGCTTGATCTTCTCTCGCCAGCGCTTGAGCACATCCTCCGGGCTCTGGAACGAGGAGAGCGCCAGGTTACAGAGCACCCGGTCAACCTTCTCCGCGATGAGTTCGGCAGCAGCGGCCGCATCACCCACGTGGTAGGCCTGGACCCGCTCTCCGAGATGGCGGCGCGCCTCATCGATCATAGACGGATCCCGGTCCACCAGGGTCAGGCTCAAGCCTTCCGGTACCTGCGCCAGGGCGGCAAGGCTGGTCAGGCCGCTGCCGCAGCCCAGATCGACCACGGTCATGCCCGGCTTCAGGTCGGCCAGTTCGGCCAGGCGGTGGTTCGACTCAGTGTACAGGGCCATTTGCGATGCGATGCCGTGGTAGTACTGCCCCCAGGTGCTCATGGCACCATCCCCTCCTCCTGATCGATCAGGCTGGCCGGCATCTCAGGCCCCCTCCTCGGTCGCCGGCGGCAATTCGAGGGCGTCGAACTGGGCGGTCAGCCACTTGACGTGCTCCCGCATCTCCGGATCTTGCAGCAGGAGCGTCCAGGCCTGGCGGGCCGCATCCACAAAGGCGGGCTGCAGATCGCTCACCGCATACCGCTCGAGCAGCGGGCAGATCCCGGCGGCCAGAAAGGAGTAGCGCATCTCCAGAGAGCCGTCCTCCCGCATGTAGGGCAGGAGCGGGTAGGTCCGGCACTCGAAGGGCCGCTTCTCCCGGCTGGCGGCGCAGACCTTCTTGCATTGCATGAACGGGATCGCATCGTACTTCTTCTCCCAGGAAGGCGCAAACTCGTACTCATCGGTCCGGTGGAACTGCCATGTGGGAAAATCCTCGGTACCATCGAAGAGCGGCAGTTCGCCGGGAAGCAGATAGACGCCCTCATCGGGGGCGAAATCGGTGCAGCACTTGTTCCCGCAGAGGGTCCCGCAGTCATAGGCCAGCGGGGTCACGTTCGCCAGCAGCCGGCGGGCCGCTTCAATCAGGTCGATATCCGCCAAGGTCACATCCCCCTCCCCTGCACTCTACCACAACCGGTGCCACGTACGCACGGGGATCGCATCCACCCAGAAATATGGTACCATGAAGAGGCAAACACCCTACCATAAGGAGCGATTCACCATGGCCAATCTCGGATTTATCGGACTGGGGCGGATGGGCCGCCATATGGCACGGAACCTGATCAAGGCTGGGCATACCGTCACGCTCTACAACCGGAGCCAGGCGGCGGTCAACGAGCTGGTGGCCGAGGGCGGTAAGGCCGCCGCCAGCCCGGCGGAGCTGGCCCGGGAGTCACGGGTCCTCTTCACCTGCCTCACCACCCCGGACGTGGTCGAGTCCACGCTCCGTGCGGCCCTGGAGGGCGCCCAGCCCGGCGATATCTTCGTCGATCACTCGACGATCGGTGTAGCCGACGCCAAGCGGATCGCCGCCATGTGCGCCGAGAAGGGGGTTCAGTTTATCGATGCCCCGATCTCCGGCGGCCCCTGGGGTGCGGAGGCTGGCACCCTGACGATCATGTGCGGCGGCGACGCATCCGCCTATGAGAAGGTCCTCCCGTACCTCCAGATCGAGGGGAAGCAGCTCTACCTGCTCGGTCCGGTGGGCGCCGGCTCGGTGGCCAAGCTTTGCAACAACCTGCTGGTCGGCATTCACACCGCGGCCATGGCCGAGGCCTTCGTGCTCGGCACCAAGGCCGGGGTCGACCCGAAGGTGCTCTTCGAGATCATCTCGGGCGCCACCGGTGGCTCCAAGCAGATCGAGCGGAATATCCCCAAGTTCGTCTTCCCCGGCAACTTCGAGGCCGCCTTCTCGATCGAGCATCTGCATAAAGATGTAGCCCTGGCTGTCAACCTCGGGCGGGACGAGCATGTGCGGATGGTGCTCGGCGCCATGACCCAGCAGTTGCTGGAGGAGGCTCGGGCGGCGGGGTACGCCAACGATGACATCGCTGCGCTGATCCGCCCGCTGGAGGATCTGTCGGGTGCGAAGGTCCGAGCCTAGGCCGGGCCCCAATACCAGGGAACGGGGAGTCTCCCGGATGGAGACCCCCCGTTCTTTTGTGTCAAGCACCGACCTGGACCGTCGCCTCCAGTGCGCCGGCCAGGCTCCTGAGATCCCGGGCAGCTTGGGCCGTATCGCTCACCACCGCCGTCAGACGGGCGAGGTCGGTGCGTACATTGCCGATCGCCGCCAGCCCATGGTTAGCTACCTCCTCCACGGTCCGAATCGATGCCGCAACCTGTCCGGCGGCTGCCGACATCTCTTCGGAGGCGGCTTGGATGCGGCTGTGGATCTCCTGCACCTGTCTGACTGTCAGGGAGACGGCCTGCTCAATGGAGGTCAGCGTACCACCGGCCTCGTTGGAGAGGGCAGAGCCCTGCACCGCCTGATCGCTGGCATCGGCCATGCAAGAGACGCAGGCAGCGGTCGCAGCCTGGATCTTGCTGGGCAGGGTATGTAAGAGGGGAGCCTCCACATGG
The DNA here is from genome assembly GCA_041690255.1 of Symbiobacteriaceae bacterium. Taxonomy (GTDB): domain Bacteria; phylum Bacillota; class Sulfobacillia; order Symbiobacteriales; family Symbiobacteriaceae; genus JAWLHU01. The sequence goes on from JAWLHU010000003.1 coordinate 16,979, forward strand.
AGACTCCCCGCTGCTCTTCAGTGAACCGTGCCGACCGATGCAGCCTGCCACTCGGTCCACTCTGCCAGCACCTCAATCGGTGCCTCCCTGATCACGACCGGGGCCAGCAACGCTATCCATTCAGCCCACGGATGCTCCCGCTCGCGGGCCTGCTCGACGTGGGGCTCCAGGTTGAAGCCCGGGGAGCGGATCCCGGCCTCCAGGAGACGCCGGACCGCCTGCAGGGCGAAGGGGTAGCCATCGGGCGCCCCGTAAATCAGGCCGTAGAACCAGCACTCGAGAGCATCGGCCGATGGAGCCTGCAGGGACTTGTGGCGGAGCGCTTGCTCCAGGGCGGCCAACCCCTCGGTCTCCCTGCCCTGCAGCAGGAGCACCCCGGCGAAGTTGGCCAGCATGGCCGGGTTGTCCGGCGCCACCACCAGGCCCCGCCGGTAGAGATCCGCCGCCTCCGCGTACTGCCCCCGGATATCGGTCAGGAAGATCGCGTACTTAAAGAGCCCGTTCCGATGCTCCGGTGCGATCTCCAACGCCTTTTGGTAGAGCGACTCGGCCCGATCGTACTCCCCGCTCACCTCCATGAGGAAGGTGGCATAGTTGGTCAAGTTGTTGGGATGCAGGGGCGCCACCTCCAGCGCCCGGCGATAGAAGCACTCTGCCCCCTCCATGTCACCCCGGGCGTGCTCCAGAAAATCGGCGTAGTTGCCCAGCAGGACCGGATCGTTGGGGGCGAGGGCGATCGCCTGCCGGTACTGCTCCTCGGCACCGTCGTAGTCCTGGCGGACCGTCTCCAGAAAGAGCGCGAAGCGGCCGCGGCTCGGCAGATGGTCGGGGGCGACGGCAACCGCCCGCCGGTAGAAGCGCTCGGCCAGATCGTTCCGCCCGCGGAACCGCTCCAGGAACAGGGCGTAGCGGCCAAGCATATGGACCATCATGAGGGACATGGCAGGGCCTCCTTCCCCTCGTTCCTGTCGGCGCCATGGTACCATGTTCGCCCAGACTGTGCAAGTCAGCCGTTTCCGAAATCCGTCTGCCTAGAAGGAAGGCGGAGGGTGCGCCCCTAATACCTGACCAAAGGCGGTACTTCTATACGAAACAGCGAGGGATCACCCAATGCGCGCGATCATCATCGGCGCCGGCAAACTGGGGTATAGCGTCGCACGCATGCTCAGCAAGGAACACGACGTATACGTGGTCGAGCCACAGCCCGCTCGAGCCAGTGTCGTCGAAGAGACGCTCGATGTCCGAACCCTGTCCGGCGAGTGGTGCAGCCCCGACGTGCTGGCGGAAGCTGACTTTGCAAGTGCCGACCTGGTTGTGGCCGCAACCGAAGTCGACGAGATTAACATTGTCGCATGTCTCGCTGCCAAGGCGGGCGGGCGGGCCCGGACCATCGCCCGGGTTCGCAATCCGCAGTACGCATCCTCCCACTGGTTTGGCAGCGATGCCCTCTCCAGCATTGATCTCATCCTGAGCCCGGAGCGGATCTCAGCCGAGGAGATTGCCAAGCTGGTCACCTGTCCGGAAGCGTTAGGCGTGCAGTACTTCGCCGATGGCCGCCTGCAGATGCTCGAGTTGCGTGTACCACCCCATGCTGCAGCGGTCGGCCGGCCGCTCAGCAAGATGGACTTTAGCCCGGTGCTGATCGCTGCCATTCAGCGCAGATCGCAGGTCTTGATCCCCCGCGGCAACGACGTGATCATGGAGGGGGATCGCGTCTTCCTCCTGGCGCAGACCGGCGAGGCGACCCCGGCGGAGCGACTGCTCGGCCAGGAGATTCGCCCCATTCGCAAGGTGACGATCCTGGGCGGCGGGCGGATTGGCGAGCACCTGGCCCGCCGTCTGACCACGAGTGGTCTCGCCCTGACACTGATCGAACGTGACCGAGGAAAATGCAACCATTTGGCTCGCGTCTTCCCGACTGCGCAGGTGCTCTACGGCGATGGGGCCGATGCAGAGCTGTTGCGGGAAGACGGAGTGGCCAATACCGACATGTTTGTCGCCACCACGGCCGATGATAAGCTGAACCTGTTGGCCAGCCTGGCGGCCAAGGATCTCGGCGCCTACCGCACCGTAGCCACAATCCGCCGCCTGGAGTTCCTTCACCTGGTGGAACGGGTCGGTGTCGACGTGGTGCTCAATCCGCAGACGATTAGTGCTGCTGCCATTCAGCGCTTCCTGAGTGGCCCTTCCGACCTGCTCGGCGTCACCTTCATGGAGGGAGAGAGCCTGCTGGCCCTGGAGTACAGAATCTCTCCGGACTGTCCGGTGGCCGGGCGGAAGCTGCACCAGATTAGCTTTCCCCGCGGTTCCTTGGTGGGCGGCCTCTTCCGCCATGATGGAACGGTCGTCCTCCCCTCCGGCAAAGACGCAATCATGCCGGGGGACCAGGTGGTGGTCCTGGCACTGCCGCAGGTGCGAAGCGCCCTCGAAAAGCTGTTTACCAACCCGGCACGCCGCTGGTTCGCCCCCAACCCGAGGGGGCGGTAGCGGACATGCAACTACATCATCGGGTCGTTCTGAACAGTCTCGGTACACTGCTGCTGATCCTCGCCGGCACCATGCTCCTCCCCCTGCCCTGGGCGTTTCTGCCCGGGGAGGAGGCCTGGCGGCCGTTCCTCTACTCCGCCCTGCTCACAGCCGCCGTCGGCGGGGCACTGCGGCTGTACGGCAAGGGAAGAACAGAGTTGCGCCGACGGGACACCTATCTGTTAGTCACCCTGGCCTGGGTGGCTGCGGCCGCCGCCGGTGCCCTGCCCTACATGTGGTCAAGTGTCCTCCCCTCCTTCGCTGATGCCTTCTTTGAGTCCATGTCCGGCTTCACCACGACCGGTGCCAGCGTCCTGACCGATGTGGAGGCAGTGCCGCCTGCGATTCTCTTCTGGCGGTCGCTCACCCACTGGCTGGGTGGCATGGGTATCATGGTGCTGCTCGTGGCCCTACTCTCCGCCCTGGGTGTCGGGGGGTTGCAGGTCATGCGGGCGGAAGCGCCGGGCCCTACGGTGGAGCGGTTGACCACCCGTGTCCGGGAGACCGCGCAGGCTCTCTGGTTTGCGTACGTCGCCCTCACCTTTCTCCAGGTCCTTCTGCTCTGGGGCCTGGGCATGTCCCTCTTCGATGCGCTCAACCACGCCTTCGCCACCATGGCCACCGGTGGATTTAGTACGCGAAATGCCAGCCTCGGCGCCTTCTCGCCGGCGGTTCAGTGGGTAACTACCCTGTTCATGTTCCTGGCTGGCGTCAACTTTGCCCTCTTTGTCGGTGCCGTTCAGCATCGCTCCACCGGCCACTTCTGGCGGGACCCGGAATTCCGGCTCTACACGGCGGTCAGTGCAGGCTCCTCCTTCCTGCTGGCGGTGATTCTGGCCCGGTCGGGCGTGGTCTGGCACGAAGCATTGCGCCACGGCACCTTCCAGGCGCTCTCCATTCTGACCACCACGGGCTTCGCCACCCTCGACTTCGCCAAGTGGCCGGTCCTGGCCGTAGGGATCCTGGGGCTCCTCTCCCTGGCTGGTGCCATGGCCGGCTCCACCGGTGGAGCGATCAAGATGATCCGGCATCTGGTCCTCGTGAAGCAGGCGGCTGCCGAGTTTGCCCGGCAGATCCAGCCCCGCCTCGTCCGTCCCATCCGAATCGGCAGCCGTGTTATCCCCGACGAGATGGTCGCCCACATTCAGCAGTTCTTCTTCCTCTACCTCGGGGCCCTGGGGCTGGGCTTTCTCGTGATCACCAGCACGGGTCTCGACCTGGTCAGCAGCCTGACGGCAGCAGCCGTCACGCTGGGCAACGTGGGCCCTGGGCTCGGAGTCGTCGGCCCGGCCGGCAACTACAGTACCCTGACCGACACCGCCCTATGGACGACCAGCCTGCTGATGCTCCTGGGACGGCTGGAGTTGTATACGGTGTTAGCCCTCCTCTCCCCCGCCTTCTGGCGCCGCTAGGCACAAGAACTCCCCCGGTGCGGGGGAGTTCTTTCTCTTACATGAGGTCCAGTTCAGGCGGCTCGTAGCCCAGTTGCCTGGCCGCCGCCTGGGCCTGCGCCCGGTGGTGGGTGTCGTGGGTGATGACATGCAGGAAGGACTCGGTCTGCTCCCGCACCCGGGCCGCCTGTGTACGGACCGCTGCCAGGTCCGGGAATCGCTCAAACACCCACTCGGGGCGCTCACCCTGCTGGAGCACATGCTGCATCCAGTAGACCTCCGCCTCCAGGGAGTGGAGGAGCAGGCCACGGATCGACTGCCATCCCATCTTCACGTCGCGGGCAAACTCTTCGGGCGTAAGCTGTGCCAGGAAGTCATAGAGCCGCTCACGCCGGTCGTAGTGATAGGCTAACAACTCACGCAGGGTCGCTATGGGCAAGATCATCAGTGGTCCCTCCTCGGGCTGAGTGCAGAGCCAGGGAGACCTTCGGCATCGCTCCCACCGACTCCTCCTGAGGCAGAAAGGCGAGGGCTGACGCCCTCGCCTCGCTCATTTCTCTAAGTCAAGCCTACCAAAGACCGATCACCTTCCACCAGCCGAGGCCGATGGTCAGCCAGATGCCCATGGTCACCACGTTGACGACCAGACCGTTCCGCCACCAGGTGCCCTGGTCAATATAACCGGCACCGAAGAAGACCGGCGACGGGCCGGAGCCGTAGTGGGTGGTGGAGGCGTTCAGGCTGTTCATGAAGGCCAGGGCCATCAGGACGAGCGGCATCGGGGCGCCCAGGGTGATCGCAACCAGGGCCAGGGGCACATAGAAAGCGGTGGCATGGGCGGTCATGGAGGCGATCAGGTAGTGGACGTAGACATAGGCGAGGACCACGAGAATGAAGCCGAGCAGCCAGGAGTTGACGCCGCCGAGGCTGGCCTCCAGCCCCTTGGAAAGCTCAGTGATCACACCGAGCTTGGAGAGGCCGCCGGCCAGGCCGACAAGGCCACCGAACCAGACGAGAGCGTCCCAGGCGCCCTTTTCGGTCAGGACGTCGTCCCAGTTGAGCACGTTGATCACCAGCAGCACGGCGACACCGCCCAGGGCAACCGCAGTAGCGTTAATGCCGGTCCACTGACCGGTGGCCCAGGCGACCAGGGTCAGGAGGAAGACAGCGAGCATTCCCTTCTCACCGAGGCCCATGGCGCCCATCTTGGCGAGCTCACGCCTGGCCAGTTCCGGCGCCTCCGGGGACTCCTTGATCTCCGGGTTGAAGAGCTTGTAGATCACGTAGGGGATCACGAGCAGGGAGATAATGCCGGGAACAAGAGCGGCCACGAACCAGCTCATCCAGGTGATGTCATACTTGAAGGAGTCCTTGGCCAGCTTGACGATCAGCGAGTTCGGGGCCACGCCGGTCAGGAACATGGCCGAAGTGATCAGGCAGACCTGGAGCGAGTTGAACATGAGGAAGGCACCGGCACGCTTGGCGGTGGGGCCAGGCTCCGAGCCAAGAGAGGACGAGAGCGAGCGGACGACCGGGAAGAGGATGCCGCCGGCGCGAGCGGTGTTGGACGGGGTGGCCGGGGCCAGGACGACGTCGGCAAAAGTCAGGGCGTAGCCAAGGCCCAGGGTCGACTTGCCGAACATGCGGACCAGCTGGAAGGCGATCCGGCGGCCCAGACCGGTCTTAATGAAGCCACGGGCGAAGAGGAAGGCGGAGACGATCAACCAGACGGTGGAGTCGGAGAAGCCCTTCATCGCATCGCCAATGCTGAGGGTCTGGGTAATCGCGGTAATCGCCACACCGAGGATCACGACGGCGCCCTGGGGCAGCGGCTGGAGAATCAGTCCGAGAATGGTAGCGACAAAGATTGCGGTCAGGTGCATAGCCTGGGGCTTCAGAGCACCAAACGGCGGCAGGAACCAGATCGCGAGGCCGACGGCTACGACGATCAAAGCACGAATGAGCTTGGTGCGATCGAACGACGATGCCTTGGTCATGCAGATCCCCTCCAGATCAACTCAGGTTTGTTCGGCTGGTCACAAGGTAACACCTACAGACCCGCCTTGCCTATAGATCGGAGGAGTGATACCCGTCACTGAACCTCTTTGAGGAGTCTGATTAGTCCAGGCATGCATCTCGGGGAGTTTTGGCCGTTTTGGTCGCAGAAATGGCCCTGGCTCAGGATTATTCCTTCCATATATATGCCCGGATTCGCGCACCGGGTTTTGAACACGGTGGCAGTACCAAGGGTCAACCAGGGTGCCATCTTCCGCCGAATCGCTTGTCATAAGAGATGTTTACGTGTTGAATGAGAACCAGATTGACGGCCCCTCCACCACCCAGGTGGACGCCAGCAAGTCGCCACCCAGCCGTTCAGCATCGGACGGCTACACATCGACTCGGTAATGGAAATAACTTATCGAACTGGAGGATACAAGCGTGCTGAAATACGATGTGGTGATCGTCGGCGCCGGCGGAGCGGGCATGAATGCAGCGCTGTCCGCCAGCAAGGAGAGCGGTCTGAAGGTCGCTGTGCTCAGCAAGATCTATCCGACTCGCTCCCACACGGGCGCTGCCCAGGGCGGAATTAACGCCGCTCTCGGCTTCCGGGACCCCACTGACTCGATCGAGAAGCATTTCCGGGACACCGTGAAGGGCAGCGACTTCCTCGCCGACCAGGATGCGGTGGAGTTCTTCACCAGCGGTATGCCCGATATTATCCGGGAACTGGATTACATGGGCGTTCCCTTCTCCCGCGACGAGCAGGGCCGGGTGGCGCAGCGTCCGTTCGGCGGCGCCTCCAGCCCCCGCTGCTGCTACTCGGCGGACAAGACCGGCCACGTGATCCTGCATGCGCTCTTCGAGCAGTGTCTGAAGAATGGCGTGCGTTTCTTCGATGACTGGTGCCTGCTCTCCCTCGTCGTCGAGGGCAACCAGCTCCAGGGCCTGGTGGCCATGGATATGCGCTCGGGTGAGATCCACCCGATCATGGCGAAGTCGATCGTGATCGCCACCGGCGGCTTCGGCCGGATCTACTGGAGCCGCACCACCAACGCCTTCAACATGACGGGTGACGGCACCGCCGCCGCCTTCGAGGCCGGCATTCCGCTGAAGGACCCGGAGTTTGTCCAGTTCCACCCGACCGGGCTGGCCGGCACCGGCATTCTCATGTCGGAGGCCTGCCGTGGCGAGGGCGGCTATCTGCTGAACAACCAGGGCGAGCGCTTCATGGCCAATTACGCCCCCTCCAAGATGGAGCTCGGTCCCCGAGATGTCGTCTCCCGCTCGATCGAAATGGAGATCAAGGCTGGCCGTGGCTTCGGTGAGGGCATGACCGCCCACGTGCTGATGGACCTGCGCCACCTGGGCAAGGAGAAGATCATGGAGCGGCTGCCCCAGGTGCGGGAGCTGGCGCTCGACTTCGAGGGCATTGACATCATCCACCAGCCGGTCGGAATCCGGGCAAGCTGCCACTACATGATGGGTGGCATCCACGTCCAGGACTTCCGGACCTGCGCCACCCCGGTCCAGGGGATCCATGCGGCCGGCGAGTGCTCGGCGGTCTCGATTCACGGCGCCAACCGCCTCGGCGGCAACTCCGTGGCCGACGTGGTCTTCTTCGGCAAGTACGCCGGCCTGGGCGCCCGGGAGACGGCGAAGCAGCGGTCGCTGGGCAACGAGAGCCAGGTGCAGGCCGAGGCGAACCGCTGGATGCAGAAGTTCGCCCAGATGCGGCAGAAGACGGGCGGCAACAACCTCTTCGAGATCCGCAATCGCATGGCCGAGGCCATGTGGTACAACGTCGGCATCTTCCGCACCGAGCGGAACATGGTCCACGCCCTCGATGTAATCAACGAACTGCTGGAGGAGTACAAAGATACGTCGATCGGCGATACGTCGGTCAAGTACAACACCGCGTTCATCCACTACGTCGAGGTCGGCAACCTGCTGAAGCTGGCCAAGGCGGTCTGCATGGGTGCGATCGCCCGCAAGGAGAGCCGGGGCTCCCACGCCCGGGAGGACTATACCGAGCGGAACGACGCCGAGTTCCTCAAGCACACCCTGATCCACAAGGAAGGCGACAACTACCGCCTGGATTACAGCCCGGTCAAGATCACCAAATATGCGCCGGAAGAGAGGGCGTACTAATGCGCAATATCACCTTTCGCATCAAGCGGTATGATGGCACCAAGCACTGGGTTCAGTCGTACTCGTTCCGCCATGAGGAAGGCAAGACGTTCCTCTGGGCGCTGACCAAGATCCGGGAGGAGCAGGATCCGACCCTGAACTTCACCTCCGCCTGCCGGCATGCGATCTGTGGCAGTTGCGCTGTCCGGGTCAACGGCCACGGCCACCTGGTCTGCAAGACCTCGCTGGACGAGCTGCTGGAGGTCTATGGCTCGGACGTACTGGACCTCGAGCCGCTGGACAACTTCGAGATCGTCCGCGACCTTGTGATCGACTGGCGGCCGAAGACGGAGCGGATTCAGGAGGTCAAGCCCTGGCTGATCCCCACCGAGGAAGGCTCCGCTGAGACCGGCTTCCTCCAGGCGGCGAAGGACTACCACAAGATCGCTTCGCCCACCGACTGCATTCAGTGCGGTATCTGCTCCTCCGAATGTGAGCAGCTGGCCGAGAACAAGAACTTCCTCGATCCGTTCATCCTGAACCGGGCCTACCGATTCGCCGTGGACTCCCGTGACGCCGCCCCCGAGGCGCATATCCGCCCGGCCCTCGAGAATGACCTTTGGAAGTGCCTCCACTGCCACGGCTGCGTCACCCAGTGTCCCAAGGGGATCCGGCTGGATCGGGAGATCGCCTACCTCCGCCAGGAATCCATGAAGATGGGCGAGCTCGACAACCTCGGCGCCCGCCACGCCTACGCCTTCCACGACGATGTCCAGGCCAAGGGCCGCCTCAACGAGATGACCCTTCCGATCAAGACCGAGGGGCTCGTCACCACGGCCATGAAGCGGATCCCCTTCGCCCTCCGCATGGTCGCCCGAGGCAAGATCAACCCGCTGCACATGCCCCAGGCTATCAACGGCATTGAGAGCGTGCGCAGGCTTTACGTAAAGACCAAGGGAGGCAGAAAGTAATGCGCTACGGCTTTTTCCCCGGCTGCACGCTGGAATCTGCCGCTCAGGAGCTGATGATCTCCACCCAGAAGGTGGCTGCCGCCCTGGGGATTGAGCTGGTCGAGCTGGATGGCTGGACCTGCTGCGGCGCCAGCCACATTCAGGACATCAGCGAGGATCTCTCGCTGGCGATCAACGCACGGAACATCGCCCTGGGCGAGAAGCTGAACGCCCCGATTCTCACCGTCTGCAACACCTGCACGCTCATGCTGCGCACGGCGAAGCAGCGGATCGATGAGGACGGGGAGATCAAGAACCGGGTCAACGAGAGCCTGAGCGAGAGCCAGATGCAGTACCAGGGTACCAGCGATGTGACCCACCTGCTCTGGATGCTGATCCGGGACTACGGCCTGGAGAATCTGAAGGCGAAGGTGAAGCGGCCCCTGACCGGGCTGAAGGTCGCCAACTTCTACGGCTGCCATATCATCCGGCCGCCCCAGATCATGGGCTTCGAGAACCACCTGAACCCGCAGTCCATGGAGATGGTCGTTGCGGCCCTGGGTGCGGAGTCGGTGGACTTCGACCAGCGCCTCGCCTGCTGCGGCTTCCACGCTGTCTTCCCGGCGGAGCAGGAGGTCATGCAGAAGACGGGTGCCAACTGCATCTCGGCCCGGGGCTCCGGGGCCGACGTCATGGTCACCCCATGCCCTCTCTGCCAGATGCAGTTGGATATGTACCAGCCCGATGCCCAGAAGCAGTTTGAGGAATCGATCGAGATGCCGATTCTCCACCTGCCGCAGTTGATCGGCCTGGCCCTGGGCTTCTCCCCGGAGGAGCTGGGGATCAAGCGGCACATTGTCGATGCAACTCCGGTGCTGAACGCCAAGCTGGTGAGGTAGAAAGGAGCGATTCCAATGCGGGAACTCCACGTGGAGAAGATCACCGAGGCCGTCGCAACGATGGTCCAGGAAGCCAACTACCGGCTGGAGCCGGACATGATCAAGGCGCTCGATCAGGCTCGCTCCCTCGAGGAGGCGCCGGTCGGTCAGGCGGTTCTGGCACAGCTGGTCCAGAACTACACGATCGCCGATCAGGAGTCAGTCCCCATGTGCCAGGATACCGGCGTGGCGATGGTCTTCCTGGAGATTGGCCAGGACCTGCACCTGGTCGGCGGTGACCTCACGGAGGCGATCGACGCCGGCGTGGCCAAGGGCTACACCGAGGGCTACCTGCGCATGTCCATGCTGAACGACCCGCTCAAGCGGGTGAACACCAGGAACAACACCCCGGCCTTTATCTACACCAGCATCGTTCCGGGCGACCAGCTCAAGATCAAGGTGGACTGCAAGGGCGGCGGCTCCGAGAACATGTCCAAGCTGGTCATGCTCCCGCCCTCGGCCGGCTGGGAGGGTGCCAAGCGCTTCATTGTCGAGACGGTGGCCAACGCCGGCCCGAACGCCTGCCCGCCGCTCGTCGTCGGCGTCGGTATCGGCGGCAACTTCGACAAGTCGGCCCTTCTGGCGAAGAAGTCGCTGCTGCGCCATGTGGGTGAGCCCAATCCCGATCCCGACTGGGCGGCCCGCGAACAGGAACTGTTGACCGAGATCAACAAGCTCGGCGTCGGCCCCATGGGTCTCGGCGGCACGGTGACAGCGCTCGGGGTCCACATTGAGGTCATGGGCTGCCACATTACGGCCCTGCCCGTGGCGGTCAACATTGAATGCCACGCCCACCGGCATAAGGAGGTCGTGCTCTAATGGCCAGAGTCTATCTCACTACCCCGATTACCGCGGATGATGTCAAGGTGATCCGCGCCGGCGACGAGGTCTACCTTTCCGGCACGGTCTACACCGCCCGGGACGCTGCCCACAAGCGCATGGTCGATGACCTGGCGGCCGGCAAGCCCCTTCCCTTTGATCCGACCGGCGCCGTGATCTACTACGTCGGCCCGACCCCACCCAAGCCCGAGCAGGCGCTGGGCTCCGCCGGTCCCACCACCAGCTACCGCATGGACAAGTTCACCCCCGAGATGCTGAAGCAGGGCGTGAGGGCGGTAATCGGCAAGGGCTACCGCGGCGATGAGGTCAAGGCGGCCTTCATCAAGTATGGCGGCCTCTACTTCGCCAGCACCGGTGGGGCGGGCGCCCTGCTGGCCAAGGCGGTGGAAGCGGCTGAGGTGATCGCTTACGCCGACCTGGGCGCCGAAGCGATCCGCAAGCTGACCGTGAAGGAGCTGCCGGTCGTCTGCATTCACGACGCCTTTGGTGGCGACCAGTACTACACCGGTCAGTCCCAGTGGGTGAAGCCCGACGCCATGGTGATGCCCAGGAAGCCCGAGGCCGGCGAATAATGCCACAGCCCCCGCCACGCTGGCGGGGGCCTTTGGACTGTGATACCCTTGGGGAAATGAGGTGGAGGCAGGTGATCCGGATGAGACGGTGGGACAGGCTCTCGCTGCGCGCCAAGGTCGCCACCTTCACGGCCTTGCTGGTCACCTTCGCCTTTGGCACAGGACTGCTGGTCACCGGCTACTACCTCTTCGAGGCGATGGTCGGGGAGCTGGGGCGCCGCGCCATGGCCGTGGCCCGCACGGTCGCCCAGGTGGAGGTGGTCCGCCAGCACCTGGGCGCCCCGGACGGTGCCACCGCGATCCAACCGGTGGTGGAACGCATGCGGGTCTCCACCCAGGTCGAGTATATCGTCACCTTCGACATGAACCGAATTCGCTACTCCAGCCCTCTGGCCGAACGGATCGGGCAGCCCTTCCAGGGCGGCGACGAGGGCCCGGCCCTCTCCCAGCAGGCCTACGTCTCGCGGGCGGTCGGGGTGAACGGGCGCGCGGTGCGAGCTTTTGCCCCGGTCCTCTCCCCGGACGGCAGCAGGCAGGTGGGCGTGGTGGTGGTCGGGATCATGCTCCCCCGTCCTCTGACCCTCCTGAGCCAGTTCTCGTTTCCAGCGACGCTCGGCCTGAGCGGCGGCCTGGTGATCGCAGCCTTCGGCTCGTGGCTGCTGGCCATCCAGGTGAAGCGGCAGATGTTCAACCTGGAGCCGCCTGAGATCGCCCACATCCTGGAGGAGCGGGTCGCGCTGATCACCGCCCTCAGCGACGGGCTGATCGCCATTGATCAGCACGGTACGATCACGGTCATGAACGATGAGGCTATGCGGCTTATCGGCGTCGGTCCCGATGCAATCGGTCGGAACCTGGATGAAGTGATTCCCTCCTCCCCCCTGCTCGAGGTTGTACGGACCGGCAGGCCGCAATACAACCAGCAGTCCCTTGTCGGGCGCCGGCTGGTGCTGGCCAATCGGGTACCCGTCCTGATCGATGGGTGCATTGTCGGCGCTCTCTCCACCTTCCGGGAGCGGACGGAGGTCCATCGACTGGCGGAGGAGCTGACCGGTGTCACTCGCTTTGTGGAGGGGCTGAGGGCGCAGAACCACGAATCGCTCAACAAGCTCCACACGATCGCCGGCCTGATCCATATGAAGCAGTACCAGCAGGCGCTGGAGTATATTTACGCCGCCACGGAGCAACAAGAGGAGGAGAGCCGTTTCCTGATCCGGTACATCCGGGACTACCAGGTCTCCGGCCTCCTGCTGGGCAAGGTGATCCGCGGCCGCGAGTTGGGGATCACCCTGATGATCGACCGGAGCAGCCGGTTGACGGGAATCCCCGCCCCGCTCGACAACAGCGACCTCGTCCTGATCCTCGGCAACCTGCTGGAGAATGCCATGGAGGCGCTGGAGGGGCAGACCGGCGACCGCGAAGTCGACTGCCTGCTCCAGTCCGACAAGGAGTCGCTGCGGATCCGGGTGACCGACAACGGACCGGGCGTTCCCGAGGATCTGCGTGAGGCGATCTTCCGCCAGGGTGTCAGCACGAAGGGAGAGCATCGGGGACTTGGTCTGGCGATGGTCACGCAGTTGACAACGCTGGCCGGGGGGCGGTTGTCGCTCACCTCGGAACCCGGCAGGACGACCTTTGCGATCGAGATCGAGGGAGGTGATTCCGGTGCGGCCAATCCGGGTAATGATCGTGGATGATGAACCCCTGGTTGTGCAGGTGAACCGCTTCTTCGTCGAGGAGGTCGAGGGATTCAAGGTGGTAGGGACCGCCCGAACCGGGGCGCAGGCCCTCGAAGCGGCCGAGCGGCTGAAGCCGGACCTGATCCTGCTCGATGTCTACATGCCTGACAAGGACGGGCTGGAGGCCCTGCGGGAACTTCGAAGCCATGGGATCCCAGCCGATGTGATCCTCGTCAGCGCTGCCCAGGATCCCCACATTGTCGAGGAGGCGCTGCGGGGCGGTGCCCATGACTACGTGATCAAGCCCTTCCGGCCCGAGCGGCTCCGGGCGGCGCTTGAGTCCTACCGCGGGGTGAAGCAGACCCTCAAGTCCAGCCGGCGGCTCAGCCAGGAGGAGCTGGACCAACTGTGGCGCTCCCCGGCCTCCCAAGCCCCTTCGGACGACCCGGGCAAGGGGCTGAACGAGAAGACCATGGAGCAGGTGCTGGGCTACATGCAGGAGCGCGCCACACCACTGACCGCCAACGAGGTGGCCGAGGGGCTGGGCATCTCGCGGGTGACGGCGCGCCGCTACCTGGACTGCATGGTGAAGCGGGGGAGGGCGACCCTGGAGTTGCAGCACGGCGGTGTAGGGCGACCGCTCAATCGATACGCCCTGGTGAAATCATGAGGAGGCGTAAAGGTGTCCTGCTCCTTCTGGTGCTCATGCTTATAGCGGCGGGCTGTGCACCTCAGGCTGTGGACCATGAGCAGATCAGCCCGGCCAAGCGTGTGGTGGCCCGCTTCAGCCACGTGACAGCCGAGAACAGCCCCAAGCACCTGGCCGCCGTCCGTCTTGCCGAGGCTGTGCGCACCAGAAGCGACCAGCATATCGAGATCCAGGTCTATCCCAACTCACAGCTCTACCGCGATGTGGAGGAGCTGAAGGCGCTCCGGGAGGGCGAGATCCAATTCGCCGCCGTCGCCCCCTCCAAGCTGGTCCCCTTCGACCCGTCCTGGCAGATCTTCGACCTCCCCTACCTCTTCAGCGAGTTCGATGACGTGGAGCGGCTCTTCGAAAGCCCACCCGTCCTGCAGATGCGGCAGCGGCTGGCCGCGGAGGGGTTGGTGCCCCTGGCGATCTGGCCCAACGGCTTCATGCAGTTGACCAACCAGCGTCGCCCGCTGGTCAAGCCTGCCGACTTTGAGGGGCTCAGCTTCCGGGTCCAGGCCGGCCCGGTCCTGGAGGACGTCTACCAGGCCGTCGGCGCCCGTGGGCTGGTGACAAGTTTCACGGCCCTCTATGCAGAGTTGGAAAGCGGCCGGATTGATGGCCAGGAGAACACGCTGAACAACATCGCTACCCGCAACCTCCAGGAGGTCCAACCCTTCCTGAGCCTGTCGGATCACGGCTTCCTCTCGTACGTGGTGGTCACCCAGGCTCACTGGTGGTACGGGCTGACGGCCGCAGAGCGGGAGGCGCTCCTTGCCGGGCTGGACGAGGCGACCGAGTGGGTGCGGATCCACGCCAACACCCTGAACGAAGAGGCGCTGGCCCAGATTCGGGAGTCGGGACGGGTACAGGTGAGGACCCTGACCCCGGAGGAGCGTGCCGCCCTGCGAGACGCCTTTGAGCCGGCCTATCGGAAGACTGCCGATCGCCTGGGCGCCGAATTCCTCAATCAGGTGATCGATGCGGTCAAGGGCAATCCATAGGGTGGTCCCACTAGATCTTCGGCGGCTCCAGACCTTGCATGCGCATCAGCATGAAGATCTGGCCACGATGATGAATCTCATGCTCCATGACGTGATAGACAATCCAGTTCATGGAGGCCCAGGGGAGGTCCACGTAGGGCGTCGCATACTCCCGGGTCAACTCGGTAATCGGGCTCTCCTTCAGCCAGTCGATCGAGACCCGGTGGATATCGCGCCAGTGACTGAGCAGGCTCTCGATATCGGTGAACTGGCCCTTCGGCCACTTGGTCTCCCAGGGAACCCGCTTGAGGGCGTTCCGGTAGATCCAGGTCCACTCAACCTTGGCCATGTGCTCCGCCAGGTCAAAGGCACTGGAGTGCCATCCCTCGGGCTTGTAGTGAAGCTGTTCCGGGCTCAGACGGCGGAGGGCATTCAGGGTGAATGGGCGCAGGTCGGTCTCCCAGTGACGGTGGACATCGAATGCCAGCATGCACGAGCCTCCTTCTCTCTGGTCGAACTGACTCTTCCGATACATACTTAGCAGACCTGTAAGGCAATTCCTTGGGCCGATGGTGCTATTTCGGGGGGTCTTTCGCGTCAAAGTCTATTGGACCAGGGCCTCAAATCGCTCAAGAGCCGCCTGGTCCCAGAGCGCTTCGCCTTCGGGGTGGCGGCGGGCCAGGAAGAGGTGGGCGATCTCCGCCTTGCGCGCAGAACCGCTGGCTGCCTCCTCCAGCAGGTAGGCGGCGGAGAGCAGATCAGCCATCTCGTGGAGGATGCGGAGGGCATGCAACTGCGCCTGCTCCGGCCCTGACGCCGCCGCCTGCTGGAGTCGCTGGGCCAGGCGGGCCGCCTGCTTCCGGGCCATGGCTACCGCCTCCGGGGCGATCGAGTCGGTCGAGGCGGCCCGCTCCAGCCGCTGCCCGATCTCGCTGAGCAGCGCCGCCGGCCCCTCCTTGGCCAGTACCCGCATGGCGTCCAGCGCCAGAATGTGCTCCGGCCCCTCCCAGACGGTCAGGACCTGGGCGTCCCGCAGGAGGCGTGGCGCGACGTACTCCTCAATGTAGCCATTGCCGCCAAGGTTCTCGATCGCGGCACGGGCCGACTGGAGCGCCACCTCCGCGGTGCGGGCCTTGGCCACCGGGATCAGCAGCCGGTGTAGCGGCTCCCCCTTCTCATAGCAATCCGCCGCCCGGAAGGCGAGAGCGGTCGCCGCCTCCAGCTCGACCAGCATCCCCAACAGCTTTGACCGCATCAGCGGATGCTCCGCCACCGGCTTGCCGAAAGCGATCCGTTTGGATGTGTAGATCACCGACTCCAGGAAGGCGCGCCGCGCCACGCCGCAGGAGCCCACGGCGTTGTACACGCGGGAGAGGTTGATCGCCTCCATCATCATCTTGAAGCCCTTGCCAGGCTCGCCGATCAGGTAGGCCTCGGCCCCCTCCAGCAGCACCTCCCCGGAGGGCACGGCGATCACGCCCAGCTTCTCCTTCAACCGCCGAATCCGGTAGCTGTTCCGCCGACCGTCGGGCAGGGTGCGGGGGACGAGGAAGAGGGCCAGGCCCGCCGTGCCCGCGGGGGCCCCCTCGGGGCGTGCCAGGGCGAGGGCGACCGGAGCGTCAGCATTGGAGGCGAACCACTTCTCGCCGGTCAGCCGCCAGCCACCATCCTCCTGCCTTGCGACGGTCGTAATGCTGCCCACATCGGAGCCGCCGGTCTTCTCGGTCAGCCAGGTGGCGCCCTGGGTCAGCTTCGCCGGATCGGTGGCGATCAGGCCGGGCAGGTAGCGCTCCCGGATCGCAGGTGGGGCGAAACGGTCCACCGCCAGCGCTGCGGAGCCGGTCAGCGCCACCGGGCAGTAGAAACCGGTCTCGGCCATGGAAACCATATAGCCCATCGCCCAGGTGACTACCGGGGGAACCTTGCCCGGAGCCCCCTCGGGCACGATATGCCGCCAGGCCACAATCCCGGCGCCGTATGCATCGGCCACGGTCTGCAGGTAGCCCGGGCTATAGACCACCTGAGAGATCTCCTCACCCTGGCGGTCGTAGGCGACCAGCCGGGGCCGCCCTTCCACCTTGTCCGTGTAGTCGGCCCGCAGCGCGATCTGTGTCCCGCAGACCTGACCAAATCGGGAGAGATGGGGCCGCGCCCACTCCAGACTGGCCGGGTCGCAGTAACGAGCGACCACCTGCTGAAGGTTCGGATCCGTCTCCCACCAGTTCAGACCTGCCCCCTCATCGTACGCCGCAAAGCGCATCGCCTCATCCCCCTTCGGTATCTCGACCATATTGAATTTCGTGACCTATTAGACCTTTTCCTTTCCTTTGATGAAGCAAAACCGGGAGCGCCAGTTGATGCGCTCCCGGACTCTCATCGCTTATTCAGGGCTCTGGTGATCCGGAGCCAGGCGTTGCGGACGAGCGAGGCCTGTTCAGCCTCCACCTCGCCGGTACCGTAGCGAGCCTGCTCATAGGCGCCGACCAGGCCTGCCAGCTCGCCGGCCCGCTCCGGTGCCGCCTGCTCCAGCCGGGCCGCAAACTCGGCGGCGGTGGCACCGGGCGGGCGCCTGTACCCCTTGCGGGCAGCGTCGGCCTGAAGGCGACCGAAGTAGAAGCGGACGGCCGCTCGGGGGTCGGTCGGCGCCCGCCGGGGGACGAACCGGGAGAGCACCCCCGCCTCCCCGAGTACCGCTCCCACCGCCTCCGCCGAGGCGCTCACCGCGAGCCGGGCGGCACCACGCAGCCCCTCGAGCAGCCCCTGCCAGAGGGCGGCGTACCAGCGGAAGAGCATGGTCAGCATTCCCCCGACCCCGCCGACCTGCCCGATCCGGAGCCGGTCGACAAACTGGCGGATCGCCGTCCGGAGCAGGGCCAGCACGAGGCCCGTCACGACCGCCGCACCTGCGTAAACCGGGATCATGATCAGCCACTGCGGCAGCGCCGGAAACTGCCCGGCGAACCGCTCCAGCATCTCCCGCTGGGCGCCCATCGGGTCAAACTCGGGCTGATCGAACGGCTGCGTTGGGACCGGGACCGGCTCCTCCTCCCCGCCCCGCCCCAGCAGCCGCTCGACCGGCAGCCCTGGCCCGGCTGGCAGGATCAGGGCGGCCAGCATGGGCAGGAGTAGCAGGGCGGCCCCCTGCGCGATCCAGCGCTTCAGCACCGGGGCCGTCGCCTCCATGCGCTCCTGGTACCACGTCGCCTGCTGCCGCAGTTGGGCGGCGACCAGCAGGGCGACAGCGGTCAGCAGGGCCAGGCCGAGGACGCCGAGCGAGAGGCTGTCCCACCGCCGCCCGCCGGCCATGAGCGTCACGAGCGCCCCGACGCCCACCGTCGTGAAGAGGAGCCGGTTGCGGATCGAATCAAAGGCCTGCCCGTGGTCGTTCTGCCGGATATGCTCCTGCGTCGGATCGGGCTGCATGGCCGGGTGCAGCGCCCCGACGTCATGCGCGGCCTGCAGCCCCTGGTACCAGGCCCAGCCAAGCAGGGGAATCCCAAGCCATGGGCCCAGATCCTCCACGGCCAGCAGGGCGGCGACGCCGGAGCCCGGGGTGGTCAGGTACTTCGCCAGGACCAGCAGCCCGGCGATCTCCACCGTGCGGAAGGCGAACGGCCGGTCGTGATCCCGTACGAAGAAGAGACTGGTGATCAGGTAGGACTCGGCGGTGAAGAGGAGCGCCCAGAAGCCCAGTGCCCCCGGCAGCAGACCTGGACTGAGCCGGTTGATCGCCCCGGACACAGAACCGACCGCCAGACCGGTAAAGAGGCTCAGCAGAAGGGGCAGGGCAGCATCGGCCAGGGGATCGAGATGGCGTTCCGACAACCCGCTCACCCTACCACCACCTCCGCTGCCCGGTTTTCGCTGATCGCGTAGACCTGGTAGCCCGGCCGCCGGGCCGTCTCTCCCTGCATGACGAAAAGGAGCACCTGCCGGCCGGACTCGACGAGCCGGGCGCAGAGCAGGGCGATCTCCTGCGTCTCCCGGGGTGTGACCAGGCAGAGCAGGCTCCCCCACGGTAGGCGCCGGGCCTCGTCGAGGACCGTCGGAGCGAACGGGAGAGACTCCCCGCCCTCCAGCCGGGCCAACAGCTCCAGCACCTCGGCCATGGCCTTCGCCCCCTGCCGGAGCGGCAGGACCGCCGGACCGGTCGCATCGGGCCGCTCAGGGTCGACCCCTGTCGCCACCAGGGCCACCTGCTGCTTCCGATCCACCAGATGCTGCGCCAGCGACGCCGCGGCATTCACCGCCAGCTCCACCTGTCCGTAGAACCGGCGCGGATCATACTCCGCCCGGCTCAGATTGAGGAAGATGCAGCTCGGCAGCAGCATGGCGTGGCGGAACTGCTTGACCACCATCTCTCCGGTGCGGGCCGTGGCGCTCCAGTGAATCCGCTTCATGGAATCCCCCTGCGCGTAGGGCCGGGTCCCCGCCAGCCAGGCCGGGTCCTCGAAGAGCCGCTGCCGGGTGGCCAGGTCCCCCAGGGGCAGGCGGGCGGGCAGCCCAAGGTCGGGAAGGGGCGAGAGCTTGGGGTAGACCGTCAGCCAGGTCAGTTCGCCCCACTCGCTGCCAGAGCGGCTGAAGCCGAAGGGGTCGCCGGAGGTGACCTGAAGCGGCCCAATGGCGTAGCGCCCCCGCCGGTGGGCCGGCAGGGCGTAGCTCACCTCTGCGCTCTCCCCCGCCGGCACCGCCAGCACGCGGGAGAAGGGCTGGGGCGCCAGTCCAGCCGGTCGGGACTCACTTACCTGCAGCCAGGGAATCGGCGCTCCCGTAGGGTTAGTGAAACGGAGCGTCACCGTGAGCGACTCCCCGGCGAAGAGCCGCTCGTCGGAGAGGACCCGTGCCACCTGCAGCCGGCGCATTCCCCAGGTCAGCGAGATCCGGGCGAGCAGGTAGGCCCCACCCGCCACGTAGAGGATGGCGTAGAGCGGTCGCCCGGGCAGGAGCAGCGCCCCCGCCACGTAGAGCCAGAGCCAGCCGGGGATCCTCATACCTGGGCCTCGACCGGGGCGGGCACGGCGGCGAGGACCTGCTGGACCACCCGCTCAGCCGACCGCCCCCGCAGGCGGCTCTCCGGCTTCAGCACCAGCCGGTGCGCCAGGACCGGAACCGCCATGGCCTTCACATCATCGGGGGTAACGTACTCCCGTCCGCGAGCTGCCGCCCGCGCCTGTGCCGCCCGGAAGAGCGAGAGCGATCCTCGTGGCGATGCGCCAATGGCGGCATCCTCGTGGCCGCGGGTGGCATGGACCAGCTCGGTGATATAGCGGCGCACATCATCGGCCACGTGGATCTGGCGGACGGCCTGCTGCATGGCGAGCAACTCGTCGGGCCGGGCGACCGGTTCCAGCCGCTCGATCGGATGGCCGAACTGGAGCCGGGCGAGCAGCGCATCCTCCTCCTCCACCGTCGGATAGCCCAGGCTCAGCTTCAGGAAGAATCGGTCCAGTTGGGCCTCCGGCAGCGGGAAGGTCCCCTCCTGCTCCACCGGGTTCTGGGTGGCGAAGACCAGGAAGGGCCGGGGCAGCTTGCGGGTGACACCATCTACCGTCACCTGCCGCTCCTCCATGCACTCCAGGAGGGCGGACTGGGTCCGGGGGGTGGCCCGGTTGATCTCATCGGCCAGGACGATCTGGGCCATGATCGGGCCGGCCCGGAACTCGAACTCGCCGCTCTTCTGGTTGTAGATCGAGACGCCGGTCACATCGGACGGGAGCAGGTCGGGGGTGAACTGGATCCGGCTGAACTGGGCGCCCACGCTGGTCGCCAGGGCCCGGGTCAGCATCGTCTTGCCGGTGCCCGGGACATCTTCGGCCAGCAGATGCCCCTCACAGAGCAGGGCGATGAGCGCCATCTCGATCACCGGTGCCTTCCCGATCATCACCCGCTCCACGTTCGCCGTTACGCGCCGGGCCAACTCGCCAATCTGTGCAGATCCGGTCATGCGACGGGGCCTCCTCATATCATCCAGTCTTCGCCCGACAAGAGTTGCTCATCCCGCCCGAAAAGTGAGCTCCTCCTCGGGCAGCGGGTACCTCTCCAGGACCCGCCAGGCTGCCTTGCCCATGACATAGGCGGCAGCAGCCGGGCCGATCAGGAGCAGCAGGAAGGCGAGGGTCTGTTGCAGGGTCAGGATCAACCAGACGCCGGAGCCGATTACCGCCAGGCCGCCCAGCGCCTCAAAGGGGTGGGCGACGGTCAGCAGGACAGCATGCTTCAGCACCTTCCCCAGGGGCCGGGGATACCAGGCCAGCATCGGCCAGGCATAGAGGTTGACCATGGCGACGAAGATGGCGATCAGCACGAATAGGTAGGCAACCACCTTGGCGCCCAACGACCCCATGCCAAAGAAGAGGCGGATGTCGAACCAGAGGAAGAAGCCCACGCCCAGGTTGGCCAGGTAGAGCACCAGGGAGCGACCATAGGTCCGGCGGGCGGCCCGGAAGAAGCGGGACCACATCTCCGCCGGCACCGGGCGGACCACCCCGGAGAGACCCGCGAACATCCCCGTGACCGCAACGGGCGCCGTCACGATCAGGCCGGTCGCCACCCAGAAGAGGAAGGTGTTGAGCATCAGTGCGCCGGCGATCTCAAAGGCACCGTACCAGCGCGGGTAGCGTACGTCGAAGTCGTTCATGCCAGATCACCCCTTGTGCGCCGGAATCGCATCTATCGAGCCGAGGGAAGCCCATTCCGAGCGATCACATCCCGGTAGAACCAGAAGGACTGCTTCGGGGTCCGCTTCAGGCTCTCATAGTCCACGTGGATGATGCCAAACCGCTTGGCATACCCCTCGGCCCACTCGAAGTTGTCCATGAGTGACCAGACGAAGTAGCCCTGCAGGTTGACCCCCGCCTGGATCGCCCTGCCGCAGGCCGCAATGTGATCGTGAAGGTAGGCTACCCGGTCCGGATCCTCCACCTGCCCACCGGCCCCGACCACGTCATCGAACGCGGCGCCATTCTCGGTCACGATCAGGGGGATATCGCCGTAGAGCGACTTCACGTGAAGCAGCAGGTCATTCAGCGACTCCGGCGCGATCTCCCAGTCCATGGCCGTCTTCGGCTCTTTCCCGGGATACCACTTGACCGGCAGTTCCCCACCCGCCGGATCGTGACCGACATGGCCGCAGGAGTACATGTTCAGCCCGACAAAATCGATCGGCTGCGCCATGATCTCCGGATCGCCGGGCTGCATGAAGGTCAGCGGTCCATGCTTCGTCTCATAGTAGGCCACGATCTCCGCCGGGTAGGAACCCTTCAGGACCGGGTCGGCGAACCAGCGGTGATTCAGCCCGTCAGCGAGCCAGGCCGCCTGCCGGTCCTCCTCGCTCTCGCTGACCGGGTAGATATGCCCCATGTTGTAGACGATCCCAATGCGAGACTCCTTCGGCGCCACGGCGCGGAACGCCTGCACCGAGCGACCGTGGGAGAGCAGCATATGGTGAATCGCCTGCAACGAGGTCCACTCATCCTTCAGGCCAGGGGCGTGGACACCCCAGGAGTAGCCCAGCACACCGGCCACCCAGGGCTCGTTGTGCGTGATCCAGTCCGGCACCAGGTCGCCCAAGGCCCGGACCGTCACATCGGTGAGCGCAGCGAACTGCTCCACCACATCGCGGTTCGCCCAGCCGCCCTTGTCCTGGAGCACCTGCGGCAGATCCCAGTGGTAGAGCGTAATCATCGGCCGGATTCCCCGCTGCAGGCAGCCCTCCGCAATCCGCTTGTAGAAGTCCAGTCCCTTCTGGTTGACCCGCCCGGACCCATCGGGCAGCACCCGGGGCCAGGCTACCGAGAACCGGTAGGACTTCAGGCCAAGGCGGGCCATGAGGTCCAGGTCCTCCTCGTACCGGTGGTAGTGATCGCAGGCAACATCGCCCGTGTCACCGTTCTTCACCTTCCCCTCGGTGCGGCAGAAGGTATCCCAGATGGACGGGCTCCGCCCGTCTTCGTGGACCGCTCCCTCGATCTGGTACGCCGATGTCCCGGTGCCCCACAGAAACCCCTCCGGAAACTGCATCTGAGACGACCTCCTGGCAGTTGACCGGACACGAAATGTCCGGTATCGTTTTCACAAGTCATCATTTGACGGTTTCAAGCCGAATCCCTGCCATCCTCTGGAGAGAGGCGACACCTTCATTCCATCTACGGCGCCAACCATCGACATGCTCCATCTCAGGAAAGCCACCAGATCCCGGTCATTTCGGGCTTCGCACCGCAGAGGATGTCCAAAAACGGACAGGCAGAAATAGCACCAAAGTACTATACGACCTTGCAGGAATCTCACAGAGCGACGAGAATCTTGACTCTGAATCCTGTTGAAATCGGTTTCAACATGGGAGGAAATCTCTTGTCAAGCACCATCAAAGATGTCGCCCGGCTGGCAGGGGTCTCTCCGGCCACCGTCTCCCGGGTGCTGAACGACTCCGCCGGCGTCCGCCCCGAGACCCGGGAGCGGGTAGAGACAGCGATCCGGCAGCTCAACTTCACCCCGTCCGTCGTTGCCAAGGGGCTGCGGGAAGGGCGGTCAGGGATCATCGGTGCGGTCGTCCCCGATATCACCTCCCTCTTCTTTATGGATGTGGTCAAGGGCCTGGAGAACACGCTCACCCTGAACGACTACCGCCTGGTGGTCTGCGACTCCCAGAACCAGGCGAAGAAAGAGCGGGAGAACTGCCGGTGGCTCCTGACCGGCGGGGTCGATGCGCTGATCCTGATCGGTCCCATGCAGGAGCAGGAGAACCTGGTAGAGCTGGCTGAGCAGGGTGTCCCCTTCGGACTCTTCGGCCGCCATCTCCATCACCCGAACGCATCCACCGTCAACGTGGATAACCGGACCGCCACCTTCCGGGCGGTCGAGCACTTGATCAGCCACGGACACCGGGAGATCGGCTTCATCTCCGGTACGCCGGGGGTGACCGATGGCGAGGAGCGGTTGGTCGGTTTCCGCGATGCCCTGAGCCAGTACGGGCTTACCTTCCGACCCGAATGGGTGCAGTGTGGCTCCTTCAGCGAGGAGGGCGGTGCCAGGGCGCTGGAACTCCTCATGTCCGGAGCCGAGCGGCCCACGGCTGTCTTCGCCGCAAACGACGAAATGGCGATCGGCGCCCTGTACCAGGCAAAAGGGCTCGGCCTGGAGGTTCCGAAGGACCTGGCCGTCATTGGTTTTGACAACGTTCGACTCGCCCGATTGGTCTCACCTGCCCTGACGACGGTGAACCAGCCCCGGCTCGATGCCGGTTTCCGCCTGGCGCAGAACATGCTCCAGCGGCTCGCCGGCAGCGCCGATCCGGAGCGGATGATCCTGCCGGCAGATCTGGTGGTCCGCCAGTCCTGTGGCTGTCGATGGTCTAGTTATTCCGCTGCAGATAAATGAGGGGAGGTTCCCAACTAGTATGAAGCGATCCCGCACGCTGACCCTGGCTATTGCGCTCACCCTGATCATGTCCCTCGTCGCTGGTTGCACGGGCACCAAGAAGGAAGAGGCCCCGGCCTCCGCAGGCACCGCGGAAAAAAAGGACCCGGTTTCGGTGGAATTCTGGGCCTACCAGCCTGACAACCCCGAGAATCAGAAGCTCCTGGAATCGATTGTGGATGAGTTCAACAAGAGCCGTACCGATATTCAAATCAAGCTCGCCGCCATTCCCCGTGACTCCTGGGACGAGAAGCTGAATGCCGCCATTGCCGGCAGTGTGGCTCCGGACATCTCCTACCTCGACCAGCCGAAGGTTGCGCAGTGGGCGCAGGAGGGCACCCTGCTCGACATTACCCCGTACGCCGACGGCAAGGACGGCATCAATCGGGCCGAGTATATTGAAGGCGCCCTCATGACCAACGAGCTGGGTGGCAAGCTCTACGGCCTGCCGCTCAACATGACCACCGTGGCCCTCTTCTACAACAAGGACCTCGTCCCCAGCCCGCCCAAGACCTGGGACGAGTGGCTCGATATCTCCAAGGCGGTCTACAAGAAGGATCAGGTCTCGGCCTTCGAGGGCCCGTGGGGCGGCGGCTGGGGCGCCTGGCTCTTCCCGGCCTTCGGCGGCACCAACGAGTGCTACATGGCCAATGAGGCGAACACCGAGGTCACCTTCAACTCGCCGCAGTGCGTGGAGACCTTCCAGTTCCTCCACCAGATCTTCCAGAACAATGACTGGGACGTGATCACCTCCAACGAGGCCTTCGGCAACGGCAAGGTCGCTTTTAAGGTCTCCGGCGCCTGGGACGTGGTCCACTACCAGAACAACTTCCCGAACCTGAAGTTCGGCGTCACCCTGATCCCGAAGAACAAGCGCTACGCCTCGAACATCGGCGGCGAGAACCTGGTCGCCTACAAGACCACCAAGAACCCCGAGGCCGTCTTCCAGGTCATGAAGTACCTGACCAACGACGAGAACAGCCTCAAGTTCGCCACCATTACCGGCAACTTCCCGATCCGGGTGAAGTCCGCTCAGGATCCGAAGTACACCAACGATCCCTACCTCTCCGTCTTCATGGAGCAGATGAAGTACGCCCTGCCCCGTCCGCGGATCACGGAGTGGATCAAGATCAACGACGAGATCCTCGGCGCCGTGCTGGACGACCTGCAGCAGAAGGGGCTCGATCCGAAGCCCATCCTCGATGAGCAGGTCAAGAAGGCCCACCAGTTGATGGGCAAGTAGCCGCACGACCCAAGTTCAGAGGATCAGACAGGGGAGCCGTTCTGTCCGGCTCCCCTCCTGATAAGGAGGGCACCTGCTGTGGCACAGCCCAATCTGAGCGCACCGGCGGAACGTCCGTCGCCGGGCGCAGCCCAAGTGAGACCGCCCTGGTACAAGAACCATCTCTGGTGGGAGTCCGCCACCGGCTACCTGTTTATCACCCCGGCGATCGTCTACTTCCTCGTATTTCAGTTGACGGGCGTCCTCTGGGGTTTCTACCTCTCCTTCACCAAGTACAACCTGCGGACCCCGCCAGTCTGGGTCGGCCTGACCAACTACATTGAACTCTTCACCGACCAGGTGAAGTACCCCACCTTCTACCACTCCCTCTGGATCAGCCTGAAGTGGGTGCTCATGGAGCGACCGGGGGCGATCTTCCTGCCACTTTTTGTCGCCCTGCTGCTGAACCACGAGATCAAGGGCGAGGGGCTCTTCAAGACCCTCTTCTTCATCCCCGTCATCACCCCGGGCATTGCCATGGCGGCCGCCTGGAAGGCGATCCTCGATCCGGAGGTCGGCCTTCTGAACATGATCCTCGGCACCAGCATCTCCTGGCTCAAGGATGCGACATATGCCCTCCCCACCCTGGTAGGCATGGAGGTCTGGGGGGCGATCGGCGGCGGCATGTGGATCTGGCTCTCCGCCCTCAAAGCGATCCCGGGCGAGGTCTACGAGGCCGGTGCGATCGATGGCGCCACCGGCTGGCGCTCCTTCTGGCATATCACCCTGCCCCTGCTCCGGCCCACGCTCTTCTACATGTCGGTCACCGGCGCAATCGGCTCCTTCCAGGTCTTCATGCCCATGTACCTGATGACCGGCGGCGAGCCCAAGAACTCCACCCTCACCTTCGGGCTGCTCCTCTACAACCATGTCAAGCGCTATGATGCCATGGGTGCCGCCCTGGCCATGGCCTTCATCCTCCTGGTGATCGTCCTGGTCGCCACGCTGCTGCAGTTCAAGTTCTTCCCGCAGAAGGCCGATTAGGAGGGAGCCCATGGGTAATACACGGGTCCAAAAGGCACTCATTTATGCGGGCCTGGTCCTCTTCTCGGCCATTCTGATCACGCCCATGATCTGGGTCGTCCTGAACTCCTTCAAGACGCCCTCGGACTACTTCACCAAGCCCGGCTTCTTCCCGATCGATGACAACGGCAAGCTCTATTTCAGCTTCGCCGGGTACCAGGGCGCTGTCGCCTATGTGAAGTTCGGCCTCTGGATGCGCAACACCCTGATCGTGGCGATTACGAACACCGTCGCCTCCGCCTTCTTCAACACCCTGGCGGCCTATAGTTTCGCCCGCCTGCGCTTCAAGCACAAAGATCTGATCTTCAAGATCCTCCTCGTTCCCATGATGATCCCCGGGGCCGTCACCCTGGTCCCCACCTTCCTCGTCGTGAAGACCATGGGCATCTACGACACCCTCTGGGCCCTGATCATCCCCTCCCTGGTCTGGATCGGCACGATCTTCCTCTTCCGCCAACAGTTCCTCTCCCTGCCCAAGAGCCTGGAGGAGGCGGCACGTATCGACGGCGCCAGCTGGTTCCAGGTCTACTGGTCGGTCGGACTGCCGGCGGTGCGGCCCATGCTGGTTACCTCCATGGTCTTCGGGTTCCTCGGCGCCTACAACGACTTCTTCTACCCGTCGATCGTGCTCGTCAATCCCGAGAACTACACGCTGGCGCTCGGCCTCGCCAGCCTCTTGAAGAGTCAGGACACCCGCAACTTCCACATCCGACTGGCCGTGCTGGTCATGATGTCGCTGCCGCTGATCCTGGTCTTCCTGCCGTTCCAGAAGCAGATCCAGAAAGGCTTCATAGCAGGAGAGCTGAAGTAAATGGCGCATAGTCGACTCTCGTTTCATCAGGGTGTCCTCACGATCGATGGCGCCCCCATCTTCCAGTTGACCGCAGACTACCCCTACTACCGGGACCACGCGGCGCAGTGGCGGCCCAAGCTCCAGGCGCTGAAGGATCTCGGCATTCGGATCATCACCTTCTACACCCCATGGCGGCATCACGAGGTGGATGGCCGGCTCGACTTCACCGGCGAGACCGCTCCCAACCGGAACGTGATCGGCTTCCTGAACCTGCTGCACGAGATGGGGCTGATGGCGGTCCTGAAGCCCGGCCCGTTCATCCACGCCGAACTCGACTTCGGCGGCCTGCCCGACCGGTTCGACCCCCGGGAGAATCCCCGGGTGGAGGCGATGCTGGACAACGAGGGGCAGTACCGTCTCTGGCACCGGCCGCTGCCTGCGCCCTTCGGCACCTACTTCCGGCAGCAGGTCGAGGCCTGGTACGCCGCCGTGATCACGACCCTGATCACCCCGTTCACCTGGCCAAAGGGGCCGATTGTCGCCCTGCAGGCCCTGAACGAGGGCATCTACTCCGATGCGAACCGCGCCTTTACCGCCTATGACTACGCCCCCTCCTCCCTGGAGCGGTTCGCCGCCTGGCAGAGGGCCGAGGGGCGTCCGTGCGTGGCCGGCGCCCCCCGGCAGGGACCGACTCCCACAGCCGGGCGGGCCGATCTCGTCGGCCATATGGACTGGGCGCTCTACCTGGGCGATTACCTGGCCGATGCCTTGGGCTGGTCCGGTGGCCTGTTGGCAGCGACCGGTCTGCCGGTCCTCTCCAACCTTCATCCGCCCGAGGGTGACCCGCTCGCTACCGATTGGTGGCTGGCCAAGGTGGTCCCCGAGGCCTGGGGGCCCGTCCAGTACGGCTTCACCAACTGGATCGGCTGCGTCAGCCACGACGAGTCCGCCTTCTACCGCTACCTGGTCCTGGTTAAGCGGGCCACGGGTCCCAACCTGGAGGAGAACTGGGGCTTCTCCGAACTCTACGACTCCCGCTACCGCTTCACCGTGATCCCCTACTTCCAGACGCTGCTCTGCATGGCCGCCGGTGCCACCGGCTTCAACGTCTACACCGGCGCCGGCACCGACGGGTGGGATGAGACCCTGGACACCCACCATGACCGCCCCTACCCGGACACCGCACCAATCGGGGCCGATGGCACCCCGCACGCCAAGGCCCACACCCTGAAGCTGCTCGGCGACTACCTGGGCAGGTGGGGCAGCGAGTGGCTGGCCTGCCGGAGCGAGCAGCCGGTCTCCTGGGGCATCTACCCCCCCTACGCCGCCCTGGCCGGCTGGAATATCCCGCCCGAGCAGTGGCAGGCCGGTGGGGTCGAGCCGCCCGTGGCCGGCGAGGGGCTGAACGCCTTCATGCGGATCATGCGGGCCGCCAACCACGACTTCGGTATGGTCAACCTGGCCGCCGGGCCGATCGATCCAGAGAAGCACCCGGCTCTAACCTTGGTAGGCGGCTTCTTCATGGATGGTGCCACGCAGCAACGACTGCTCGACTATGTCCGGGCAGGCGGCACCCTCCTCCTGGCCCGGGAACTCCCCCGCTTCGATGGTGACCTGACGACCCCGTGCACGATCCTGGCCGATGGGCTCAAGAATCCGGGCGCCGGCCGGTTCACCCTGCTCCCCGGCAACCCCTTCGCCGAGGAGGCCAGTGCTACCGACTTCGCGCGAGCGCTGGCCGACCACGGCTTCGCCCCGTCTGTGAGGGCCGACGGCTCCCGAACCCAGGCCTGGCTGCGGCGCCATCCGGCGACGGGCGTCGAGCACCTGGTCATCCTCTCCCTGGCAGAAGAGCCCGGCGACCACGTCGTGCAGTGGGAGGGCGGCTCGGTGGCCGTCACCCTGCCCGGGCGTTCCGGCGCCATGCTCCGGCTGGAGAACGGGAGACTCTCCGCCGCCCTCGTCAAGGGCGTCAACGACTGCGACCGGCAGTTTGCCGTCCCGGCGGTTCGCTGCGCCGGGGAATCCTTCCAGGCCGAAGGCGTGGGGGACTGGCTCTGGATTCGCGGCGATACCGAGGTCTTCCAAGCATGGCGCTGAAACAATGGAGGTGGCTGACCCCCGTGATTCTCCTCTCTATCGTCGGCTGCAACACCGTATCCACGCCCAAGGGCTCCCCGCGCGGCGCCGACCTGCGGGGGCCAGAGAGCGGATCCCTCGCCGCGACCCTCCAGTTCCAGCCCGCCCGCCAGGTGGTGGAGGGTGGCCCCGAAGCGCTCCCCGTTGCCTGGCAGTCGGGCCTGCCCGTCCCCTCCTTCGACCTCCAGGACCGGCCCCGGCTCGACCTGGCCGGTGAGTGGAAGAAGGAGCGGTTCAAGGCCGACCACAACCTGACCATGAAGAGCCGGGGCGGCAGCGGCCTGGCCCAGATCGAGGCCGAGGGCGGCGGCCGGCACAAGGTCAACTACCCTGACCAGGACTGGCAGACGATCCTCCTGCCCGGCGTCGAGAACCGCATGCCCCGGCAGGACAGCGATCCCGCCGGCCCCGAGAACTATGAAGATGGCGTCTGGTACCGCCGCACCTTCACCGCCCCGGCGGAGTGGAAGGGCAGACTGGTCACCCTGAACGCCATCGCCATGAACTACGTGGCCGACGTCTGGGTGAACGGCACCTGGATCGGTTACCACGAGGGCGGCTACACCCCATTTGCCCTGGACCTCTCGGCCGCACTGAACTACGGCGGCGAGAATCTGATCGCCATCCGGGTGGACAACCCGCCCTGGGGGACCCGGCTTGATACCGTGCCTGGCCCCAAGGTTGACTGGTGGAACTACACCGGCATCATCCACGATATCGCCCTGGAGGCGGCGCCGGCCTTCCGGGTCGTCCGTACCGATGTGCACCCCCTGGATACGGACGGGACCCTCCGGGTCAGCGCCGTGCTTCACAACGCCGGCACCGGCGAGGCAAAGGGAGAGCTGAAGCTCCAGGTGCGGAAAGCCGATCCGAACGCCCCGGGCTGGCTGACCGATCCGCACGCTGCGTCCATTGCCGGGGAGCCGGTGGGGGAACCGATGATCGTGCCGATCAGCAGCGTGGCCGCCGACGAAGCGGTGACCGCCCGCCTCGAGATGGCCGTGCCCAACCCCGTCCTCTGGGACCTGCTCAGCCCGAACCTCTATGTGCTGGAGGCGGAGCTGACCCAGAACGGCCAGGTGGTCGATCGGTGGGCAGGCCAGTTCGGGATTCGGACCCTGCGGACCGAGAAGGCGCAGTTGCTGGCCAACGAGCGCTCCGTCTTCCTGAAGGGACTGGCCCGGCATGAGGAGTGGCCCGATTCCGGCCGCACCGCCACCTGGGCGAAGATCTGGCCCGACATGGAGCAGATCATCGGCCTGGGCGCGAACTTCGTCCGGACGGCCCACTACCACAACCATCCGTATACGTATATCATCACCGACCGCCTCGGGCTTGCCACCTGGGTCGAGGTGCCTGCCTGGCAGTTCACCGACGCCGAGTTCCTGGTCCAGGACAAGCGCCGGATCACGGATCAGATGTGGCGGGAGATGATCCTCGCCGAGGCCAACCGGCCCTCTGTCTGGTTCTGGTCCTCCCAGAACGAATCGAAGTTCAGCCGGGCCCGCACGGAGTATGTGCGGCGGCTGCTGGATGATTGGAAGACCCATTTCGATGACGGCCGCATGATCGCCCAGTCGGCTGCTGCGGACCGGGGCGGCCCCGGTGACGCCTCCATGGCGTACAACGACGTGCCGGCCTGGACGCTCTACTTCGGCATCTTCCACGGCTCCACGTACTACGACGGCACCCGGGACTTCCTGATCAAGGCCCACCAGGCGTGGCCCGAGAAGCCGCTGCTGGACACCGAGTTCGGCATCTGGTCACGGGGCGGCGGCTCCTCCCCCTCCCGGCAGGTAGAGGTCTTCGACAAGACCTTCCGGGCCTTCGAAGAGTTCGTCACCGTCCGGCCAGATGGCAGCATCAACCCCGACGGCTTCCTGGCCGGCATCACCTGGTGGACCGTCTTCGACTGGTACACCGCCCATACCAAGCTGCAGACCATGGGGCTCTATGCCATGGACCGCATCCTGGACAAGCCGGTGGCGAAGCGGGTGAAGGAGACGTACACCCGCTGGCGGTAGCGT
Organism: Symbiobacteriaceae bacterium; assembly: GCA_041690255.1. Taxonomy (GTDB): domain Bacteria; phylum Bacillota; class Sulfobacillia; order Symbiobacteriales; family Symbiobacteriaceae; genus JAWLHU01. The sequence continues at coordinate 48,355 of JAWLHU010000003.1, forward strand.
CCGATGAACAGAAGGTCAAGGCCCTGCCAGGCGAATCCTGGCAGGGCCTCGGTCTTTGTGACAAACCCCATCGGCAGGGAAGCAGGTAGTTATCCGGTCATGATCCGGTGGATCGTGGGCAATGCTGAAGAAGGCCGCCTAGCTCCCTTCAATCCCGAGGTAGGCGAGAGCCTGGGGGTAGCTGTGCACAACGGCGCCGGCCTTCCACTCCGAAAGCACCCGCAGACGCTCCAGCACCGCTCGGGGGTGCTCCTGTAACCCAGTGAGAATGACCGGCGTGCCCCGCTGCTCCGCTTCCTGCCGGGCCTTGCGGAGAATGGCCGCCCCGGTCGCATCGATCCGGGAGACGCGACTCATGTCCCAGACCTGGGGCATTCCGTGAGGAGCGTTCTCCACCGCCTCCTGAAACCGTTTGGCGACGCCGAAGAAGAGCGGACCATCTATGCGCAGGACCACGGCGCCGTTCCGTTCCTCCCGCTCCACCGCCGCCCGGCTCATGCCGATCGTGAAGAGGACGAAGCTGAGCAGCAGCCCGGCCGCCACACCGACCGTCAGGTCCTCCACCACGGTCAGGACGGTGGTCACGATCATGACGGCCGAGTCGGCCTTGGGGGCCCGCACCAGATCCCGGAGGCTCTCCCACTCCACCATGCCGAAGGCGGTGGCGATCAGGATGCCCCAGAGCACCGGCACCGGGATCAGGGCCGCATAGCGGCCGAGCCCCAGGGTAATGGCGAGGATCAGGGCGCTGTGGACCAGCGCAGCCAGCGGGGTCCGTCCGCCGGCCCGGACATTGACGGCGCTGCGCACGATCGCTCCGGTGCCGGCCAGGCCACCGAAGAGCGGTGCGATCAGGTTGGCCAAACCCTGTCCGAAGATCTCTCGATCAGAGCGGTGGCGGGTGCCGGTCAGGTCATCGACCACAATGGCGGCCAGCAGGGACTCGATCGTGCCCAACAGTGCGATGATCACGCCCGCCTGCAAGAGGGCGGGGAGGGCAGCCAGCTCGAGGCCGGCCAGTGGGAACTGCAGCGTCGGCAGGCCCGATGGCATGGGGCCCAACAGCTTGACCGGCAGATGCCAGAGCAGCGTGACCGCCGTGCCACCTATCAGCGCGATGAGAGAGCCGGGCACCGACCGGGCGATGCGTGGCCAGATGACGATCAGCAGCACCACGCCGGCGGCCAGGGCCATCTGCGCGGGGCTGTACATGGGGCCGCCGGGCAGAAAGATCTCTTTGAACTGGTTCCAGAAGATCAGCAGGGCGATGCCGTTGGTGAACCCGGTCACCACCGGGCGCGGCAGGTAATGGATATACTTACCGAGCCGCAGGAGGGCGAACAGGAGCTGAAACAGACCCGCCAGAAACATGGCGGCAAAGAGACCACCGAGGCCCAGACTCTGGTGCACCCCGATCAGGATCGCCGTCATGCCGGCGGTCGGACCGGAGACCTGTGCCGGTGTGCCGCCAAAAATGGCAGCGATCGTGCCGGTGAAGATCGCACTGTACAGGCCGGCTGCAGCGCCGGCGCCGGAGGCGACCCCCAGGGCAAGGGCCAGGGGGAGGGCAACGATTCCCGTCGTGATACCTCCAAAGACATCTCCCCTGATGTTCCGAAACAGGGAACTTGGCTCTCCTTCCACCACGGCCTTCATCTCCTGTCAGGTTTCGAAGCGTTCGCAGCAAAGGGCCCTTCTGCCTGGCTGTTGCCCGGTCCGGCTGCGAGAAAAAACGAGCCTAGTATACGCCCGCTTACGGGTCCTGAACATTCTCCTTTGGGGGAAGCGCCGCCGGCAATATGGTGGCACTTTGCCCCACACCATATGGCTATCTGAGCCCGGCGGATCACCGCCCCATGGGCAGAAAGAACGCCCCGACCAGATCTGGCGGGACGTTCTTGTCATCTCTGACCGGGCGATCTCTTCGCTTACCGGATTGCGGAGGGCACATCGCCCAGGGCTGATGCGGGGGCCGGGCCGCTGCGCTGGGTACGCTTGCGATACTCCTCCGCCAACTGCACGGCCAGGGTGACCGCTTCCTTGGGATCGCTCACAAAGTGGATCGGCACAAGCCGGCGCGGATCGAGGAACCGCCCCTCCACCAGCGTCGGCTCCAACTGATCCCCCCAGCCACCGGCGCCGCGGAGGGCGACCATCGGCTTGGCGTAAATGTAGGCGACCGCGATCTCGGCCAGGGTGCCGGCCCCTCCCCCCACGATCAGGAAGGCGTCCGCCGCGTGGATCAGCACCTCGCTCCGCCCCGACAGGGTGAGCCCGGTCGTGATCGGCACCGATACGTAAGGGTTGGCTTGGCTCAAATCGTCGCCGGGGAGGATGCCGATCGTCAGGCCGCCGGCCTTCTGCGCCCCTTCGCAGGCGGCAGCCATCACGCCGTCGCGGCCGCCGGTGTAGAGATGCGCCCCGGCAGCGCCGATGGCATGACCCACGGCATAGGCAGCCTCCCGAAGGGGCTCGCTAATGGGACCAGACTGGCCGATGACAGAGAGACGCAGGGACATAGGTGTTTCCCTCCAGTAAGGTTAGCCCGTCGCTCTGCTCTGCCGCCAGGTCTGCCAGATGTAGGGGATGGCGGTGAAGAGGAAGAGCACGACGCCATAGGCGGCAGCCAGGTAGAGGCGGCCGCTGTCCATCTCGTGGTAGAGCGAGATCGAGGCGGGGGTGAAGAGCGTCGGGGCCAGCAGCAAGGTGAGCGAGATGTCGTTGGCCACAGAGAAGAAGATCATGACGGCGGCGGATGTGAGTGCCGGCTCCAGCAGGGGGGCCAAGACGTGCCGCTGCGTGAAGAGCGGGATGCCGCCGAGCGTCGCCGACGCCTCTTCCAGGCTGGTCGGCAGCTGATGCATGGCTGCGCCCACTGACTCCAGTGCGTTGGGGGTACGGGTCAGCACGTAGGCCAGAATGAGCAGGAAAGCCGATGGATGGAAGGCGAGGGGCGGGGCGTTGAAGGCTGCGATCATACCGATGCCCAGTGCGATACCCGGCAGCACCATCGGCATGTTCAGCCCGAACTCCAGGAGACTGTCGCCCTTGCCGGGCTGCCGTCGCAACAGGTAGGCGGCAAGGCTGCCCAGCGCCAGAGAGACCAGAATGGTCAGGATCGATGCGATCAGGGTGATCACCAGGGGACGGGGAGAGGTGACCGTGACCCGTGAAAGGTTGAGCAAGGTGAGAGCATCAGGGAAGGGGCTGTCGCCCCAACTGGCGGTCAGGGCAAGGAGCAGCATACTCAGAATCAGGAGGATGGGGACGGTGAAGATCCCGCCGCTGACCAGGGCCAGAAGCCGCTCACCCCAGGTGGAGCGAGGGGCCGATGGCAGCCGCAGTTCGCCGAAGACGGAGCCCTCGCTGCTGCTGCCCGCCCGGTGACCCAGGCTGTGGTAATCGCGTCCCTTGAGCATGCGTCGTTCCAGGGCCATGGCGGCCATGACGATCAGGATGATCAGGATCGACTGGATCGCCGCCTCCGCCCAGAAGAGCCCGCCGGTCAGATCCTTGTACGCCTCCACGATCAGCAACTTCTTTGATGGTGGGAGCAGGATCAATGGGGTCGCAAAGTCGCCGAAGCTGCGCATGAAGACCAGCAGGAAGCCGGCGCCCAGGGAAGGGAGCAGCAGCGGCAGCGTAACGGTCGGCAGGACGACCGAAGGGGTGGCGCCCAAGGTGAAGGCCGCTTCGCCCAGGGCCTGGTCCAGCCGTTGGAGGGCCGCCCGCACACCCAGGGTAACCACCGGCATGAGGGTGACGACCTGAACCAGGATCACCCCGCCGAAGCTGTAGACCGCATCGGCCGGCCAGTCAAAGCCCAGGGGGTCGAGCATCTTGGGCAGCAGACCACCCCGACCGGCCAGCAGCTTGAAGCCGATCGCACCCAGGAAGGGCGGGATCGCCAGGGGCAGGGCCGAGAGCAGCCACCAGGTGCGCCGCCCTGGCACGCCGGGCTTCAGGGTCGCAAAGGCTACCAGGGTTCCGCCAATGGTGGCAATCAGGGCGACGGAGAGCGAAAGGGCAATGGAGTTGCCCAGGGCCTGCCGGTAACGAGCCGTCTGGAAAACCTCAATCACCGGCTCTGCCGAGAACTGGCGGAGCAGATCGAGGATCAGATGCGGCTTGCCGGCCAGGAGGGCGTTTACCGGATTGACCGGCTGACTCGTAAAGGCTACCACAATCAAGGTCACCAGCGGGATCAACAGGGCGATCACCAGGTAGAACCAGAGGCTGATCCGCAGCCCCCGGCCCCGCCGCCGGACACGGTGAGTGGCCATGGGACTACTCACCTCCCGTAAGGGTGGTCGCCGCACCGGCCCCCTGCGGGTAGAGTCGCACAGACATGGTCCGGAACTCGATGACCACCTCTCTGCAGCGCCACCCCTCCTCCTGGCTGGAGACCAGGGCAAAGAGGGTACCGTTGGGCACAGCGAGAGTCACCATGACCGAGGCCCCGCGAAACTCCGTGTCCACCACGGTGGCTGCGACCCGGGTGAAGCCCTCAGCCGGGGCCGCCTTCGCCTCAGCGGAGCCGGCTGCCAGGACATGGATCTCTTCCGGATGAATCAGAGCCGTTACTCCGCCAGGCTTGCAGGCTGCCGCGTCCATCTTCAGCGCAAAGCCGGCCTCCAATGCGACAGAGAGCGATCCGTCCGCCACCCTCGCCTCGCCAGGCAGGCGGTTGGGCAGCCGGAGGAACTCCGCCACTTCGATCGAGACCGGCGCCCGGTAGAGCTCGGTGGGCGAAGCCACCTGGACGAGCGCGCCCTCCAGCATCACCCCGATCCGGTCGGCCAGGGCGAAGGCCTCCTCCTGGTCGTGGGTGACGTAGATCATGGTGAGACCCAGCTTCGTCTTGAGGGCCCGCAGTTCCGCCCGCACTCGCTCCCGTAGACCGGCATCCAGGGCGCTGAGCGGTTCATCGAGGAGCAGGACCTCGGGGCGGGTCACCAGGGCTCGGGCCAGGGCCACCCGCTGCTGCTGGCCGCCGGAGAGGTTGGCCGGCCTGCGCTCCGCCAGGTGGGCGATCTCCACAAGCTCAAGCGCCTCATCGGTCAGGCGGAGCATCTCCGGATCGTTCCAGGCCCGCCGCCGCAGTCCAATCAGCAACTGCAGACGCTCAAGCAGGCCGGCCTGCCGGAACCGGCGGGCGAGGAGGCCGTAAGCCACGTTCGTCCGCACATCCAAATGCGGGAAGAGGGCGTACTGCTGAAACATGAGGCCAATCGGCCGATCCCAGGGGGGAAGGGCGGTGATCTCGCGGTCACCGAGGGTGACCGTTCCGGTATCCGGGAACTCAAAGCCGGCCGCGATTCGCAGGAGCGTTGTCTTGCCGCTGCCAGAAGGGCCAAGGAGAGCGAAGATCTCGCTCTCCTTGACCGCAAGCGTGACATCCTTAGCGGCTACAGTCGTACCAAATCGCCGGCTGATGCCGTCAAAGATCAGCTTCGTGCTCATTTCGATGTCTCTACGTCGTTCTTCCAAGTCTTCAGGGCGCTGTCCAGGTTCTTGGCCATCCAGGAAGGATCCAGCTCAATCGCCCGAGCGTAGTAGTCATCCACGGTGTAGAATGCGCCGGGAGGAGTGGGAGCACCTGGAATGACGGGGTACATGAAGCCGTACTGGGAGAGAACGGTCTGGCCCTCCTTGGTCATCAGGAAGTCCATGAACTTCTTGGCGACGGCAGGGTTCGGACCGCCCTTGACCAGGGCCATCGGCTCCGCCATGATCAGGGTCTTCTCCGGAAGGAGGAAGGCGACGTTGTCCGGATTACCGCCGGTGCGCTTCGCCTCGTCGCGGAAGATCAGGGCGGTGTGCTCGAAGGTGATACCCAGATCGATCTCACCACGGGCTACGCTCGCTGCGGGGGAGCCCTCAGCCGTGTACCGGGCAACGTTCTTGTAGACGGCCTTCAGGTACTCCCAGCCCTTCTGCTCGCCCAGCCGCTGCAGGTTCATCAACACGAAGGCAGCCGAGGTGCCCGAGGTGGACGGATCCCACATCTCAATGCGGCCCTTCCACTTGGGATCGGCCAGGTCATCCCAGGTCTTCGGCAGGTCGGCCTCCTTGATCCGGTTGGGGTTGTAGACGATGCCCATGCCGATCAGGTTGGGCGCGACCCAGTTCCAGTCCTTGTCGTGCCAGATGATGGTCTTGTTGAGGGTGTCCAGCACATCGGCTCCGGCTGGCTTATAGGGAGCGAGGAGCCCCTCGTTGGCCAGGGTAATGAACGGCGTGATCCCACCGCCACCGATCCAGAAGTCGGCCTGGGGGTTCGCCTTTTCGGCGCGGAGCCGTCCGACCAGCTGCGTGGTTCCGATCCGCTGCGTCTCAGCGGTCATCTCCTTGTTCGTGGCTGCGAAGGCCTTCCCCCACTCTTCCAGGAGTTGACCCTGGTGAGGGGTGTAAACCAGTATGGAGCCTGTAGCCTTAGTCTCTTCCGCCGGTTTGCTGGAGCCGCCGGAAGAACACGCTGTGAGTAGGAGAGTCAGACTGAGAGTTGCTGCAATAAGTAGGCGAAAGCGCATGTGAACTCCTCCTAGTCTCTATATGGATACGCAAGGTGGCCCCCATTCCTCAGAGAACGCCCGTGAGCAACCTGAGCCGCACGTACCTCCTTTGTGATGAAATGAACGAACACGGTGATAGTGGGGCCCCCCAACTCTGCATCGTGAAGACCTGCAACCGGGAGCCTCCAGCCTGGGGCCGGAGATCTTGCGCTTCAGACTCAGTATTCGCCGTTTATGTAAAAGCATTGTTACCTATATGTCGGACTTGTTCCACTCTTAGCCTTCTCGCCCCAATATAGTCCTTCACCGTTAAAAAGTCCAGATTTCCGAGCCGATACCACAACCGTTTCTTCTGATTCTATGTAGCGAATTCCCGGGTTGGCTCACTTGTTCACTCGCCCACACACACCGTTTCGCGGTCGTCTGCACAGTTCCGGGCTCGTCTGCACAATTCCGCGGTCGTCTGCACAATTCCGCGCTCGTCTGCACAATCCCGTGCTCGTCTGCACAATCCCGTGCTCGTACGGGCAACCCTTGGCCGGGTGTGTATCGACTCTTCATCCATAACATCCCTTTATATCCATCACAATCCATCAATTCCAGAGTAATTAGGAAGTGCCATCGGTGACACCCAACATTACTCCTCCCGACACTTTCTATGACCGAATTATCAAATAAAGGTCTTGACGTCGACGAATTGCCGTAATAATATTGTATTATCAGAACCAGATAACGATTCAGTAAGGCGAGGAGGAATGACTGCTATGGCTGGAAGGAAGCCTGATCCTGACCGGACCCCTGATAAGGATAACGAGCTGGAGGCGGGACAGGAGCTCAAGGCGACTGACCCCTTCTCCGACCCTTCCCTCTGGAAGGCGGGGACGAAGCCAAGCCAGAAGCGGTCTGCCCGGAGGGATCCGCCCAGGGCAACTGTCGATCCTGACGACTGGTACGACTTCAACTCGGAAGGGACAGACCTCATGGACGATGCCGGCCGGGCCCGGAAGGTTGAGGGCCCAATCTACCGGGTCGGGTACGTGGTCAGCCTCAGACTGGGCTACGTCGGCTTCTACCCGACGGATCGGACCGACTCCAGCACCGCCCTCATTCGCCGTCACGACCGCAAGACCAGCAGCACGATTCGGTTCCATCATGAGGGGCCCTTTGTCGAGGAGCCAAAGCTTCGCCCAGGGTCCAAGGTCCAGGCTGAGATGAGGTATGTCAATAACCCACTGGACGGCATGCCCATGGTCGCCATCATGCTGGGCGGCGCCAAGGAGGCCCGCACCGACCACCGGGAGGAGACCAAGGAGAAGATGGCCGCCGAGAAGGCCAAAAAGGCGGAAGCCAGAAAGAAGCGGAAGGCCGCTGGGCAGGGTGAGTCCGTAAGCTGATCACAAAGGCGGGAGGAGAGCATTCCTCCCGCCACAGCTCGTCCCCATCACAAGAAACCTCTTTACGAAATCGCCTCCTGCCCTTACACTAAGATCTCACAAGGGGAGTAGCTAGCCCGGAGTCATTCCGGGCGATACAGTCGTCATTGCGGGCCAAAAGCCCTGGCTGTATCTCTCTTCCGCAAGACGGAGGACACGGCAAGACCTTGGTACAGATCGATCCATTGATCGGTCTGCGCCAGGGCGCCGTGTCCTCTTTTGCGTTCTGGGCATCCTATTCTGTCGAGGGGGAGTCTCACATGTTCGGAACCCACGGGCTTGAACTGGTCGGCTTTCTGGCCTTCGTCGCATTCGCTACCTGGCTGGACCTCTACGTGCTGCACAAGGACGACCACGAGATTGGCCTGAAGGAGGCCGCCTGGACCTCGGTCGCCTGGATTGCCATCGCCCTGGCCTTCAGCGGCTACGTCTACTGGCAGTACGGCGCCGAGCTCTGGATGCAGTATCTCGCCGGCTACACGCTCGAGAAAGCGCTCAGCGTCGACAATATCTTCGTGATCGCCATGATCTTCGGCTTCTTTGGCATCACAGGCGGCCTGCAGCACCGGGCGCTGGCCTGGGGCATCATCGGCGCAATCATCATGCGGGCGATCCTGATCTTCCTCGGGGTCGGTCTGGTAGAGCGCTTCACCTGGATGCTGCCGGTCTTCGGCATCTTCCTGATCATCACCGCCTACAAAATGCTCAAGGGTGGCGGGCACGGCGGCAACATCGCGGACAGTCCGGTCTATAAGTGGACTACCAAGATCATCCCGGTCTACCCCGGCTTCGACGGCAACAAAATCCTCACGGTCCAGAACGGCAAGCGGATGCTCACCCTGCTGGGCATGTCGATCGTCATGGTCGAAGCGACCGACCTGATCTTCGCCATCGACTCGATCCCGGCGGTCATGGGTGTCTCCACCGATCCGTTCATCATTCTGACCTCCAACGTCTTCGCCATCCTCGGTCTGCGGGCGCTCTACTTCCTGCTGGCCGGCATCATCCACAAGTTCCGCTACCTCAAGCTTGGTCTCTCCGTGGTCCTCGCCTTTATCGGCGCCAAGATGCTCGCCCTGCCCTTCGGCCACCACCTGCCGATCGGCATCTCCCTTGGCGTCGTCCTCTCGGTGATCACCATCTCCGTCCTGGCTTCGCTCATGATCCCGGAGAAGAAGGAGGCGGAGTAGCTACCGCCGGCGCCGCACGCCAAGCCAGACCGCCCCGCCCACCAGCCCCAGGGGCAGGAGGAAGGGAGCCGCAGCAGAGAGTCCCACCAGCGACCAGCGCACCGCGCTGCCCAGCAGCCCCACCGATGCCCGGAAGGCGCCGCTCATCTCTGCCCCTACGCCCTCGGATCTCACCACCGTCGGCTCCTTCCCCGGTGCGGGCTGCACCAGTGCGATGTTCAGCGTGGAGTACTCCACCTGGTTGGCCAGTTGCTTCAGGCTACCCTGCAACGACTCGACCTGCGCCCGTGTCTCGTTGATCTGCTTGGCCAGCCGGAGCCAGTCGTCGAAGTTGGCCGCACTCTGAGCCAGCTCCTGCAGCTTCTGCTCGTGCTCGGTCAGGACCTTCAACCGGCTCTCCTGATCGATGAACTGCGCCGTCACATCCTGGCTCCAGACCTGCTGGCGCTGGATGTCGCCCAGTTCACCCACCGACCCGACCACCTCGCCGAACCGCTCCGCCGGCAACCGCAGGACGATGCGGGCCGCAGCGGAGCCGTCATCGGCCCGGTTGACGGTCGTCTCGACCAGGTAGCCACCCCGCTCCAGCGCCAGCCGCTGCAGGGCGTCGATCGCGGGCTCGAGTTCCTTCACCCTGATCGTGTAGTCCCCGTTCAGGATCAGCTTCTTGCCCGGCTGGACCTCCACACCGGCAATGGCGCTCGCTGGTGCCGGCACAGAGTCCAGGTCGCTTTGCACGGAAGAATACCAAACCGCATTCCCGTAGGCATCGGTCGTTCGCACCGTAAACGCGGCCTCATCGGTAATCGTCACCTTGACAGCTGCGTCCGCCGCCAGGTCAATCGCCGGTGGGTTCGCCGCCGATCCCGCAGGGCGAAGCCGGTCCGGCACCTGTGCGGCACCCGTCGCCTGGCCGGCTTGCCCCGCAGCCGGGCCGGCCGCCGTGCCCCCGCTGAAGCCCCGCCCCAGCAAGGCGAAGAGGGCGAGCGCCGCCACCGCAATGGCCGTCGGCATGAGCCAGGCCCGGGAGCGGCGCCTCTCCTCCGCCAGCCGGGCCCGCTCCCGCACACCGGCCGCCAGGCCGGGCGTCACGCGCCAGTCCGCAAAGAGATTCGCCGCGGCGTAGGTCTTCAGCCCGGTCACCCGGCGCTCACTCCTGCTCATCCTCTGCCTCTCCCTTCAGCATCTCCTTCAGCTTCGCCCGCGCCCGGTAGAGCCGGCTCCGGACCGTGCCCTCGCTCAAGCCCAGTACCCTGGCCACCTCGGGCGTCTCCATCTCCTCGTAGTAGTAGAGGAGCACCACTTCACGGAACTCCAGGCGGAGGGCCATGATCGCGTCGAGCAGGGCGCCTTTCTCCACCTCGGCTAAGATCACATCTTCCACCGGCGGATGGGGCGGCAGGAGAACACCCAGGATCTCCTCCCCCACCAGCAGGACCCGGCGGACCGCCCCGGAGCGGAACCGGTCACGGCAGAGGTTGACGGTGATTCGGTAGATCCAGGTCTTCGGGCTGGCCTGCCCTCGGAACCGCCCCAGGTTCACGTAGACCCGCGTGAAGACCTCCTGAAAAAGATCCTCCGCCGCCCCGCGATCCTGCGTGTAGAAGTAGGCCAACTGCAACACCCCGTCCCCGTAGGCCTCGATCAACCCCTCCAGGCTCAACCCCTCCCCGCTCAGCGCCGGGGCGCCGTCCATGGCGGTCTCCATTCCCTTCCCCCTTCCCCGTACGGCCTCTCTGCGTCCATAGACGAGGCCCGATGCCGATCCGCTCCCGAAGCGCACAAAAAAGAACGACCCGAAGGCCGTTCTTCTCGTTTCGCTGATGTAGCGATTAGCCGGGCTTCACCCAGGAATCGGTGTTCTTCAGCTCAGCGCCGGGATGGATCTTCTGGAACTTGGCGACCAGGCTGTCAACCGTGTCGGGGTTATCCTCGTCGGGGATAATGGACTCAACCGGGCAGACCGAGATGCACTGGGACTCGCCATAGAAGCCATAGCACTCGGTGCACTTGTCCGGATCGATGACATAAATGGTGTCACCAGGGGTGATAGCCTCGTTGGGGCACTCGGGCTCGCAGGCGCCGCAGGAGATGCAGGTGTCGATGATCTTAACGGCCACGGACGTTTTCCTCCTTTAAGGCGGGTTCATGATGGAGTCAGCGTTTCCGCCGACAATGATCACATCAGACAGGCAGTCCACTTTACGGTATCCAAAAGGACCAGTAGACACTACTAGGATACCCTCGCAATCGCACACACGTCAAGGGTTCGGTGTTTCTTTTCCTGGATGAGATTGGATATCATTGATACCAATTCTCAACCGCACTACAGTTTATTGAACCCCTTTAGCATATGCCAGAGTCCGCTCTCGCTATGCATCTATCCGCCCTCGGATTGGCGCAGCACCGCCACCTCGTCCCCCTCCCGCAGGCGGGTCTCTGGCGCTACATACCGCCCGTTCACCAGCACCGCCAGCTCCGGTTCGGCAAGACTAAGGTAGTCCGAAAGTGCCCCTGCCGTCAGACCTTCGGGCAGTCTCACCTCGCCGGTCCAGCGGCGCTCTCCCCGGTAGGGCAGGTAGACCTCCAGGTGGATGATCACGCCTCGGCCCATATCCGGTCCAGTTCCTCATCCGGCACATCGAAGAGGGCGTTGTGCGGCGGCAGGGGCGTCTCCCGCATCCACTCCGGCAGCCGGTCCGTCTCCGGCCCCAGACCGGCCCGACGGTTGAAGCCGATCTCCGTCCGAATCGTCTCGATCGCCAGCCGCCTCATGAAGGCCTCATCTGCCGTGACCCCGAAGCGGGCCCGGAAGAGCTCCGCGATATCCGCCGCCGTCGTGCCGTAGACCGCCCGCACGAAGTTGCAGAAGCCCAGGCAGTCCAGAAGGGTGGCGGTGATCTGAATCTCCCGGCTGATGGCGACCTTACCGACCGGATCCAGGTGGTCCACCTTGGCGCCGATCGTGTTGCCGGCGGTGTGATCCGCCCCCATCGGGCTGGTGGCGTAGGTGACGCCGTTGCCCTTGATCGCGCGGGGATCGTAGGCGGCCATGACCTGACCCTTCACAGAGGCGACCTCCCGGACGCCCAGCACCCGGCCAACGGTGGCGGCACCCGCTCCGATCAGCTTACCCAGCACACCACCCTCTCGCATCTCGCGGAAGAGGTCCATGACAGCATCCACATCGCCGAACTTCAGCACGCCGGCCTGCATGGCGACCCCGATCGCCCCGCCCGTCTCGATCGTGTCAATCCCGAGGTCGTTGCAGGCCCGGGCAAACTGGGCGATCGCATCGAACTCGTAGATCTCGAGGTTGGCGCCCAGGAGCGTATTGGTCTCAAACTCCATCGAACTGGCGACCTCTTTGCCCGCCGGATCGGCCCAAACATTCGAGCACTGGATCGTGCAGCCGGTCATGCAGGAGTGGGAGGGGAGACCGCCCCGCTCCTTGATCACCTCGGCCATGTGCAGGCCGGTGATCGCTTCGGTCGCCGGATCCTGGCCGCGCCCGAAGTTCCGGATCGGCAGGCCGCCCAACTTGTTGACCAACTCCAGCGTCCCGGCCGTGCCAATCTCCCGGTACCGCGCAACCGCCGGGCTGGTGCGGATCTCCTGCAGGTAGGGCTTGCTGTGCTCCCGCCAGAGCGGCAGGTCGCTCATCTCCGGCGAGACGTTCGGGCCGGGGTCCAGCACCACGACCGCCTTCAGCCCCTTGGAGCCCATGACAGCGCCCATACCCCCGCGGGCGCAGATCCGGCTGGGCCGCCCCTCGGGGTCGGTGTTGCTGATCCCCGCGACGTTCATGCGCTGCTCGCCGGCCTGGCCAATCACAGCCAGGGCTGCCTTCTTGCCATAGCGCTCGAAGAGGCGGGCAGCCGTCTCATAGGTACCCAGTCCAATCAGCTCGCCCGCCGGTTCGAGCCGGCACTCGGCCTTGCCGATCACGGCGATATACCAGGCCCCCGGCGCTGGCTGCCCCTCTATGATCACCGCCCGCAGCCCCTGCTGGGCCAGTCGCCAACCCGTGTTGCCGCCGGCGTTCGACTCCTTGATCCCACCGGTCAGCGGCGACTTCGCCCCTGCCGAGATCCGGCTCGATGAGGAGAGGACGGTGCCCGAGAGCAGGCCGGGCGCCAGCACCAGCTTGTTGTGCGGCCCGAGCGGATCACAGGTGGGCTCCACCTCCTCCGCTACAATGCGGGAGGTGAGCGCCCGGCCGCCGAGCAAGCGGTATGCATCCGGCAACGCCTCGAAACGAGCGGTGAGGCTGTTCATATCAATGCGCAGCATCTGTTCCATGATCATCGGTCCCCCTTTCGGTCTTGATGATTCTCCGCACCGCAGGTCCGGTCCTGCGCAAGTTGGCGCATGGCACCACATGGGCACCGGGTATGGTAGAATGGAAGCAGTACATAGTCGGAGGGGGAGCTTTCCGTGGCGAATACGAACGAGGCACCGAAGCAGCTTTCCAGTGAACTCATCGAGTTTCTGCAGGGGCCGCAACTGGTCCTGGTCACCACCCTGGACAGCGAGACGAAGTGGCCGACCAACAACCTGATCACGTGGGTCTATGCCAAGGACAATGAGACGTTGCGCCTTTCCGCCGACGCCAAGGGCCGGGTTATGGGGAACATCCGGGCCGATGAGCGGGTCCTGCTGAGCGTCATGGCCCACGGTGCCTGCCATACGATTGAGGGTACCGCCCGGGTGATCGCCGACGAGGTGAAGGATGTAAACCTGAAGCTGGCGATTGCCGAGGTGAAGGTGCAGGCGGTCCGGGACGTCACCTTCTGGGGCGGCAAGATCACCACCCATCCCGAGTACGATGTGACCTACGACAAGGCGCTGAAGGAGAAGCTGGACACAGGCGTCTTCACGGCCATGCGCTCCATCTAAAGGATCGAGACGGAGCCTGCACTCCCGCTGGGGGGATGCAGGCTTCAGTATTATCGGAAGACCGCCTCCGCCGGGAATGCACTGACCCCGGGCTGATCCCGGAAGGCGATGTAGACCGTATCGCCGTCAACGCGCGGCTGTGCTCCTTCGGCCAGGGTCATCTCCATCTCCTTGACGAGCTGCCCGGTCACCATCTCCCAGATTCGCACCCGGTGCTCCGCCATGCTGGATGTGAGCAGGCGACCGCCCCAGCTCGCCAGTCCGTTGATCGCCCGCCGGTGGGCGTTCCGGATTCGGTGCACCTGCTCCCCCGACCCCCGCTCCCAGATGATCACGGAAAGATCGGTCGCCCCGGACACCAGGTAGGGCCCGCTCACGTGGATCCGCTGGACGTTCCCGCGGTGCCCATCCAGCCGCGCAACCGGCGTGAGACTTGCCTTCGACCAGACCCGGATTGACTTGTCGACCGACCCGGTGTAGAGGTAGTCTTCGGACTGATCCATTCCCCAGACGGTCCCCTCGTGCTCACGTAGGTACTGGACCTGGGTGTAGTCCCGCTTGTCAATCGCCACCACGGTACCGTTGCGGATAGGGAAATAGATGAAGCGATCATCGTTAATGGGATGGCCAAGGTCGGAACTGGTGTCGCTCCCGAACTGTGCCTCGTGGACCGGCTCATACGTCCGCTTGTCGACGACCGTGAAGTGGTAGAGGCTCGTGCAGTAGATGCAGTCCTCGTCCACCGTGATCCGCAGCCCTCGCCCGAGGCCCTCCCAGGTGTGGAGGTGCTCCATGGAGCTCTTCTCCCAGACCAGAACCTTACCGTCGCTACAGCCGTAGACATGCCGCTCGTCCAGATCCATGCTGCTGACCATACCACCGAAGCGCTTCGCCTGCTGTGCCACTGCGAGGGCCCCCTTGCTGCGTCTCTCTCCACGATACGCTCTTTCCCGAAACCAGACAACTATGTAGAGGAGGATTCACCTGCCCCGCAGAATGGCTGACTCAGGAGGCGACGCCGATGCCGATGCCGATGAACTTCCTTTCGCTGTCCCGAGTGGTCTTCTACCTCCTTCTTCATGTCTTCTATGTGATCGAGGCGCCTACGCCAGCGCTGACCGCCCTCTACGTCGTGAGTGCCGCCTTCCTTGTTGTCACATCCGCTATGGTCGTCCAATGGATCCCCGTCGGTCCGAAATGGAACGGGTGGCTCTTTCTAGCTGAACTCGTCTGGTGTCTCGCCCTGAACCTGATCGCCGGCACGTACGACCCCGGCGGACCGATGCTGTCGATCTATGCGGTGGTCTTCGTCAGCCTCTTCCTGATCCTGGAGCCCCGGTGGTGGCGGCTCGGGATCCTGGTCACCGTGGCGGTCTGGCTCTTCTCCTTCGTCCCCGAGGGGCGCGGTTCCAGCACGCTCGACATGTTCATGGCCATCGGGATCTACGGTGCGTTTAACCTCTTCTCCGGGGCGGTCGGTGCCCTGGTACGAAGCCTGCGCGATGAGAGAAACCGGTCGGTGGAACTCCTTGAGGAAGTGGAGGCCTCCCAAGCCGCGCTGGAGCGAGTCCATAAGCAATTGCAGGAGTCCGCTGCACAGCAGCAGGAGATGGCCGTCCTCCAGGAACGCCAGCGGCTGGCCCGCGAGATCCATGACTCGGTTGCCCATGGCCTGACCGCCCTGGTCGTCCAGATCCAGGCGGCGCGCCGTGTGTGCGAGCGCTCGCCGGAGCAAGCGGTGGAGGGGCTGGTGCGCTGCGAGGAGGTGGCCCGCCAGGCTCTGCTGGAGACCCGGCAGGCGGTCCGGGCACTCCACCCGTCCGGCCTGGGGGCAGCCTCGGAGATCGAGGCCCTCCAGCGATTGGGGCGCGATTTTGGCGTCGCCACGGGCATTGCTGTGACCATCGAGGCCGATGAGGAGGTTCGCAAGCTGCGGCCCGATCCCGGGCGGGTCGAGCAGCTCTACCGGATCTTCCAGGAGGCGCTGACCAACGCACACCGGCACGGCAACGCCCGATCGGTCAGTGGGGTGCTCCGCATGACGGAGGCCGGCTTGGAGTTCGTGATCCAGAACGATGGCACCCGCCCCTCCTCCATGGAGCCAGGGGTCGGGTTCCGCTCCATGACCGAGCGAGTGCGAATGCTGGGTGGATCGCTGAGCCTCGAGCCGGGGGAGCAGGGCCTGACCATTCGGGTGACGGTGCCCATTACGCGGGAGGCGGTCTCATGATCCGGGTACTCCTGGTCGACGATCAGCGCCTGATGCGCGACGGTATGCGAACCCTGCTCTCGCTTGAGCCCGACCTGAAGGTCGTCGGCGAGGCCGGTGATGGGCTGGAGGCGCTGTCGGTGGCACGGCAGCAGCAGCCCGATGTGATCCTGATGGATATCCGCATGCCGCGCATGAACGGCGTGGAGGCGACCCGGGAGATCCGGCGGGAGATGCCCGGGGTCAAGGTGCTGATCCTGACCACCTTCGATGACGACGAGATGGTGATGGAGGCCCTCCTGGAGGGGGCGGCGGGCTACTTGACCAAAGATCTTCCGGCCGAGGAGATCGCGGCGGCGGTCCGGAACGTGCAGTCGGGTGGGGTGATCATGCCGCCGCCGATCGCGGCCAAGGTGGTGGCTGAGCTGGGCCGGCGGTCGGCGCCTGCCCCTGCTCCGGCCACGCTTCCGGTAGGGGAGCTGACCGAGCGGGAGGTCGAGGTGCTGAAGCTCCTGGGCCAGGGTTACTCGAACAAGGAGATCGGCGAAGCGCTCTTCATAACGGAGGGGACGGCGAAGAACCATGTCTCGAGTGTGATCGAGAAGCTGGGGCTGCGCGACCGGACGCAGGCGGCTCTCTGGGCGGTGCGGCACGGGCTCGGGGGATGAGGCTCTAATGGGAGCGAGGGTCGGGCTCGGGTCGGGCGAGAGTCGGGCTCGGGTCGAGCCAGGGTCGGGGTACCCCTGCGGCCCTGCGGACCTCGCCTACGGGCACTAGGTGATCCCAGGTCAGCCCAATTTCGGAACCGTCACGGGTCGTGGAGTCGGGCTACGCACCGCCGAAACTGGGCTCACGAGTTGCACGCACCAAGTGCCCGTACGGCAGCGGCCCGATGGTCCTATCGGGGTACCCCGCCCGGCTCTCCCCGCCCCGCTCTCCCCGCCCCGCTCTCCCGGCCCGGCTCTCCCTGCCCCGCTCTCCCGGCCCCGCTCTCCCGGCCCCGCTCTCCCTGCCCTGCTCTCCCCGCCTCGCTTACTAGACTGAATAACGGACCGCCTTCGTGTTATAATGAAGATAGGGGATCATCGAAAAAACCCGTCGATTGCCGTCGACGGGTTTTTCTGTACAGCACGTACAGGCATCTGGTATCATTTAGGAGGTGGCTGCCCCCTGGCAAAGGAGGTGGCAACATCTTGAAAGCATCCTTTGACTTGTCTCTGCACGAGTTGATCACGATCCTCTGCCTCATCATGGCCTGGATCAAGCACGAGCGCACATAAACAACCCTTCCAAGGTTCCTGTAACCATGTAGCAAGATCCTTCGGGGGGCAGTCCTCCTGCTATAGACTGCCCCGGCGCAGCGCAGATTATGCCGAAGCGTCCGAACGATTCCGCCTGGCCCCCTGGTCTATATCTCACAGGGAGAGGAGGCTTCCACCATGGATCTGACCCATCTGCTCCTTGGACTCGCGATCTCCTCGGTTCCCGAGGTCACGGGCTGGGCCGCGAAGCGGCTGACCAGCCGTGGAATGCCTAAGTGGGGGCGCCCCCTCCTCTACACAGCCGCAACCATCGTCCTGGTCCTGATCTACGGCTTCAGCGGAGGTAAGTGGCTCGGCTTGGGTGAACTGGTTGACGACGCCGCAGCCTGGCTCCTCGCCATGGGGCTCTTCGCCGCCATCTTCAGCGACGGGGTCTGGTCCCGGCCCCGCTTCGAGGAGGCCTACCACCACAGTTCCGGTCGCCGTACCCCTACCTGAGAGTACTCCAAGCCCCGGTCGGGGCAGTGGTGATCCGGGACCCAGAGAACATGACTTTTGGCATACGCATACTCATGCGGTCCGGCACATGTGCCGGGCCGTTCTCTTTTGTAGACTGAGGGTGTAAGGAAGAACCACTCAAGGAGCGTGACCGCACCATGTTAGCAGTGAGGAACCTGGTGAAGCGGTTTGACAAGAAGGAAGCGGTCCGGGGGCTCAGCTTCTCGGTCAGCAAGGGTGAGGCCTTCGGCCTGCTCGGCCCCAACGGCGCCGGCAAGTCCACCACCATCTCCATGATCTGTGGCCTGCTTACCCCCACCGAGGGCGAGATCACCGTAAACGGGGTGGATGTCGCCAGGCAGACCATGAAGGTAAAGCAGATGATGGGCATCGTCCCCCAGGATATCGCCCTCTACCCCACCCTCTCCGCCCGGGAAAACCTGCTCTTCTGGGGCCAGATGTACGGCCTGACCGGCAAGGAGCTGAATACCCGGGTAGATGAAGCGCTGGAGATTGTCTCCCTGACCGACCGGCAGAAGGATCGGATCGAGACCTACTCCGGCGGCATGAAGCGGCGGATCAATATAGCCGCCTCCCTCCTCCACCGGCCCGAACTGCTGATCATGGATGAGCCCACCGTCGGCATTGACCCCCAGAGCCGGAACAACATCCTCGAGACGGTGAAGCGGCTGAACGGCGAGATGGGCATGACCGTCGTCTATACCTCGCACTACATGGAAGAGGTCGAGTACCTCTGTGAACGGGTCGGGATCATCGACCATGGCAAGCTGATCGCCCTGGGCTCGCTCAGTGAGGTCCGGCGGTTGGCCGGTGGCGGCTCGACGATCCGGCTGAGGGTGGCCAACCCCGACGAGGCCCTCGCTGCGGCCGTGGGTGCCCTGCCCGGCATCCGCCAGGCGCAGTTGCAGGACGGGGCGATCGTCGCCCTGGTGACCGAGGCCGGCGACACCCTGGCCCCCATGCTCACCGCCGTCACCGGCACCGGCAAGAAGGTCCTCGGCGTGGAGATCGAGGAGCCCAACCTCGAGTCGGTCTTCCTCCACCTGACCGGTCGGGCGCTGCGGGACTAACCAGAGGAGGCAGAAGCCATGCGCAAGGTACTCGCCATCGCCACAAACGGCCTGGTCCTCATGGGCCGGGACCGGAAGGCGCTGATCATGTTCCTGCTGATGCCCATGATCCTGATCGGCATCCTCGGCGTCTCGCTGAAGGATATGATGACCCAGGGCAAGATCGAGCCCTTCAGCGTCATCGTTGTCAACGAGGACCAGGCCGCCCAGCCGGCGCTGCCCCCGGGCGCCCCGCCTGAGGCGAAGGCCCAGCTTCCCACCATCCACCTGGGGCAGGTCCTGATCGATGAAGTCCTCCTCTCCCCGGACGTGAAGGAGATCATCCGCCTGGAGATCGCCACCGACCTCACCGCCGCCAAGGAGCAGGTGCAGAGCGGTAAGGTGGTCGCCGTGATCCACGTCCCCACCTCCTTCTCGGCCGATGCGACCAGCGGCGCCCCCTCCCAGATCAAGCTCTACACCGATCCGGGCCGGCCCACGCAGGCCGAGATCGTCCGCCAGATCACGGGCGCCTTCACCGACCAGGTGACCAGCGGCACCGTATCGGCCCACCTGCTCGGCGAGTCGGATGCCCAAAGCCGGATTGAGCTGCCGGTGATCACGCAGAACCAGGCCGGTGCCAAGACGGTGGGCGGCATGCAGTACTACGCGGCAGGCATGGCAGTCATGTTCATGCTCATGTCGGCCATTACCCGCTCGAAGGCGATCCTGCAGGGCCGGGAGGACGGGACCCTCGCCCGCATGGCGATCAGCCCGACCCCGCAGTGGATCATCCTGACCGGGCAGACCCTCTCCTCGGCCCTGCTGATCGGTGCGCAGTTCACCATCCTCCTGCTTGGCACCACCTTCATCTACGGGGTGGACTGGGGTCCCTGGCTGCCCGTCCTCCTGATCGGCTACTCCTTCGCCATCGCCTCGTCGGGCATTGCCACGGGCCTGGCGGCGATCTTCCGGGACCCGAAGGCGGCAGACGGCGCTGTGGGCCTGCTGGGCATGATCTTCGGAGCGCTCTCCGGCTCCATGTTCCCACTCTACATCTTCCCCGACTCGCTCATGATGGTCGCCCGCCTGGTCCCGAACTACTGGGCGCTCCAGGGCTTCCTCGACCAGATGGCCGGCCTCGGCCTCAGCTACGCCTGGACCCCGACCCTGATTCTCTGCCTGACCGGCGTGGTCGTCGGAGCGGTTGGCTCCGTGCGGCTCGCCACCCGCTAGGAGGTGCCGTCCATGCGCAAGAGCTTTGCCATCGCCTGGGTCCAGTTCCGCATGACCCTGAAGTCCAAGGCGACCCTGGCCACCATGTTCGGCATGCCCGTCGCCTTCATTATCATCTTCGGTCTGATGCTCGGCGGGGGTATGGGCGATGCCGACTCCACCCCCAAGGCGCAGACCTACCCGATCGCCATCGTCGATCAGGACCAGTCGCTGGCTGCCACCCTGCTGACCGAGGCGCTGAAGCAGGAGCCAACCCTGACGGTGCAGCCGGCGGAACGGGCCGGCGTGGAGAAGCTCCTGGCCGACTATAAGACCTCTGCCGGCCTGGTGATCAAACCCGGATTTGGCGATGCGGTCGCGAACGGTACCCGTGCCGACCTCGAACTGATCACCCATCCGGGGACGAACCTACAGGTCAGCATCGGGCCGGTGATCCAGCGAGTCTCCCTCCAACTGACCAGCGATCTGAACCTGGCCCTGAAGATCGCCGGTGGTCCCGACGAGGCGAAGGTGCGGGCCGCTCTCCAACAGATCGCGGATGAGCGGGCAGCCCGGGGCGTCACCCTCGTGGCCGAGCCGGTCTCCAGGCCGGTCAAGAGCAACGGCGGTGGGTACAACGGCCTCAATCACTCCGCCCTTGGCTACACGGTCATGGCGGTCATGATGTCGATCCTGCTCATGGCCGGCACGATCCTCTACGAGCGGCAGCATGGCACCTGGGCCCGGCTGCTCAACACCCCCACCAGCCGGCTCGGCCTGATGGGCGGCTACGTCCTCTCCTTCTACGTGACCGGCATGTTCCAGTTCCTCGTGCTGGTGATCGGCACCCGGTTTATCTTCGGCATTCACTGGGGGGCGTGGTTCCCACTTCTGGCGGTCGGCTCTGCCATGGTGCTGGCTGCCGCCGGAATCGGCCTCTTCCTCGCCGGCCTGGTCCGGACCTACGAACAGCAGCAGACGGTCGGCGTCGTCTTCGTGATCGCCACCTCCATGCTGGGAGGCCTCTTCTGGCCGCTGGAGTTCATGAATCGGACCATGCAGCGGATCGGCTACATGACCCCGCAGGCCTGGGCCATGGAGGCATTGACCGAGGTCTCGCTGCGGGGCGGTTCGTGGGCCAACCTGACCTGGCCCCTGATCGTGCTCCTGGCGCTGGGCGTAATCTTCGCCGGTGCCGGTCTGGTCCGAGTCCGTTACGAGTAAGCGAAGGAGGCAATCACGAATGCGCTATCTGTACAACGCCCGTCTGTTCTGGGGGCTCCTGCTGGTGATCGGCGGTGCGATCCTCCTGCTGAACCAGGCCGGCGTAACGGCCATCGATCTTGGCGACACCATTCAGACCTTCTGGCCGGTGATCCTGATCTACTTTGGTGCCGTGGGCCTGATCGATACGCTGATCCGGGCCGGCCGGAGCGATCGGGGCGAGGTGAGAGGCCTCCTCTGGGGCACCGCCCTGGTCAACGGTGTGATCACCATCGCCGGTGCGCTGCAACTGGGTTTCCTGCTCGGTCTCTGGGTCACGGACGCCGGCTGGCTCTGGTCGCTCGTCGTGCCTGCCATCCTGATCATCGGCGGCCTGCGGCTGCTGCAGAGCGGTACAGGGCGGCCCGGAGCCCGGACCCACTGGGCGGTCATGGGCGGCGGCAAGATCGGCAGGGGCGAGTGGCAGCTCTCCGACCTGGCGGTGGTCGCCTTCATGGGCGGCTCCGACATCGACCTGAGCCAGGCCACCGTTCCTGAGACCGGCGACGTACAGATCGATCTCTGGTCCGTCATGGGCGGGTCCACCCTGCGCATTCCGCCGCACCTCTCCTACACGCTGGAGGAGGTCGCCATCATGGGCGGCACCGGGACCGAGCACGAGGGCGGCGGTGGGCTGATCGACTACCGTGTGACCGGCGATGGATCCAGACCCGTCCTCCGCATTCGCTCGTTCAGCCTGATGGGTGGCTCCAAGATCAAGCGAGTGTAAGCATCCCACCAAGCAACGAAAAACCCCCTGGCACCCACGGTGCAAGGGGGTCGTCTATTGCAGGTCCTTGATCAACGGGGCCGGGGCGTCGCCGGCCGCCAGGGCCTTCGCCGTCTCCATGATCCCGGTGATCTGCAGCAGCGTCATGAGCATCGCCGTCGCAAAGAAGAGGGTTTTCCAGGGATGTGCCCCGCTGTTGAGAGCGGTCTGAAGCCAGCCCTGGCCCAACTGGCCGTAGAGCATCAGCCCGGCCATGCCCACGAAGGAGAGACCGAAAAGGATCGAGCCGAGACGGCTCAGGCCCGCCAGCGTGACAAGGGCAGCGATCATCGGTACGGCAAGCAGGACGGCTGCAAGCAGGGCCCCGTAGGTCGATCCCAGGGTCCCGCCAATCGCAACCGCCGCCATAAGGTGGATGGAGGCCGCGGCCATGTGCATCACGACGGTCGGCACCGCCGTGCGCAGCGTCTGAATTCCCAGGGCAGACCCTCCTCCCGGCAGACAAGGCCGAGTATAGCTTGCTGTGAGTATAGCAGAGGGGATGCGGCCGCTCCCATCGGGGGTGGTGCCGATTTGCGCCTGACATGAACCTGGGCAGGGACCCTAGGACCGGGGGAGTAGGGCACACCCCTCGGCCGTGCGCCATAGGTTGGTGGAGACCAGCCGGGTCAGACGGGAGGTTGCGCCATGGCCGAGCCTCTGGTGCTGTTGAGCGAGTTGAAGTCGATCATCCTGCCGGTTGCGCCGGGCCTGTCCATCGACGGGGAGGCGGTGATCGATCGGATCAGTCTGACCTGCCAGATGGGTGCCGTACGCCCTCGGGAGAATGGGGTTGCGACCAGCCTGTGGACGGAGATTCGCTACCTGCTCGCCACCGGCGAGGTCTGGGCAACCGAGTGGCTCCAGCTTCCGGTTACCTTCCTGTGCGACGGGCATAGCTGGCGTTGCCGGTTGGGGCCGGATTGGTGCTGGTCGACGGACTGGCCGACCTAAGTAAACCCGGCCATCGCTGGCCGGGTACGCCCACGCTAAGCGGCGGGCGGGAGGATGATCGTGGCGAGATCGGCGTTCATGCGGGCAAGGATCTCCTGGATCAGTTCGGTGTTGGCGCTGACCATGCCAGTGGCACAGTACGTCGCCAGGATCTCCTCGGCTGCCTGAAGCACCATCGCCACCGTGGGGAACGCTGTCCCGAAGAAAGCGACGGCCTGCGTCCGCAGCGGCTCGGGAAGCTGGGTCAGGTCGACCAGGTAGTCGAGGCCGACGCCGCCGACAGGCCCCTGGGCGCCCGTGGCGCAGATGCAGGTGTTGAGCAGGGCCGTGAAATACTGCCGGGTCAGCTGGCCGATCTGGTTGACCGGCGTCTGGCCGCAGACCGCTGCCACCAGATCGTCTACCGCGTTCGGATCAAGGATCGCCTCAATCCGGGCCTGACAGGTCGGCCCCAGGATGACGGTCTCGCATCCTTCGACCGGGATGGTCGGACAACCGGCCATGCCACCGACCTCGGCGGTCAGAACGCTGGCGAGGAAGTCGGAGCGCGCCTCGACGCAGGCGATGGCGCAAGCCCGCTCTGCATCGGTCAAGGTTCCCGGCCGGAAGAAGTTTTGACCATAGAAGCCCGGGGACCGCGGGAAGAAGATATCGCATACCGGGGGCGGCGGCGGTGGGGGCGGCGGCGGAACGACCTGGTCCGGCAGCCGCAGCCAGAGCACCTGGAAGGGGAGCTTCTTCTCCAGGAACCAGTTCCTCACGTCCTGGAACCCACCAAGGCCAGGCGGTTCTACCTTCTGCACGATCTTTTCCACATCGAAGAAGCCGGTGCAGAGAATACCCCCCTGCGTCCCTCCCGTCGATGGCTCGGGAGGAATCTGCTCGCACTGTTGCTCGATCGTCGTGCTGACTGTGGTGATAACAAACTCAAACGGCAGGCCGTTCGGCACGAGAGCCCCTCCTCTTCGGGCCTTGAACGCTGGCCCGCCGTTATCTTATGTAACGTGGAGGGCATTGGTGACGGCTCGCCTGAGGGGCAACGGAGCAGAATCCGCATACGCTGTTGACGGCAACCAGTCATGCAACGCCAACACGGAAAGGATGATCTGCGGCCATGCACCAGTCAGGTGAAGGACTGTACATTGACACCTCCCTGATCGATATCAAGAGCGACTGCCACGAGATCCCCGCGACCGAGGGAATCGAGGGTGGCGTGGTCTGTACGGGTTTTATCGACGTGGAAAAGATCCTCCGCCGCATCACCTGCCACGGGGATGTAACCCACTACTTCCTGGAGAAGAAGCTCCCCTTTCAGATCCTGCTGATCGCCTTCGAGAAGGGCGATGAGCGCTCGGGCAGCGACTCCAGCGGCAGTGACTTCTCTGGCAGCGATTGCAGCGGAGGCGAGTCGACCGACTAGACTCCCACCGGTCCTGAGCAGATTGGAGCGGGCCATCGCCTTATGCCTGCTGAAACGGCCGGAGGAGCACGGTGCCGGGCTGACCATCGGGTGCGGTGGCGAGCATCTCCAGCGCCTTGAGCGCTACCGTCTCTGGCTTCAGGCCCTGCGACTTGTTCGCTGCGGGGATCCCGGCGAAGTCGGTCTGGACCTGACCCGGGCAGAGGACCATGACCCGGATCCCTTCCTTCTGCACCTCCATGCGGAGCGACTCGGTGAAGCCCATAAGCCCCCACTTCGTGGCGCAGTAAGCGGTGCCGCCCGGGCGCCCCACCGTCCCGAGGATCGAGCTGATATTGAGGATCTGCCCCGCCGGTTTCGCAGCCCCGGTCCGGGCCCGCTCCAGCATGTGCGGCAGGACGGTCTTGGTGGCATTGAAGACACCGGTCAGGTTCACATCCATCTGCCACTGGAACTCCTCGGCGGTCATCTCCTCGAGGTTGACGTACTTCGCCACCCCGGCGTTGTTGACCAGGACGTCGATCCGACCCCAGCGTTCGAGCGTCTGCGTCACGGCGCCCTGCATATCGACCAGGCTGCGCACATCGGCGGGGACCGGCAGGACCTGCTCCTCGCCCACCTCAGCGGCCAGCACCTCCAGCGGCTCAGGCCGGCGGCCGATCGCGACCACCCTGGCCCCCTCCTTGGCGAAGAGGCGGACCATCTCCCTGCCGATTCCCTCGCTGGCGCCGGTAATCAGGATCACCTGTTCCTTCAGACTGCTCATTCGTGGAGTCCCTCCTATGGGTGATAGCCCTCAAAAGAGAGCGTCCGGACCTGCCCCGGCATGTGCAGCTCTTCGAGCTGGCGCAGGGCGGTCTTCAGCACATCCATCTGCAGATCCTTGTTGGCGGCGGTCCCCAGGGAATGGCCCCAGGTGAACCCCTCCGGGTGGATCGCCCGGGGTGGACGCTGCTGCTCGGACGACTCCTTGTCGGTGGTGATCAGAATGGTGGGGATCCCCGCCATCTCGATCGCACGTTGAACCGCAACGACCGTGCGGTGGCAGAGCGGTCAGCCGGCGGTCAGGAGGACCGCATCGACCGGGGAGCGCTCCAGTTCCTTCGCCACGGCGGGGGCGGTCTCATCGTAGTACTTGCGCAGCCGGAGCGAGTAGCCCATGAGCGACCAGTGCTTCTCAGAAACCCCGCCGATGAAGCCTGCCGCGGCGAGTTCCCGCAACCGGTCGATCGGGAAGATCACGTTGATATCTTGCTGCGCCTGGGTCCGGTCGTAGTGCTCATCGGGGGCGCCGTGGGTAATCATGAGACCAGCGCTGTTCAGATCCCCCGGCAGATGGCGCCAGGTGTCATCGCCCTCCTTGTTGAAGGGCTCCTGCTCCTTGAGGTGGACGCCGGCGGTGGAGACGATCGCAATCTGCATCTCCGCCAACTTCCGACCCACCGGGGTGTAGGGGACACACCGTCGCGAGATTTCGACAGGCATGAAGGGACCTCCTCTTTCCACTGCGATGCGAAGGGGCGGGAGGGTCTCCCCCCCGCCCTGCGGGTTATTCAGAGTTTGCGAAGGATCTCGAAGAGCTCCTCGTTGTCGGGCTGCTTGTCGATCGGGTGAACATCGATCCAGCGAACGACGCCCTCCTTGTCGATGATGATCAGGGCCCGCTCGGTGGCACCGTAGGCTGGGCTCTCGGGATCATTGATCAGGACGCCGTACTCGTGGGCCACCCGCCCGTGGGGGTAGAAATCGGAGAGCAGCGGGTAGCCTATGCCTCCGATCGACTTGGCCCATGCCTTGTGGCTCGGGATCGAATCCACGCTGATACCCAGCACCTGGGTATTGTGCTTCTCGAAACGGGACATGTCGTCCTCGTACGAGGGCATCTGCGCGCCTCAGACCGGGGTCCAGTCGAGCGGGTAGAAGGCGATGAAGACGTTCTTGCCCTTCAGGTCGGAGAGTTTGATCTCCTTGTCAAGGTGAGACTTCAGGGTGAAGTCCGGCGCCTTGTCCCCGACCTTCAGGGTCTTGGTTTCGGTTGCGCCCTTCGGCATGGGAGTCCTCCTTCGCGGTCGCAAGGTGGTTGGAAACGCTGTTCCCACCAGGGAAGGATGCCCAGCTAGGGCGAAGAAGATACGCAGAGGGGTCGCAAGTGGAACGCTAGTGGGGCGCGTGTGGATCGCTGGTGGGGCGCGTGTGGATCGCCGGTGGGGCGCGTGTGGATCGCTGGTGGGGCGCGTGTGGATCGCTGGTGGGGCGCGTGTGGATCGCTGGTGGGGCGCGTGTGGATCGCTGGTGGGACG